>JANPDL010000018.1:0-395089 GCA_031431475.1 Hyphomicrobiales bacterium
AGTTTAGTCCAGAAGCTTCAAATTCTCGGCCGACATCTTGCCGCTCTTGCGATCAGGCAGCAGCTCGAATTCGAGCTTTTGTCCCTCACGCAGGTCGTTCAGGCCCGAACGCTCCACCGCGCTGATATGCACGAAAGCATCGCCGCCGCCATCATCAGGCTGGATAAAGCCGAAGCCCTTGTCCGGATTGAACCATTTCACTGTTCCCTTTGGCATCGTATTGTCCTTGGTCGAGTTTATCCCCGACACACGTCATTGGATGTCATGAGAGAATTATTGGCGTGTATTAAGCTGCGGTCTTTTTGTGGAGACGGCGCTTTATCGCAAAAGCCAACTACCTCAAATTGGGGCGTCTGTCTTGGAAATTCAAGAGATATCGGTTTTTATCTTCCCGTGGCACCAAAACATGATTGCAATCGGGAACTGTTATTTGTGATGATGGTCTGCCCTGCTCCGAACATTCGCCCTGTCATCATCACTCCGCACGTATCGCTTGCGAAAACGCAGGCGAAATCCCTGCCCGGAGTGCTCGCTCGCCTATGGGTGCCCGCGCCTTCAACTGGGAAAGTGTGAAGCGTCCATCCAGCGCGCCCGCATCGAAGGCGTAATCCGGCAACCGACCATTGACGATAAGGCGCCAGTCCAGCGGCAATGTCGCACCAACGGCGCGCATCATCTTCACAACTGTAGTCGTGCAATTCGTTGTTAGCGAATTGTAGAAAGCTTGCTGCTTTGCGAGTTCGTTGGCTTGCGCCACATATTCCAGCAGCATCGTGCGCAGCGTTTCCTGCTTGAGGTTGAGTCTGTAACGGTGGACATCCTCCCGCCTGACATTCGATCGTACGCCGATGACATCCCGCTCATCAGCGGCAATCACAACCAGCGGGTTGCTCTTGAACAAGTCATCCAGGGGCGAGAAGGCACCATCCATGCGCCGCCGAACCTCAACCGACCATGCGAGATATTCTCCGTTTGAAAAGCCAAAGCTCATGATCATGTGGGCGATGTTTGGCCCATCCCAGTGCGACAGAAAGAGATCCAGGCTGCGCAGTTGTGTGAGGTCATAGCTGCGGGTCTCCCACTGCGGCGTGAAATCGGCGTCGCTGCGCCATGCGAAGTTGCGCACATTCGTCAGGGTCAGTTGTTCGCCCTCCCGTAGACCAGTGACTTGACGTTCGACATCCGGCGCAAAATTAGCCAGTGCAGGTGGTAGGATCGTGCTCCACCACAGCAGAACGCCGCACAGGAATGCTGCAAACGCGCCAAAAGCCGGGAGTCGGTAACGGGTGAACAGACACCCGATTATGGCGAGGCCCAGCAGCACGACGGCAAATGCCACCAGGGTCTTCCACGGCTCGTCTACCGGTAGCCTGAACCACAGCGCCAGCGCGGCCCAGAGCATGGTCAGGCCAACAATTATCGTGATGAGAACAAGAACGAAGGGTAGCAGGATGCGACGCAAGATGCCTCCGGCATAAAGTGATACGGTGGGCGAGACGCCTGATGCGTCTGGTTGGCGGCGATCTCTTAGACCGGCGGCACGGACGATGCCAGTGACCGGCCCATCGCGATTGCACCAAGCCATGCAGCTGTGCCGGACAGCACCGTGCCCCAGACCAGATCCACCAGCACAAGTGTGATGTGCCAGTCCCGCATGATGGTCCAGCTCGTCATCTCGTAGCAGGAATAGGCCACAAGCCCGAGAACTGCGCCGTTTGTGAGAGCCTCCGTTGCTGTCCCGCCGCGCACGACTGGAAGCCCTGCAAAATACACGAGCCCGCCGATGTGAATGCAATAGAAAAGTGCCGCCGGACCAAGGCGCAGCGCCTCCAGCATCTGGCTGCCGAGCGCCGACTGGAACAGCGGCCGCATGACAAGCGGGATCATGAACGCATCCCCGATGCAGAAGACGAGCGCAGTCACAACGGTAAAAATGAGGAGTGGCATGGAGTGACTACAAGCGAGAGCCGGAGATGGATGCGGTTGAATCCGAGATTCGCATGAGGCCGCACATAGTCTGCCTCATGCGAACTGCACGAGATCCCACAGGTTGCCGTAGAGGTCTGCGAAAACAGCGACCGTGCCATAATCCAGCGTCTTGGGCTTGCGGATGAAGCGCACACCTTTGGCCTGCATTGCCTTATAATCCCTCTGGAAATTATCCGTTTGCAGGAACAGGAATACACGCCCGCCCGCCTGGTTGCCGATATACAGCTCCTGTTCCGGCTTTGAAGCCCTCGCCAGCAGGATGGAGCAGCCGTCAGAGCCCGGCGGTGCGACAATAACCCAGCGCTTGTCCTGTTCGGGCTGGTATTCATCCTTCACCAGCGTGAAGCTGAGTGTCTGCGTGTAGAAGCGTATGGCCTCGTCGTAATCACGCACCACAAAAGCGATATGGGCGATGGACTGTTGCATGGCGTCTCTGCCGGAAGGGAATGCTGACGCATCCGTCTCACGGTTGCCGATATTTGTCATCCTGCGGCCAAAGTCTCAACGCAGGATGTCACAGGCCTTGAGTGGTGCCTTGCGCAGGATGAATACCTTGTCGTCCGGCCCATCCTCCATGCTGACGAAACCTTTCTTCGTGTCGTTCTCGAAGCCCAGCCCGCGCGTCATGCGCAGCTTGATCCCGTCGCTGCCCTCGCGCGCAACCTCGAACGTGCCCGCATCGCCTTCGGCATAGCAGGCGATCTTGCCGCCCTCGTCCTTGCACGCCGACGGCGCGCCGCCTTCGCCATCCGCTTTCGCACGAAAGATCACGGACACCCCGAAGTGGATGGCACCCATGCTGATGCGCGAGTTTGCATCCTTCTGCGGCTCGAAATCGAAGGCTATCACCTTTACCCGCTGCTTCGGATTTTTCGCGAAATGCGCCTCGTCATAAACGCGCTTGTAGCAGCCTTTTTGCGTGCCATCGCCGAAGAGATCGCGGATGGTTTCGGCCTGAGCGGCTGATGCGGCAATGCCTGCGACCGCTAGACTCATCAGCAAGCTGCGAGCAAAAATCATGGACGCCTCCCGTTTCACAACACGCCTAATCCGAGTGCAGGATACCACGCGGTGCGGCGATGCGGGAGGGATTTGGGAAGATCAGGGGTGGATTGGCGACTGGATGGCATTGTTGCAAACAAGATCACAGTACCGCAATTCCAGATCATACACCCGAAGCAGATCAGTGGCTTATCTTCCGCCCGCGCCAGCGGAGCCAGAGCCAGCCGCCCAGGAGCAGCAGCGCCAGCCCCACCGCCAGCGTACCGAGCGCGTCGATCCAGCGGTCGAACCCGGTATCCATCCGGCAGGTACGGATACCTCCGCCATTGTCGCGGCAGGTCATGCGTACGGGCTGACCCGTCTGCCAGCTGTTGTATTTCGTGACGCGCGGAATGCGCACAGTGCCGCCGCCATCGAGCGCGATGCCGATAGCGGGCGTCTCGACCGAGACGATCCTGCCCGTGAAGGCCGCCCCGTTCTGGCCAAGCTGCCATTGATTGACTGTCGCGTATCCGCCTGCTGCCACCAGCAGAATGCCGAGGACTGGAGCGATCAATCGGGTGATGCGCGCCAGCTGTTGCTCGGGCCGGATGTGGCCCGCGAAGGCTCCCGCCGCGTTCACTGGCATCAGCGGGGCTTCTTCTGCAGTGTTCTGCGAGGAACCCGGCACATCGACATCGACGGGAAACGCTGCTTGGTACTGCAATCCCTGCATCGGCGCGGAAACGCTGAGCGTCCAGAAGATCGAAGAAATCTCGAGATTACCGTCTGACCCCGGTATCGTCCCGCCAGGCAGACCATTCGCCGGAATCTGGAAGGCGAAGGGAATGCCGGCACTCGAGCGGGTCGAGGCGGGGGCGCTAGCCGACCCTTCCCACAGAGATGCCAGAACTGCGGACGTTCTATCGCGGTTCACGCCGGACTTCTTCTCGCACAGCAGCTGAATCGAGAAAGGCCCCGACACATCGAGATCACGCGCTGTCCGGATGCGCCCTCGGTAAACCTGCCCCAGCACAGCGGGGCCGGCTTCGAGCGTCGATGCACCATATTTGCTGAACCGGGCTGACTGGAGAACTCCCTGCACCATATGGATGGTACCGATCACTGCTGCGAAGGCGGCAAGAGCAACCGGGACTGGGAAGAAATCTGGCGAGTTGAACTCGAACACCCCCGGCATCCCGAGCCAGACTATGCCGCCAGCAAGGATCACTCCGCTCGCAATCCACAGGAACAGGCCCATCTGGAAGGAGCGGCGCGCCAGCCCTTCCTTGCCTGAGGTGACGACGTCGGTTTCGCTCATGTCGCGGTCTTTCCGGCGAGCTTATCGGGCGCAAACCTATCTGTTTGCTGCTCGTCATGACGATGATGAGAATGTCACAGGGCGGAATGACGATCAATCCGGGAAATTCGCCGGGTCAATCAAACTTAAACCTTAATAGTTTAGCTAATCGTATTGGAATTATCCCCCGAACATGTCGGAGTTTCTGTCTTGCGTGCACCACTGGCCTTTGCCATTCTTTCTATGTCCTTCATTCCCGCCCATGCCCAGATCGACATGCGGTCTGTGGAAGCAAAGGCTGCCCCTAATACTTGGAACGTGACCATCGGCGTCCGACTTGGCGCGGCACCCGCGTTCCTTGGTTCGAAGGACTTCCGACCTTCAATCGCGCCGGTCTTCTCGATCGGGCGGGGACTTGGCAGCCGTTGGCTGTCGGTCGCGGACGACAACATCGGCATTGGCCTTGTGGAAGGTGATATCTGGCGGGCCGGTGTAGCGGGCAAACTTCTGTGGGGTCGCAACGCCAGTTCGCATACGGAGCTCAGGGGCCTTGGCGACACCCGTTTTGGCGGAGAAATCGGCGGATTTGCGGAAATCTATCCGCTGTCGTGGCTGCGGGCCCGTGTCGAACTCCGGCACGGGATCTTCGCCCATGATGCGCTGATGGGCGATCTCAAACTCGACGCGTTCACCCGCCTTGGCGAGCGCTGGACATTGTCCGCCGGGCCACGGCTGGCCCTTGCCGGGCGCGATTTCACCCAGACCTATCTGGGCGTGACCTATGAGCAATCGCTCCGCTCCGGCCTGCCGCAGTTCAAGGCGGCGGACGGCGTTCTCTCGTATGGTGCTGCCGCGCAGGTCGCCTATCAATGGACCCCGCGCCTGGAATCAACCGCCTATGTGCAGGCCAACCGGCTGGCGGGCGATGCCGCGAAATCCCCACTGGTGACCCAGCGCGGCACGCGCGACCAGCTCAGTGTCGGCGTGTCCACGCGCTGGACCATTGATACCGGCTACTGACCGGGCCGGGTTCCTCATCCGAACCGGAACACAAACCGCCTGCCGCCGATCATGCCGGTTCCCGTGCCGCGAAAGCCTGTCGATACGAACGAGAACGGACCAGTCCGGTTGTCCGAGCAGCGAAAAGTGCCGGCACCCTCTCGCGGGCGGATATAGACGAAATCGCCGGTGCAGACCGCGCCGCTGCTGGAACGCACGGTAAGCACCCCGCCGCCGTCGATCTCGCGGAAGCTGCCCCCGGTGAAAGCCTCCTGACCGCCCTCGACGATGCCTTCGACGCGCTGCACGGCGCAGGCCGTCAACGTCATCAGTGCTGCGACGGCGAGGCTGGCTTTGATGGGTGACAGTGATGTTGGCATGTACGTTCCTCCTTGTAATTTGAACGATGTTCATTTTATATTGAACAATGTTCAAATTAGGGCACTTGCAAGGGCCGTGCTCGTCTGTGCTTGAGGAGAGCGCCCCGGTCTCGTCTTGATCTGCCTCAAAGCTGGCGCCCCGCGCCGCTGCGATGCTTGGCGCTATCCATTATTCAATCGTGACCGGGGGAGCAGCCAAAATGACGGAACGAAACGGACAGGATCGGCAAGCACAGGCATCGGGCCTGCTCGTGCGGCTTGCAGATTGGTGGCGCAGACGCACCGAACTAGCAGCACTTTCGCCTGAGGAGGTCGACCGTATGGCGCATGACGTGGGATTCACAGCGGATGATTTGCGCATGCTGGCGGCGCGGGGGCCGGGTGCCGCCGATCTGCTCTACGAGCGCATGGCAGCGCTGGGCCTCGCCCGCTCAGATGTGGAGCGCCTCGCGCCGGGCCTCATGCGCGATCTGGAAGCCTCTTGCTCCTGCTGCGGCAACAAGGAGCAATGCGAGCGCGATCTTTCCCATAATCCGGAAGACGGCAAGTGGAGCAGCTATTGCCCCAATGCAACGTCACTGGAAGCCATCCAGCGCACGAAAGGGCGGGCGTTGATCTGAACCCTAGGGACGCGTCAGAAGATCGTAGGCGAATTTCAGCGCGATGGCCAACGCCGAGGCCGCAGTGGCCAGTGCCGCTCGCCGGTTGAGCAGTTGCGTGCGGTTCATCATGACAACGATGCGGTTGAAATCCCGGTGGTCGAGTGACTCGTCCTTGTCGATGCGGCGTACGCGATTGCTGCTCGCCTTGTACCAGAGCCAGGCGGCGATCAGGGCAGAGAGAAGGGCGAAGAGATCCAGGACGCGGGCAAGCATGCGTTGGTGTTAGCGGGTGATGGCGCGGTTCGGCAAGCGTGGTGATGTGGCGGATATTGCTGTGCCATGATACCGAAAGCATCTATTCCCCCTCACGCCGCCGTCTTCCGCGCCAGCGCCCCGGCGACAGTATCGGGTTCCTGCGCAATGACATCGAGATAGGCTTTTGCAGTCGCGTCAGGTTCTGCGCGGCCCTGCTCCCAGTCCCTCAGTGTGCCAAGCGGAATCCGGTAGCGGCTGGCGAAATCCTCCTGGGTCAGCGCGAGCCGCATCCGGATACGCTTCGCCAGCGGAAGAGGCCGCGCAGCCAGCAGCTCCGCCTCTGTCCAGGGGCGCTCGGACAGGGCGTCCATCTCATCCGCCGTGAGCGGCCTTGAAGTAGACATTCGCTTCCTCCTTCGACGCCTTGCGCGCCGAGATGATCCTGATTAGCCCATCCCGCTCCACGGCCACAACATACAAAACCCGGGCCGCCGGCATGCCGATGATCACGAAACGGTCTTCGCCATAGTCGAACCGGTCATCATACCGCATGAAGACGGAGGGATCGGAAAAGACCACCTTCGCCTCATCAAATATGATGCCATGCTTGATGATGTTCTGGCGGGCTTTTGCTTCATCCCATCCATACCTTAGCATGGCGCACTACTGCTTACCAGTAGTATTGGGACGATTGGTGACTGAGTCTTGTGAGGCAAGGGCGTGGGGAGAAAATGCCATGCGCACAGAGCAGGGTCTATTTGCGAAAAATCGGGGGATTTCTGTGGGGTTTGGCGTGGGAGACAGCCAGACGTTTGCTGCTAGTTACCGCACTCCTCATCCTGAGGTGCGAGCGTAGCGAGCCTCGAAGGACGCACGAGGGAGGGGTCAAAGAATTAATGCAATTGATATCATGTCCCCGTAACTCCGTAACTCGTTCATTCGCTGCGGAGCGATGCAGCAAACCGGGGACTGCTTCCGCTTTCTGGAGCGGAGCATTTGCGCAGTGGAAGAAACCGGTAGCTGTCCTCGGTTTGCGATCAGGATGGGGCGGGATGATGGAGTAGTTAATTATGCAATTGATATCATGTCCCCGTAACCCTTCGCTCCGCACCTCGACATGAGGAGGTGGGTGGATGGCATTGATGCAATTGTTATGGCGTTCCCGTACTTCCGCTGCTGCACAGTGCAGCAAACCGGGGACTGCTTCCGCTTTCTGGAGCGAAGCGTTTGCGAGAGCGGAAGAAACCGGCAGCTGTCCTCGCTTTGCGGACAGGATGTGGCGGGGCAAAGGGCGGGGTAATTATGCAATTGATATCATGTCACCGTAATTCCGCCGTCTGGAAGCACGCACGGCGCTAGAGCGAGCGCATTTCTGCAATGTGTATCCTGTCACCGTAATTCGTCTCGAAGCACGCACGGCGTTCGAGCGAGCGCATTGCTGCAATGTTTATGCTGTCACCGTAATTCTAAGAGATCACGGGGCATTCTCAGAGCGAGGATTTCCTGTCTCATCAAACTTTGATCTCAGTAATTCGCGGGTTGCATCTTCAGCAGGAGCTATTGCCGCACAAACCATGTTAAAAATATTGTTCAATTGTATTAAAGAATTATAGTCGATCCGCACAGACTTAACACTAGCTTTTGATTCATGTGGGCCTCGTTGTGTGGAGAAAGATACGCCGTCGGCCATCGACTGGCCAATGAAAATGCTATTTCCTTCTGCAACTTTAAAGCCGTGTTGATTCATTCCTGTTTCAATAGTGTGTCGGTTCACTCGTTTCTTGTCGGTAATTGTTTCTCCAGAATGAGCAACATTGTTTCGCATATCTATGACATCAGGAAATATCTTTTCGAATTCTTTGCGTGCATTTCTTAGTTTTTTATGATCAACAAATTTAGAAATGAATGGCATTCCATTGAAATTTATTGCCTTCAATGTTGCTAGAAAGTGACTCAGTGTCATCGTAGCGTCTCGAAGACCAACAAACTCCCATCTTGAAAATCTTCTCGCTCGATCCATCAAAGCGCGATACTCATCAAATTGCTGAGACAGCATCTTTTCTGTGCGCGCAGACATCGACGATGCTACTACTTCATTTGAGTGCTGCATTATTTCTAATGCAGCTTCAAAGTCATCAATGCATTGAGATAAGCGCGAGAGAATAGTTATTAGATGCCAAGAGTTTTCACGCTCGGCATCAGGTAGGGCTGTTAAGACGATATGCGGGATGCTTTCAAAGCGCGTTGAGTTATTCATGGTAGTGTCACGAACACCCCGTCGTAGCCCCACACGTATCGCACTTCTTGCAAGTCCCGTTCTGCACCAGCGTCATGTTCTGGCACTCGCCACACGCTTCGCCGAGATAGCCCTTCATCCTGGCCACCGTGCGCTGGTCCGGCCCGCTCGCCGCTTCCGAAAGCTTGGCTGCGGGATGGAACAGCGCTTCCACACTCTTCACCTCGAACGGCTCGGCTTTCAGCGCCGTCGCGCCCAGGAACGAGAACACCTGCGCGCCGCCGCTTGCATCCGCCTGCATCTGCGTCTGGCCGGTCGTTGGCGTGCCACCCGTCATCTGCCCGCCGGAGACCGACAGGAGATTGGTGGGGCGACCGCGCGTCAGGCCCTTGGAGACCACGCGCTGCGCCGTCGCGCCCGGTCCGTTGTGGTCGTCGCGGGCTTGCGCTGCGGCGTTCAGTTCGTCCGGCTGCACATGGGCCAGATCGTTGCGGCCGAGGTAGCTGATCGCGAGTTCGCGGAAAATGTAGTCGAGGATCGATGACGCCATCTTGATCGTGTCGTTGCCCTGCACCAGGCCAGCGGGCTCGAACTTGGTAAAGGTGAAGGTCTCGACATATTCCTCCAGAGGAACACCGTATTGCATGCCCAGCGACACCGCGATGGCGAAGTTGTTGAGCAGGGCGCGCAGCGTGGCGCCTTCCTTGTTCATGTCGATGAAGATTTCACCCAGACGGCCATCCTCATATTCGCCGGTGCGCAGGAACACCGTGTGTCCGCCAACCTTCGCCTTCTGGGTGTAGCCCTTGCGGCGGGACGGCAGCTTTTCCTGTTCGCGCACGTGCTTCTCGATGATGCGCTCCACGATCCGCTCGGTCACGGTGATGGCGCGCTGTGCCATCGGCTGGGCCATCAGCGTCTCGACCGAATCGTCCAGTTCCTCACTGTCGTCCTCAATGAGCGCGGCGTTGAGGGGCTGCGATAGCTTGGAGCCGTCGCGGTAGAGCGCGTTGGCCTTGAGCGCCAGCTTCCACGACAGCATGTAGGCGCTCTTGCAATCCTCAACCGTCGCCTCGTTCGGCATGTTGATGGTCTTGGAAATCGCACCCGAGATGAAGGGCTGCGCTGCCGCCATCATCTTGATGTGGCTTTCCACCGAGAGATAGCGCTTGCCCAGCTTGCCGCAGGGGTTGGCGCAATCGAACACGGAGTAATGCTCCAGCTTCAGGTGCGGCGCGCCTTCCAGCGTCATCGCTCCGCAGACGTGGATGTTGCAAAGCTCGATCTCCGCTTTGGTGAAGCCCAGGAACGGCAGCAGTTCGAATGCGGGATCTTCCAGCTTGTCAGCCGGAACGCCCAGCTTCGCCATCAGCACATCGCCCAACGCCCATTTGTTGAACACGAACTTGATGTCAAAAGCCGAAGGCAGTGCTTTCTCGAGCTTTTCCAGCTCGATCTCGTCAAAGCCCTTCGACCTGAGCGAGGAGTGGTTAACGCCCGGTGCCTGCCGCATCGAGCCGTGGCCGAGGGCGTAGGCCTCGATCTCGGCAATATCGTTTTCGCGGTAGCCAAGCGCACGCAGCGCCTCGGGAACAGCACGGTTGATGATCTTGAAATAGCCGCCGCCCGCCAGCTTCTTGAACTTGACCAGGGCGAAATCCGGCTCGATGCCGGTGGTGTCGCAATCCATCACGAGGCCGATCGTGCCGGTGGGCGCGATCACGGTGGCCTGTGCGTTGCGGTAGCCGTGTGCTTCGCCCTTGGCGAGCGCCCGGTCCCACGCCGCGCGGGCATGGGTAACAAGGCGCTGGTCGGGGTTGGATTCAGCGTCCATCGGCACGGGATCGACCGCGAGGCCCTCATAGCCCGTGGTCTTGCTGTGTGCTGCCAGCCGATGGTTGCGGATCACGCGCAGCATGCTCTTCGCGTTCGCCTTGTAGCCGGGGAAGGGGCCAAGCTCCTTGGCCATTTCCGCCGATGTCTCGTAGGACACGCCGGTCATGATGGCGGTCAGCGCACCCGCAATGGCGCGGCCCTGATCGGAATCATAGGAGAGACCAAGCGTCATCAGCAGGCCGCCGATGTTGGCGTAGCCAAGGCCCAGCGTGCGGTACTCATAGGAGAGCTGCGCGATTTCCTTCGAGGGGAACTGCGCCATTGTCACCGAGATTTCGAGCACCATGGTCCACAGGCGCACGGCATGCTCGTAGTTCTCGATCTCGACCTTGGCGGCTGCCTTGTCGAAGAACTGCAGCAGATTCAGCGAGGCCAGATTGCACGCCGTATCGTCGAGGAACATATATTCCGAGCACGGATTCGACGCGCGGATCGGACCAGCGGCAGGGCAGGTATGCCAGTCGTTCATCGTGGTGTTGAAATGCAGGCCCGGATCAGCCGAGGCCCAGGCCGCGTAGCCGATCTTCTCCCACAGGTCGCGGGCCTTCAGGGTCTTCATCACCTTGCCGTCCTTGCGGGCCGTCAGGTGCCAGTCGCTGTCCTTTTCGACCGCGCGCAGGAAATCATCCTTCAGCGAGACCGAGTTGTTGGAGTTCTGGCCGGAAACCGTGAGATACGCCTCGGAATCCCAGTCGGTGTCATAGACATCGAAGGAAATGTCCTTGTAGCCCTGCTTGGCGAACTGGATCACCCGCTTGATGTAATTGTCCGGAATCATCACCCGGCGCGCCATCTTGATCTCGCGCTTGAGGGCCGGGTTCTTTTCAGGATCGAAGCAGGAATCGCCCGGGCCATCGCAGTTGACGCAGGCCTTCATGATTGCGGTCATGTGCTTCTTCGCGAGCTTGGACCCCGTGACGAGGGCCGCAACCTTCTGTTCCTCCTTCACCTTCCAGTCGATGTAGGTCTCGATATCGGGGTGATCGGCATCGACCACCACCATCTTGGCTGCACGGCGCGTAGTACCGCCCGACTTGATCGCGCCTGCCGCACGGTCACCGATCTTGAGGAAGCTCATCAGGCCGGACGAACGCCCGCCGCCCGAAAGCTTCTCGCCTTCGCCGCGCAAACGGCTGAAGTTCGAGCCCGTGCCGGAGCCATACTTGAACAGGCGCGCCTCGCGGACCCAGAGGTCCATGATGCCGCCTTCGTTGACCAGATCGTCCTGCACGCCCTGGATGAAGCAGGCATGCGGCTGAGGGTGCTCGTAGGATGTCTTCGACTTGGTCAGCTTGCCCGTCTTGAAGTCGACGTAATAATGGCCCTGCGAGGGGCCATCGATGCCATAGGCCCAGTGCAGCCCTGTGTTGAACCATTGAGGCGAGTTCGGCGCGACCATCTGATTGGCCAGCATGAAGCGGAGTTCGTCGTAGAACGCCTGTGCGTCGGTATCGCTGTTGAAATAGCCGCCCTTCCAGCCCCAGTAGGTCCAGGTTCCGGCCAGACGGTCAAACACCTGCTTCGACGAGGTCTCGCCGATGATACGCTCGTTCTCCGGCAAGGTCGCAAGCGCTGCTTCATCCGCTTCCGAACGCCAGATGAAGGAGGGGACATCGTTCTCTTCCACCCTCTTCAGCCGCGCAGGTACGCCCGCCTTGCGGAAATACTTCTGCGCCAGCACGTCGGACGCCACCTGCGACCATGTCGCGGGCACCTCGACATTCTCCAGTTTGAACACGACCGATCCGTCCGGATTGCGAATCTCGGACTTGGTGAACTGGAAGGTCATCCCGGCGTAAGGGCTCTGGCCTTCGGTGGTGTAACGGCGCTCGATCAACATCGAATTTTCCTTTTCTATGGGCAAACGAATTCACCCGCCGGATTCAACGACCCGGTTCCAATCTGCTTGTTTGACTACGCCCCGCGCCTTGAAACGGGCGCTTGTTAATACTGAGTCCGGCACGCACTATCTGCGGTGCAGCCCCCGCCGCACAAACTGACTTTCACGCTTGGATGGGAAACTGTGGCGCTGGTTTCCCTGTCGCCGCAGCTTCTGCCGGAGTGGTTATAAGATACGCACCGATCGCCTCAATCGTCAAGATATAGTGTGTCGAGATTCTTTTTGATTCTACATGTTGTGGCTGACCTGTGAACTATGGGGACAAGTCGAAAATATCTGTTAACCCAATGAATCAGAATGTGAATCCGGACAATTCTGAAGTTCAGCATCAAGCTGGAGACGGGTTTGCCGGCTTGCGGTGTGGTAAATCGCACTATCTACATCTAGTGGCTCATTAACACTTGATTTACCAATTGCGGTATGCAGCCAGCGTTGGAGCATGCCGCGATAAACTGTTGAAATCACGCGGCAGAATCGCGGATGCCATCGAATCGTCACAATCCGGACGCGGTTCGGTGAGTCGGAAAGAGCGAATCGACAATTTGCAGCATTATCGTCGGCCCGCGTAGTTTCCCCGAATCCCCTGCCGTCAATCATCGTTTATGGTGCAGTTGTTCGCTTCATCAGCGGAGGTGGGTTTGGACCCGGTCATCCTGGTTTTTGATATCTTTCTGGTCATCCACATCGCGGCGGGCGCGGTGGGCCTCGTCACGTTCTGGCTACCCGTCATTGGTCGCAAAGGCAGCGATTCCCACAAGCGCTGGGGGAGGGTGTTTTCGCGGTGCATCATGACGGCTGGCATATGCGCCATCGGTATGAGCCTGTTGTCACTGGGCTGGCCTATCGAAACACATCCGAAGATGACAGACCCCGTGGTTGTCCGGGGGCTCTTTGGCTGGATGATGCTCTATCTCGCCATCCTGACAGTGAGTCTGGTCTGGCACGGACTGAAAGCGGTCGAACTCAAGGCCACGCACGGCAATCATCGTCGGTTCTTCCCCATTGCGCTGCAGATCGCGGTCATCATCGCGGCGCTGAACTGTGCGATCCGGGGTTATCTCATCGGACAGCCCATCATGATGGGCATCGCGACCATTGGCATTGCATCCGCTATTACCAATCTCTGGTTTATTGCCACGCCTGCGCCGTGGCGGCTGCAGTATCTGATCGAGCATTTCAAGGCACTCGTAGGTGCCGGAATCTCGGTCTATACTGCGTTCTTCGCCTTTGGCGCAGTGCGGTTGCACCCCCAGAGCGCCTTCGACCCTATATTGTGGGCCACGCCATGCACCATCGGTCTCAGCATCATCATCTGGCACTGGTGGAAACAGCAAAAGCTCAAGCGCCAGCAGGCGAGCCGCATCAGGCAACGGGACGCCGCCGCGCAACACACATGATCTCGCGCACGGGCCGCGTCGTCAGCCGCGCTGCCGGCTGCACCCGCTCAGAATCCAGCGCCTCGAAATCGTAGCGCCGCACCAAGCGTGCAAGGATCAGACTGCTCTCGACCGTGGCAAACGCTGCGCCCACACAGATCCGGGGGCCAAGTCCGAACGGGATATATGTTCCGGGCTTTACCTCACCCTCGCGATCCGGCGAGAACCTGTCAGGATCGAACCGGTCGGCATTTGGCCAGAACGCCGCGTTCCGGTGGATCGTCCAGGGCGCGATCATGATCATCGCACCGCGTTTCACCTTGCGTCCAGCAATGACAGTCGCTTTTGCAGCCACCCGAGGAATGAAGGTGATCGGCGGATAAAGCCGCAAAGTCTCGCGGAAAACATTGCGTGTGAAAACCAGCTTCTTTGTATGTTCGAAGCCAACCTCGCCGTCGCCCGCGACCCGGTCGATCTCGTCCCGCATGCGTCGCACTGTTTCGGGCTGTTGCGACAGGATGAAGAAGGCCCAGGTCAGCACGCTGGCCGTTGTTTCGTGCCCGGCCAGAAAGAACACGCCGATCTGGTCGATCAGTTCCTCGCGGCTGAAAGGCTCGCCCGTTTCAGGGTCGCGCGCAGCGATGATCGCACCCGCGATATCATCCTCCGGGCCGTGTCCCTCGGCCATCCATTCATCCAGCATCGTGTTGAAATGCGCGCGGATGAGGCGGCAGGCCTCCCGAACCTTCGGCGGTTGCGGCACCTTGGCGAAAGGCTTGCCCAGCAACAGCCGTGTCAATTCCACATTGGCCACACTGCGCTCGAACGCCGTGAAGGCATGGAACACATCCTGACCGATGCCTGTATCGAAGGGCCGCGAGAAGATGGTGCGGCAGATGATATCCGCCGTGAGATAACTCATGGCGGCATCCAGCGAGAATGGTTGTTGCGAATCCGCGAGATCATCGAAGCGTGTCTCGCACTCATCCACCGCTCCCACCATCGAGGCGAAAGCCGTATTGATCCGCATATGCGAAAAGGCCGGATCGATCATCCGCCTCTGCCGTTTCCAAGCCGCGCCATCCGAAACGAAGATCGAATTGCCAACCAGTCCCTCCAGCGCACCCACCATCAGGTCGTTCTTGGGATAGATGCCAGACGCATTGGCGAGAATCGGCCCGATCTCCTCCGGAGCATTGACCAGCAGGATAGAGCGCCGCGAGCGCCCCAGCGGGCTGACCTGCGCCCTGTAGGCATCCTCCGGCAGCAACGTCAGCAGATCGCGATCCCCCTTGAAGGCGGCACTCAGCAGGGCGCGGAGCGGGGATTTCGGGCGTGGTGCGGGCGGGCGGTAGAGTTCGACTGGGGCATCGTCAGTGTCGTGCATCACGGCCATGGTCATTTTCGCCAGTCTGCGGCTTCAGCCCGTAAGGTGCAACCAGCCGCCAGACATGGGCTGGGATCATCCATTTCATCTTTGACGGCATCTCGCGGCGCAGGTGCAGCACGCTTTCCACTGCCTTCATCTCAACCCGCGCACGGGCGAATTCCAGCCCGCGCGGGCCAACGCGCGGCATCAGCCAGGCCACGATCGTGCGCAGCCAGTCTGGCATTCGCCGCAACGGCAGGCCGCCCGCCGCGAGTTCGACATTTTTGAGGAAACCCCTGACCGGCCCTGCACGTTTCCCGGCGCTTCCCGGTTCCGACAGCTTCACCTCGTTGCGGATCAGATCCAGCAATTCCTCGCCGCGTTCGTTGCGCACGAGCAGCCATTGCTCGCCTTCGCCGCCCATGTAGCCCACTGTGATGTCGGCCAGCGCATTGGTGTAATCGACGCAGGTCCGGCACGTCAGCGGAAAGAAATCCGGCCTGAGCTGGGATAGCGGCAGTTTCAGAAACGGAATCTCGCGCTTGCGCCCGTCATCGAAGCGCAATTCGACGTGATAATCCGCCCGGAACTCCAGATATGTGATGCTGTCCGGTTTCTCAGAGAGCAACGCCAGAAAATCGTGGAAATTCGCGGTTGTTGTGTTGTCTGAACAGGGCGTGCCGATCACATAAAGTCGCTCGAAGCCAAGCTCCCGCTCCAATGCTCGCAGTGCATGGACCTGACAGGGAATGCCGACAATGGCGAGGCGTTTGTGACCTGCATCACGCGCCGGCTCCAGCAGTTGGAGCAGCGGCGCATAGCCCATGCGCATGCCCCGGCAGCGCATCATCTCATCCGGATCGGTGATCAGTACCGGCATCGGTTTCCACCGATCCACCGGATCGGCCGCGATGGCGATCACTGCATCGACCAGATTGTTCCGAAGCAGCATCTCGCCTAGCCGGGTCGTGATGCCGGTCCATTGCGCGCCTTCCGCTGGTGTTTTCAACGAGGCCCGCCACATCTGGCGATAGGGACCGAAGAAACGCTCGTCGCCGCGTTCAGGATCGCGCGTCCGGCCATGCACCTGTGCTTCAAGCCCCGGATAATCCGGTTTGATGAACTGGCACGCGGTACCGCAGCGTTTGGGATCGGACGAACGCGAGATGCCGCAATCCGTGCACAGCGCCCGATGCGGTGCGCCGGGCGCCTGATCCTCAGATGTTGCGGGAGAGCGAAAGGGTGCGTTCATGCCTGCCTGCTGTTACCAAAAGCAGTGTAGCAGCCGAGACAATGACCGTAGCTTGGGGAAACTACGCGCCTTGCGTGATCAACTGCCTGGCGTCCAGGCCTTGTAATCGCCGCCAGTAGCCTGCCGCTCACCCTGTCCCAATGTTGATCCTTTTGGACGGTAGGCAAGCGCAGTCCCTGTCATATTGGGCACATGCGGCTGTTGCCATTCGCGCGGGGCGTAATCTTCCTGCGACGGGGCCTTTTCGTAGGTGAAAGCCAGCCATCCTGCCCATCCCGGCGGCACGCGGGAAGCTTCCGCCTCACCGTTGTAGATTACCCAGCGGCGCTCATGGCCCAGAGCCTTGTCCTTCTCGCCGTTGCGCGAACGGTAATATGTATTGCCGAACTCATCATTGCCGACTTTCTCACCCTTGGCGCGTGTAAAGCGATCCATGCCGAAAGTGGATCCGTTCCACCATGTGAAAAATTTCAGGAAAAATGTTTTCAGGCCCATGCTCATCCCCGCAGTGGAATCCGCGCGCTGACGGTTTGATGAATGGCTTATGGAGCCTGTGCTGGAGTCTGTCCAGCCCGGCGGTTTCGTCACAAGAAGTGCTGCGCGACCCTTTTTTAGCCATGAAACGCATGCTATGCGCTGCACATGCGCACAATCCGAATCCTCGCATCCACCGCAATCGCCTGTCTCGGGCTCCTGCCATCCGCAACGATGGCGATTGCCGACAAGTATCGTAACCCTACAGCGATCTTTGCCGGGCTCGACAAAATCACCGGACGGATCATCGCTTTCGAGGTGTCAGTGAATGAGACCGTGCAGTTTGGCGCTTTGCAGCTGACTCCAAAGGTCTGCTACTCCCGGCCCATTACGGAGAAGCCGCAAACCACGTCCTTCATCGAAGTTGACGAGATAACATCAGGCAACGAATACAAGCGCCTGTTCAATGGCTGGATGTTTGCGTCCAGCCCCGGCCTCAGCGCAATCGAGCATCCGGTTTACGATATCTGGCTCACGGGTTGCAAAGGCGCGGTCGAGAAGGATCTGATCAAGACGCCAGCCGAAGAAGAAGAAGTTGTCGCTGCGCCGTCCAATGATAATCAGCTGGCGAAACCTCTGGGGCCGGATGGCAAGCCACAGATTGACCCTGCCGAGCGGGCAGCTATGGAGCGCCGCCGTCAGCAGCAGACCAACCGATCCACAACAGCTGGTCCGATCCTGCCGGGGCAACCTCTGAATACGGCACCGTCCAACGCGCCGCGTGCCGCACCAAGCCAGAGTTTCTTCCCGCAGTTCAGTACCGGAGGCCGTGGAATTGGCGGTCAGAATCCTGGAATTCTGATCGATCCTGCCCGCAGCAACTGATCAGGACGCTGGCTACTTTGCCAGTTTCACTGCGCTGTCTCCGTCAAGATAATCCCGCCATGTTGTCGCATCCGGTATGACCGGTACCGCCTGCGCCAGCAGCACGTGGTAGAGACTCTTGTCGATATCGATCGCGCCGAACGTCGAGAGATGATCCGTGACGAATTGCGCATCCAGAAGCCGGTAGCCGCCCCGCTTCAGCCGCGCCACGAGATGCACCAGCGAGGCCTTTGAGGCATCCGTCGCCCTGTGGAACATGCTTTCACCAAAGAATGCCCCGCCTATGGAAATGCCGTAGAGTCCGCCGACAAGCGCGCCGTCCAGATAGGCCTCGATTGTGTGGCAATGCCCTTTATCGAAGAGATTGCGGTACAACGTCCGTATCGTTGTGTTGATCCATGTGTTCTCGCGCCCGGGCGCTGCCTCGGCGCAAGCCGTGATCACAGCATCGAAGTTGCGATCTGCGACAATCTCGAACACATCAGAGCGCACCGTCTTTGAGAGACTTCGCGAGATGTGAAAGCCGTCAAGCGGCAAGATACCCCGGCGTTTGGGTTCATACCAGTGTAATCCAGGATCATCAGCACTTTCCGCCATGGGGAAGATACCGCAGCGGTAGGCCTGCAACAGCAGATCCGGCGTGATCTCCTCGGGTTTCTGCCTCGATGCCATACCGGTTTGTAGCCTGTCTTGGACGCGGGGCAAGCCTTCGAGATGGCAACCTGGTGTAAAGGCGACCATTCGCCCGATGGATTTTGTGGTCATGGCGTGAGAAAGACATAGTATGGCTTCTGTAACGGCAATCCTGACCAATCCTGACGTTACCATTCTTGGCGGCGGGCCTATCGGCTACCTGGCCGCGTTGTGCATCGCTGATCGCCTGCCTGACACAAAACGAATCCGCTTGATCACCGGCAGGCGCGTGCCGCCCGCGGATGGCCGTGGCGCCGCGCTGGTCGGAAGATCGATGGCTATTCTTGATCATCTAGGTCTTGGCGAAGCGTTCCGGGCAGAAGGAGCCCCGCTCGCGGCCATCCGCATCATTGATGTCACGGGTCGGCTCGTCCGCGCGCCGACCACGACATTTCGCGCCTCTGACGCTGGCGAACCGCATTTTGGGGTCAGCCTCACCACCGCGCGCATTGTGGAGCTGATGGCCGAAAAGGCCCGTGCTGGAGGCCGTATCGAGATTTTACCTGTTGATATCAAGGATGTCGCGCGAGATGAGCAGGGCTTTAGCCTCACGGATGATCAGGGCAGGGCGCATCACGCGCCGTTTCTGGTCGCCGCCGATGGCCAACGCTCACTCGCCCGCGAAGCCGCCGGTATCGCGGTGCGCCGCTGGTCCTATCCGCAGATCGCGCTGACCTTTGCCGTGACGCACACGCTTGATCACGAGGAAATTTCGACTGAGTTTCACACGGCGGACGGACCGTTTACGTTGGTTCCCGCCGGTGATCGCCTCTCGACCGTGGTGTGGATGACACGTACGGACGAGGCCGAGCGATTGATGGCAATGGACGAAGTGACTTTCGCCCGCACTGCCGAGAAAACCTGCCGGTCCATTTTGGGCAAACTGAAGCTGGCCAGCCCGCGCGGGGCTTATCCGATGGGCGGCTTGCTGGCTGAACGCTTCACGGCACCGGGCATTGCACTTGTGGGCGAGACTGGTCACGCTTTCCCGCCGATTGGCGCACAGGGCATGAATCTGGGCTTCCGCGATGCCGATACGCTTGCGGATGCTTTGAAAAATGCCTTCGCGGACGGGCATGTGGCTGACCCGGCTGAATCTCTCGTGCACTGGGATCGTGATCGCCGCAGCGATTCTGGCCTGCGCACCGCAGGTGTGGATGCCTTCAACCGCTCGCTGCTGACAGACCTGCTTCCCGTCACCATGGCGCGGGGATTGGGGCTTGCCGCGCTCAAGAACATCCCGCCGTTGCGCCGCGCTGTCATGCGCGCAGGTCTGGGACAATAACCTGGGTCTTGGACAGTAGCTACCTACTCGGAAATAGATCGTGTGGGATCAGGTCTCCCGCAATGAGATACAAAAACACTGTCACGGTCAGGACAGAGACAATTGTTCCCACCAGCACGCCGTTGGACGCCCGCTGCACATAGACATCGTATTGCCGTGCCATGACGAAGACATTGCCTGCGGGCGGCAGAGCGGCCATCAGCATAGCAGTGAATACCCAGGCCCGGTCGAAGTCACCCACGATGGACAGCACCACCCAAACCAGCAGCGGATGAAAGATCAGCTTGATGAAAAGGTGGATCGGCAGCTCTTTCGGCACGCCTTCATAAGGTCTGAGCGCCACCGTGACGCCCAGCGCGAACAGGGCGCAGGGAGCGGCGGCGCGGGCCAGAAAATCAATGAGTTGGCCGATGGCCGTAGGCGGCTGATATTTGAAATAGGCCGCCAGCACCGCAATTGCAGTTGCGATGTTGAAAGGATGCGTCACGACCTTGATCACGACATATTTCGTCGTGTCCCAGATCTTCATCTTCTCCGTGCCGCCCATGCCCATCATGAACGGCACGATGGTGAAAAACAGGATGCAGTCGAAGACGAACACCAGTGCGGTCGGCACTGCAGCCGCAGGGCCAACGGCGGCCAGCGTGATACCCGGTCCCATGTATCCCACGTTGGAATATCCGCCGAGCGCGCCCTGGATCGCGGCTGACTTGATATCACCGCCCGTGAGCCAGATCGCCACGGCGAAGGAAATGGCGAAAGCGATGTAGGTGCACAACGTCGTGGACAGGATGAACGGCCAGTTCGAGAGCTGCTCGAACGGCGTGGTTGCAATCAGCTTGTAGAACAGCGCAGGCAGCGAGACATAAACGACGAAGAAATTCATCCACGCCAGACCATCCTCTGGCAGCTTGCGAATCTTGCCGCAGAAGAAGCCAAGGAAGATGAGCCCGAAGAAGGGGAGGGCGAGGGAAAGGACTTGAGCCATTATGCCGGGATTGCTGTTGCGTGGTCGCTATCAGGTCCGCGCCGGACGGTCCATCCCGCTGGTCTGCGTCATTCGGCCAATCATGAGACCTTTTGGGGCATTGAGCTCCCCGCAAGGCATGCTATCGTAAGCAATTGAAGGTGAGAGATGAACGAGCTCAGCAAGGAAAAAACCGCGAAATACATGATTGGCAGTGTGGTGAAGCACCGCATCTATCCGTTTCGCGGCGTCGTGTTTGATATCGATCCGGTGTTCAACAACACTGAGGAATGGTGGAACGCTATCCCCGAAGAGGTGCGCCCCAACCGCGATCAGCCGTTCTACCATTTGCTCGCCGAAAACGCCGAGACGGAATATGTGGCCTATGTGTCGGAACAGAACCTGGTGCCGGACCAGTCGAGCGATCCTTTGCGCCATCCGCAGATCAGCGAGATTTTCGTGAAGACGCGGGACGGGAAACTAAAGGCGAGAAGCCTGAACTTGCAGTGACCATCGAATTCCTCATCACCACCCTGATCGTCGTGGCCTCGCCCGGCACCGGCGCTGTCTTCACCATCGCCACCGGCTTGGCGCGCGGTGGAAAGGCCAGCATTGTGGCGGCCTTCGGCTGTACTTTGGGGATCATTCCCCACATGCTGGCGGCGATCACCGGACTGGCGGCAATCCTCCACACCAGCGCGTTGGCCTTCGCCGTGCTGAAATATCTCGGTGTGGCCTATCTGCTTTATATGGCGTGGAGTTCCCTGCAGGAGCGCGGCGCGCTCAGTGTCGAACCGGACCGTGAGCAGCGCTCGGCGTGGCAGGTGATTGTCCACGCCGTCCTGATCAACATCCTGAACCCGAAGCTCACGATCTTCTTCTTCGCCTTTCTGCCGCAATTCATCAGTGTGGACGAGACCAACCCGCTGCCGCAGATGCTCGGGATGAGCGGCATCTTCATGCTGATGACCTTTGTCGTCTTCGCGGCCTATGGCCTTCTGGCCGCATCGGTGCGCGATCAGGTGCTGGCAAGCCCGCAGGTACTGGCCTGGATGCGCCGGGCGTTTGCAGGGGCTTTTGCGGCGCTGGGGGCCAAGCTGGCACTGACGGAGCGGTAAGCCCTAAGATTGCATCGACATCGTGCGTGCTTCGAGACGGCGCAAGAGCGCCTCCTCAGCATGAGGAATATTGGAGAACTGCAAAATACAAAGCTCCTCATGCTGAGGAGCGCCTAAAAGCGCGTCTCGAAGCACGCACAGCGCTGATGCAACATAAAAAAAGCCCCGGATTGCTCCGGGGCTTTTGCATAATATCATTATATTTCCGCTCAGTACGAGTAATACATCACGTACTCGACCGGATGCGGGGTGTGCTCGAAGCGGATCACGTCCTGCATCTTCAGTTCGATGTATGCGTCGATCATGTCGTTCGAGAACACGCCGCCTGCCGTGAGGAAGCTGCGGTCCTTGTCGAGCGAGGTCAGGGCTTCGCGCAAGCTGCCGCAGACCGTCGGGATCTTCTTCAACTCGCGCGGGGGCAGATCGTAGAGGTCCTTGTCCATCGCTTCGCCCGGGTGGATCTTGTTGGCGATGCCGTCGAGGCCTGCCATCAGGAGCGCCGAGAAGGCAAGGTAGGGGTTTGCCATCGGGTCAGGGAAGCGCACTTCAACGCGCTTTGCCTTGGGCGAATTCGTCCACGGAATACGGCACGATGCCGAGCGGTTGCGGGCTGAGTAAGCCAGCAGAACCGGGGCTTCGAAGCCTGGCACCAGACGCTTGTAGGAGTTTGTGGACGGGTTGGTGAAGGCATTGAGCGCCTTGGCATGCTTGATGATGCCGCCGATGTAAAACAGGCAGGCTTCCGAGAGGCCAGCATACTTGTCGCCGGCGAACATCGGCTTGCCGCCCTTCCAGATCGACTGGTGCACATGCATGCCCGAACCGTTGTCGCCGTAGACGGGCTTCGGCATGAATGTCGCCGATTTGCCATAGCTCTGGGCCACGTTGTGGATGCAGTACTTGTAGTACTGCATCTGGTCGGCGATGGTCACGAGGGTGGCGAACTTCATGCCGAGCTCATGCTGGGCCGACGCCACTTCGTGGTGATGCTTCTCGACACCCACGCCCATGGCACCCATGGCCGCCAGCATTTCGCCGCGCATGTCCTGCGAGGCATCGTTCGGTGGAACCGGGAAGTAGCCGCCCTTGACGGGTACACGGTGGCCGAGGTTGCCGCCTTCATAGTCTGTCTGGCCATTGGTCGGCAGTTCGACCGCATCAACCTTGTAGCCCGTGTTGTACATGTCGGCGGAGAACTTCACATCATCGAACACGAAGAACTCGGCTTCCGGGCCGAAGTAGGCCGTATCACCCACGCCGGTGGACTTCAGGTAGGCTTCGGCGCGCTTGGCGATGGAGCGCGGGTCGCGGTCATAGTTCTGGCCGGACACGGGGTCGAGAACGTCGCACAGGATGTTCATCGTGGAAGCGGCGAAGAACGGGTCCATGACGGCAGTCTCAAGATCGGGCTTGAGCAGCATGTCGGACTCATTGATGGCCTTCCAGCCGGCAATCGAAGAACCGTCGAACATCAGGCCTTCATCCAGGCAATCCTCATCGACGAATGTGACGTCGAAAGTGACGTGCTGCAGCTTGCCGCGCGGATCGGTGAAGCGGAAATCGACGTACTTGACGTCCTGATCCTTGAGCTTCTTCAGAATTTCTTTCGACGTCGCCATGATATCCTCTTTGGACTGGGCTTTTGGGGAAGGGTTTGGGTTAGATAGCGTCGGCGCCGGTCTCGCCGGTGCGGATTCGAATGACTTGTTCAACTGAGGTGACGAAAATCTTGCCGTCGCCGATGCGACCGGTCTGTGCCGCGCCCTTGATGGCATCCACGGCCTTGGCGAGCAGGGCATCGGTCACGACGACCTCCAGCTTCACCTTGGGCAGGAAATCAACGATGTACTCGGCGCCGCGATAAAGCTCGGTATGGCCCTTCTGGCGACCGAAACCCTTGGCCTCGATCACCGTGATACCCTGGACGCCCACTTCCTGCAGGGCCTCCTTCACTTCATCGAGCTTGAACGGTTTGATGATGGCTTCGATTTTTTTCATGGTCTTACCGCGATATCGGGGGGGCTGACACGCGGCCTTCCTGTCACTTTGTGCCGATGGATGCAAGCAGGGGGCGTGCCAAAAGGGTTGGAAATCTCGATTGGTGTCATCCCCAGATAGAACCTGCAGCAGGTCCAACTGGGAATGACAATAGCGGAGCAGAAACTGCCTATATTATATGCAATGTGCCTAAAACATAGTCATTACGCGGCCGCTTTCAGCCCGCGCTTCTCCAGCAGGGCTCCCACGCTCGGAAGCTTGCCACGAAACAGCACATAAGCCTCATCCGGCTCGCGGCTGTGACCGGCCGAATAGATGAATGTCGCGAGTTTCTTCGCGGTTTCGCCATCAAAGATGTTGCCGCACTCCCGGAAGGCCTGAAACGCATCGGCATCCAGCACTTCGGACCAGAGATAGCTGTAATATCCCGCCGAATAGCCTTCGCCTGAGAAGACGTGGCTGAAATGCGGCGTGCGGTGGCGCATCGTGATCTCGGGCGGCATGCCAAGCTGCTCAAGCGTCTTTGCCTCGAACGCCGCGACATCGATATTGTCCGGGTCCGCCATAGTGTGAAATGCCAGATCGATCAGGGCGGAGGCGCAATATTCCACCGTCATGAAGCCCTGGTTGAACGTACGCGTGGCGATCAGCTTGTCCAGCAGCACCTTGGGAATAGGTTCGCCTGTTGTGGCATGAACCGCATATTTGCCCAGAACCTCGGGCTGCTCCAGCCAGTGCTCGTAAAGCTGCGACGGCAGTTCCACGAAATCACGCGGTACATTGGTGCCCGACAGGCTGGGATAGGTCACATCCGACAGCATGCCATGCAAGGCGTGGCCGAATTCGTGGAACAGCGTGCGGGCATCATCAAAGGACAGCAGAGCAGGCTCGCCCACCGCCGGTTTCA
The DNA here is from genome assembly GCA_031431475.1 of Hyphomicrobiales bacterium. Taxonomy (GTDB): domain Bacteria; phylum Pseudomonadota; class Alphaproteobacteria; order Rhizobiales; family Beijerinckiaceae; genus JADCCX01. The sequence continues at coordinate 24,863 of JANPDL010000018.1, forward strand.
CGAAATTCATCACATTGGTGATGATCGGACGGATAGTGCGCCCCAGCTTCTGCTGGCCGCGAAAGCCGCTCATCCACGCGCCGGAATGCTTGCCGGGCCGGGCAAAATAATCCGCATAGAACAGCGCGACATGCTGGCCGGTCGCGTTCTTCACCTCGAAAGCCTGCACATCCGGATGATAGACCGGTGCCTGCGGTGCAGGGCTGAAGGTGAGGCCAAAAAGCTTCGTGGCGCAATCGAATGACGCTTGCATCATCCGCTCCAGCTGGAAATACGGCTTGATCACAGCTTCATCCAGCGCGTGCTTCTGCTGGCGCAATTTCTCGGAATAATAGCGCCAGTCCCATGGAGAAAGCGCAGTCAATCCATCGGCCTTCGCGATAGCTAGCAATTCGTCGCGTTCAGCTGCCGCCTGACGTTTGGCGGCAGGCCAGACATCGTCGAGCAACTTCTGCGCATTGGCGGATGTCTTCGCCATGCTGTCAGAGAGCTTCATCGCGGCATAATCGGGATAGCCCAGAAGATGGGCATATTCCGCCCGAAGCTTAAGCGTCTCTCTGACGATAGGCTTATTGTCGGTGTCACCGTGATCGCCCCGTGAAGTCCAGGCACGGAAGGCTTTCTCCCGCAGGTCGCGGCGCGCAGAGAAAATGAGAAACGGCTCAACAGAGGAGCGTAGCAGGGTGACCACATAGCCGTTTGCCTTGCGATGTTCTGCCTCACCCCGGGCCGCGCTGACGAGGAAGGCTGGCAATCCATTCAGATCGCTTTCGCCCAGCACCATGGTCCAGTCCGTCTCGTCCTTCAGCACGTTCTGGCTGAATGATGTGCCGAGTGTCGCTAGCCGTTGCTTGATGGCGGCGGCACGTTCTTTTGCCGCGCCTTCCAGTTGCGCACCGCTCTTGATGCAAGCCGTGTGGATCTTGGTCAGTGCCTGCTTCTGTTCTGGTGTTAGATCAAGCGTACCGGCTGCCTTGAAGAGCATATCGATGCGCCTGAACAGTGCAGCATTCGACCCGACGGCCTGATGGTGAACGGCGAGTTTGGGCGACATATCCCGCTCGATCGCGCGGATGTCGTCATTGGAATCCGTGCCTGCGATGTTCCAGAACACGGAAGAAACGCGTTCGAGATCTTCGCCCGAAAGCTCCAGAGCGTCGATGGTATTGGCATAAGTCGGCGCTGCCGGATCGTTGGCGATAATCTCGATTTCAGTCAGATGCTTCTGCATCGCGGCATCAAATGCAGGCATGTAGTCCGACGGTAAAATCGCCGCGAAATCAGGTGCTTCAAAGGCTGATGTGAATCGCTGCATCAGCGGGTTGAATCGTTTTGTCATGCCAGAACCTCGAACCAGCTGATCACACCGCCCTCCATATGCTCCAGAACAGTGGAGCGGATGAGCCATTTGCCGACATTGTCGGCCACAAACGATATACGCACCGTCTTGCCATCAGGCACGATCACTGTGTCTAGAAAGAACGGCTCCCAGCCGTCATCCAGACCGTGCAACACGCGAAAAGTATGGCCGTGGACGCGGATGACCTGCACCCAGCTTCCCCGATTGGTCAACGCTACGACGACAACCGCGCCCTTTTTGACGCTGAAAAGCGGCTTTCCCGCGATACCCGACGGAAATCCGTAGTTCAAAGTCCAGACCTTGGCAGCATCTGGCAGTTTTTGCGCGATGATGTCAGCGGCAGCGCCTGGACCAGCCGGGTCCTTCGCATCCCAGCCGCCTGCGATAGTGAATTCAGCCCGTCGGGCCTCCTGAAGGCGCATGCCAGGCGGAAGCGCAGGATTGAGCGGAAGCTCGGGGATCGGCTTTTTGGCAGCCACTGGATCGCCGGCGGTGACAAAGCGCATCACGGGCAAACCGTCGCCCAACGCCACAGCGACCACGGTCTCTGCACCTGCAGTTTCGGGCATATCCAGCACCATGTCATAGCGTGAGCCAGGCGCAACGATAACCTGCTTACGCAACGGATCAAAAGATTCACATGGCTGCCCGTCAATCGCGATGCAGGTCGCCTTGGCCATGCCTCTGAAGGTCATAGGAAGAACCCGCGCATTCATGATGCCGCCAATCCTGAGCCTTACGCGCGATCTCGGAGGCAGCGTGATCACTTCAGGCACAGGCTTGCCGTTGATCGTCAGAGTGTTGCCAAGGCGTCCAAGCCGGGCGTTGTCGGCCGGAATTTTGAAGTCCGGATCAATCTGCCCATCCGGTGCAAGCCGCCAGTCATCGAGCAAAACAGCCAAATCTTGGTCGATTTCGGCGGACCAGCTGGCTTCCTCGACGATAAGCAAACCCGAAAGACCGCGTTCCATCTGCTCGCTTGTCTGACTCGGCGTATTCGGTACCAGCGGATGGTAGAGATAGACGCCGGCATCCTGCGGCGTGAAATTGAGATCGAAACTCTGTCCAGGCTGCACCGCCGGTTGCGTCAGGCCAGCGACACCATCCATCGCGTTCGCAATGCGATACCCCGAGAGATGCAGTGTTGTCGGTTGCTTCAGGTCATTGACCAGCCGGATCGTGGCGGGCTGGTTCTGCTTGAGCCGGATGACTGGACCGGGCGTTTCACTGTTGTAGGTCCAGACGTTGGTCTCCGGCGCGGGCTCCGGTCGCAAGCGCCGCTTGCCGGGAGTGGCGGTGAGGATGACGGGCTGTGTCGCCTGCTGTGCCTGCAAAGGCAGGGTGCTGACCGTTGCCAAGATCCCGATAATGGCCTGACGGCGATCCAGTTGAATTGTCTTCAAGGGCTGCATTTCATCAAATGAAGGAAGGGTAGATCGTCATATGTCGCGATTTGCCCGCCTCGTCGAGAAGCAATCGCCGTTCTTCGGCAAACCATATTTTTTTGCTGCACATCCTCTCGCAATCCGCTAAGGCCACCGCTCTCGACAGAGGTTCTGCGTCGCTTTTCTGCGGTCAGAATGCGGGCGTGGCGGAACTGGTAGACGCGCTGGATTTAGGTTCCAGTGAGCAATCGTGGGGGTTCGATTCCCTCCGCCCGCACCAATTGGACTGCACGGCCACGGCTGGCGCAACCTGTGTCGCAACCATTTTGAACGATTAACGAAGGCGTTAGACCCATGCAGATCACCGAAACGATGGCCGAAGGCCTGAAGCGCCAATACAAGATCGTTGTACCGGCTGGCGATCTTGCCAAGCGGATGGAGGACGAACTGGTATCGCTGCAGAAGCGTGCCAATATCCCCGGATTCCGCCCAGGCAAGGTTCCGCAGCAGCATCTCAAGCGCGTCTACGGCAAGTCGGTCATGGCTGATGTCGTGCAGAACGCTGTCAATGAGGTGAACAAGAAGATCGTCGATGACAACGGCCTCAAGCTCGCTTTTGAGCCAGCCGTGAATTTTCCACAGGACCAGGGCAAGATCGAAGCGGTGATGGACGCCAAGAGTGACCTTGAATACACCGTCTCGCTCGAAATTCTGCCGAAGTTTGATATCGTCGATCACGCTGATATATCGCTCGAAAAGCAGGTGGCCGAAGTGCCGGACGCGGATGTCGTGGCCGCAATCGAGCGCATGGCTGAGCCATCACGCGCCTATACTGACAAGGGTGCCAAGGCGAAGGCCGACAAGGGCGATCGCGTCACCGTGGATTTCGTTGGCCGCATCGACGGCGTCGAGTTTGATGGTGGCAAGGGCGACGATATTCAGGTCGTGCTGGGTTCCAACAGCTTCATACCCGGTTTCGAGGATCAGGTCGCTGGCATGAAGACCGGCGAGAAAAAGCTGGTGAAGGTGTCTTTCCCTGCGAATTATCAGGCTCCCGGCCTTGCGGGCAAGGATGCCGAATTCGACGTCACGGCTAAGGTCATTGAATCCGCCGGCGAACTGGTGGTGAACGACGATCTCGCCAAGCAATACGGCATGGAAGATCTCGGCAAGCTCAAGGAAGCGGTGAAGATCACCATGTCTTCCGAGCTGGAAGGTGCGGCGCGCCGCAAAATGAAGCGCAAGCTTCTCGATGCGCTGGATGCCAAATACACCTTCGAACTGCCACCGACCCTGCTGGAGCAGGAATTCACCGCGATCTGGAACAATGTCACGACCGAGATGAAGGCTGCCAACAAGACCTTCGAGGACGAGGACACGACCGAAGCGAAGGCCCGTGAGGATTACCAGAAGATCGCCTCGCGCAGGGTCCGCCTCGGCCTCGTGCTTGCCGAGATCGGCGAGAAGGCCGCCGTGCAGGTTACCGACGATGAAGTTAGCCAGGGCCTCGTGGCCCGCGCCCGCCAGTTCCCCGGCCAGGAAAAGGCGGTTTGGGACTATTACCGCAAGAACCCGCAGGCGCTGGCGGAAGTCCGCGCGCCGATCTTCGAGGAAAAGGTCGTCGACCACATCCTGACGCAGGTAAAAATCGTCGAGAAGTCGGTCAGCAAGGAATCCCTGCTGAACGAAGAAGATGAGGACGAGGCTGCTCCTGCCGCCGAGAAGCCCAAGAAGGCACCTGCGAAGAAGGCCAAGAAAGCTGACGCCGAGTAAGGCGAAAGCCGAATGAGTTCAGCGTTCTGAGAGCCTTTGTTGAATCAGAAAAACCGCCGGTTTCCCGGCGGTTTTTTATTGGGTCGATGAAGTCCGAGAACCCGCTCACTCGTTAGCAGACGCCGTGATGTCCACCTTCTTCAAGATATCCATTGGGTTCGCCAACGCCAGAAAGTCTGTCGCGCCGATGCCGGAACCCTTGGCAGTCACATTGACCTTGAGATTCTTCGGTTCTGCCACGAACTTGCCCAGCACCGTGCCCAGCATCTTCGCCGCCGGGTGATCGCCCAGCATCATCGGTATCGCAAGCGTTGCACCTGCTGCCAGTTCCGCCCGCACATCCTCTGGCTTGCGCTTGGTTTCCCGTGCTTGTTTGGCAATCAGTTTCTCGAACAGGCTCTCGTTCGTCACCGTCAGGTTGACAGTCTTCGCGCTGACACCAAGCGCCGCCACCGCCGCGATGGCCTTGTCCGGCGTGAAGATTTCCTTCGGCACATTGGCGATTTCTGCCGTCAGCTTTGACGCGAACATGCCGACGGAACGAACAGACAGCTCGTTCAGCTTCATCACTTTCGTGGCCTGATCCCATGTCTGGTTATAGCGTGCGGAGAGATCGAGGCTCTTGTAGCCCATGGCGAGAATGTCCTGCAGGCCCTTTTCCTTCGTGTTGGGCGGGATATCCATCTGCAATTTTTCAAGCGCAATGGCGATATTCGCCGGGATAGCACCCACATGGTTTGCCATCTTCGTCTCGAACAGGCCAAGCTTTGCGCGGATCCGCTCCTTGGGGTCCTTTTGATCCGGAACATCGATATCGATGCCGGACATGCGGATGAGATCGATCTTCGGGATGAACGCCGTCGGATCGACATCAGCCATTTTCGGATCAGCGCTGGCCGCCATTGTCTGCAAGGCGCTCATCATGCTGGCCAGGCTGACACCCTCGACCGAAATCTCGCCGAAATTAACGGTGTCCTTGCCGTTCAGGACCTTGAAGCCCAGCATCGTGAAGCGCCCCGGTACATCCGCACCACCTGCGCCGGCCATGCGATCCATGCTGATCTTGACCGGTGGTTTGCCGGGAAGGGTGCTTTCACCAGCCATACCCTTCATTTCCATATTGCCGAAGGACATAGCACCGAGCATCTCGGTCATCATCATGAGCCCGAATTTCTCACTGTCTTTGGATTTGTCTTTTCCCAGCTTCTCCGCCTGCGCCACCAGATCCATGACTGATGTCGAAAGCGCCTTGAGCTTGAAATCCTTCGCGCTGATCTCGTTGAAGGTAAAATTGGCGATATTGCCCATCTTGTAGGTTGTTTTGCCAACTGTCTGCTCGGCCATAGCCACCTTTAGCGCCTCGCCTGGCTGGGCCTTGTCAAACATGAAGCGCAGCATCAGGGGCAGATCTAGGCCCTTCATCGTCATGCCTGCCATTGTCATCTCGAAGCCGGGGAAGTCCTTGTTCTTGCCGCTGGATTTGGCCACCGCCGTCATCATGGGCGTTGTGGCCTCAGCGATCACGCCGTTGCGGATGTCACGCATCACCAGATCCTTGTAGGTCGTGGTGGATGTTGCGTCCGGCAGCACCTGCGTCATTTCGATCGTGGGAATCGTGATCGATTGCGCCGATAGCTTTGCGAGCCGCTGTCCCAACGTGTTCACCGTCTTGGCGTCGAAAAGTGCCTCGAGTTCAGCTTTGGATGCGGTTGAACCCTCAACCGTGATTTTTGGGATATTGACCGTACCCAGTTCACCCTTGAAACTCAGGTTTTCGAGAACAACGGCTGATTGTGCCCAGGCAATGCCTGCATTTTCGGGAAAAAAGTAAGGGCTGCTGATCGGGGCGACGAGAGCGAGGGCCGCAACGGATGCTGATGCGAGGAAGCGTTTCAAGAGACTCTCCATGAGTGGAAAAAGGGACGAAGACGCAAAAAGGCGCAGATAACTGTTGCGAGCGTTTGAACCGGATTCGCGAATTATGGAGATATTGCGGTCAAATGGTCAATTGCGGTCAAGAATCACAGGGAAAATGACGTTCCGCAACCGCAGCCCGATGTGGCGAGCGGGTTGTTGATCCGAAACGACTGACCCATGAGATCATCGACGAAATCGATGGTCGCGCCTTTCATGTACTCGACCGAAACCGAATCGATAAGCACCGTTGCCCCGTCACGCGCGACAATGATGTCGTCCTCGCCCCGGTCCTTGCCGATATCGAAGGCATAGGAAAAGCCCGAGCAACCGCCACCGTTGACGCTTATGCGCAGCGCAGCACCCGCATCTTCCGTGCTGAGGATAGCACTGACGCGTTTTGCCGCCCGTTCCGTCAAAGTGATGGGTGTCTCGATCGTGTCAGTAGCCATGAAAGCGTGTCCCCGCACTTGGTTCGGTCGCTATGAAAAGGTAATGGCGATGTGTGAAGACTTCAACCTCGGATAAACGCATGGGTGCCAGACCGGCAAACCTTGGCCCCGGAGAGCGGTGGCGTGCGGCTTATGCTGCTGATCCGGCGCGTAGCCGTGGTCGTCTGATCCCGGAACCGGCATCGCCCACTCGCAGCGAGTTCCAGCGTGACCGGGACCGCATTATCCATTCCACTGCGTTTCGCAGGCTCAAGCACAAGACGCAGGTCTTTCTGGAACACGAGGGTGACCATTATCGCACACGCCTCACGCACACGCTGGAGGTCGCGCAAATCGCACGGTCCATTGCGCGGGCGCTGGGGCTGGACGAGGATCTGGCAGAAACGCTGGCGCTTGCCCACGATCTGGGACACACGCCGTTCGGCCATGCCGGTGAGCGGGCGCTGGACCGAGCGCTGGCGGGGCATGGGGGCTTTGACCACAACGCCCATTCCCTGAAGATCGTGACCATGCTGGAGCACCGTTACGCGGCCTTCGACGGGTTGAACCTGAGCTGGGAGACGCTGGAAGGTCTGGTCAAGCACAATGGCCCGCTGACGGATCGTGCGGGCAAAACCGTTGGAAGCCACGCGGAAAAGGCGATTCCGGCGTTCATCCAATCCTACGACGCCAGGCATCCTCTCGAACTCTGGACGCAATCCAGCGGCGAGGCGCAGGCGGCGGCCATCGCAGATGACATTGCCTACAATGCCCACGATATCGATGATGGCTTGCGGTCCGGCATTCTGGCCTTCGACGAATTGTCGGAAGTGCCGTTTCTGGCGCGACTGATCGGCGATATCGACAAGGCGTGGCCCGGGCTTGAGCGCGTGCGCGCCACCCATGAATTGCAGCGCCGTATCATCACGTTTCTGGTAGAAGATGTGATCAGCGAAAGTGCACGGGAGATCGAACGCGCAAAATTCACCTCGGCGGAAGCGGTGAGGGCACACGACAGCGCTATCATTCGTTTCTCGAACAGCACATTCCAGCATGTCTGCAGTCTGCGCGCCTTTCTCTTTCCGCGGCTCTACCGCCATCCGCGCATCATGGGGACGATGACGCAGGCCGAAGGGATGGTTGAGCGGCTTTTTGCAGCATTCATGGCTGACCCTGCCCGTTTGCCAGACGAGTGGCGCGATCTGTTTACGACGATGCCGGAAACAGATCGCGCCATACACATCGGTGATTTTATTGCCGGTATGACGGACCGCTATGCCATAGAGATGCACAGCCGCTTGTTTGACGGCGCAGCGGATTTGCTTTAGCCGCCACGCGCGTTCCGCCGTTGCGGCGCATTCTTTCCCACTGACGTGAGAATCATGAATCTTTTTGCTAAGTATCAGGTCAAAGTTATTGAGATCATTGATGGTCTTTCCCGTGAGGGCCGCCTGCCAACTGGCCTGAACACGGCCCGCCTGGTGGTCGAGCCGCCACGCGATACGAGCCACGGTGATCTCGCGACCAATGCCGCCATGGTTCTGGCGAAAGATGCCGGGATGAAGCCGCGTGATCTGGCCGATCTGCTGGTGGCAGAACTCAAGAAAGATCCCGGTGTTACCAGGGCCGAAGCGGCTGGCCCCGGCTTCATAAACATCACGCTGAAACCGGCTTTGTTCGAAACAGTCGTCCGTTCAGCTGTGACGCTCGGGCCGGATTTCGGACGCAGCACCATGGGCGCGAACGCGAAGGTCAATGTCGAGTATGTTTCGGCCAATCCCACGGGGCCGATGCATGTCGGCCATTGCCGGGGCGCGGTGTTTGGTGATGCGCTCGCCAACCTGCTGGCCTTCGCCGGACATGATGTTTGCCGTGAATATTACATCAATGATGCGGGGTCGCAGGTCGATGTGCTGGCCCGTTCGGCTTATCTGCGTTATCGCGAGGCGCTTGGCGAGAATATCGGCACTATTCCTGAGGGACTGTATCCCGGCGATTACCTGAAGCCCGTGGGCGAAGCCCTTGCAAAGAATCATGGAAAAGCCCTGTTGGGTCAGCCCGAGAGCCTCTGGCTGGCAGATGTGCGGGACTTTGCCATCGACGCCATGATGGCCATGATCCGCGAGGACCTGAAGGCGTTGTCCATCACCCATGCCGTGTTCTTCTCGGAACGCTCGCTGCATCAGGGCAATGCAATCCCTGTAGCTGCGGCCATTGCCGATCTGCGCGAGCGGGGCCTGATCTACGAAGGCCGCCTGCCGCCGCCCAAGGGTGCGCCTGAATCCGATTGGGAAGACCGCGAGCAGACGCTGTTCAGGGCCACGGCATTCGGCGATGATGTCGATCGCCCGCTGATGAAATCGGATGGCAGCTACACGTACTTCGCTTCTGACATTGCCTACCACCGTGACAAATTTTTGCGCGGTTTCACCACTATGATCGATGTTTGGGGGGCGGATCATGGCGGTTACATCAAGCGGATGCAGGCCGCCGTGAAGGCTGTCACAGGTGGGAAAGGTAGTCTCGATGTCGAGATCTGCCAGCTCGTCAAGCTGTTGAGGGACGGGCAAGAAGTGAAGATGTCGAAGCGTGCGGGTACTTTCGTGACGCTTCGGGAAGTGGTTGATGAGGTGGGGCCGGACCCCGTGCGTTTCATGATGCTTTATCGCAAGAATGACGCGCCCCTGGAGTTCGATCTGGCCAAGGTTGTCGAGCAATCGAAGGAAAACCCGGTGTTTTATGTGCAATATGCCCATGCGCGCTCCGCTTCGATTTTCCGGCAGGCGCGTGTTGCATTCGGGGCTGATGCATTCAGCCGTGAGGAACTGGCTGGCGCGGATTTGTCAGTGCTGTGCGATGAGTCCGAGCAGGGTGTCATGAAACTCGTGGCGCAATACCCGCGCCTGATCGAATCTGCCGCAGCAAACCGCGAGCCGCACCGGCTGGCATTTTACCTCTATGAGCTTGCGAGTTCCCTGCATGCCCTGTGGAACAAGGGCAAGGAAGTTGCGGCCTTACGCTTTGTTAATGATAAAGAGAGAGAACTGACAGCTGCCAGACTGGCTCTGGTGTGTTCGTTAATGTCTGTGCTTGGTTCGGGTTTGCAGGTGTTGGGCGTCAGCGCGCCAGAAGAAATGCGCTGATAAACGGCAAGTGTTCCGGGCTTTGCACAATGCGTCAGAATGGTGGCTACCATGAAGCAGGGTAATGCATCGAATGCGATGATGGATCTGGATGATCTGGATCGTCAGCTGAGAGCCGCAAGCGGCGCTCCGCGTCGCGCAGGCACCGATGATCCGCTGGCAGAACTGGCGCGCATTGTCGGTCAGGAAGATCCGCTCGGTGGTTCCGGTGCGGCTCGCAAGCCCGTGACCGAGCGTACGGTGCCCAGTTTCGATGACTTCCTGAAGGTTCAGCCAAGGCCATCGTCTGGCGGCATGCCGAGCCATACGCCGCCGATTGAGCCGCTTTTCCCGGACCGTCATGCCGGTCAAGATCATGCTGCATCCTTTGAGAATGAAATGACTCCTGCATTGTCGGCTGTAATGGGTCAGTTGGAAGGGCGCTCCTTGGATATTGGCTTGCGACCGGCATTACCGATGGAGATGTCGCTTCCCTTTGCAACGTCGGCTGCCCAACAAACCGATGCTGATATTCTGAGTGATCTTGAGGCGAGATTGGCCGCGGCGATGGATGGCGAGGTCTCCCCGTCTGTCTCACATGAATCCATCCCTCTGCCGATAGCGCAAGCCGAAGAGGTCATGCCGCTGCAACAAGAAGCACCATCGGGGGCTTCTGCATCGGGCCAGAACTTTGATGATATGCTGGCAGAGTTTGACGCGGCCATGCGCGACGTTGGCGCGGAAAAATTGCAGCCAGAGCGCATGCTTGAGCCCATTATGGTTCCGCCGCCTCCGCCAGAGGCTAAGGCGGCCTACAATGAATCGTCCGACCTTGGCATGGCGGCAGCGGGTGCAGCCGTAATTGGAGCAGGTGCTGCCGCATCGGCAGCTATGACCCAGCGCGCAGCCGGTCGTCCGCGTCGCGGCCTTATGATTGCCGGTGGCGTTATTGCCGTCGCACTGATCGGCATTGGCAGCCTGATGACATTCGGCACCGGTTCCCGGACCGGATCGGCCAAGGATGCCCCTGTGATTGCCGCCAAGCCTGGCGTCACCAAGGAGCGCCCTGCCAATCCCGGTGGCGTCGAGGTTCCCAACCAGGACAAGGAAGTTCTGCAGCCAAGTGCTTCCCAGCAGTCAGGTACTGCCCAGCCCCGTCAGGTCGAGCGTGTGGCCCCCCGCGAGGAGCAGCCGGTTGATTTGAATCAGGCCCAGCGCGCAGCAACGGCTGAACCCGGTGCGGTTCGCCAGATTCCAGGTGTCGTCATCGTCGCGCCGACCAGCACCACGCCTCCACCGGGCGCGCCTACGCAGCCTGTACCGCGTCCGGTTGCCTCCGTGCCTATTACGATCACGGGGCAGCCGCCTGTCGCCGCGCCGCCACCCGCTCCTGTGGCACCTGCTCCGATTGCGGCAGCACCCGTTGCGCCCGCTCCGCTGGCCACGGCTCCCGCGACCCCGTCACCTGCCGCCCAACCTCCGGCAGCAGCCGAGCCCCGCCGCGTTCGTGCCGTGCCAATCCGTCCGGATGAGGGCGCGCCAACGCGTGCACAGGCACAACCGCGTGTCGTTCCGGCCAATCCGCGCACCGCTCCGGTTGCAACTGCGCCAGAGCCCGAAGATGCCAACGCGCCGCTGCGCATCACGCCGCAAGCCAGCCGCGCTCCCCAGCGTGCCGCTACGCCTCTCCAGCCTGGAACCGTTCCAACTTCCTCTTCGACACCGCAGACCACCCAGAGCACAACTGCTCCGGCAACCAGCGGCTCTGGCTTCACAGTCCAGCTTGCTGCCGAGGGTTCAGAGGATGCCGCACGCGCCAAGTTCAACCGGATGCGCGGGCAGTACAGCGAGACACTTGGGTCCCAAAACCCGAATATCCGCAGCGCTGAGGTCAATGGCCGGTCGGTGTATCGCGTGCGCGTCGGCAACATGTCGCGCGAAGAGGCCGTGAGCCTCTGCGAAAAGCTGAAATCCGATGGTGGCAGCTGTTTCGTGGCCCGCAACTGACGGATTTCTGACCTATGACCTGCAAGGCCCTGATTGTCGGGTGCACCGGCAAAGAACTTTCGCGCGAGGAAAAGGCCCTCTTCAAGGCCGAGAGGCCCTGGGGCTTCATCCTTTTCAAGCGCAATGTTGATACCCCGGATCAAGTGCGCAAGCTGGTCGACAGCTTCCGTAGGGCTGTGGGCAGGGCTGACGCCCCAGTTCTGATCGATCAGGAAGGTGGCCGCGTGCAGCGACTGGGGCCGCCGCACTGGCCGAAGTATCCACCGGGCCGCGCCTATGGTCAGATCCAGACGAATGATCCGCTGGTGCGCCGCGAGATCGCGCGCCTTGGCGCACGGCTGATCGCCTACGATCTGAAGGCGCTTGGCATTAATGTGGATTGCGTGCCTGTACTCGATGTGCCGGTTCCCGGCGCACATGACGTGATCGGCAACCGTGCCTATGCCGATGATCCGCAGACCATCGCTGTGCTTGGACGCGCTGCCTCCGAAGGCCTGATCGCTGGCGGTGTCCTGCCTGTGATCAAGCACATTCCCGGTCATGGCAGGGCAGGGTCGGACAGCCATCTCGCCCTACCCATCGTGGACACCGCCCACAAGATTCTGTCGAAAACCGATTTCGTGCCGTTCCGGCATCTCGCTGACATGCCGCTCGCGATGACGGCGCATGTCGTTTATTCCGCGATTGATCCCAAACATCCCGCCACGACGTCCAAAATCATGATCCGCGACATCATCCGGGGCGAAATCGGGTACGACGGTCTTGTCATGAGCGACGACCTGTCGATGAAGGCGCTGGCCGGAGATTTTGCCATGCGCACCAAAGCTGCCCTCCGCGCCGGATGCGATGTCGTGCTGCATTGTAACGGCGAGATGGGCGAGATGAAGCCCGTGTTCGATGCCACGCCGGAATTGCGCGGGCAGGCGAAACGGCGTGCGGAAGCGGCTCTCAAGCGCATTTCCCATGCTCCGGAGCCTTTCGATCCTGTGGAAGGCCGCGCCAGACTGGACGCCGCGCTTGCGACAATCGCCTGAAAGGGCCACATCTGGGGCTTGTGAAAGCCCCGGTGCGCATGGATTCCAAGGATCTCTTCGACAGTGACGCGAGCGAACGCCGGGAGGATGACCCGGCGCTAATCGTTGACGTCGATGGCTTCGAGGGACCGCTCGACCTGCTGCTGGAACTCGCACGCCGCCAGAAGGTGGACCTGCACCGCATTTCCATTCTGGCTTTGGCCGACCAGTATCTCGTCTTTGTCGAAGCGGCACGCAAGGTTCGGCTGGAACTGGCGGCGGATTATCTCGTGATGGCGGCGTGGCTGGCCTATCTCAAATCCCGGCTGCTTTTGCCCAGAGACAAGGAAACGGATGAAGGCCCCAGTGCCGAGGAACTCGCCGGCGCATTGGCAGACCGCCTGCGCAAGCTGGAGGCAATCCGCAGGGCCGCGCAACTCCTGATGCAGCGGCCGCAGCTTGGCCTGGATATCTTCGCCCGCGGCGAGCCCGAGGACATTGTACTGGTCGAGCGCCCGTTGTGGCAGGCTACTTTGCATGACCTGCTGACGGCCTATGCCAATCAGCGCCAGAAGCATGCGCTGTCGCGCGTTACCATCACCAAGCGCTTTGTCTGGTCGCTGGCGGAAGCACGCGAGGCCCTGGAGCTTCTCATCGGCCAGATCACGGACTGGGCGCCGATGGACAGCTATCTCATCCAGTATGCAGTCGAGCCCGCTATGCGCCGCTCCGTTTCGGCCTCCGCCTTTGCTTCCGTTCTGGAACTCGTCCGCGAAGGCCAGATGGAGATCCGTCAGGATAAAGCCTTTGAAAAGCTGTGGTTGCGGCGCAAAACCGGGCTTTCCGCTGTGGCGTCCGATGCAACTGCGACATAAAAGACCAGTATGAGTACCGCGTCCCTGCGATTCCAGCCCCCCGGCTCCGAAGACGAGATGTCCGCCGCCATGGCGCTGGGCGCTGCCGTGCGAATCGCGGAGGCATTGCTGTTTGCGGCGCGTGAGCCGCTGTCGGAAGCGGTTCTTGTCGCGGCCATTCCGGCACAGGTCTCTATTCGCGACGTGATGGCCCATCTCGAACCGCACTACACCTCGCGCGGCGTAAACCTCACCAAGATCAACGGCAAATGGGCGTTCCGCACCGCGCCGGACCTTGGCTATCTCATGACGAAGGAAACGGAGGAGCCCAAAAAGCTCTCCCGCGCCGCCATCGAGACGCTGTCGATCATCGCCTATCACCAGCCGGTTACGCGCGCCGAAATCGAGGAAATTCGCGGCGTTGCCACCGCCAGGGGCACGCTCGATGTGCTGATGGAAACCAGCTGGGTGCGTATGCGTGGCCGCCGCAAGACGCCGGGCCGCCCCATCACATTCGGCACCACGGAAGGCTTCCTGTCGCATTTCGGCCTGAATGGCGTGGGTGATCTGCCCGGTCTGGATGAGCTGAAATCCGCCGGGATGTTCGATGGTCGCCTGCCCAATGGTGTCTCAATTCCGCTGCCGTCGGATGATCCGATGCTGCGTGCCGACGAGGACCCACTGGAAGGTGACGCCATCGCACTGGCCACTGAAGAGCGGATCAACACGGCGGAAACACCTCTGGAACTCGAGATGGAAGAGGCTGACGTTGTCGTCGGCATTGAGGATTTAGACCGCCTCGATCCGTTGGCTGACGAGCGCAAAGCCTGATGGCCGACATCGACTTTGCCGCGCGCAGCCGTGGCCGCGCCAGCGCTGTTATTCCCGCCAGCCTGACCTTCACGGCCATTTCCAAAAGCTTCGGTAGCCGCGAAGTCATCCGCGATATCTATCTCGACATCAAACCGGCGGAGGTGATTTGCTTGCTGGGTCCTTCGGGCTGCGGCAAGACCACGCTTTTGCGCATAGCTGCGGGAATTGAGGATCTGACCTCGGGCGAAGTGCGCATGGACGGAGTTGTGATCGCCACCGCCACATACAGCATGCCGCCGGAAAAGCGTGGCATCGGCATGGTGTTTCAGGATTACGCCCTGTTTCCGCAGATGAACGTGCTGGACAATGTCGCCTTTGGCTTGCGCGGTATGAGCAAAGCAGAAGCGCAGTCCGCTGCCGAAGTGGCGATGGCGCGCGTCAGCCTCACGCCGCTGGCGAAGGCCTATCCCTATATGCTGTCGGGTGGCGAGCAGCAGCGCGTGGCACTGGCGCGCGCCATCGTGCCGCGACCGCGCGTGCTGCTGATGGACGAGCCCTTCTCGAATCTTGATCGCCGCATGCGGGATGCCGTGCGCGAGGACACGGTTGGCCTGCTGCGCGAGACGGGCGCGACGTGCATCATGGTGACGCATGATCCTGAGGAGGCCATGCGCATCGCCGACCGCATCGTGCTGATGCGCAACGGGCGGATCGTGCAGGCGGGAGCACCCGAAGAGCTCTATCGCTCGCCTGTTGATCTGGAGGCCGCGCGCTTTTTCTGCGACCTCAATGAAATCGCGTCGGTTGTGCAAGATGGCACGGCGGAAACACCGATTGGCCGCTTTCCCGCCACCGGATGGGCGGATGGCCCTGCTTCGCTTTGCATTCGCCCGCAGGCGTTTCGCTTGCTGCCAGCGGGGCAGGGTATTCCGGCGCGTATCAAGTCGGCGCGTTTTCTGGGGGAAATGCACATGATCGAGCTGGATGTGCAGGGTCTCGACCAGCCAGTGCGGGCCCGCGTGCGCGAAAGACCGCCTTCCGGACGCCGCAAGGAGGTTGGTCTTGCAATCGACTTTGACGAAGTCCTTGTTTTCGGGCATCAGCGCGCCTAGTTTTTGCAAATCATCTGGGGCGGTTTGCCGTTCCGGCGTAACAAGGGAGTATCCGCCATGGGCTCATTGAGCATCTGGCATTGGCTGGTTGTCGCAGTGATTGTGCTGCTGCTGTTTGGTCGTGGCAAGATTTCCGAATTGATGGGCGATGTTGCGGGCGGCATCAAGGCCTTCAAGAAGGGCATGGCCGAAGACGAGGATGCCGTGAAAAAGGCCGAGGAAGAGAAGGCCAAGCTCGAAAGCGCCGCCACTTCCGCTGCCGATGCCGCGAAATCCGCGGCCTCAGCCGCCAAGCCCAACTGACAAGGCACCGGGCGGCCTCGTGAGAGGCCTTCCAATCGGATTGGATCGCCATGTTTGATATTGGGGGAGGTGAACTCCTCGTCATAGGGATCGTAGCCCTTGTCGTGATCGGCCCCAAGGAATTGCCGGGCCTGCTGCGCACGGCTGGCAACGCCATGGGCAAGGTCCGCCGCATGGCCGCCGAATTCCGGGGGCAATTCGACGAGGCCATGCGCGAGGCCGAACTGGATCAAGCCAAGAAAGCCTTCACCGATGTCAACGACGTGGCGAAATCCGCCACCACCAGCTTCAATCCGCTCGACACGATCCGCAACGAGATCAAGGCGGTGAAGGACGAGATCAAGGGGACACCTGCGGATACCGCCGCCGCGTTGCCCGATCCGGTCATTGATCTGCCGCCGCCCGCACCGCCCGTGAACATCATGGCGGAAGCTCCGCCCGCGCCTCCTGCTGAGCCCGCATCGAAACCAAAGCGGACCCGCAAGAAGGTGGCCGAAGCGACGCCCGGATCGGCCGCATGACCACAGACACCGAAAAGAAGCCGGGGCAGGACGACATCGACGCGTCCAAAGCGCCGTTGATGGATCACCTGATCGAATTGCGCGGACGGCTGATCAAGGCACTGATCGGCTTCTTCGTGATGTTCATCATCTCCTTCGCCTTCTCCGGGCAGATATTCCAGATTCTGCTTGGCCCCTACGCTTGGGCAGCGGGCGGCCTGGACAAGGTGGCCGCGCAGTACACCCACGCGCTGGAGCCGCTGTTCACCCAGATCAAGATCGGCGTGTTCGGCGGCCTGTTCCTGTCCTTTCCCGTGATCGCCACGCAAATCTACAAGTTTGTGGCACCCGGCCTCTACAAGAACGAGAAAGACGCGTTCCTGCCCTACCTGATTGCGACGCCGGTGTTCTTCTTCCTTGGCGCGCTGGTGGTGTACTTCGTCGCCATGCCGCTGCTCATGCGCTTTTCGCTGGCCCAGCAGGTGTTGCCCGGCACCGAAGGCATGGCCGCGATCCGGCTCGATGCCAAGATCGGCGAGTATCTCGACCTGATCACGCAACTGATCCTGGCCTTCGGCATCACCTTCCAGTTGCCGGTGATCCTGACGCTGCTGGCCCGCGCCGGCATCATCGATTCGAAGTTCCTGATCGAAAAGCGCCGCTACGCCATCCTCGTGGTCTTCGTCATCGCCGCCGTTCTGACGCCACCCGACGTGATTTCCCAGTTCGCCCTTGCGATCCCGACCCTGCTTCTCTACGAACTCGCCATTCTCTCCGTGAAATTCGTGGAGAAGGACAAGGCGAAGCCGAAAGACGACGAAAAGTCGGCAACCTGAGTCGGATTTTTGGACTGCATCAGCACCGTGCGTCCTTCGAGACGCGCGCTTCGCGGCTCCTCAGGATGAGGAATCTTGAGGGCTGCAATCCTCAATAGTCCTCATGCTGAGGAGGTGTTCTTGCGCCGTCTCGAAGCACGTGCGGTGCCCATGCAACATTTTCTGGATTGCTTCGCCGCTGCGCTTCTCGCAATGACGGGCAGCCAATAGAAATCAGGCGACTCACATGCATGACATCAAGCTGATCCGGGACAATCCTGCCGCTTTCGACGCTGGGCTCATTGCTCGTGGACTGGAGCCGCAGTCGAAGTCCTTGATTGAACTAGATAACGAGCGCCGAAATGTTATCAGCTATCTTCAGGGCGCACAGGAAATGCGCAATGACGCCTCCAAAGAGATTGGCGCGGCCATGGCGCGCAAAGACATGGCGACGGCCGATAAACTCAAAGCTGAAGTGGCAGCGTTCAAGCAAAGAATTGTCACAGGTGAAGCCGATCAGCGCAAAATCGAGGCCGAAATCCGCGCCGCGCTCGAAACCATTCCCAATACACCTGCTGATGATGTGCCGCCGGGCGCGGATGAGCATGGCAACGTGGTCTACCGCAGCCATGGCGTGAAGCCGGTGACCAACCACCTTGGCGCGCAGCATTTCGAAATCGGCGAGGCCATGGGTCTGATGGATTTCGAGGCGGCATCGAAAATGTCCGGCGCGCGGTTCGTGGTGTTGAAGGGTCAACTGGCGCGGCTGGAGCGGGCAATTGGCCAGTTCATGCTGGATCTGCACACGACGGAGCACGGGTATATGGAGGTGAACCCGCCGCTGCTGGTAAAAGATCAAGCCATGTACGGCACCGCACAACTACCAAAATTTCTAAAAGAACAATTTGCGGCAATAACCCTATTCTCGGACGAACAGAAACTTGATCACTTTAGTGACGTTGTAAGAAGTCTGCCTTTTGATCATCCAGATAGAATTTTAGCTGATCAGATGCCACGGCATCTGGATATTGGAGATCGGTATGATCGGCTGTGGCTCATCCCAACCGCCGAAGTCGCCCTAACCAACCTCGTGCGCGAATCTCTCCTCGAAGAACGCGAACTCCCTCTTCGCTTCACAGCCCTCACCCCCTGCTTCCGCTCCGAAGCAGGCGCTGCCGGGCGCGACACGCGCGGTATGCTGCGCCAGCACCAGTTCACGAAATGCGAACTCGTCTCCATCACCACGCCCGAAGCTTCGAAGGACGAGCACGAGCGCATGCTTACCTGCGCCGAGAATGTGCTGAAGAAGCTAGGGCTGCACTACCGCGTCATGACGCTCTGCACCGGTGACATGGGTTTCGGCTCGCAGAAGACCTACGACATCGAGGCCTGGCTGCCGGGGCAGGGGACGTATCGCGAGATTTCATCGTGCTCGGTCTGCGGCGATTTCCAGGCGCGCCGCATGGATGCGCGGTATCGTCCAGCGGACGGCAAGGGTCCACGGTTTGTCCACACCCTCAACGGTTCTGGTCTGGCGGTCGGGCGCACGCTGATTGCTGTGATGGAGAATTATCTCAACGCGGATGGCTCGGTGAGTGTGCCGGAGGTGTTGCTGCCGTATATGGGTGGCATCACGCGGGTGGAGGGCGTGAAGTGAGACTACCCTTCCCCCTTGGGGGAAGGTGGCAGGCGGAGCCTGACGGATGAGGGTGAATCCCTTCATTCCGGGATTTGCCCTCATCCGGTCGCCAGGAGGCGACCACCTTCTCCCACGGGAGAAGGAAAGAACACCACACGACCACGAAAGCACCTCATGCGCATCCTGATCACCAACGACGACGGCATTCACGCCCATGGCCTTGCCGTGCTGGAAGCCATCGCCCGGCAACTCTCCGATGATGTCTGGGTCGTCGCACCCGAGACCGACCAAAGCGGCGTCTCACACTCGATCTCGCTGAATGATCCGCTGCGCCTGCGCAAGATCGCGGACAAGCGCTATGCCGTGAAAGGCACACCAACAGATTGCGTGATCATGGGCATCCGGCACATTCTCCTCGAGAACAAGCCCGACCTCGTGCTGTCGGGCGTCAACCACGGCCAGAACGTGGCGGAGGACGTGACCTATTCCGGCACTATCGCCGGCGCCATGGAAGGCACGATCCTCGGCGTGCGCTCCATCGCGCTGAGTCAGGCCTATGGTCCCGGCAACCGCGACGATATCCACTGGGATTGTGCCGAGAAACACGCGCCCGGTATCATCCGCAAGGTGCTGGAAACCGGGTTTCCGAAGAACACTCTGGTCAACATCAACTTCCCGAACTGCGACCCGTCGGAAGTCACCGGCACCGCCAGCACCGTGCAGGGCCAGCGCAATCAGGAACTTTTGCGCGTCGACGAGCGCGCCGATGGTCGCATGAAGCCCTACTACTGGATCGCTTTCGCGCGCGGAAAGGTGATCCCCGCCGAGGGCACCGATCTGCATGCGCTGGCGGAAAAGCGCATCTCGATCACGCCGATCAAGCTGGATCTGACAGATTTGCCGACGACAACGGAGTTTGCCCGTGTCTTCGGTGGGTAAAGCGTCTTCGGTGGCTGAACGCGACACCGGCTGGAGCCGCACAATGGAAAACGGCAGCCACGAGGCGCTCGGCGCTTTCCTCCTGATGCTGCGCGCCCGGGGCTTTCGCGATTCCGCGCTGCTCAACGCCATCGAGCGCGCACCCCGCAACGAGTTCCTGCCGCTGCCCTATATGGGCTTTGCCTTTCAGGATATGGCGATCCCGCTGGATTGCGGGCAGGAGGCCCCGTCGCCGCTCTCCATCATCGAGGCTATCAGCGCCCTTCAGGTGCAGCCGGATCATCATGTGCTGGAAATCGGCACCGGCAGCGGCTGGCAAACCGCCGTGCTCGCGGGCCTGTGCGAGGCTATCGTCAGTGTCGAGCGCTACAAGACACTGGCCGACGATGCCGATCGCAAGATTCAGAAGCTGGGTTTGACCAACGCCGTCGTCGCCCATGGCGATGGGGAGGGTGGCTTGCCTGCAGCGGCTCCGTTCCAGCGCATCATTGTCAATGCGGCAGTTGATGGCATTTCCCCCATCATCGCGGCTCAACTCGCCGATGATGGTCTGATTATCGCGCCCTTGATCGGCGAGCAGGGCCAGCGCCTGACCCGCTTCCGCAAGCTTGGGGACCAGTTCGTGACAAGTGATCTGGGACCCTCCCGTTTTGCACCGCTGATGGCGGGTGCGGCAACTATTTTGTAGGGTAAGCAAAAAAGACACTGCTTTCCGGTGATTTTCTGCATTTCGGAAACGCCTCCTTAACCTGACTGCTTCATTAATGGCGTAGTTAGTGTTGCGTATCAGGGTGTTAAGTAATGCGTACCCGAGTAGCGTCTTGCGAGAGCAAGAGGGTTTTGAAAGTCATCGTCGCTGCGCTTCTGGCCAGCGCGTCAGCTGCCTGCAGCAGCGATTCCTCGCGGTTCGGCGAAAATCCCTTCACCAATCCGTTCTCGACGGCATCGACCGCCAAGGTTGATCGAACGACGACCAACTCGCTGCCGAGCCGTTCGGCTCCGGTGGGTACGGTCACAAGCCAGCCACTTCCGGCTGCCTTGCCCCGCGTCAGCAATCCGCTGAACCCCGCGCAATCTGCCGCCGCACCCCAGGCACCCGCTCTGCCCCGTGTGGCTTCCGCCACCCTCCAGCAAGCACAGGCTGCACCTGTCGGTGGTTCTGCCGCAGGCTGGACCGCAGCTGGTGGAACGCCGGTCAGCGTCGGTGCGGGTGAAACCGCCAGCACGCTCTCCGCCCGCTACGGCGTCCCTGCTGCAGCGATCACTGCGGCCAATGGTGGCCAGATCCGCTCGGGCCAGCAGGCGATCATTCCGATCTACAACGGGCAGGGCGCTCCCTCGCGTACCGCCGCTGCTGCTCCTCTTGCCACCACTCCTGTTCCACCACGCCCGGTTGCCCCCGCCGCACCACTCCCCCAGCCGCGCCCGACCGCTGCTGTCCGTCCCGCCAAACCTGAAGCGGACGATGACGAGGACGAGACACCGAAGAAGATCGTCGCTGCTTCTCCGGCCAAGTCCCTCGCCGCGCCTGCAACGTCTGTTGTTGCCGCCGCCAAGCCGCTGAAGCCCGCCAATGCGCCGAAAAAGACGCAGGATGATGACGACGACGAGGATGAAACGCCGAAAAAGGTGGAAGCCAAACCCAAGCCCGCGACGGCCCAGGCCAAGCCTCAGCCCCGCGTCATCCCGCTGACCGCTCAGGCACCAAAACCCGAGGATAGTCCCGCTAAGGTTGCTCAGGCAGAACGCGCCGATCAGACGACGACACAGTCCATTCCGAAATCGGCACCCGCTCAGGAACCGGTCGCCGGTGACAAGGCAGAGTTCCGCTGGCCCGCCCGTGGCCGCGTGATCTCGGGCTTCGGCTCCAAGGGCGGCAACGGCGACGGTATCGCGATTGCCGTGCCAGAGGGTACGCCGGTCAAGGCAGCTGGCGACGGCGTGGTGGCCTATGCCGGTGAAGAGCTCAAGGGTTATGGCAAGCTGGTGCTGGTACGCCACGACAACGGCTATGTCTCCGCCTACGCCCACAACGGCGATCTCGCCGTCAAGCGTGGCGAGAAGGTCAGCCGTGGCCAGACCATCGCCAAATCCGGCTCCAGTGGTAACGTGACATCTCCGCAGTTGCATTTCGAACTGCGCAAGGGCTCGACGCCTGTCGATCCCACGAAATATCTCGAAAACTGAGATTTTTGTATAACTGATCCCCTGATCAGAACAGGAAAACGTCCGGGGACCGCGAGACCCATCCGGATGTTTGCATGGACGGCGGCTCTGCCAAGCAGCGGAGCCGCCGTTTCCTTGTCAGCCCTCCAGCCGCACGCCCATCCGCCCCGCCAGATCCTGGATGTACTGCCACGCCACGCGGCCCGTGCGGCTGCCGCGCGTTGTCGACCATTCCAGCGCCTCGGCGTGCAGTGCGTCCTGGTTGAATCGGAGCTTGAAGTGACGGGCGTAAGCCTCGACCATCGCGAGATATTCATCCTGGCTGCATTTGTGGAAACCGAGCCACAGGCCGAAGCGATCCGACAATGACACCTTCTCCTCCACCGCTTCATGCGGATTGATCGCGGTGGAGCGCTCGTTCTCCATCATGTCACGCGGGAGAAGGTGCCTGCGGTTGGACGTGGCGTAGAAAATCACATTCTCGGGCCGCCCCTCTATGCCGCCTTCCAGCACCGCTTTCAGCGATTTGTAGGACGTATCATCATGATCGAACGAGAGATCATCGCAGAAGATGATGAAACGGTGCGCGTCGGCTCTGAGTAGACCCATGAGGGCGGGGAGGGACTCGATATCCTCGCGATGGATCTCGATCAGCTTGAGAGGTGCGTCTTTTGTCTTGCGCCGCTTCCCGTTGATAGCACCGTGCGCGGCTTTCACCAAAGAGGACTTGCCCATGCCCCGCGCGCCCCAAAGAAGGGCATTGTTGGCTGGAAGTCCGTTGGCGAAGCGTTCCGTATTCTCCAGCAGGATATCCCGGGCGCGGTCGATGCCGTGAAGCAGCGGCAATTCCACGCCGTTCACCTTCGGCACGGGCTGGAGATGCGGCGGATGCGTGTGCCAGACGAAGGCATCGGCGGCCTTCATGTCAGCCTTTGCGGCCCGGGAGGGAGCCTGACGCTCCAACGCATCGGCGATGCGAGCGAGCAGCGAAAGCAGAGCGGGATCAGTGGTGGACATGGGCAATTGACGTTCCAATGGGCGATACCCATTTCCATCGCCATCAATCCATCTGGAATCAACCTCTTTCAAGGGTTTGCTTTCCGCTGATCCCCCGCTAAGAGAGCCGTTCTGTTCTCGCAACCCGTTTTTCCGGAGTCGATCCTGTGATCACCCCAGCCTTTGCCCAAACGTCAGCCGCTGCCGGCAGCACCGATATTCTCGTGCAGATGCTGCCGTTCATTCTCATCTTCATCATCATGTATTTCCTGCTCATCCGCCCGCAGCAGCGGCGCGTGAAAGTGCATCAGGAGATGATCAAGAATGTGCGCCGTGGCGATACGGTCGTGCTCAACTCAGGCATGATCGGCAAGGTAACCAAGGTTATCGACGATAATGAAGCCGAGGTGGAAATCGCTGACGGCGTCAAGGTCAAGGTGGTCAAGAGTGCCATTGCCGATGTGCGTAACAAGGCCGAACCCGTCGCTGCCAAGTGAGTTCCTCCAACTGATCTTGCCTGACGTCGACGGAGTGCACCGCCCGCCATGCTGAAATTCTCGAAATTCAAGATCATTTCGGTCGTCTTGCTGGCGATTGCGAGCGTTCTGTACACGCTGCCCAATTTCTGGACCGAAGAAACGCGGGATCGCGTCAAGGCGTCGGTGCCCGCGTGGATCCCGACAGCCATTGTGCCGCACAAGGCCATTCCGCTCGGACTTGATCTTCGTGGCGGAGTCCATCTGCTGATGGAGGCTGACACCAACGGCATCATCCGCCTGCGTGCCACGGTGCTGCAGCAGGATGTGCGCCGTGTATTGCGCGACAATGCCATTCCGGTTGTTGGCGGCATTGGCATAACGGGTAAAACCGTGCAGGTGCGCCTCGCCGAGAATGCAAACCGCGAGACGGCACTTGCCAAGCTGCGGGATTTGTCCGTGCTAATCGGCAATGCCGTGCTGGGAGCGACAGGGGCGCGCACCTTGCTGGTCGAAGAACCCGAGCCGCGCCTGATCCGTCTGACCATGACGGATGAGGAAATCCGCGATCAGATATCGCGTATCATGGGGCAGTCTCTGGAAGTCGTGCGCCGCCGCATCGATCCTGATGGCATCAAGGAGCCCAACCTTCAGCGTCAGGGCACAGATCGCATCCTGATCCAGATGCCGGGCGAGAAAGACCCCGAGCGCATCAAGCGGCTGGTGAACGCCGAAGCGCAGTTGGAATTCCGCATGGTGGCGGACGATCCGGGCACGCCTGAATCGGAAGTGGTGATCCTGCCCTACACCGAAGGCGGCGGCAGCATCCGCGTTTTTCGCCGCGCTGAAATTCTGGGCCAGGATCTGGCATCAGCCCGTCCGGGCTTCGGCCAGAATGGCCAGCCCGTGGTCAATTTCCAGTTCAATACCCGCGCCGCCGTGGTGTTCTCCCGCCTGACCTCGGAGAATGTCGGTCGCCGCTTCGCCATGGTGCTGGACGGCAAGGTGATTTCTGCGCCGTCCATCCGCGTGCCGATCACCGGTGGTTCCGGGTATATCGAAGGCAATTTCACTACGCAGAGCGCCAATGAATTGGCAGTGCTGCTCAGCGCAGGTTCGCTGCCGATCAAATTGACAACGGTAGAAGAGCGAACTGTTGGTCCCGGCCTCGGTCAGGACGCCATCGAAGCGGGCAAACTGGCGGCCATGGTCGCGGCTGGCCTTGTCGCGGGTTATATGCTGCTGACCTACGGGCTCTTCGGTATCTTCGCCAATCTCGCCCTGCTCGTGCACATCCTGCTGATCCTCGCGGCTATGGCCTTCATGGGCGCGACCATGACGCTGCCTGGCATCGCGGGCATCGTGCTCACCATCGGCACGGCGGTGGATGCCAACGTGCTGATCTATGAGCGTATGCGCGAGGAAGAACACATGGGCCGAAGTCTTGTGTCCGCACTGGAGGCGGGCTTCAACCGCGCCTTTTCAACGATCATGGACTCCAACGTCACGATGTTTATCGCGGCCCTTATCCTTTACCTGCTGGGAACCGGCCCGGTGAAGGGCTTTGCAGTCACGATGATCATCGGCATTCTCACCACGGTTGTCACGGCGGTGACCATGACGCGCATGATGATTGCGCTCTGGTATCGCTATGCCAAGCCCAAGCAGATCCCGTTCTGAGGTGTATCCATGAAACTTCTCAGAATCATTCCGGACGGCACGACATTCAAGTTCATGAGCTTCCGGCTCTGGAGCTTCCCGTTCTCGGCCTTCCTGTCGATTGTTGCGGTCGTGGCTTTCTTCTCGCTGGGCATGAATTTCGGCATTGATTTCAAGGGCGGCACGGTCATCGAGATGCGCTCGAAGGCAGGCGCATTGAATGTAGGTGAAATCCGCTCGGTCGTTGACAAGCTGGGCTTCGGCGATGTCGAGGTGCAGGAATTCGGCGGCGGCAACGAGTTTTCAATGCGTTTCGCACTTCAGCCCGGTGGTGACGCCGTTCAGCAGGAAGTGGTCAAGAAGGTCCGCGAAATCTTCAAAGACAAGTTCGAGGAACGCCGTGTTGAGGTCGTCGGTCCGCGCGTTTCTTCGGAGTTGGTGCAGAACGGCACGATTGGCGTGCTCCTGTCGCTGTTTGCAGTACTGATCTACCTTTGGTTCCGCTTCGAATGGCAATTCGCCTTGGCAGCGGTGATCGCCACCATGCACGATCTGATCCTGACCATCGGTTTTTTCGCCATCTCGCGCATTGAGTTCAACATGACATCCATCGCGGCGGTGCTGACCATTGTGGGTTATTCGCTGAACGACACAGTGGTGGTGTTTGACCGCATTCGGGAAATGATGCGCAAGTACAAGAAAATCTCGACCGAGGATCTGCTCGATCTGTCGATCAATACCACCTTGGCCCGCACCGTCATGGTGTCTTTTACGGCAGCGCTGGCACTTGTGGCGTTGGCTTTCTTCGGTGGCACAGTGATTGAGAGCTTCTCCTTTGCCATGCTGTTTGGCGTGGTTGTGGGCACCTATTCCTCGATATTCATCGCGGCACCGGTGCTGATCTATCTCGGCCTCAAAGCTGGTTCTGGCCGTGCGGCGGAAGAGGCAAAAGCGACTGAAGTGGTGAAGGCTCGCTAGCGCTTTGTTCTCTTGCAGGTGAGAAGGGGAGACCCGCAATGACCCTCACCCCGCGCCTCCACGACGGCTTCCTTCCGGGTCGCCACGCCATTGACGGCTACGGACAGGGCGGGTTCCGATTTGGCGAGATCAGCCACAAGGGTTCGATCATCGTGCTGCCCTCTGGCATTCACGCCTTCGAAGCGCCAGAACCTTTTCTTCACACAGATGCGCTCTATGCCAGAGTGTTCAGCGAGGCGTCCGGTATCGACATTCTGCTGATTGGCTCTGGCACAATCCCGTACCCGCTCCCTGACACTCTGCGCTGGCGCTTTCGCGATGCAGGAATCAGCGCAGATGCGATGACCACAGCTGCTGCCTGCAGCACCTTCAATGTGCTTCTGACGGAGGGCAGGCGGGTCGCGGCACTGTTGGTGGCGGTTTCTTGAGCCAATTCGGACGATTCAAGCGATCCGGTTAATCCCGCCTTTACCGGAATCGCGCTTCTCTCGATTCCATGATCACGCGTAAGCGAATCCACAATGTCCTTCTGGCGCTGGGCTTCTACGCCCTGTCGGGCGCGGCTGTCGGTTATTTTGCCTGGCACGCCCATCATGGTGACCGCGGCCTGCATGCCAAGGCCAGCTACAAGATCCGCATTGCCGTGCTCAATGCGGAATTGCAGATGGTGCATGTGGAAAAATCAGATTGGGAACGCCGCGTCGCACTGTTGCGCGCCGATAATCTCGATCGCGATCTGCTGGATGAGCGGGCGAGGGCGCTGCTGAACGGCGTCCACAAGAATGATGTGATCGTCATCCTGCCGAAAACTCCCTGATCTCCGGCGATTCATCACTTTCATTGAACATCAGCATTCCGCATTTTGCTGCACTGCAAACGCATATGTTGCGCTGCACCTATGCTTTATTTGCATGGGGCTCTTGCTTGGCAGCCCACTTCTCATGCACGAAAGGGTGCGTAAGGTGAAAATAAGAGCAATTCAATTGTTTTAGGGGAGAGCGTCATGGCCACCGCCTTGCATGACATTGGCAAAGTATCCAGCGCACCGCTTGTCAAAGCCGCTGCTAAACCGATTTCAAAGACCAGCAGTTCCACCAAAGCCGCCGCAAATGTTCCGGCGGCTTTTTCGCGCGAGGATGAATTCCACGCTTATCGCGAGATGCTGATGATCCGCCGCTTCGAGGAGAAGTCCGGCCAGCTCTACGGCATGGGTCTCATTGGCGGCTTTTGCCATCTTTATATCGGTCAGGAAGCGGTCGTTGTCGGCATGCAGATGGCGGCACTGCCGGGCGATCAGGTGATCACGGGCTACCGCGACCACGGCCATATGCTGGCCTGCGGCATGGACCCCAAGGGCGTGATGGCTGAACTGACCGGACGCCGCGGTGGCCTTTCCAAGGGCAAGGGCGGCTCCATGCACATGTTCTCCAAGGAGAAGCATTTCTACGGTGGCCACGGTATCGTGGGCGCACAGGTCGCGCTTGGCACCGGCCTCGCTTTTGCCAACAAGTACCGTAACGACGGTACGGTTTCGATGGCCTATTTCGGTGACGGTGCGTCCAACCAGGGGCAGGTCTACGAGAGTTTCAACATGGCCGAGCTGTGGAAGCTGCCGGTCGTCTTCGTGATCGAGAACAACCGCTACGCCATGGGAACATCCGTCAGCCGTGCTTCGGCGCAGACCGATTTCTCGCGGCGCGGCATCTCGTTCAACATTCCGGGAGAGCAGGTGGACGGCATGGATATCCACGCCGTACGTGAAGCCGCCAGACGCGCACTGGAGCATGCCCGCACTGGTGAGGGCCCCTACATTCTGGAAATGCAGACCTATCGCTACCGCGGCCATTCCATGTCCGATCCCGCGAAGTACCGCTCGAAGGACGAGGTGGACAAGATGCGCTCCGATCACGATCCCATCGAGAACGTGCGGGAGCGTCTGCTCTCCAACAAATGGGCGACCGAGGAAGAGCTCAAGAAGATCGACAGCGAAATCCGCGCCATCGTCAACGAGTCCGCCGATTTCGCCACCACCGATCAGGAGCCGGATCCGTCCGAACTCTACACGGATATCCTCAAGTAAAGCATTCGGTTTCCGGGGTAAAATATTATGGCAGTTGATGTGTTGATGCCTGCGCTCTCTCCCACCATGGAGCAGGGCAAGCTTGCGAAGTGGCTCAAGAACGAGGGCGACAAGATCAAGTCTGGTGACGTGATCGCCGAGATCGAGACGGACAAGGCCACGATGGAGGTGGAATCCATCGAAGACGGCATACTGGCGAAGATCCTGATTGCTGGCGGTACGGACAATGTGCTGGTCAATACCCGCATCGCGATCATCGCGCAGGATGGCGAGAGCGTTTCTGATGCGCCCGCGCAGCCCGCTGCTGCGACCGTAGCCGCCGCACCTGCCCCCACAGTAGCCGCCGCGCCGAAATCCGAGCCACCGGCCCATGTCGTGGCCTACGACGCCTCTGCCGAATATCCCGCTGGCGTCGAGATGGTCAGCATGACCGTGCGCGAGGCACTCCGCGAAGCCATGGCCGAGGAAATGCGTGCCGATGGTGATGTCTTCATCATGGGCGAGGAAGTGGCGGAATATCAGGGTGCCTACAAGATCACGCAGGGGCTGCTCGCTGAATTCGGCGACCGCCGCGTCATCGACACACCGATCACCGAGCATGGTTTTGCCGGCATTGGCGTCGGTGCGGCCATGAGCGGCCTGAAACCCATCGTCGAGTTCATGACCTTCAACTTCGCCATGCAGGCCATCGACCACATCATCAATTCCGCCGCCAAGACGCTCTATATGTCCGGCGGTCAACTGGGTTGCCCCATCGTGTTTCGTGGCCCCAATGGTGCCGCCACGCGCGTCGGCGCGCAGCACAGCCACGATTACGCCGCGTGGTATAGCAACGTGCCTGGCCTCAAGGTGGTGATGCCGTTCACGGCGGCTGATGCGAAAGGCCTGCTGAAAGCCTCCATCCGCGATCCCAACCCGATCATCTTCCTCGAGAACGAGATGCTCTACGGCCAGTCCTTCCAGGTGCCGAAGGGCGATCACGTTCTGCCCATCGGCAAGGCGCGCATCGACCGCGTCGGCAAGGACGTGACGATCGTTTCCTACAGCATCGGCATGACCTACGCCCGCAAGGCGGCGGAGATTCTTGCCAGCGAGGGCATCGAGGCCGAAATCGTCGACCTGCGCACGATCCGCCCCATGGATATCGAAACGGTGGTGGCCTCCGTGATGAAGACCAACCGCTGCGTGGCGGTGGAGGAAGGCTTTCCGCAGAGCGGCGTCACAGCCGAAATCGGCATGAAGATCATGGAAGCCGCGTTCGATTATCTCGACGCCCCGGTGATCCGCATCACCGGCAAGGACGTGCCGATGCCCTATGCGGCGAACCTGGAGAAGCTGGCGCTGCCGAACGTGGGGGAAGTGGTGGCCGCGGCGAAGGCCGTGATGTATCGGTGAGGTATGTTCGGATCAGTCGCATTCGGAGTTTTGTCGGTGATTGTCGCTTTGGCGGCGGGTCTATGGGTTGCGGACACGCGCTTGAGGAAATCGAGCGCTCCACAAAAAACTTCGCGCAAGCTCGATCTAATCAGCTATTGCATTTCTGCTCTTGCCGTGGCTGGCCTGTTATTGCAGTTTATCAAAGCTGATTTTAATAACAGAGCATCAATTTCTCGAACTGCCTCAATGCAGCCTCGATGGGATAATTTTGAGAATACAATTGAAGCGATTGAGAAGATTTGCGTGAAATCAAATCCTCAAAATGCAATTAATCGAATTACGGAAGATAGAATTACCGATTGCGAGCGCGCAAATAAAATTTTCAGGACTGTCTTTTATTCGGATTGGCTAGAAAGCGGTAAAATAATTAATTTGGCGCCATTATTCGAGTTCAAGACGCCGGAAATGGCTACTATTATGCGGCAATTCTCAGATGTTAGTCAGAAACTTAACAAAGATAGCATTTTTTCTGGAGTTATTGTGAAAGAGCGTAGCGTACAAACTGCCCTAAACGAACAGTTGTTCGTACTCGGTCTCACCTGTCTGCTCGCATTTGGTGCGGGCGTTGGTGCCGTTAGGCGTTGGTTTGATTATAAGCAACAGACCTAGGGAAGATACCCAACATGCCCACCAACATCCTCATGCCTGCCCTCTCTCCCACCATGGAAAAGGGCAACCTTGCGAAGTGGCTGAAAAAGGAAGGCGACGTCATCAAGTCCGGCGATGTGCTGGCCGAGATCGAGACGGACAAGGCCACGATGGAGGTTGAATCCATCGATGACGGCATTCTGGCGAAGATCATCGTGGCGGCGGGAACGGCGGATGTGCTGGTCAACCAGCTGATCGCGGTCATTGCGGCAGATGGCGAGGATGTGGCCAAGGTGGCTGCGGGTGGTGGTGCTGCGCCTGCGAAAGCTGCGCCTGCCGCGCCCGTGCCAGCAGCTGCGGCTCCAGCGGGTGCTCCCTCTGCGGCACCGGCCGCCGCTGCCGCCAGCGACGGCAATCGCGTCTTCGCGTCCCCCCTTGCCAAACGCATTGCACAGCAAAACAGCATTGATCTGTCGAAGATTGCAGGCTCCGGCCCACATGGCCGCATCGTTGAAGCTGATGTGAACGCTGCCATGGCTGGCGGAACAGCGAAGGCCGCGCCTGCGCCTGCCGCAGCACCAACCTCTGCTCCCGCCCCCGCAGCCGCACCCGTCGGCATGGCCGACGCCACCATCAAAAAGCTGTTCGCGGACGGCTCCTACGAGGAAATCCCGCACGACAGCATGCGCAAGGTCATCGCGCGCCGCCTGCTCGAATCCAAGACGACGATTCCGCATTTCTATCTCACCATCGACACCAACCTCGATGCCCTGCTGACCCTGCGCGAGCAGATCAACAAGGCCGCGCCCGTAAAGGACGGCAAGCCCGCCTACAAGCTCTCGGTCAACGACATGGTGATCAAGGCCATGGCGATGGCCTTGCGCGCCGTGCCGGATGCCAACGTGACCTGGACCGAGGGTGCGATGCTCAAGCACAAGCACGCCGATGTGGGCGTCGCTGTCTCGATTCCCGGCGGCCTGATGACGCCGATCATCAAGGATGCTTGCCACAAAACGCTGTCGGCCATTTCCAACGAGATCAAGGATCTGGCTGCGCGTGCCAAGACCCGCAAGCTCAAGCCCGAGGAATATCAGGGCGGCACCACGGCCATCTCCAACCTCGGCATGTTCGGCGTGAAGGACTTCTGCGCCGTCATCAACCCGCCGCACGCCACCATCCTCGCGGTGGGCGCGGGCGAAAAGCGCCCGGTTGTGAAGGCGGATGGCACGGTTGGCGTCGCGACTGTCATGAGCGTGACGCTCTCGACCGATCACCGTGCAGTCGACGGGGCGCTGGGTGCGGAACTACTGCAGGCGTTCAAGGGCTATATCGAGAACCCGATGGGGATGCTGGTGTGAGGAGGGGGCCATGTCCGATGATCACCCGCCGCCGATGCAGGCAGGCCTTGTCAAATCCCTTGGCCTGATCCTGCCGCTGGGGATCGCGGTTCTGTCGCTCGTCTCGTCGATCTACCAGTCGTGGAATTACGCCCGCAACATCGAGAGCGCCCAGCGCAACATCCTGCGCGGGGAAAGCCTGCGGACCTGCCGTGACGTCATCGACGTCTTTTTCCAGTTCCGCCTCAAGTCTGAAGAAGCCAGCATGATGCGGGAGGTTTCCAGCCCGATGCTGGCCGCCGAGTTGAAGGCCATTGTCTATAAATTCGGCGGTTTCGGCACTTTCCTTGCCAATTTTCAGGATGAAGCCGCGCGCACCCGCTACACTGAACTGACCTGGGAGATGCTCTTCATCGCCGAGAATGCATCCACGCTGCCGAAGGATGATTTCGCCAGGCGCTTCGCCAAGGTGGATGAAAACTTCGGAAAGCTGAACGAGGATTGCGTGAAAGCTGCGCAGAGCAAGTTGCTGTGATGGCGAAGCTTGATTTTGTTCCTCTTGTGTTCTTTTTTGGAATGTGCCAGACTCTACGTAATATTGAATGTCCTGTGGAGATTTTTCATGAGTGAAATCAAGGATATGGTGATGCCGATGCTGAAGAGCATCCAGTCCGAGCAGCGCGCCATGCGTGCGCGGGTGGACGGTATCGCCGAGAACGTCGCTGAGTCGAAAGACGATCTCGATACGATCAAAGGTTACATCACGTATCACATGGGCCTGACGACTCAGAACCAGTCGGATATTTCCGATCTGCGCAAGGATGTATCTGATCTCAAGAAGCGCATAGCTGCGCTGGAGGGACGGGGGTAGTGTTGGAGAGCTTGGCAAAAATTATCCAAGCTTTGGCTTGGCCCGGCTTATTACTTTTTGGCATTTGGTATTTGCGACCAAATATTTTGCCTTTGATTCAGACGGTGAGACAGCAAATTGCTTCTGGTGCAGCGCTTAAATTCAAAGATTTTGAATTTAAAAGAAAAGACTTATCTGAGTTTGAAATTAAGAATGGAAATTTATACGCTCAAGAATCGGCGTCTGATGAGATTTTGAAAATTCGGAGTAGTTATTATAAAGATAGCAAGAACTTGATGATTGTTCATCGCGTTAGGCCAACAGGCGAATTCCATGCCGTAAATGGGAAGCCGACCTTTGATATTTCTGTCTATATCATAGGACATAAATCATATGGGGCCATAAATGATGTACGGGAAGTAAGATATTATTTTGGTGAGTATTTTGGTAAATCCACGTCGAAATTCGGTGCAGAATTTGTTGTGCGCAACGGATCAGAGAATTTTGCTGTGAAAATAAATGCATATGGCCCTAGTCTTTGCCAAGCGCGGATTGTTTTCCACGATAACACCGAAATGACACAGGAGCGGTACCTTGATTTCGAGGGAACCGGATATCGGTTTGATCCATCGGTGAATGTCGCTGATGAAGTTAAAAAGACAAAAAAGTTGCTGAAGTGATCTCGTATCTCCCCTTTCTCATCCCCTTCGGCTTCGCCATCTTTGTGCTGCGGGCGCAACTCCTGCGAATCGGAATCAATGAATTCGGCCCGGAGAACCTGCATGGCTCCAAGGCACTCGGTGCAGTTTCGGGCTGGCTTGGCCTCGGCGGCGCGGCTGTGCTGGCCTGTATTGCTTTCGCCTACGGCGGCATTGTCTGGGGCCTTGTTCTCGTCACCGGCGGCCTGACGCTGGGCATCATTGTGTCTGCTGTCTCCCTGCCGATCCTGCGCAGCACGTTTGCGCTGGGCCATCACAGCGGCGACGGCGACAAGAGCGTCGCGGAGTTCAACCGGCAATATGGCCCGTACATCGCTCTCGCTGTCGCGGCCATCGCCGCTGTCTGCCTTTACGCCCTCTTCACGTTCCGGCTCTGAGAAGGAGTTTTCCATGTCAGCTTACGACGTCATCATCATCGGCTCCGGCCCCGGCGGCTATGTTACGGCGATCCGCGCCGCGCAGCTTGGTTTCAAGGTGGCCATTGTGGAGCGAGAGCATCTCGGCGGAATCTGCCTGAATTGGGGCTGCATCCCCACGAAAGCCCTGCTCCGATCAGCTGAAATCCTGCACTTCGCCCATCGTGCAAAGGATTACGGGCTAGTGCTGGAAGGCACGATGAAGCCGGATGTGAAGGCGGTCGTCGCCCGTTCGCGCGGCATCTCGGCCAAGCTCAACGGCGGCGTTGGCTATCTCATGAAGAAAAACAAGGTGGATGTGATCTGGGGTGAAGCGAAGATCACCAAGCCCGGCGAAGTCGTGGTCAAGGCCATGAGCAAACCCGCCGTGCAGCCCCAGAACGCCATCCCCAAGGGCGTACAGGGGGAGGGGACCTACACCGCCAAGCATATCATCCTTGCGACCGGTGCGCGGCCCCGCGCATTGCCCGGCATCGAGCCCGATGGCAAACTGATCTGGACCTATTTCGAAGCGATGATCCCCAGCGAGATGCCGAAGAGCATGCTGGTCATGGGCTCGGGCGCCATCGGTATCGAGTTCGCGTCGTTCTATCACGCCATGGGCGTCGATGTGACGGTGGTGGAGGTGATGCCGCAGATTCTGCCGGTGGAAGACGCCGAGATCGCCGCCATCGCCCGCAAGGCCTTCGAGAAGCAAGGCCTAAAAATCCGCTCCGGTGCGAAGGTGACGAAGGTGGTGAAGGGCGCGAACAACGTGACGGCGACCATTGAGGCTGACGGCAAGATCGAGACGCTGGTCGTGGACCGCATGATCTCCGCCGTGGGCGTGGTCGGCAACATCGAGAACCTCGGACTGGAGGCGCTCGGCATCAAGACGGATCGCGGCTGCATCGTCACCAACGGCTATAGCGAGACGAATGTGAAGGGCATCTACGCCATCGGCGATGTCGCGGGCCCGCCCATGCTGGCGCACAAGGCGGAGCACGAGGGCGTGGTGTGTATCGAGCATATCAAGGGCCTGCACGTGCACCCCATGGACAAGGCGAAGATCCCGGGCTGCACCTATTGTCACCCGCAGATCGCCAGCGTCGGCATGACAGAAGCGAAAGCCAAGGAAGCAGGCATCGCCGTCAAGGTCGGTCGTTTCAGTTTCGCCGCCAACGGCAAGGCCATCGCGCTGGGCGAGGACAACGGGTTGGTCAAGACCATCTTCGACGCGAAAACTGGCAAGCTGCTCGGCGCGCACATGGTGGGCGCGGAAGTGACCGAATTGATCCAGGGCTATGTGGTGGCGATGAACCTGGAGACGACCGAGGAAGACCTGATGCACGTGGTCTTTCCGCATCCGACCCTGAGCGAGATGATGAAGGAGAGCGTGCTGGATGCGTATGGTAGGGCGCTGAATGCGTGAATCGTACGCTTCCCCGGCCCATCCTTGCTAACCGGGGCGGCCAGGCGCAGTATCGCACGTCCAGCACGCAGGAGAGGCCAACATGAATCCCCAATCGCTCGTCGTTGCGGTCGTGATCGGTGCCGTTGCAGGCTGGCTTGCCAGCCTTGTCATGGGTGGCGGCGGGTTGATCCGTTATATCATCACGGGGATCATCGGATCGTTCGTCGGTTCATTTCTGCTGTCAGCCCTGAAAATCAATCTCCCAATAGACAACGCGCTTGCTTCACAGATCATCACAGCCACAATTGGCGCGATTGTCGTCGTCTTCCTGGCGCGTTTCATTGCCTAATGTCGGATTTGGGAATGCTGCGGGCTAAATGCGTGAATTTTGAGCTCGCCCAATGAACGCCAACCTTCCCCTCATCTTCCTTGCCTTCGCTGGCGGCGCTTTCCTTCCCATACAGATGGGTATCAACGGCCAGCTCCGCGCAGGGCTTGGCCATGCCATGCAGGCTACGTTTGTCTCATTCTTTGTGGGGGCCATCGGCGCACTCGTCGCCTGCCTCGTCATGCGCGTGCCGCTGCCGAAGCCGGAGCAACTGGCCGCACCTGCTCTATGGATGTGGTTTGGTGGCCTGTGCGGCACTTTCTATGTCTGGACTACGATCATGTCCGGCCCAAAAATCGGCGCGGCGCTCGCCGTATCGCTCGCCATCGCGGGACAGCTTGTGGTTGCCGCAATGCTTGATCACACCGGCGCACTTGGCTTTCCACAGCACAGCCTGTCGCCGATGAAGCTCGCGGGCATCGCATTGGTGATCGCGGGTGTGCTCGTGGTGAGTTATTCGAAGCAGGTGTGATCAGAGGAGGCTTCGCGATGCCCGTCACATTCCTTCGCCGTTTGTCCTACGGCCTTATCGATACATTCGTCTTCTCACTCGTCTGGTTCGTGATGGTCGCCATCACAGATGTGACGCCGCCCGCGATGACATTCATGTCGGTCTATACGCCGCAGCAATACAGGGACTATCTGATCACCACGAGCATCATGACAGCCCTCATGTTTGCGTTGAGCATTTATATGCACCAGCGGTTAGGCGGCTCTATCGGCAAGCGCATGCTGGGCGTCCGCACCACCAACACTGACGGCTCGCCGATGACGCTGAGGGACAGTATCCGCCGCGCGCTATTCTGCTTCGGCGTTTCGCTGCTGATCCTCTGGCCCGGACCAATCACGGCGGCAATTTTCGGCAAGAGATCGGATGAAACAGCGCTGATCATGCTGGGCGCTGGCATCCTGATCTGGCTCTCGTGCATGTCCTTCCATCTGATCAAAGTTAGCGGCGACGGCAAAGGCACGCTGCACGAGCGTTGGCTTGGTCTGCGCAGCATCAGGTTAGAACCGGGTGATGCAGGGCAGCCGTGACATCGGAACGGTTGTAAGCACCGCTCCACAGCGCTAATTACCGGGTTGAATTAAGCCAAGGCTTCCATGACCGTCGTCCTCGATCTCCTCTCCAGACCGCGCCACCCCGAGAAAGCCCACCGGCCCGACAGCGTCGTGTTGCGCAAACCGGACTGGATCCGCGTCAAAGCACCGGGCTCGCCCAAATGGGCCGAAACCAACCGCATCGTGAAGGAAAACGGCCTCGTCACTGTGTGTCAGGAGGCAGGCTGCCCCAACATCGGCGAATGCTGGGAGCAGAAGCACGCGACCTTCATGATCATGGGTGACACCTGTACGCGGGCCTGCGCCTTCTGCAACGTCAAGACTGGCATGCCGCAAGCGCTGGATGCGAAAGAGCCCGAGCATATCGCCATCGCGGTGGAGAAGCTGGGCCTCAATCATGTCGTGATCACATCGGTAGACCGTGACGATCTGGCGGATGGTGGTGCGCAGCACTTCGTCGAGGTGATCGAGGCGATCCGGGGCCGCTCACCCAAAACCACGATTGAGATTCTTACGCCGGACTTCCTGCGTAAGCCGGGCGCGATCGAAACCGTCGCCCGTGCCCGGCCTGATGTGTTCAACCACAATCTCGAAACCGTACCGTCGAAATACCTCAAGGTGCGCCCCGGCGCGCGCTATTTCAGCTCGATACGGCTGCTGCAGCTGGTGAAAGAGGTCGATCCCACGATCTTTACCAAATCCGGCATCATGGTCGGCCTCGGCGAGGAGCGGAACGAGGTGCTGCAGCTTATGGACGATCTGCGCGCTGCGGATGTGGATTTCATGACCATCGGCCAGTATCTCGCGCCGACGCGCAAGCATCATCCCGTGCTCGATTTCATTACGCCGGATGCCTTCAAGAGCTACGAGACGATTGCCTATGCCAAGGGTTTCCTGATGGTCTCGGCCACGCCACTGACGCGCTCGTCGCATCACGCGGGTGACGATTTTGCGAAGCTGAAGGTGGCGCGAGAGCAGAGATTGGGACGGTAGAGCGCGACCTTATCGCGGAGCTACAATCTCCAGGTCGTTTTCCACGATGATCCGGATCGTGCTGATCTTGCGCGCGGGCGAAAGCCCGTCTGTCGTTGGCGGCACCAGCTCGGTCGAAACTTCGCCCATAGATTTATCTCCCGGCTCTACCGGCGGCGGGGGCGGTTGTCCCTTGGCCTGTGCGGCAGGATCGGCCTGGATCACTGACAAAACAGCCTCGCGCGGCGCGTTCAACGCGCCGAACAGCAGATAAGCCGCCAATCCGACAAGCGCGATCCCGCCGCCTGCCGCGCCCAGCAGCAATTGCCAGCGACGTGCCGCGCCATCATCATCCTCGTCCAGCGTGATGTCATCCTCAGGCGTTACACTTGTCAGCAAGGGCTCCGGCACGGGTGTGTTCTCGTCTGGCGGGGGCGGCAGCACCACGGGTTGCAGGCGCAGCATAGAGTGGCGCACTGCACGGTCGCCACCGGCGGGCAATTCCCGTCCCAGCGCGGCTTCAAGCTCGCGCGACAGATCATCCGGTTGCTTCAGGTTGATGGCCATTACTCCCTTTAGCATTGATTCCCCCCGTGGCGAAAATGTGGGGGTGATAGAACTCGCCTTTGGGCATCCGCTGTGATAGTTCCGGCCTTCCAAACCGCCCGAAACCTGCAATTGAAGCCAAATGTCTGATATCTTTCGCGAAGTCGATGAAGAAGTCCGCCGTTCACAGGCTGAACAGCTGTGGAGCAAGTACAGCGGCATTATCCTGCTGGCCTGCGTCGTGCTGGTAGCGGGCGTGGCCGGTTACCGTTTTCTGGAATGGCAGCGCGAGACGGCGGCTGCCGCAGCTGGCGCAAAATTCGAGGAAGCCCTGGCGCTTGTGCAGAGCGGCAAGGCGGCCGAGGGCGAGGCCGCCATGGCGAAGATCGCTGGCGGTGATGCAGGAATCTACAAATCACTCGCACAATTCCGCAGTGCGGCCGACCTTGCGAAAAAGGATGCTGCTGGCGCGCTGAAAGCTTTCGATGCGCTGGCCAATGATGCCACGCTCGATGCTGGTCTGCGCGATGTGGCCCGGCTGCGCGCTGGTGCCATCGCGGTCGACGCCCTGCCATTCACCGAGGCAGAACGCCGGATGATGCCTTTGCTCAGCCCAGGCAACGTCTGGCGCCATCCGGCCAACGAGTTGCTTGCGGCTTCTGCGCTGAAGGCAGGTGAGCTGGAGAAGGCAAGCAAATATCTCGACACGATCATTCTGGACCGCGAAGCACCCGCAGCGGTCAAATCTCGGGCCGAAGTGCTTATCGGCCTGACCCGCGGGGCGAAATGACGGTGTCTCTCGCCATCGTTGGCCGCCCCAACGTCGGCAAATCCACTCTTTTCAACCGTCTCGTTGGCAAGAAGCTGGCGCTGGTCGATGACCGGCCCGGCGTCACGCGCGACCGCCGCCAGGGCGAGGCTAAGCTCGGTGACCTGCGTTTCACTGTGGTTGATACGGCGGGCCTTGAAGAGGCGGACGAAGGCGTTCTCTCCAAGCGCATGCGCGAGCAGACCGACATGGCGATTTCCGGCTGCGATGCCGTTCTGTTCGTCATCGATGCCCGTGTCGGCCTCACACCGTCCGACCGGCATTTTGCACAGCTCGCGCGTCGCTCCGGCAAGCCGGTCATCCTGCTCGCCAACAAGGCCGAAAGCAAAGCCGCCAATGCGGGCGTGGATGAGGCTTACGCGCTGGGCCTGGGCGAGCCCTTCGCCATCTCCGCCGAGCATGGCGAGGGCATGTCCGACCTACGGGATGCCATCGTGGACACGCTGCCCTGGATCATTGAGGACGAGCCTGACGAGGACGAAGAAGCGCCGCTGACTGACGAAGACGGCATCATTCGCCCCATGCGGATCGCGGTGCTGGGCCGCCCCAATGCGGGCAAATCGACCCTGATCAACCGCATGCTGGGCGAGGAGCGCCTGCTGACCGGGCCGGAGGCTGGCATCACGCGCGATTCCATCGGCGTGGACTGGCAATGGGGAGATCGCAAGATCAAGCTGTTCGACACGGCAGGCCTGCGCAAGCGCGCCCGCATCGAGGACAAGCTGGAGAAAATGGCTGTGTCCGATGCCTTGCGCGCCGTGCGCTTTGCTGAAGTTGTCGTGCTGCTGCTGGATGCCGAGGTTCCGTTCGAGAAGCAGGACCTGACGCTGGCTGATCTGTGCGAGAAAGAGGGCAGGGCGCTCGTCATCGGCATCAACAAATGGGATCTGGTCAAGGGCCAGAACGGCCTGCTGAAGCAGTTGCAGGAAAAGGCCGGTTTTGCCCTGCCGCAACTGCGCGGCACGGCTGTCGTGCCGGTGTCGGCTGCAGCAGGTGAAGGCATCGACAAGCTGATGCAGGCCTGTTTCGCCGCGCACGAAATCTGGAGCCGCCGTATCTCGACCTCCAAGATGAACCGCTGGCTGGAAGCCGCGCTCAGCGCCAACGCGCCGCCCGCAGTGTCAGGCCGCCGCATCAAGATCAAGTATATGACCCAGGTTAAAAGCCGCCCGCCGCATTTCGCCATTTTCGGCAACCAGCTCAACGATCTGCCGCAGAGTTATGTGCGCTATCTCGTGAACAACATGCGCGAGGATTTCGACCTGCCGGGCGTGCCGATCCGGCTGTCCCTGCGCACGCAGGAGAATCCGTATGACAAGGGCGGCCGGAAGATCGGGTAAGCGTTTTTCCCTTCTCCCTTGCGACAGAAGAAAAAAATTACGCGGGCCCCATAACTTTCAGCATTTTCCCTGTCGGGAAATCAAAAATCATCCCGTGTTCGTCCGCCCTTGATGACGCCATCTGGACAATATGCGGTGCCAGTTCCTCCGGCGTCCGTAGCGTTGCAGGATCCTCTCCCGGCATCGCATCCGCCCGCATCCGCGTACGCAGCGCCCCTGGATTGATGAGGTTGACCCTGAGCTTCGTGCGCTGTGTCTCCGCCGCATAGGTCATTACCAGCGCCTGCAACGCGGCCTTCGATACGGAATAAGGTCCCCAGAAGGCCATCGTCTTGTGCGCCGCACCGGAGGACACGAACAATGCACGCCCGGCGTCCGAGGCCTGCAACAGCGGATCGAGCGAACGGATGAGCCGCCAGTTCGCGGTCACGTTGACGGCCAGCACTTCGTCGAATGATTTCGGGTCCACATGACCCAGAGGCGACAGCGGCCCCAGCACACCGGCATTGCCCACGAGAATATCCAGCTTGCCCCAGCGCTCGTGGATGGCTGCGCCCAATCGGTCGATGGCAGGAAAGTCCTTGAGATCGAACGGCACCAGCGTCGCGGCACCGCCCTTGGCGCGGATAGCATCGTCGAGTTCTTCCAGTCCGCCGACATTGCGCGCCACCGCAATGACATGCGCGCCTGCTTCCGCCAGCGCCAGTGCCGTCGCATAGCCGATGCCGCGTGACGCGCCGGTGACGACCGCGACGCGGTCTTTCAGAATTCCGGTGGTCATGGATCAGCTCGCTTCGGCCAGCAGTGAAATCGTCTGTTTCGCATTTTCGCCGATGAGATCGGTCAGCGGTGTGGGATAATCGCCAGTGAAGCAATGGTCGGTGAATTGCGGGGCCGCGTTGTTGCGCCCCTCGTAACCGCAGGCGCGGTAGACGCCATCGACCGACAGGAACGCCAGGCTGTCCGCGCCCATATACTGGCGCATTTCCTCGAGGTTCATGCGCGCCGCCAGCAGGTTGTCGCGGTTCGGCGTGTCGATGCCGTAATAATCGGGATGCGTGATCGGCGGGCTCGAAATGCGGAAATGCACTTCCCTCGCACCGGCTTCGCGCATCATGCGCACAATTTTCACCGATGTGGTGCCGCGCACGATGGAATCGTCCAGCAGCACGATGCTCTTGCCCTCGATGATGGCGCGGTTGGCGCTGTGCTTCATGCGCACGCCCAGCTCGCGGATGGCCTGGCTCGGCTGGATGAAGGTGCGGCCGACATAATGGTTGCGGATGATGCCGAGTTCATAGGGAATGCCAGAGGCCTGGCTGAAGCCGATGGCCGATGGCACACCGGAATCGGGCACCGGCACCACGACATCGGCCTTTACGCCGCTCTCGCGGGCGAGTTCCGCGCCAAAGCGTTTGCGCACGTCGTAGACATTGCGACCATGTACAACGGAATCGGGCCGGGAAAAATAGATGTACTCGAAGATGCAGGGGCGCATGGCGACGTGCTCGAAAGGCTTGATTGATTCAATGCCCTTCTCGGAGATCATCACGATTTCGCCATTCTCGACATCGCGGATGAATTTCGCGCCGATAATATCGAGCGCGCAGGTCTCGGAGGCCAGCACATAGCAGCCATTGAACTCGCCAATGACCAGCGGTCGGATGCCCAGGGGATCGCGCGCGCCGATCAGCTTCTTGTTGGTGAGGCCGACGAAGGAATAGGCGCCTTCGATCTGCATCAGTGCATCGATGAAGCGATCAACAAAGCGGCTGCGCAAAGAACGCGCCACGAGATGCAGCACCACCTCGGTGTCGGACGTCGACTGGCAGATCGCACCCTTGCGGATGAGATCGCGTCGAAGGGTCAAACCGTTGGTAAGGTTGCCGTTATGCGCGATGGCAAGGCCGCCTACGTCCAATTCGGCGAACAGTGGCTGCACATTGCGCAGGATGGTCTCGCCCGTGGTGGAATAGCGCACATGGCCGATGGCAGCATTGCCCGGCAGGCGCTCAATCACATCCTTGCGGGAGAACGTATCACCCACAAGGCCCATGCGGCGCTCGGAATGATAGCGCGCGCCATCGAAGCTGACGATACCTGCGGCTTCCTCGCCGCGATGCTGGAGCGCATGCAGGCCAAGCGCCGTGATCGCCGCCGCATCCGGGTGGCCGAAGATGCCGAAAACGCCGCACTTCTCCCGGAGAAAATCGCTGTCCGCGCTATCCAGTCCGGTATCAGGTTCGGTCATTTGGGCCGTTTCCCCTCAGGTCCCGAAGCTGTGGGACATTCTGGCTACGTTGTGCAGTCCCTATCGGTTCTGTTGCGGGCGTTGTCCACTGTCGAGAAGGCGTTGCAGCCCCGCGCGATCCTGCGGGCTAGCAGTTGCGGGAACCGGCGCGGGTGCTTCGCTGCGCTTGGGCGGGGCAGGCTCGGGTGTCGGCTCACGCGGCGCTTCGCCATCCGGTGTCTTGCCGCGAATCTTGCGCAGTGTTTCCTCTGGATTGTCCGGCAGGAAAGCCATCAGCGAGCTGCCGGCAGACACCAGCATAGGCTTCAGCTTGGCTTCACGGATCCAGGTCGGATGGTTCTTTTCATCCTGCGCCAGCCAAGTGAAGAACAGGAAGCCCACAACTGCGAGCAAAATCCCGCGTGCTGCGCCAAAGAGAAAGCCCAGCGTGCGGTCCAGTGCGCCGATACGGCTGTCCAGGATCATGTCCGAAATCTTCGATGTGATGAAATACGCCACCAGCAGAGTGATGAGAAATATGCCGCCCGCAGCCACTGGCAAGGCGAGACTCTTGTTGGTCGTGACATACTGCTGGACCAGCGGGATCGCCTGAGGGTGCAGAACATAGGCCGCAACTGCGGCGACAGCCCAGGAACCGATGGCCAGTACTTCGCGGGTGAAGCCGCGCAGTGCGGCCAGCAGCGCGGAAATAAGCACCACGCCGATGACGATCATATCGAGAATGGTAATGGGCATAGGCACTCCGAGCAGCCAAGTCGTCAGTTCAGGCGATGAATGCGCCCTCTATAGCCCTCGAATTCCCAAACGTCACGTGGCTCAACGGTCACGTTCGACACTTCTTTCAACCGTTCTGACCGGTTTGCCCGCCGCAATCAGCGCCACAAGATCCGCAATGCGTTCCATGCCACGCGTCGTGATCGCTCGCTCCGGTTCTTCCACGGACTTTCCGTCGGCAGGCTTGCTGTGCGGGATCGCTGCGCGGGTGAAGCCCAACTTGGCTGCTTCTTTCAGCCTATGACCGGCATGGGAGACTGGCCGGATAGCACCAGACAGGCTGACTTCACCGAAGATAGCCATATCGATCGGCAAAGGATTGCCCGTGAGCGACGATACCAGTGCCGCCGCCACCGCCAGATCAGCCGCAGGTTCCGCGATCTTCAGGCCACCTGCTACGTTGAGATAGACATCGTATTGCCCGAGGCGCACGCCGCCATGCGCTTCCAGCACGGCCAGCACCATGGCGAGACGGCTTGTGTCCCAGCCCACCACGGCGCGGCGCGGTGTGCCAAGACCGGTCGGCACCACCAGCGCCTGCAGCTCTACGAGCAGTGGCCTCGTACCTTCCATGCCTGCAAAAACCGAGGTTCCCGCCGCATTGGGATCGCGGTTACCGAGGAACAGCGCGGATGGATTGGCGACCTCGTTCAAACCGTCGCCGCGCATCTCGAAAACGCCGATTTCGTCCGTCGGGCCGAAGCGGTTCTTGAGGCCGCGCAGGATGCGGAAATCGTGTCCGCCTTCACCCTCGAAGAAGATGACTGCATCCACCATGTGCTCGACCA
Source organism: Hyphomicrobiales bacterium (assembly GCA_031431475.1). Classification (GTDB taxonomy): domain Bacteria; phylum Pseudomonadota; class Alphaproteobacteria; order Rhizobiales; family Beijerinckiaceae; genus JADCCX01. The sequence goes on from JANPDL010000018.1 coordinate 68,888, forward strand.
CGCGCGGCCCTGCGATCTGCCCATCCTTTGTCACGTGGCCGACCAGAATAACGCAGGCCCCCGTCGTCTTGGCATAGCGGATAAGCGCTTGCGCCGAGCCGCGCACCTGCGTGACCGTTCCGGGTGCCGCCTCGACCGCGCTGGTCCACATGGTCTGGATGGAATCGATGATCACCAGCGCAGGCGTTGGCCCAGCCGACAATGTCGCAACGATATCGTCGACATGGGTTTCGGACGCGAGTTCCACCGGGCTGTCTGCAAGGCCCAGTCGATCCGCCCGCAGCCGCACCTGCGCCACGGCTTCTTCGCCCGAGATATAGACCACGCGCTGGCCCCTGCGCGCCAGCGCCGCTGCGGCCTGAATGAGCAGCGTGGATTTGCCGATTCCGGGCTCACCGCCGAGCAGGATCACCGAGCCACGCACGAACCCGCCGCCGGTGACACGATCCAGTTCCGGCATGCCGACGGGCAGGCGAGGGGCGTCGTCTGTATCGCCGGTCAGGCCTTCCAGCCTGATCACCCGACCCTTGCCGATGCGCGCCCCGCCGGATGCAATGGGCGCGCTGATGGCACCCGCTTCCTCGGCAATCGAGTTCCAAGCGCCGCAGGCCTCGCAGCGGCCCTGCCAGCGCCCGTGCACAGCCCCGCAGCTCTGGCAGATGAAGGAGGATTTCGGCTTTGCCAAGCTATGAGGCCCCAATCACCTTGCGCTGGTAGCGGCCGCCCAGCGAAGTCAGGACTTCGTAGCCGTTGGTGCCAGCCATCTCGGCCACATCATCCACCCCGATGCCATCGCCCAGCAAAACCACCTTCTGACCCGGCTTGACGCTGCCAGCCGGGCAATCCGTGATGTCGAGGGTGATCAGATCCATCGAGACCCGACCGGCAAAGGGACAGCGCTTGCCATTGACCATTGCAGCCCCACCCGGTTTGCCACTTATGGCGCTCATCGCCCGCAGCCAGCCATCTGCATAGCCCAACGAGATTGTGGCGATCACCGACGGGCGCTCGGCGGTCCATTGCGCGTTGTAGCCGACAGTGTCGCCAGCCTCGATCTGCCGGAGCTGCAGGATTGTCGCCTCCAGCCGCACCACCGGCTTCATCGGGTTGGGCTTCCCCGGCGTCGGATTGCCGCCGTACAGCGCATATCCCGCGCGGGTCATGTCATAGCGTGGAAGCTCTTCCAGAAAATGCGCGGAGGAATTCGCCAGGCTTTTACGCTTGATGCGATCACCAAACCAGCCGGAGATACGGTCGAACCGCGTGACCTGTGCAACATTGAGGCGACTTTCAGGTTCCTCGGCGGACACAAAATGCGACATCAGCAGTTCGATGCCGATGCTCTCCCACTCGTTCAGCATCGACAGCGCCCTTGCCTCGTCGATGGAGAGCCCGAGCCGGTTCATGCCCGTATCGACATGCAGGGCTGCCGCACCGCCTGTCTTGCGCCAGCGCCCGATCTCGCTGATCGTACCCAGCACAGGCCGCAGGCGGTAGCTCTGATAGAACTGTTCAGCGCCGGACGGCAGGCCGTTCAGCACATAAATCGTGGCCACGGGAGCCGCCTTGCGCACCCGGATCGCTTCTTCCAGATGCGCCACGAAAAACGTGCGGCATCCGGCTTTTGACAGCGCGGGAACGACAATCTCGATTCCCAATCCATAGCCATCCGCCTTGACCACAGCCGCGCATTCCGCAGGCTTTGCCATGCCGGCCAGCAGCTTCCAGTTGTCAGCGACATGGCCGATATCGATGGTCAGCAGCGCGCCATGGGGATTCGGTAGGTCCATCATATGGTTAAACGCCAGAGACGGGGCGGGCGCAAGGGGAGAGTGTTCGCGGTCTGTACCCGGATATCACGCAGCATCTAGAAACGTCAGGTTCGCCGTGTTTTCGAGCACTGACAGCGGATCGCGGTTCGTCAAGGCATGCTGTCGCTCCACGTCAGACAGGAGTTGCGCCTGCATGTAGGCACCAAGCTCGCGGGCGCGACCGATGATCCGGTTGCCTGCAGGCACTCGATCCGCCTCATACGCAGTTAGGGCAGCCGCGATGCTGTCATGCTCATCAAGTGATTTGGTCAGTATCATGGCATCAGCGCCTGCCTTGGCCACGCCGGCACCGACATGCGGCCTTGCCACGAACGCGGCGTCGCCCATCAGGGCTGCGCGCCCAAATGCCAGACGCGGCGCGACGTAGTCATAAATCGGCTGAAAGAACGGCGTTTCCGTCAATCGAACGATCTCCGCGAACTGCGGAGACAATGTCCGCTCGGCCGCCTCCCGCATGGCGTCAACGATACCTGGTCTGATCAGCGGCGGGGGAATCGACAGCGCATGTGCCTTGCCAGTTGAGTCGGTCAGCATATCCCGCAGTTCGTCGGTCTCGGCGGCGGGGCGATACCAGACGAAATTGTAACGGCGGTTGCCCTTCCTGAGGTCATAATCAGGCCCTGCCACGGGATAGCCCAGCATTTGCTCGCCGTCTGGCAGACAAAAGGAAAAGCTGTCGAACAAGGACAGATGGGTCGCCGGACTAAGGTCGCGTTCATGCACCATGCCACGCCAGGCGACATAGCCAACATAGGTGGGGTCAGAGGCCGGGAGCAAACTTGCACGGACGGATGACCTGAAACCATCGGCAGCGATCAGCAGATCGCCCGAAGCTGTCGATCCATCGGCAAAGCCTGCCATGATTTCCGAGGGCCCTTCACTGACATGCGTGAAGGCCCGGTCCAGATGGTAGTGCTGATCGGGGAAAGCACCACGTAGCAGCTGAAACAGCCGGTCCCAGGATGTCAGCAACTGGGGATGGTGGCGAGAGCCACTGACGCTGCCATCGCGCCCGAATATGCGCCGTTGCTGAATCATCAGGCCGAGCGTTTCGGGCGGAACGGAAACGCCTGCTGCATCCAGAGCGCTCATCAGCAACGCATGTGACGTCAGCCCGGCTCCTCGCCCGGCCAGCGGCACGGGTGTCCGCTCGTTAATCTCGACATCCCAGCCTTTGCGTCGAAGCATAAGCCCGGCCATTAGCCCGCCAAGCGATCCGCCAATGATCAATGCCAGCCGCTTTTTCCTGAAATTCATTCGTTCCTGCGGGCCTGGAGACTACAGCGAATTCGAAATTCGCCAGGTCAACACTATGATACACACTGGTTGCAGACCAGACGAAATCAGGGAGAAATCCGGTGCTTGATCAAGAAGCTTTGGCACATTGGCCGGAAGCGCTAAAAAGTGAGATTCAACACAATCTGCACAACGGTTGCGTCGGCTCGCGTCTCGTATCCGAAACGGACCGGCTGCGCGTCTGGCATCTGACGCTTCAACCGGGCGAGCGAATTGGCTTTCACAGGCATGTTCTGGATTACTTCTGGACCGTAATGACGGACGGTTCTGCCAAATCGAACTACCACGACGGACATACGACAGTGACGCACTACAAGGCGGGCGACACGCGGCACTACATCTACGGTGCTGGCGAGTTCATGATGCATGATCTTGAGAATGTTGGGGCCACCACACTCGTTTTTACGACGGTCGAACATCTTGGAGGCGCAAATGCGCCTTTGGAGCTTCCTGCCCATGTCAAAGGTTGACCACAGCCGCGCAGCCTCAGTCGCGCTGTGTCATGTCCTGGGGTCGGTGTGCACGACAACGCAGGCAAGACGAGCCATGGCTATCTCCGGGGCGTACCTGGCGAGAGGAGCAGTAGCCCAGAGTCAATAATTTGGTGCATTGCCGCCTTAATTCAAAATACTATTTGTGCTGCGACCGGGGAATGCAAATCCGCTACACTGCGTTTAACCAAAGGATTCCCCATGTCAAAAGCTCGCTATTCCAAAAGCCGCATTGGCAATCATCTGCTGCATCCCGAAACAATGATGCTGGGTTATGGCTATGACCCTTTGCTCTCGGAGGGGGCGGTCAAGCCGCCCGTCTTCCTCACCTCGACCTTCGTGTTCAAGTCCGCCGAGGATGGCGAGGAGTTCTTCCACGTGGTTGCGGGTCGTAAGTCCGCTCCCAAGGGCGAGGCTGCGGGTCTGGTATACTCGCGTTTCAACCATCCCAACTCCGAAATCGTCGAGGACCGCCTCGCCATCTACGAGCAAGCAGAATCCGCACTTCTGTTTGCCTCGGGCATGGCAGCAATTGCCACAACAATCATGGCCTATGCGCGGCCCAATGACGTGATCCTGCATTCGCAGCCGCTTTATGGTGGCACCGAGACGCTGGTGACGAAAACGCTGATCAATTTCGGCATGGCGGGCATCGGCTTCGCTGACGGTCTATCACCCAAGGCGGTGCGCGCTGCTGCAAAAGAAGCCCTGGCTCTGGCAAAAAAGCGCAAAGGCCGAGTCTCCGTCATCATGATCGAAACGCCCTCAAACCCCTTGAATACATTGGTTGATGTGGCGCTTGTTCGCACAATATCTGAAGAGATTGAAGCAAAACAGGAAGGCCTTCGTCCTGTTGTCATTTGTGACAACACGCTTCTTGGCCCGGTCTTTCAGACACCCCTGAAGCAAGGCGCAGATGTCTCCGTCTATTCACTGACCAAATACGTTGGCGGCCATTCGGACCTGATCGCGGGCGCGGCGCTGGGCTCCGCCGAGATGATCAGGCCGGTGAAAGCGTTGCGCTCGGCCATCGGCACGCAGCTTGATCCGCACTCTTGCTGGATGCTTGGCCGCTCTCTCGAAACGCTTGGTCTGCGCATGAACCGTGCTGCAGAGAACGCCCGGACCATGGCTCATTTCCTGCGTGCCCACCCTATCATCGATAAGGTACATGATCTCACCGCCCTGCCTCGTGGCTCGGCTGCTGCTCGCGTTCACAAGGCGCAGGCTACCGGGCCAGGTTCTACCTTCTCGTTTGATGTGAAGGGCGGCAAGGCAGCCGCTTTCAAGGTGCTCAACAGCCTGACAATCTTCAAGCTCGCAGTCAGCCTTGGCGGCACGGAATCGCTGGTGTGCCACCCAGCCACGACCACGCATTCGGGCGTACCGAAGGAGGTGCGCGATCGAATCGGCGTCGCAGACGCAACCATCCGTGTCTCGATCGGCATCGAGAACATTGATGATTTGATCGCTGATATGACGCAGGCGCTGAAGGAAATTTAAGGATTCAAATTACGATGTCGGTGAGATTGCACTAAATTACTCTTCCTCATGCTCGTTGCGAGCAAACGCACACTCCCTCGCAACTGGAGAGTTGGTTTTTTCCCCCGCTTCGTTTCTCGGCACTCCGAAGAACAGCAAATAGTTACCCCTGCTGCCATTCAGCACTCTTGCGAATTGCACCATTGTGTTCTATTTTTGTTCTCAAACGACCGATGCGGCAAATTGTGCGTATGTCTTTCTGGGGCATATGCACGAGGCGCGTTGATGCCTAAATACGCCTGATCTGGAATGTGAGAGTTCAAACGCATGGCGCGCGGTAAAACGGCAGGTCTTACGACGGCAAGCGATATTGATACGCTGTTCGAGGAGATGGGCGCGAAACCGCATCACGACCAGCGCGTGATTTCCGTGCGCGGTGCGCGCGAGCACAACCTCAAGAATGTCGATCTCGTCATCCCGCGTGACAAGCTGGTGGTGTTCACGGGGTTGTCGGGCTCCGGCAAGTCCTCGCTCGCCTTCGACACGATCTACGCCGAGGGCCAGCGGCGCTATGTGGAATCGCTCTCGGCCTATGCGCGCCAGTTCCTGGAGATGATGCAGAAGCCGGATGTTGACCAGATCGACGGTCTATCGCCCGCCATCTCCATCGAGCAGAAGACGACCTCGAAGAACCCGCGCTCCACCGTCGGCACCGTCACCGAGATCTATGATTACATGCGTCTTCTCTGGGCGCGTGTCGGCATCCCGTATTCGCCAGCCACGGGCCTGCCCATCGAGAGCCAGACCATAAGCCAGATGGTGGACCGCGTGCTCGGCCTGCCGGAAAAGACCAAGCTGCTGCTGATGGCCCCCGTTGTACGCGGACGGAAGGGCGAGTTCCGGAAGGACTTTCTGGAATGGCAGAAGAAGGGCTTCCAGCGGGTCAAGGTGAACGGCGAGATCTACGAGATCGCCGATGCGCCGGTACTCGACAAGAAGTTCAAGCATGACATCGATATCGTGGTGGACCGCATCGTGGTGCGGGCTGATATTGCGGCCCGGCTCGCCGAGAGTTTCGAGACAGCACTGGGCCTCGCGGATGGCATCGCTGTCGTCGAATTTGTGGATGAAAAGGACGAGGACGGCTCGCAGCGCCGCATTCTGTTCTCGGAAAAGTTCGCCTGCCCAGTTTCGGGCTTCACCATTTCCGAGATCGAGCCAAGGCTGTTCTCGTTCAACAACCCCTTCGGCGCTTGTCCCACCTGCGGCGGCATCGGTCACGAGATGCGGATCGACCCGGAACTGGTCATTCCGGACCGCGCGCTGACGCTGAAAAAAGGCGCAGTTGCGCCTTGGGCCAAGTCATCGTCGCCCTATTACGGGCAGACCCTGGATGCACTCGCCAAACATTTTGGCTTTTCGCTGGCCAAGCCGTGGGAGGAACTGCCGCAGAAGGCGCAGAACGTTATCCTTTACGGTTCCGGCCAGGAGGATGTCTCGTTCAAATACGATGACGGCCTGCGCAGTTACGAGGTGAAAAAGCCGTTCGAGGGCGTCATCATCAATCTGGAGCGCCGCTACAAGGAGACGGACAGCGACTGGGCGCGGGAAGAGATCGGCCGCTTCATGTCCGAGACGCCGTGTCACGCCTGCGCGGGTGACCGGCTGCGGCCAGAGGCGCTGGCGGTGAAGATCGCGGGCTGCCATGTCTCCGAGATCACCCGGCTGTCGGTGAAGGACGCCAATGTCTGGTTTCAGGAGTTATCACACAAGCTGACGGACAAGCAGCGCGAGATCGCGATGCGCATCCTGAAGGAAATCCGCGACCGTTTGCGCTTTCTGGTCGATGTCGGCCTTGAATATCTCTCGCTCGGGCGCGCTTCCGGTACATTGTCGGGTGGTGAAAGCCAGCGCATCCGTCTGGCCTCGCAGATCGGCTCGGGCCTCACCGGCGTGCTCTATGTGCTGGACGAGCCCTCCATCGGCCTGCACCAGCGCGACAACGAGCGTTTGCTGGGCACGCTTAGGCGTCTCAGGGACATCGGCAACACAGTGATCGTGGTCGAGCACGATGAAGACGCCATTCTCCAGGCGGATTATGTGGTGGATGTGGGGCCGGGAGCAGGCATCCACGGTGGACAGGTTGTCGCGCAAGGATCGCCGCAGCAGGTGATGGCCAATCCTGCGTCGCTCACCGGCAAGTATCTGACGGGCGAAATGCTGGTGGCGGTGCCGCGCACGCGGCGCAAGCTGATGAAATCGCGTGTGCTGAAAATCGTCAACGCACGCGGCAATAACCTCAAGAATGTCACGGTGGAGATTCCGCTGGGTACCTTCACCTGCATCACCGGCGTGTCCGGCGGTGGAAAATCAACACTTGTCATCGACACGCTCTACAAGCTGGCGGCCAAGCGCCTGAACGGTGCTTTGGAGCATCCGGCACCGCATGACCGGATCGAGGGGCTGGAGCATCTCGACAAGGTCATCGATATCGACCAGTCGCCCATTGGCCGCACCCCGCGATCCAATCCTGCGACCTATACCGGAGCCTTCACGCCGATCCGTGAATGGTTCGCCGGATTGCCCGAGGCCAAAGCCAGGGGATATCTGCCTGGCCGCTTTTCATTCAACGTCAAGGGCGGGCGCTGCGAGGCCTGTCAGGGCGATGGCCTGCTCAAGATCGAGATGCACTTTTTGCCTGATGTCTACGTCACCTGCGATGTCTGCAAGGGCAAACGCTATGACCGGGAAACGCTGGAAGTAAAGTACAGGAACAAGTCGATAGCCGAAGTTCTTGATTCAACGGTTGAAGAGGCTCGCGACCTTTTCAAGGCCGTGCCGTCCATCCGCGAGAAGATGGAGACGCTGGCCCGTGTCGGCCTCGATTACGTCAAGGTCGGCCAGCCGGCAACGACGCTGTCCGGCGGTGAGGCGCAGCGCGTCAAACTGTCGAAAGAGTTGTCTAAGCGCGCCACGGGCCGCACGCTTTACATTCTGGACGAGCCGACGACAGGCCTGCATTTCCACGATGTCGCCAAGTTGTTGGAGGTGCTGCACGAACTGGTTGAGCAGGGCAACACCGTGGTGGTTATCGAGCACAATCTAGAGGTTATCAAGACGGCGGACTGGATCATCGACATGGGGCCGGAGGGCGGTGACGGCGGTGGTGAGGTTGTGGGTGTCGGCACACCGGAGGATATCGCAGCGAATGCTAAGAGCCATACCGGGCGATTCCTGAAAGCAGTGCTGGCGCGAAGGCCAATGAAACCAGCAAAGGCGGCAGAGTAGGCGCAGTCGCATTGAACGCAATCCTGCCGCACATCTCTCTCGTGATTTACGCAAATTGGTTACAGGCCTTTAAGGTCCTTGCGGCATAGTTCCGGAAAGTTCGGGAACAGACGCCATGAATATGCCTCTGCAGGCCATGCAGTTCGAGGCCAGCACTACACCGGAACGTCGCGAGCACGAGCAGCCGATCGAGCGCATGATCGGCAAGGTCATTTCCGTGAATGGCGCGCGCGCCACGATCTCGACCTCTGCAACCAGTGCTCAAGGCGTCATCACGGACTTCTGGAGCATCGGCAAGCTGATATCAATCAATCTGGGTACAAGTCGCATCGTCGGCATGGTCTTTGAAATGGCGGTGCGGCATGACCAGTGGGATGATCACAAGGCCAATCTGCTGATGGTACAGGTGGAGCTTGTGGGCGAAGTCGCTGACCAGCCCGATGGCCGTCTGCTGTTCCGCCGTGGCATAACGACCTATCCTTGGCTCGGAGCTACTGCGCACCGTATCCGAAGCGCAGATTTGCGTGCCGTTTTTGATCTGGGCGAGCGCAAGGGCGTCGAAATCGGGCGAGTTTCGCAGGACGAGACCATCCCGGCCGTGGTGAGTATTGAAGACATGCTGTCCAAGCATTTCTCCGTTGTCGGCACCACCGGCGTTGGCAAATCAAGTGCGGTTTCGCTACTCGTGCGCAAGGCGGTAGAGGTCAAGCCTGATCTGCGCGTGATCGTGCTGGACCCGCACAATGAGTATTCGCACGCCTTCCGCGACAATTCGATCACGCTGGATTCAACCATGCTGGATCTGCCGCACTGGCTGTTCCGTTTCGATGAGTTGCTGGATGTCGTTTATCGCGGGCGCATTCCACCGGCGGATGAAACCGACATCCTGCGGGAATTGATTCCGCTGGCGAAGGCGCAATTTGCTGTGTTCCAGTCGACAGCCATGTCGTCTTCCAGCATCCTGAAGAAGTCTGCGGATGGCATTTCTTTCTCGCCCGACTCACCTTCGCCCTACCGCATGCTTGATTTGATCGCGCTGCTGGACGAGATGATGGGCAAGCTTGACCCTCGCCATGATCGCTATCATCTGCGCGTGTTGAAAAACCGCCTGGAGAGCCTGTGCACTGATCCGCGCTATCGCTTCATGTATGGGCGCGGCGCTACCGAGGACAATATCGAGGCCGTACTTGGCAAGCTTTTCCGCATCCCCCACGGCGGCAAGCCGATCACCGTGCTGCAACTTGCGGGCCTGCCATCGGAGGTACTCAACGCCGTCGTCTCGGTGCTGGCCCGGTTGTCGTTCGATCTCGCGATGTACAGCGGCGACACGTTCGAAGTGCTGGTGCTGTGCGAGGAAGCGCATCGCTATGTGCCGCAGGATGCCAAGCTGGGATTTGCACCGACGCGGCAATCCATCTCGCGCATTGCCAAGGAAGGCCGCAAGTACGGCTGCTACATCGGCATCATTACCCAGCGACCTGGCGAGCTTGATCCGACGATCCTGTCGCAGTGTTCCACCGTTTTTGCCATGCGACTTGGCAACGATCGTGACCAGGAAATCATCCGCTCGGCAATTTCGGATTCCTCCGCCAGTCAGATCGCCTTCCTGTCTGCCATCGGCAACCGCGAGGCCATTGCTTTTGGCGAAGGCGTCGCCACGCCCATGCGCATGCGTTTCACGACGCAGAGCAGTGAACAGCTTCCAAGCGCCATGCTGCACAACGCGCAAGTGATTCCGGGGGTCAAACCGCAGGTTAGCGTCCGCTCGATTGTCAGTCGTATGCGGGGTGGCGGAGATAACCAGGATCTGGGCTGATTCCCGCCGATCCATAACTCTGTGTGATGGATTATAGGATTTTTGGAGAATAGGTTTCAGAATAATGAATGAGACATGCGAATATCGCATACCTCATGCTGTTTCATTTCACAGCCATCTGCCACAGGAATGTCTATATTGCACTGCACAAACGCTGTGACGCGACGGAAACCCGTCCGCCAGCCAGCATTCTGCACATAGGAGTCCTATCATGATCGTCTCTCACATTATTACCCGTATCCGTGGCTACATGCGTTACCGTGCCTCGGTTCGCGCCCTATCTCATCTGTCCGAGCGCGAGTTGGCCGATATCGGTCTGTCACGCGGAGATATTGAAGTTGTGGCCCGCAGTGCCGTTGCCGCGACCGCCTGAACGAAACCACCTGATTTTTCAGGAAAAGAGCCCGGCCTTCGCGCCGGGCTTTTTCGTGGGTTCTGCGTTCAGCCGCAGACTTTCAAAAACGCCTCCCGGTGAGGCTCCACGCCGCGAAGGCCGATTCGTGTTCTGAAAGTACCGCTCCGGATATGAATCTGGCCCGGGCTTTCAAGAATGGACCGCATCTGGCTTCGCGATAGCTTGACGCTCAATCCTGGGGTCCCCGCTTCCTCATTGTTCAGAACATCGGCCTGCAGTGAAAAGCTGCCGCTCGCCGTCTCAACAGTGACATTGCGCTTGGCGGCAATTGGCACATTGGGCTTGATCGCCCAAGCGTTGGGCATGCCCTCGTTGATGTACATAGTGCCACTCCCGCGGGAATCGCAGGAAAAGCTCTGATTGAGGTAGCCCAACTGCTTGGAGCCGGGATCGGAGCGACCGCCGAATTCGAGGGAGGCCTCTCCCTGTTTGATCTCCATGACCCAAATTTCGTCGCTGCGCTGGGCTTGGCCCGGGGACGTCACCCCTGTCAGGGACAGGATAGTCGCGGCGGCGCAAGCAATTCTCGAAATCCGATAGATTGCAAGCACAGGCTCTCTCCTTCTGCTGGCTCGACTATTTGGCCGCGGACATCCCCGATTGCGCTGACAGGAAGCCATCATTCATCAGGATTGCCCGCTCTCCGTCACTTGCGCTGGTTTGATCCCATTCCGCCAGCAGTGGATCAACCACGCGATGCCACACCGGCGGAACCAGCGAAATCAGGATCATGGTCATGTAGCCGTAGGGATAGGTTGGTCCTTCCGGTTCTTTCTCCAGCGCCCAGAACGGCTTGGCCGCATACATATGGTGATGCGAGTGGCGCGGTAGATTGTAGAGCAGGCCTGACGAGATCAGCTTGTAGGTGTTCCACGCGTGTCTGGCTTCTACGCCCTTGCCCGGCACGCGCACCAGGCCATAATGCTCGATGAAATTGACGAGCTCGAGATAGAGCTTGCCCTGGACGGCTACGATGATGAAAGCGATGGCTGCCCATATCCCGCCGATTGCAAAAACCAGGGCGAAAATGGTCAGTGACATCAACTGGCCGGTAATCATGCGGTTGTGCCGCGACCACGCCTCTAGCTCTTTCCGACGCAATCTGTCCGTTTCGATGCGCCACGCCGAGATATTCCCGCGCAGCGTTGAACGCAGGAAGAATGCCAGTGCATATTCCCCCCGGCGCGACGTCGCTGGGTCCGCCGATGTACACACATTGCGGTGGTGACCATAGACATGCTCGATTGAAAAGCTGGTGTCGAACGAGAAAGCGAGAAGCCAGCGTCCGGTCAGCATCGCCAGCCGGTCCTGCGTGCGATGGGTAAGCTCATGCGCGACGTTGGTGGCTGCTGCACCGATGAAGAGGCCGGTTCCCATCAGGGCGCCCAGCAAGGCCCAGAAGCCGCTGGCAGCGCGCGCGGCCTCGACATCGATACCGATGACAGTCAGTGCAGGCACGAGGCCGAGGCCATTGCCTGATCCGAAGAGCAGCGATAGCGCCGTGACGTTCAGCGCGATCAGCGGCAATGTCAGGAACAGCATGGTGTCAAGGAAGCGGGCAGGGACTCCCGAGTGAACTGTGGTGTCTTCGCCCGCCGCTTCGTCCACCAATGTCGAAAGTACAAAGGCGCTGGCATACCCCGCCCAAAGTACCATCCCGCCCGTCAGCAAAGCGCCGAGGTTGACGAGCAGCAGGATGTTCATCAGCGCGTAATGGGTGTTTCGAAGCAGCATGGCGACTTCCCTGATTTGTTCATGTGTGAACCCCGGCATGCGAACATGTCAAACATTCTGGACCTATATCACGGCGGTTAACCCTGTTGATCATGCTTTGTTCTAAATTGACGGTGAGCCCTTGTCATAAGAACAAAAGAAGAATAAGAACGAAGAATGAACAGAGGAAGCGTCATGTTGCGTCGTGTCATCGAAGATACAGCTGAAGTCACCATCATCGGCATGTTCCTGCTGATGGTCTGGACATGGGCCAGCGCCGTTGCCCCAGCCCTGGGCGTCTGAAAGTATCACCGGGCGTCTGAGGTTATAATCTGCGGAAGGTGTGGATGGGTGCATTCCCGTCTGGAATCAGGGCAAGAGGGCTGCGATAGATTCCTGACGGGATCAGGAGCGCTCCATGTCCACGACTTATCACGATGTCGGCTTCGTGCATCTCCATGTGCACTCATCCTTTTCGCTGCTGGAAGGGGCGTTGCCCATCGCCAAGCTGGCCAAGCTGGCGGAAGCCGATGATATGCCCGCGCTGGCGCTGACCGACACGAACAACCTGTTCGGGGCGCTGGAATTCTCGGAAAAATTGGCGGGAAGCGGCATCCAGCCCATCATCGGTCTGCAACTCACCGTGGATTTCGGTGACCATCAGCCCGCTCCCGGTCGCCCCAACGCCCGCCGCGAGGGCAGGGGCAAGATCGTCCTGCTTGCGATGAACGAGCTGGGTTACCGAAACCTGATGCGCCTGACGAGTGCCGGTTTCATGGAAACCGACTCATCTGACGAGCCGCATGTGACAATGGAGCGGATGCAGGGAATGAGTGAGGGCATCATTGCGCTCACAGGTGGTCCCGACGGCCCGATCAATCGCCCGTTGACGGCAGCGCGCGCCGATCTGGCGGAAAAGCGCCTTCTGGCGCTGGCCGTGCTGTTCCCGAACCGCCTTTATATTGAGTTGCAACGCCACGGCGAGGACAATGAGATCGCGACCGAACCGCAGCTTGTCACCATGGCCTATGCGCACCGGCTGCCGCTGGTGGCTACCAACGAACCGTTCTTTGGCGGCAAAAAGGATCACGAAGCGCATGACGCACTGGTTGCCATCGCCGAGGGGCGATTGGTGTCTGATGATGATCGCCGAAAGGTCAGCATGGAACACGGCTTCAAAAGCCGCGCCGAGATGCAAAAACTGTTCAGAGATATCCCTGAAGCGATTGAGAATACTATCGAAATCGCCATGCGCTGTTCCTATCGTCCTCGTGTGCTGAAAACGCCAATCCTGCCACGCTTTTCTGAAAACGAGGATGAGGCTGCCCTCCTCAAGCGCGATGCCCATGCAGGGCTCGATGATCGCTTCTGCCAGCATGATCCGGTTGAGGGCATGACGGTGGAAGATTACCGCAAGCGGCTGGACTTTGAGCTCTCCGTCATCGAGCGCATGAACTTTCCGGGTTATTTCCTCATCGTCTCGGATTTTATCCGCTGGGCAAAGGAGCAGGGCATTCCCGTGGGGCCTGGCCGTGGTTCGGGTGCGGGTTCGCTTGTCGCATACGCGCTGAAGATCACCGATCTGGATCCGTTGCAGTTCAACCTGCTGTTCGAGCGGTTTTTGAACCCGGATCGCGTCTCGATGCCGGATTTCGATATCGATTTCTGCCAGGACCGCCGCGAAGAGGTCATCCATTACGTCCAGGAGCGCTACGGGCAGGACCGCGTGGCGCAGATCATCACCTTTGGTTCCCTGCAAGCACGTGGCGTGATCCGCGATGTCGGCCGCGTGCTGGAAATGCCCTACGGCCAGGTCGACAAGCTGACCAAGCTCGTGCCACAGAACCCCGCCAATCCTGTGACGCTCGAGAAGGCCATCGCCGAGGAAGCCCGGCTACGCGCGGCATCCGACGAAGACCCGCAGGTCGAGCGCATGCTGGGTATCGCGCTGAAGCTGGAGGGGCTTTATCGCCATGCCTCCACTCACGCCGCAGGCATTGTGATCAGCGACCGCAAGCTGGAAGAGATGGTGCCGCTCTACCGCGACCCGAAATCCGACATGCCAGTCACCCAGTTCAACATGAAATGGGTGGAGCAGGCTGGCCTCGTGAAGTTCGACTTCCTTGGCCTCAAGACGCTGTCCGTCCTCGACCGTGCCGTGAAGCTCTTGGCCAAGCGCGGCGTGACCATCGATCTGCTGAAAATCCCCCTGGATGACGAAAAGACCTTCGCCATGCTCTCCCGCGCGGAAGCCGTGGGCATCTTTCAGCTGGAATCGGGCGGCATGCGTCGCGCGCTCTCCGACATGAAGCCCGACCGCTTCGAGGACATCATCGCGCTTGTGGCGCTCTATCGCCCGGGCCCGATGGCCAACATCCCTGTCTATTGCGACTGCAAGCACAAACGAGCGGAGCCGGAATATATCCACCCGCAGGTCAAATCCGTGCTGGAGGAAACCTTCGGCGTCATCGTCTACCAGGAACAGGTGATGCAGATCGCGCAAATCCTGTCAGGCTACAGCCTGGGCGAGGCGGACCTTCTTCGCCGTGCCATGGGCAAGAAGATCAAGAAGGAGATGGACGAGCAGCGCGAGCGCTTTGTTACGGGCTGTCTGGCCAACGCCATTACCGATGCCGATGCCAATACGATCTTCGACCTGCTGGCGAAATTCGCGGATTATGGCTTCAACAAAAGCCACGCAGCTGCCTATGCGCTGGTGGCATATCAGACCGCGTGGATGAAGACCAACTACCCCACCGAATTTCTGGCGGCATCCATGGCCTATGAAACCACCAACACCGAAAAACTGGTGGAGTTCCGCCGTGAGGCCGAGCGCATGGGCATCACGGTCGAAGCGCCGTCGATCCTCACATCCGGCGTCAGCTTCGATGTCGAGGACGGCAAGATCATCTATGCGCTTTCCGCCGTGAAGGGCGTGGGTGCGGAAGCCGCACGGCAAATCACCTTGGCGCGTCCGTTCAAAAGTCTGGGCGACTTTGCCAGCCGCATCAACCCGCGCGCACTCAACAAACGTACGATCGAGACGTTGGCTGCCGCAGGCGCGTTCGATGCGCTAGAACCCAACCGCGCCCGGATCGTAGCGGGGGCCGATCTCATCATGGCCAGCGCCAACGAGGCCGAGCGCAGCCGTAACGACGGGCAGGCAGGCCTCTTCGGCGGCGACAGCGGCGCGGGCGATCTGCGCCTTCCCAACGCCGCAAACTGGACGCCGATGGAGCGCCTGCAGCGCGAGTTTGCTGCCATCGGCTTCTTCCTGTCGGGCCATCCGCTGGATGATTACGCCCCGGTTCTGGAGCGCATGCGGATCAGCACGCAGGCCGTATTCCTGAAGGCAGTGCGAGCGGGTGCCACCTTTGGTCGCCTTGCGGCTACGGTGATCGACCGACAGGAGCGGCGCACCCGCACCGGCACGCGCATGGGCATCGTCATCCTCTCCGATCAGAGCGGCCAGTTCGAGGTGGTCATCTTCTCCGAACGCCTCGCCCAGTTCCGCGACCTTCTGGAACCGGGCAAGGTCGTGATCATCACGGTCTCGGCCTCAGTCGAAAACGACGACGCCCGCCTGATTGTGCAGGCCGTGGAAGATCTCGATCAGGCCGTCGCGCGCGGCCTGAAGGGCCTTCGTGTCTTCGTGAAGGACAACGAGCCCTTGCCCAGCCTGCAAGCCCGCCTGACCCGTAAGGGGCAGGGCGATATCTACGTCGTGGTAATGACGGAGGGTGAGGACGTGGAGGTTAAATTGCCCGGACGCTACGACGTGAGCCCCGCGATGGTGGGCGCGCTGAAATCAGTCAACGGCGTGATGGCGGTGCAGCCGGTCTAGCGGGACACTCACGTCCGCAGGGCTTCAAAGAGTCCCTCTTCAGCGTTTGATATTTGCGCCCGTCTGGTGATCCTCTATACGGGCGGCGGCGATGCGGTTGGCAAAGTACCGTCCGGCAATCCCGATGCCAAGTACCGCTAGCGAACCGCCAAATCCGGGCAATGTGCTGCCGCCTACTGCAGCAATTCCCTTCATGGCTGTCTGGACGACGGTATCGTTGGCGAAAAAGGTTGGCAGGATATCAAAGATGGTCGTGAATGACGGCGGCCTGGCCGACGTCATCTTGCCGATGGCATCAAAGACCTTCGTGATGTCCGGGTTCTTCGAGAGCACATCGGCTGGGATAACCTTGCGCAACTGATCGACGAGTTGCACCACATCCGCAGGCAGCAGCGGACCGGTCAACTGCTCGGAAAGCGTTTTCGCCACGCCGGATAGTCTCGCAATGTCAGCGGTGTTGGTGGCTGGCACCAGGCGTTGTACATCGGCAAGGAATGGAAGCAGGGCATCAGGAACGTTGCTTGCAGTCCGTGCGGCAGAACCGCTTCCAGCATTGATAATGGCGCTGTTGCCGACGCCCAGCGCGCCGAAACCACTCAGGATCCAGCTGAGAATACGACTTCGGCCAGCGTCGATCACTATGCGCGAGCCGTCCGCGACAAGGTCCTTCTCCGTCACCTTGATCCGCTTGTCCTCCAGCCTGCGGGACTGAGCCGTCTGGAACGCGTCCTCCGTCGTCTGATCCAGCACGCCGGTTGTTGGAAGGTTATTGTCATTCTGGAACGCGAGAAGAGCCGCCGCTGTCAGCGGGCCGAATTTGCCGTCAATCGCTCCCAGAACATAACCGAGCGCAGCGAGACGCTGCTGGAGGGTCGTGACGCGGACAGTATCAGTGCTGCCTTGCTGAAGTGGTTGAGACACCCGAACCTCCCACCCGTTTGCGTCCCCCGGCACAAGAATGTCCATGGGCGTGTTGAACCGATACAGATCGTTGCTCTTCATGACCGACTTGAGCATCGTCCCGTAGTTTGAATCCGTTGCATAGACCCCGGTCAGCGCATCGGCAAAGCGGTCCGGATCATTCTTGAACCGGCGCGCGTTCTCATATCTGGAAGAAGTTCCCAGCAGTTCCGCATGCTTGATGAAGGCCTCGTCCAGACTGGGGAAGACCCGGAAATGTTGCTGGATGGAGATCTTCCTTCCGCCGACCTCCTCTTTGGTCCATGCCAGTACGCTCGGCTGGCCCTCCCTGGCCTTTATGCCGAACGGGTTGTTCGAGCCCGATGGCATGCTGGCACCGTAAGCACTCTCGACCGCCCATTGCGCCAGCGTCACGGAGGCCGGAAGGCCCCAGTGCCGTTGCGTCGCCTGCGCCGCTTTGATGACCTCTGCGGTGAAGCGCCTTGGAATATCCATTCGGATCGAGGCATGGGCTTCCCCTGCTTCATCAGTGACGTGCGCCACAATCGTCCGGAAAGCCCACTCCGGCGGGTTCACCCAGCCGCGCTGTGCGGCATCTCGCAGCCACTGCGGTGCATTCGCGGATTTTCCATCCGCGCCCCACACAATCTTCTTGGTATCGGAAGCCGAGGTTCCAAAACCGATATGCATGGTCTTTGGGCCCATGTAGTCCACCCCGGCACCGATGCCGATTGCGCCGTTGGCGGCGGCGGCGGTTACAAACCTCGCCACGATATCGTCGCATTCCTGATCGGAAAACCGCGCCGTCACCCCGTTGGCGATGAGCTTGAGGTCAGCCGCCCTGCCGCCATTGTGCCGGGTTGAACCCACGCTTTTGCCGCTTGTGCCAGGCTGTCCGCCCGATGTCACGAAAACAACATCCACGCCCGCAGCATCTGCGGCTTTCAGCAGGACTGTTTCAAGTTCCCGGTTGATCGGCAGGTCCCTGATCTTGCCGCTCAGGCTGGACTGATCAATCCTTGCCATAGTGTCGCCCCACCGTCAGTGAGCATTCACAACTAGAGATATTTGCAGTAAATCAAGTATATTGCAAGCAAGCTATCTGCAGGCGTTAGGGAGGCTAAGAGCTTATGTCGTTGCGCCGCTGCGCCGTTAGTCCGGATTCGTGCAAACGGTGTCGGGAAAAAGCGGTGCAGCGCTTGCGGGTATGTTTCCTATCCCGCAAGAAACTCCTGACGATTTTGCAATCAGGCTTGCTTTGAGTAGTATCTTTACTGCAGCTGGAACCAGCTAATCGGCCTGAAAGACACCGCGTGTTGACACATCTTCGTCTGATCCTTCTTTTCGGGGCATTTGTGACGCTCTCCGCTACTGCAATGGCAGCCGAGATCGCCCCGCCCGAAAAAGTGAAGCAGATCATCCAGTTGCTGGATGATCCGGCCGTTCGTGACTGGGTCAAGCAGCGCAGCGCGTCACCCGTTGCGCTGGAACCTGTGTCGGGCATGGCGAAGGATGCCCCGCAGATGCTGCTGTCGCATTCCATCGGAATGGTCCGGCAGCATTATCTCGATGTGCTGTCAGCAGTGCCGCGCCTGCCGCAGGATATGGCCCGTGCATTTGAACCTCTGCGAGACGAGATCGCCCGGTATGGTGTCAACCTCATCCTTGCGCTTGTCGCTTTGTTTGCCGCACTCGGTTACGGGCTTGAAAGGTTGGCGTGGATAGCCTCACCAAAGTTGCGGCAATGGATCACTGATCAGCCACGGGTCACCGCATTTGATCGTGTACGCCTCCTTGGCGCGCGGACCGCTTACGGCCTTGGCCTTGTTTGTGTGTTTGTAATCGGCAGCATCGGCGCATTTGTCATGATCGAATGGCCGCCTCTGACCCGCGCCGTGGTGATCGGGTTTCTGCTGGCAATCGTTATGATCCGTGCCATCAGCATCATTGGTCAGGTGATCTTTTCCCGCGTCACGCGCTGGTTCAAAGGTGGAAAGGCATTCCGACTGCTGCCGATCAGTGATGCGGATGCAGCCTTCTGGTACTGGCGGTTGATGCTCTTTTTCGGATATTTTGCCATTGGATGGGTGACCATCGGATTGTTGCGTGTTCTGGGCCTTCCCTCCGCATCCGTTATGGTCTGCGGTTATACGCTTGCGCTGGGATTACTGCTCATTGCCATCGAGATCATCTGGCGCAGGCCATCCGCCAGT
This sequence comes from Hyphomicrobiales bacterium, assembly GCA_031431475.1. Classification (GTDB taxonomy): domain Bacteria; phylum Pseudomonadota; class Alphaproteobacteria; order Rhizobiales; family Beijerinckiaceae; genus JADCCX01. The sequence continues at coordinate 88,199 of JANPDL010000018.1, forward strand.
GATGAAGCGAGCAACAAGCGGTTCGCGCAGAACATTCTGCTAACGGTTTACGGCGTCATTCTATGGGCGATGTGGAGTGCTGGCCTTTCCGGGCTGTTCTGGCTTCTCGTGGTGGCCATCGGTGTCCCTGCCGCGTTCAGTTTCGGACGGGCCGTGATCGCCCATCTGCTCAGGCCTGATGAGCATGGTGGAATTATTGCGGAGCCCGCTGAATCTGCTCCTCGCGGCGTCTTGCAGGTCTGTCTCGAGCGCGCGCTTTTCGCCAGCCTGATCATTGGCTCGCTGCTGTGGCTCTCCCGGGTGTGGCAGCTGGATATGCTGGCCATGGCTGATCAGAACACGATCTCGACCCGGCTGCTGCGCGGCGTTTTCACGGCTGTCGTAATCCTTCTGCTGGCTGATCTGCTCTGGCAGATCATCAAGGCGGCGCTTGATTTGCAGCTTTCGCAAGATCCTGCCGATGCTGATCCGCACAATGATGTTGCTATCAAACAAGCGCGGCTGCGCACCCTTTTGCCGATCTTCCGCAACATCGCGCTGGTGCTTATCGCCGCCATGGCAATCCTGACGTCACTGTCGGCGCTGGGCGTCGATATCGCGCCATTGATTGCGGGAGCCGGTGTTTTCGGCGTGGCTGTCGGATTCGGTGCCCAAACTCTCGTCAAGGACGTCATCAGCGGTTTGTTCTACCTCATGGACGATGCCTTCCGCGTCGGTGAATACATCCAGAGCGGCAGTTACAAAGGCACGGTCGAGTCCTTTAGCCTGCGATCTGTGCGCCTGCGTCATCACCGTGGGCCCGTCTATACCATTCCCTTCGGCCAGCTTGGTGCGGTGCAGAACATGAGCCGTGACTGGGTAATCGACAAGTTTGATTTCACCGTGACATATGACACCGATATGGACCTTGCCCGCAAGCTTGTGCGGAACATCGGTGCGGAAATGGCTGAGGATCCGGAGTTCACCCGCCTCATTCTCGAGCCGATGAAAATGCAGGGTGTAGAGCAGTTCGGCGATTACGGCATCAAGATCCGCTGCAAGATCACGACACGCCCGGGCGAGGAGGCCACCATCCGGCGCAAGGCGTATCTGCGCATCCGGGATGCCTTCTCGCAAAACGGCATCAAGTTCGCCTCGCCGATGGTTACCGTTTCCGATGAGGCCCGCCCTGCGGCGGCAGCGGCAAAGATGTTGGCGGATGGCATTGCAGCGACTGCGGCGGTCGCAGCGAAGGTTTGAGCAGGGGCAACCGGGTGTCGGGAGTTTGCGAACACTGTGCCAAGCGCCAGAAAGTAAAGCTGTTCAGTTCGGTTGCGGAATCTTGGCGCTTTCCACGATGGGCTTCCATGTCTCGAAATCCGCCTTGATCTGCTTTTCGAGCGCGGCACCCACCACGGAAACCGGCGTCACTGTCAGCTTTTGCAGCTTTTCCATCACCTCGGGCTCCTTCGAGATCGCTGCCAGTTCCGCGATCAGCTTGTCTGCAATCGGCTGCGGGATGTTTGCGGGCGCAATGAAAATCGCCGCCCATGTCACGTCGAGGCCGGGCACTGTGTCAGCCATGGCGGGATACTCCGGCGCCAACCCATAGCGCGCGGTCGATGACACTGCGACGCCTTTGGCATTGCCGCCCTTCACCTGCGCCAGCGCCGTGGAGATCTGGTCGCACGACATGTGGATCTGCCCGCCGATGAGATCCTGCATGATCTGGTTCGAGGCGCGATACGGCACGTGCTGCACCTGCACGCCCGTCTTCTGCGCCAGCAACTCCATGCACAGGTGCTGCGAAGTTCCGATGCCCGAGGAGCCATAGGAGTATTTGTTGGGATTGGCCTTCAGGTGATCGATGAATTCCTTCGGGCTGCCCGCCGGGATGCTGGGATGCACCACAAAGAAATTCGGCTGCGTCGCCACCATGGCGAGCGGCTTCAGGTCTTTGAACGTGTCATAGCCGAGCTTGTCCTTGTAGATATGCGGCAGGATATAGAGATTGCCCGCCGTGATCGTGGCGAGCGTGTAGCCATCGGGTGCCGAGCGCGCCAGCGCTGTGATGCCGATGGTGCCACCCGCGCCAGAGCGGTTCTCCACGATGAACGGCTTGCCGAGCCGCTGGGTGAGGCGGTCAGTGAAGATGCGCGCCGCCACATCGGTGTTGCCGCCTGCGGCGTAGGGCACGATGACGGTGACGGCTTTGTCGGGCCATGGTGCCTGGGCGAGGGCAGGGGTGGAGAGGGTCGCGGCAAGACTGGCGAGCGTCAGAAGGCGTGGAAGCATGATGGCGTTTTCCCCGGATTTTTTGTGGTTATTCGAGGGAGTGTATCGGGCAACGTGCGCGATGCAACCGAAAGTCATCAACCTGGAGCATGTGCCAGCCCAAGCCGTGTCGCGACCTCCAGCAAGCGCTTGTCCTGCGTCCAGAGTGTCGAGCCGGGATGCAGTTGCACAGATGCAATCAGATGCGCATCGACATAGCCGATGCCGCTGCCTGCGATCCCGGCAGTGCCGATGACATGCATGACTTCGCCATGTTCAGCCACGGTGATAGCAGGCAGTGCCTCAAGCGCCTCAATAATCATTGATCGCTGCCGCAGACTGCCCAGCGCGATCTCGCCTGTAATGAAGGGATGCGAAAGCACACGGCCATCATCCAGAATCCGGGCCAGTTGTGGATCACCCGCCCGGAGGTGATCGATCCACACCGACGTATCGACGAGGATCACTGCCCGGTAGGCCTGCGGCGGGGTGCTGCCTCAAGTCCGGGCTCGCTGCCGCCAAGCCGCGCAAGGCGGCGCGCGCTTTCACGTTCGATCAGGGCTTTCAGGCCTTCGCGCACGAGTGCGGACTTTTCATGCACGCCGGTGAGGCTGCTGGCCCTTGCGAGGAGGGTGTCGTCGATTGCGAGCGTTGTGCGCATGGGGTAGCTCCAGAATGTGCATAAGAATGGCATCATTTGATGCGGATTTCAATGCTTCTGTTGAGGCTAATTATGCAATTGATATCATGTCCCCGTAACTCCGTAACTCCCATAACTCCGTAATACTTAATGTCCAAGAATTTACTTGTCCAATCAGACCAAATTAGATGATCTTATTTTCTGTACCCCTTATCAAGAGTGTCTGCTTCTGCGCGAGTCGATCTGGGAGCGATGGAATCTGATGGGTAATCCAAAAGTAGAAAAGCAGTTAAATATTGGCCTTCCAGTCGAGCAGTCGCTCGTCCGGGGAAAGCGAATTTTGAGTTTTTTTACGGGAGCGGGTGGGCTTGATCTCGGATTTGAGCAGGCTGGCTTTCATACAGTTTACGCCACAGATTTTGATCCGCACTCATGCGCTACGCTTCGCCTAAACACCGGCAAGCATTTGAACAAAGACCTGGCGGTTGAGTGTGCTGACATTTTTTCTATCGATCCAACTCGCCTTCCCAACAACATAGATGTCGTCATCGGCGGCCCGCCTTGCCAGAGCTTCTCGGCATCGGGGCGCAGGGCTGGCGGAGCTGCAGGAAGGCTCGATGATAGGGGTAACCTCTTTCAGGCGTATTGCAGTATCATCAATCATGTGCGGCCCGCAGTTTTCGTTTTCGAAAACGTGCGCGGTATCCTCGCTACCAACAAGGGCGGGGATTGGCAGGCGATAACCGAGGCTTTCGCGAAGCTAGGTTACATGATCAGCTATCGCCTACTCGACGCTCTCGATTATGGTGCTCCACAACAGCGCGAGCGGATGTTTCTTGTCGGGCATCAGTTGGGAAAGCCGTTCCTTTTCCCAGAGCCAACGCATGGTCCGGACTCCAGATCGCAGAGCCCCCATGTCTCTTGTGGCGAAGCGTTGGAGGGCGTGGTCCAGACTGAGTCACTCGATGACCTGCGTCTTGTTGGCGGAAAATACTCGCATCTGCTGGAGTTGGTACCTCCCGGACAGAACTACCTCTTTTTCACGGCCAAGCGCGGCTATCCACGTCCGATCTTTGCGTATCGATCACGCTTTTCGGACTTCCTATACAAGGCCAACCCAGAAACTCCTATCAAGACACTCATTGCCAGCCCGGGCAAATATACCGGTCCGTTGCATTGGGAAAATCGCTATTTCTCGATCCCGGAATATAAGCGGCTTCAAGGGTTCCCGGACAGCTTTCAGTTCGCAGGGAATCGCAACGACGTGATCCGGCAGATCGGCAATTCCGTCAGCCCGAAAATTGCCCATCAGGTAGCATTAGCGATTGCCTCACAGATATTCGGTGTCGAGAGCAACGTCCCTCTGCTTGAAAGTGATCGAATCCTTTCATTCGACAAGCGAAAGGGAGCAAAGGCCAGAACTACACGCGATATGCATGCAGCCGTGGCAGTCGCTTCCGGGTTGTCTTCAGGTAACTTTTTCTCTCCGGTTGCTTATACCGGTCGTGCTGAACCGGCAGCCCTGCCGAAGTCTATAAAGAATGTTCGAGTGAAGGTCGCTCGGGGCAACTCCTCACTTACGGTCAACGCTGACGAGAGCCACTCCCTTTTTGCGCGCATGGTTCTTAACATTCACCAGTCCGCCGGGCATCACGTTGGAAGCGCGGCTCCGTTGGTCCTCACGGTCGAGGCATTTGGCGAGATACCGGCCACGGCCCAAGTCATGTGGAACGCCGTCGATGATTGGGTAAGAAGCGCCAGTGACTTCCATTCTCTGTTCGAACTCTATGGTCATTTCACAGAGCCCCATCCCCTGTTCAAGGTCGTGAGCTTCGAAGCCGTCTCGAAGCACCCCGTCGCCTTGTTTGCAGCGCATGTATCAAATTTTGCGAACTGCTCCCAATACTTCCCCAAGAAGCACCTCGTCGCACAATTCAGCCGCTTCCTCGGCACAAACGACTTCAACAAGATTGCGACCTACCTGCGTTCATGGAGGTTCGATATCAGGTCGAAAGAAACAAATATCGCCATTCGCGACGACGTATATATGGTCGCCTACCCATTTAACCTCCCCGCCCGTCGTCAAATGAATTTTCGTGTCCGCGAGATCATTGAACCGGGATTTGCAGAAGCGAGCTGACGGTTGTCCGGTACCCTGAATGAAGACGTCCTTGTGCAGCTGGAAATTGCACTGGAAAAGGCCGAGCGGCTTTTCGCGGCCTCCCAGACGCCTCCTGCGGGTTTGTCTGATACCATAATAGAAGCGCTTGATGGTCTGCATACGAAAGCACAGCAAGCATCGGCTGCCTTTACGAACATCGTGACGTGCCTTGCGATCAAATCGGCGCGGCCTGATGCCGATGTCCGTTATCACCAGACGCAAATCCAAAAGGATACTGAACGGCCTGTTGGTGCCAACTTTCGTGGCATCAGCGAGAAATATATCTATCCGTGGCTGAAGCGACACCGGTTCGAAGGCGCCAAGTCCGGTTGGCAAACCCGAACATTAGAGCGACCAAAGCCTTATACGCTAGATTACGAGGAGAACATTGACCACGTCAAAACCGAATTCTTGCATACGTTCGACCAGATCGAGGAGCATGGAGAAGAGGCAGATCAGGCCCTGCTGCATATCATTTACAAGCAGGTCCTTCGGCGCGAGCAGGTTAAGATCACTCTCTCGATCCCCAAGACACAGGACATCGCCACGATCGTTGATCTCTTCCAACGGCATTTTTTCAGGAAGTATGGCGGGGCGAAGGGGGCTTCCCGATTGCCGGTTCTTGCCTTGCACGCCGTCTATTCCGTCATTGTCCCGGAGTTGAAGCGCTACGACGGCAAGTCTGTAAGGCCATTGGAAGAGCATTCTGCCGCAGACTCGCAGACGGGCGCGCTCGGCGATATCGAGGTTTCCGATGACATAAGCGGCGAGATTTTTGAGGCAGTTGAAGTGAAGTTTGGCATGCCCATTTCCGAGGCTGTGGTCGCGGGCGTTCAAGAGAAAGTCATGGATAAGACAATCGCTCGTTACTACGTCCTGACCACATCAGATCGCTGCGAACCTGATGCCGGAGCTAAGAAGATCATGGACAACATCAAGTCAGTTCATAACTGCCAGGTGATCGCAAACGGCGTCATGCCAACGCTGCGGTACTATCTGCGTTTGATGGATGATCCCAGCGCAATATTTCCTGCATACGTAGCGCTGCTTCAGGAAGACAAGGCCATTGCTCATGAGCATCGCACCGCTTGGAATTTGGTTGTATCGGGTAGTGCTTAGGTCTTAGCTTGCTGCGCCCAACCCCAACCCTTGCCATTCCCCCAAACCCGTGCCATACGCCCGCTATCCCACACGCAAGGGTTTCGGCCTGCTTCAAGGTCGTTCCGGTGTGGATGCTCTCCGGTTTACCCCGACAGTGCCTCCACAACATACCCCCTGCGGCGGACCAACCGGAGAAGAACACCATGGCACTGCCCGATTTCACCATGCGCCAATTGCTCGAAGCTGGCGCCCATTTCGGCCATCAATCGCACCGCTGGAACCCCAAGATGGGCTCCTATATTTTCGGCACGCGCAATAACATCCACATCATCGACCTCTCGCAGACCGTGCCCTTGCTGCACCGCGCCTTGCAGGCTGTGTCCGATACGGTCGCCAAGGGTGGCCGCGTGCTGTTCGTCGGCACCAAGCGCCAGGCATCGGAAGCCATCGCGGCTTCGGCCAAGCGCTCGGCGCAGTATTATGTCAATTCGCGCTGGCTGGGCGGCATGCTCACCAACTGGAAGACGGTGTCGAATTCCATTTCGCGCCTGCGCAAGGTGGACGAGCTTCTGGGCGCGGGTAACCAGTCTGGCCTGACCAAGAAAGAGCGCCTGCTGATGTCGCGTGAGCGCGACAAGCTGGAAAAGGCGCTGGGCGGCATCAAGGACATGGGCGGCACGCCGGACCTGATCTTCGTGATCGACACCAACAAGGAACAGCTGGCGATCAAGGAAGCCACGCGCCTGGGCATCCCGGTTGCAGCCATCATCGACACCAACAGCGATCCCGATGGCATCACCTTCCCGATTCCAGCCAACGATGACGCGGCCCGCGCAATCGAATATTACTGCGACCTGATCGCACGTTCTTGCATCGACGGCATCTCGCGTGGCCAGGGTGGCTCCGGCATCGATCTGGGTGCTATGGAAGCGCCCATCGTTGAGGAGTTGCCGATCGTCGAGGTTGCTTCTGCCGGTTCTGCTGGCGAAATCTTCGAAGTTCTCTCAACGCCGCGCGGTGGCGTGGATGATCTCACGAAGCTCACGGGCGTTGGCCCCGAGCTGGAGAAGAAACTCAACGAAGCCGGCATCTTCCATTACTGGCAGTTTGCGGCCATGACGGATGCGGATGTTGCCAAGGTGGACGCAGACCTCAAGCTCAACGGTCGTATCGGCCGTGACGGTTGGCTGGATACCGCCAAGGCCCTCGTCGCCTAAGAGACCATTCGTCTTTTTCAGGGGGCGCGGACGGCTTCAAGGCTGGCCGCGCTCTCTTCCCGTTAAAATACCCAATCACACGCACATAAAAAGGATTTGGCCATGGCCGAGATTACCGCCGCACTGGTCAAGGAACTGCGCGAAAAGACCGGCGCAGGCATGATGGATTGCAAGGCCGCACTCGTGGAAGTGGCCGGCGATATCGAAGCCGGTGTGGACTGGCTGCGCAAGAAGGGCCTCTCCAAGGCCGCTAAAAAATCAGACCGTATCGCTGCGGAAGGCCTGATCGGCCTCACGGCTTCGGGCACCAAAGGCACAGTCGTGGAGGTGAACTCCGAGACTGACTTCGTGGCCAAGAACGACACGTTCCAGGGTCTCGTAAGAGGTATCACTGCTGTGGCCCACAAGGTTGGCGCAGACGTAGAGGCCATCAAGGCATCCGCCCACGCAACCGGTGGAAGCGTGTCGGAAGCCATCGCCAATGCCATCGCCACGGTCGGCGAGAACATGACCTTGCGCCGCGCCGCCACGCTGTCCGTCGGTTCGGGCGCGATCGCGAGCTACATGCACACCGCGATCGATGACGCCAAGAGCCTTGGGCGCATCGGCGTGCTCGTAGCCATCGAATCCGCAGGAAAGGCCGAGGAACTCATGACCTTCGGCCGTCAGGTCGCCATGCATATCGCCGCGACCAACCCGGTGGCGCTTGACGGTTCGTCCGTTGATCCGGCCGTTCTGGAGCGTGAAAAGGCGATCCTGCGCGACAAGAACGCAGGCAAGCCTGATCATGTGATGGAAAAGATCATCGAAAGCGGCCTCAAGTCCTATTTCAAGGAAGTCACGTTGCTCGATCAGGCTTTTGTCATCGATCCCTCCAAGACCGTCGGCCAGGCCGCGAAGGAACTGGAAGGCAAGGCAGGCGCACCGGTGAAGATCACCGGCTTCGTGCGCTATGCGCTGGGCGAGGGCATCGAGAAGAAAGTCGACGATTTCGCGGCGGAAGTGGCAGCTGCGGTCAAGGGCTGAGCAAAAAATCCTGAAAGAATGCAAAAGGGCGGGTTTCACATCCGCCCTTTTTTGTTGCACAGATGCAGACGGCGAATCCCTCTACGCGAACCCTTGAGTCCCAATGGCCAAAAATCCGAAGCGTTTTCTGGTCAAGGTCTCCGGCGAAGCGCTGATGGGCGACAGGTCGGCTGGTCTTGATCCAGCAACACTCGAACGCATTGCGGCGGACCTCGCAAAAGCCGCCAAAACCCGCCAGATCGCCGTGGTTGTTGGCGGTGGCAACATTTTTCGCGGCTTGCAGGGTGCCAAACGCGGCGTCGAGCGCAACACCGGCGACAGCATGGGCAGGCTCGCCACCATCATCAATGCGCTGGCGCTGGCCGATGCGGTGCGTGCGGCCGGCGCGAAAGCCGTGGCGTTGTCGGCAGACCCGATGCCGAGCCTTTGCCGCAGTTATAATCAACCCGATGCCGACCGCTATCTCGCGGAAGGCTATGTCGTGGTTCTGGGCGGCGGCACGGGCCAGCCTTTTTTCACAACGGATACAGCGGCGGCCCTGCGCGCGGCGGAACTGGATTGTGCGGCTGTGCTCAAGGCCACCAATGTCGACGGCGTCTACACCGCCGATCCCAGAAAAACCCCGGATGCAACGCGCTATGAGCGTCTCACACACGATGAAGCGATTGAAAAGCAGCTCGGTGTCATGGATACAGCCGCCTTTGCCCTTGCCCGCGAGAACGCATTGCCGATAATCGTGTTTGCGATTCAGGGCAAAGACGCCATCAGCAACGTGCTTGCCGGCAAGGGCAAGGCAACCCATGTCGTACCTGCGTAGAGTATTGCAGCGTATCAAAACGGAGTAACCGCCATGGCGGCGACATTTGACATCAACGACCTCAAACGCCGCATGGCGGGCGCGGTGACAGCACTCCGGCATGATCTGGCGTCTCTGCGCACAGGGAGAGCCTCGGCTAATCTGCTCGATCCTATCGAAGTGGAAGCCTATGGCGCCTCCATGCCCCTCAATCAGGTGGCGACTGTCTCCGTGCCGGAAGCGCGCTTGCTCTCGATCCAGGTCTGGGACCGCAGCATGGTGGCGGCGGTCGAGAAGGCGATCCTGAAATCGGATCTCGGCATGACACCAAACACCGAGGGACAGGTCATCCGCCTGCGCGTGCCGGAAATGAACCAACAGCGCCGTGTGGAGATGGTGAAAGTCGCCCACAAATATGCCGAGCAGGGCAGGGTGGCTGCCCGCCACGTGCGCCGCGATGGCATGGACCTTCTCAAAAAGCTCGAGAAGGACGGCCATGTGAGTGAAGACGACGTGGCGCGCCAGTCCGATCAGGTCCAGAAGGCCACGGACCAGACGATCGGCGAGATCGATCAGGCGCTGGCGTCGAAGGAAAAAGAAATCTTGCAGGTCTGATGTGACGCCAAGCAGCGCGATTCTCCAGGCGGATGTCGCTCCGGCGAGCGGCGGCGGTGACGCGCCACCGCCGCAGCATGTTGCCATCATCATGGACGGCAATGGGCGCTGGGCCTCTCGACGCGGGTTGCCGCGTTTCGAGGGGCACCGGCGCGGTGTGGAAGCCGTACGGCGCTCCGTGCGGGCCAGCATAGAGTTGGGCGTTCGCTATCTGACGATCTACAGCTTCTCGACCGAGAACTGGTCGCGTCCGGCGGCCGAGATCGCGGAACTGATGGGCCTGCTGCGCCGCTTCATCCGCAACGATCTGGCAGACCTGCATGCGCGCAATGTTCGCGTCAGGATTATCGGCGAGAAAACCGGTGTTTCCGAGGATATTCAGAGACTTCTCGTGGAAGCAGAAGCTGTAACGCGAGATAATTCCGGCCTCACACTGGTGATCGCCTTCAACTACGGATCGCGGCAGGAGATGACCAATGCGATGAAGGCTGTCGCTGAGCAGGTCGCTTCAGGCGCGCTTGATCCGGCCTCGATCAATGTGAAGTTCATTGAGCGTTTCCTCATGACGGACGGCATTCCCGAGCCCGATCTGCTGATCCGCACATCAGGCGAGCAACGGCTTTCCAACTTCCTGCTCTGGCAATTGGCGTACGCTGAATTTGTATTTTTGCCTGTGCTATGGCCTGATTTCGACAAGGCCCATTTGGCTGAAGCCATCAACCTGTTCCATGCCCGTAACCGCCGCTTCGGTGGTATCGGAAGCGTTCCGTGAGCGCCGCGCCAGAACAGGCTGCCGGACTTTCCGAGCTGAACAAGCGCATCCTGTCCGGAATTGTGATGGCAGGGTTGGCCATTGGTTCCGATATTGTCGGTGGGTGGTTTTTTGCAATAATATGGTTTGGTGCGGCGCTCGCCGTAGCGTTTGAATGGCAGCGTGTCGTGCAGGGCGATGCCGCTATGCCGGCAACTCTCGCGAGCTTTTCAGTTGTGACCGCTGCAGCAGCCGGGGCTTTCTGGGTATCACCGCTGTTTTTCGGATTGGCCGTCACCCTCCTTGGCATGGTCTGGCTGCTGGCCGTTGCCGATCATCGCCCCGCTGCCGTGACAGGTGCGGTTTATGCAGCGACGCTTGGCGCTTCCATGCTTTTGTGCCGCAGCATGGGAACCGACGGTGCCATCATCATAATCTGGCTGTTCGCAGTGGTCTGGGGCACTGATACCCTGGCTTATTTCACTGGACGATCGCTGGGTGGACCCAAGCTATGGCCGCGCATCAGCCCGAAAAAGACATGGTCTGGTGCCATCGGTGGTCTTGTGGGCGGAGTGTTACTGGCTTGTCTGTTGATCTCGGCGCTGGGAGTGAACATCAAATGGCAGCATATCGCGCTGTCCATCGTCTTTTCAGTTCTCACGCAATGCGGCGATCTCTACGAATCCGCCATCAAACGCCGCTATAATGTGAAGGATTCAGGCAGCCTGATCCCGGGGCACGGTGGTTTCATGGACCGCCTCGATGGTTTCATCTTCGCGGTCGTATTTGCGGCCCTGTTTGGCGCGGTGCGGGCGGGCCTTGGCAATGTCCCGCAGGGGCTACTAAACTGGTCTTAACAGGCATTGACCATATTTCGTCAAATTGGCGGCGTTATGAAGAGATTGATGGCCGCGGGAATGATGGCTTGATACACTGGTCAATGGCGAAATGCGCTCGCCGTTGAAGTCTGCGAGGGGTCGATGGACTTTCTATCCGCTATGGGCGGCACTCTTTGGACGGTGTTGTCTTATGCCGTACCGTTCCTTTTTCTGCTTTGCGTTGTCGTGTTCATTCATGAACTCGGGCATTTTCTTGCTGGACGCTGGTGTGGGGTGAAGGTCACTGCCTTTTCAGTGGGTTTCGGGCCCGAGTTGTTCGGCTTTGTCGACAAATACGGCACACGCTGGAAGTTTTCAGCTGTTCCCCTTGGAGGCTATGTAAAATTTGCGGGTGATCTCAATGTCGCCAGCGCGCCGGATTTCAATGCGGCGAATTCAATGACTGATGAGGAAAAGAGCACCAGCTTCCCACATAAATCAGTGGGCCAGCGCGCCTTCATCGTCGCGGCCGGGCCTTTGGCAAATTTCATCTTGTCCATCGTGGTGTTTGCCGGTCTCTCCATGACCTACGGCAAATTTACCGCTGATCCCGTGATCGGCACGATTTTACCCGGGTCTGTTGCAGAACGAGCCGGATTGTTGCCGGGTGATCGCGTTTTGCGGATTGACGGCCAGCCCATCCCCTCATTCGAAGCGCTTCAGCGGCTGGTCAATGCCAGCCCTGATGTGCGGCTGTCGATTGTTGTGGATCGCAAGGGCAAGGAAGCAACAATCGCCGCCACGCCGGAATTGATGGAAATCAAGAGCAGCCTCGGTATTTCTCGTATTGGCCGTCTCGGCCTGACTGGGAACGCGGATCCCGCCTACATGCGCACCGAGCGCTATGGTCCCGTGGACGCTCTGTTCCATGGCATGCGCGAGACCTGGTATGTGGTGGAACGCACAGGCTCCTACCTAGGCAAACTTGTGACTGGACGCGAATCGCCAGATCAGCTCAGCGGATTGCCCAGGATCGTGCAGGCCTCGGGTGAGGTGACGAAGGCAGGCGGCTTCCAGTCACTGCTCGGGCTCACAGCCCTGATGTCCGTCTCCATCGGGCTGTTGAATCTTTTCCCCATTCCCATGCTCGATGGTGGTCATCTCATGTTTTATGCCTACGAGTGGATTCGTCGCCGCCCACTGTCTGAAAGCAAACAGGAGATGGGTTATCGTGTCGGTTTTGCGCTTGTGATCGCCTTGATGGTTTTCGCAACATGGAACGACATCAAGCACTTCATCTCATTATGAGTCACTTTAGGCGTTGCGAATGAGACACGGATAACGAATTTCAAACGCATTCAGTCAAACACGGTTGCAACTCAACGCAACTTGGCTAGAAGCGTGAGAGGGGCAACAGGCGCGGGTGCGGGCCTGTAATCGATTCCTACTTGGGATCACGGACAGAAAAACGAGTTATTTGATGAAGATGACCTTCGGTTCTCGCCTATCCAGCCTCGCACTTGGCGCAGGCATGGTTGCTATTGCGGCACTTCCTGCCTTTGCTCAGTCGATCTCCGTTCAGGGCAACCAGCGGGTGGATGCTGACACTGTTCGCTCCTATTTTTCGGGCGAGAGACTTGATCAGGCCGGCATCGACCGTGCCGTTCGCGCAATGTACAATTCCGGCCAGTTCTCAGATGTGCGCGTTTCGCGCGCAGGCGGTGGCCTCGTGGTCCGCGTTGTCGAGAATTCTGTCGTCAACCGCGTGACTCTCTCGGGCAACAGCAAGGTCAAGTCGGACCAGTTGTTCCCGGAACTCCAGACCAAATCGCGCGGTGCCTACAGCAAGGCCATGGTTGACGGCGATGTCCAGCGCATCATCGAGATTTATCGCCGTATTGGTCGCAGCGATGCGCAGGTGACAGTATCGACCGAAACCGCAGAGAATGGTCGCCTCAACGTTACCTTCAACATCGTCGAAGGCTCGAAAACGGGCGTCTACAGCATCAATTTCGAAGGCAACCGTGCCTTTGGCTCGTGGCGCCTGCGCAACCTGATGCAGATTACCGAATCCAACCTGCTCAGCTTCCTGAAAACATCGGATGTTTATGATCCGGACCGTCTCGCAACGGATATCGATGCCATTCGCAGGCATTACCTCAAGAATGGTTATGTCGACATCCGCATCGTATCTTCGGAAGCTGTCTACAGCGCCGAGCGCAAGGGTTACATTATCACTGTCGTGGTGGATGAGGGTGAGCAATACCGCGTTGGTGGCGTGACCGTTGATTCCCGCCTTCCTAATGTCGATGAACGCCAGCTGCGCAGTCGCCTTCTGACGACGCCGGGTTCCGTATACAACGCCGAAGCTGTCGAAAAGACTGTCGAAGGTATGACAATCGATGCTTCGCGTCGCGGCCAGCCCTTCATTCAAGTGCGCCCGCGCGGTGATCGCGACAACGCAGGTCGACTGATCAATCTTGGCTACACCGCAGATGAAGGCCCCCGCGTTTATGTCGAGCGCATCAATGTGCGTGGCAACACGCGCACCCGGGATTATGTGATCCGCCGCGAGTTCGACATGGGTGAGGGCGATGCCTACAACAAGGCACTTGTGGACCGTGCCGAGCGCCGCCTGAAGGCCTTGTCCTACTTCAAGAACGTCAAGATCACGCAGGAGCCTGGTTCTTCGCCGGATCGTGTTGTTCTGAACGTCGATGTTGAGGATCAACCAACGGGTCAGTTCTCGATTGGTGCAGGTTACTCGACCAGCGATGGTGTGCTGGGTGAAGCTTCGATTGCAGAGCAGAACTTCCTGGGCCGCGGCCAGTTCGTGAAGCTTGCAGTTTCCTATGGCCAGAAATCCCGGGGTGCCGAGTTCTCGTTCACCGAGCCTTATTTCCTGGGCTATCGCATGTCGGCCGGCTTTGATGTGTTCTCGAAATACACGGATAACACCAAGACGAGCCGCTACGAGAGCCGCGTGACGGGTGCAGCGGTCCGCTTCGGCGTGCCAATCACGGAAGAATTTGGCGTTGGTATCCGGTATTCGTTCTATCAGACCAACATCCGTATCCCGAACGATTACAAACAGCCCTACAATGATTGCAGTGTTCCAATCGCAGGACTGACGCCTGGCACACCTGGTGCGCTACCGCTTGATGCGTTCAACAACTGCTTGACCAATGGTGAAGCGTCGCTGGCCGTCAAGGAAGCTGCTGGTCGCACCTTGACCTCGTTGGTCGGCTTGAATTTTATCTACAATACACTTGACGATAAAAAGAATCCCACAAGCGGCTGGGCAGCAGAATTGAAGCCCGAGATTGCCGGACTTGGTGGCGACTCCCGCTTTATCCGCGTAACGGGCGAAGTACGTTATTACTACCCGGTCTATGATGATGTTGTTGCCATGCTGAAAGCTCAGGGCGGCCATATCCAGTCTTTCGGCGGCAATACGCTGCGCTTGACAGACCACTTCAATCCGGGTCCTAGTCTAGTCCGTGGTTTTGCACCGGGCGGCATTGGGGCTCGTGATATCGCCTATGATGCGAGGTCAGGATCGCTTGGTGGAACGACCTATTTTGGCGCGACGGCTGAGCTCCAGTTCCCGATCTTTGGATTGCCAAAGGAGATTGGTCTGAGAGGAGCAGTGTTTGCCGATGCAGGTACTGTCTACAATTACTCAGGCTTCAAGGCCTTCAACAATCTTGGTGGTAAGACCTATGGGACTACAGGTTCCCCCATTGGTGGTTGTCAGGCGACAAATGCGGCTCCCTTGTACACGCAGGGCAACTGCCTGACGGTTGTCGATGAAAAAGCACTCCGTGCCTCGGTTGGCGTCGGACTTCTATGGCAGTCCCCCATCGGTCCCGTGCGCTTCGACTATTCGTTCCCAGTCGCCAAGGGCCGCTATGACCGCACACAGGCGTTCCGCTTCTCGGGCGGTGGCAGCTTCTGATCCTGACGATCATTGCGAAGGCCCGGCTTACGGCCGGGCTTTCTCTATAGGCGGAACACAGACGTGAGTGATTTCTTCTCTCCGCCTCAAGCAATTGCTCTTTCGCGCATCGCAGAGATTGCAGGCACGCCGCTTCCTGAAGGTGCGGATGGTGACAGGCTGCTGCGTGGTATTGGCCCGCTCGATCTGGCCGGGCCGGATGCGGTGACGTTTCTCGAGAATGTCCAGTATATCAACCAGGCAGCTGCGACGAAGGCTGGCGTCTGCATCGTCGGTCAGCGCCATGCAAACAAGGTAAATGCGGGAAGCATCGTGCTGGTGTCCAAGGAGCCCTATCGCGCCTTTGCCAGGGTCGCTGCGGCGTTTTACCCGCAATCCATGCGTCCTCAATCGCTTTTCGGCGTGAGTGGGGTTTCAACCGGGTCTTTTGTGCATCCTGATGCGAAACTGGAGCAGGGCGTGACAGTCGATCCCGGTGCTGTCATCGGCCCCGGCGCGCAGATCGGCGCGAACACGATCATCTGTGCCAATGCGATCATCGGCCCCGGCGTCACCATCGGGCGCGACAGTGCCATCGGCCCCAATGTCGCAATCACCCACTCCCATCTGGGCAATCGGGTTACCATTCATGCCGGTTGCAATATCGGCCAGGACGGCTTTGGTTTCGCCATGTCCCCGCAGGGTCATCTCAAGGTGCCGCAGGTCGGTCGCGTCATCATTCAGGATGATGTGGAGATCGGCGCTGGTACGTGTGTGGATCGTGGCATGAACCGCGACACGGTGATCGGCGAAGGCACCAAAATCGACAATATGGTTCAAGTCGGCCACAACGTGACCATTGGCCGTCATTGCGTGATCGTGGCGCAGGTGGCGCTTGCAGGCAGTTCGAAGCTCGAGGATTTTGTGGTGATCGGCGGTCAGGCAGGTGTCATCGGACATGCTACAGTCGGCATGGGAGCACAGATCGCCGCCACATCAGCCGTGGGCCGTGATGTGCCGCGCGGCGAACGCTGGGGTGGCACGCCAGCCAAGCCGATCCGCGAACTGTTCCGCGACATGGCCGCGCTCGACCGTCTGCTCAAAGGGCGAACCACGCGCGGTAAGGCAGAAGGCAGCGAAGGGCAGGGGACACCATGACAAATGCAACAGCCAACCCTGAACCTCCCAAGGCTGAACTTCCAAAGTCAATGGAAACAATCGATATCCAGCAAATCATGCATATGCTGCCGCATCGCTATCCATTTCTCCTCGTTGACAAGATCATCGATATCCGCGCGGGCTTCTGCATCGGCATCAAGAATGTCACCTACAATGAGCCGCAGTTTCAAGGCCATTTCCCGGGTAAGCCCATCCTGCCCGGTGTGATGATCATCGAGGGAATGGCGCAAGCCGCGGGTTGTGCAGCCCTTGTGTCGGGCCAGGCCGGTGAGCGGGCTAAAATGGTCTATTTCATGACCGTCGACAAAGCCAGGTTCCGCAAGCCCGTGGTACCCGGCGATGTGCTGGAGTACCACATGACGCTGCTAAAGCACCGCAAGAACATGTGGTGGTTCAGGGGTGAGGCCAAAGTAGCGGGTGTGCTGTGTGCAGAGGCCGAACTTGGCGCGATGATCGTTTCGGAATAGTCAAAAGCACCAAAGCGCTGCAGGTGAAGCCGCCGTGACGCATCCGGAGATATATTTTGTCCTCTATTCATCCGCTATCTGCTGTCGATCATTCCGCCAAACTGGGCGAGGGGGTGACTGTCGGCCCATTCTGCACTGTTGGTCCCCATGTCATACTGGCTGATGGCGTCAATCTGATCAGCCATGTAGCCGTGGCCGGACACACCAGCATCGGCGCTCGCACGCGTGTGTTCCCGTTTGCGTCGCTCGGACATGAACCGCAGGATCTGAAATACAAGGGCGAAGCTTCCACGCTGGTGATCGGCGCGGATTGCACAATCCGCGAAGGCGTCACCATGAATCCTGGCACCGAGGGCGGGGCGATGACGACCGTCGTGGGTGACAAATGCGTTTTCCTCGCCAATTCCCATGTCGCCCATGATTGCAGGATCGGCAATGGTGTCATTTTCTCGAACGGTGTTCTGCTGGCAGGGCATTGCGTTGTTGGAGATTATGCCATCATCGGCGGTGGTTCCGCCGTGCATCAGTTCGCCCGTATTGGTGAGCATGCGTTCATTGGGGCCATGACAGGTATTGGCAGTGACGTGATTCCCTATGGTATGGCGATCACGGCGCAGCGTGCCGCACATCTTTCTGGCCTTAACATAATCGGTCTGAAGCGACGTGGGTTCACGCGCGAGCAAATTTATGAACTGCGGCGCGCCTACCGCCTCCTGTTCGCCAACGAAGGCACCCTGAAAGAGCGTGTCGAAGACGTTGCGGGCGAGTTTGAAGAGCACCCGCTGATTCATGAAATTCTGGACTTCATCCGCGAGGGCGGTGAACGTTCCATTTGCGTTCCCCACGAGTCAGAGTGACCACCCAAGCAAAGGCTTTTCGGCCATTGACGATAGCTCTCATTGCGGGTGAGTCATCGGGTGATCAGATCGGCGCGCGATTGATCCGTGAAATAAACCGGCAAGCTACCGGCCCAATCCATTTTTTTGGTGTCGGCGGTCCACTGATGGAAGCTGAAGGGCTAAAAAGCCTGTTCCCGATGGCGGACATCGCGGTGAACGGCTTCATTCCTGTCATCAAGCGCCTGCCTCTGCTGCTGCGGCGGATCAGCCAGACGGCCAAGGGGATCGCGGCAGAACAGCCGCATGTCGTCATTCATATCGATGCGCAGGATTTTAACCAGCGCGTCGCGAGGCAGCTTCATGCTGCTTCGCCGCAAACCCCGTTGATCGCCTATGTTTCACCAACTGTCTGGGCCTGGAGGCCGGGTCGTGCAAAAAAAATAGCGCGCTATTATAGATGCTTGATGGCTGTTCTTCCATTCGAGCCGGAGGTGCATCGTCGGCTTGGCGGACCAAGGACGATCTACGTCGGACATCCGCTGATGGAGCGGCTGAGCGATTTCACGCCTGACGCGATTGAATCCGCGCAACGCGAGCAACAACCTTTCCGGCTGTTGCTCTTGCCGGGCAGCCGCCATGCGGAAGTATCGCGGTTGCTGAAATTTTTTGGGGATGCGTCCGCCCTGCTCGCCACACGCTATCCGAATCTCGAGATTCTACTTCCCGCCGTACCCCATATGCATGCTGACATCCTGCGGTGGATTGCGGATTGGCCAGTCAAGCCACAAATTCTGGAAGGTGAGGAGGCCAAGCTCCAGGCTTTCCGCACGGCGCGCGCTGCGCTTGCAGCGTCGGGAACCGTGACGCTGGAGCTCGCGCTGGCCCGGGTACCCACGGTCGTGGCCTACCGTGTTGGCTACATCGAGGGGGAGATTGCGCGACGGTTGATCTCGGTTGAATCGGCTTCTCTTCCCAATCTTATCTTGGGGCGTAAGCTGTTGCCTGAGTTCATCGAGTGGGGCTGGACTGCGCTGACACTTGCGGATGCCGTTGCAAAAGTGATGGAAAATGGCACCGCTCGCCAGGAACAACTTGATGGATTCGATGAGGTTCATCGATTGATGTCCGCGGGAATCTCGACACCGAGTGCTACCGCAGCGGCCATGGTGCTACAGCAAATCAGGACGCAATAATTAAAAAAGGTGCCTTTTTGGCCCCTTTCCGATGGACCCGGTCCGACCGTCAGCGACGTTGCGCTGCCGGGATATAGTCGCGCTGCGGCGCGCCGGTGTAAAGCTGGCGCGGGCGACCAATCTTCTGGCCGGGATCCTCGATCATTTCCTTCCATTGCGCGATCCAGCCGACCGTGCGGGCGAGCGCGAACAGCACAGTGAACATCGATGTCGGAAAGCCCATCGCTTTCAGCGTGATGCCCGAATAGAAATCAATATTGGGATAGAGTTTCTTCTCCACGAAATACGGATCGGACAGCGCGATGCGCTCGAGTTCCATCGCCACGTCGAGCAGTGGATCATCCTTGATGCCAAGTTCGTTCAGTACCTCATGCGTCGTCTTCTGCATGATGCGGGCGCGCGGATCATAGTTCTTGTAAACGCGGTGTCCAAAGCCCATGAGGCGAAACGGATCGTTCTTGTCCTTGGCCTTGGCGATATATTTCGGGATATTTTCGACTGAACCGATCTCGGCCAGCATCTTGAGGGCAGCTTCATTGGCACCGCCATGGGCCGGACCCCAAAGGCAGGCAATACCTGCCGCGATGCAGGCGAAGGGATTGGCACCCGACGAACCAGCAAGGCGCACCGTCGACGTGGAAGCATTCTGCTCATGATCGGCATGCAGGATGAAGATCCGGTCCAGCGCACGGCTGAGGATAGGGTTCACCTTGTAATCTTCGGCAGGCACAGCAAAGCACATGCGCAGGAAGTTCGAAGTGTAGTCGAGTGAGTTCTGCGGATACACAAAAGGCTGGCCGACGGTGTATTTGTAAGCCATCGCGGCCAAGGTCGGCATCTTGGCGATCATGCGCATGGAGGCAATCATGCGCTGGGTTGGATCGGAGATGTCGGTTGAATCGTGATAAAACGCCGACATCGCGCCGACGGCAGCGACCATGACAGCCATTGGATGGGCATCGCGGCGAAAGCCCTGAAAGAACCTGGCCATCTGCTCGTGCACCATGGTGTGGCGCGTCACGCGGTAATCGAAATCGACCTTTTGTGCGGCGGTCGGCAACTCGCCGTAGAGCAGGAGATAGCAGGTTTCGAGAAAATCGCCGTGCTCGGCCAACTGCTCGATCGGGAAGCCGCGATAAAGCAATATGCCTGCATCACCATCGATATAGGTGATCTTGGATTCGCAGGCCGCCGTGGAGGTGAAACCCGGATCGTAGGTAAACATGCCGGTCTGACCATAAAGCTTACCGATATCAACGACTTGCGGGCCAATGGTGCCCGGTCGCACCGGAAGATCCAGAACCTTGTCATCAACCTTGAATGTGCTGGTGTGCACGGTCATGGAGCTCTCCTTCGGTGAGGTCAGTGTGCCTTGTCTTCCGCCCAGCGTAAAAAATTGTGCGCTGCGGTATAAATCATTGCGTATAGCATTGCCTAGCTCTCATCAAGCACGGCTTCCTGTCTACGCCTTAGGCATTATGAACCTAGGTTGCAATCGTTCAAGCCCCCTTCTGGAGGCCCATTCTGGCCGCGACGAGCAGAGCATAGGCCCCGAGCATCCCCGCCAGCGCCATGGCAAACCCGTGTGAACCAACGCTGTCCATGCCCAGCCCGACCAGCGGGGGCCCTATCACCAGTCCAAGCGAGTAGAGCATCACGAAGGCAGCATTCGCATTCGCCAGTTCATGCCCGGTGAATCGCGCACCCAGATGCGCCAGTCCGACCGTGTAAAGTCCGCCGGTAAATCCCCCCCAGATGAAAAGTACGACATAGAACGCCACTGGCACGCTGACAGTCAGTGGCATGGCGACAGCGCCCACGCAGCCGATGACGCCGCAAAGCAGCAGGATTTTCCGGCGATCCGAGTGATCGGACAGCCAGCCAATCGGAATTTGCGAGATGATGTTGCCCGAAACAACAATGCTGATCAGCAGCGCCGCAGTCGCCTCCGGCATGTCATTTCGCAGGCCGTAGACCGGAAGTAGCGAGAAAGCGCCGGTTTCAATCGCGCCGAACACGAGTCCGGCGAAAGTGGCGACCGGCACTGCGGTCATGTAGCTGATGACGCCAGCGTGCTTCTCTTCCACGATTCCCGGCAGGTCAGTCCCCGCGAGAAACAGCGGGATCAGCGCCAGCAGATAGATGGCAAGACCGGCGAGATAGGGTGCAGGCCCTGCCGTACCGGTGAAGGTGAGAACAACAGGACCAATGACGAAACCGATGGCGAGCATGGTGGCGTAAATCCCCATGACCATGCCGCGTTTCTCTGGCGGAGCCGCCGCATTGATCCAGTATTCGGACAGCACGAAGAGCGTGCCGATGAACGCGCCAAACAGGAAGCGCAGCGGAAACCACATCCAGAATGGCGCGAGATAAAAGCCGATGGCCAGCACGGCAGAACTCAGAATGGATCCGTAAAGAATAGGCCGCAGTCCTACACGTGCTGCCAGCGTCGGCACGAAAGGTGCCACGCACAATGTGCCCAGTCCGGCCACAGCAGTGTTAAGTCCGGACATCGTGCTGGAAATACCCATGCGTTCCATGGTGATGGCCAGCAAAGGGATGAACAGGCTGAGCGACACACCGACAAGCGTGATTAGCAGTACAGCCGCCGCAATCGTGGCGGTTTGATTTCTGGGTTGGGTCACACCGTTTCCCGCAGGAAGCGGCGATGGCGCTCATAGTAGAACGGCACGGGCATGTCACGGTCCAGACCCGCCGCCAGCCGCTCTTTCAGTTCGATCAGTATGACCTGCGTGATCGATGGTAGATCGAGTGTCACAGCCTCATCGATCCCGATCCAGACCAGTTCCGTCAGCTCGGCGTCGTCTCCAAGCACCCGCTCCACCTTGCCGCCAACCGCAGTGAGCGGAGCTGCAAAAAAGCGGGTGTCGAAGCGGCGCGGGCGCCGGGGTGGTGTGATGGCGCGGGCCACGAAGGTCAGCGCATCCGGCGTCGGAAACAAGCCCTGATCCGCGAATTCACGCCAGACGCCTTCGGGTGATGTCTCAGGCGCACCGTAATCCGAACTGCCGATCATCAGGCCGGTTTCCTCAAAGGTCTCGCGGATAGCCGCCATCACCAGCGCCCGGCAGCGCAACGGCGTCATGCGCGTGCAAGATGCCATAAGCCGCATTTCGGCGCGGGGTGAGAGCGCACCCGAAGCGAGCATCTGCTTGTCAACCGCATCAACACGGCCACCGGGAAACACGAATTTGCCCGGCATGAACTTCAATTTCATGCTGCGTTTGCCCATGAGAACCTTGGGCTTCTTCGCCTTCAGGTCGAGCAGGATCAGCGTTGCCGCATCCACCGGCTTGAGGTTCACGATGCCGCGGACACGGGTCTCGGAATCAAGGCGTGCCTTGAGGGCTTCTGCGGAAAATATGTTCATTTGGGCTGCGGGCGCGCTGACGCAGGCAGTGGTTGCGAGTGAAAATCCCCCCGCTTGTCAAACCCGTGCATCCTCATGCCCCATTGCAGGCCGATGATGGCCCCTTTGACGGGCTGCATCAGGGCCAATGTCGCCAACAGAGTGAGTGGCAGAAAAACAGCGAAATAAACCCACAATGGCCAGGGATTGGCTGACATCTCCACACCCAGAATGATCGGGACTGCGAGATGGCCGACGATCATGATCGTAACATAGGGCGGCAGATCATCCGAACGCTGGCCGTCCAGCTTTTCGTCGCAGCGCGCGCAGACATCGACAGGCTTCAGAAACGCGCGAAACAGCTTACCCTCGCCGCAATGCGGGCAACGGCAGCGGAACCCTTTCCACATGGCGTCGCCCGTAGAGCGTTCGCCCGTGCTCATGATACCAATGTTCATGTCAGCGTCCCCGCGATTCACGGCCAAGCTTGCGGTAGGACGGCTGATCACCGCCCCGGCGGCGGACACCGCGCTTGCCGGTCGCAGGCTTGATATAACGACCCTTGGACAAAATTTCGAATTTTAATGCACCAGCAAAGGGCGCTGCTTCAGCAAGCCGCACCTCGACCATATCACCCAACCTGAAGGCTTCCCCCGTGCGCTGACCCACCAGCGCCTGCGCGGCCTCGTCATGATAGAAGAAATCCGCGCCCAGAGTGCCTGCCGGGACATAGCCATCGGCACCGGTCTTGGTCAGTTTCACGAACAGCCCGGATTTGGTCACGCCAGAGACGCGGCCCGCGAATTTCGCGCCGATCTGGTCCTTGAGATGCGCCGCCACCAGCCGGTCATAGGTATCGCGCTCAGCCATCATGGCGCGGCGCTCGGTGGCGGAGATTTTCTGGCCGATCTCGCGCAACCGGTCGAGGCTCACATCGGGCAGTCCATCCTTGCCCAAATCCAGCGCCTTGATCAGGGCGCGATGTACGATCAGATCGGCATAGCGGCGGATGGGCGAGGTGAAATGGGCGTATTTGCGCAGGTTCAGGCCGAAATGCCCGATGTTTTCCGGGCCATATTCGGCCTGTGCCTGCGAGCGCAGAACCATCTCGTTCAGCAGAGGCGCATGCTCAGTAGTCGCCAGCTGCTGGAGCGTGCGGTTGAACAGGGAGGGGCGGACGTTGCCAGCTTTTTGCAGATCGATGTCCAGCGTTTTGAGGAAGGCGCGCAGGCTTTCCATCTTGGCCAGTGATGGTTCATCATGCAGTCGGAACAGCAAACCCTGCCGCTTTTCGATCAGCGTCTCAGCCGCGCAGACATTGGCCAGGATCATCATTTCCTCGATCAGCCGGTGTGCATCCAGCCGATCCCGGAAGATCACGTCGGCGACCTTGCCATCAGTATCAAGCACCAGCTTGCGCTCGGGCAATTCGAGATCAAGCGGCTCGCGGCCATCGCGCTCCTTTTTCAGGGCCGCATAGGCCGCCCAGAGCGGTTTCAGTACAGGGTCCAGATGTGGTGCGGCGATGGCGTCGGCATGCCCATCAATCGCTGCCTGCGCCTGCTCATACGCGAGCTTGGCGTGAGACCGCATCATTATGCGGTGAAAGCTATGCGCCTTCTTGCGGCCATCGGCATCAATGATGACACGCACCGCAATCGCCGTGCGATCCTTGTCCGGCACCAGTGAACACAGGTCATTCGAGATGCGTTCCGGCAGCATCGGCACGACGCGATCCGGGAAATACACCGAATTGCCCCGCGTCAGCGCTTCATCGTCCAGCACTGAGCCTGGTGTGACATAGGCCGCGACATCGGCAATCGCTATGGAGAGGATGAACCCGCCGGGATTGGCAGGATCAGCCTGTGCATGCACCGCATCATCGTGGTCCTTCGCATCAGCCGGATCGATGGTGATGAGCGGCAGTTTGCGCCAGTCCTCGCGGCCCTTGAGCACAGCGGGCTTCACGGCTTCGGCGGCTTCCAGAACCACGTCAGGAAACACATGCGGAATGCCATGCACGTGGATCGCAATCAGGCTTGCGGCCTTCTCCGACGAGACATCGCCGAGACGCTCCACCACGCGCGCTGTTTTCAGGCCCAGCCTGCTCTCGCGGATGGTCTCGACCGCGATGAGTTCGCCGTCTTGCGCACCGTCTGTGTCATTGGGGCCGATGCTGATCTCGCGTCCAAGCGCCTTCTTGTCCACGGGCAGCAATCGTCCGCCACCGCCCACATGCGCATGGAACACACCGATTACCTGCTGCGGACGCTTGGCCAGCACCTTGAGCACGCGTGCATGAATACCGCCGAAATCTCGGGCATTGCTGATGCGGTCAATCTTGAGAATGACATGATCGCCAACGCCGGGTGGAAATTTGTCGCGTCGGCTGGTGTGGATTATCAGCGATGGCCGTTCGCCATCGTCCCAGTCCAGAGGCTTGGCGATCAGATCACCATCGCGGTCACGACCTGTGACTTCGGCTGGGAAGACCGGAGGCAGGCGTGCCAGGGAGCCGCCGGTGTCGGCGGTTGAATTGCCTGTATCTCGGTGCTTTCGGGCCATTGAAGTGCACGCTTTCGCTTCTCTCCGGGAGAGGCATCGAAAAATCTATTTCTTGGTTGCCGCGGACTTCTTCGCTGCCGCCTTCTTTGGTGCTGCTTTTTTCACAGCCTTCTTCGCAGGCGCAGCGGCTTGCCGTGCCCGGATCAGATCCACCGCTTGCTCAAGCGTGATCTTGTCCTTCTCGATGGCCTTGGGGATCGTGGCGTTGACGTCGTTCCATTTGACGTAGGCACCATATTTGCCATCGAGCACCTGGATCACGCCACCCTCCGGATGGTCGCCGATCGGCTTGCCCACAGGGGCGGAACGGCTGAACTTGCCCGGCCCCTTGGCGAGCTTGGTCGCAATGAGATCGACGGCGCGATTGAGGCCGATGGTCAGCACATCCTCGCCCGCCGTCAGATTGGCGTAGGTCTTGAGATGCTGGACATAAGGCCCGAATTTGCCGTTGTTCGCCATGATCGGCTCGCCATCCTCGGGATGCTTGCCAACTTCGCGCGGAAGCGACAGCAGTTGCAGCGCTTCCTCCAGTGTCACACCAGCTACAGATACGCCCTTGGGAATGGATGAGCGTTTTGGCTTATCCCCTTCACCCAATTGGACAAATGGTCCAAAGCGACCGTTACGGGCTGTCACGGGCATGCCGGTTTCGGGATCATTGCCGAGGTTGCGCGCGCCATCCGCCCCGACACCCGCAGCGCTGTCGCCCTCACCATCCGCCGTTGCCACACCGAAGGGCCGCGTGTAACGGCATTCCGGATAATTCGAGCAGCCGATGAACGGACCTGTCTTGGACAGTTTAAGGCCAAGACGTCCGGTTCCGCAACGTTGGCAGGACCGCGTATCCTCGCCGTTCTTGCCGCGCGGAAACAGGTGCGGACCCAGCAACTCGTCCAGCTTGTCCAGCACTTCCGTCGTGCGCAATTCCTTCGTGCCGCCAATGGCCACCGAGAAATCCCGCCAGAAGTTGCGCATCACCTCTTTCCACTCGATCTCGTTGTTCGAGACCCGGTCGAGCTCGTTTTCGAGATTGGCCGTGAAATCGAATTCCACGTAGCGGGCGAAGAAGCTTTCGAGGAACGCCGTCACCAGCCGTCCCTTGTCTTCGGCCACAAGCCGCTTCTTGTCGATCCGGACATATTCACGGTCACGCAGAACCTGCAAGGTCGAGGCATAGGTGGAGGGGCGGCCAATGCCGAGCTCTTCCATCTTCTTGACGAGCGATGCTTCGGTGAAACGCGGTGGCGGCTCGGTGAAATGCTGCGTCGCCGCGATCCTTTCGCGCGCCAGCGCATCATTCTTGCGCATGAGGGGGAGGCGGCCGCCTTCCTCATCATCCTCGTCGTCCTTGTCCTCGGTGTAGAGCGTCAAAAAGCCGTCGAAGCGGATGACTTGGCCGGTGGCGCGCAATTCGAGCTTCCGTCCGTCAGCCGCTGCCAGGATATCGACTGACGTGCGCTCCATCTCGGCGCTTTCCATCTGGCTCGCCATGGTGCGCTTCCAGATCAGTTCATAGAGCCGGAATTCCTCTGCGCCGACGTATTTGCGCACATCCTCGGGCTTGCGCCAGACATCGGTTGGGCGGATCGCCTCGTGGGCTTCCTGCGCATTCTTGGCCTTGGTGGAATAAATGCGCGCGCTACCTGGGAGGTAGCGGTCACCATAATTGTTGGCGATCATGCTGCGCACGGCGGTGATCGCCTCCGGTGCCATCTGCACTCCGTCCGTGCGCATGTAGGTGATGAGGCCGACGGTCTCGCCGCCGATGTCCACTCCCTCGTAGAGTTTCTGCGCCACTCGCATGGCGATGGCGGGAGCCATGCCGAGTTTGCGCGACGCTTCCTGTTGCAGAGTGGACGTCGTGAATGGCGGATAGGGATTGCGCCGCGCAGGCTTCGATTCAACCGACGTGACGGTGAAACTGGCGGCATCCAGCGCTTTCTTGAAGGCCAGAGCCTCAGCTTCCGTGCCAACATCAAGCCGCGTGATCTTCTGCCCGTCGGCACCAGCAAGACGTGCTTCGAAGATATCACCCGCCCCGGTCTTCAGGGTGGCGACAAGCGACCAGTATTCCCGCGCCACGAAGCGCTCGATATCCATCTCGCGGTCGCAGACCAGGCGCAACGCCACGGATTGCACGCGCCCAGCCGAGCGTGCGCCCGGTAATTTCCGCCACAGCACCGGCGAAAGATTGAATCCCACGAGATAATCCAGCGCGCGCCGCGCCAGATAGGCATCCACCAGCGCTTGATCGATGGGGCGAGGGTGAGCCATCGCCTCTTCCACCGCCTGCTTGGTTATCGCGTTGAACGTGACGCGCTCGACCTTGACGTCCTTCAGGACGCGGCGACTCTTGAGGATTTCGAGGATATGCCAGGAAATCGCCTCGCCCTCGCGATCCGGGTCAGTCGCCAGGATGACCTTTTCCGAGCCCTTGGCGGCCGCGGCTATGTCCGACATGCGCTTTGTCGCCTTGCCGTCGATTTCCCACAGCATGGCAAAATCGGCATCAGGATCGACCGAGCCGTCCTTCGATGGCAAATCACGCACGTGTCCGAACGAGGCCACGACTTCGTAATTCTTGCCGAGGTATTTATTGATTGTCTTCGCCTTGGCTGGCGACTCGACAATAACGAGATTGGTCACGCTGAACGCCCCTGCAGCACTGATGCGCTGATTTCGAAGTGGCGCGATACATGGGGAAGACCGGCACTCATGTCAAACGAACGCTTGTCGCTGCGGTGATTTCTCTCTACCTCGTGGTCTTCGATATGAGCAAAACAACGCCATCGAATTTCATTTTCCCGCACAAGCACCTGCTCGGCATCGAGGGGCTGTCGCGCCCGGACATCGAATCACTTCTGGAGCTTGCGGACGAGGAAGTCAGTCTCTCCCGCCAGATCGAGAAGAAAAAGTCCGTTTTGCGCGGGCGGACGCAGATCAACCTGTTCTTCGAGCCCTCGACGCGCACGCAAGCCTCCTTCGAGCTCGCGGGCAAGCGCCTGGGTGCCGATGTCATGAATATGTCGGTCGCCAATTCCTCGGCGAAGAAGGGTGAAACACTGATTGATACGGCGATAACCCTGAACGCCATGCGCCCTGACCTGATCATCGTGCGCCACCATGCGGCTGGCGCCGTGCAGCTCCTGTCGAAGAAAGTCGATTGTTCCGTGGTGAATGCCGGAGACGGCGCGCACGAGCACCCGACTCAGGCATTGCTTGACGCGCTCACCATCAAGCGCGCCAAGGGCAGGGTGGAAGGGTTGATCGTGGCAATTTGCGGCGATATCCTGCACTCTCGCGTTGCACGATCCAACATGATCTGTCTTGCCACCTTGGGAGCCCGCGTTCGCCTGATCGGACCTGCTACCCTGATGCCGCCAGGCATCGAGCGTTTCGGCTTCGAGATTTTCAACGACATGCGCCTCGGCTTGAAAGACGCCGATATCGTCATGATGCTGCGCCTGCAGCGCGAGCGCATGCACGGCTCGTTCATTCCGTCCACCAAGGAGTACTTCCGCTATTTCGGCCTCGACGAGGAAAAACTGGCGCTGGCGAAGCCCGATGCGCTGGTGATGCATCCCGGCCCCATGAATCGCGGCGTCGAGATTTCCACCGATGTGGCGGATGGTGCGCAGTCGCTGATCCGCGAGCAGGTGGAAATGGGTGTTGCCGTGCGCATGGCAGTGCTGGAAGCTTTGGCGCGGCGATTGCCGAACAACTGAGTCAGTCGTCGCGAATTGGGTCCAGGCTGCCGCAATGCGTACTTCACGCGGAGGTAATCATGGAGCTTCTGTTTGGTTTCCTGTTCGAACTGATCGGGTCCTTCATTGTCGAGGTCCTGTTCGCGGGCGTGTTCGGACTCTCCGAGTATCTCTTCGGGAAGTCCGGCAAGCATGTCTGGATGTGGGTAATGGGGCTGACGCTGATCGCAGGTGTCTTCTGGTGGCGAGGGTTTCATATCTGGCAACCCTATATTTTCGCCGGACTGATGATCGGATTTCTTTGTTATCTGCACTGGAACAGCACCCGTTCAACCAAATGATACCCAAGTAAATTATTGATAACGAACGTTTTTCAGAATTTATCCATACCTCAATCGGACCTTAACCATGCCTGAGTTACCCTAGCGTCAGTATCGGCGTAAGGTGCGTATCCATGCAGAATCCAACGTTTATTCAGGAATGGAACCACCGGGCAGGTTTTGTCGCCGCCATCGCAGTCATCAACCCCATGATCCTGACGGGTTACGTACTTTTCTGGCATACCGGCGGTCCTGGTTTCGAATTCTGGCTTGTTGGTATGGGTTTGACTTTCATGGTTAGCTTGATTGCAGGCTCCTTCATGCTGCTGGTGATAGTGAGTGATCGCCGCACCCGCGCCCGGGAATTGCGCAAGAAGGTGATGTGGGAGGGCGTGATGCCTTACAATGCCGCCAAGGCAAAAGCCGACAAGGCTGCCGAAGCCGGTTGATAAATCAGCGAATACGGTTGTTCTTCATCAAGCCGGGGCCTAAACCCCGGCTCTGACATGTCAGACGAAATCTCCCCCGCGCTTCTCTTCACCCAAGCTCGCATCGTCGATCCTGCTTCAGGACGCGACGAACCCGGCGGTCTCCTGATGGAGAACGGGGTGGTCCGCGATGTCGGCCCCCATCTCAACCAACTCAAGCCGATGAACGGCGTTTCCGTGCATGATTGCCGGGGTGCCGTGATCGCGCCCGGCCTCGTTGATATGCGCGTGTTCGTGGGTGAACCGGGCGAGGAGCACCGCGAGACCTTCCGTACGGCGGGGCTTGCGGCGGCAGCGGGCGGAATCACCACGATGATCTGCCAGCCCAATACCAAGCCTCCGCTGGATGACGCGCCTTCCATCGATTTCGTCAAGCGTCGCGCGAAAGATCGCTGCATCGTGCGCGTTCACCCCATGGCGGCCCTCACCAAGGGCCTCATGGGGGAGGAAATGACTGAATTCGGACTGCTCAAGGAGGTCGGCGCGCTCGCTTACACCGATGGCGACCGGGCCGTGATGAATGCGCAGGTCATCCGCCGCGCGCTGACCTACGGGCAGATGTTTGATGCACTGATCGTCCAGTACTGCGAAGACCCAGATCTCGTGGGCGAAGGCGTGATGAACGATGGCGAATTCGCCGCACGCCTTGGCCTGCCGGGTGTGCCGCCAATGGCGGAGACAGTGGTTCTGGAGCGCGACCTGCGGTTGCTGGCGGCGTGTGGTGGGCGCTATCACGCGGCCCTCGTGTCCTGCATGGACTCGCTGGATGTCCTGCGCCGCGCCAAAGCGGCGGGATTGAAAGTGACAGCAGGTGTGTCGATCAACCACCTCACATTCAACGACAACGATGTCGGTCAGTACCGCACCTTCTTCAAGCTCGCGCCGCCTCTTCGGAGCGAGGAAGAACGGCTCGCACTGGTGGATGCGGTCGCCGAGGGCCTGATCGACGTGATCGTCTCCGATCACAACCCGCAGGACGTGGAGACCAAGCGACTCACGTTCGCCGAAGCGGCGCACGGTGCGGCGGGGCTTGAAACCATGCTGTCAGCAGGCCTTCGGCTGGTGGAAGCCGGGCAACTGACGCTGCTGCGCCTGATCGACACACTCTCCACCTCGCCATCGCGCATCCTCGGCCTGCCCACGGGCAAACTCGCGGTGGGCGCACCGGCGGATGTGATCGTGTTCGATCCAGAAGAACCGTGGGTGTGTGACCCGCAGGAGATGCGCGGGCGCTGCAAGAACACGCCGTTCGACGGCGCGAAGATGGTGGGCCGGGTGAAGACGACGGTTGTGGGGGGCAGGGTGGTGTTTGGGGGGTAGTGGCACGCGATAGCTGCTTTGACGCAGGTTTGATGTGAAGATAGTCTCTCGCCATGAACGCCCACACTCCACCGCAGAACTTGCGCATCACAACCCACCCCTCGGTCTGCCCGCACGATTGCCCGTCGGCTTGTGCACTGGACGTGGAGGTCATAGACGGAACCACCATCGGGCGCGTGCGTGGCGCGGAGGACAATTCCTATACCGCCGGTGTGATCTGCGCGAAGGTCGCCCGCTACGCTGAGCGCATCCACCATCCGGACCGCTTGCTGCACCCGATGAAGCGCACCGGTCCCAAGGGATCAGGGCAATTCGAGCGGATAAGCTGGGAGGAGGCACTGGAAACCGTCGCTGCCGCCATGTTGAAGGCGGATCAGGACCACGGCGCGGAAAGCGTCTGGCCTTACTACTACGCCGGCACGATGGGTCGCGTGCAGCGCGACGGCATCAACCGGCTGCGGCACGTGAAGAAGTATTCGGGCTTCTACCAGACGATCTGCATCAACACGGCCTGGGGTGGCTTCATGGCGGGCACGGGCAAGCTCGCCGGTGTCGATCCACGCGAGATGGCGCAATCCGATTGCGTGGTGATCTGGGGCACCAATGCTGTCGCCACGCAGGTCAACGTGATGACCCACGCCATCCGCGCCCGCAAGGAGCGTGGGGCCAAGATCGTCGCCATCGACATCTACATGAATGACACGATGAAACAGGCCGATATGGCCTTGCTGCTACGTCCCGGCACGGATGGCGCGCTGGCCTGCGGCGTGATGCATGTGCTGTTCCGCGATGGCCTCGCTGACCGGGAATACATGGCGCAGTACACGGATTGCCCGGAGGAACTGGAGGCACATCTCAAGACGCGTACCCCGGAATGGGCGGCGGAAATCACCGGACTCCCGGTCGCCGAAATCGAAGCCTTCGCACGCCTGATCGGCACGACGAAGAAGACCTTCTTTCGCCTCGGATACGGCTTCTCCCGCCAGCGCAATGGTGCGAGCAACATGCATGCTGCGCTGTGCATATCCGCCGTCACAGGCGCGTGGCTGCACGAAGGGGGAGGGGCGTTTCACAACAACGGCGGCATCTATCACCTGCACACCGGGCTGATCGAGGGGCTGGATCACTTTGATCCCAAAGTGCGCAAGCTGGAACAATCCGCCATTGGGCGCATTCTCACGGGCGATGCCTTCGCCCTGCGCAACGGCCCGCCGGTCAAGGCAATCCTCATCCAGAACACCAATCCTGTCAGCGTCTGCCCTGAGCAGGAACTGGTGAAACAGGGGTTCGCCCGCGAAGACCTGTTCGTGGCGGTGCACGAGCAATTCATCACCGAAACGGCGAAATACGCCGATATCCTGATGCCAGCGACGATGTTCATGGAGCACGACGATTTTTACACCGGCGGCGGCCACATGCACATCATGCTGGGCGGCAAGCTGATCGATGCACCGGGTGAGTGTCGTGAAAATCACTGGGTGATCGCCGAGCTTGCGAAACGCGTGGGGGCCGAGCATCGCGGCTTCGGCATGAGCATCCCCGAGATCATCGACGAGACACTGCAGAAATCCGGCTGGGGCACCTATGCCGAGATTAAGGCGAACAAATGGATTGTCTGCCAGCCCAGTTTCGAAACTGCGCATTATATCAACGGCTTCGCGTATCAGGATCGCAAATTCCGCTTCAAGCCGGACTGGGAGAAGGTGCCTTATGCCAAGGACGGCATGATGGGTCCGTGGAAGGACATGCCGACATTGCCCGACCATTGGGCCGTGACGGAAGCGCCTGACCAGACCTATCCGTTCAAATTGGCGACATCACCGTCGCGCAGCTATCTCAACTCCACCTTCACCGAAACGCCAGGCTCGCAGAAGCGCGAGGGCGCACCGTCGCTGATGATGCATCCCGATGATATCGAGCGTCTGGGCCTCACCGAGGGTGGCGAGGTGATGATCGGCTCGCCTCGCGGTGAAACGCTGCTGGTGGTCAAGCGCTTCGCAGGTGTGCAGATCGGCGTGGTGATTGCGGAAGGCATTCATCCCAATGCGGCGCACAAGGGCGGTAAGGGGATCAACACGCTGACCGATGCCGCACAGGTCGCACCGTTCGGTGGCGCTGCGTTCCACGATAACAAGGTGTGGGTACGGGCGGTTTAGGGGATAGTGCGTTTCTCGAGGCTCGCCAAAGGGCTCGCACCTCGAAATGAGGGGAGCGGGGTTTGCAGGAATCTCCTTATTTCGAGGTGCGGAGCGAAGCGAAGCCTCGAGAAACGCACAATGCTTCAACCCCTCCTTCCTCTTGCCAGTCTATCGTCATCGTGCTGATTGCCTGACATAGAACGCAAGGAACCACTGCATGTCGCTGGGCAAACTGTCATCGCTGCTGAAGCGCTTCATCGAGAAGGGCACGCTCAACGTCATCGACATGGCGGGTGTCCGAAGCGTCTTCGGCGGCGGCAAGGACGGCCCTTCGGTCACAGTGCGGATGAAGGACGACAAGGTCGCGGACAAGATATTCTGGAACCCGGAGCTGGCCTTTCCCGAGGCCTACATGGAAGACCGTATCGCCTTTGAGGAGGACACTACGGTCTATGATCTGCTGCTGCTCTTTTCGGTCAACCGCAAGGCGCTTGGTGGCCACCCCGTGCAGCAGGCCTTGCGCAACGGCTGGCGCGCGGTGCGGCGTTTCCAGCAGCAGAACTCGCTGATTCAGGCCTCGAAGAACATCAAGCATCACTATGATATCAAACCGGAATTCTACCAGCTCTGGCTTGATCCGACGATGAACTATTCCTGCGCCTATTATACGCATCCCGACAATTCCCTGGAGCAGGCGCAGATGGACAAGATGCGCCATATCGCGGCGAAGCTGCGGCTCCAGCCCGGTATGAGTGTCGCGGAAGTCGGCTCCGGCTGGGGCGGGCTGGCCTGCTATCTTGCGAAGAATTTCGGCGTCACGGTCACATCGGTATCGCTCTCGCCCGAGCAGATCGCGGTGGCGAAACAGCGCGCTATCGACATGGATGTGGCGGACCGCGTGACGTTCCTTGAGCAGGATTACCGCAACATGAGCGGCACCTATGACCGCGTCATCTCCATCGCCATGATGGAAGCCATCGGCATCAGCAATTTCGACAATTATTTCACCAAGCTGAAAAGCCTTATGAAGCCCGGTGGATATGGTCTGGTCCATGC
This sequence comes from Hyphomicrobiales bacterium, assembly GCA_031431475.1. Classification (GTDB taxonomy): domain Bacteria; phylum Pseudomonadota; class Alphaproteobacteria; order Rhizobiales; family Beijerinckiaceae; genus JADCCX01. The sequence continues at coordinate 122,156 of JANPDL010000018.1, forward strand.
CATCGGCCGCATGTCACCGCCCGGCACCACGGCACCCTTTATCCGCAAATACATCTTCCCCGGCGGTTATTGCCCGGCGATGTCGGAGGTTTTCGCCTCGACCGAGCGCACCGGAACCTGGGTGGCGGACTGCGAGATTCTCCGCTTGCATTACTACTGGACGCTGAAGGCATGGCGAAAGAACTTCGAGAAGGCCCGCCCGCAGGTAGTTGCGATGTTCGACGAGCGCTTCTGCCGGATGTGGGAGTTCTATCTCATTTCCTGCGAGCTTGGCTTCCTGCACGGCTCCAACATGATCTACCAGATCATCATCAGTGAGAAACGCGACGATGTGCCGGTTCTGCGCGATTTCATCCAGGACGATGAGCGGGCGTTGATGGTGAGGGGTGTTTGAAGTCACAGCATCCGCTCTTTGCACAAGAGCGGATGCCATTTTTCTGGATGTTTCCTGTAGATTCGAAATTTACAGGAAAATATAGCTACCATCATCAAATTTGACGAGATCGATTTCAGTCATTGTTATTGTTTGCTCAACAATGTCATTGACGGTGCGCGTGAACTCATATGCATTAACGCCTGACATTTCAAAATGCCATTCGTCGATTGTTCCACCCAGCAAGGCTATATCAAAATCCTCAGCCTTTGCTGTGGGATAATTGCCACCAAAAACCAGATTGTTGCCTTCATGTAGGTCAAATGTATCGTCGCCGTCGCCGCCAGATAGAAAATTGTTTCCCGCTCCGCTGATAATTAAATCATTTCCGCCTTGTCCACTTATAGTATCGTCACCTGCACCACCATCAAGTGTATTGTCCCCTGCATTTCCATGGATCGAGTCGTCGAAGGATGAACCCTTAATGTTCTCGATGCCGAAAAGCTTGTCCTTGCCCCCACCGGGAACGCCTTTGTCGCCATCGTTACTGGATCCGTAGAGAGTAACTAAGACTGTCCCGACTGAATTCTCAAACGAGACAGTATCTATCCCGGTCCCGCCGACCAGAACATCGTTACCGTCCCCGCCATCCAGCGTATCGTCGCCGCTGCCGCCATAGAGCGTGTCATTGCCGGTGCCGCCGAACAGGACATCATTGCCACGGCCACCGAAGAGTTGATCGTTGCCTTCGTTACCAAACAATGCGTCGCCGTCATCACCACCCATGAGGTAGTCGTTGCCGCCGCCACCGAAGAGGAAATCTTCGCCTGCATCACCAATGATCAGGTCGTTGCCGTTGCCGCCAAAAATGAAATCGTTGCCCAGAGATCCCAGCAGCCCGCAGTTTGAATCGTCAGGAGCGAAATAGAACGCGTTGTAGGGAACGTAGTTGATGTTTCCCGCGCCGTTCACGTTCAGCCAGTCGGTTGCGGGATGATAGTTTCCCAAAAGGAGCTCGACGAACGAATTGGCGTCGTAATCCTTTGTCGCGAAGAGTGGTGTGGGTTTTCCGGAGCCTGCGAATGTGGATGAAGTCGATTTCATGGGTCTCTCCCTGAGTTTGCGACATCGGCCCGATGCGCTATCAGTCCACCCTTGGTCCGGTTTGCCCCGGTTTCGCCTCATTGCCGAAACCCGGCATGGTTTCTTTTAACCCTGATGGAACTTCTCTAAAATGCCGCTCTATTTCGCCTACGGTGCCAACATGGATGTCGCGGCCATGGCCAAGCGCTGCCCGTCGTCGAAGCCGGTTGGCCTCGCACGCCTGCCACGCCACCGTTGGATCATCTCGACCGACGGCTACGCCAATGTGGTGCGTGATCCGCGCCGGGATGTGCATGGCATGCTGTGGGAACTGGCGCTGTCCGATGTGCCCGTTCTCGACCGTTTCGAGGATGTGCCGAGGCTCTACCGCAAGGTGAACCAGCCCGTTATCTCGACCGCTGGCATCCGCCGGGCGCTGGTCTATGTCGGCCGTGCGACCGAGGCAGGACGGCCAAGGCCGGGGTATCTTGATGATGTGATGCGCGCGGCCGAGGCTGCTAGTTTGCCTGCCGCAAGCGTGGCCGAGATGCGCAAGTTCGGAGAGATGCGGCCCGGCATTGCGGCACCCGCTACGGTGGCGAAGGCGCAGAAGTGGGTTTGGACGCCGTAGCTGGACTTACGGCGAGCGCCGAACCACGCCATCCTTGATGAACATCTCGAACGGCGTTGTGCCAGCAGCACTGCCATCCTTGGCGCGCCATTTGCCGTTGGCGCAATGGATGCCGCCCTGCTTGGGCAATGCGTCGAAAGTGATCTCGTTCTGGAAGGTCGCGCCATCCGGCATCTTGACCGAGAAATCCGTGTTGCAGGCGTTGCCGGACACCACCGGCTTGTAGCCGTCGATCATCACACCACCACCGCCGGTGCTTTCGAACGGGTTCACAAGGCGCGGCCAGCTTTCATAGGCCGGTTCCTGCGCCCGGACGGACTGAACGGTGGCGAGGGCGAGCAGAACAGCGGCAGCGCCGAGTGCGAGACGAACCATGATGTATCCTCCAGAACAGATGTTGTGATGGGAATACCCGGCGGCTGGGCCTTTGGATGCAGTCAGGCGATATCGCCGAAAACCTCCTGGAAGGCAGCTTTCAGCGCCGCATCCGCATCCGCCATCGTCACGGGCAAGCCCAGATCGACGAGGCTCGTCACGCCGAAATGCCGCTCGGCCACACCGCACGGCACGATACCGCTGAAATGAGATAGATCTGGCTCCACATTCAGCGATATCCCGTGGAATGTCACCCAGCGCCGCACGCGGATGCCGATGGCAGCGATCTTGTCCTCGGCCATGCTGCCATCAATGCCCGGCGGTTTGTCCCGCCGCTTCACCCAGACACCGACCCGGTCTTCCCGACGCTCCGCCGTCACGTTGAAGCGGGCGAGCGCATCGATGATCCAGGCCTCAAGCGCCGCCACGAACCGGCGGAGATCTTTCGCCCGCCGCTCCAGATCGAGCATTACATAGGCCACACGCTGTCCGGGTCCGTGATAGGTGAACTGGCCCCCGCGCCCAGTGTCGAAAACCGGGAAGCGCCGGTCCAGAAGATCAGCCGCGCGGGCGCTGGTGCCGGATGTATAGAGCGGTGGATGCTCCACCAGCCAGATACGCTCGGCGGCGCTGCCTTGGGCAATGGCGGAGGCCAGCCGCTCCATCTCGGCCACGGCATCCGGATAGGCCACAAGCCCTTCCGCCACCACCCATTCCACACGAGGTGACCCTGCGGAAGGGAGCAGCTTTGTTGTCAGATCATCCCGCATGTTAACCTGCTATTGACCATGTTCACCGATACTTCGCTCAGTGGCTCCTCGGCAACATCCGATCGAGAATCAAACAAGCCCGTACAAGGACATACACATTGGCGACACTCGATAAGGTTTCAGTTGAGGTTTCAGTTGTTCTCGGGCGTGCCAAGATGCCGATCCACCAGCTGCTCCGCATGGGCCGCGGTGCGGTGATCGAGCTGGAATCGGGTGAAGAAGACGAAGTCGAGATTCTTGCCAATGATCTGCCTGTCGCGCGCGGCCTTGTGGTCGTACAGGGCAACCGCATCGCGGTGGAAGTGCGGGAACTCATCAAGCGCCCAAGCGGTCTTGATTCCTGAAGCATTGCGGTCTTGATTCCTGAAGCATTGCGGTCTTGATTCCTGAAGCATTGAAAAGCTTGCGGAAAGGGCTTGTCAGGGGGGTAACCCTTTGCTACCCCGCTGCATCCTCAGTTCGCGGCCATGGCGGAATTGGTAGACGCACTACCTTGAGGTGGTAGCGGGGAGACCCGTGATGGTTCGAGTCCATTTGGCCGCACCAATATTGAAAAGCCCCGTCAAGTGATTGGCGGGGCTTTTTGATGTTTTGCCTCATGCACTTCCAATGCCGGGATCTCTATCGATCCGGGTGAACTGGATCGCGGCGTGCCCACGGTCCGCGCGTTTCAATGACATTGATCAGATCGTTTCTTTCGCTGAGCTTCGGAGGCTCCGCGGGAACGCGCCCTCCGGCTGTCTGGACCAGAGCCTGAACGCGCTTGGCGACAGAAGGGTGCGTGGAGAACACATCGCCGAAATCATCCGGATCATTCTCGAAGCACATATCCATCACACCGGATGGCACGTGGTCGAGGTCGGCTTTTCCAGCGATTTTGAGAAGAGCGGAAATCATGGCGTCGGGGTTCTTAGTCAGCTCGACGGCACCAGCATCGGCCAGATACTCGCGCGAGCGGGACAGGGAAAACCGCACGACGGCGGCGAGCAGCCATGTCACCAGAAGAATGACGAGCCCGATAATGACCAGCGCGCCGCCGCTCTTCCTGTCGTCGTTCGAGGAGCGGATCGAGCCCAGCCGCATGCCCCGGAACATTACCTCGCCCAGAAAGGAGATAACACCGGCAATGACGACCGCGATAACCATCATCCGCACATCCCCGTTTCGGATATGCGTGAGCTCATGCGCCAGCACGGCCTCGAGTTCTGCTTTTGTCAGCGAGTTCAGCAGTCCTCGAGTGACCGTCACAGTGTATTGCTGCAGGTTGACGCCTGATGCGAATGCGTTGAGCGCGTCATCCTCGACAATCATGAGACGCGGCACGGGAATGCCGCGCGAGATGCAAAGATTCTCCAGCAATGCGTAAAGCTCACGGTTTTCATCGCGTGTTATGCCTCTGGCACCGGTGATCCTGCCGATGAGCCAGACATTGATCCGGAACCCCAGGAACACCCATAGCGCAACGCCAGCCGTGACAAACGGAAATGCCCCAGTAAACAATGATGCCGCTTCGCGCAGGTCAATCGCGCCGCCGCTGCCGCCAAGCACAATCAGGAAAACACCGAAGCTTGCGAGATAGGCCAGAAAAAACAGGCCGACCAGCAACAGCCCGGAGCGAATCTTGTTGTTCCTGATATGGGTGTAGAGGCCAAAAGCTTCAGCCATGGGGCTGATCCTGCCCGCTGCTCAGAATTTGACGATTGGTGGCGCGCCTAGCTGCGAGCGCGACTCCTCTCCCAGATCGAAGAAATCACGCTTCAGGAAACCGAACTTGCTGGCGAAGAATACAGCCGGGACCGACTCGATCGAGGTGTTGTATTCGCCGACGGCATTGTTGAAAAACCGCCGTGCAGCGGAAAGCTTGTCCTCGACATTGGCAAGCTCGCTCTGCAGTGACTGGAAATTGGCGCTCGCCTTCAGATCAGGATAGCTTTCGGCAAGCGCCAGCAGTTTGCCGACAGCGCCGGAAAGCGCCTGTTCCGCCTGCGCCTTGCCTTGCGGATCGGACGCTGCAAGTGCGCCCTGTCGGGCCTTGATCACAGCATCAAAGGTGTCGCGTTCGTGGGACGCATAGCCCTTCACAGTTTCGATCAGATTGGGGATCAGGTCATGACGCTGCTTGAGCTGGACGTCGATGTCGGCAAAGGCCTGGTCACCGCGCCGCCGCATAGCGACCATCCCGTTATAGGCGAAGACAAGGTAGCCCAACGCGGCGGCGAGAATTCCGAGAATGATCCAGCTGCTCATGATGTCGCTCCGGTTGAGACCTGTTTATGATACCTCATAGCACAATGAGCACGGGAGAAATCGGAATTTCCTGCCCGTCGGCGTGAGCCTGCGGGTCTTTTGCCTTGGCAAGGCCCATGAGGTTATACTCCACCGCATGCGACTATACGCCCGTCATCATATCGATATCGGCTGGAATGACATCGGCTTCGCCCTGGGTGCGCTGGTGCGCGCGCCCACCGGCGGATACGTGCAGGGGATCGAGCGCGCGTGGCCTGCTGACCGTCGTGCCATAGCCTGCCTCTCGGTTCGTACTGCGTTTGACGCTCTGCTCTCTGCTCTTCGGCTACCAAAGGGCTCCGAGATCATCATGAGCGCCGTGACCATCGCGGGCATGCAGGATATCGCACGGCATCATGATCTCACGATCAGAGTGGTAGATGTTGATCCGGATACTCTGGCCCCGTCGGTCGATGCGGTCGCAGCTGCACTTTCGGACCGGACGCGCCTGATCCTGATCGCGCACCTCTTCGGCAGCCGGGTAGACCTCCAGCCCTTCGCAACATTTCGCTCGTCAAGCGTGCTGCTTGTCGAGGATTGCGCGCAGAGTTGGTCGCCAGCGTTCAATGGTTCGATCGAAGCCGATGTCAGCCTTTTCAGCTTCGGCCCCATCAAGACCCTGACGGCGCTGGGTGGAGCGGTGGCAGTCATCCGTGATCAGCGTCTGGCGAAAGCTTTTGTGTTGCACATCGAAGCCTATCCGCAGCTTGGCCGCTGGTGGTTTCTCAAGCGCATCGCCAAGTACGCCATGCTCAAGGCGGCGTCGATGCCGCTATCTTATGGATTGATATGCCGAGCACTGACGCTCTTTGGTGGCGATGTTGACCGCGCCATCAGCGGCCTGACCCGCGGCTTTGGACAGTCTCCGCCAGTCGAAATCTTCCGCCGCAAGCCGCCTCATGCGATGATCGCTCTCATGTCCAGGCGTCTTGCCGCGCCTGCTGACATCGAGCGGCGCAAGCATGCGGCAGAAGCTTTGCTAGGCGAGGCATCAGCCGGGCATGCTCCCGGCAGTCGAGCTCTGGAACCGACGTATTGGGTAACGCCCGTTCTTGCGGAAGATCCAGATGCGGTACGGCGCAAACTGATGGAGCGGGGTTTCGACGCAACGCGCGGCACGACCAGCATGCGTGTGATTGGCGACGAACCAGAAAGAACAACAGGGGCAAATGGCATGATGCAGCGCATCCTGTACCTGCCATCACCGGCACACCTGCCGGAGGCAAAACGGCGAGAGCTTCGCGCCCTGCTTGGCCTTAGCCCTCCACCGCATGCACCACCCTGAACCCGCCTTGTTTCAGCGCGGTCAGGAATGACGGAAGCATCGCCGCCGTCTGCGTGCGGATGTCGTGCATGAGGATGATGCCCTTCCGGGCCCTCTGTACGCGTGCATAGAGCAGGTGCAACTGCGCATCCGGCGACATCACATTCCAGTCGCTGGCCCACAGGTCCGTACCCCACACCGCAGTGTTGCGGCGTGACAGTTCCGCCAGCAATTCCGGCGTATCGGCAAAGCCGGGAAAACGGAAGAACGGTGCGATCTTGCGACCCGCCGCCTGCTGGATCGCATCCTGTCCCTCGTTGATCTCGCGTACACCGACGTCGAAACTGCGCTGTTTCATCGTCCAGGGATGGTTCATCGTGTGGTTGGCCAGTGTATGTCCCGCATTGACAATGCGCTGCACCATCTGCGGATTCGCTTTCGCATTGCGTCCGATGATGAAGAACGTGGCACGCACATTCTCGCGCGCCAGCGCATCCAGCACCGGGCTCGTAGTCGCGGGTAGGGGGCCGTCATCGAAGGTGAGGATCACCTCGCCATCGGCCAGAGGCAGCGTGCCAGAATAGCTTTTGCGGCCGATTTGTGGACCACCAAGACCTGATACGGGCAGAATACGCGATGTGCCGAGCGGGGCAGAAAGCACCTGCCATGCCGATGCTTCGGGCGCTGCCAGCATGGCAAAACCGCCAATCATCAGGGTCCGGCGAGCAACAAGTGTTTTTCGGGTTTTCAACGTCATGAAAAGCTGCATAACCTCAACCCCGGTGACATGCGAGCTTTTCGAAGCTCTATCGTTACTTCTCATCCGCCAATCCGCTCCAACCCCAGGGCGATCATGTCAGAGACGGTCTACGCCGCCGCTCGAGAGCCTGACATCGCCTTTCGCGATGACGAAGGCGATGTGAATCTTGTTTTCATCGAGCGCGTAGCCGAGGCCATTGCGCGCGAGGACTCGGGCGCGGTGACCGCGTTGGGTAGCGACCTGCACGAAGCGGATGTCGGCGCGTTGCTGGAGCATCTCGCTTCGGATGATCGGCCGAAATTCATCACCCTCATGGGCCGCGAGTTCGACTTCGCCGCGCTGACCGAGGTGGATGATGCCGTTCGCGAGGAAATCCTCGAGGAAATTCCCAACAACGTCATCGCCGAAGGCGTCAAGGATCTCGATTCGGATGATGCCGTCTATATCCTTGAGAATCTGACGGATGAGGACCGTCAGGAGGTTCTCGACAACCTACCGGCGGAAGAGCGCGTTTCGCTGCGCAAGAGCCTGGATTATCCCGATGATTCGGCTGGCCGACGCATGCAGACTGAGTTCATTGCGCTGCCGCCGTTCTGGACCGTGGGCAAGACGATCGATTTCATGCGCGATTCGGCTGATCTGCCCGAGCGCTTCTACAATCTCTACCTGGTCGATCCCGCCCACAGGCTGGTCGGTCGGGTGGCGCTGGACCGCCTGCTGCGCACGCGGCGGCCTGCTAAAATAGAAGAGATCATGGAGGAGGCCGAGCATGTCGTGCAGGCCACTGATGATCAGGAAGAGGTGGCACGGCTTTTCCGCGATTACAATCTCGTCTCCATCCCTGTCGTCGACGAGGCCGAGCGGCTCGTGGGCGTGCTGACCTTCGATGATATCGTCGATCTGCTGGAAGAAGAGGCCGATGCCGACATCAAGGCGCTGGGCGGCGTCAAGGCCGAGGAAGAGATTTCCGATACGGTCTGGACAATCACTAAGAGTCGTTTCACCTGGCTTTTCGTTAATCTGCTGACGGCGATTCTGGCGTCCGGCGTGATTGCCCTGTTCGAGAACTCGCTGAAATCCATGGTGGCGCTGGCTGTGCTGATGCCGATCGTCGCCTCCATGGGAGGCAATGCGGGTACGCAATCCATGACGGTCGCTGTGCGCGCGCTGGCCACCAAGGAGATTGATCGCGCCAATGCCATGCGCGTGGTGCGCCGCGAGCTGGTGGTGGGTTTGCTCAACGGCATCGCCTTCGCCGTTATCATGGCGGCTGTGGCCATGGCCTGGTATGGCCCGGCGCAGATAGGCATCGTCATAGGTCTGGCGATCATCGTGACGCTCTGCGCCGCTGCGCTGGGCGGCGTGGTCATCCCGCTCACCCTCGAGAAGTTCGGCATTGATCCAGCGGTCGCGTCAGGACCGCTGGTAACGACGATCACTGATGTGATCGGCTTCTTCGCGTTCCTGGGGATCGCGACGCTTTGGTTCGGATTGAAGTGAGACAGGAGGCCGGGATCGCTCCCGGTCTGCCGCAGTCAACGTGTCAGCCGTACGCCCAGGATGGCGGTGCCCTTGCCGTCAGCGGTGGCCGCGAAGATTTTGACCTCGCCCTTGCTGTTGGTCAGCTGCCAGCGCGAAGTGCCGTCTTCCTTTTTGCCCAGGAACTCGCCGAATCCGGACTCGATGCGGCCATTGGCGGTGCGGAACCTGAGGAAGGTCCGGCCATCCTTCATCTTCGTCATCATCACCCAGCCGCCGTCCTTGAAGCGCGACAATGTCCGCAATTCACTCAACGGATCGGTCCGGTCCAACCGGTTGCCCGTTCTGGGTTCGGCGGGGTTGAAGCTGGTGGGCGCGAACATTATTGGCGCGCCGCCGCTGCCACCATCGCCGCCGCCGCCTCCTCCGCCGGAGGCATGGGCGCTGAAACTGCCTGCCAGGATCGCAAGAAATGCGCTGGCAGTAATGTAAGACTTCCGGTTCATGTCACTCTCCTGATCTGCTGATTGTGCGCTTCGCCGGGATTGGAGAAGCTGCACCAAGCTTGCGGAGATTAGCTGAATTTTCGCAGGTTCGCTGTCCGGAATATTAATTTTTATTCATAATTGTCGCATGTCAGGAAGCGTGGTGATCCCGCTCACCCTGGAGAAGTTTGACTTCTATCCAGCGGTTGCGTCAGGACCGCTGGTGACGATAATTACCGATGTGACCGGTTTCTTCGCGTTCCTGGGGATCGCGACGCTTTGGTTCGGGCTGGGATAGCCTCAGCCGAAGCGACGACCACGCCCGCCACGGTTGCTGTCACGGCTGGAGGTGCGGCCGGCGCCTAACCCAGCCGGGCGAGGAGCCTGCGCCTGTGCTGGAGCCTGCGAGCGCTGGCCCTCGGGACGTCCGCCCTGATGGCGTGAACCCTCATGACGGTTGCCTTCTTGCCTGCCGCTGTCCTGCCGCTGGCCGCCATCGCGGCTTCCGCCCTGACGCTGGCCTTGTCCACCGCTGCGCTGGCCACCCTGCGGACGTCCACCGCGTGGGCGGCGCTCTTCCTTGGCCGTCAGTGCGGAATCCGGCACCACGATATCGTTGCGTGTTTCAACCGGAATTGGCTGCTTGATGAGCTTTTCGATGGCCTTGAGCAGCGAACGCTCCTCGACATCACAGAGCGAGATCGCCTGACCCTCGGCTCCGGCGCGGGCTGTGCGACCGATGCGGTGGACATAAGCTTCCGCCACTTCGGGCAACTCAAAGTTGATGACATGGCTGACGTTCGAGACATCAATGCCGCGCGCCGCGATATCAGTGGCGACCAGCACGCGAATATCACCTGTCTTGAACCAATCGAGAGCCCGCTCGCGCTGGCTCTGGCTCTTGTTGCCGTGGATGGCAGCAGCCGAGATCCGGCTCTTCTCCAGATGCTCCGCCACCTTGTCCGCACCGCGCTTTGTGCGGGTAAAGACGAGTGTACGGGAGAAGGCTTCATCCTTCAGCAGCTCGGTCAGCACATGGCGCTTGGCCTGAGCAGGCACATGGATCACGCGCTGGTCGACACGGTCGGCGGTCTTGGCGACCGGGGTGACCGAAACACGCACGGGGTCTTTCAGCAGTTCGCTTGCCAGCTTGCCGATTTCCTCTGGCATCGTAGCCGAGAAGAACAGGTTCTGGCGGCGTGTCACAAGATGCGAGACGATCTTGCGGATCGGCCTGAGGAAGCCGAGATCCAGCATCTGGTCGGCCTCGTCCAGCACGAAAATCTCGGTGCCAGAGATATTGGCGGCGCGGCTTTCGAGATGGTCGATCAGGCGACCGGGCGTGGCGACAAGCACGTCAAGGCCCTTGGCGAGCGCCTGGATCTGCGGGCGATGGCCGACGCCACCGAATACAACGGCAACCTGCACGCCCATGTGCTTGCCATAGGTGCGGAAACTGTCGGCGATTTGCGTCGCGAGTTCGCGTGTGGGGGACAGCACAAGAACGCGTGCACCCTTCAGCGGGCGCGGTCGCTTGTCGGCTTGCAGGCGATGCAGGATCGGCAGCGCAAAGGCCGCCGTCTTGCCGGTGCCGGTCTGGGCGATGCCGAGAAGGTCCTTCGCCATCAGCACGGACGGGATCGCCTGAGCCTGAATGGGGGTAGGGGTCTCGTAACCTTCGGAGGCCAGTGCTTTCAAAAGAGGGGCAGCAAGGCCGAGATCAGCGAATGTCAGGGGAGAGTTAGGGGTATTGCTCACGTTGATAGTTCTTTCGTGCGCCAGCAACCGCCAAGCGATTGTGCGCCAAAGGAGGCTGGAGGCGCATTTCTGGCGCTGCCAAACCTGTTGCGGGTTTGATGACCCAGCGTGCTCGGGAAATCAGGGGTTTCTTCAACCAGTCGCTCGGTACAGCCTGAGGTCTTGGAAGACCCATCACGCGGCTGGAGCGGATGTTATCGCGATTTGCGATATGTGGCGTATGACATGTTGCGCTGCACAAGTCAAATTCTGGCGGGGACATCACAAATTACTGATCTGACCGGATATCCTTGCCATTTCGCGTATTCCCCCCCAATTTCAAGCAATGAAATTGACCATATTGCGACTAGCGCTCGTCAGCGCATTCATCGGCGGCCTGCTGGCGACTCTCCTTGCAGTTCCCGCGCTGGCCCAGGAAAAACTGATTTCCGACCGCGTCTTCTACATCCACGCGCCTAAAAGCACGTCTATCCAGTTCCAGATGATCGTTTTGGCGGGCAGTGCGGATGAAACCAACATGGCACAGCTCGGCATCGCACACTATCTCGAGCATGTCGTACTCGTCGGTCGCAACGAAGGGCAGGGCGAGACTGCCGTCAAGTTCTTCGCGGACGGCAGTGCCAACGGCTGGACCAGCCAGCGCGCCACCGGCTACATCCACCGTTTTCCGGCCAATGCGACGGATGCAAATGAGCGTCTGGATCGCCTCTTCAAGTTCTACAGCGAGCGCCTGACCGATTTTGCCATCACCCCGGAGGATGCGGTGCGCGAGCGCAACGTTGTGCGGCAGGAGCATGATTGGCGCTACGCCAGCAATCCCTTCGATGCAGTCTGGCAGGAAGTCACGCGCTACGGGTATGATGGCCATCCTTTCGCCGACTGGACCATCGGCACTCCGCTGACTATCGCGGCATTCACAGTGGACGAAGCGCGCAACTTCCTGCGGCGCTGGTATCGCAAATCGAATGTCTATTTCATTGTAACTGGGCCGCTGGCACCTGAACCTGTAATAGCCGCCGCTGAGAAGCACCTCGTATCTCTCGATGCCGCGCCGGCGCCCGTCAGAGTGTGGCCTGGGCTGAAATTGCTGGTAAAGCCGGAAACGCGGATTTTCCGCAAGGAAGACAAGCGGATCACCACTCCGTCCACCACGCTTAGCAGCATTGTCAGCACTTCTGAGGTTGACCCTGTGCGTCAGGCCGCCGTTGTGTCGGTGCTCAGCGGTTATCTGTCGAGCAAGCTCAGCGGCAGTCCTCACAGTGCGCTGGTCGAAGGCGAAGCGCCGGTGGCGGCTTCGATCAACGGCGCTTATCTGGCGCGCAGTCTGCCCGGTACGCTCACGCTCAGTCTGGGTGCTATCCCGGAAGAGGGCCGCAGCATTGATGAGGTGCGCAAGGCGTTGCTCGACTACCGCACGGCGTTCCTGAAACGCGGCATTGATGCGCCCACGCTGGAACGATTGAAGAGGCGCTATGCCCGCGATCTGAAGCGCGGGCTTGAAGAGCCTGAGAATGCACCGCAACGGCTTATCAACTGGATCACGTCGCCGTTGCCCTATGAAACGCTGAAGGATTGGCCGGAAGTTATCGCTTCTGTGCGCCTTGACGAGGTGAGCGCCGTGCTGAAGTCTCTTGGTGAAAACCAGCGCGATGCCGTCGTGATCTTCGAGCCTAAGGGGGATTGAGCATGGTGCGGATTCCCTCTTTTGGCGCATTGGCACTGGCCAGCGCGCTTGCATTCGCTCCTGTTTCATTGCAGGCACAGGATCAATCCGTCGCGCAACTCGCACAGGCGCGCTCCTATGCAATCAGCGACGGCAGGACGCCCGGCGGCATTCGCCTTGTCCATGTGCTTCTGAAGGATGATAAAGATCAGGTTTTTTCAATGGCCTGGCAGGACAGGTTGATTCAGCACACGCCGGAGAAGGCAGGCCTGATGGTGCTGGCACCTGCGCTTGTAGCGGCAGGCGGTGCGGGCACACTGGATGCCGGGGCCTTGGAGGAGGAACTCAAGGACATCGGCGGCTACTTCTCGCTAAGCCGGGGACGCGCCGCCACATTCGGCGATGTTTCAGCACCAAAAGAACAATTCGAGGCCACTCTCAAGCTTTTCCAGACATCCCTGATGGAACCGCGCCTGCCTGCCATTTCCCTTGAGCGGCGCAAGCGCTTCCTGCTGAACGGTCGCAAGGCTAATCGCGAGAAGGCCGAGACTCTGGCGCGCGAGGCCATGAGCATACTCCTGACAGGCGATCACCCGGTTGCTGCCACCGTGACCTACCTGCCGACGTCAAGCATTTCCGGCATCACAGTGGCCGACGTTGATGCGTGGCGAAAAGCCATTCTGGCCCGCAGCAACCTCACCGTGGTTTCGGCAGGTCCGCTGACCCGTGAGGCGGCGGCTGATATCATTGACAGCACCTTTGGCGGCCTGCCGGAGAAAGACGCGGATCGCGACGGCATCCCCTTCACGCGTGGCCCGGCGTTCAGCAAGACCATCGTCATCGAGAGTCCGGTAGCGCAATCCACCATTCTCATCGGCGGTCCGGTGCTCTGGTCGAATGGTGGTGCCGAGGGCATTTCACGCGGCATCGCCATGAGCGTTTTGGGATCAGGCTTCCGATCACGGCTCTATATCGCGGTGCGGGAGAAGCTTGGTGCGGCCTACGGTGCCAGCGCTGCTATTTCGGCCATTCTGGGGCGCGAGGGAGCCTTTGGAATGGAATCCGCCGTGGCCAATGACAAGGTTGGCGCTGCCTTGGCTGCTATCCGCTCGGAATATGCCATTTTTCGCGAAAAAGGCGTGACGGCGGAGGAGATCGATCCGATCAAGCGGCGCATGGTCAGCGGCTTGCCTGAATCCATGCGCCGCGCCGGTTCCGCCGCCAGCGTCATTCGCGGCGCGTTGCAGAACGGCCTCAACTTCGATGCGCCGGACCGGCAAGCCGGCTGGGTCAATGGCCAGAGCATCGACGGCATAAACCGGCTGATCCGTGAACGATTGCCTGCCGAACCCGCCACGATCATCGTCACGCCGTCAGCCGAGGGCCTTGGAGCGGATTGCGTGATCAAGTCGCTGGATGAACTGAAGTCGTGTCTGGCTCCCTAAAAGCCCGCTCAATCCTTGACATTTGCCTCCCATGCGGGCTCTGACAGCGGCTCATTCCCGAACCAGTCACCACCCAGAGTCGCATGATGTCCACCGCTGCCCAGAACCTCGTTTCGCGCTACCGTTCGCACACCTGCGCCGGGTTGCGGGCGAATGATATCGGCACGCAGGCGCGCCTGTCCGGCTGGGCGCACCGCATCCGCGACCATGGCGGCGTCATGTTCATCGACCTGCGCGACCATTACGGCCTGACGCAGATCGTGGTGGACCCGGCTTCTCCGGCTTTCAAGGATGCCGAGAAGGTGCGTTCCGAATGGTGCATCGGCATAACGGGCGAGGTGCGCCGCCGTCCGGGCGGGACCGAGAATCCCAACATGCCGACCGGCGAGATCGAGATTTTCGTGACCAGCCTCGAAGTGCTGGGATCATCGCAGGAACTGCCGCTGCCGGTGTTCGGTGATCAGGATTATCCCGAGGAAACGCGCCTCAAGTACCGCTTCCTCGATCTGCGCCGCGAGCGTTTGCACAACAACATCATGCTGCGCGGCGCGGTGATCGATGAAATCCGGGTGCAGATGAAAAGCGCCGGCTTCTTCGAATTCCAGACGCCGATCCTGACCTCGTCCAGCCCTGAAGGCGCGCGCGACTTTCTGGTGCCGTCCCGCCTGCATCCCGGCAAGTTCTACGCGCTGCCGCAGGCTCCGCAGCAGTACAAGCAACTGATCATGATGGCGGGGTTCGACCGCTATTTCCAGATCGCGCCCTGCTTCCGCGACGAGGACCCGCGTGCTGATCGGTTCTATGGCGAGTTCTACCAGCTCGACCTCGAGATGAGCTTCGTGGAGCAGGGCAATATTCTGGGCGCGATGGAACCGATTTATCGCAGTGTTTTCGAGAAATTCGCGGATTACACTGACAAGTCCAAGCCGCGCGCCGTGACCGAAAAGTTCCCGATGATCCCCTATGCGGAGAGCATGCGGAAGTACGGTTCGGACAAGCCTGATCTGCGCAACCCCATCGAGATGCAGGATGTGTCCGAAGCATTTCGTGGTGCAGGATTTAAGGTTTTTGCTCGAATCCTTGAGGAGAGTGGCAACGAAGTTTGGGCAATACCAGCACGTGGTGGCGGCTCGAGAGCTTTTTGTGATCGGATGAATTCTTGGGCGCAAGGCGAAGGTCAGCCTGGCCTCGGGTACATGATATTCGAGCAGGCCCCGGAAGGCGCAGTGCTACCAAGTGAGTCAATTTTCCAGTCAATCAACGAAAAATTCAAAGAAAAATATAAATCTATTGATCCAAAGTATTTTCGAATGGTCGGACGAGGTCCAATTGCAAATAATATTGGACAAGATTTAAGTGCCTTTCTGGCTTACAAACTTGGCTTAGATGCTGGAGATGCAGTCTTCTTCGTCGCAGGCAATCCCGAGAAATTCGTGCGTTTCGCAGGCCTCGCCCGCACAAAGGCAGGCGAGGACCTGAACCTTGTCGAAAAGGACCGTTTCGCCTTCGCCTGGATCGTTGATTTTCCGATGTACGAGTACAACGAGGACGAGAAGAAGGTGGATTTCAGCCACAACCCGTTCTCGATGCCGCAGGGCGGACTTGAGGCGCTCAACACGCAGGATCCGCTGACGATCAAGGCGTTCCAGTATGATCTGGTCTGCAACGGCTATGAACTGGCGTCCGGCGGCATCCGCAACCACAGGCCGGAGGCCATGGTGAAGGCCTTCGAGATCGCGGGATACAGCGAGCAGACTGTCATCGACCGTTTCGGCGGCATGTACCGCGCGTTCCAGTACGGCGCACCGCCCCATGGCGGCATGGCGGCGGGCATCGACCGCATTGTGATGCTGCTGGCGGGAGAACAGAACCTGCGCGAGATCGCGATGTTCCCGATGAACCAGCAGGCGGTGGACCTGCTGATGAACGCGCCGGTGGAAGCCAGCAACAAGCAGCTGCGCGAGTTGCATATCCGCACGAATTTGCCTGAAAAAGGCTAGGTATCCGCTTGTCTGCGAACTGCCAGACACAAATTCCCTCATCCCGAGGTGTTCGCCTCTTCGGCGGGCCTCGAGGGACACATGGTGCTGATGCAGTGTTCTGTGTGGTCGATAGCGTTGCAGAGACTTCGTGCGTCCCTCGAGGCTCGCCAAGGGGCTCGCACCTCGGGATGAGGCGATTTGTAGGTGGCATAGACCATTGGGTTGGTGAGGGTTTCCACCCATGAGCCTCCCCGTCACCGCCATCCTCGTGGCCTACAACAGTGCTGCCGTCATCGCGGATGCGCTGAAAAGCCTTCCCGCCGGTGTCGCTGCCATCGTCGTCGACAACGCCAGCACGGATGACAGCGCTGCAATCGCGCAATCCCTCGGCGCAACCATTATCCGGCTTGAAGCCAACGCCGGTTTCGGCACTGCCAACAACGCCGGAATTGTTTCTGCATCAACACCTTACGTGCTTTTCCTGAATCCCGATGCGAAGCTGCGTCCGGGCTGTCTTGAAGCGCTCGTTGCCGCCGCTGACAGGCATGAAGACGCTCTTCTGCTGGTGCCGACGTTGATCAGGGCGGATGGCGGCCGCTTCGAGAAATGGTCGTCTCCCATCTGCGCGCCAGCTTTCAAGCCGCAGGAGAGCGCCGATGAAACCATTCGCGATATCGCCTTTGCCAGCGGAGCGGTGATCCTTGCGCGGCGCGAGGCTTTGATGCGGATGGGAGGCTTTGATCCCGCGATTTTTCTGTATTTTGAGGATGATGATCTGTCGCGTCGCGTGCTCAACCAGAAAGGCCGCATCCTGCATGTTGCGGATGCGATTGCGGATCACACCGGCAATGTCTCATCGCCGTCTTCGCCTGAGATGACCGGGATGAAGCAATGGCATATGGCCTGGTCCGAGCGGCATGTGCGCCTCAAGCACGGCTTGTGGGCATTCAGCCACTGGCGGCTCGCCGAGAGCATGGCCAAGCTGGTGATCGCAGTGCTGCGCGGTGATCTTGATGAGGAAGCCAAGCAGCGCGGCGTTTTCAACGGGACGCTGGCCGCCATCAAAGGCGTAAAAGCGCAGGATATTCGCATGCGCACCAGTGGCGGGGCGGCGGGATGAGCAACGTCGCGGAAGCCATCAAGCGTCCCTATGACAATTTTACGGTTCTGCGGCTGGCGTTGGCGCTCGCTGTCGTCGTCAGCCACGCCTTCAGCGTCGGCACGGGACGGCACGCGGATGAACCGCTTTACGCGTTGACGGGCTACACACTGGGCGAGCATGGCGTGAACGGCTTTTTCGCGGTATCCGGCTTTCTTGTGGCCATGAGCTGGGACCGCCGGGGAGGCGTTATTCCCTTCGCGCTGGCCCGCATCCTCCGCGTTTTTCCGGGCCTGATCATCGCCGTTCTGGTGACGGCATTGGTGCTGGGCGGTGCAATGACAACGGTCGCCAAAGGCAACTATTTTACCGACGGTCGCGTCTGGCAGATGATCTGGGTGACGATCACCACGTTCAAGAGCGCGACGGTTTTGCCCGGGGTTTTCGAGGGCAACCCGTTGCGCTGGCCGATCTCGACCGTGTGGACACTGCGCTATGAATTGCTGTGCTATCTCGGCCTGCTGGCTTACGGCGCATTCGGTGGCTTTCGCACACCGGTTATTGCGCTGGTTGGAGCGGCATTGACCGCGCTGGCGCTGGTGACGCTCGGCATGATCGGCACCATCCCCAAGGGTCAGGAAACCGCGCTGCGCCTGCCACTGGTCTTCGCCACGGGATCGTTGATCTATCTCTATCGCGACCGCGTGCCGCTGAACTTCGGCATGGTCGCCACCGTGATCGCGGCAATGATTTTGGCGGCGCTCGTCTTGCCCGCGCTTTACAAGCCGCTGATGTTCATCGGCACGGCCTATCTGATGCTCTTCATCGCCATGGCACCAGGCTTGTCGCATCCCGGTCTGGAGCCGCCGGGGGATATTTCCTACGGCGTCTATCTCTATGGTTGGCCGATTCAGCAGGCCTTGCAGGCGCTTTTCCCCGGTACATCAGGCTGGATGATGCTCCTGCCCGCACTCATCATCACCTGTGCGGTCGCGGCGGTATCGTGGCTGCTCGTGGAAAAACCGGCGCTTCAGTTGAAGAAGCGGTTTATGTCAGTGCGCTGAAAGCGTCACGACCACGCGCTGAAATCACCGCTTGCCCTTAGACCAAAGTCGGATGCATCATCTGGCCGGGGCCGACTGTTCGGGAGACATGCCATGACTGACACAAGCTTCACCCGCCGCCGCACGCTCGAGATGGCGAGCGTCGCCGCCGCTGCAGGCCTCGTTGCCAGTAAAGCCGTGGCGCAATCTGCCATCACCAAGATCAATCAGGACACAGATGTCTTCATCGTCGTCGATGTGCAGTACGATTTCCTGCCCGGCGGCAGTCTCGCCGTGCCCAAGGGTGACGAGGTGATCAAGCCAATCAACGAACTGGCTGATCTTTTCCGCAATGTGGTGATGACGCAGGACTGGCATCCTGCCGGTCACATCTCCTTCGCCACATCGCATCCCGGCAAGAAACCGTTCGAGGTGATCGATCTGCCCTACGGCAAGCAGGTTTTGTGGCCGGACCATTGCATCTGGGACACCAAGGGCGCGGAATTCTCCGACCAGATTGATATTCCCCACAATCAGCTCGTGATCCGCAAGGGTTACAACCCGAAAATCGACAGCTATTCCGGCTTCATGGAGCTGGACCGCAAGACCAAGACAGGTCTGGCGAGTTATCTGACGGAGCGTGGCTTCAAGCGGGCCTTCGTCGCAGGCCTCGCTACTGATTTCTGCGTGGGCTGGACGGCGCTGGACGGCAAGGCGGCGGGTTTTGAGACCATCGTGGTCGAGGACGCGTGCCGGGGTATTGATGCGGCCGGTTCTCTGGCCAAAGCGTGGACGGAGATGGGTACGGCAGGCGTTGGCCGGGTGAAAAGTGCGGATGTGAAGGAGGGGTAGGGCTTTCCTTCGTCCTGCAGGGCACGTTCTGTGTGCAACGGTCCCCTGTAGGAGAAGCAATAGACCGCGCCCTGAATCTTCCTGTAGCCTCTTTCTATGCAAAACCCTGATTCCCCCCGACCAGATCGTCGCCAGTTGCTGACCCTTGGCACATCGGCTGCCTTCGTCTGTATTGCCAGCCGATCCCGCGCCCAATCCGGCGATTTCGAGAGTTTCCTGCTCTCCCTCCGTGCCGAAGCCCGTGCGGCTGGCGTCTCCGATGCTACTTTCCAGAGCGGCATTGCAGGCCTCACTTTCGATCCCGGTCCGGTCCGTTCCAGCGGCGGGCAGGGCGAGTTCAGCCGCCCGTTCTGGGATTATGTGAATGGTGCGGCGTCCGCCCAGCGCATCAATGCGGGCAAGGCGGCGGCGGGGCGGGCAGCGAACGCTTTCAACTGGATCCGCGGCAATCTCGGCGTAGACCGCAGCGTTGTCGCCGGTATCTGGGGTATGGAATCGAATTTCGGCACCGGCATGGGATCGTCGGATGTGCTGCGCTCCACGGCCAGCCTCGCCTTTCGGCAGGTCAGGGGCGATTTCTACCGGAAGGAATTCATCGCGGCCCTGAAGATTCTGGACGAGGGCCACGTGACGCGCGCCGGGTTTGTCGGCTCATGGGCCGGTGCCATGGGCCAGCCGCAGTTCATCCCGTCGAGCTTCCTGAAATACGCCGTGGATGCCGATGGCGATGGCCGAAAGGATATCTGGCGCTCCACGATGGATGCGCTGGGGTCGGCTGCGAACCACCTGAAAACGGACGGCTGGGAATCCGGATTGCCCTGGGGCTTTGAGGTCACATTGCCCGACCGCTTCGACTGGACCTACGGCGACCGCACGGCGCGGCATGCTTTCAGCCAGTTCACACGCCTCGGCGTCATCCGTCCCGGCGGACAGGCGATGCCTTCCAGCGGCACCGGTGGATTGTTCGTGCCAACAGGAGTGAATGGCCCGGCTTTCCTCGTCACCGACAATTTCGAGGTGATCCGCCAGTACAACACGTCGGATTCCTACGCTTTGGCCGTCGGCCATCTCGGCGACCGCATCTTTGGTGGAGCTGCGATCAGCAGGGCTTGGCCTACGGGAGAACGCCAGCTCAGCAACGCTGAAATCACGGAGTTGCAGCGCATTCTGCAGGCGCGAGGCCATGCGGTTGGCAAGATCGACGGCCGGATCGGTCAGGGCACGCGCAAGCTGGTGCAGATCGAGCAGCGCAAGCTGGGGCTGGTGCCCGACGGGCATCCAAGCCCAGCGGTGCTGGCGCGGTTAAGGGGCTAAGCAGCTGTCCCATGCAGATCATAGGCATCCGCCCGCTCGATCTTGACGCTGACGATATCGCCTGCCCGCAAAGGCCTGCGCGTTGAGACATAGACCGTGCCGTCGATCTCTGGTGCATCGGCTTTCGAGCGGCCTTTGGCCACGGTCGTTCCCATCTCGTCGATGATGACCTGCATGCGCTTGCCGACCTTGGCCTTCTGGAGGCGCGCGGAAACCTGCTGCTGCTTCTCCATGAAACGCTTGTGGCGGATCGCCATCACCTCGTCAGGCACCACTGCGAGGCCAAGATCATTGGCTGTAGCGCCGCGCACGGGCTCGTATTTGAAACAGCCTGCCCGCTCGATTTTCGCTTCGTCAAGGAAATCGAGGAGTTGCTCGAAGTCTTCATCCGTCTCGCCCGGGAATCCCACAATGAATGTTGAGCGCAGGGTCAGATCAGGACAAATCTCGCGCCAGCGCCGCACGCGCTCCAGCGTCTTTTCCTGACTCGCGGGACGGCGCATGGACTTCAGCACTGTCGGCGAGGCATGCTGGAACGGGATGTCGAGATAGGGTAGGATTTTACCCTCTGCCATCAGCGGGATCACTTCGTCGACATGGGGATAGGGGTAAACATAGTGCATGCGCACCCACACGCCGAGTTCGCCCAGAGCTTCTGACAGATCGAGGAACTTCGTGCGGTATTCCCGGTCGCGCCAGCGGCTGGGCGCATATTTCACATCGATACCGTAGGCTGACGTATCCTGCGAGATCACCAGCAGTTCCTTCACGCCCGCATTCACCAGCTTTTCCGCCTCGCGCATCACATCACCAAGCGGGCGCGATACGAGATCGCCGCGCAGTTTCGGAATGATGCAGAACGAGCAGCGGTTATTGCAGCCCTCGGAAATCTTCAGATAGGCATAGTGGCGCGGTGTGAGCTTGATGCCCTGCGGCGGCACGAGATCGAAGAACGGATCGTGGCTGGGCGGAGCCGCCAGATGCACTTTCTCCAGCACATTTTCGTATTGCTGCGGGCCGGTGATGGCGAAGACATTGGGGTATTTTGCAGAAATTTCCTCGGGTTCTGCGCCCATGCAGCCCGTGACGATGACCTTTCCGTTCTCGTTCATCGCGGTGCCGATAGCCTCAAGCGACTCCTGCTTGGCGGAATCGAGAAAGCCACAGGTGTTGACGATCACGACGTCGGCCCCCGCGTGCGATTTGGTCAGCTCATAGCCCTCGGCACGCAAGCGCGTGATGATGCGTTCGCTGTCCACCAGCGCCTTGGGGCAGCCCAGCGAGACGAAGCTGACTTTGGGAGCGGAGCGAAGTTCGGGTTCGGACAAGGGGCTGGCCTCAAGTTCTAGAAGTGCCAGCCTATAGCCGGGGAGGTGAGAAAGGGCAAAGACTAAGCTGTGCGCGCAGCCGCAGCCATTCCGGCGATGGACCCATAGGCAACCGCCGTCAGCAACCCGTTGCCAGAGAGATAGCCCGAGGCTTGTGAGCCTGACACGCCGCAGGCTGCTCCACCCACAGCAAACAGGCGCGGGATCGGCAAGCCGCTGGAACCTATGACACGCGCCTGCGAATCGACCACCAGCCCGCCCTGCGTGTGAAACAGCGCGCCCGTCACCTTCACGGCACGGAAAGGCGATTGCAGCTGCGAAACGCCAGTCCAGTTGCGCCCGAAACTGTCTGCGCCGCCATCGGCCTTGAAGTGCTGGACCCCGCTCAGTGCGTCCTTCAACGCCGTTGTCGGCAAGCCGGTTTTCTCCACCAGCTCTCCCAGCCATTGCGCCTCGACCACGGCTCCCATGGCCTCGGCGTTGCGAAAATCCTCGAACTGGCGTGCGATGATGGCGATACGCTCGTCGAAGATCGACCACACAACGCCCCCGGGCTGTGCCAGAACCGCTTCCGCCTGCTCGGAGTAACCGCGTGATTCATCTGAGAAGCGTTCCCCTTTCAGATTTACCTGAAAACCGCCTTCGGTCATTGTCGCCCATGTCAGGAGAATGCCTTGCGGATGAGCGACCGAGCCGTGGCCTTGATGGCCCGAGAGATGTCTCGTTTGCGCCCCAAGCGCTTCGCCCCAGGCCAGCGCATCGCCCTGATTGCCCGCGTGGCCGAAGTAAAGGGCATTGGCAAGATCGGGGATATGCTCGGCTACCAGAGCCTTGTTGCCGCCGTAGCCATTGCAGGCGAGGATCAGCGCGGCGCAGCCCACATCTTCCGTGGTCTTGTCCGGGCGCGAAAAGCGCACGCCTTTGATGAGACCAAACGTGTCCGCAAGCAGCGTCTCCGCCCTGGCATTGGTGATGATATCGATGGACGCATCCTCTGCCGCACTTCGCAGCCGGTCCATCAGTTCCTGACCGGAGCGGCTTGGTAAGCCATGCATGCGGCTGGCGGAATGACCGGGATAGGTGAAGTTCTCGATCACCGAGAACGGCAGGCCATGCCGGTCGTTCAGCCATTCCAGTGTCGGGCCGATGGCGGAAACGACGGTTGAAATGGCTTTCGGATCAGCTTCATTGTGTGATTTTGCGAGGATATCAGTAGTGAATTGTAATTCAGAATCAGCGATTTGCGCATCTTTCTGAAAGCGGGTCCCCGCAGCCGGGATCAGGCCCGCGGACAATGCCGTGGAACCGCGCGGCAGTGCATCCCGCTCCAGCACGATCACCGAAGCACCGGCTTCGCGAGCGCGCAATGCAGCAACAAGGCCTGCCGCGCCCGCACCGATGATCAGCACGTCGCAGGTAGTAGCCGGATAGCCTTCGCCGATTGTCTCGATTTTACCCACTGAAACCTCTGAAAATGACTTGAATTCGAAAATAGCCAGATTGGGCTTGACGACAAGCACCTGTCTTACATTTAATACAAATGCGCCCCACCAAAAATGGGAATGAGGGGGGCAGGAGTATTTCGCCTGGACGCCATCGAATCATCCAAGACGCATCGGCTGTATCTGCTTCTGAAGGAGCGGATCACGAGCGGCTCGCTGCTTCCGGGTGAGCGCCTTCCCGGCGAGCCCAGCCTTGCAGCGGCGCACCAGATGTCACGCGTCACGATTCGCCGTGCGCTGGATGGACTGGCCCGCGATGGCCTGATCGAGCGGCAGCCTGGATCGGGCACCTATGTGCGCGATGGCCGGATTGAGCCCGCCTTTGTCGGCGATTTCTCCAACATGCTGCAAAGCCTTGTCGCGATGGGCCGAGATACGCGGGTGAAGCTGCTGGCCTTCAACTATATCGTTCCGTCTGCCGTTGTTGCAGAAGCGCTCGGTCTGGAACAGGGCGAGCGCGTGCAGCATTCCATTCGTGTGCGATACATGGATGAGCAGCCGTTCTCTTATCTTTCGACATTTGTGCCGGAACGGATCGGCGTAAGCTATTCCGAGACGGATCTCGCAAAAACGCCGCTTTTGTCGCTGCTGGAGCGCTCCGGCGTTGTGGCCGTGGGAGCCGACCAGACACTGTCGGCAACGCTGGCGGGGCCGGAAACAGCCGAACTTCTGGGTGTCGAGACCGGTTCGCCCCTGATCGCCATGACGCGTATCGTGCGTGACGCGGACGGCCGCGGCGTCGAGTATCTCTCGGCGCTCTATCGCCCGGACAAGCATCAGTTTCATATGGCTCTGACGCGTGAAGGCGAAGGGGCAAACCGCCACTGGCGGCCGACCACCCACCATTCCATGCAACCCGCTGACCGGCGAGGGATCAGCTCACGGAGGAGAAGACCATGACGACAATCAACCGCAGAAAAGTTCTGCAAGCATCGGGGGCAGCCGCTGCCATCATCGCAGCACCGGGATTGCTGCGGGCGCAGGCCGCGCCGATCAAGATCGGTATTTTGCAGCCCGTTACGGGGGCGTTAGCGCAGGACGGCGAATATGGCCGCCTCGGTGCCGAGATCGCCCTGAACGAGATCAATGCAGCGGGCGGCATCAAATCCATGGGCGGCGCAAAGCTGCAAATGGTCTTCGGTGATGCCCGCTCCAATCCCGAGGGCGGCACGGCTGAAGTGGAGCGCATGCAGGGCGAGGGTGTCGCAGCCATCGTCGGCGGCTTTGCCTCGCCCATCGCGCTGGCGGCCTCGCAGGCGGCCTCGCGCTATGACATACCCTATATCGTTGACGTTGGCGTCTCGGACCAGATCGTCAATCGCGGCCTCAAGAACACCTTCCGCTTCGGCCCTGGTTTCGGCACCGTGACATCGTCCGCGCTTGAAAACCTCGTCAAGCTGAACGATGCCGCTGGCAAGCCAGCGAAGACTGTCGTGATCGTTCACGAGGACGGCCTGTTCGGCTCCGGAATGGCCAAGCTGTTGCAGACCCAATTGCCGCCGCGTGGTTTCGAAATCCTTGAAACCATCGCGCATCCCACGCCGTCGCGCGATATGTCGAACGTCGCGCTCCGCATCCGTGCCCTCAATCCGGATATCGTGATCCCTTCGAGCTATTACGCGGAGTTCGTGCTGCTTGCCCGCACGATGCAGCAGCAGCGCATCAAGCCGAAAGGCATCTATGCCGTGCTGAACGGCGCGGCCTCCAACTTCCGCTTTGTCAAGGAATTCGGCGATGCCGCCAATCTTGTTATGGATTGCAATCACTGGGCCGATCCACGCAAGCCGCAGACGGCTGTGGTGAAGGCGCTTGCCGAGAAGGATGGCCGCTTCTGGCTCTACAACACGCCGCTCAACTATTCCTGCGTAAAGCTGCTGGCCGATGCCATTGAAAAGGCGGGATCAGCCGACCGCGCCAAGGTCACTGAGGCGCTGACCAATTCCACCTTCGCTGGGCATATCATGCCCTATGGTCCTACAAAGTTCGTCAACGGCCAGAACATGGGTGCAGCTCCGGTCAACACGCAGGTGCAGAACGGAGATATCAAGGTGATCTTCCCGACGGAATTTGCCGACGCCAAGCCGGTTTTCCCGGCGACCTGACCTTATCTTTCCCTTCCTTCCCACCTGGGGGAAGGTGGTCGCCGTTTGGCGACCGGATGAGGGTGAATCCCGGACTTTAGTGGTTCACCCTCATCCGTCATGCGTTCCGCATGACACCTTCTCCCGAGGGAGAAGGGGCATCTGAAATCACCCCATGCTCAAATTCGATATTTTCCTATCAGCGCTCGCGAATGGCCTCATGACCGGGGCCGTCTACGCCTTGATCGCGCTCGGGCTCACTCTGGTCTACGGCGTATTGCACATCATCAACTTCGCCCATGGTGCTATGCTGACAGCGGCAATGTTCGCGGTTTTTGTTTGCCATGCCTGGTTCAAGATCGATCCCTATCTCGCTGTTTTCATCCTCACTCCGCTGTTCTTTGGACTGGGCTACATCATTCAGCGCTTCGTCATCATGAAGGCGAGCCACGGCGATGACAGCAACATCCTGCTGGTGACGCTAGGCCTCTCCATAATCACCGAGAACGGCCTGCTGATGATCTTCAAGTCCGACACGCGCTCCATCGACGTCCCTTATGGCTTCTCGGTGATTGAGGTCGGCAACCTGTTCCTGTCCACGCCCAAGGTCATCGCCTTTTTGGTGGCCTTCGTCGTCGCCGGATTGCTGGGCTTGCTGCTGGCGAAGACAGACACCGGCAAGGCGATCCGTGCTGTCGCGAAGGAGCGCACGGGAGCAGCACTCTCAGGCATCAATGTCGACCATATCTATGCCGTGACCTTCGGCCTTGGCGCGGCATGCCTTGCCATCGCGGCCTGCCTGCTGATGCCGACATTCCTGGTCAATCCGCGCGTGGGGCAGGCCTTCGTGCTCGTCGCTTTCACCATCGTGGTTCTCGGCGGCATGGGTTCCATTCCCGGCGCGTTGTTCGGGGGGCTGATCATCGGCGTGGTAGAAAGCCTTTCCGGCCTCTACTTTGGCGAGAGCCTTGGCCAGATCGGCATCTTCCTCATTTTCATCCTCGTCCTGCTGTTTCGGCCCACAGGCCTGTTCGGTGCGAGAGCATGAAGGACAGGACGCTTGTTCTCATCGCCATCGTGACATTGGTCCTCGCACTGATACCGCTCGGCATCACCTCCAATGTCGTGCTGAATTTCCTTGCCTTCGCCATGATCATCACCCTGGCAGCGCAGGGCTGGAACGTGCTTGGTGGCTTTGGTGGCCAGTTCTCGTTTGGCCACGCTGCGTTCTTTGGCATTGGTGCTTATGGCATGGCCCTGTTGCAGGTGCGCTTCGGCGTGAACTCCTGGCTTGCAATGCCACTGGCTATCGCTCTTGGCGGCGCAGTCGGATTTGCTGTCGGCTTTCTCAGTTTCCGCGCGCGATTGCGCGGTTCCTATTTTGCTTTGGTGACCCTGGCCTTCGCCGAGGTGTTCCGTATTTCGGCCAATGCCTGGGGTTTTACCGGTGGCGCAGCGGGTGTGTTGGTGCCGCTGAAGCTTGATTCCGCCAACATGCAATTCGCCGACAAGCGCATGGCCTATTGGCTGGCGCTGGCCATGGTGGCCGTTGTTCTTCTGATCACACATCATCTCACAGCATCGCGCTTCGGTGCGCAACTCGTCGCAATCCGCGAGAACGAGGATGCGGCCCGCGCACTTGGCGTCGATACGCTCGTGGTCAAGTTGAAAGCGATTACGCTGTCTGGTGCCATAACTGCGGCAGCGGGCTGTCTCTACACCCAGAAGTTCCTCTATCTCGATGCCACCATTGCCTTTGGTCCGTGGATATCGGTGGAGGCATTGCTCGCCCCCATCATTGGCGGCATCGGTACGGTCTTCGGCCCTTTGCTGGGTGCGATCCTGCTGCTGGGTCTTGGCGAGGTGACCAAGACGCTGTTTGCCAACCTCTTCGGCGGTGCATGGCCTGGTGCTGATCTCGTGGTCTACGGTGTTCTGCTCATAGTCTGCGTAGCCTTTGCGCCGCGCGGTGTGCTGGGCGTAATCCAGCGTATCCGGACTGCGGCAACATGAGCGCGCTGCTGGAGGTGAAGGGCGTCACCAAGCGCTTCGGCGGGTTGACTGCTGTGGATGATGCCTCGCTGGAGGTTCAGTCCGGCTCCATTACCGGATTGATCGGCCCCAATGGCGCGGGCAAGACCACGCTGTTCACGGTGATCGCCGGTTTCGAGATGCCGAATACGGGTGAAGTTGTCTTTAAAGGCGAGAGCATCACAGCCCTGCCGACGCACAAGCGTGCCATTCGGGGCATCGCCCGCACCTTTCAGATCGTACAGCCTTTCGCAGGGCTTACAGTGCGCGAAAACATCGCTGTCGGGGCTCATCTGCGGCATGCGGGGCGTAGCGCTGCTCTGGCAAAAGCGGACTCCATCGGTCAGGCCGTCGGGCTAGGCCCCTTGCTGGATCGCGCCGCCAATGCGCTGACAGTCGCTGGACGCAAGCGGCTGGAATTGGCCCGTGCACTCGCTACGGAGCCGAAGCTGCTTCTCCTGGACGAGGTGCTCGCCGGTCTCAATCCATCCGAAATCCGCGATATGATCCCCGTGATCCACCAGATCCGCGATAACGGAGTCACGATCCTCATTGTCGAACACGTGATGCAGGCCGTGATGAGCCTTTGCGATACGGTCTACGTGCTGGCGCAAGGGCGCATCATCGCGGCAGGCACACCAGGCGAAGTTGCCCGCAATGAGCATGTTGTGGAGGCCTACCTCGGCCACGGGGCAGCGCAGAGGATGCGCAAGCAGGGTGAAACCCATGCTTGAGGTGAAAGATCTCATTACAGGTTATGGCGGTGTCCCTATCCTGCGGGGCGTCTCGCTCAGCGTTCAACCCGGCGAAGTGGTCGCGGTCCTCGGGGCTAACGGCGTGGGCAAGACGACACTGAACCGCGCCATCTCTGGCCTGAACGCTGTAATGTCCGGCAGCATCCATTTCGAAGGCAGCGTAATCTCGGGATTGACCCCACCGCAGATCGTGGAGCGCGGCCTCATCCATGTGCCCGAGGGCCGCAAGATATTCCCCAACATGAACGTGCGGGAGAATCTGGAGCTCGGTTCGTACCGGCGCGGCAAACCCAACCGCGCGCGCAACCTTGAGAAGATGTTCAATATCTTTCCCCGCCTGAGCGAGCGCACGGACCAACTCGCGGGCACGCTGTCTGGCGGCGAGCAGCAGATGCTCGCCATCGGCCGTGGCCTGATGGCGGAGCCAAAATTGCTGATCCTTGATGAGCCGTCGCTCGGTCTCTCGCCGCTGCTGGTGGAAGAGCTATTCACCCTCATTGCCCGCATCGCGGGCGAAGGGCTTGCCGTTATGCTGGTCGAACAGAATGTTGTGCAATCCCTTGATCTCGCATCGCGGGCTTACGTTCTGGAAAACGGCGCAGTGGCGATGCAGGGGCTGGCCGCTGACCTCAAGCGTGATCCCGCGCTTGAGAAAACCTATCTGGGGATGTGAATCATGGCCATCGTAACCCCCGGCGTCGTTCCCGCCTCGATTCTCGTCACCAACCGTCAGCCGAAATGGCTGAAGCAATGGGCGGCCTTCGCGCGGACCACGCAGTTCGATGATCTGCCCGAAGCCGTGGTGGATCGCGCCCGCCTCGTGATGCTCGACAGCCTTGGCGCTATCATCGCGGGCCGCGCAGAACCCGAGATGGGACGGGCAATGAAGCGTCTGGCCAAAACAGCCAAGATGCGCAAGTCCGGCTCGCCCCTTCTCACCGCTTTCGCGGGCGGAACCGCAGGCACCATGCTGGAGATCGACGAGGGAAACCAGTACGCGCGCGGCCATCCCGGCATCCATGTCGTTCCCGCAGTCATGGCTGTTGCGGAGGGCAGGGTGGTTTCTGGCCGTGACGCCATCGTGGCACTGGCGCTGGGTTACGAAATCGGTGCGCGCATCGGCATTGCCTCGAAACTGCGTGTCACCATGCACCCGCATGGCACCTGGGGTACGGTCGGCGCGGCGCTGGCCGTCGCAAAGATGGGCCGTGCCTCGGCGCGTGATTTTGCGTCGGTCATCAATGTCGCCTCGTCGCTCGGCCTGACCACCAGCCGCAGGACGATGCTGGAGGGAGCGACGGTCCGCAACACCTATGCCGGGTTCTCCAATATGCTGGGCCTGATGGCCTGGGACCTCGTGAAGGCGGGCTTCACTGGCGAGGCCGATGGTGTGGGTTCGGTCTACGGCGGGATCGCGGCGGATGACTGGCGACCGGATGAGATGACGCGCGAACTGGGCAGCCACTGGGAAATCGCGCGAAACTATTTCAAGCGCCACGCCGCCTGCCGCTACAACCACGGTGCGCTGGATGCGCTGGCGGAAATCACTGCGAAGGCCGGCGGGCGTATCGATCCGGCCATGGTGGAGAGCGTGACGGTTGAGACCTATGTCTGGGCTGCGCAGCTTGATCATCTCAGGCCGCAGAACATGCTGGCCGCGAAGTTCTCGATGCCATTCTCCATCGCCACCGCCATCGTTCATGGCAAAGCCGATCTCGCGGCATTCCGTGACGAGGCCCGTGCCAATCCGGTTGTGATGGCGCTTGCTGCAAAGGTGCAGGTCAACGAAGACGCTGATTTGACCGCAAAACTTCCCGGTCTTCGTCCGGCACGGGTACGCCTGGTGCTGAAAGATGGCCGGACTTTCGAGGCCATGGCGCAGACCAACAAGGGCGATACGGAAGACCCCTATTCCAGCGCCGATGTCGTCGCGAAATTTCACGAGGTCGCGGCTCCGCATATTGGCGACGTGAAGGCGAAAGCCGTCGTCAGCGACTGCCTGTCGTTGGACACCGCGCCATCGCTCCGCGCCATTATTGATCTCTGCGAGGTTTCATGATCGTTTCCCTGAAGTCGCGTCTTGCGGCCGAAACGATCCTGCTTGCACCCGGCGTCTATGATCCGCTGACGGCCTCGCTGGCGGCTGACGCTGGTTTCGAGGCGCTCTATCTCTCCGGCGCGTCCATCGCCTACACGCGGCTGGGTCGCCCAGACATCGGGCTGGTGACGATGACCGAGGTGGCCGAGACGATCTCCCTTATCCGCGACCGCGTCGCGACGCCACTGATCGTTGATGCCGACAATGGCTACGGCAACGCGCTCAACATGCAGCGCACGATGCGCTTGTTTGAAAGGGCGGGTGCCAACGCGTTGCAGATCGAGGACCAGAGCTATCCCAAGCGCTGCGGGCATCTCGCCGAAAAGAAACTTGTTTCCGCAACGGAGATGGTCGGCAAGATTCGCGCCGCAGCGGATGCGCGGTCCAGCGAGGACACCCTGATCATCGCGCGTACCGATGCCGTTGCTGTCGAAGGCTTTCAAGCAGCCATCGACCGCGCCGGTCTCTATGCTTTGGCAGGCGCTGATGCTCTGTTCGTTGAGGCTCCCGGTTCGGTAAACGAACTCGCTGCCATCGTGAAGGCGCTGGGCAATAACCTGCCGCTGATGGCCAATATGGTAGAAGGCGGGAAGACGCCGTTGCAAAGCGCAGCAGAGCTTGAAGCACTGGGTTTCTCACTTGTGATCTTCCCCGGCGGCATAGTGCGCGCCATCGCCCATGCCGCACAGGATTTTTACGGCGCGCTGAAACGCGATGGCACCACCGCTGCTTTCCGCAACCGCATGTTCGGGTTCGATGAACTGAACGATGTTATCGGCACACCTGCGATGCTGGCCGAAGGAAAACGTTACGAGGGAAAACAATGAGCACCCTCGATCCCGTTACCTTCTCCATTCTCACGGGCCGCCTTGAGCAGATCGCGGATGAGATGGATGCGACGCTCTATCGCTCGGCCTTCAACCCTATCATCGCGGAAGCCCGCGATGCCTGCCATGGGCTTTACCACGCCGAAACCGGAGCCACATTGGTGCAAGGTGCGAAAGGGCTACCGATCTTCGTGGGGGCCATGGCCTTCGCGGTGAAGGCCGTGATCGACAAGGTTTCTACGCAGGGTGGACTCGACGAGGGCGACACCTTCATCTTCAACGATCCGTATGCTGGTGGCACGCATCTCAACGATTTCCGCCTTGTGCGTCCGCTCATGCGCGGAGGAAAAATCTTTGCGTGGCTTGCCTCTGTCGGTCACTGGCTCGACATCGGTGGCAATGTGCCGGGCGGCTATAATCCGCGGGCGACCGAATGCTTTCAGGAAGGCGTGCTGATCCCGCCGGTAAAGCTGTTTCGCAAAGGCGTGCTGCAACAGGATATCGTCGATATCTTGCAGTCCAACACGCGATTGCCGCGCTCGAACTGGGGTGATCTCAACGGACAGCTGAATGCGCTCGATCTGGGCGAGCGACGCTTCCATGCCCTGATCGATGAATATGGCGACGGGGTTGTCACCGCCACGTTGCAGGCCGCATCGGCACGGGCGGAAGCGCTGATGCGACAAGAGATCAGGGCGCTGCCGGATGGCGTCTATTCATTCGAGGATTATCTCGACAACGACGGCATCTTGGATGAGCGTCTGACCATAGCGCTGGAGCTCACGATTGCAGGCGAGATGATGACGCTCGATTTCTCGCGCTCTTCGCCGCCCTGCCGGGGGCCGGTGAATATTGCGCGGTCCACGGCTGTCGCCTGCTGTTACGTCGCGCTGAAGCACATGTTCACGAATGTTCCAGCTAACGCGGGCGTGCTGAACCCGATCACCTTCGATATCCCGGAGACCACTTTCCTCGGCGTCACCGCGCCGCGCCCGGTTGCGGGCTATACCGAGACGATCCTGCGCATGATCGGTGTCATCTTCGGCGCCTTGGCCAAGGCCGATCCGGCGCGCGCCACGGCGGCACCGTTCGGAACGATCAACGCGCTGTCCATTGCAGGACATCGCGCCAGTGGCGAGCGCTGGGTGATGTTCTCGTTCTTCGGCGGCGGTCTTGGCGGCAATCCGCTGTCGGATGGCCTGAACCATGCCAACAATCCGATCTCAACAGCGACCATTCCACCGGCAGAGGTGATGGAAGCAAGCTATCCTGTGATGTTCACGCAATGGGGTTTGCGTCCGGACAGTGCTGGTGCGGGCGAGCATCGCGGCGGTCTGGGCGCGGTCTATGAGATTGAGGTTTTGTCCGGGGGCGGAGCTGATGTATCGCTGCTGGGCGAGCGTGGGAGGTTTGCTCCTTTCGGCGTCAACGGCGGCGGGGCAGGGGCCTTGAACCGCTTCCAGTGGCAGACCGTCGAGGGCTGGAAGGAACCGCCCATGGCCTCGAAGGTCACTGGCGTGAAACTGAAACAGGGCCAGCGGCTGCGGTTGGAGACGCCTGGTGGCGGAGGCTGGGGCGATCCTGGGAAGCGCTCGCCGGAAGCCATTGTACGCGATGTCGCGCAAGGCTTCGTGACGCCGGGCGAGCTTACATGAGCAAACTCTCCACCATCGTTGGCGTTGATGTCGGCGGCACCTTCACCGATCTCGCTTTCTTCGACGAGGCAACACGCCAGTTCCGCACGGCCAAGGTACCGTCCAACCGGGGCGACGAAGCCGTCGGTTTCATCGAAGGATTAAAGCAGTTCGGCCCGCTGGCATCGCTTGGCTCCATCGTGCATGGCACCACGGTCGGTACCAACGCGCTGCTGGAGCGCAAGGGCGCAAAAATCGGCATCATCACCACCCCTGGATTCCGTGATGCGCTTGAAATGCGCAGGCGCGACCGGCCCAACACCTGGGGCCTCTGGGGTGATTTCAAGCCCATTGCCACGCGCGAATTCCGTCTGGAAGTACCGGAGCGCACCCTGGCGGATGGCACGATCCGGCAAGCTGTTGAAACAGATGCAGTGCAGGCGGCCTGCCGTGAACTGCTGGCAAAGGGAGCCGAGGCGCTCGCCATCGTCTTCATTAATTCCTATGCAAACCCGGCGAACGAGCGCGCTGCTTACGAGGCCGCGAAAGCCATCTGGCCCAATCCGCATATCGCGTATTCTGCGCAAATCCTGCCGGAATTCCGCGAGTTTGAGCGGACATCGACAGTCGCCATCAATGCCTATCTGCAGCCTGTCGTCGCGAATTATCTCGGCAAGCTGGAGGAGGGGCTGAAAGAGGAAGCCTTCCCCGGCTCCTTCCACATCGTGCAGTCCAACGGCGGCATCATGTCGACGGCACTGGCCCGCAAGTTCCCTGTACGCACGGCTTTGTCCGGACCTGCGGCGGGCGTGATCGCGGCGGCTGCTATCGCGAAGGCGGCGGGTTATCCTGATATCATCACGGCGGACCTTGGCGGCACGTCCTTCGATGTCTCGGTCGTCGCCAACGGCGAGGCGGCGCTCGCCGCGCAGACCACCATCGATTTCGGCCTTGTGGTGCGCACGCCGATGATCGAGATCACCACGATCGGCGCGGGCGGCGGCTCCATCGCGCATGTCGATGGCAGCGGATTTCTTGCGGTGGGCCCGGAAAGCGCAGGTTCGCGTCCCGGTCCTGTGGCTTATGCGCAGGGCAACACGCGCCCCACATTGACCGATGCCAATATCGTGCTGGGCCGTATCAACGCGGAGAAGCCCATCGGCGGCAAGCTGAAACGGCTGGATGTGGAAGCGGCACGCGCCGCAATTCTTGCCCAGATTGGCACGCCTCTGGGTCTTTCACTGGAGGCAGCGGCGGAAGCCATCATCCGCGTCGCCAATGCGAAGATGGCGGGCGCGATCCGGCTGGTATCGGTCGAGCGCGGCCATGATCCGGCGAAGTTTACCGCAGTCCCTTTTGGCGGCGGTGGTGCCTTGCATGTCGGCGCGCTGATCAACGAGGTCGGGCTGAAATCCGCCCTCATTCCGCGCTATCCCGGCATCACCTCGGCATTGGGCTGCATCATCGCCGATGCGCGGCATGATCAGGTGAGTACGTTGAATTTGATGCTGGATAGCCTTGATGGCGAGGCGCTTGGCAAGCGGATGGCGGATGCTGGCCAAGAGGCGCATTCTATCGTGGCGGGCTCTGGTCTCACGGTGGAGCGGATCGATGTGCTGTATGAACTCGACATGCATTATCAGGGGCAGACGCATACGGTGTCCGTGCCGTTGCCTGTTGTAATGGGTGAGCCTGTCACGGAATCCATAGTGCGGGCCGCTTTCGAGACGGCCTACGCCAAAGCCTTCTCCCGCCTGCTGCCCGGCATTCCCGTCCGCATCGTCAATCTGCGGACAGCAGCGGTGGGCCGACGCCCGGCCTTCGACATGGCCGCGCTGGCACCGGCTTCCTCCGCCAATATAGGCAAGGCCTTTGTTGGTCGGCGCGATGTGTGGTTCGATGGCGCATGGCACGACGCCGGGATCTGGGACCGGTTGGCACTGCCGGTCGGCGCTGTGGTCAAGGGACCTGCCATCCTTGAGCAAGGTGACGCGACAACGGTGATTGATCCCGGTCTTGAGGCGCGGGTGGATCGTTTCGGCAATCTCATCGTGGAGCGTGCGTGATGGTTGCATCCCCTCTTGATCCCGGAACTACAGCCCTCTTGCTGCTAGACCTGCAGAACGATTTCATCCATCACAACGGTGCCTATGCGCGTGGGGGACAATCCTCGCCGGAGATAGCGGCGCTGCCCGCCCGTATCCGCCCGCTGCTGGATGCACTCCGCGCCAAAGGCGGCCTCATCATCGCGACGCAGTTCACCCTTGTGCCGGGCAGGGATGGCGAGCCGATGATTTCGCCGCATCTCAGGCAAATGCGGCCGTTCCTCAAGAAGGGCGATTTCGCGCCGGGCTCGTGGGGCAATGCGACAGTCGATGCCTTGCAGCCCGTGGATGTGGCGGTGGAGAAAGTGGCCTATTCTGCCTTCTACATGAGCCGTCTCGAATGGGTGATCCGCAAGCTGGGCGTCACGCGTTTGCTGGCGGCTGGCATCGTCACCAACGGCGGTGTAGCCTCGACTGTGCGCGAGGCGCATGTGCGGGATATCGAGGCTGTAGTGCTGGAGGATGGCTGTGCGGCGTTCTCGCCCGAGACGCACAAGACAGCGATTGATGCGTTGCGCCCCGTGGGCCGCGTCGCCAGCATTGCGGAGATCATGCGGGAGATCGCCGACGCATGAAAGCGCGCACGCTTTTCGACAAACTCTGGGACAGCCATGTCATCGTCACCCGTGATGACGGCGAAGCGCTGCTATGGGTCGACCGGCATTTCGTGCACGAGGGCTCGCACCACGCATTTCGCAAGCTGGACGAGAAAGCGTGCGATGTTGCCGAGCCGTCGCTCACGTTCGGCGTCGCCGATCATTATGTGCCCACGCGCGGACGTCCCGTGATCGCCGATCCTGAGATTGCCGGCATGGTCCAGCGCTTGAAGGACAATACCGGCAAGCACGGCATCCGTCAGTTCGGTCTCGATGATCCCGCGCAGGGCATCGTGCATGTCGTGGGGCCGGAGCAGGGGCTCACCTTACCGGGTCTGCTGATCGTTTGCGGCGACAGCCATACCTCCACCCATGGTGCCTTCGGCGCTTTCGCCTTCGGCATTGGTGCATCGGAAGTCGCGCATGTCTTGATGACCCAGACACTGTGGCAGCGCAAACCCAAGCGGATGCGGATCATTGTGGATGGTGCGCTCGGCCTGCATATCTCCGCCAAGGATCTGGCCCTGCATGTCATTGCCACGATCGGGACGGATGGTGCGCGCGGGCAAGCGCTGGAATATGCGGGCGAGGCCATTGCGGCGCTTTCCATGGAGGGGCGTCTGACGCTCTGCAACATGTCGATCGAAGCGGGTGCTCGCTGTGCCATGGTCGGGCCGGATGAGCTCACCTTCGCCTTCGTCAAGGACAAGCCGTATGCCCCCAAGGACGATGCACTGGCCGCCGCGATCCGTGAATGGCAGTCATTGGAAACTGATGCGGATGCTATCTTCGACCGCGAATTGCGTATGAATGCAGCCGATGTCGCCCCGACCGTGACCTGGGGTGTCAGTCCCGAGGATGCGTTGCCGATCACGGCGCTTATTCCTTCGCCTGACTGGCTCGCACCAAAGCGCGGGTCCTATGTCACCGAGGCGTTGACCTACATGGGTTTGCAGGCCGGAGTGCCACTCACCAGTGTTGCGGTGGACCGTGTCTTTATCGGCTCCTGCACCAATGCGCGTATCGAGGATTTGCGCGCCGCCGCAGCCGTGCTCAAGGGGCGTAAGGCGAAGGTTCCGGGCCTCATCTCACCCGGTTCCAGCACGGTCAAGCGCATGGCGGAGGCCGAGGGACTGGACCGGATTTTCACCGATGCCGGGCTTGTCTTCGCGGAGTCGGGCTGTTCAATGTGCGTCGGCATGAATGGCGATCTGGTGGCGGCGGGCGAGCGCTGCGCCTCCACCACCAATCGCAATTTCAAGGGACGGCAGGGCGTGGGTGCGCGCACCCATCTGATGTCGCCGGCTATGGTGGCCGCCGCCGCCGTCACTGGCCATCTGACGGATGTGCGCGATCTGCCACCGGTGAGGAGTTAGGCCATGGAGCGCTTCACCACACTGACCGCCATCGCCTGCCCGCTGGCGCTGGAGAATATCGACACGGATCAGCTGATCCCGGCACGCTTCATGAGCCGCCCCCGCGCCGCGGGGTATGGGGGCTTCCTTCTGCATGACCAGCGCTTTGGTCCCGATGGCGCGAGAGGTTTCATCCTCGATAGTCCAGCCTATTCTGGCACTAGAATACTTGTGGCGCGCCGCAACTTTGGCACTGGTTCCTCGCGCGAGGCAGCGGTTTATGCGCTCTGGGATTTCGGTATCCGCTGCGTCATTGCGCCATCCTTTGGCGATATCTTCGCTTCGAACGCCGTGAAGAACGGATTATTGCCTGCACAGGTCAGCGAGATCGAAGCGGATCAGTTGCTGGCGGTTCTGTCAGATGCACCTGCGCCGATGATGACGGTCGATCTCGAAGCAAACGCGATCACGTGTGGCAATCAGAGCATTCAGTTCGTGATCGATCCCGTGCGCCGGTTGCAATTGCTGAACGGCTGGGATGATCTGGATCTAACGCTGCAGCATCAAGCCGTAATCCAGGACTACCGCGGGCGAAGAGCGCGCAATCAGGCCTGGGCCTTCCCGACGATCAATTGATCCCGAACTTCTGCCCGACCCGCAAGAACCGCAAGGGGTCCGTCGCTTCGCCGTCAATGCGCGTTTCGTAATGCAGATGTGGCCCGGTGGAACGCCCGGTCGAACCGACGCGGCCAATGACTGACCCCTTCTGCACCGTTTCGCCCGCATCCACATCAAGCGATGAGAGATGGGCATAACGTGTGGTCAGCCCATTGCCGTGATCGATCTCGACCATGTTGCCATAACCGCCGGTGTGACCGGATTCGACCACCTTGCCCGCAGCCGTGGCGCGAACCGGGGTGCCCGATGGCGCGCGGAAATCGATGCCTGTGTGCATCGCCATGCCGCGCGTGAAGGGATCGCTGCGGGCACCGTATCCGCTCGTCGTCTCAAAGTCGGTTGGCATGGGCCGCGCGATGGGCAGCGTTGTCACAACCCTGCGCATCCGCTCGGTCTGCTGGATCGCGAACTGAACCTGTGCCAGCTTCTGCTCGAACGGGCCCGCGTTCTTGCCAGCCGTGATTGGTACCAGTGGGCCGCCTTGCGCCGGGGTCTTGCCCGCAACCACAAAGCGAGACGCATCAAGGCCGGTTTCCGCAAAGATCGCAGACAGGCGCTGCGCATTGCCGCGTGCCATACGGTCCATGGAATCGAGCACTTGAATCTGCTGGCGCTCCATGCGGTCAGCCGCGTCTCGTGCTGCTGCAACAGCGATTGCCGTTGGCGCATCCATCAGACTGGAATGTTTCAGCGTCTTTTCTGGTCCGCCGATGGCGCGGGGATCACGAGGCGTGATCGGGCGCATTTCAAACGCATCCTGCGCCGGGCTTGGGCGAGTGTCATTCGGCGCGAAGGTGCGGACGGAACCGGTGGTCACGGGATCAATCGCGCGCGCTGCTTGACGATTTGAAGAAGGCCGCTGGCCCGCAAAAATCGGCTGATCGGCCAGCGACGCCACGAGAGCGTGGCGCGTTTCAAGCTGCGATTGTCGGGAAATCAGTTCATGCAACTTGCCCTCCAGCGAGTTCTGGTCGAGCAACTGGCGTGATGTCACCTTGTCGATCTGGTTGCGTAATGCTGCGAGACGATCCTCATAAGCATATTGCATTTCGGTCTGCTGGTTCATCAGCTTGGCCAGCATTTCGTCGCGAAACACGAGGTAGAGTGTGGCGGTGAGATACCATCCCAGCAGCAGGACAGCGCCAATGCCACCAAGCGTGGCCACCCATGGCCGGATGCTGACGATCCGTGGTGTTGGCCCCGATCCGATCACAATGGAAAATGGACTGGTCGTGTTGGCGAAAGGCGAGGCAACTGGAAGACGAGACGCCATGACTGAACCCGTACGCGACACAAAAAGCGTGTCTCACAACAAGCATTCAGACATCATTAGGGTTAACATTCCGGAAAAATGGCACGGGACGATTGCAAATAGTCCCGCACAGATGCTCACGCCATCAGTTTGAGCGAAGGCAGCGACGCTTCGATGGCCGCACGGTTGGGCTCCAGCCATTCCGGCAGCATCAGCGTTTCGCCAAGATTGTCCTGCGGCTCATCGACCGCAAAGCCTGGCGCATCTGTCGCGATCTCGAACAAGGTGCCGCCGGGCTCGCGAAAATACACCGAACGAAAATAGTTCCGGTCGAGCTG
Source organism: Hyphomicrobiales bacterium (assembly GCA_031431475.1). GTDB lineage: Bacteria > Pseudomonadota > Alphaproteobacteria > Rhizobiales > Beijerinckiaceae > JADCCX01. The sequence goes on from JANPDL010000018.1 coordinate 161,398, forward strand.
TTCCGTTACATCCAGCCCCCACTTGCGCAACGCTTTTGCCATTGCAGCCTGCGCGGCGTCATCGGCAGCACGATAGGCCACGTGATGCACTGTGCCCGCGCCGGATTGATGGCGGGTGACACTGCTGGCATCCCGCACATCGATATTGACCGCAAGATTGTTCTGTCCCGTGGTCCAGCGCGTGATCTCGCCGTCTTTCGCGCCTTCGGTATATCCCATGACGCTGAGCACCGCGCCGGTGACATCGGGGACGGGTGACCAGATCGTGATGCCTGCAAAGCCGCGGATCGAATGCTGCTCTGGAACATCCCCGTTTGACCATCCGAGGCTGTCTGCCACTGAGGCCTGCGCGACGAGTTCGAGTGTCAAGCCATCGGGATCGGAGAAGGTGATGACTGTTTCGCCAAAGCGCTGCACTGGCATTTCGTGCGGGATATTTCTGAATGCCAGCCGGTCCAGCCAGAACGAGACTGCCGCGGGAGGAATAGCAAAGGCCGTGCCTGAAGCCTCGCCCGCACCTCGCCGTCCCGGTCGTGCGCTCGCCCAGGGGAAGAATGTCAGGATGGTGCCGGGCGAACCCTGTCCGTCGCCGTAATAGAGGTGATAGGTACCCGGATCGTCGAAGTTCACGGTCTTCTTGACCAGCCTGAGGCCGAGAACGTCGGTGTAAAAGGCGACATTGCGCGCGGGATCACCGGAGATGGCGGTGATGTGGTGGATTCCGGCTGTGCAGGACATGGTTGTTTCCTCAACGATGACTTGATCATATCAGTGAGGCATATGTGCGGGAACGATAGAGCTGATGAAAGTCAGGCAATGCGGGTTGGCGGTTTTGCAAGGGAACCTCACCCCGCCAGCGCCAACCAGTCCTCTTCCGCCGATGCCAGTTTTTGCGCCAGATTGGCCCGGTCCTTTGCGAGTTGCGCGGCAATCTCCGGGTTCTTGCGGAACACATCCGGCTTCGCCAACGCCTCGTCCACCTTGGTGATCAGGTCACTGAGTTTGGCGATTTGTCCCTCAAGCTTTTCGGCCTGTTTGGTAGATGCGGGGTCGCTGGCCTTGGCGGAGGTCGCAGTTTCCTCCTCCTCGTCATCCTCCTCAAAGCCGGGGTCCTTCTGCTCGACACCGCTCTTCGATGTCCTGCGCGCCTGCAGGATCAGCTTGGTGTAATCATCGAGATCGCCCTCGAATGGTTTCACAGCGCCGCCCGCCACCAGCCAGAGCCGGTCGCAGGTCGCGTCGATCAGGAAGCGATCATGGCTGACGATGACGACAGCGCCTTCGTATTCAGCGATGGCATTGATGAGCGCCTCGCGCATCGGGATATCGAGATGGTTCGTGGGTTCGTCCAGAATGAGCAAATGCGGGCCTTCGAAGGCGGCAAGGCCGAGCAGCAATCGTGCTTTCTCTCCGCCCGAGAGCTTCTTCACTGGCGTATCGGCCTTCTGCCACGAGAAGCCGAGCTGTGCCGTGCGCGCCCGCACCTTTGATTCCGGCTCGCCAATCATACGGCGGCCCACGAGTTGCGCCGGTGTTTCCTCGATCGGCAATTCATCCAGCTGGTGCTGCGCGAAATAGGCCACCTTTAGCTTGGACGAGCGCACGGATTTGCCATTCATAAGCGGCAGTCGATCCGCCAGCAGCTTCACGAAGGTGGACTTGCCGTTGCCGTTGGCTCCGAGCAATCCGATCCGGTCGTCATTTGAGATGGAAAGCGTGAGCTTTTTCAGAACCTTGCGCTCGCCATAGCCCACAGCTACGTCTTCGAGCCGGATAATCGGCGGTGACAGTTCTTTCTCGGGATTGGGGAAGCGCACGGATGCGCCCTCCTCATCCGCCATGGTCTCCACGGTCTGCATCTTTTCCAGCCGCTTCATCCGTGATTGGGCCTGCCGCGCCTTGGAGGCCTTGGCCTTGAAGCGCTCCACGAAGGCAATGAGGTGCTTGCGCTCCGCCTGCTGCTTCACCGAAGCCTTCTCCAGCAACATGCGTTGCTCGGCGCGCTGCCGCGCAAAACTCGAATACCCACCGCGGTAGAGCGTCAGTTTACCCTGATCGAGATGCAGCGTGTGGTCGGTGATTGCGTCAAGGAAGTCCTTGTCATGGCTCACGGTCAGCACGGTATGCGGATATTTCCCGAGATAATCTTGCAGCCAGAGCGCACCTTCCAGATCGAGATAGTTCGTGGGCTCATCCAGCAGCAGCAGATCAGGCTCCAGAAACAGCACGCTGGCGAGCGCCACGCGCATGCGCCAGCCACCCGAGAAATCCGAGCAGGGCCGCGCCTGAGCCTCCGCATCGAAGCCCAGACCGTGCAGGATCGCGGCGGCGCGGGAAGGTGCTGCATGGGCATCGATATCGAGCAGGCGCTCGTGGATATCCGAAATCCGCATCGGATCGGTCGCCGTGTCCGCTTCGGCCAGCAGTGCGGAGCGTTCGATATCGGCCTCTAGTACCGTATCGATCAGACATGTCGCGCCGCCCGGAGCTTCCTGCGCGACCTCGCCCATGCGCATGTTGCGGGGGATGCTGGCCACGCCGCTTTCGGGCTGCAATTCGCCGGTGATCACCTTGAACAGGGTGGTCTTGCCGGTGCCATTGCGGCCCACAAACCCCACCCGAGCGCCGGTGGGCAATGCGGCCGAGGCATTGTCAAGCAGGGTGCGTCCCGCGACGCGGCAGGTGATTTCCGAGAGTTGCAGCATGGCGCTCTCGTAGCCGTGGTGCGCACATGTCGCAATGGTCGAAATTCTTAAGGCTGCCGGGCGAAACGCGCAGGGCATTAGGGAATAAACAACCTGTGTTCGTCGAAAATGCATCTAACGGAGCCAAGGGATGGGTATCCCGGGAGCAACCGGCAAGTATTTTTCAGGGTGGTTCAGATGACACAGCTTTTTGAAGGCACAATCGACGCTTCCATCGACGTCATGTCCATGCCCGAAAGTGCCATGCGCGCGGTGCGCGAATCAACGCAGCGTCGGGGCATGGTGACGCGCGAGGAAGCCGAGTTCCTGTTCCTTCTCGACCGCATGGGCAATGTCAGTGGCAATGACTGGTTTGCGATTGCGGTGAAGGCCGTGCGCGATTTCGTGGTCTGGGACAGCCGCCCAACCGGCTATGTCACGGAAACCGACGTCGACTGGCTGATTGGTCTGGTTGGCGATCAACCCACAGCTTTTGGCCGCGCGGTGGTCTTTGCCGTGGTGCGCGAGGCCGAAACTGTGCCGCCGCGTCTGTCGGAACTGGCGATGCGGGCTGCGGTGGGGCGTTGCCTGCTGGTTTGAGACCAGCAGGCAGTTTGATTAGCCAAACCAGACATCCACTACCAGGTTGGACTTCGGATCAATCTCGATATTCGCCCTGTGCGTGTTGTGGTCGAGGGTCAACATGTCTCCCGTCCGGTAAACCCTTACGCTTTTGCCCAAAAGGACCGTCAGGGGCAGGTGCGGATTGATCCGCTTTCCAGCCGTTTCTGCTCCGCCCACCTTGCCAATTGTAAGCCATGGCCAAGGTGTAAAGTCACCTTCAAACAGTTCTACGGATTTCTGATAATCCAGCTCTTTCGTCATCTTGTTGGCGCTGGCATGGATGCGGACACCCTTGAGCGGCTTTCCCTTGCCCCAGAAATGCGACGGATCGCGATCAATAATTTCAGTGACTGATATAGGGGTGATAACAGGCATGCTGATGCCCGTTGGTGGATCAGCAACAAAGTCAAAGTCCATGATCCCGTCAGCAGGTGGCATAACATAAATGCGCGGTTCCAATCGGCCATTTGACCAACCAGATGACACCACCTGACCATCGCACCCAATGACGAGTTTGGGTGGTTTCGTTTTGACGATAGAAACCGAAATTTTTGTTACTTTGTAGATACGTGGCATTTCAATCTCCCCTTGATTTCTTTAAATTTTAAAATGTACGCAACTGGATAAATTTCCCATATTAATATCGTTGTTTCAAGCCCTCCCACTGTTATGTATTAAGAGCCCTTGATTTGAATAGGTTGAGAATCTAAAACCCTAGTATTTTTGCTGAATTATATAAATTCAAAAAATTCGTAGTTCAGCTTGCTGAGTGTCATTATCGTATGGGTAATTGCGGGTTGAGTTTTTGAATTATGAAACTTCCTCATCACTTCAGAAGAAATCTCCAGAGTTGCCATAAATTTGGGCGCGCTGCAGTGGGACGTTGCCTGCTGGTTTGATCGCCTTACGCCAAACCGCCCAGACACGTCGCAATGGCCGCAAAATGACACGCCGCCGCCGTCACGACAAAGCCGTGCCATATCGCCCGTTGATATCTCAGGTTTTCCCACAGGTGGAATACCACGCCGACGGAATAAATCACGCCACCCAGAAGCAGCAGCGTCGATGCAGTGGTCGGGAGCGAGGCCACGATGGGCTTGATCGCAAGTATGGCAACCCAGCTCAGGACGAGATAAATTACGACAGCGCTGTTATCGAACCTGCGGGGCAGGGTGAATTTGAGCACAATGCCGCCCAGTGCCCCCGCCCAGACCACAATTCCAAGTATCCAGGCAGTCGGCCTGTCCTGTAGCTGTGTCAGCAAAGGCGTGTAAGTCCCTGCGATCATGAGATAAATCCCACAGTGATCGAAGCGTCTCAGCAGCGTTTGCAACCGCTCGTGTGTGGCCATGTTGTAGGCGAAAGAAAAACTCAGCATTGAGACGAGGCCGATGCCATAGATGATCGTGGCCGAAAGTTCGATGCCGCTGCGCTGCAGGCCGACATAGATTGCCAGAATCACGATTCCTGTGACCGCCAGTATCAAGGCTACAGCGTGGATAAGGCCATCGGCCAACATTTCAGCTCGGGTGTAGGGTCTGTTCATGTCACGTGCTGAGGCCAATGATGCTGTTCCTATGATATGTTTGTTCACTAAATCCGAAAAGTCGGGGAAATCTACCACGGATGATTGTGGTGTAAGTGGTCTCGCCGCTGTGAAATTACTACCTGCCTGCCCCTCGACTGCCCCCTACCTTCCTCCGATTGCCCCCTATCGCACCCTTCGCTAGAGAACATGCATACGTTCGCCTAAAGGGCCGCAGTCATGTTCTCCAAAATCCTGATCGCCAACCGCGGCGAGATAGCCTGCCGGGTCATCAAGACGGCAAAGCGGATGGGGATTGCGACCGTTGCTGTGTATTCGGACGCTGACCGGGATGCCGTGCATGTGGCGATGGCAGATGAAGCGGTTCACATCGGTCCTGCGCCCGCTGCCGAGAGCTATCTGGTCATCGAAAAAATCATTGCGGCCTGCAAGCAGACCGGCGCTGAAGCTGTGCATCCCGGCTATGGGTTTCTCTCGGAGCGCGAGGCCTTCGCGCGGGCGCTGATGGACAATGGCATCACCTTCATCGGGCCTAATCCCCATGCCATCGCGGCCATGGGCGACAAGATCGAATCCAAGAAAGCCGCCGCCGCGGCCGGTGTGTCCACGGTTCCGGGCTATCTCGGCGTTATCGAGGATGTCGCGCACGCCACCACTATCGCTAACGAGATAGGCTATCCCGTGATGCTCAAGGCTTCGGCTGGCGGTGGCGGCAAGGGCATGCGCATCGCCTGGTCGGCATCCGAGGTGAAGGAAGGCTTTGAGCGTTCGAAGTCAGAAGCGAAATCCTCCTTCGGTGACGACCGGATGTTTGTGGAAAAATTCATCGTCAATCCGCGCCATATCGAGATCCAGGTGCTCGGCGACAAGCATGGCAATGTTATCTATCTGGGCGAGCGCGAATGCTCTGTGCAGCGCCGCAACCAGAAGGTGGTTGAAGAAGCGCCATCACCGCTGCTGGATGAGGTGACACGCCGCAGGATGGGTGAGCAAGCCGTTGCGCTGGCCAAGGCCGTGAACTACGACAGCGCCGGTACGGTGGAATTCGTTGCGGGGCAGGACCGCTCGTTCTTTTTTCTCGAAATGAACACACGCCTTCAGGTCGAGCATCCTGTGACCGAGATGATCACGGGCGTGGATCTCGTGGAGCAGATGATCCGCGTGGCTTACGGCGAAAAACTGAAGATCGCCCAGAATGATGTGAAGCTTGAGGGTTGGGCGGTGGAAAGCCGGATTTATGCCGAGGATCCGACGCGGAATTTCCTGCCATCCATCGGTCGCCTTACAACCTACCGCCCACCTGCCGAAGGCGTTTTTGGCGGCGTCACCGTGCGCAACGATACCGGCGTGGAGGAGGGCGGTGAGATCGCGATTCATTATGATCCGATGATAGCCAAGCTGGTGACACACGCGGCTACGCGCGATGCCGCCATCGATGGGCAGGCGAGGGCACTGGATGCTTTTGCCATTGACGGCATCCGGCATAACATCCCGTTTCTGGCAACACTGATGAGCCAGCAACGATGGCGTTCCGGAAATCTCTCCACGGGCTACATCGCCGAGGAGTTTCCCGAAGGCTTCAGCGCACCAAAGCCCGAGGGCGCGATCGCCACACGGCTCGCTGCGGTAGCCGCCAGCATCGATCACCTCATGAACGCACGCAAACGTACCATCAGCGGGCAACTTCCCCGGCGCACCTCCGTCATTTTCGAGCAGGAGCGCGTTGTACAGCTTGGCAAAGATAGCCATACGCTCAGCATCACCGGTGAGCCCGGTGACATCGTGATAAACTTCGGCGATGAAACCAAGCCCCTTACAGTGCGGTCAGACTGGCGTCCGGGCCAGTCGGTCTGGACAGGAACGGTTGGTGGCGAGATCATCGCCGTGCAGGTCCGCGCCATCCTCAACGGCGTGCGCCTTTCGCATGGCGGAGCCGAGGCCGATGCTCGTGTCTATACCCGTCGCGAGGCTGAACTTGCTGCGCTGATGCCGGAGAAGAAGGCGGCGGACACATCGAAAGTGCTGCTGTGTCCCATGCCCGGTCTGGTCAAGATGATCGCGGTTGCCGAGGGACAGGAAGTCAAGGCGGGTGAGACGCTGGCTATCGTCGAGGCTATGAAAATGGAAAATGTCCTGCGCGCCGAAAAGGATGTCACGGTCAAGGCCCTAAAGGCAAGGCCAGGAGACAGTCTTGCCGTTGATGCTGTCATCATGGAATTTGCCTGATATCTGCACTTGCATAAAGTCGGCGTGCGAAAGGTTACTGTCCCTTAACCTTTGCCGGGAAATAGTCATTGATGGTTGGGGAACCGCTGATGATGATTCTCGCTTCGCACTGGACAACACTGCTCCTCTATCCGCGCGGCCGGACTGACCGGGCAGGGTTGCTTGCCTCTGCCTCGCTGATGCTGGGCATAGAAGCACTTTTGCTCGTTGTGCTTCCCGAACAAAACGACGGCCTCCCTGTCTATCTCTGGCCGCTGAAAGCACTTGCGCTCTGGGTGGGGACTATCGGTATCATCAAGCGCCTGCATGATGTCGGCAGGAGCGCGTGGTGGATAATAGCGGCCATGGCCGGGCTGTGTATCTGGTGCGCAGTAGTTGCCATGGTCATCGGCATTCTGTTTGGCACGACGGCTTTCGTGCCGGGTTCGACCGGGTATGCCGTGTTGCTCGGGCTGGTCATGCTACCTGCCATCGGAGTGACATTCTGGCTGCATCTTGAGCCAGGAGAACCTTTTCCAAATCGCTTTGGTCTGCCGCCAGTTCACACACCTGAATCGGCTCAGGAAACAGCTTCAGCCTGACAAGATTTAAAAGAGGCTGCCTTGCAAGGCTGTCTCTTTAATTCCGGCTATTCCTGCCCCATGTTTATGGGAACCAGATGGAGCCGAGCATTGCTGTCGATTTTACGCCCCATAGGTCGTTTGCCATTCTTGATTGCTATCAGCGGGATGAACAGTGTCATCTTGCTCACAATCCTGCTCGCACTGGCCTTTCGGCCCACGGGTGGCGGCCATCTGGCGGTCCTGATCATTGTCGGTGGATTGCAATATGTCTGGATGACACTTCACGCCCGACGTTTCTTTGATGCAGGCCATGGCCCGGCTGCACCCATTATAATGTTTCTGCTCTGTTTTGGTGCCTTTGCAGCGGGATATCTCTTCCTCGCAGCGCTTTGGGCTTCACCCGAGGTGCAGCGTGAAGCCTTCAGGACAGCTGGCGGCATCACCGGCAGTGGAGCCGTCGTCAGTCACGAGGAGTCGATCCAGTTTCTGGTGGATGGCGGCCGCATGATTGCTGCGTCGTTTGGCGTCGCCGGTGCCGTCGTGCTCAGCGGGTTCATCCTGCTGGGCTTCGGGATCATTGCCTTTGTCAGCGGATGTTTCAGCGTCATCTCGGTTGTTTTGCCGACTGGCCGCGCGGCACGATCAACTGCCTTCCCGCGATCTGCGGCAGTGAAGTTGTCGCTATGAGTCCATACCACCGGCCGCCAGAAACTTCTCCAGCCAGTGGATGTTATAGTCACCATTCTGGACATCGGGGTTCCGCACAAGAGTGCGGAACAAGGGCAGCGTTGTCTCGATGCCATCGATCACGAATTCATCCAGCGCACGACGCAGACGCATCAGGCATTCGTTACGCGTGCGGCCATGCACGATGAGCTTGCCGACGAGCGAGTCATAATGCGGCGGGATCGTGTAGCCCTGATACACCGCTGAATCGACGCGAACACCCAGACCGCCGGGTGGGTGGTAATAGGCGATCATGCCGGGCGAAGGCCGGAAGGTTGCGGGATGCTCCGCGTTGATCCGGCATTCGATGGCATGACCTTCGATCACGATGTCTTTCTGGGTGAACGACAGCGGTGAACCGGCGGCCACGCGGATCTGCTCGTTCACGAGATCGATGCCGGTAATCATCTCGGTCACGGGATGTTCGACCTGAATGCGCGTGTTCATCTCGATGAAATAGAACTCGCCATTCTCGTACAGAAACTCGATGGTTCCTGCGCCGAGATATTGCAGTTTCTGCATCGCTTTGGCGCAAACATTGCCGATCTTCTCGCGTTCTGCCGCATTGAGCGCAGGTGAGGGGCCTTCTTCCCAGACTTTCTGGTGACGGCGCTGCAATGAGCAGTCTCGTTCTCCCAGATGGACAGCATTGCCACGGCCATCGCCCATGACCTGAATTTCGATATGGCGCGGCTTTTCGAGATACTTCTCGAGATAGACGGCATCGTCTCCGAATGCCGCCTTGGCCTCGGTGCGCGCGGTTTGAAGGGCATCCACCAGATCGGTTTCGGCCCGCGCGACCTTCATTCCGCGCCCGCCACCACCTGCTGCTGCCTTTACCAGAACCGGGTAGCCGATACTGGCCGCCACCTTTTTGGCCTCGTCATCATCCGTGATGCCGCCATCCGATCCGGGGACACAAGGAATACCGAGCTTGCGCGCGGTGCGCTTCGCCTCGATCTTGTCACCCATTGTGCGGATATGCTCTGCCTTGGGTCCGATGAAGGCAATCTTGTGACCCGCCAGGATTTCGGCAAACCGCGCGTTTTCCGACAGGAAGCCGTAACCGGGATGCACGGCATCCGCGCCGGTGATCTCGCAGGCGGCGATCAGGGAGGGGATGTTGAGATAACTGTCGCGCGCCGCAGGAGGGCCGATGCAGACGCTCTCATCAGCCAGGCGTACATGCATGGCATTGGCGTCAGCTGTGGAATGCACCGCAACAGTGGCGATGCCCAGTTCCTTGCACGCCCGCAGCACGCGCAGGGCAATCTCACCCCGGTTTGCGATCAGAACCTTGTCAAACATCGGCTTGCCGCCCCCGATCATTCGATCACGAACAAGGTCTGGCCAAATTCGATCGGCTGGCCATCCTCGACAAGAATTGCGGTCACAGTGCCTGCTCTGGGTGCTACAATATCGTTGAACGTTTTCATGGCCTCAATGAGCATGAGTTTCTCGCCTAATTTGACGGTCGAGCCCAATTCTACGAAGTTTTGCGCTTCAGGCGAAGCCTTGCGGTAGCCCGTGCCGACCATCGGTGATTTGACAGCGCCGGGATGGGCCGATGCTTCTGCGGAAGCTGACACAACCGGTTTGGCTGTTGGGGCGGACATCACGACAGGCGCGGGTACCACAGCCTGCTGCGGTGCCATCATCATCGGCGCTGCGGCAGGGGCCGTACCCTGGCGTGCAACGCGCACCTTGAGGTCGCCCTTTCGGACCTCGATCTCGCCCACGTTTGTTTCCGTCAGAAGCTGCGCAATGGCGCGGACCAGATCAGTGTCGATGGCGTAGGTCTGCTTGGCTACAGATTTCGCCGTAACGGCAGGCTTTTGTGCGGTTGGTTTCTTGGTGCCCTTTGCAGCCGGAGCTTTAGCCATGGAATTTATATCCTTGATAATACAATGCTTTCCCGGATATCAGCTAGAATTTTGACACAAGTAGTCAAGGCGAGTCCGTTCGAGCGCCATGCCTTTTAGCTGACAGGGCGTTGAAGGGAAACCCGCTTTATCCCGGAAGCTGTGGAACTCGTGGTTTCGGAGCAATCAACAGACGCTTTGCACCTAGCAAGCGTTCTTGCCGCATTTCCGGATGTTATCGACGCGGGTCTTGAGGTCGGCGAAGCCCACCGCGCCCACCACGATTTCGTCACCCACAACGTAGGACGGAGTGCCGGTCAGGCCCAAAGCATCGGCTATCTGTACATTCTCATCGATAGCCAGCCGTACCGACGGGCTATCCACGTCCTTTGTCAGCCGGGCCATGTCTGCTCCCGCATCTTTGGCGGCATCAAGCGCCTGCTGTTTGCCAACATTGCCCCGAACGGTCAGCAATTTCTGGTGGAAAGCCCAGAGCTTCTCGGGCGAAAGCTGCTGTTTGGCCGCCAGGGCCACGGTTGCAGCCTCCACGGAACCCTGTCCCAGAACGGGGAAATCCTTGGTGATCACGCGGACGTTCTTGTCCTCGGCGACCATCTTCTGCAGGTCACCCAAAGCCCTTTTGCAAAAGCCGCAGTTGTAGTCAAAGAACTCGATGATTGTGACGTCGCCATTGGGATTGCCAAAGGAGACGTTGTGTTTGGCGGTGAAAAGCGGACTGGCCTTGTCCTGTGTGATTTTCAGGCGCGCCTGTTGGTCATTTTCCTTCTGGCGGCGCTCCAGCTCCAGCATGGCTTCCTGGATGATTTCCGGGTTCTTGAGCAGATACTCCTTGATCACGGCACGGATTGCGTCCTTCTGCCCATCGTTGAAGCCTGGAGTTTGCGCCAATGCGCCTGAAAATGGCAGGATGACCAACAGGGCAAGGACAGCAAAGGTTGTGCGCAAATTCATAGAATGATTCTCCAGCAATCAGGATTGCTTAACCTGGTTAAGAATGTCATCCGCCTTCAACCACGCAGGCGAACCTTCCTTGAGGCCAGCTTTCGCCCGCCTGGCAAGCCTTTTCGCTTCTTCCTGCTGTCCCGACAGGGCAAAGCCCTGAGCGGCGGAGAGTGCAGCCATCGCTTCATTGCCTTTCGCGGCATAGGCGCGAGCAAGATACTGGAAGGTATCGGGCGAATCCTGATCGCGCTGTGACGCCGTCGTCAGTTCCTTGATCGCAGCATCGGCATCCTTCACATCACCGGTCGAGACCAATGCATGGCCCAGCATGGCACGGATCAGCGGCTGGCCTGGAGCCATCCCGACAGCCTTGCGAAGAGGCCCCACCGCTTCGCGGGCGCGGCCCGCTTCAAGCAATGCTTGCCCCTTGAGTTCCCAGAAATAAGGGTTGTTCGGCTGAGACGCGATCAGTGCATCGATCTGCACTTGCGCAGCCTGTGGATTGCCGAAGCGATAGGCCGAAATCGCACGGGCGTAGCGTGCGGCGAGCGATGTATCGGTCGGTGCATAGCGCCGGGATAATTCTTCAGGTCTCGACATGAAGCCGAAAAGTTTGGCCCGTGCCAATTCATGACGAGCCTTGAGAGCGGGGGCATCCTGCTTGTTGAAATGCGGGCTCTGCTGCGCATCCTCTTTCAAGGCGGCAATGCGCTCGGGTGCCATCGGATGGCTCTGCTGATAGGGGTCTGCACCCGCCCGGCGGAAGAGTGATTCATCCGAGAAGCGCTGGAAGGTCTCCAGCATGCCTTTCGTACTCTGTCCTGTTTGGTTGAGATAGCGCAGCGCCGCCTTGTCCGCCGCCTGTTCCTCGCTGCGCTGGTAGGCCAGCAGCGAGCGTTTGGCTATTTCCAGCGGGCCGGTGATCACGCCCATAGGTCCTGTGCCGCTCATACCAACCTGTCCGCTGCGCGAACCGGCCACAACGGCACCCGCACCCAGCAGCATGCCTGCTACCGCCATGATCTGGGCCCGTTCAAGTTGCTCCCGCAGGCGAAACAGATGTCCGCCCGCGATATGTCCCGCCTCATGCGCCAATACCCCGATGACCTGATTGGGCGTTGTCGATTCCGTGATCACGCCGACATTCATGAACACCTTGCGACCCGAAGCGACAAAGGCATTGAAATCGCGGCTTCCCACCAGAATAATCTTGGTGGCACCATCATTGATACCCGACGCGCGAAACAGCGGCGAAGCATAGTCCCGCAGCAATTGCTCAACTTCCGCATCGCGGATAATCGGGATGTTTGGCTGCTGCGCTTTTGCAGATACAGGGGCCAAGGCCAATGCTGCGGCCAGCATCAACGCCGGGATCATGCGTGTCTTTGAAGCGTATCTGGTCATCGCTGTCAGGCCATTGCTAAAGGTATCTGCAACAAAACAATTGCAGATACCGGGCGACTCCGTATGGAGCCTCAGGCGGTCCGGGTCAAATTACTCCCGAACCGGATGTAAGTCACATGAACGTCATTTCAGCGCCCGGAACTGCGGCGGGATGATGTCAAAGCGGGGGTAGGGCGATGCAAGGTAGTCCACGTCAGCGCAATATGAGCCCCAAACCTGTGATTTCTGCGCGTTCCGATGTCTCGCCATTCATTGTCATGGATGTGATGAGTGAGGCCGCATCAATCGAGCGCGATGGCGGCACAATCGTCCATATGGAGGTCGGTCAGCCCGGCCATCCCGCACCAAGGACCGCGCTGGTCGCCGCAGCAGCCGCCATCCGTGCAGGACGTATACCTTACACCGAGGCGCTGGGCATTCGTTCGCTACGCGAGCGGATCGCACGGCACTATCGCGGGGCTTACCGCGTTGATGTTTCGCCCGAGCGTGTTGTTGTCACCACGGGCTCTTCCGGCGGGTTCACGCTGGGCTTCCTGTCGATGTTCGAGCCCGGCGACCGCGTGGCAATCTCCGCACCGGGCTATCCGGCCTATCGCAACATCCTCAAGGCACTGGGACTGGAAGCGGTCGAAATTCCAACGGGGCGCGATACCCGCTATGCCCTGACCGGCAGCCTCATCCGCAAGGCACATCAGGAGAAGCCGCTGAAGGGCGTGCTCGCCATGAGCCCGGCGAATCCCACCGGCGTGGTGATGACGCCCGAGACGCTGAGAGGCCTGTGCGACACCTGTCATGATCTCGGCCTTTGGTTCATTTCGGACGAGATTTACCACGGCCTCACTTACGGCGACGCGAAAGAGGAAACCGCCCTTAAATTCAGTGACGATGCCGTCATCATCAACTCATTCTCCAAGTTCTTTTGCATGACGGGCTGGCGCGTAGGCTGGATGGTGGTGCCGGAAAGGCTGATCAGGCCGGTCGAGCGGTTGCAGCAGAACTTCTCGATCTCGGTGCCTTATCTCAGCCAGATTGCGGCCGAAGCCGCCTTTGACGGCGCGGTCGAGATGCAGGAGGTCAAGGCCGGTTACGCCCGCAACCGCGCCATCTTGATGGACGGATTGCCGAAGATCGGCCTTGGCGCATTCCTGCCAGTCGATGGTGCTTTCTACGTCTATATCGACGTTTCCGCCCTGACCAACGACAGCATGGATTTCTGCAAGCGCGCGATCCGCGAGGCAGGCGTGGCCATAACGCCAGGTCTGGATTTCGATCCCGCCGAAGGACACCGGTTCGTACGGCTCTCGTTTGCTGGAACGGAAGCAGATATGCACAATGCCGTGCTGCAGCTGGGGGATTGGTTGGCGGGAATAAAAATCTAAAATATTGAACTTGTTAAAGAAAAAAGGCGGCCAGTGAGCCGCCTTTTCCTGTTCTTACTCGCCGCCAAGAGCCTTTTTAGCCTTGGACCACCAGCCCGACCGCTTGGGCCGGTTCGGATCCTCGATCTCAGGCTCGATGACTGGCTCAGGCTTCGGCTCGGGCTTTGGCGCAGGAGGCGGGACGACGATCACGGGTGCAGGCGCAGCTTCCACCGCTACTGGCTCGACAGCCACTTCAGCTACGGCCTTCTTGCCGCGACCGCGCTTGGGCTTCTCTTCCGTCGCTGGTGCTTCAACCACGGCTTCCACCGCAGTTTCCGCCTCGACCTTCTTGCTGCGACCGCGTTTCTTGGGAGCAGGCGCTTCCTCCACCGTTTCGACCCGAGCAGGAGCGGACTCAACTGCCGCGGGCTCTTCGGTCATGTGGACCGAATCGCTACCTTCGGCGTCAGCGGCTGCAACCGTCTCGCCGCTTGTACCCTCTTCATCACGCCGGTTGCGGCGACCACCACGGCGACCACGTCTGCGGCGACGACGGCTGTCATTATCACCATTCTGATCGTCGCCTGCGGCGCGAGGCTCACCTGAAGCATCATCCTCGCCTTCGCCATCTTCGGCATCAGCAGTGGAGGCTTCTGAACCATCGGCACTGGCAGCCGGGCGATCCTCGCGCTCGCGACCCCGACCACGCCTGCGGCGGCGGCGTCCCTTGCGTGCACCATCCTCGTCGTCCCGGTCGCCGGAACGTGCTTCGGATTCGCCTTCTGCAGCTTCTGTTTCAGCCTCGGACGTTTCCTCGGCTTCATCCGCGAATTCGTCGACGTACTCCTCGTCCACCTCTTCCACGACGGGTGCCAGCGCCACTTCGCGCAAGCCACCTTCAGGCGCGGGCTCGCCCCGTTCCATCGTGTAATAGTTGGTGCCATGCAGGCTATCGTCCGCCATCAATGTGACGGTGACACCGAAACGCTCCTCGATGGCGCGCAAGGTCAAGCGCTTCTGGTTGAGGATATAAAGCGCCACTTCTGTGCGTGTCTTCACGTTGAGATGGAACTGCGCGCCCTTGAGCAACGATTCCTCGATACCGCGCAGGATCATGAGCGCCACGGACGATGTGGCTCGCACAAAGCCCGAGCCACCGCAATGCGAGCAGACGATGGTTGAGCTTTCCAGCACGCCGGTACGCATGCGCTGGCGCGACATTTCCATCAGGCCGAAGGGCGAGATACGACCAACCTGGATGCGCGCACGGTCGTTTTTCAGGCAATCCTTGAGCCGCTTTTCAACAGTCCGGTTGTTGCGGTTCTCCTCCATGTCGATGAAATCGATAACGATAAGACCGGCAAGGTCGCGCAGCCGGAGTTGGCGAGACACCTCTTCCGCCGCCTCGAGATTGGTCTTGAGAGCCGTATCCTCGATATTGTGTTCGCGCGTCGAGCGGCCCGAGTTCACATCGATGGAGACAAGCGCTTCCGTCGGGTTGATCACGATGTAGCCGCCGGACCGCAGCGTCACGGTGGTCGAGAACATCGCGTCGAGCTGGCTTTCCACGCCGTAGCGGGCAAACAGCGGCTGCGCTTCGCGATGCGCCTTGATGGCCTTCAACTGCGAAGGCATCAGCATCTTCATGAAATCGCGGGCTTCCTTGTAGCCGCCCTCGCCGGAAACGACGACTTCCTCCACCTCCTTACCGAACAGATCACGCAGCGAGCGCTTGATCAGTGATCCTTCCTCGTAAACGAGATTTGGAGCCACGGATTGCAGCGTCGTCTCGCGCACCTGTTCCCAGACGCGGATGAGATATTCGAAGTCGCGCTTGATCTCGGGCTTGGTGCGGCTGGCACCAGCTGTGCGCAGGATGACGCCCATGCCCTCCGGCACCTCCAGATCGCCCGCGAGTTCCTTCAGGCGCTTGCGATCAGAGGAATTGGTGATCTTGCGGCTGATGCCACCGCCGCGCGCCGTGTTGGGCATCAGCACGCAATAGCGACCAGCCAGCGAGAGATAAGTGGTGAGCGCCGCACCCTTGTTGCCGCGCTCTTCCTTCACGACTTGCACGAGCAGGATCTGGCGGCGCTTGATGACCTCCTGGATCTTGTACTGCTTGCGCGGACGGAAGGACCGGCGCTGCTCGCGCATGTCTTCAAGCGCTTCGCCAACACCACCACCGCCAACCTGCTCGACCTGGCTCTGCTCTTCATCGCGGACAACATCCTCGACGCCGCTGGAGTCATCGTTTTCGGTTGCAGCCTCCTCAGGAGCGCTCGTTGCGACTGTGTCTTCAGCAGCCTCCGCCTGATGATCAGTTGCACCGTTGTCCTCGCCGTCCTGGCCCTCACTGGCTTCTGTCGATGCTTCTTCGGAAACGCTCTCGCCATTCTCTGCGCTGCGCGGGCGGGGCGGGCCTCCGCGACGGCGGCGACCGCCGCGACGACCAGCACCGTTGCTGCCGCGATCCTGTGGTTGGGATTCCTCCTCGTCCTCGCGCTCGGCGAAGCGGGCTTCTTCCTCAAGCAGAGCCTGGCGGTCAGCGACCGGAATCTGGTAATAATCAGGATGGATTTCGCTGAAGGCGAGGAAGCCGTGGCGGTTGCCACCGTATTCCACGAATGCTGCCTGAAGCGATGGCTCCACGCGCGTTACTTTTGCGAGATAGATATTGCCCCTCAGCTGTTTGCGGGAGGCACTTTCGAAATCGAATTCGTCAATCCGGTTTCCGCGTTGCACCACAACCCGGGTCTCTTCCGGGTGAGATGCGTCGATAAGCATTCTGTTGGCAGCCATGGATGTCACTCTTTGGCGCCGGGCGTAGGCCAGACTTTGCGGAAGCGGATGCTTCTGAAAGCCGCGGGCGAAGGCTCCGGCGACTTGTGTTGGAGATGAGGGGCAGCGGGAGAGATGACGTCATGCGTCCGGTCTCTGCGCTGTTTTGGGGACGAAAATGGGTGATGATGCCCGCGGATGAGCCGGAGTCGTTCGCTCTCGATGCAACACGCGTCATCGCATATCCCGATCTAAGGTCGCGTTCTTGCGACCGGCGTCCGGACAAATCGCAACGCGTCTCTCTTTTGGAGTGAGGAAGCTGCGATGGCCACGCTCGATAGAAATACGACTCGGGCATGTGTCCATGACGACACACTCTCTCTAGAATCTGCAATGGGGGGTTGGCAAGCTTTCAAATGCACCAGCCGTGAAATCTCTCATTTTATGCATCAAAGCTCCATTAACCATGTTGCGGCATACATCGACGGCGGGTTGATCGATATCCCGCTGTCACAATGGTACGGAGTTCCATGTGTTTCGCGCCGCTGCCCGATCGCTGGTTCTACTGTGGACTGCGGTCTGCCTGATTGTTGTCCTTTCTGTTATGACTGCAACCTCCGAGCCACGATCGGCAAGGCGCGCTGCTGTCGTGCCAGCCGGTCCTGTGGTGACCCAGATCAGCCTGCAGCAGGAGGCCGACGCATCCAGCCTTGTCATTGATATGTCGAGTGAAGTTCGCGCGCACGTTTCCGCCATGCTCGATCCGCAGCGATTGCTGCTCGATTTTCAGGCTGTGCGCTTCCATGCCCCGTCGATCAAGGTGATGGAGAAGAATTCTCTCGTGCGCGATCTGCGGTTCGGGGCCTTCATGCGGGGGCAGGGCAGAGTGGTGCTGGACCTCGGCAGACCGGCCCATGTGTCCGAGCAGCGCTTCATTCCACTGTCGGGCGGCGGCACGCGCCTGGTGATCCAGATCACGCAGACCACAGCAGAGTTGTTTCACGCGCTGGCGAAACCGGTTTCCGATGATGTGATCACCGGCAACACGGACAAAGCCCGGACTGATCCAACCGAATTGCCGCTGGTTGTGCTCGATCCCGGCCATGGCGGCATCGATACGGGTGCCAGCGGGCCTGCGGGAGAACTGGAAAAGGCGATAGTCCTGCAATTCGGGCTTACCCTGAAGGAGCGCATCGAGACCGGCGGCAAAGCGCGGGTGCTGATGACGCGCTCGACAGATGTGTTTGTTCCGTTGCGTGACCGTGTCCGCATCGCGCGGCAGGCGAAGGCCGCGCTGTTCATCTCGCTGCATGCAGATGCGCTGGCGGATGAGGCTGATGTGCGCGGCGGCAGTGTCTACATCCTGTCGGAACGCGCGACGGACGAGCGCTCCGCGCGCCTTGCCGACAAGGAAAACCGGGCCGATCTGGCAGCAGGAATCGAATTGAAGGACGATCAGGATGAAGTCGCAGATATCCTGTTTGATCTGGCGCGACGCGAATCACGAGCTTTCTCCAACCAGTTCGCGCGACAATTGGTTTCGACGCTTCCCAAGGCCACGCGGATGCACCGGAATGCCCTGCGGGGTGCGGCATTTCGTGTTCTGAAGGCACCGGATGTCCCGTCTGTGCTGTTGGAACTTGGTTACCTCACGACGGCTGAAGATGCCAAACTGATGCAAACCGAGGAATGGCGTCGTGCAACAGCAGATGCAGCTACCGAGGCGATCGAGCGGTTTCTGGCCGAAAAAATCACAAAAGATCGTGAGAAACCATGACGTCACTCGCAATTGCCGCATGGAAGACACAGTTCTGCGAAAAAGCCGTACGTATCATGCGCTTGATGCTGGCATCCTGGTTAAATTCGCCTATAGGAAAACCTGAAATGTCGGGTCAGTTTGCGTATTCGCCGGACAACAATGATCCTGGAACTGACGGAAGGTGTTTTATCCTTCAGTCGGTCGTACTGTAGAGAGGTCCGGGCTGATGCGCCTGATCTTCCGTTTCTTCGCGATGGTCTTCGCTCTGGTCACTTTTTTTGGCCTGATCGGGGCTGTCGGCATGGCCTATGTAATTTGGAAATATTCCAAGGATCTCCCGGAACATACTCAGCTCCAGAACTACGAGCCGCCGGTCACCACCCGCGTGCATGCAGGCGACGGCTCGTTGCTGGCCGAGCATTTCAAGGAGAGACGGCTTTATTTGCCGATCCAGGCGATCCCGCGCCATCTGATCAGCGCATTCCTGTCGGCCGAGGACAAGAATTTCTACAAGCACAATGGTCTTGATCCTGAGGGTATTGCCCGTGCGGCCATGGTCTTCGCTCGCAATCCAGGCGCGCGCCAGCAGGGCGCCTCGACCATTACGCAGCAGGTCGCCAAGAACTTCCTTTTGACCAACGAACGCTCCTATGAGCGTAAAATCCGTGAAGCTCTGATCGCATTGCGTATCGAGGCCAGCTTTTCCAAGGACAGAATTCTCGAACTCTATCTCAACGAGATCTATATGGGTCTCGGAAACTACGGTGTTGCGGCGACGGCGCTCAACTATTTCGGCAAGTCGGTGCATGAACTGACCTTGGCCGAGGTTGCCTATATGGCCGCGCTGCCGAAAGCCCCCAATAACTATCATCCCATCGAGAAGCGCGATGCCGCCATAACCCGTCGTAACTGGGTCATCGAGCGCATGGTTGACAACGGCTTCGTGACCCGCCCCGATGCAGACAAGGCCAAGGCAGAGCCTTTGACGATCAATTTGCGCGCAGCATCAGCCAATTTGCAGAATTCCGGCTATTTTGCCGAGGAAGTCCGCCGCGAATTGGCCGAGCGTTATGGCTCGAAGAAGCTTTATGAAGGTGGTTTGTCCGTCCGCACCACGCTTGACCCGCGTCTGCAGGTTCTGGCGCGCAAGTCGCTGATGGACGGTCTCGTTCGCTTCGATGAAGCGCGGGGATGGCGTGGTACCGACAAAAAGATAGTACCGTCGGGTGATTGGGGTGCAGCTCTGGTGGCCGAGCCACTCTATAACGACGTGCAGCCTTGGCGCGTCGCTGTCGTGCTCGATGTCAACGACCAACAGGCCCGCATCGGCATCCAGCCGCGCCGTCTGCCCGGCGGCCAGATCGAGCGTGAGCGTGTAACTGGCATTATTCCCGTCGATGGTGCCCGCTGGACCCGCCGCCGCCTGACACAGACCATGGCGGCAGGCGACATTATCTATGCCGAGCCGACGGACAAGCCGGGCCAATACCGCTTGCGCCAGATGCCCGAAATTTCCGGTGCAATGGTGGTGCTGGACCCGCATACCGGTCGTATTCTGGCTATGGTCGGCGGCTTCTCGTTCGACCAATCCGAATTCAACCGCGCGACACAGGCTCTCCGCCAGCCCGGCTCATCGTTCAAGCCCTTCGTGTATGCGACGGCTCTGGACAATGGTTATACCCCATCGTCGATTATTGTGGATGAAGCTATCGAGGTCGATCAGGGCGGGACACTGGGCGTCTGGAAGCCGGAGAACTACGGCGGTGATTTCGCGGGTCCCCGGACATTGCGATACGGCATCGAGCAATCGCGGAACCTGATGACGGTCCGTCTGGCACGTGATGTTGGAATGCCACTGATTGCGGAGTATTCCAAACGCTTCGGTATCTATGATGATATGCTGCCCGTCCTGTCGATGGCACTGGGCGCGGGTGAAACTACCGTGCTGCGCCTGACAGCCGCTTACGGCATGCTCGCGAATGGTGGGCGACGTATCAAGCCAACGCTGATTGATCGGATTCAGGACCGCTACGGCGCAACGATCTACAAACACGACGAAAGGGTTTGCACGGGCTGCCAGGCCGAGAAGTGGTCGACACAGGACGAGCCCCGTTTGCAGGACAAGCGTGAGCGCGTGATTGATCCGATGTCCGCCTACCAGATCACCTCCATGATGGAAGGCGTTGTCCAGCGTGGTACTGCGACCGTCGTCAAGGCTGTCGGCAAGACGCTGGCGGGCAAGACAGGCACAACCAACGAAGCCAAGGACGTTTGGTTCGTGGGCTATTCCGCCGATCTGGCCGTGGGTGTCTTCATGGGTTTCGACAAGCCGAAATCACTCGGTGATTTCGCAACTGCTGGTCAGTATGCAGCTCCCGTGTTCCGGGATTTCATGATTGGCGCGCTCAAGGACAAGCCGGACGTGAAGTTCCGCGTACCCTCGCAGATGAAGCTGATCCGTGTCAGCCGTGGAACGGGTGTGCGTGTTGGACCTGGTGAGGATGCTATCCTGGAAGCGTTCAAGCCCGGCACAGGCCCGCCAGACTCGTTCGTGAACCCGAATGCGACCGCCCGTGGTGGTGGAGGTGGCGGCGGCGCTGTGACATCTGGAACAGGCGGCCTTTACTGACGCCCTGATCGCCGTCAGGCATTTGCTATTGATACAGGCGCGGGATACAGCGCCTGTATTGTGCCCCCGGGGCTTATCTCAACAACCAGTGGTGAACGCCATGCGCGCAGAGCATCAAGCTCTCGTCGATTCGATCAAGCAGTCCGTGGGACTGCTGAGGAGGCATCTTTGACTGGGATGCTTCAACACGGCGTCTTCTCGAACTGAATGCGCAGGCGGAAAGCGCTGATCTCTGGAACGATCCCGCCGCCGCCCAGAAGGTGATGCGCGAGCGCACCGATATCGAGACGCGCCTGACAGGCATTCAGAAACTTGAGCGCGAGCTCGACGACGCCTCGACATTGATCGACCTTGGCGATGCAGAGGGCGACGAAGAGACCGCACAGGAAGGTGAAGCCATCCTGCGGCGGCTTGAGAAGGATGCACAGACCCAGCAGATCGAAGCGCTTCTGTCTGGTGAAGCCGATGGCAGTGACACGTTCCTCGAAGTCCACTCTGGCGCAGGCGGCACTGAGAGCCAGGACTGGGCCAACATGCTGTTCCGCATGTATTCCCGCTGGTGCGAGCGGCGCGGCTTCAAAGTCGAACTGATGGACATGTCGGATGGTGAGGAGGCCGGGATCAAATCCGCCACCATTCAGGTCAAGGGCCGCAACGCCTTTGGCTGGCTCAAGACGGAGTCGGGCGTGCATCGTCTCGTGCGAATCTCACCCTACGATTCCAATGCACGGCGTCACACCAGTTTCGCCAGCGTGACGGTTTATCCTGTCGTGGATGATTCCATCCAGATCGACCTCAATCCCGCCGATGTCGAGACGCAGACGATGCGTTCCGGCGGGGCTGGGGGCCAGCACGTGAACAAGGTGGAATCCGCCGTCCGCCTGATCCACAAGCCGACCAAGATTCAGGTCGTGTCGGAAGGCCAGCGCTCGCAGCACCAGAACCGCGAAACCGCGTGGAAGATGCTCCGCGCCAAGCTGTACGAGGTTGAATTGCGCAAGCGCGAAGAAGCCGCCGCAGCCGAACAGGCCGCCAAGACCGACGTGGGATGGGGCCACCAGATTCGCTCCTACGTGCTGCAACCCTATCAGCAGGTAAAAGATCTGCGCACTGGCGTGACATCCATGACACCAAGTGAGGTTCTGGACGGAGATCTCGATCCGTTCATGGAAGCCGCACTTGCCCAGAAGATCAGCGGCGGCAAGGTGCAGGTCGAGGATATCGACTGAGTTCTACCCCAGTATTCCCGGCAGATTGAGCCCGTTTTCCCGGGCGCAATCGATCGCGCTGTCATAGCCAGCATCGGCATGACGCATGACTCCTGTCGCGGGATCGTTCCACAGTACGCGCCCGATCCGCCGCGCGGCATCCTCCGTGCCGTCACAACATATCACCATGCCTGAATGCTGCGAAAAGCCCATCCCAACACCGCCGCCATGGTGCAGCGACACCCATGTGGCACCAGACGCCGTATTGAGCAGCGCGTTCAGCAAGGGCCAGTCAGATACGGCATCTGATCCATCTCGCATCGCTTCGGTCTCGCGGTTGGGCGAAGCGACCGAACCGGAATCGAGATGATCTCGCCCGATCACAATGGGGGCCTTCAATTCCCCGCTGGCCACCATCGCGTTGAAGGCAAGGCCAAGCCTGTGCCTGTCACCCAGTCCCACCCAGCAGATGCGCGCGGGCAAGCCCTGAAAGCTGATCCGCTGGCGTGCCATGTCGAGCCAGTTGTGCAGGTGCTTGTTGTCCGGCAGAATCTCCTTCACCTTCTGATCGGTGCGGTAGATGTCCTCCGGATCACCCGAGAGCGCACACCAGCGGAACGGTCCGATGCCCCGGCAAAACAGCGGGCGGATATAGGCCGGCACGAAACCCGGAAAATCGAAGGCATCGGCGACGCCTTCTTCCAGCGCCATCTGCCGGATATTGTTGCCGTAATCGACGACTGGCACCCCCATTCTCTGGAAATCGAGCATGGCGCGCACATGGCCCGCCATGGATTGTTTCGCCGCCGCAGTGATCGCCTTGGGATCGCTCTGGCGCTTGTCGTCCCATTGCGCCAGTGTCCACCCCTTTGGCAGGTAACCGTTGATGGGATCATGCGCCGAGGTCTGGTCGGTGACGCAATCCGGCTTCACGCCGCGCTTCACCAGTTCTGGCAAAATCTCCGCTGCATTGCCCAGAAGCGCCACCGAGATCGGCTTCTTCTCGGCGCAGGATCTGGCGATGATGGCCAGCGCGTCATCCAGATCCTTCGCTTGGACATCGACATATTTCGTGCGCAATCGGAACTCGATGCTGGACGGGCGGCACTCGATGGCCAGGCACGAAGCGCCCGCCATGGTCGCTGCAAGCGTCTGCGCGCCGCCCATGCCGCCAAGGCCTGCGGTCAGTATCCACTTGCCCGAGAGGTCGCCGTTGTAATGCTGGCGGCCCATCTCCACGAAAGTTTCGTAGGTGCCCTGCACGATGCCCTGTGTCCCAATGTAGATCCACGACCCGGCCGTCATCTGGCCGTACATCATCAGGCCTTTTTTATCGAGTTCGTTGAAATGCTCCCAGGTTGCCCAGCGCGGCACGAGGTTGGAATTGGCGATCAGCACGCGCGGTGCATCGGCATGTGTCCGGAACACGCCGACTGGTTTGCCCGATTGCACCAGCAGCGTCTCGTCCATTTCCAGCTTGCGCAGCGAGTCTACGATGCGGTCGAAGCTGTCCCAGTCACGCGCGGCACGCCCGATGCCGCCGTAGACCACGAGTTCTGCCGGGTTTTCGGCGACGTCAGGGTCGAGATTGTTCATCAGCATGCGCAAAGGGGCTTCGGTCAGCCATCCCTTGGTGGAGATGTCATTGCCGCGCGGCGAGCGGATCACACGGCTATTGTCGATGCGTCTCATGTCAGCTCCTGGGGAGGCGAGATGCCACGTAAAGCGCAGCATCGATCAGGTTGGAAAGTGCGTCCTGCAAAGGTTTCGCTGTTGTGGCCGAGAAGTGCCACGGCGGACTTTCGGTCTCGAGATAGCCGTTGAGGCCAAGCTCCATTTGCAATGCGTGGACGTGATCGGCAGGTTGCCCGTAATGCCTCGTGATCCAGCCGCCCTTGAAACGGCCGTTGCTGACATGCGGCAACCCGCTGGCGGCCATGGCGCGTTCGGCGACGGTTTGCACTGCAGGCGCAGTGGATATGCCGCTGTTGGTGCCAAGATTCATCAGCGGCAGAGTGCCGGGAAACAGGCGGGGAATGACGGATTTGATGGAGTGGCAATCGTAGAGCAAACAAAAGCCGTGGGCGGCCTTGATGCGCGTGATCTCTGCGGCAAGAGCCGCATGATAAGGTTCAAAATACAACCGCCTCCGCCGCTCGATCTCAGCCGCATCGGGTGGCACCAGCCAGATCGGCGCACCATCGAAGGTACTCGTTGGCACCAGCTCAGTTGTTGCCTGTCCGGGATAGAGCGATATGCCGGAAGGATCGCGATTAAGATCAATGACATAGCGCGACAACTTCGCCTCGATGACAGACGGTTTCCAGCGCTGCACCGCAAAGGCATAGAGCTCGCGCATGTGCCAATCCGTGTCCTCGACAGCCTTGCCACGCTCGTTCAATGCTGCCGTCACCTCGTCAGGCAAGCCCGTGCCGGGATGCGGCATTGAAAGCAGCAGCGGGCTTTCACCGTGGGTGAGCGTGAAGGTGTCCTTCGTCATTCCACCAGAAGCCCATCCAGAAGATCGGCTTGCCCCGCTGCAAGGCCGCCGCTGCGCACCAGCACTGATGCCGCCTCCATATCTTTCGACATGATGCGGTCATTGCCAACAGGCTCCGCCACTGCGCGGATCGCGGCCAGGGCCTGCCGCAGCCGTGGGCTCGTCGCCAGCGGCGCGCGCATCTCAACGCCCTGCGCCGCCATCAGCGCCTCGATGCCGATGATGCGCGACAGATTGTCGGCCATCGGCCCCAGACGCCGCGCGCCGTGCGTCGCCATCGAGACATGATCTTCCTGATTGGCCGAGGTGGGGATGGTGTCGATCACGGCAGGCGTCGCCTTCTGGCGGTTTTCGGAGGCCAAAGCCGCGCTCGTCACTTCGGCGATCATGAAGCCGGAGTTGAGGCCAGGTTCATGCACAAGAAACGCGGGCAGGCCGGACAGCACCGGGTCTACCAGCATGGCACAGCGGCGCTGCGTGATGTTGCCGATTTCAGTGGCCGCAAGCGCCAGCATGTCCGCCGCAAAGGCAACGGGTTCCGCATGGAAATTGCCGCCGGAAATCACTTCGCCGGTTTCGGCGATCACCAGCGGATTGTCCGTCACGGCATTGGTTTCATCCCGCAGCATTCTCGCCGCATCCTGCATCACTTGAAGGGCGGCCCCCATCACCTGCGGCTGGCAGCGGATCGAGTAAGGGTCCTGCACGCGCGGATCGTCGGCCAGATGTGAACGCCGGATGACGCTGTCTGCCATCAGCTTGCGCAGCGCCGCTCCAACCGCGATCTGGCCCTTGTGGCGTCGCAACCGGTGAATCCCCTCATGAAACGGTGTATCCGAACCCGCAATGGCATCGGTCGATAGTGCCCCCGTCACCAGCGCCGCCGCAAAGCAGTGTTCGATTGCGAACAGTCCGTGCAATGCCAGCGCTGTCGAAACCTGCGTCCCGTTCAGTAGCGCCAGACCTTCCTTTGGGCCAAGTTCAACCGGTTTGAGGCCAGCGGCCTTCAGCGCCGCCGCGCCGTCCATGAGCTTGCCGCCGAATTCGGCCTCTCCTTCTCCAATCAATACCGCCGCCATATGCGCAAGCGGCGCGAGATCACCCGATGCGCCGACAGAGCCTTGCGCGGGAATGACGGGCAATACGTTTGTCTCCAGCATCGCCAGCAGCAGGCGCACCATCTCGGCCTGCACGCCGGATGCGCCTTGCGCCAGGCTTGCAGCTTTCAGACCCAGAACGAGCCGCACGACAGGGGCGGGCAGGGGATCACCCACACCAGCGCAATGCGAGCGGACGATATTGATCTGCAATTCCTTCAGTTTCTCCGTCGGGATACGCACGCTGGCGAGCTTGCCGAAGCCGGTGTTGACGCCATAGACCGCGTCGTTGCCCCGCGCGGCACGCAGCAGGATCTGGTGGCCCTTGTCGATGACGGGCCAGAAATGAGGATCGAGTGTCAGTGCTGCGCCGTCATGCACGGCGCGCCAAAGGCCAAGGCTGGTTTCCCCCGGCACGAGTTGCTGAGTCTTGGTCATCCCACGCCTTTCCAAATCCGGTTATGCAGCGGATTGAACCCCATCCGATAGACCAGTTCCGCCGGGCTCTCGATATCCCAGATCGCGAGATCGGCTGATTTGCCGATTTCCAGCGTACCGGTCTCATCCTGCAGCCCCAGCGCTTTTGCCGCCTCCCGTGTCACACCCACGATGCATTCATTGACCGTCATGCGAAACAATGTCGCCGCCATGTTCATGGTGAGCAAGAGCGATGTCAGCGGCGATGTGCCGGGATTGCAATCCGTCGCGACAGCCATGCGCACGCCGTGCTTGCGGAAGAGATCAATCGGGGGTTTCTGCGTCTCGCGAATGAAATAAAACGCTCCGGGCAAGATCACCGCCACCGTTCCAGCCCGCGCCATCGCAACTGCCCCCGCATCATCCGTGTGTTCTAGATGATCCGCAGATAACGCCCCAAACCGTGCGGCAAGTGCTGCCCCGCCAAGATTGGACAATTGGTCCGCATGCAACTTCATGGGCAAGCCATAGGTCCGCGCTGCCTCGAAAACCCGCTCTATCTGTGCTGGCGAAAAGGCGATGCCTTCGCAGAAGGCATCGACCGCATCGATCAGTCCTTCAGCGGCCAATGTCGGAAGTATCTGATCAATTACGGCTGTAACAAAGGCATCCTTGTCGCCATTGGCCTCTGGCGGCAGCGCATGAGCACCCAGAAACGTGGTCTTAACCGAAACCGGGCGCATCTTGCCCATCCGCCGCGCTGCCTGTAGCGACTTGCGCTCGTTCACCAGATCGAGGCCATACCCTGACTTGATCTCGACCGTGGTGACACCTTCTGCGATCAATGCATCAAGCCGGGGCAGGCTTTGCTCCACCAGACCCTCAAGGCTGGCAGCCCGCAAGGCTTGCACCGATGACACAATGCCGCCACCGGCGCGCGCAACCTCCTCGTAGGTGGCACCTTGTAGCCGCAACTCGAACTCCCGCGCGCGGTTGCCCGCATGCACCAGGTGCGTGTGACAATCGATCATTCCAGGCGTGATCCAGCGTCCTTCGCAATCCGTGATGTCTGATGCTTTCCGCGCATCAGCTGGCAATTCCGCTTCAGGACCTGCGAAGACAATCCTGCCGTCTCTCACTGCCAAGGCCCCGTTTTCAACGAGGCCAAGGTCCGGCAATGCAGGTGACAGCGTTGCCAGCCGGGCATTCTTCCAGACACGCAGGCCAGTTGCTTCACCCGTCACTCGAAATCGCCTCCGGCCGGACTTGTGTTCATCACCACTGTCAGGCGAGATGACGGGAGCTTGACCGTATCGTCAAGCGCCAATCCGGGGGAAATCATGACCGTGATCCATGCCAGCGAAGCTCTCACAGCAGCGGGATGGCAGCGGGACGTGCGGATAGGCGTAAAACAGGGCCGCATTGACGCGATTGTGGCGGGTTTTGCCCCTCAACCCGGCGATGAGAAACATGCTGTCGTCATTCCGGGCCTGCCCAACTTGCACAGCCATGCCTTCCAGCGGGGCATGGCGGGATTGGGCGAGACGCGCGGACAAAGCGCTGACAGTTTCTGGACATGGCGCGAGGTGATGTATCACTTCGCGCTTTCCATGACGCCGGAGCAGCAGGAGGCGATTGCAGCGCAGGCCTATGTCGAGATGCTGGAAGGCGGGTTTACCCGCGTCGGCGAGTTCCATTATTTGCATCACCAGCAGGACGGTTCGCAGCATGGTGATATTGCCGAGATGGCGGCAAGGATCGCCTCTGCGGCAGAAGATACTGGCATCAATCTCACGCTGCTTCCGGTGTTCTACGCGCATTCAACATTTGGCGGAGCAGCCCCCAACGAACGCCAACGGCGCTTTATCAACACGCGTGACAGCTTTTCCCGGCTGATGGAAAGTGCGGCAAAGCTGGTCGCTGGCCTTGATGGTGCTGTGCTGGGGGTAGCGCCCCACAGCCTTCGCGCTGTGACGCCGGAGGAACTGGCTTGGTTGCAGACCATCGTGTCCGATGGCCCGGTCCACATCCATGTCGCGGAGCAGATGCAGGAGGTCGAGGATTGTCTCGCCTGGAGCGGTCAACGGCCAGTGCAATGGTTGCTTGATCACGCCCCGGTGGATGATCGCTGGTGCCTGATTCACGCCACGCATCTCGATGACGGGGAGGTTGAGCAATTGGCGCGCAGCGGTGCTGTGGCCGGGCTTTGCCCGGTTACAGAAGCCAATCTTGGCGATGGTATCTTCCGGGGGCGGGAGTTCCTCGCGGCAGGTGGAAGGTTCGGAGTCGGCAGCGATTCCAACGTCCTGATCGGTGCGACCGATGAGTTGCGCCAGCTCGAATATTCGCAGCGCCTGCGGGATAAAGCGCGCAATGTGATGGTCGGAGCCGGTGGTTCAACGGGCCGCGCTCTGTTCGATCAGGCTTTGAAAGGTGGCGCGCAGGCTCTGGGCGCTGCTCCCTCAGGCATCAGAATTGGAGCATCCGCGGATATGCTCTCGCTGGACATGGACAATCCGGGCCTCACAGGGAAAATCGCTGATCAGGCGCTGGATGCGTGGATTTTCGCTGCACACCGTGCGGTTGATTGCGTCTGGGTCAGGGGCCGCAAACAGGTTGAGTGCGGACGGCATCGGCACCGTGACCGCATTGCCAGCCGCTTCGGGCAGGCGATTACGCAACTTATGGCGCGGTAGGGGTTACGCCCGCACCTTCACATACTCGCCCGGAGCATCACATAAAGGCTTGTGCTTCTTTGAGCCCGGCGCGCGCGCCTTGGTCTCATCCGGTGCCTGTTCCCGCAGCCAGCCGATCCAGTCCAGCCACCACGAGCCCGGTGTTTCCTTGGCCGATGCTACCCAGTCCTCGAATGCGCCCGTCACGGGTCCGCCGGTCCAGTACTGATATTTGCCCTTGGCCACCGGGTTTACGACACCGGCGATATGGCCAGAGCCGCCCATGACATAACGCACTGGGCCGCCGAAGAACTTCGAGCCCGCGAAAACCGAGCGTGCCGGTGCAATATGATCTTCCTTCGCCGCGAGATTGTAGATCGGCGTCATCACCTTGCCGAGATCGAGCTTTACGCCAGCTACTTCCATCGTGCCCTTGCTCAACCGGTTTTCGAGATAGCAGTTACGCATGTAGAAGCGGTGGTTTGCCTCTGGCATGCGGGTCGAATCCGAGTTCCAGTAGAGCAGGTCAAACCCGGCGGGCTCCTTGCCCTTGAGATAATTGTTCACGACATAGGGCCAGATCAGATCCTGCGGCCGCAGCATGTTGAAGGCTGATGCCATGCGCGACCCCGGCAGATAACCCAGCTTGTGCATCGCCTCTTCCACAGCAGCAATCTGCTCTTCGTCTGCAAAGACCTTGAGATCTCCCGCGTGGGTGAAATCCACCTGAGTCGTCAGGAATGTCGTGGAGGCCACACGGCTTTCGCCCTTAGCGGCAAGCCAGGCCATGGTTATCGCCAGCATGGTCCCGCCCACGCAGTAGCCGATGGTATGCGCCGTTGGTTCGCCCGTGATTTCCTTCGCCGCATCGAGTGCGGCCAGGATACCGTCTTTCATGTAGGTCTCGAAATCCGCCTTCGCGTGGCGTTCGTCCGGGTTGACCCACGAAATCACGAACACCGTCACACCCTGCGCCACGCACCATTTGATAAAGCTTTTCTCGGCATTGAGATCGAGAATGTAGAACTTGTTGATCCATGGTGGCACGATGACGAGCGGCGTTTTCAGCACTGTTTCTGTGGTGGAATTGTACTGGATCAGTTCGATCAGGTCGTTGCGGAACACGACCTTTCCCGGTGTTGTCGCCATGTTGACGCCGACAGCAAAGCCATCAGTTCCGGATTGGCGAATTTTCAGATCGCCATGTCCGGCTTCCACGTCCTCCGCCATCATCTTCAGGCCACGCACGAGATTGTCGCCGTTTTCCTGCAACGTCGTGCGCAGCAACTCGGGGTTGGTCGCGACAAAGTTGGAGGGCGAGAGCGCCCCGGACATCTGTTTCACGTAAAATCCGGCCTTGGAGCGGGTATGCTCATCCATGCCATCGGCTTTTTCCACAAGGCCATCGGCCCAGCGCGTCGTCACGAGATAGGCCTGTTTGAGGAAGTCAAAATAGGGATTGTCTGACCATTCACCGTCCTTGAAACGGTTGTCCTTCGCATCGGGTGTTGCAATGGGTGCAGGATGCTCGCCATTCATTTTCTGGAATGTGTTGGCCCACAGCGCGAACATGTCCGTCGCGATGGTCTTCTGCGCCTCCATGGCGCGCGCCGGATCGGACATCCAATGCTCGGCCAGTTTGCCCAGCGTCTTGACCATGTCATTGGTTTCACTGGACGGTGCTAGTTCCTTCTCACCGGATTCGCGCGGGCGCACATAGGCGGCGGCCACCTTGCCAGCTTCCTCGATCAGCCGTGCGGCGTTCAACGCCAGCTTTTCGACATCAAAACCTGCGGGCTTTTCATCATGGTTGCGGGAAGCGTCTGGCGCGACAAGCTTCGGCGCTGCAAGTTTTGGTGCTTGCGCTTGACCTTTGTCCTCATGTGCCGTCACTGCCGATGGCATGACGGGTTTTCCCCCATCCTTCTTGCCCACTGGCCTTCTCTCCCGTTCGGTCTATCGTTCTCACGATTGCCGTATTAAAGGTTCTCTTACCTTGTTGAGCGACCACTGTATGACACGCCAACCCTTCTTTAGACCGATGCACACAGCAGCAGCAAATCAATCTCGCGCTTCCCGGCCTCTTGAGCCGCGCTTTGGACGAAAGTCACGGCGCATTGCTGCTATTTGCGGCCTTTTGGCGCTTGCGGCCTGCAACTCGGCGACGGAGCCGAATCATCCCTTGCGCGGTGCGGCCTCCACCGTGGGATGGGCGACGACGGCGGGCGCGCCAAAAGATTTCGTGGTCGCCCGGCGCGGTACCGCTGAGCTCAGTTATGTGCCGATTGGTCGGGGTGGCATCGAGCGACCGGTTGCCGTGCGCAATCCCGCCGCCGTGCAGGGTCTTGAGAGCGAACTGGACCGCCAGCGTGATCAGAGCGAGAATTTTGCACGTCGCCAGTTGCCTACAGGAGCCTATGGACAGCCGCTGCCGTCGGTCGCTGCCCCTCCGCGCGCGCAGAAGGCAGGCCTGCCGGAGAAGCCGACCGCCGGTCAGCCCGAGAGCTATCCAGTCAACCCGAATCGTCTTCGCCAGATCCGCGAAAACTCGCGGCAGGCCAATGAGTGATTGATCAGAGAATCAGCCATGCACCAGTTTCATCGCATCCGCCGCCTGCCACCCTACGTTTTCGAGCAGGTCAACAAAATCAAGGCCAAAGCGCGCGCCGCCGGTGCAGACATAATCGATCTGGGCATGGGCAATCCGGATATGCCGGCACCCAAGCACATCATCGACAAGATGATCGAGACGGTCGGTAAGCCGCGCACCGACCGCTATTCAGCCTCCAAGGGCATTCCGGGCCTTCGTCGCGCGCAGGCCAATTACTATGCCCGCCGCTTCGGTGTGAAGCTGAACCCGGATACGCAGGTCGTGGCCACGTTAGGCTCAAAGGAAGGTTTCGCCAACATGGCGCAGGCCATCACCGGGCCGGGCGACGTGGTGCTGGTGCCAAACCCGTCCTATCCCATCCATGCATTCGGCTTCCTGATGGCGGGCGGCGTCATACGCTCCGTGCCTGCCGAGCCCACACCGGACTTTTTCCCGGCAGCCGAGCGCGCGATTATGCATTCCGTGCCAAAGCCTATCGCGATGGTCGTCTGCTATCCGTCCAACCCCACCGCAATGGTGGCGGACCTTGATTTCTACAAGGATCTCGTGGCTTTCGCGAAGAAACATGAGATCATCCTGCTGTCTGATCTCGCCTATGCCGAGGTCTATTTCGATGACAACAATCCACCGCCTTCCCTGTTGCAGGTCAACGGCGCGATGGATGTCGCGGTGGAGTTCACCTCGATGTCCAAAACGTTCTCCATGGCGGGCTGGCGCATGGGCTTTGCTGTCGGCAACGAAACGCTTTTGGCGGCACTGACCCGGGTCAAGAGTTACCTCGATTACGGCGCATACACACCGATTCAGGTGGCTGCGGCTGCGGCGCTGAACGGACCGGAGGATTGCATCCACGAGATGCGCGCGGTGTATCGCACGCGCCGTGATGCCATGGTCGAAAGCTTCGGCAAGGCAGGATGGGATATTCCGCCACCTTCAGCCTCCATGTTTGCCTGGGTGAAGATTCCCGAGCCGTTCCGGCATCTTGGCAGCCTCGAATTTTCTAAGCTGCTGGTGGAAAATGCGGAGGTTGCTGTAGCACCCGGTATCGGCTTCGGCGAGCACGGGGATGACTACGTGCGTCTGGCTCTCGTTGAGAACGAGCAGCGCATCCGTCAGGCCGCGCGCAACATCGGAAAGTTCCTCAAGACGGCTGATGCAAAGCTGCACAATCTGGTGGATCTGAAGAAAACGGCGTGAGGGGTCTCACGCCGCCGCGCATCTCCATCACCCGTACAACCAACCAGCATACTGGTAATACAAGGGCAATCCGATCAGCAGGTTGAACGGAAAGGTAACGCCCAACGATGCCGTGAGATAAATGCCTGGATTGGCATCGGGTAGCGCCGCACGGCAAGCTGCGGGCGCGTCGATGTAGGACGAGCTGGCGCAGACCGCGCCGAGGACGAAGCCTCCGCCGAGGCTCAGGCCTGCCAGCCAGCCAAGTGTCACACCAATCAGGCCCCAGACAATGGGTGAGAGAATGGCAAACGCTGTCATGAACTTACCGACCGCCGCGAACCCTTTTATCTGGCGCGCCGCCGTCATGCCCATTTCCAGCAGGAACAGCATCAGGAATCCACGGAACATTCCCTCGTAGAATGGCGATATCTGGTTCCACTGACTGTCGGTGGCCAAAGCGCCAATCATCATGCCGCCGGTCAGCAGCAGTATGCCGCGTCCCCGCAATGTATCTGCCACCAGGTTGCCAATGCTGGCTCCGCCATTTTCGCGCCCCGTTGACCACCGGGCCAGCATGAGGGAGATGATCACGCCCCACTCCATCAGTGCGACCACAGCGGTCATGTATCCTTCGCTTGGCGTGTTCATGGCGCGTGCGAAGGCGACTGCAGCAAAGAAGGTGACGGATGAGACCGAACCGTAATGCGCAGCGACTGCAGCCGCATTCGAGATGTCGAACCCGCCGATCCGCCGCGCGATGAAGTAGGTGATGACCGGGATTGCCACGGTTAGAAGGATCGTCACCCCCAACAGCCCTGTGATATCGGCGAGGTTGGCTTTGGCCAGTTCGCGCCCTCCGGTTAATCCGATGGAGAAAAGGAGGTAGATCGAGATCAGCTTGAGGACTGCATCCGGCAACTCCAGCTCGCTTCGGATGAACCCGGCCACAACGCCCAGAACAAAGGCGAGCACAATCGGGCTCATCAGATTGGTGAGAAGAATGTCAGCGCCGGACATAGGAGCTCCTGCTGGTTGTTGCGGTGCACAACGGCAGGTAAATGCCTTATTTCACAAAATCAAATGTTTAATGTACATTAACCCGACAGAAATTGATAAATAGGACCAGTCAAATATGTGGAATGGATTCACGCGCCGCCGGACACGACAGGAGCGATTTGCGCAGCTTTCTATACCGTCACCCTCTTTTTGATTGGATAGTGAAGCCAATGTGCATGAAGGTTACGATGTTGCGGAGGGGCATGGCATGAACAAACTGCTCGATGGCATCGGCACGCGGCTCGCGCAATTTCTGTCGAAGCCGCTGAGCAAATTTGAGCCTGTCACGACCAACGGTCCGGCGATGCTCCGCAATGCCATCCGGCCCGGCGACGTTCTGCTGGTCGAAGGCAACAGCCGCATATCGTCGGCCATCAAATACCTCACCCAGTCCACGTGGTCCCATGCCGCCCTTTATGTCGGGCCGCTTACGGACAAAGCCGAGCCAGATGGTGAGCCCCACGTTCTGGTCGAAGCAGAACTGGGCATCGGTGTCATCTCATCACCGCTATCCCGGCACGACATGGCGCATACCCGCATATGCCGTCCGGTCGCGTTGGCCGAGAATGATCTCCAGAAAGTGGTGGACTATGCGGTAACGCGCGTGGGGCAGGATTATGATGTCAAGAATGTCGTCGATCTATGTCGCTACATGCTGCCGCCGCTACCGGTGCCGATGAGGTTTCGGCGTCGCATGCTGGCGCTGGGATCTGGTGAGCCAACGAGGGCGATATGTTCAACACTGATCGCTCAGGCCTTCGAATCCGTCCAGTATCCGGTTCTGCCGCGGGTCGAATTTCGTGACGACGAGACGGATATGGCTGAAACACGACGCACACGGGAAATCCACCACATCCGCCATCATTCGCTCTATACACCGCGCGATTTTGATATTTCACCGTTTTTCAGTGTGGTGAAACCGACCATCGAACATGGTTTTGATTATCGCGCTATGACCTGGGCCGAAAGCGGCGAGGAAACAGGCTAATCTTACTCCGCCGCGATCTTCATGCCACCGTTGCGCCAGCCCAGCAGTTCCGCCTTCGCCCGGCCTGTCAGCCCGCGTTTCTTTGCAGCCGCCTTGTCGCTGCCCTTGATACGTTTGCCGTCCGGGCCTTTCAGAGGCATCTCGATCGGCGGAAACAGGCCAAAATTGATGTTCATGGGCTGGAAAGACTTCGGTCCTGCAACAATTGTCGTCAGGTGACCGCCTGTGATGTGGTTGAGCAGTGATCCCATGGCTGTTGTGGCGGGAGGTGCCTCCGGTGCCCGTCCCAATCGCTCGGCAGCCGCGAAACGCCCTGCCATCAGGCCTACTGCCGCGCTTTCGACATAGCCCTCGCAGCCCGTGATCTGTCCCGCGAAACGCAGGCGCTGCTCAGCCTTCAGCCGCAAGGTGCCATCCAGCAGGCGCGGGCTATCAAGGTAGGTGTTGCGGTGAATGCCGCCCAATCTGGCAAATTCCGCGTTTTCAAGGCCGGGGATCATGCGGAAGACATCGGCCTGTGCGCCGTATTTCAGCTTGGTCTGGAAACCGACCATGTTGAACAATGTTCCCAGCGCATTGTCCTGCCGGAGTTGCACCACGGCATAGGCCTTCACATCCGGCTGATGCGGGTTGGTAAGGCCCACGGGCTTCATCGGTCCATGGCGCAGTGTTTCTCGTCCGCGTTCGGCCATCACTTCGATCGGCAAGCAGCCATCGAAATACGGCGTGCTGGCTTCCCATTCCTTGAACTCGGTCTTGTCCGAGGCAATCAGCGCGTCGATGAAGGCCTCGTACTGCTCCTTGTCCATCGGGCAATTGAGATAATCCGCGCCCGTTCCCCCTGGTCCCGCCTTGTCGTAGCGGGACTGGAACCAGGCTTTGCCCATGTCCACGCTCTCGCGGTAGATAATTGGCGCTATGGCATCGAAGAAAGCGAGGCTGTCTGCGCCCGTCTTCGCGCGTATGGCATCGGCGAGCGCAGCAGACGTGAGCGGTCCAGTGGCGATAATCACGCTATCCCAGTCACTTGGCGGAAGTCCTTGAATCTCTTCACGAGCGATCTGAATCAGCGGATGCGCTTCCAGCTTTGCCGTCACGGCATCAGAAAACCCATCGCGATCCACCGCCAGAGCCGAACCGGCCGGGACCTGATGCTTGTCCGCCGTCGTCATGATCAGTGAATTGAGCTGCCGCATCTCCCAATGGATCTGCCCGACTGCATTCATCTCGTGATCGTCCGAACGGAAGGAGTTGGAGCAGACGAGTTCTGCCAACCCCTGCGTCTTGTGGGCATCGGTCATCAGCACGGGACGCATTTCGTGCAAAACGACGGGAACGCCGGATTCCGCGATCTGCCAGGCTGCTTCAGAGCCAGCCAAGCCTCCGCCGATTATATGGATGGGGTTTTTCATGCCACAGGGTTTAGCGCCGTAGCCGGGGAAGGGCAAATCCGATGGCTTTGTGACTTGCCCTTGCGAAACAGTCGCTGATGGCGCCAATTCGCGATCACGACTTTTCATCGCGCGGTTGCCGGGGACATCACCTTGCCCATTCTCGAAGCCCTCACTTCCAGTGCCGTCACGGCTTTCGCACGCCTCATGACTGGTGTGCGCCCAGACTGGCGCGGCATAACGCCTGAACCACGCCAGCGCATTTATTTTGCCAATCACGCCAGCCACGGTGATTTCGTGCTGATTTGGTCCGTACTGCCAAAGGAACTGCGCGACCGCACAAGGCCTGTGGCGGGCGCGGACTACTGGCGCGAGGGCCGAATCAAGCCTTTTCTCGGAGCGAAGGTTTTCAAAGCCGTGCTGATCGAGCGCGTGGCCGAAAACCGCACGGAGGATCCTGTTGCAGTGATGACGGCTGCGTTGGATGCAGGCGATTCCCTCATCGTCTTTCCTGAAGGCACGCGGAACATGACTGACAAGCCGTTGCTGCCCTTCAAATCCGGCATCTACAATCTGGCGAAGGCCCGGCCCGAGATCGAGCTGATCCCGACCTGGATCGACAATCTTTCCCGTGTCCTGCCCAAAGGCGAGTTCCTTCCTTTGCCGATCCTGTGCAGTGTGACTTTCGGAGCGCCGCTGACGCTGGAGGAGCGCGAGGATCGCCTTGTTTTCCTGGCGCGCGCTCGCGATGCTCTGCTCGCGCTTGGCGAAGACAGCGCACCTTCAACGTCTTCATCTTCGCTCTCGACTGGATCTTCCGATGCTGTCCATACCGCGTGAAGCGCTGATCCTCTTTGCAGGCGTCATTGGCGTGCTGGTTTTTGCCAGCGTGCTGGGATTTGTCCTCAAAACGAAGGCAGCGGGCAAGGATTCACCCACAATCGACAATCTCAATGCCCGGGTGAATGCCTGGTGGATCATGGTAGCACTGCTGGGCGTTGCCATCGCCTTCGGCAAAACAGCGGTGGTGATCCTCTATGCGCTGGCGTCGTTCTTTGCGCTACGTGAATTTGTCACGCTTACCGACAGCCGCCGCGGCGACCACTGGGCGCTGCTGGCGGCGTTTTTCGTGGCATTGCCCGTGCAGTATTATCTGGTCTGGATCGAGTGGTACGGACTCTTCTCGGTGTTTATTCCGGTCTATGGCTTTCTTCTGATGCCGGTGATCGCTGCTTTGCGGCAGGACACAGATAATTTCCTGACCCGCGTCGCGGCACAGCAATGGGCGCTGATGATCTGCGTCTATTGCGCCAGCCATGTTCCTGCGCTGCTGACGCTCGATATTCCGGGCTACACCGGCAAGCAGGTGCTGCTCGTGGCCTTCCTGATCATCGTCGTGCAGGGCTCTGATGTGCTGCAGTATGTTTTCGGCAAGCTGTTCGGCAAGCGCAAGGTTGCGCCGCTGCTGTCGCCATCCAAGACCTGGGAAGGCCTGATCCGCGGCGTGGCCTCAGCCACGGCTCTGGGCGCGGCACTGTTCTGGATCACGCCGTTCACGCCTTTGCAGGCGGCGGGGCTGGCCTTTGTGATCTGTGTCATGGGCTTCTTCGGTGGCCTCGTGATGTCCGGCATCAAGCGCGACCGGGGCGTCAAGGACTGGGGCCGCATGATCTCGGGCCATGGCGGTGTTCTGGACCGTATCGACAGCATCGTATTCTCCGCGCCGGTGTTCTTCCATCTCGTGCGCTATTTGTGGAGTGTGTGATCGATGACTGACGAGACAAAATCCGCCTCCCGCCGACCGCTTGCCAGCCGCTCCAGCGGCTTCGCGCAACAGGCGACAGCACTTCTGCTCAGGACAAGCATCACGCCCAACCAGATCTCGCTGATCAGCATCGCGGTCTCGCTCGTGGGTGCGTTCGCCTTGCTGCATGCGCCGCAAAGGCCATGGCTCTATCTGATAGCGGTGCTTGGCGTGCAGCTTCGGCTTCTTTGCAACCTTCTCGATGGCATGGTGGCAGTCGAAGGGGGAAGGGGTACTCTAGCTGGAGGGCTTTACAACGAAATCCCGGACCGCGTCGCGGACAGCCTGTTTCTCGTGGCCTGGGGCTATGCCTGCGGCTTGCCGTGGCTGGGCTGGGCTGCAGCGCTTGCTGCTGCGGTCACGGCCTATATCCGTGTTCTCGGCGGTGCACTGGGCCAAAAGCAGGACTTTCGTGGTCCCATGGCGAAGCAGCACCGCATGGCCACGCTGACGCTGGTGTGCGTGCTGGCGCTGCTGGAGACATGGTTGCGCAGTTCAGGCGCGCTGCTGGAGATCGGCCTGTGGGTCGTGATGATCGGCAGTGTGTGGACATGCGTGGAACGGACACGCGCTATTGCAAGCGGGCTTGAGGAATCGGGCGCGGTCAAATAACCAGCAGGTATGCCCCAGATCATTCATCTCATCCGCCATGGCCAGTCCACGGCCAATGTTGCCCTGGCCGCCACCGGCGTTGATCCCATTGAGTTTGACCCGCATCTGTCGCCCCTGGGCGAGGAGCAGGTTCGGCAGGCGAAAGAGCGCCACGCCGACAAACACTATGATCTGATCGTGGCGTCACCGCTGCGGCGTGCCATCCAGACAGCGTCCGGCATCTTCGGTGAGCGTCAGAATACGCCGATGCTCATCGAAGCGCTGCATCGCGAGCGCATCGAGAACACGGGCGATGTCGGGCGCTCACCCGTTCATCTGAAGAATGACTTCCCGCATCTCGATTTCACCCATCTGCCGGATATCTGGTGGCATGCCGAGGGAGAGCCTGATCATCGCGGCATCCATGTCGAGTCTTTCGATGTGCTGCGTTTGCGCGTTGCGGCTTTCAAGCAATGGCTTGACCAGCGTCCCGAGCAGCGCATCGCTGTCATCGGCCATGGAACATTCTTCTTCCACATGACCGGCGTGCATTTCGAGAATTGCCAGATGCTGGAGTGGCGCTGACGCTCACCCCATCCGCTGTGGCGTCCGGTCGTCCTGGGCCAGATCACAGAACCGCGTCACTTCGGCATCGAACTGCATCTCCACCGTGCCGGTCGGTCCGTGGCGCTGCTTGCCGAGGATCACTTCGGCGCGGCCATAGGCGCGCTCCATCTCTGCCTGCCATTTGATGAACTCTTCCGTGCCTTCGCGCGGCTGCTTGTTCTTGAGGTAATACTCCTCGCGATAGACGAACATCACCACGTCGGCATCCTGCTCGATGGAGCCGGATTCGCGCAGATCAGAAAGCTGCGGGCGCTTGTCGTCGCGGTTCTCGACCTGGCGTGAGAGCTGCGACAGCGCGATGATCGGCACCTCGAGTTCCTTGGCCAAGGCCTTCATGCCGGTGGTGATCTCGGTCATCTCCTGCACGCGGTTGTCGCCCTTCTTGCTGGCGCCCGACAGCAGCTGCAAATAATCGACCACCAGCACATCGAGGCCACGCTGGCGCTTCAGGCGGCGCGCTCGGGCCGCCAGCTGCGCGATGGAAATGCCGCCGGTCTGATCGATGTAGAGCGGTGCCGTCTGCATGCGGCGCGAAGCTTCCACCACACGCTCGAACTCGCTCTGCTGGATATCGCCGCGGCGAATCTTGTAGGAGGGCACACCGGATTGCTCGGCGATGATACGCGTTGCCAGCTGCTCCGATGACATTTCCAGCGAGAAGAAGCCGACGATGCCCCCGTCCAGCGCCTCGCGCTTGCCATCCGGGCTGACCTCAGCCCGGTAAGCCTTGGCGATATTGAACGCGATGTTGGTGGCCAGCGCCGTCTTGCCCATGCCGGGACGTCCGGCAAGGATGATGAGGTCCGACTTCTGCAGCCCGCCCATCATCCGGTCGAGATCTGTGAGGCCGGTGGGAATGCCGGAGAGATTGCCGTCACGCTCAAAAGCCCGTGCGGCCATGTCAAGCGCATGGGTCAGTGCCTCGTCGAAACGCTGGAACCCGCCTTCGAACTTGCCGCTTTCCGCAAGACCGTAGAGCTTGCGCTCGGCGTCCTCGATCTGGTTGCGCGGTGTCATATCTGCTGGCGTATCGTAGGCAATCGCAGAAATTTCCTCACCCACGAGGATCAGATTGCGCCGCAGCGACAGATCGCGCACCGATTTGGCATATTCCACAGCGTTGATGACCGTGGTCGCTTCCGCCGCGAGACGCGCCAGATACTGCGCCACCGTCATGCCGCCCAGATCGAGATCGCCCAGGAACATCTTGAGCGTAATGGGTGTGGCGATCTTGCCGGAGCGCAGCAGCGTGGAGATCACCTCGTAAATGCGCCGGTGCACGCCTTCATAGAAATGCTCGGGCTGCAGCACATCCGACACGCGGTCGAAAGCCTCGTTGTGGACAAGGATGACGCCCAGCACCGCGCGTTCAAGTTCGATGTTGTGCGGCGCAAGCTTCGCCTCAGCTGCTGTTGTGGCATTCGGGACGAGGGAAAGGGCTGTGGACATGAGATGGGTTTCGGCCAAACGGTTTGCGGACACAAGCTGGCTGGGCGTGTTCAGACCGCTATACACAGGCCCAAAAAATATACGCGAATCAGCTTGACGGATTTCAGCAGGGTTCGCCCAAACCATGGCCGATGCAAGAACGACTGGCGTTATTCCCCGGTGTGCCGTTCCATCATCCGGTTCATCAGGATGAGCGGTATCAATCCCGCCGCAACGATCAGCAGGGCGGCGATGGCACCATCCTCGAAGCTGCCCCGCGTTGCATGACCATAGAGATGCGTCGCCAGCGTTTCGAAATTCAGCGGGCGCAGCAGCAGGGTTGCGGGCAATTCCTTCAGGCAATCCACGAAGATCAAAACGGCGGCACCGGACAGAACGGGCCTGAGCGCAGGTGCTAAAATGCGCCACGCCAGTCGTCGCTCCGGACAGCCAAGGGTATGCGCGGCGTAGTCCGTGTTACGCGAGAGGCTTGCAAGGCCGGTTTCCGCCTGCTCGATGCCGATGGCGAGGAAGCGGATCGTATAGGCCAACATGATGGCGATGATCGATCCCGACAGCAACAGGCCAACCCGTGATCCACCCGTGGCGATGATCGCATCGTTGATCAGCCGGTCGACCAGCCCCAGCGCAGGCAGCAGTCCAATCACCAGAACCGTTCCAGGCACAGCATAGCCGATGCCGCTGATGCGCACCGCAATGCCGGTCTGCGCCAGACGCGAGAAACGCTTGGCGAAGGCCAGCAGCACCGCGAGAGTGAGGATCAGGACGGTTGCGAATGAGGCCACGAGCATCGTATTGCCCAAAGCGCGCAGCATTTCGGGCTGGACACCGTCCATTGTGAGGTCACGCCAGCTGCCTTTGACAAGGACCGCAACGGGGAGGGTAAAGCCCAACACAACTGGCAAGGCCGTAGCCGCCAATGCAGCCAGCCCACGCCAGCCCTTCAACACAGGTGGCGTTACGGGTCGGTAATTGCGGCTGGTCAGCGTGAAGCGGCGGTTATTGCGTAGCGCACGCTCCAGCCACAGCACGCCGATCACGGCAGCCAGCGTGATCAGCGCAATCTGCGCTGCACCCGCGAGGTTCCCCTTGCTCAGCCACGTCGTGTAGATTGCGACGGTCAGCGTATTCACGCCGAGATACTGGCTCGCCCCGATATCGTTCAGCGTCTCCAGCACCACGAGACTGGCGCCCGCCGCCAGCACGGGGGCTATCACCGGCAGCACAACGCGGCGCAAGGCATCCAGCCTTGAACAGCCCAGGCTCCTGGCGGCGTCCATGAGATTTGCGCCCTGCGTGGTGAAGGCAGCGCGCGCTGCAACATAGACATAGGGATAGAGCACCAGCGACGTGACAAAGATCGCTCCGCCCATCGAACGTACCTCGGGAAAGGCATAATCACTGCGCATCCTGAACCCCAGAAGTGCCCGGTACGCCGTCTGCCCCGGCCCGAAGTAATCGAACGCTTCCACATAGGCATACGCTGAAATGTAGGTCGGGATGGCAAAGGGCAGGATGAGCGCCCAGCCCAGGATATCGCGCCCGGGAAACCGGTAGGTTGCAATGAGCCAGCCCGTCGTCACGCCGACGAGAAGCGCTACCGCCAGTACGCCTGTTACTAGGACAAGCGTTTGCCATAGCGCCGGAGCCAGCACATATTGCGCGAGATGTGCCAGAGCGCCCGCTTCGCCCGCACTGAACGCAAGGCCTGTGATCGCCATCAGCGGCAACAGCACAAGGACCGCTACGGTGAAGGCCGTGCGGTCCCAATGCGTCATTCGTTCAAGAAAGCTGCGGTGCGTGCCTGACGCGCTGCGAAGTGTCGAACTTGTCATGCAGTCAGATCAGGTCCCCGGACCCGCATTGAAACCCACCTTGTCCACGAGGTCGCTGGCAATCTTGCGGTTCTTCGCGATCTCGGAAATCGGCGTTGAATCAGGCTTCAACTCACCAAATCCGCGAACAATAGGATCAAGCGCGATGCCGGCACGTACCGGATGCTCGTAATTCTGGCGGGCATAGAGCGACTGCGCCGCATCGCTTACCAGCCATTCTGCCAGCTTCTGCGCGTTAGCCTTGTTCGGTGCGTTTTTTGCCATGACGAACCCTGAAACATTCACATGCGTCCCACCACCAGTGAATGTTGGCAAAATCAGTCTGACCGATTCAGTCCATGCCTTTTGCTCAGGAACGCCGTTGGCCATGAGGCCGAAATAATAGGTATTTGCGATGCCGATATCGCACTGGCCAGACGCGATGTCCTTTGCAACATCCCGGTCACCGCCAGATGGCTTCTTGGCAAGATTGGCTTTCAAACCCTTCAACCACTCTTCTGCCTTGGGAGCGCCAAGCCGAGCGACGACGTGAGCGAAAAGCGCCGTATTGTAGACATTTTGTCCGTCGCGGATGCAGATCTTGCCTTTCCATTTAGGATCAGCGAGTTCCTCATAGGTAATCTCACTCTGCTTGACGCGGTCCTTCGAGGCATAAATTACACGGGCCCGCAGGGTGGCTGCATACCACTGGCCGCCGCTATCACGGTAGGCTGCCGGTACAGCGGCATCGA
This sequence comes from Hyphomicrobiales bacterium, assembly GCA_031431475.1. Lineage (GTDB taxonomy): Bacteria > Pseudomonadota > Alphaproteobacteria > Rhizobiales > Beijerinckiaceae > JADCCX01. The sequence goes on from JANPDL010000018.1 coordinate 204,685, forward strand.
GTGCGGGCGATACGATTTTTTGGGTAATTCCCATATCTGCGGCCTGCACAAGGCGTGCGACGTCCACCGTCAGTAGCAGATCGGCCGGACTGTTCGCGCCTTCCGCAAGAATGCGCTCCTCCAGGCCGTTCTGAGCGAACACCACATTCACCTTGACGCCGGTATCCTTGGTGAAAGCTTCCAGCACGGGCTTGATCAAGGCAGGTTCGCGAGCCGTATAAAGGTTTACCTCCTGGGCAAAAGCCAGCGAGGGCAGGGCGATCATGGCGCTCAGAAGAGGCGCTGCAATAGTGAACTTGGACATCCTTAGACTCCATTGTACCGGGTTCAAGGCCCAGTCTGGCTGAAGGGAACAATTGGGAAATGCCCGTTAATGACGGGCGGCGTCAAGTAAAAAGGTAATAAAAACAGATGTTTAGAAGAATTCTAATCTATGGGATTGTCTTTTGATTTTCGGCGATGTGGCTAGAGGGTTCCATTGTTACAACGGGTCGGTTGGTCCAATATAGAAAAACCGTCCAGTTTTCCGGACGGTTTTTGTGCAAGCGCCAATGTCGAGCTTAGCCGATGCTGGTTTCAGCGTACCGTTGCTCGGTCTGGTCCGACATAACGAACAACCGTCGTGGGAGCGGCGACAGAACGGCTGGCTGCAGCCAGGTCCCGCAACTCATCTGAGCGACTACGGGTGACAGCCGAAAGACCAGACCGCCCGGGAATTGAGGCCTGCTCAACTTTGCGTAACGATTCTCGTGTTGCGGAATCAATCCGCGCCGAGTGGCTGACCGCCGTGAAATTCGCCTCGCGATAGGGAAAATTGCCACCGTCGAACACTTTCATGCCCTTGCCGGTCATGACAATATCACCGGCGCGCAGCGAGCCATCGCGGTACACCGAAAAGTCTGTCGCAATTCCGTAGCCATTGGCGGTGCAGGCGCAGGATTTACTGATGCTCTTGCGGTAACTGAAGGCCTGTCCCAGCGCAGCGTAGCGCTTGCCGCTGTCGCGGGCGCGGGCCACGTCGATGTCGCCGCCGATCTGGCCGGTGTAGATCTTCGTTTCAGCCGTGGGACACAGGCGGTTGCAGGCCGCTGCATCGGCACTATCCGATCCACTGCCTGAGCCAATGGGGAAATAGAAACCGTCGCAGGTGCGTACGCAATAGGTCACCCGGCCGCCCGAGCCAATTTCCAAACGGGTTGGCGAAGGCAATGTTAGCTTCACAGATGCTGTCTCGCGTGCTGCGACCTTAGCGCGGCGACGTGGCTGGGTCTGGTCGAAAAGCTGTTCAGTCGGAAGGAAACCGGTGAACGGTGCATAGGACGCTACAACGCGTGCGGCAGGCTGGTTGGCGACCGCATTGCGTTGCGCTGCGGATCGTGCCGAGGGGAAAAACCCGCGGGGCGCATAATACGCGACGGGATAAGCCGCTGGTGCAGCACGAATTACCTGCTGGGGTACAATATTGCGCGTCTGTGTCCGCACGAAGGCCAGTACACCGGCATCGTCATTGGCGCGCACCACCATCGTACCGAAGGCAGAAAGACCAACGACAGCCGCGAGAGACGCGATGCCGAGTCGCGAGAGCGAACTGCCGAGATGTGATGAGGTCTTCGAAGGTGTTACAACACTAAGAAGTGCACGCGGATCAATCCGCCGTGCCAGATGGTCGGACATCGAAAACTCCCGATACAGTTGCCGCCGCATCTGAAACTCCTAACGGTTTATTAAACAACGCCGTTAGGTGCAATTGAAATTAACGTAAATCCGCAAGAATTTGCGCCAAAGTTAGCGAAGTTAGGCTCGGCAAACCCGCATTTAGTTTGACTTGCAAGCGCAAACACATCCCGAATTGCGAGAATTCAAGCATGCAAAACCACAAGCAAAATGCCGCAAGATACCTTGCATCAAGAGGCAACGTCAGCTATTTGCAATTTACCACACGCCTGATGGCGCGATGGGGGATAGTCTAACGGTAGGACCCCAGACTCTGACTCTGGTTGTCTAGGTTCGAATCCTAGTCCCCCAGCCAACTCCTTGATATTATTGAGATAGTTGGCTCAGACCCCACACAGGGCGTCTCTCTTGGCCATTTTGCTCCCACAATGCTCCCACATCACGCGCAAACGCGGGGTTTACTTCTTCCGGCGTAGATTGCCCCGTCCTCACGCCGGTGAGGTGGCTTTGTCCCTTCAAACACGCGGTTTTCGCCTCGCTGAAGCCCTTGCCGAAGCGCTTGATGCTGCTTTCGAGCGGTTCTTTGAGGTGATCCGCCTGATTGCGTTCGATGTTGGTGAACAGGATTATCGGTTGCCCGCAGAAACGCGGTTTCAATCGCTGTCTTGGCTATTCGACCCAGTATGCGATGGGGTCTTGAATTCGCCGCGCTGATAAGGCAAAGCCTTTTCCTCTGCAGGAGTTTAGCTCAGCTGGTTAGAGCGTCGGTCTCCAAAACCGAAGGTCGTGAGTTCGATCCCCACAACTCCTGCCAATTTTCCTTCTTCGAATCCACCTTGCCTAGTATCTGAAAAAGCGCTATCGGCGCACATCCCAATAAACGTGATTTGCCTTCAAACCGCCCGGCGGCGGAACGAGGGGTCACGCTTCAAAATCGGTGATGGACGCGAGCGCGACAATGGCCAAGTTCAATCCTTTCCAGTTCCTCCAGGAGGTCCGCTCCGAGACCACCAAGGTTACATGGCCGACCCGCAAGGAAGTGATGATCACGACTGCGATGGTGTTTGTATTGGTCATCGTGGCTTCGATCTTCTTCACTATCGCCGATCAGGTCATCCGCCTGCTGCTCACAACAATCCTCGGCGTTGGCCGCTAATCTAGGAAGTCCCTCTCATGGCCAAGCGCTGGTACATCGTCCACGCCTTCTCGAACTTCGAGAACAAGGTGGCGCAATCACTGAAAGAACAGGCTGACCAGCGCGGACTGGCCCATCTTTTCGATGAGATTCTCGTGCCATCGGAAGAAGTGGCCGAGATCCGCAAGGGGCGCCGCATCATGGTGGATCGCAAACTTTACCCGGGCTACGTGCTCGTCAATGTCGATCTGACGGACGAAGCCTATCATCTGATCAAGAACACCCCGAAGGTTACAGGCTTCCTTGGAGCTGACAAATCCAAACCCGTGCCGATTTCCCAAAAGGAAGCCGAGCGCATCAAGGGGCAGGTCGTGGAAGCAGGCGAGAACGCCAAGCGCCCGATGATCCTGTTCGAGATCGGCGAGCAGGTGAAAGTGGCGGATGGTCCTTTCGCCTCGTTCAACGGTACCGTGGAAGAGGTCGACGACGCCAAGCAGCGCATCAAGGTGGCCGTATCGATCTTCGGCCGCGCCACACCGGTGGAACTGGAGTTCAGCCAGGTTGAAAAGCTGAAGTAGGAGCTTCGCGTTTTCTCTGCAAGGAGAGGAAGGATGCGGGGGTTGTGCGAAATACGCAAACCCGTTGATCGCTTGATTTTAACGTTCGATTCTGTGAGTCTGTCCGGTAAATTCTGAGCTGGGGGATGCCATGGCCGAAGCAGAAAAAGCGAAAGATACCAAATCGCTTGCGGACATGTCGATCAACGAATTGAGCAAGAGCGGCCCCATCGTCGTCCTGCTTCATGTCATTTCGTCACCGACGCGCATTCTCGGTCTTTTTGTCGTCGGCTTTTTTGCTCTGATTTTTGGTATTTTTATCTATCCCGGCAATGACCGGCTGCAGAATGTGTTGTTTCGCTATTTCGAGCCAGCTCCGAAGATTGCGGAACCTGTGAATCCTGCAAAGCCCATCGTTGCAGTGGCACCTCCTGCAGTGATTGCACCACCGCCAGTTGTGGCGCCAGTCGCCATTGTGCAGCCGACACCAATAGCCCCGCCTGTTCCGGCACGCGCCACACCTGCGGCTTCTGCTGCTGTGCAAGGCTCAAGCGAGAAGAAATTTTCTGATCTCGAGAGCGCCCTCAGATCCCTGTGGCCGAATGCGTCCGATGCCGATATCCGCAACGACATTGCGTTCTACCGCAGCCTGAAAAGCAACAGCGCTTTGGCGGCCCGTGTGGGAAGACGAACAGTCTGGCCCTATGGTGAGGCCTTTACGGCTGAGCAGGCGAGGGTGCTTTCACTCGAGCGCTGCAATCTGCTGAGTGGCGAGGCTTGCGTGCTTGTCGCTGTTGGACAGGAAATTGTCTTGCCCGAGGATCAGAACACGTGGCAGCCCGTGTCTTCAACGCGGGTCAGCTATTCATCCAGGATACGGACACCGTTCCGCGCCGACATGGTGCCAGGCGCGAAGCCTGACCAGATGCAAACCCTTCTGGCCTATCAGAGTTCAACCGAGACGCGGGCGCTGGTGATCGACCCCTTCGGGAGATCGTATTTTGGCACGGATGCAGATTCATTGTTTGAGGCTGAGTCGAAAGCCTTCAAGGACTGCTACGATTTTCACGTCGGCAAGCCTCATTTATGTGTCTTGTATGCGAAAAATGAACTGGTTTTCTTTTCTGAAAGACGAACCACTCCAAAAAAGTGATATCTGCCGGAATGTGAATTTCACCAATCGGATGGCACGACAAATCACCGCATCCCTCGCGGGAAACGGTTTTGCTTTTGATCAGCTGCAATCAGGCATCACGCCGGGGCGATCCCACCGCGCTTTTGAGCGGAAAGTGGGGAGTTTAGTGCGCAATGTCAGGCTCGCAAGGCGGGTGAACCGCCCCGGCGCTTCTGTCGGGTCCGGCTGCTTCTGTCGGTGCCATCCGCCGGAAGCAGCCTTTCCCTGTCGTTCAGTCCGGAATGCCCGCGCGCTGCCGCCGTCCACAACGATGGCGCGAGGATTTATAGGAATTAATTCCATTTGTCAAGATTAGAACCGGGACGCTTACAGCCCCGCAACAACACGGCTAGCGTAACCCGAACCGCCACAGGATGAAGCCAGCCCAGCATTGTGCAGACGCGCCGCGCCACGGGCGGTGCCGCATTTCTGATAGGCCACCTGCAGGTGCTTCATGCCCCAATACGCACCGTTGTAGCCGTTGAGGCCAGCCGCACCACCGCTGTAGCCGAGCCCGCGCGCTGTCTGCAGCTTGATCTGAAGCGGACCACGTTCGCCTGCGCGACCGACCAGGCCGTAGCGACATTTCGTTTCGACGCGGCAGACCGAAAGGGCGAGGCCGCGTGGCACGCCCATCTGTTCGGCGATCTTTGCGACATCTGCCGCCGCCGGGCCATCGGCGGATCGTGTCACCGCGCGATCCACCCGGTTGTTGCGGGCGGAAACGGCGGGTGTGGCAGCTTCCTGCTGGTTTGGCAGGCTGTAGAAAGCCAGGGGATTGTCATTGGCGAATGCGGCCTGTGAACAGGCAACAAGAAGGGAGGCCGCAGCCAGTGCGGTGGGAATCAGTCGTATCATGGGAAGTCCATCCTTTTCAGCGCAAAAGCTCACATCCACGCGTCTGCGTCTCCGGATGGTCTTTTTGGTTTTGGAGAGTGCTGCTGATCTCAAGCGATTGCGTAATCGCAAGATTTTTGCAGTTGCATGCTCTCTAAGATGTGCATTGCTGAAAATAAAGGCAAGAATCGGGCGAAATATGCATAGCGTTAATGCGCAATAGGCTGAGGTATGCGAATTTAGAGGTAGGCCGTTCGGCTAGTCTGCATTGTGCCAGACTGCACACGCACGGTTCAGGGCATCAAAAGCCAACGCTCAGCCTAGTTCCGCCTTGCCGCCTGCGAAACGCTTGCGCATGCGGTAAAGCACCACGACCAGTGTGACCACGACAACAATCGCCAGCGAAACCTGCGCTGCCGGTCCCTTGATGAAGATCGCAAGATCACCTTCCGAAATCGTCATGGCGCGCCGGAAATTGATCTCGATCCGATCACCAAGAACGAACGCCAGCAGCAGCGGCGCGATATCAAACCCACCACGCCGCAAGGCATATCCGGCAAGGCCTGCAAAGATCATCACCAGCAGATCAAAGCTGGAGGCCTTCATGGAATACACCCCGATGATGCAGGTCAGAAGCACGACCGGAGCGAGATATCCGTAGGGAAGGCGCAGCATCGATACAAAGATACCGACGAGCGGCAGGTTCAGGATCACCAGCATCAGGTTGCCGATCAGCATACTGGCGATCAGGCCCCAGAAAATCTCGGGATGATCGGCAATCAGCATTGGTCCGGGTTGCACGCCGTGTATGGTCAAGGCGGACAACAGCACGGCTGTGACCGGGATGGCCGGGATGCCTAGCACAAGCAGCGGAATCATCGCCGCGCCCGTCGTAGCATTGTTGGCAGTTTCCGGACCTGCAACACCAGCTACAGCACCTTTACCGAACATCTCCGGCGTCTTCGACAGACTTTTTTCGACGGCATAGGATGCGAATGTCGATACGATATGCCCGACGCCCGGCACGATGCCGAAGGCAAACCCGATGAACGAGCCGCGGATCGTTGGTGCGACGGACTCTTTCAATTCCTGACGCGTTGGCACCATGTCACGTAATTTGGGTGCCTTGGGCCGCTCGTCCACGTTCTGGCCAAAGGACATCAGGATTTCGGAAACGCCAAACAGGCCAATCGCTATAGCTGCGAAGTTAAGGCCGTCACTGAGTTCAAGGCTACCGAAAGTGAAGCGCGGCGTGGCGGTCAGTGGATCAAGTCCGATCATTGCCAAAACCAGCCCGAGCAGCACCATGGCGATGGTCTTGATCATAGGCCCGGATGAGGCAAACAGCGAAATCAGCAGCGCAGACATCAGAATGGTGAATTCCGCTGCAGGGCCGATGGACAGCATGGCCTGTGCCACAGTTGGAGCCAGTAACATCAATCCGATCACTGAAAAAACACCGCCGAAGAATGACCCAAGCGCTGCAATCGTCAGTGCTGCTCCGGCGCGCCCTTTCTTGGCCATTTCGTAACCGTCGATGCAGGTTACGACAGATGCGGCCTCGCCGGGGATGCGCATCAGGATGGATGTGGTGGATCCGCCATACATCGCCCCATAGAAAATGCCGGACAACATGATCACAGCACCGGAGGGATCAAGCGAGAACGTCAGCGGCAATAACAGCGCCATGCCCGCCAACGGTCCCAGGCCCGGCAAGACGCCGACAATTGTGCCCCAGAAGCAGCCGATGAAACAGTAGAGCAGGTATTTTGGCTGGGCGGCAATCGCTAGGCCATTGGCGAGATGCGTCAGGACTTCCATCGGATAGATCTCGCCGTTCAGTAGAGCAGGATCTCGACGATCCGGCCAAAGGGCAGGCCGACACCGAGCAATTTAGTGAAAAACAGCCATAGGCCGGTTGAAGCAAGTGCGGCAGCTGGGAGAGCTCCACGCCAGGAAGCGCCACCCAGCACGATAAAGCCGATGCTGAGAAAGAGGAAGGTGCTCAGCATGAAGCCGAGGGGCTCCAGCAGCAACGCGCCAGCGAAGAGCATCACAATCGCCACAAACAGTTTTTTGTTACCTTGATCGTAACTTACGCTCGCGGCGACCGTTTTGACAGACGCTTTGCGCAAGCTCAGCAGGGCTACCGTCGCGATAAAGCATCCGCAAGCCATCAATCCCAGACCAATCAGCCCAGGCACTGCACCGGGGCCGGGCGCTGAGGGATCGGGTCCCGCTCCCAGACGCCATGACGCAGAGGAAAAATATCCACCAGCCAAAACCAGCGCAGCACCTGTTGCGACTTCAACACGTCGCTGCAATGAATCCCCTGGACTCACTGCGTTTTCTTCTCGATGCCAAGCGAACGGGCTACTTCGCCAAGTGCCTCAAGCTCCGTCTTCACGAGATCTCCAGTCGCCACTCCGTCCAGCACCTTGAGCGTGGCGCCCTGCTTTTCCATCACGGCCTTGAACTTGTCCGAGTTCGCGGCTTCTACAAACGCGGTCTGGAGCGTGCTGATGATTGGATCTGGCGTCCCGACTGGCGCTATCAGGCCCCACCAGAGCACGGTTTCCTTGTCTGCGATGCCGAGAGCACCAAGGCCTTGTGCAGAGGGGAGCGCGGCGTTGCCCTCCGCCGAAGTCAGGAGCAGGCATTTCGCCTTGCCCGCCTGTGCATGTGCGAGAATGGGGGGCAGCGATCCGCCATAGAAATCAACATGGCCGCCGAGGAAGTTCTTGGCGGTCTCACCCGCTCCGGCAAAGGGAATGGCCCTGAGCTTCACGCCGGTGGCTGCGAAGATGCGCTCCGCCGCCAGTTGCATCGTTCCGCCCACGCCGTCATTGCCATAGGTGAATCGCGCGCCCGGTTCCTTGAGCTTGGCGATCAGTTCTTGCGCATTAGAGGCGGGAAAATTTGGCTGAGCGCACAGCACATAGGATGAATAGCCGATGGACATCACGGTGCGGTAGTTCTGAGGAGTATAGCCGACTTGCAGGCTGTGTGGGCTTGTTGTCAGTGGTGAATTCCAGATGAAGCCCAGCGTATAACCATCCGGACGCGCGCTCACGAGTTGTGTCACGCCCAGAGTGCCGCCGCCGCCGCCCCGGTTTTCGATCACGAGCTTCTGCTTCAGTGACGCCTCGACGATCTCGGCAAGTGATCGCGCGAAGACGTCGGTTCCGCCGCCGGGAGGGGCGGGAACAATCAGTGTTATCGGTCGTGTCGGATAGGTCTGCGCTTGCACCATGGATGCCGCAGCAGTTATCCCGGCGATTCCAAGCAACGCGCCTGCAAAGTGATTACTGCCCACCTGATAGTCTCCCCTGGCCCAAATGCGTTGCGCTGCTATCCGCCTTTGCGAACACCAACGCTAACTATGTGTTCAATGATTTGTTGCCCTACGCAAGCCGATGTTTAGAAAAAGGTAACCATTTTTCAAAAAGCCAAACATGCCTTACGTTGATACCCACGCCCATATCTTCCTGCAATCCTTGCCGATGGTGGCGGGCCGCCGCTACACGCCCGGATATGATTGCCGGGCCGAGGATTATCTGGCCGAACTGTCGCGCAATGACATCGGCTTTGGCGTTCTGGTGCAGCCTTCGTTTCTGGGTACTGACAACAGCTACATGCTGAAAGCGCTGGATCGCTATCCGGATCGTTTGCGCGGCATCGCTGTTGTTGCACCTGATGTATCGGATCAGGAACTGGAAACCATGGATGCCATGGGGGTTGTTGGAATTCGCTTCAACATGATCGGCAAGGCCATTGCCGAGCTTGCTACACCGGATGTTCAGGTTTTGCTCAGTCGCATCCAGAGGCTAGGCTGGCAGGTGGAGGTGCAGGCGCGCAGTGTCGACCTGCCGTCGGTGTTCGAATCCATGCGCCCGTTTCGAGGGCCACTGGTGATCGACCATTTCGGCCTACCCGATCCCCTGATCGGCGTACGTGATCCCGGCTTTCGCGCCTTGCTGGCTGAAGGCACGAGCGGTCGTGTCTATGTGAAGATGTCGGCGGGATATCGTTGCGGCCACATGGATGTCGGCACCAGCGCCGGGGCGTTGCTGGCAGTGCTCGGCCCCCGACGCCTCGTCTGGGGCAGCGACTGGCCATTCACCCAGTTCGAGGCAGGCCGGACTTATGAAAAGATGATGGCGGATATCCGGAACTGGGTGCCGGATCGGTATAGCCGGGATGTGATGGATGCGACAGCGATGGAGTTGTTCCGGTTTGGGTGAGAGTGGGCTTGTTTTCGGAACCTTCCTGTCTTGCCATCCACCCGGTTTTCCCGTATCTCACCCTTGCCTGAAGCGGAGCTATCCGCCTCAGTCAATCACCGTGGAAGGGGGATGCATTTCGGTTAGCCGCTGATGTGCACATAACCCGCACCACGATCTTCAACCGGCGATCCACTGCGCGACAGGTTTTCTGCACCCGGATTTCCGGGAAAAGAAGCTGTTGATGCGCCTTTCGCCATCCAAAGGAGACAGGCAATGGCCAAGAAAATTTCTGGCTACGTCAAGCTGCAGGTTCCGGCAGGCGCCGCGAACCCGGCCCCGCCCATCGGTCCGGCTCTCGGACAGCGGGGCCTCAACATCATGGAATTCTGCAAGGCCTTCAATGCGAAGACCGCGCAGATGGAGAAGGGCACCCCGATCCCGGTCGTCATCACGGCGTATCAGGACCGTTCGTTCACCTTCGAGATGAAGCTTCCCCCGGTGTCGTTCTGGCTGAAGAAGGCGGCCGTCATCGCTAAGGGCCACACAACCACGGGTCGTGGTTTCGTTGGCAAGATCACGGCAGCGCAAATCCGCGAGATCGCGGAAAAGAAACTTCCTGATCTGAACTGCGACTCGGTGGATGCCGCAGCCGCGATGGTGACTGGCTCGGCCCGCTCCATGGGCCTGGAAGTGGTGGGTTAAGAACATGTCAAAACGTATTGAAAAGGCCCGTGAGGGCGTTGAGCGCGTCAAGCTCTATCCGCTGACCGACGCCATAAATATGGTAAAGGAGCGGGCATCCGCCAAGTTCGACGAGACCATCGAGATCGCAATGAATCTTGGCGTTGACCCTCGCCACGCCGACCAGATGGTCCGCGGCGTCTGCAACTTGCCAAACGGCTCGGGGCGCACGCTGCGCGTCGCAGTGTTCGCCCGCGGCCCCAAGGCCGAGGAAGCGAAGAAGGCTGGCGCTGATATTGTCGGTGCGGAAGATCTGTTCGAGATCGTCAACGGCGGCAAGATCGAGTTCGACCGCTGCATCGCGACGCCGGACATGATGGGCATCGTCGGCCGTCTCGGCAAGGTGCTGGGTCCGCGCGGCCTGATGCCAAACCCGCGCGTTGGCACGGTCACGATGGACGTAGCCACCGCCGTCGTCGCCTCCAAAGGCGGCTCGGTCGAGTTCCGCGTCGAGAAGGCCGGCATCGTCCAGTCTGCTGTCGGCAAGGCTTCGTTCACGGCTGACAAGCTGGAAAGCAACATTCGCGCTTTCGTTGACGCCGTGCAGAAGGCCCGCCCCGCCGGTGCCAAGGGCACATATGTCAACCGCATCGCCATCAGCTCTACTATGGGCCCCGGCGTGAAGGTGGATATCGCTACGACTACTATGGCGTGATCTGTGCAGATAATACTGAAAAAGCCCTCGGGAAACCGGGGGCTTTTTTGTTTGTGAAAACCTGCATCTGGCCTTTGATCAGGCGGGTAAGGGATCAGGTGGGCAAGAGATCAGGTAGGCATGTCGTCTCTCATGAGCACATGGTGGATGACCGCCGTTTGATCAATTCGATGGGCAGTGTGGTCTGAACCCGTGCACTTTCACCCCTGATTTCCGCCAGCAGTATCGCTGCAGCTGTCTGGCCGATGCGTGATGTGGGGATATGAACCGTGGTCAATGCGGGCGTCATGTTAGCCGCCATGTCGATATCGTCGATGCCAACGACCGAGAAGGTATCCGGCACGGCTATCCCACGTGACTGCGCTTCCTGAATGCATCCGATGGCGAAGAGATCGATGCCGCCGATTACTGCTGTCGGCCTGTCGCCCAGATCCAGCAATCTGGCACAGCCCGCGCGCCCTCCTGCCATCGTCAGTTCCTGCTCGCTCACCAGACTGTCCAGCAAGGCAAGGCCTGCATGGCGCATGGCATTGCGCGCGCCGTTCAGGCGGCCCCGCTGTCGGTCATTGAACGGCAAATGGCCGACAATCATGCCTATCCGTTTGTGTCCAAGTCCGATCAGATGCTCGGCAGCCATCTGGCCCGCCAGTTCATTGTCCACCGTGACAGAGGCAAACTCAGGTGTTCCAACCCATGTCAGCACAACGGGCAGGCCGCCGGAGCGCAGCAGCATCGCCGCTTCCCGCGTGCGCTCAGCACCGACCAGCATAAGACCGTCTACCCCGCGTGCGAGCAATGTGCGAATCGCTTCGGTTTCCGCTGCCGGGCTCATTTCGTGTGACGCTACGAGTAATTGATAGCCTTCCCGCGACAGCGCAAGCTGCATGGATTGCAGCACGCGCGCAAAAATTGTGCTGTCCAGCGTCGGAACGATGGCACCAATGGTCATTGTTTTGCCAGATGCCAACGCACGCGCCATGCCGTCTGGTCGGTAGCCCAGCTTGTGAGCGCTGCCTTGCACCCGGTTCAATGTGTCCGCAGACAGCAGTTCTGGTTGCGTCATGGCGCGTGAGACGGTGGCGGGAGAAACGCCCGCGTCCCGGGCCACATCGACAAGCCGTGCTTTCTTTCTAAGAGCCATTGATGAATTATGAAAATATTTTCATAGAAAGTCGAGAGATAATGGCTCGTCTCATCAGCATTTATGTCTTTTTGATTGGTTTTCGCTTGATCACTTGACTCCCAGACGGCACTCTGGAAGTTTGAATGAAAGCGCTATCATTCATGAAGTGCAGGGGAGGGAGCCACCGATGATCGGGCGTCGCGGCTGGATCGGCCTGGGAACTGTCATGGCGCTTCTGGCGTTATGGTTCCTGCTGACGACCCTGACTGGCCTTGTCACAGGTGCTCGGTTCCCGTCGCCGGCGGAATTCTGGTTGTCACTGACCCAGATATCGGGCCGGGGGTATGCGGGTGGCCAATTATTTTCCCACGCGCTGCACAGTCTCAAGCTTGTGATTATGGGCTTTACAGTTGCAATCGCCACCGGAGTCCCGCTTGGCCTGTGGATGGGCTGGAACCGCAAAGTGGAAGCTGCGATCAATCCGGTGTTTCTCGTGATCCGACCAATCCCGCCGCTCGCATGGATTCCTTTGGCAATCCTGTGGCTCGGCCTCGGTGATGCCGCCAAGATCATGGTGATCTGGTTTTCGGCCTTCGTCCCTTCAGTGATCAATACATTTGCGGGCGTCCGCAACATCGACCGCCCCATGATCGAGGCAGCAAGTATGCTGGGTACGCCGCGCTGGCGCATGGTCACGGAGGTCATCGCGCCCGCTGCATCGCCCCTGATTTTCACCGGCCTGCGGCTCTCTCTACAAGCGAGCTGGACGACGCTGGTTGCCGCAGAGTTGGTGGGAGCGCTGGTTGGCGTTGGCTTCGTGCTGAACATGGCGCAGCAGGACATTTATCCCGGCATGATCCTCGTGGGAATGGTTACAGTCGGCATTCTGGGCTGGGCAACAACACTTGTGCTGAGTGCAGCGGAACGCCGCGCCCTGGCCTGGAATATCGCGGCGCGGGATTGAAGCCATGAACAGCGCGCCACTCACATTTCGCGAAACGATAGCCTGGGGCATTCTGGGCGTTGTGGTTTTTCTCGGGATATGGACGCTTCTCAGTGCTTTTGGAATCGTTCCCAGGCAGTTTCTCCCTACGCCGCTTGATGTCGCGACACGGTTTGTCACGCTTCTGACATCGCCCTTTGCCGGTGCTACGCTGCCGCAACATCTGGCATCCAGCTTTCAGCGCTATGCATATGGTGTGTTGCTGGCAGCAATCATTGGCGTGCCACTTGGACTGCTGATGGGCTGGTTCCGGCTGCTTGATGACATCGTGACGCCAATCTTCGATGGTCTGCGTTTCATCGCGCCGATCGCTTGGGTACCGTTCGCCGCACTCTGGTTCGGTACGGGCATCGGTGGCCCCATCATGATCATCTTCGCAGGCGCATTCCCGCCGTGTCTGATCAACGCCTATCGCGGCGCGAGGTTCGTCGAACCACGCCTGATCGAGGCGGCGCGGATGCTGGGAACCAGCAACACACGCACGATCATGGAAATCCTTCTGCCTGCTGCAGTGCCGTCCATCGTTGCAGGTCTGCGTGTTTCTGCTGGTCTTGGCTGGCAATCTCTGGTGGGTGCCGAGTTGATTGTTGCAGCAGCTGGTGTCGGCTTCATGATGGTGCAGGCGCAAGGCAATGTGCAGACCGCCACAGTGATGACCGGTATGGTCGCCATCGGGATTGTCGGGATGCTGATTGATATCCTGCTCCGGCAGGGTGAATCATGGTTGCGCCGTCGGCGCGGCCTTGAGGCTTGAGGGAGCGATACGATGGGCTCAATCCTGTTCAAGAACGTCGACAAGGTCTTCGGGAATCCGGCGGCTGGCGTGAAGGCGCTCGACAACATCAATCTCGAGATCGCCGACAGGGAATTCGTGGCCATTGTTGGCCCATCTGGCTGTGGCAAGACGACCTGCCTGCGCATGGTAGCTGGGTTCGAAGCCGCGACCGCCGGAATCATCAGCGTCAGTGGCAAGACCGTCACGGAACCCGGCCCGGACCGCGCGGTGGTGTTCCAGCAATTCGCGCTGTTTCCGTGGAAAACCGTGCGCGAGAACATCGATCTTGGCCTGCGCAACAAGAACCTGCCGCAGGCGGAGCGTGATGGCCTGATCGCGGACGTGCTCAAGCTGATGAACCTGGAAAGCCATGCCAACGCGTTCCCGCATCAGCTTTCCGGCGGTATGCAGCAACGTGTGGCCATTGCGAGAGCCTATGTCCTTGATCCGGACGTTCTGCTGATGGACGAACCATTCGGCGCGCTGGATGCGCAGACCCGCGTTGTGATGCAGGAGGAACTGGTCCGTTTAGCGCGCGTCAATCCACGCACTGTGCTGTTTATCACCCACGCGGTGGAAGAGGCAGTCTATCTCGCTGACCGTGTGGCGGTAATGACCCGGCGACCGGGACGCATCAAGGAAATCCTCGATATCCGCTCCATCAGGCAGAGCGAGAACTGGGACAAGCATCAGAAGATCGAGGATGTGATGGATCTCGAATCCTTCGTTCACCTGCGCACACAGATATGGAAGTCGCTGCGCGAAGAGAAAGGATCGCAGGGCGTCTGAGATGGCACCTCTCCAGCACCTCACCCGTGACCTCACGGAGCCGGAACCCATCCCGGAATCCGGAATTGCACGCGCCGTCGAATTGATGCGCTCGGGACGGCTGTTTCGCTACGGTGAGATGGGCGCGGACCAATTGGATGTCTCGCTTCTGGAACAGGAATTCGCAGCTTTCGTCGGGCGCAAATATTGCGTGGCCGTCAACTCCGGCGGTGGTGCACTGTTTTTGGCGCTGAAAGTGGCTGGCGTGTTGCCCGGCGACCCGGTGCTGGTCAACGGCTTTACCCTCGCGCCGGTACCAGGGGCGATCCTCCATGCCGCTGCAAAGCCGGTCATTGTCGAAATCAACAAGGATTACGTGATCGATCCGGAGGATCTGCGTGCCAAGGCAAAGGCATTCGGTGCGCGCGTTCTGATGCTGTCTCACATGCGTGGGCATCTGGCCGACATGGATGCCGTCAGCGCAATCTGTAAAGAGCTTGGGCTTACGCTGATCGAGGATTGTGCCCATGCGATGTGCGCCTCGTGGAAAGGCCGCGCCATTGGCACTTTCGGAGCTGCCGCTGCTTTCAGCGCCCAGACCTACAAGCATCTCAATGCAGGGGAGGGCGGCTTTCTGGTCATGGATGATGATGCAATGGCCGCCCGCGCGATCCTGCATTCAGGAAGCTATATGCTGCATGGACAACACCTGAGTGGCCCGGGTCCGCAAGCGCTGGCCGCAGTCAGTGGTGATATTCCGAATTTCAGCATGCGCATGTCGGCGCTTTCCGCCGCAATCCTGCGCCCGCAATTGGCCGAGCTTCCAGGGCGTGTGGCGCGCTGGAACGAGATCCACAACCGGATTGCAACGGGGCTGGCGCGATCCCAGCACGTCAATGTGCCAGAGCGCGGGGGAGGGCAGGTGTTCTCCGCCACATCCGTGCAGTTCTCGGTGTTGGGGTTCAGCGATACCGAAATGCACACGTTCCTGAAGCTCGCGAAGGAGCGCGGCCTGCCAATCAAGTGGTTTGGGGCCGCTCAACAGGTCGGCTTCACCAGCGCTCCCCGGCATTGGCGCTACGCTGGCGATCAGGGTTCGCTCCGCGCCACCCACGAGGTGCTGGCAACACTTTGCGATATCCGGACGCCCATTTCGCTCACCGTGGAGGAATGCGACCTCATCGCGCAGATCGTCCGGGAGTCCATCGAAACCGTCGTCTCCACACAGGTTGAGACAGGTGCAATCGGGCATAAAATGCCCGCCAGAATACTATCGTGACAACCAAGGGAGAAAGAACCATGAAACGACTTCTTGCAGGCCTTTTGCTGGCCACGGCGCTCGTTGGCGCGCAGCCATCCACAGTTCAGGCGCAAACACCCATCGGCGTCAGCTATCAGCCTTCGCTCTATTGGGCGCTGCCGTTTCACTACGCCAATGTGAAGGGCTGGTGGAAGGATGTGGGCCTGACCCCCAATTTCACCACATTTCCAGCCGGTGCACCGCAGATCGCGGCGGCTCCATCGAAATCCTGGGATGTCGGCGGAACCGGCTCTGTGCCTGCTGTTCTCGGTGCCGTGCGTTTCAATATCCTGACCATCGGCATCACCAACGATGAATCCAAGACCAATGCGATGATGGTGCGCGGTGATAAGTTCGACGCGATCAAGGCTAACCCTGCTTCGCTCAAGGGCCAGCGTCTGCTGCTGACCACCAATTCAACCGTCGATTACGCCTCGCGCAAATGCCTTGTGAAGATGGGTTTGGCCGCCAATGACATGCAGTTTGTCAATCTGGGACAGGCACAGATCATCACCGCGTTGACCTCGAACAACGGTGATATCGCCGGAGTCTGGGCTCCCAATACCTACACGCTTGAGGAAAAAGCCGGGGCGAAATATCTCTGCTCCGGCGGCGATGCGGATGCAACCGTGCCCGGTGCCCTGATCGTGCGCGGTGACTTCGCCAAGGAAAAGCCGGAGGATGTGGCCAAGTTCCTGGCGGTGTTTCTGCGCGGCTGGTCATGGGCCAATGCCAATCCGGCTGAAGCCCGCACACTGGCGCTCGATTTCTACAAGCAGGGCGGTCTTGAGGTTTCAGCCCGTGCCATGGATCAGGAATTTGCCCTGCGCCCGACCTTTGGGCTTGATGCCCAGCTGAAGATCATGGCGCGTGCGGCTTCAGGCTCTACAGTCGATGGTTGGTTCAGCGAGATCGGCAAGTTCGTCACCGATGTCGGTACGATTCCCGCCAATCCCGATCCCAAGAGCTACATTTCGGATGAATTCCTGAAGCGCGTTGCAGCCGATGCGAAGTTGCGGGCTTTTGCGACCGAATTCGACAAGAAGTGACATCGCGCGCTGCGGGCCAGATTGGTCCGCAGCGCATCTTTTCTGACCTGCCCGAGGATGAATCCATGACAATCACCATTCTGAAAAAAGCCAGCAAGACGCCGGAGAGCGAGACGGATACGGCCCGCAAGGTCGTGACCGAAATGCTTGCTGCAATCGAAGCTGGCGGCGAGCAGGCAGTGCGTGATTACGCGCTGAAGCTCGACAAATGGGCCGGTGATATCGTCATGGACAAGGACGCGATTGCCGCGCGCATCGCTGACATTCCACAATCGGTGAAGGACGACATCCGCCTCGCGGCCATGCAGGTCCGCCGCTTCGCCGAAGCGCAGCGCGATTCCATCAAAGACTTCTCGGTCGAAATGGTACCCGGCCTGCACCTCGGTCAGAAGCTCGTGCCGATCAACACGGCGGGCTGCTATGTGCCGACCGGACGCTACGCGCATATCGCCTCGGCCTATATGTCGGTTGCAACGGCCAAAGCGGCGGGTGTGAAGACAGTTGTCGCCTGCTCCGCGCCGTTCAAGGGGCAGGGCATTCACCCGCACGTGCTCTACGCTATGACCGTGGCCGGAGCAGATATCATCATGTGTCTGGGTGGCGTACAGGCCGTGGCTGCCATGACCTACGGATTGTTCACGGGCAAGCCCGCCGATATCATTGTTGGTCCCGGCAACAAGTTCGTGGCGGAGGCCAAGCGTATGCTGTTCGGCAAGGTCGGCATTGATGTCTTCGCCGGTCCTTCTGAGGTTGCCGTGCTGGCCGATGACAGTGCCGATCCGCTGATTGTCGCGACAGATCTCGTGGGGCAGGCCGAGCATGGCCACGAAAGCCCGGCCTGGCTGATCACTAATTCGCGCAACTTGGCCGACAAGGTCGCGCAGTTCATGCCGGAACTGATCGCAACACTGCCACCGACTGCGCGTGATGCGGCGGGCGCGGCGTGGCGCGATTATGGCGAGATCATCCTCTGCGATACACGCGACGAAATGGTGCAGATCTCGGATGAATATGCCTGCGAGCATCTTGAGGTGCATTGCCGCGATCTCGACTGGTGGCACGCCAATCTCACCAACTACGGCTCGCTGTTCCTGGGAGAGGAAACCAACGTCGCGTTTGGCGACAAGGTTTCGGGTACCAACCATATCCTGCCAACTAAGTTTGCCGCGCGCTATTCGGCGGGCCTCTCCGTGCACAAGTTCCTGAAGCCCCTGACATGGCAGCGCATGGACCGCGAGGCCTGCAAGGCACTGGCACCGGTTTCCGCCCGCATCTCGCGGATGGAGGGCATGGAAGCGCACGCCCGCACCAGCGACGTGCGCATGGCCAAATATGCGCCGGGCACGAATGTCGATCTCGGCGTTCCGGTTGAAGCCTGATGAGTTTCAAGCTTTCCCGCCTGTTTGAGCTCACGGGCAGAAGCGCCCTTGTCACCGGCGGCAACAGCGGTATCGGCCTCGCCATGGCGAGAGCGCTTGGTCTGGCAGGGGCAAGCGTCGTTCTCGTGGCGCGACGGACGGCCGAGCTGGAAGGGGCGGTAAAAAGTCTTGTCGAAAACGACAGGATTGCTGCAACATCAATAGCAGCTGATCTTTCCGAAGCGGATTGCGCCACTCACATTGCGTCTGAACTGTCGTCCCGTAGCGTGCATGTCGATATCCTCATCAACGCCGCTGGCATCAATCTGCGTCAGCCATTCCGGGAAGTGACAGCCGCCGCCTTTGATCTGCACATGTCACTGCACCTGCGCGCGCCTTTCCTGCTGACACAGGCTCTGGCCCCTGCCATGGCGGCGAAAGGCCATGGCCGCGTTATCAATCTGGCCTCACTCCAGAGCACGCGGGCCTTTCCCGATTGCGCCCCCTACGGAGCGGCCAAAGGAGGAATTGTGCAGCTCACCCGTGCCATCGCCGAGGAATGGTCGCGGCATGGCGTAACCTGCAACGCCATCGCGCCGGGGTTCTTCCCCACGCCGCTGACAGCTCCCGTCTTTGGCAATCCGGAACGCGCTGCGAAGAATGCCGCTCAGACCGCCATCGGTCGCAATGGCGAACTGGATGATCTGACTGGAACCACTGTTTTCCTCGCATCGGACGCCTCGGCCTATGTCACGGGCCAGACACTTGCGGTCGATGGTGGTTTCACGGCGAAATAACGGAGTGCTAGGTTCATGAAAGCGCTTGTCTATCTGGGCCCAAACCAGTTGATTTATCGCGATGAGCCGGACCTCGCCCCACTTGCAGATGAGGTGCTGGTCAAGGTCGACGCGGTTGGCATCTGCGGCTCCGACATGCACGCCTACCACGGCTTTGACAGTCGAAGGCCGCCGCCATTGATCCTTGGCCATGAGGCGGCGGGGCGGATCGTGACAGGCCCACGCAGCGGTGAGCGCGTCACCATCAACCCGCTCGTGGTGGACTCGGCCTGCCCCTATGCCATTGAAGGACGCTGGCATCTCTCACCCACGCGCCAGATCATCTCGATGCCGCCAAGGCCCGGTGCCTTTGCCGAATATGTCCGCATCCCTGAACGTAATGTCGTGGCGATCCCTGACGATTTACCAATCGTACATGCCGCGCTGGCGGAGCCGATCGCGGTGGCGTGGCATGCTGTGCGCATCGGCATGGAGCGCCTGCATCAACCACTTGCAGCCTGTCGTGTTGTCATCCTGGGCGGTGGGGCTATTGGGCTGGCGGCAGCGATTGTGGCCCGGCATTTCGGAGCGAATGATATCCGCATAGGTGAAACCAATGCGAAACGCAGGGCATCGCTCTCGGAGCGTGAGCAGTTCCTCGCTTACGATCCCGCTGTGTCCAGTCAGATAGCAGATAGCACGGTTGATCTGGTGATCGATGCGGTCGGCGCGGGTTCCACACGTGCGTCTGCATCGGCCATGATCAGACCGGGCGGTGTTATCGTGCACGTCGGGTTGCTGCCGGGGCAGGACGGGCTCGATATCCGCAAGATCACGCTGCAGGAGATAACGGTATTGGGGTCATACTGCTATACGCCAAAGGATTTTCAGAACACTGTGCGTGCACTGGCCGCACAGAAACTTGGTACCCTCGGCTGGTTCGAGGAGCGTGCTCTGTCGCAAGGTGCGGGTGCCTTCCGGGATATCGACGCAAGTGTCACAGCCTTTGCAAAGATCATCCTTCGGACCTGACGGACGATCCTGATCGCGGCAAACAGCTATAGACGCCTCGATTGCCGCGCCCTATCTTTTAGGGCGTATGTATCAAAATGCCGAACCGGAGATATCATGGCAACTATGATCGAATATTGCGGCTCTTGAGGCCACGAACCCCAGGCCCTGCGTGTCAGGGCGGAACTTGAAAAGCGCGGCGTCAAGGATGTGCAGTTGAAGCGCGCATCGGGCGGTGTGTTCAATGTCTTTGTGAATGGCCAGATGCGGTTCTCGCGTCATGAGACCGGACGCTATCCACTACCGGATGACATCGACGGCTTCGTCCAGCAGGGCTAGCCGGAGCTACAACGCATTTTTTCGATCACGCATCGCTCCTATGGGTGGACAGCGCGTGATCGAAACCGTATAGCACCACCGTTCGCAAGAGACCAGCTATTTGGTATCTTTCGCGCAGGCCCAGATAGCTCAGTTGGTAGAGCATGCGATTGAAAATCGCAGTGTCGCTGGTTCAATTCCAGCTCTGGGCACCATTTTTCTCTCCTGTTTACATAGAACCGCAAATAAGCAGGCAGTACATGCTATTGTATCTGCCGTTCGTTTTGGTGTTTGTCCGAAGGGCCGAACTCAAATCCCGCTGCCAGACGTTTGGGCTGTACGGTGCGTTTCAAGGTGGCTTTGGAACCGGCGCAGTCGTTCTTTTGAAAACAGCAGGTAGGCATCAATGGACATCTCAGGGAGACATTCATTTTGCTAGTTGATGATCGGCAATGGAGTACACAAGGAAGCGTAACGTGCCAATGGGCTGCGCCAGTTCAGTGGGGGCTTGAGATTCTTGCCGGAGATCTTCAATGGGCTTTCGGTTCCGAGCAAAGCAAGTATGTAAAAAGGGACCGTATACGAATTTATGAAGCCCTAACTGCTGTTGCCCGTTTCCTTGGTAAGTTCGGCATGGACCAATGCGGTTATGAATTTTTGGAGTTGTCTATCGCGCTGCAAGATTTGGATGCAGGCGTCCCTCGACAACTTTTCGTTCCAAGCGCCAGGAAAGGCCGACCGGAAGACTCGTCACATATTTACATGTGTAGGGCATATGTGGCTGTTGCAGTAGAATGCTTGGTGCAAAACGGCTGGGCGCGCAGGAGAGCAGCAAAGTGGATAAAGTCTGAGTATGGCTTTTTGTCAGATTTCTTAGCGCCAACCAGTCGAAATTTTGCTGGTACAATTGAAGCTTGGCACAAGGCTTTCTCGGGTGACAAGATCGTAAATCCGTATGGTGGACTCATCTACAAGATTGAGGTTGAAGCAATTCCTTTGATCACAAGCTGGATGAAGAGGGACGGCTTCTCGGACGTGGCAATTGGTGCAGCGGGGTACATGTTGTACCGCGCCTGCGTTATGACGCACGATGGTCTCGACAGGGACCAACTTGCGAAGGCACGAGCAATGTTCCACCGTGCAACTGGGAAATAAACTACGGATTTTTAGTTCTCTAGTAACAGGCAATTTTTCGCACGAAACCGAGCTTCCCGTTCGGGTACGGAGCCATTCAAATGCCGGACAAAACCCTTCCCATAACTTACCCTTTGGGTTATAAAAGTACGGTGCTCCTGACTGTCGTCGAACTCGATGTTTATCTCTCCCGTGCGGAAAAGTTTCTGACGGAGGCCGAGCGCGAGAGCATTGTGAATATGGTGGCGGCCAACCCGGAATGCGGCGCGCTCATCCCCGGCACGGGCGGGTTGCGCAAGGTGCGTGTCGGGTTGGAGGGGAGAGGAAAGCGCGGCGGAGCGCGGGTTATCTATCTGTTTCTCGATCTTGAAACGCCGCTTTTCCTGCTTCTGGTCTATGCGAAGAATGAACAGGACAACATGACGCCACCGCAGAAGGCTTTCTTTTCGAAGCTGGTGGACGAGCTGAAAAGGAGACGCAGGTCTTGAAAAAAGAGCTGTTCGACGATCTGGTGAAAAGCCTTGGTCAGGCCAGCGAGTATCTCGCGGGAATACCATCGCCCAAAACCCGCGTGCATTCTGTCAAAGTGGATCGCACGGCTGTGGCCGAAATCCGCTTGAAGACCAACTTGACGCAAGATGCATTCGCCAGGCTTCTCGGCACCTCGATAGGAACGGTGACGAAATGGGAGCGCGGCGAGCGCCAGCCCTCGGGCGCGGCAGCAACTTTGCTTCGTGTGATTGAGTACGATCCAACCATTGTTCATCGGGCCTTTGGTCTGACCCAGACCGCGCCGAGGCGGAAACCTCGCGCCAGACTTGCAGCAGCGGAGTAGTGTCCATGCGGTGCAGCAATAAGGAATCGCCCCTTTTTCGTTCTGTTGTCTCGCAACCCTTCGGGCCAGCGATCTGACAAGCTAACACTGGACCGAACCGGTGATTGTGCCTCTGGGCATTGCGCTTTTGCATGCTAGTCTTGACTTATGACTACGCCACAATCAGCCGATTCCGCCTTTGTCGCGATCCGAGACGTCTCGAAGCGCTTTGGCGGCGTTTCGGCGGTGGAGGGCGTGTCCATTGATATCTGCAAGGGTGAGTTCTTTTCGCTGCTTGGTCCCTCGGGCTGCGGCAAGACCACCCTGATGCGCATGATCGCCGGGTTCGAGCGCCCAGACAGCGGCAGCATCGCGATCGATGGCGCCGATATGACCGCCATTCCGCCGCACGAGCGGCCTGTGAACATGATGTTCCAGAGCTATGCGCTGTTTCCGCATCTCTCTGTGTGGGGCAACATCGCTTTTGGGCTCAAGCAACAAGGGCTTGGCCGCAAGCCGGTGGCTGCGCGCGTGGATGAGATGCTTGGGCTTGTGCAGCTTGAAGACTTTGCCAAGCAGAAACCGGACCGGCTTTCGGGTGGACAACGCCAGCGGGTGGCGCTGGCAAGGGCCTTGGCGCGCGGGCCGAAGGTCCTGCTGCTCGACGAGCCGCTGGCCGCTCTGGACAAGAAGCTGCGCAAGGAAACACAGACCGAACTCAAGCGCATTCAGGCGCTGAGTGGCACCACATTCATCGTCGTGACCCATGATCAGGAAGAGGCGATGGCTTTGTCTGATCGGATCGCCATCATGCGCGACGGGAAGATCATCCAGATCGATGCGCCGGGTGTGGTTTATGACCGGCCTGCAAACCGCTATGTCGCGGGCTTTGTCGGTGAGGTAAACCTGTTCCCAGCCACTGTGACCGATTTACCCGATGGCAAAATGCTCGTTGCAGCACAGGGTGTGCAAGGCACGGTGACACTGAAAGCAGAAGGATTGCCTGCGGGCAACAGATACTGGCTCGCCATCCGCCCCGAGCAGATGCGTCTGGCCGCCTCGCAGACCATGGCCGCCGATCATTGGATGCCGGGACGCATCGAGGACCGGGCGCATCTGGGTGCGCAGGTAGCCTATCTGGTGCACCTCGCAAGCGGAGAACGGGTCAATGCTCTGGTGGCATCGCAAGGACTGGAAGCGCGCCATATGGCGGGTGCCGATGTCGTGGTGGGCTTTCGCGCCGCCGACGCGCAATTGCTGCGGGACTGAGCAATGCAACGGGCGGTGGCAAAGCGCGACTGGGGCAAGACTGTCATCATCGGTTTGCCTGCACTTTGGCTGGGCCTGTTCTTTCTGACGCCGTTCCTGATTATCCTGCGGATGAGCCTGTCGGATCCTGCGGCTGCACAGCCGCCCTACAAGCCGCTGCTCGACTGGTCTCAGAGCTGGCAAGGTTTCACCACCTTCATCGCCGCGCTGGATTTTGAGAATTACGTCACTGTCCTGACCGACAATCTCTACGCCTCGGCCTTTCTCACTTCGCTGCGCATCGCGGCGCTGGGAACGCTGCTAACACTGCTCCTGGGCTATCCCATCGCCCTCGCCATGGCGCGTGCCAAAAGGCGTTGGCGACCCTTCCTGATCGCCCTCGTGATCCTGCCGTTCTGGACGAGCTTTCTCATCCGCGTCTACGCCTGGATCGCCATCCTCAAGCAGGAGGGTCTGCTGAACCAGTTGCTGCAGGCGATAGGTCTGATTTCTGCGCCGCTCGATATCCTGAACACCGAAATCGCTTTGCAGATCGGCATCGTTTACTCCTATCTGCCGTTCATGGTCTTGCCGCTCTACGCCGCGCTGGAGAAGCATGATCCGGCGCTGGTCGAGGCTGCGACGGATCTGGGCTGCAAGCCAGGGCAGGCATTCTGGCTGATCACGCTACCGCTTTCGATCCCGGGTATAATCGGCGGATGTATACTGGTTTTCATCCCTGTGATGGGCGAATTCATCATTCCGGATCTGCTGGGCGGTTCCGATACTCTGATGGTAGGTCGACTGGTATGGACCGAATTCTTCAGCAACCGCGACTGGCCCATGGCCTCCACCATTGCCATGCTTCTGCTCGCAATCCTGACGATACCGATCCTCTATGGACAGCGGCGTCTGGCGCGTCAGGCGGGTGGCCTGTGAAACGCGGCCTGACCCGGTTCAATCTCGTCTCGCTTGTCCTCGGGATGGCGTTTCTGTACCTGCCGATCCTTATCCTTGTGATCTACAGCTTCAACGCCTCGCGCCTCGTCACGGTGTGGGGCGGCTTTTCCACGCAATGGTATGCTGGGCTGCTCGCCAACGAACCGCTGATGCAATCCGCGTGGATATCGCTGCGGCTCGGCGTGATCTCGGCCACGGTGGCAACCATCATCGGCACTGCGCTGGCGCTGGCGCTCACGCGGCTCGGGCCTTTCCGGGGCAGGGGGGCGCTGGCGTTCCTTGGCTTTGCGCCGCTGGTGATGCCGGAGATCATCACCGGCCTGTCGCTGCTGCTGTTGTTTATCGCGCTCGGGCTTGATCGCGGATTCTGGACCGTGGTGATTGCGCACATCACCTTCACGACCTGTTTCGTGGCAGTGGTGGTTCAGTCACGGCTCTCAAGTTTCGACCGCAGTCTTGAAGAAGCGGCGATGGATCTGGGGGCGACGCCGTTCGGAGCGTTCATGCGGGTGACGTTGCCCATCGCATTCCCGGCCATTGCTGCTGGATGGATGCTGGCTTTTACTTTGTCGCTGGATGATCTGGTGATCGCAAGTTTCACGTCAGGCCCGGGCGCGACGACATTGCCCATGCGGATCTACAGCCAGGTGAGACTGGGTGTGACGCCGGAGATCAATGCGATCTCCAGCGTCATGATCGGGATCGTGACTTTCACGGTTCTGTCCGTGACAATGACGATGAAGCGTAGGACCTGAGAAAACTCAGAGTTCCGCCCGGGGACCGGCTTCCGCGAGGGCTGCACCGATTTCGAGGCCGAGATCGTCGAGGTTGCCATCGTCGCGGTCCGCCACGATAATTTCACCGCGACCCTGGCGCTCCGCCTCTTCGTTAGAGCGGGCGACGTTCACTGTTACGGTCACATCCACTTCCGCATGCAGATGCACGGGCACCTTGTGCAGGCCGAGCACCTTGATCGGCTGCTGCAGCGTGAGCTGCTGGCGGTTGACGGTGTAACCGGCCGCAGTCAGCGCTTCGGCGATATCGCGGGTAGAAACCGAACCGTAGAGCACTCCTGATTCGCCGGCCTGACGGATCAGCGTCACCGATGCGCCGTCGAGAGCTTCGCCGACCTTCTGGGCTTCGGTGCGCGCTTCCAGGTTGCGAGCCTCAAGCTGCACTTTCTGCTTGTCAAAAACAGCCTTGTTGGCCGATGTCGCGCGCAGGGCCTTGCCGCGTGCGAGCAGGAAGTTGCGGGCATAGCCCGGCTTGACGCTGACGGTTTCGCCCATCTGGCCGAGCTTGGCGACGCGTTCGAGAAGAATGATGTCCATTGTTGATACTCCTTGGTTCAGTTCGAGGTTTCAGGATTTCCGGTTGGCGACGATCTTCTCGCGCCAGCCAAAGGCGAGTTCGGCAATCCCCGCCGCCAGCATGGCGATGGCTGGAAGGCCAAAGATGAAGGTGGTGAGCCACAGGATGGTGAGCACGAGCCCGCGCGCGCCAAGACCTATCGTGGCATGGTGAACGGCGGCGTAGCCCAATGCCGTGAGGCACATGACGGCGGCGATACCGATAAGCTCCATAATCAGCCCGGGATAGCCCGGCAGCATGCCGCCGATCAGCGTTGCAGCAGCGATTGGCAAAAGCAACCGCGGCATCTGCATGGTGGGAGTCGGCACCCAGGTGAAGGCATCCGGACTGGAGCGATAAGCAATCTTGGCCGCGAGCCAGACATTGAACATGTAGATCACGGCCAGCATGGCGCAGCTCAGCGGGGCGACAGCATTGGCATAGGCCCGGATGAACAATTGCGGATCCTGACCGCCTGGCGCTGTCAGTGGCGCATCGCGGGCAATTCCCAGCATGAAACGATAGACCGTCTCGGACTGGCGCAACAGATGCCCCTCCAGCGTCGCAAAATCGAAGCTGATGGAAAATGCCCCGACAATCGTGGCCAGAACCGCATAACCCGCTGCGGAAAGGCAGAGCATGCCGACCAGCGCGCGCCCTTGAAGATTGCTGCGCCACAGGATTGTGCCAACGATATACGCGGGCAAAGTCACCAG
Organism: Hyphomicrobiales bacterium; assembly: GCA_031431475.1. GTDB lineage: Bacteria > Pseudomonadota > Alphaproteobacteria > Rhizobiales > Beijerinckiaceae > JADCCX01. The sequence goes on from JANPDL010000018.1 coordinate 231,387, forward strand.
CACGCTGAAGGTTGTAGCTGCACTTCCCCGGATGAAGAACGCGAGAGCCGCCGCCATCAAGGCGCCGCCCAGCACTGCCAGCAATGGCTGCCAGCGAATCGCAACGATCATCAGGGGCAGGGGAGCGATGATAACGAAGAACAGGCCGAACGCCGGGCCGGACAATGCGGCAGCCGCCAGCATCGCCGAAGCGAGCCCTGCAACAACCGCGATGATGATGGCGTTGGCCATGGTTCCTGTCCTGCTGTCCCGGCGCTTTGGCTCGGTTAGAGGCGATGTGCCCCAGCAATACCTGCATGACTCTGGCCCATCAGGGCGGTCGTACAGGCGACGATGATAACGAAACCCGGCGGGCGGACCCGCCGGGGCAGATATGTCTTATTTGATCATGAAGGGTAGCAGACCAAGCACGCGGGCGCGCTTGATGGCTTGCGCCAGTTCGCGCTGCTTTTTGGCGGAAACCGCCGTGATTCGCGACGGCACGATCTTGCCACGCTCGGAAATGTAGCGCGAGAGCAGCTTCACGTCCTTGTAATCGATGAGCGGAGCGCCAGCACCTGTGAAGGGGCAGGTTTTCTTGCGGCGAAAGAAGGGCCGACGGCCAGAACCAGCACCTGTACTCATCAGTTGTCCTCCCTCGGGCCTTCGTAGCCATAACCGCCGTCACGATCACGGCCACCGCCGCCACCACCACCGCCGTCACGCTCACGGTCGCGACGCTCTTCGCGCTCGCGGCGCTGCATCATGGCCGAAGGGCCTTCCTCAAGCGCCTCGACCTTGATGGTCATGAAGCGGATGACGTCTTCGTTGATCTTCATCTGGCGCTCCATCTCGGCAACGCCAGCAGCTGGCGCGGAAATGTTGAGCAGCGCAAAATGCGCCTTGCGGTTCTTCTTGATGCGGTAAGCAAGCGATTTGACGCCCCAGTACTCGATCTTGGAAATGGTGCCGCCCGCAGTTTCGATGATGCCCTTGAACTGTTCGGTCATCGTCTCAACTTGCTGCGCGGACACGTCCTGCCGAGACAGGAACACGTGTTCATACAGTGGCATAAGAGCCTCTCTTTGTGTTGCACATCAGAAAGGCGATTGCCGCTCTGATCCTGTCCTGGCGCGGAGCCCTTCGAGCCGGATTGAGGCTCGACGGAATACATCGAAGGCGGAGACAAGGGAGGACGGATCACCGATCCTGATGGCAACCGAAAGTCGGTGGTTCGAACTTTCGGCAGAAAAGACCATCCCTCCGTTCAGCCTCCGGCCAGAACTGGAAAGCAGTATATGACGGAAGCGAGGGTAAAAGGCAAGGGGGATGAATAAGTTGGAGGCAAATCGAAGTCACGACCAGATTGAATCCAGGGCGCGCGCCTGCCCTCACTTCATCTCGATCATGATCACATGCGTCGGCGTGGTGCCCACGTTCTCTCCGATATGCGTCTGGGCATCGGACCACATGATGTCACCGGCTTTGAATTCGCGGGTCAGAACCTTGCCGTCCGGCAGTCTGATGACGCGTTTGAACGGACCCAGCGCATAGAGCACAAACGCCGGGTGATGATGTTCGTGCGTCTTCTCGCCCGGCAGATCGCGGTATTCGAGCACGCGGACGCGGTCGTTCTCGAAACGCATCTTGTATTTGTCACCGTCCGTTTGGACCGGATCGTGGGCCATGGCGCTGCCGAGCGAGATTGCAAAAATGGCTGCTGCGATAGTGCTGGATCTGGCAAGGCTGGTTGCTGTAACCATCTTAAACCGTGCATGGATTGTCATGGCTCTGTCCTCCGTCATCTGTGTCGGGCGCTGTTCGCCTGAGCGGAATTTGAGAATACAGGGTGCGGACGGCGCGCGGGAGCAGCAAGGTTGCGCGACCAGTCGGCACAAGTGCATAATGCCAGAATGCTCGTCTGGGATGACATCAAGTACTTTCTGGCTGTTGCCCGCCACGGCAGCACTCTGGCGGCGGGGCGGGCGCTGAAACTCAGCCAGTCCACCGTGCATCGCCGCCTTGTCGAACTGGAGCGCCAGATCGGCCGCGAACTCGTGGTGCGGCAGAGCACGGGATATCGCCTTACGGCTTTCGGCGAGGAAATGTTGCCCTATGCGGAGGATATCGAGCGGGCAGCGCTGGTTTTCGAGCAGCGAAAGATTGCCCTTGACCGCATCGAGGTCGGCGTCATCCGCGTGACCTGCCCGGAGCCAGTCATGGTGCGGATCGTCAAATCTGCCCTGCTCGAACGCTTCTATGCCCGTCATCCCGGGCTCAGGTTGGAGTTCGTGATGAGCGACAAATACGTCGATCTTCTCAAGGGCGAAGCCGATGTGGCGCTGCGCTCGGGCGACACCGATGACAATGTTCTGGTCGGGCGCAAGATCGCGGATTCGATCTGGTCGGTCTATGCCAGCCAGAGTTATGTGCAGAGCTTCGGAAGGCCCGAAAGCTTCGCCGATCTGAACCGGCATGCGGTCGTGGGTTTCGAAGGGCCGATGGCGACCAACCGGGCCGCCACATGGCTTGCGGAAGTGGCACCGGATGCGAGGATTGCAGCACGCGTCAGCAGCGTACTCGGCCTTGTCTCGGCAGCGAAATCTGGTGCTGCCGCCGTGCCAATGCCGGTTGCGCTGGGCAATTCCGAACCTGATCTCGTGAGGCTGTTCGACGAGGTGCCGGAACTGACGCGAAGCTGGCGGATTCTGGCGCACCCTGACATGCGCAAGACCCCTGCTGTCGCCGCATTCTTTGCATTTATCGGCGATGAGATCGCGGCGTTGAAGCCCATTCTGACGGGGTAGGGTCGGTTTGCGTCGACGCAGATGGATCGATCAGGCGACCTCCATCGCCTCCCCAATCACCCCGAAATCCCTTGCGCTGATCGAAAACAGTCCGAACCGCAATTGATACCCCCAGTTCCGCTTTCCCGCGCTGAACTCCAGCTTGTCCAGCAACGGCGAGATAAGTTTCTCCTGCGCCTCGAACCACGCGACATCCCTTCGGAACGGCACGAATCCGCCGCCCATGTCGAAGGCATACGGTTCGCCGTCCTTCACCCGGCCAATCGCCGTGAAAGCCTGCAGTTTGCCGCCACCCCGGAACACTTCTGTCGGCGAATAATAGACCACGCCCTCGCCGGGCTGCACGCGGGTGAGTGGCCCGCGCTTGCCGTGGCAGACCTGCATGTAGCCGCCGTTTCGCCCCCATCGCACATGCTCGGCGGAGGCGACCGCGATCCAGTTCTGCGGGTCGCTCATGCGAAGCGCTCCGCATAGGCGAAAAAGGCTTTGGCGTGTTCTGCCGAACCTGCCGCCTGCTTTCGGGCGATAATGTGGTCCCAGAAGAAAGCGAGGGGGCCGGAGATGGTGATGATCAGGGTCATTAGGGTTGCACCGTTCTTCTCTTCAAACAGGTGATCCGTGCGCATCTTCGCCAGCGGCAGATGTGCCATGTCGCTGAAACGCCGGGGTTCGTCCGCAGCTGTGATCTCCATTTTGACCTTTGGCCCGCCCTTGGGCCGCAGCATGAAGAGAGAACCTGCCGCCATCATGCCTTTGTGCTCCGTGCAATCAAGTTCGTGATCCCATTCGGGCCAACGTTCGATGGCAGTGATGGTGCTGTAAAGGGCTGAGGCGGGCAGGGCGGTGATGGTTTCGAATCTGTAGGTTTTCATGATGGTCCTCCTTCTGGACGGGAGGAACTTGGCACAAGCACATGCCAGAAAGTGGCAGGAGTGAATTCTCAGAGCCCGCTGATCCCTTCGCTGCGCCGCCATTCTGTCAGCAATTGTGCGCGGCGGCGTGGATAGCGGGTGTCGATCCATTCGAGGGCGTGGATGCGATCCGTGCGGAAATGTCGGAATCCCTCACGCATCTCACACCAGGCCACCACGACCCGGACACGGTCGAAATAGCCAACCGCAAAGGGCCAGGTCGTGCGCTGCGTGGTCTCGCCCGCTTTATCGCTGTAGGTGATGATCAGCTTGCGCTCCTTGCGGATGGCTGCGCGGATTTGCGCAAGCTCCTGATCGCCCACGGACAAGGGTTCCCCAGGGCCGACCAGAAGAGACGACAATTCTGCTTCATCGCGCAGATCTGGCGGCAGAACGGAGAGAATCTTGGCCAACGCATTGCGTGCCGCCTTTGACAGGCTTTCGTCACCACGCTCCGCCACCCAGCGCTGGCCCAGAACGATGGCCTCGATTTCCTCCTCAGAGAACATCAAAGGCGGCAGCATGTAGCCAGGTTTCAGCACATAACCTACGCCCGCTTCGCCCTTGATGGTCGCGCCTTGCGCCTGCAAAGTCGCGATGTCGCGGTAGAGCGAGCGGATGCTGATGCCGAGGTCCTCAGCCAGCACTGCGCCGGTCACCGGCCTTCGGTGGCGGCGCAGGGCCTGAATAAGGGTGAGAAGGCGTTCCGAGCGGGACACTTAGTGTTTCGGGTTGCGGTTGATCATGACATAAACCCTGCCAGAAATTGGCAGCAATCTCAAAGAAAATGCTCGACAGCAAAATGGTTGCCTGTCCACGGACACCGCAAAAGCTTGACATTATCGCACGCGCGGTGTGGTGCGATGCCTTGAAGCGTGGTTTTCCAGAATCCGCAGGGTCGTTTCAAGAGGCAGCTATGGCAAAAACGGCATTCATCTTCCCGGGACAGGGCAGCCAGTCCGTTGGCATGGGCAAAGCATTGGCCGAGGCCTATCCGGTCGCACGCGGTGTGTTCGACGAGGTCGATGCCGCGCTGTTGCAGAAGCTCTCGCATCTCATGTTCGATGGCCCGCTTGAGGAACTGACACTGACGGCCAATGCACAGCCCGCCTTGATGGCAGTCAGCATGGCGGCAATGCGGGTGCTGGAATCGGAAGCGGGTGTTGAGCTTAAGGCAACGGCTGCCTGCGTTGCCGGACATTCGTTGGGTGAATATTCAGCGCTGGCGGCGGCGGGATCACTAAGCATCGGTGATGCGGCACGCCTTTTGCGCATCCGGGGCAATGCCATGCAAGCCGCTGTTCCAGCGGGTGTTGGTGCCATGGCTGCGCTTCTCGGGCTCGATTTTGAGACTGCCGATTTCATTGCAAAAGAAGCGGCCCAGGGTGATGTCTGTCAGGCAGCCAATGACAATGGTGGCGGGCAGGTCGTTGTTTCCGGTCATAAGGCAGCAGTAGAGCGCGCAATTGCTCTGGCGCAGGCAAAAGGAGCCAAACGCGCCATGCTGCTGCCAGTATCAGCGCCCTTCCATTGCAGCCTCATGCAGCCAGCGGCGGATGCCATGGCCGAGGCACTGGCCAAGATCACGATCAATGTCCCTGCAGTCCCTCTGGTCGCCAACGTGAAAGCGGGCTTCGTGAGCGATCCGGCCGAGATCAAGGCTTTACTGGTCAAACAGGTCACTGGCACAGTGCGCTGGCGCGAAAGTGTGCGGTTCATGGCCGCTGAAGGCGTGACACATTTCGTGGAAATCGGTGCGGGAAAGGTGCTTAACGGTCTCGTCAAGCGTATTGCCGAGGGTGTGACGGTGGCGGCGGTTGGTACGCCAGCCGATATCGCCGTGTTTCAGGCCGCCGGTTGAGAGGATAGGGGTAGATGTTTGATCTTGCAGGAAAAACAGCTCTCGTTACCGGCGCGTCAGGTGGTATCGGTGCCGCTATTGCGACAGCTCTCCATGCGCAAGGAGCCATTGTCACACTGTCGGGTACGCGCCGCGATGCGCTTGATGCGCTCGCCGCGACATTGGCTGAACGGGTGCATGTAGTGACGGCCGATCTCTCGGATCGTGCCTCGGTCGAAAGCCTCGTTCCTGCGGCGGAAGCCGCCATGGGAAGCCTCGATATTCTCGTCAACAATGCCGGCCTGACGCGCGACGGGTTATTCGTCCGCATGAAGGATGATGACTGGGACAAGGTGATTGCGGTGAACCTCACGGCGGGTTTCATTCTCTGCCGTTCGGCGCTCCGAGGCATGATGAAGCGCCGCCATGGCCGCATCATCGGCATCACATCGATCGTCGGTGTCACGGGAAATCCAGGACAAGGCAATTATGCGGCCTCGAAAGCAGGCATGATCGGCATGTCGAAATCGCTGGCTGCCGAGGTTGCCAGCCGGAGCATCACGGTTAATTGCATCGCACCGGGCTTTATCGAGACTGCGATGACGTCCGACCTTAACGATAAGCAGAAAGACGGCATTCTGGGATCGGTGCCGATGGGACGGCTGGGAAGCGCCCATGAAATCGCCGCAACCGCCGTTTATCTAGCGTCAACCGAAGCCGCGTATGTTACGGGTCAGACAATCCATGTGAATGGTGGGATGGCAATGATATGAGTTCTCCGTGTTTTTCAGAGTAAACCACCTGCCCAAGCTTGCCTTTCGACGCGCATTCATCACAATCAACCGCTGATAGGATATGACTATAATGATGCGTAAAAGGGGAAACGAGCAAGCCGATGTCGGCTGAAAGTCTCGTATCAGCGTCTGATACGACGCTTATGAATGATCCTGCGCCCCCGTCCTCGGGTCGGCGCTGGTCTCCTCTTGGTGCGCGCGTGTCCATTCAGCCATCGAGAGCACCCGAGCCACCTGAACCGCCACGTCGTCGCCGTTCTGGTGGATTTCTAGGAAAACTGAGCGCTTTTTTTACGCTACTTGTGTTTATTGCCATCCTTGGCGGTGCCGGGATCATGTACGGACAGAGCCAGATAAATGGTTCCGGTCCGTTATCGCAGGACAAGATTGTTTTCATTCCGCGCGGCTCCGGCATGCTGGATATCACCCAGATTCTTGAGCAGGAAGGCGTGATCAACCAGCCGCTTCTGTTTCAGGCGCAGCTTTATTTGACTGGCAGCACCAATCTCAAGTTTGGCGAGTACCAGTTCAAGCAGAACGTCTCGATGCGCGAAGTCCGCGATATTCTGACCGAAGGCAAATCGATTCTTCACTCCATCACCCTTCCCGAAGGCCTGACAAGCGAGCAAATTGTCAATCGCCTGCGCGAGAACGATATTCTGGTCGGTGATGTCCGTACCATCCCCAGGGAAGGGGCATTGCTGCCAGATACCTACCGTTTTGGTCGTGGGTTCAGCCGTGAACAGATGCTTGCCCGCATGGAAGCGGAGCAAAAGAAGGTTTTGCAAGAAATCTGGGGTCGGCGTAGTGCCGAGCTGCCATTGCGGGCACCAGGTGATTTGGTGATTTTAGCATCCATCGTTGAAAAGGAAACGGGTCGAGCCGATGAGCGCACGCGCGTTGCATCCGTCTTTTTCAATCGGCTGAACCGTGGCATGCGCCTCGAATCTGATCCAACAATCATTTACGGCCTTGTCGGCGGCAAGGGTACGCTGGGGCGTGGCATTCTCGCTACTGAGGTGCGTCAGCCTACCCCCTACAACACGTATGTCATCAATGGCCTGCCACCCGGGCCAATCGCCAATCCCGGGCGTGCTGCCATGGAAGCGACGGCGAATCCGTCGCGCACGCGCGATATCTTCTTTGTTGCCGATGGTACGGGCGGGCATGCCTTTGCCGAGACGCTGGAACAGCACAATCGCAACGTCGCACGCTGGCGACAGATCGAGCGGGGCGACAACACGTCTCCCGCACCGGTCGCTCCCGCCATAACCGCTCCCGCGACCCCGCCAAGACCCGGACAACGCTCCGATCTGGTGCCTCCGGGGTTCAAATTGGGCGGCCCGGCTGTGGCGGCAGCACCAGCAACATCGGCCTATGCAGTTCCACAGGTGCCGTTGGAAGTGTTCGAGGCCATCCCAGGCATCGGAAGTGCATCGGGTGCATTTGTCGACCAGCCACAGCAGCCATCCTCTGGCAGTATTGAAAGCTATCCCGTTGCGCCAGGACGACGCCAGTCCATGCAGCGCAATTCAGCGCAAGCCACTGTAAACCCGGGGGCATTGGTGCAGAACAACAGTGCCGACTCCGTTGCTCCTGAATCTGAAACAGCACCTGCACCATCGCGCCGTGGCCCGCATCGTGGTTTTGATGCGGTGGAAGGCACGGCGCGTGATCCGCTCCGCAACAAGACGTTCGATCTGAACTCCGCCAAGACCGTCCCGCAGCTCCGCTAAAATCACCTGTTTCCCGCATGACCATTCGCAGCATGACAGGATTTGCCCGCTCGCAGGGGCAGGCCGGCGGGGCATTTTGGTCGTGGGAGCTTAAAACTGTCAACGCCAAGGGGTTTGATCTCAGGCTTCGCATGCCTCCCGGGTTTGATGCGGTTGAAGCTGAAGCACGGCGCATGATTGGCACAGTGATCGGTCGCGGCACAGTGCATGCGGCTCTAGAACTGACGTACACCGGGCAGATCGCGGATGTGCGGATCAATGAGCCGCTTCTGCGAGCGCTGGCGGAAAAGCTGTTGGCGGCGGCAAAAGCGACGGGTTTGGCACCACCGTCCATGGATGCCCTTCTGTCTGTTCGCGGTGTGGTTGAAGCAGTGGAGCCCGATGCCGCAAATGCTGATCTGGAAGACCTGGGGCAAGCGATAACGACATCGCTTGAAGCCGCCATCATTGATCTGTGCGCCATGCGTGAGCGAGAGGGTGATAGCCTCCGGACTATTCTCTCCGACAAGATCGTGGCGATCGGCGGGCTTGCAAAACAGGCGGATCAGCTTCCCTCACGCAGTGGTGAAGCACTGCGGTTGCGCTTACACCGGCAGATCGAAGATCTTCTGGGCGCGGCTTCAGCGGATCAGCTGGACAGCCAGCGTCTGCATCAGGAAGCCATGCTCATGGCGGTCAAGGCCGATATCCGCGAAGAGCTGGACCGGCTCAGTGCCCATGTCGGGCAAGTCAGCGAATTGCTGGCACGCGGTGGTGCCATCGGTCGGCGACTGGATTTTCTGGCTCAGGAGCTTTCACGCGAAACGAATACGTTATGCGCTAAATCCAACGATATGGCTCTGACCGCAATCGGTATCGATCTGAAGACCTTGGTGGAGCAGTTGCGTGAGCAGGTACAGAATGTCGAGTGAGGGCGGGCGGATGGCGGCAGGCAGGCGAAAGGGCGTACTCTTTGTCATTGCCTCACCCTCTGGTGCCGGCAAATCAACCTTGAGCCGCCTGCTGCTGCAGGAGGATCGTTCGATCAGCATGTCGGTTTCGGCCACCACCCGTCCCCGCCGCCCCAGCGAGGCCGAGGGTATCCATTATCACTTTGTCAGTCGGGCGCATTTCGAGGCGATGCGAGCCGGCGGCGAATTGCTAGAATCAGCCGAGGTTCACGGCAATTACTATGGAACGCCGCGCGAGCCAGTCGAAAGGGCGCTTTCGGAGGGCCGCGATGTTCTATTCGACATCGACTATCAGGGTACGATGCAGCTCTACGAGACAATGCGCGAGCATATCGTCAGTATCTTCATCCTGCCACCCAGCGCTTCTGTTCTCAAGAGCCGCCTGGAAAGACGCGCCGAAGACTCTCCCGAAGTCATCCGTCGTCGGCTCGAAACAGCGCGGACTGAGCTGAAACACTGGCACAACTTCGACTATGTCATCATGAACGATGATCTGGGTGAGTCCTATGCAACACTCAAGAGCATTCTTGCTGCCGCACGGAGCGCCTGCATCCGCAATCCGGATATGGGCCGCGCAGCTGAAGCCATGTCGGAAGATTTGCTGGCGATGCTGCAGGGTTGACAAGCGCTACGCCGCTTTGCGCGCTTCAAGCACTCGCACCATCGCGAGGAAATCATTGGGCGATATCTCTTCCGCCCGCTTCTCCGGTGAAATCCCGCAAGCCTCCAGCAGTGCTGTGGAATCGCCGATGCTCTTGAGGGATTGCCGCAACATCTTGCGCCGTTGCCCGAAAGCCGCCCGCGTCAGGTTTTCCAGCAACGGCATATCGAACCGGGGTGCATCCATTCGCGGCAGCAATTGCACCACGCTGGACATGACCTTGGGCTGTGGCACGAAGGCGGTGGGTGGCACGTTGAAAAGGATGCGTGCTTCGGCCCGAAGGGCGGTCAGCACGGACAATCGCCCATAGTCCTTGCGCTGCGCTGGTGTGGCCGCCAGTCGTTCGGCATATTCACGCTGAACCATCACAGTGATCGAGGCGAACCATGGCGGCCATGGTTCCGTTTGCAGCCAGCCGATAATCAGTGGGCTTGCAACATTGTAGGGCAGGTTAGCGATGATATGGGTTGGGCGTCCCTGCGAGAGCGCGGCCATGTCCATTTTCAGCGCATCTCCTTGAAGTACTGTGAGCTTGTCCGGATAATGCGCTTCTATCTCGGCAAGCGCCGGGAGGCAGCGCTCGTCCATCTCGATCGCGGTGAGATGTTCGGCGTCGGCCGCCAGAATGGCCCGCGTCAGTCCGCCCGGTCCGGGGCCGATCTCAAGGACGTGAAAGCCGTCAAGTGCCCCCGGGCTGCGCGCAATCCGTGATGTCAGGTTCAGGTCCAGCAGGAAATTCTGGCCCAGAGATTTTTTGGCAGCAAGCCCGTGCTGCGCGATAACCTCGCGCAGCGGGGGCAGGGTATCTATTTGCGCCACCGGTCAACGCCGGACTTCGGCCTTGGTTTTCAACTCAGCAAGATAGGCGGCGGATGTACCCTCCGCACGCTTCTGCAACAATTCCTGTTCGATCTGGTTGCGCAACTGGATGTTATCCAGCCGGTCGCTCTTCTCGCAGACCGCAATCATCTCGATGCCCTGATCCGATCGGAAGGGCGGTGTCAGGCGACCAACAGGTGTCTTGCTTAAAAGTTCATTCATCTGCTTAGGAAGCTCGGTCGAGGTACGACCGATGCGCTCTTTCACAGCGACATCGCGTAAACTTCGCATATAATCGACACCGCCTTCGCAATCGGTGAAGCGGCCACGCGCGCCGTTGGCATCGCGCTCGCGCTGTCCCGGGTTCGACCCGGACGGGACGACGAAAACGATCTGCCGAACGACGTAATCTGTCACTTTGGCATCGCCCTTTGCAGCCCGCCGCTCCATTTCGGCATTGAGTTCGGAGTTTGAAACATTCTGCGAACGTGCGCGCTGGCGCAACAGTTCGGTCCAGATGGCCTGCCCCGTGATCTTAGCCTTGACGGCCTCCGGATCAATGCCCGCCCTGATAAGGTTCTGCTCGAACTGCGTGGGTGTCTGGCGCGCATTGGTGGCCAGACGAGTCATCGAATCGTCAAGGCCAGCGGGTGTCATCCGCATGCCAATGCGGCGTCCCTCGTTGATCTTGATCTTGTCATCGATCAATTCCTGTATGGCGGCCGGGCGGCTCAGGGGCTGGCGGAAGAGGGCACTTGAAACCTTCATGCGCTGTTCGACATCACGGTTGGTGATCGCCTCGCCATTGACGGTTGCAATGGAGGATTGGGCATATGCGGGTGTGATAAAACCGCAGGTTACCAGTGCAAGAGCAATAACCGCATTGCGATTCAACATAAGTAGAATCTCCCAATAACTCAGCGTGTTCCGTCGACGGTGGCAGCTGGATTGACTGTCTGACGATAGTTCAGCTGGCCCAGATGCTTGAGTTCGAGACGGAAGAACACGGTGCTGGATGTTATCTTGGCTGCGCCCACATTGTCGGCAACCGAGCGGCTATAGGTGACCGAAAATGTTGTGCACTCGTCGATATAGCCTAGTCCGAGCGAATAGGACGTCGGGCGGAGCCAGGTGTCGTTGTACTTGCCTGTCGCCTGCCCGGTTCTCACGAGATCGCGATCATAGGTGTAACGGTCAAGATCCAGCACAATACTGCCCGTCGTGTACCAGTTGTTGGGCAGCTTATAGGTATTGCTGAAGGCGAGGCCTTCGCGACGCCGCACGAACCCGAGATCAGGCTGCGCGTCCTGGCGTGCATAGAGGATGGTGGAGGTCAGATCACCCAGTGTTGCTGAAGCTGACACCTCCAGCCGCTGCAATTTCAGGCTCTCGCTGTCGAAGCGACCGCGTGCGATGAAGCTGAGCTGCTTGTTCGGCGAAAAGGCAAAGCGCGCAACGTAGTCCGAACTGTTCTTGTCGAGGCCGGAGTTAAGACCTGTATTGACCAGATCGGTTCCTCGAGCGGCATCAGCGGCGAATGAATTGCGTCCAGCCAGATGATAGGACTGCCCGACCAGCGCATTGAGGTAGCCGCCGTCAGAGAATGTCGTGGTAAACTGCGCACCCACATTGGCGCGGATACCGCCTTCGGTCCGGTCGTAGCCGGAGAAACGGTTGAGCGAGAACAGGTTGCTGTCGCTGAACACAAGGCTTTGCGAATCTTCGTTGGGCAATTTGCCAATTTTCTGCTCGTTCGGGCTCGCGATGATTTGCGCAATCGGCTCGAACAGATGCGTGCCCCAAGATGAGCTTGCCACCAGCGGATAACGATATTCGAGGCCAATGCTGGGCATCACACGCGCTGTCGTGTCACTCGACGCCAAGAAGTTCGTCTGTTTGTCGTTGCCGAAGATACGCTCGCCATTGACGCGGTAGGGATCAGCTGAATTCGATGAGGTATTCAGCGAGTAACTCGTCACGTCAAGCTGGGCGCTGACGAACGGCGTCCAGACCTGTCCGAGCGGATCGATGAAATTGCGCCGCCATGAGATGACAGTGCTCGCACGGCTGATTGTGCCCGCAGCACCACGCAACAGGCAATCTCCACGCTGATAGCCGCGGTTGGGAACGGCATTATAAGGTGGGCTGGATGCAAGCACTGTTGGCAGGCCGTCACCGCAGCCCTGATAAGCGCTGAGTCCGAGCTTTCCGATGGTATAGGAAAACAGAGGGCTTGCACCAATCCACCGTGAGGGGCCCTGACTTGATGAAGCAAAACGCACACCGCCGACTGAGACGGGCAGGCCGACGTAATCCGCTACTTCCCGCGACAAGCTGGTAATGTTCACGTCAACCGCAAGTTCACCACCAATCACACCACCGGGTGCGAAGCGACGATTGTAATCGATAACCGGGTGCACAACCGGTAATTGCTTTTGCCAATCGTATTGCGTCAGCCCCTGATTGTAGTTGGCCGTCGCGTCGAAGTAAGCTCGTTCCGTCTGGCCCCGCAGGTAGATCGACGAGATCGATTCCTTGAAATAGTTGAGCTGGATGCTCTCCGATTTTACCCGGTAATTACCCACAAAATACTTGTCAGTGAAAAGCGCGATGTCCCAGCCGAATTTCCAATTCTTGTTGATCAGGAACTGGCCTGTTGTCTCGACGCTGCCGCGGAACAGGCGCTTGTCCTGTTTTGCTGTCGCCAGATCTGGAATGCCGTTAACGCGCTGAGCTGTTGACGCATCAATCCTGTTTGGTCCCACTGGACCAGGCAGGAAAGCACCGGGATCAGCCTGGAAAATGCCGGCCGCCCGGATGTTGTAAACACCAGTTTCCAATCGGTGCCGCCATTCGAGCTCGTTGAGCATCCCCTGCCGTGACAGGGCGGACGGCGTCCACAGCAGGTCAAAATGCGGAGCCGGTGCCCAGTAGATTGGCAGCGAAAAGCGATATCCCAGCGCCGAGTTGCGCGAATAGCGCGGCGTCAGGATGCCGGATTTGCGCGTGACTGTCGGGTCCGGGGCCGAGAAAAACGGAATATAAGCCAGTGGTAGTCCGAAGAACTCAAGCCGTGCATCCTCGTAGTAGATCATCTGCTCGGAATTCTTTGCAATGATCCGTGCCGCCTTGATCTGCCAGAGCGGTGGCTTTTCAGGATTATCCTTGCACGCCTCGCATGAGGTGTAGGTGCCGCGCTCGAAAACAGTCGTTTCTCCGTCCGTGCGCTCGCCGCGCGCTGCCGTGATGCGCTGTTTGTCCGGCGATACCACACGCAGGGAATCGATGAAGCCGTCCTTGAAATCATCCGTCAGTTCGAAGCGGTCGCTGTAGATTGTGTTGCCATTGGCTTCGACCAGTTTGGCGTTGCCCTCGGCATAAACCCGCTTGGTGTTGCGATCGTAGGTAACTCGATCAGCCTCAAGGATGCGGCCCTGGTAATACAGCTGCACGTCACCGCGCGCTTCCACAAGGTTCTTGTCGTTGTTGTAAACGATTTCACGCGCATCAACGAGCAGACGGCTCTTCTGTTGATTGGCTCGCTGGGTGAATTGGTCGTTGAGCGTCTGGGAAAGTACCGGCGTGCAGAAGTCCTGACCCAAAACGGCCAGCAATACAGATCCCGCCACTGCTCCGAGCAAGCGGCTCTTGTGCGACGGCACCAGGCTGGTGAACCCGCCTGCCATTATCCGTCCTCTTGATGCAACAACACGAACGTCCCGAGTAAGCTCGCAATGGTTGCCGGAAACCAGGCAGCAACGGGCGCACTCAGCAGGCCAGCAGCTCCCAGATCTTCGGCAATCTGACTGCAAACATAAAGCACGAAGCCTGCGATCACGCCACCCAAAACGAGCTTTGCGACACCGCCAAATCGGAAGAATCTTAATGAAACGCTAGCAGCGATGATAACCATGGCAATCAGCAAAAAAGGCCGGGCAAGAAGACCCTGATAGCGCAGCCGATAGCGTGTGGCGTCCAGCCCCGCAAGTTCCAGCTGGCGGATCGTTGCCGGGAGTCGCCAGAAGGACACATTTTCTGATGAACCAAGGGCTTGGCGAACTTCATCTCGTGTCAAATTTGTCGCAAGAAGATAGACAGGCGCGGTCTGCGGTTCGATGCCGACAGACAAGATTCTGGCCTTTTCCAGTTTCCAGTGCCCTCTCAGAAGTTGTGCCGATTCGGCCTCGACCCGTTCGAGTAGCAATCCGGCCTTGTCGAAGACGAAAACAGTTACCATTCCCAGTTCGGTTCCATCAGCTGAACCGGCTGCGCCACGGATGATGGAACTGCCATCAACCGAGAGCTGACGAACGAAACGACTGCGTGTTATCTGCGCCGTTGGTCTTGAAAAGATGCGACTCTCCAGAATCTCGCCGCGCTGTTTCAGGCCTACTGCGATCGGATTGTAGAGCATCATGGCAGTCAGGCCGATCACCATGGCGACAAAAACAGCCGGAAATCCGAATTGCCAGACTGATACTCCGCTGGCCCGCGCAATCACGAGTTCAAGCTTGCGGCTGAGTGTAAGGAAGGCCGCAAGGCTGCCAAAGAGTACCGCGAATGGCAGGACTTGTTCGGCGATGATTGGCGCGCGGAAAAACGACAGCCTGGCCAACGTCATGGTGCTGACATCGACGCCCTCGCCGGCGCGGCGGATCAATTCCACCAGATCAATCAGATAGATCAAGCCAAAAACAGTAAGAAACACCGCTCCGATGGTCTGGATGAAGCGAATGGACAGATAGCGCCCGAGGGTGAAGCCAATACCGATCATCGAAAGGCCAGTTGACGCCCGCGTGCAAAGAGCTGTTCAGCCAACTCGATCGCCTTCAGCACAAGTGCCGGAGTGTGGGTCACGCCTGCCATGATCCGCCAGGCTATTGCGGCGGCAGTCAGCGTTGAGCCGATTGGCACAATGTACACGAGAGGCACCCACATGGCTGAGCGTGTGGCAAGACTTGACGCACCGAATCCAGCGATTCGCAAAGCCACCATGGCAATTACTGCCGCAGCAATGGCCGTTCCTCGTCCCTGTCGCGTGGTTTTTGCCCCGCCCAGTGCAGCGAATCCGATCATCATGCAGGCCAGTGGATAAAATGGATTGGCGAAGCGCTCATGCAATTCAGCCCGGAAACGTCCAGCCTGAAGCCGTGCATAGGTATCTTGCGGATCAACGTTCAAGAGATCGAAAGTACTTCTCTCGCGTGGTTTATAGACGGTTTTATCGCCATCCGCGCCGAACTGGTCGAGATCGATGGCGTAACGGTCATAAGCTACGATTGCGTTATCCCGTGATGCCTCCTGCTGTCGGTGAACGCTGCCACTTTCGAGGATGATATAGGCTGAGCCGTTGCTTTCGACGATCTGTCCACGCTCCGCAAGATAGGTTGTCTGTTTGGCAGCATCACGGGCGTCATGGATAAGGATCCCCAACATCGTCCCATTCGGACTCTTCTCGCGAAAATGGAAGGTAATTCCCTTGTCGATTGTGGTGAAGCGACCTTCCTGCAGGAACTTGGTCACGACATCCGCGCGGATTTTGGTGAGCATGTCACGAAGTGTGCGGAAGCTGTTGGGCATGGCGAAGATGGTGATATATCCGACCAAAATTGCTACAAAAATAGTTAGTAGTCCCAGTGGCTTGGCAACCTTGATCGGTGCCATACCTGCAGCGTTCATGACGATCAGCTCACTGTCCGTGTTGAACTTGTTCAGGGCGTAGAGAACTGCTGCGAACAGGGCAATTGGCGCGATGATCATGATGAGCGCTGGCAGCGTCAATAGCGTGACTTGCAGGAACACCAGCAGTGTCTGGCCTTTACTGGAAACGAGGTCTAGTTCCCGGATAGCGGATGTTATCCAGATTACCCCGGTCAACGCGCCAAGACACAGCGCGAATGCGGAGGCAGCGGTCCTGAAAATGTACCGTTCCAGCAGGTTCATGCCGAGAAACTTCAGGAACAAGGATAAGCCTTTCACGCCAGCGCCTGAGCGCCATTGAAACCAAGCCTCAGCAGGAGCTTAATGGCTATTCCGTGACCTACGCGCAATAGTATAATTGATCCCGATCACATTGACACTGCACGGCCAACTCGCCACCTGTGTCGCCATTGAATTGTATTTGCTCCGTGTTGAGCCAAAGGAAAATCGAGGCTGCTATGGGTTTGTCGTTGACGTTGAATTTGCAAGATTTTGGTGTTTCTGATGCTAAAACACTGGTTTTTTTTACCACCGATACGCTCGCTATGCCGAAAGAGGCCGGTTTGAGTGCGTCGGCAGTTGAAGCGGTCAAGCGCCTTGCGGCTATCGAGAAGTTCACGGGCAAGCCGCAATCTGTGCTTGCTGCGACTGGCTTGTCCGAGCTCCCTTGCGAAAAATTGATCCTGATTGGCCTCGGCAAGTCCGATGATCTGACCAAGACGGATTGGGTGATGCTCGGTGGTATTGTCGCAGGCAAACTGAAGTCCGGCACCGTTTCTGTGGTTGCCTCACTGGCTGGCAAGCCATTGGCAGCATCGGAAATCGCTGATCTGGTGCTGGGCATGCGGATGCGCGCCTACAGTTTTGATCGATACAAGACGAAGAAGAAAGATGATGACGAGAGCACATCTGTTGCAATCACGCTGCATGTCGGTGACGTCTTGGCAGTCAAAAAGGCCCTGAAATCCCGAAATGCAATCGCGGACGGCATCAACCTGGCCCGTGAACTTGTGAATGAGCCACCCAATGTGCTTAACCCCGAAACCTTTGCCAAGCGTGCTGCAGACCTCAAGGATGTCGGTGTCGATGTCGAGATACTGAGCGAAAAAGAGCTCAAGAAACTTGGCATGCGTGCCTTGGTTGGGGTTGGCATGGGGTCGCAGTATGAGAGCCATGTCGTCATCATGCGCTGGAACGGCGCAAAGGATGTAAAAGCGCAGCCCGTGGCTTTCGTGGGCAAGGGTGTCACATTCGACACTGGCGGCATTTCCATCAAGCCCGCTGGCGGCATGGAGGACATGAAGGGCGATATGGCGGGCGCGGCCTGTGTCACCGGCCTGATGCATGCGCTTGCAGCACGCAAGGCGAAGGTGAATGCCATTGGCGTGATTGGTCTTGTCGAGAACATGCCGGACGGCAAGGCACAACGCCCAGGCGACATCGTCACTTCGATGTCGGGCCAGACCATTGAGATCATCAATACGGATGCGGAAGGCCGACTGGTGCTGGCCGATGTACTGTGGCACACGCAGGCTGCATTCAAACCAAAGTTTATGATCAATCTGGCGACATTGACTGGCGCGATCATGGTAGCGCTGGGGCAGGAATACGCCGGACTGTTCTCGAATAACGATGATCTCTCGGACAAGATTTTTGCAGCGGGCAAACACACGGGCGAGCGTGTCTGGCGGATGCCTCTTGATCCCGCTTACGACAAGATCATTGATTCGAAATTCGCCGATGTGAAAAACTCCGGCGGACGCTTCGCCGGTTCGATCACGGCGGCGCAGTTCCTACAGCGTTTCGTCAATGACTGCCCATGGGCGCATCTCGATGTGGCTGGAACGGCAATGGCCGCTAACCAGACCGAGATCAACCGCAGCTGGGGACCGGGCTGGGGAGTACGGCTCCTAAATCAGCTCGTCTCTGATCACTATGAAGACAAATAGAACAAGGCAATAGGTGGAAATCCTCTTCTATCACTTGCAAAATACGACACTGGAGCAAACGCTTCCCAGCTTGCTTGACAAGACACTGGCGCGCGGCTGGAAAGCCGTCGTCCGCGTCTCGTCTGACGAGCGGATGAAAGCGCTTGATGATCATCTCTGGACCTACAGCGACGAAAGCTTCCTGCCGCACGCGATTGATGCGGATGCGCATTGCGGCGCGCAACCCATCGTGCTGTCGCGCTCGGACACCCGCTTCAACGATGCCGAGGTCATGTTCGCCGTTGATGGTGCCGAACTGCCGATAACAGAGGGCTGGACTCGCGCTGTCCTGATGTTCGACGGCAAGGACCCTGAAGCGCTAGACAGGGCTCGAACTGCATGGAAAACCGTCAAGGCGAGCGGAGCCGAGGCCACTTACTGGCGGCAGGATGAAAACGGTCGCTGGGCTAAGAACGCATAGCCTACTTACCACACACTGATTTATCTCAATGCGAGTTCGCCACCAGCATGGCTGTAGTTCATCTTGGCATAAGCCCCTTATTGACAATCGGAGCAGCGCTCCCAGTTTTGGAATGCATTGGACATCTTCCGTCAGCCAGCGCTCCGGCGCGTTTCTTGGTAAATGGATTGCTAGGCTGACTTCCGCCTTGCTCTGTGTTCTCTCATTGCCGACAGACGCTTACGGCCAACGACAGGTGAAACCATGACCGATATATTGAAGTGTCCGCATATGGGCGGACAAACCAGAGCAGGTGCCTGGTCAAGTCGCGACTGGTGGCCCAACCAGCTCAATCTCCGAATCCTCCACCAGAACGCGCCAGCCAGCGACCCGATGGGAGAGACATTCGACTATGCCAAGGAATTCAAAAGTCTTGATCTGAAGGCGGTGAAGGCTGACATCTTCAAGCTCATGACCACCTCGCAGGACTGGTGGCCGGCTGATTACGGGCATTATGGCCCGCTTTTCATCCGCATGGCCTGGCATAGCGCTGGCACCTATCGCATCGCTGATGGTCGCGGCGGCGCAAGCTCGGGCACCATACGTTTCGCGCCCCTCAACAGTTGGCCCGACAATGGCAATCTCGACAAAGCCCGAATGCTCCTCTGGCCAGTGAAGCAGAAGTACGGTCGCAAGATATCATGGGCTGATCTTATGATCCTCACTGGCAACTGCGCACTGGAATCCATGGGCTTCAAGACCTTTGGTTTTGGGGGCGGGCGCGTTGATGTCTGGGAGCCCGAAGAAGACATCTATTGGGGACCCGAGGATGTCTGGCTTGATGACAAGCGCTACACGGGCGACCGCGAGCTCGAAAATCCGCTTGCAGCCGTGCAGATGGGTTTGATCTACGTCAACCCCGAAGGCCCAAACGGCAGGCCTGACCCGCTCGGTTCAGCCCGCGACATTCGCGAAACCTTCGCGCGCATGGCTATGAACGACGAAGAGACTGTGGCGCTGGTAGCCGGTGGCCACACATTCGGAAAGATGCATGGCGCAGCCGACCCATCAATGTATGTCGGGGCGGCGCCGGAAGGCGCTTCCATCGAGGAAATGGGCAAGGGCTGGAAGAACACATTCGGCACAGGAAAAGGTGTTCACGCAATCACGAGCGGCCTCGAAGGTGCCTGGACGCCGACGCCGATCACCTGGGATAATTCTTACTTCGATACTCTCTTTGGGTTCGAGTGGGAGCTGACGAAGAGCCCCGCCGGTGCACAGCAATGGGCTCCTAAGAATGGCGGAGGCGCGGGTACGGTGCCTGATGCTCATGATCCGAACAGACGGCATCAACCTGTCATGTCCACAGCTGATATGGCTATGCGCATAGATCCGGCCTACGAAGTGATCTCACGCAGGTTCCAGAAGTACCCAGATCAACTCGCCGACGCATTTGCTCGTGCCTGGTTCAAGCTGACGCACCGCGACATGGGCCCACGCGTCCGTTACCTGGGTAACCTCGTGCCCGGGGAGGAGCTGATCTGGCAGGATCCAGTGCCACCCGTCGATCATGCGCTGATTGGGCCTGAGGATATTGGTGTGCTTAAAAGTAGCATTCTCGGCTCAGGCCTGAGCGTTGGCGATCTCGTCTCGACGGCATGGGCATCGGCCTCGACCTTCCGTGGCTCGGACAAGCGGGGTGGTGCCAATGGCGCACGCATCCGCCTGGCACCGCAAAAGGACTGGGAGGTTAATGAACCGAAAAAGCTCAACCGGGTGCTTGCGGCGCTTACTGCTATTAAGAGTGCATTCAATGCGCAGCAGCAGAGCGGCACCACCGGCAAGCGGGTATCGCTAGCTGACCTCATCGTGCTGGGTGGTTGCGCAGCGGTTGAGAAAGCCGCGATGGCAGCCGGCAACTCAGTTGCCGTGCCTTTCACGCCAGGCCGAACCGATTCGGCCGAGGCGCAAACGGACAGCGAGTCCTTTGCTGTACTGGAGCCCAGAGCGGACGGTTTCCGCAATTATAGCAACACCAGCGACCGCCGGTCCTGCGAGGAGCTATTGCTGGACCGGGCGCAACTCCTGACACTATCTGCACCTGAGATGACCGTGCTGATCGGCGGTTTACGCGTCCTCGGTGCCAATCATTGCGGGGCGAAGCATGGTGTATTCACACAGACGCCGGGCGTGCTCACCAACGACTTCTTCGTCAGTCTTCTCGATCTGGGTCTAACATGGAGGCCAGTTTCGGAGGCTGGCGATGTCTTCGAAGGTGTTGATCGCGCCTCCGGCAAGGTCAAATGGAGCGGCACGCGCGCTGACCTGATCTTCGGATCAAACTCGCAGCTCCGCGCGTTGGCCGAAGTTTACGGCGCTTCGGACGCATGCGGACGTTTTGTCGAGGATTTCGCCAAGGCCTTCGCTAAAGTGATGAACCTTGATCGCTTCGATCTGGGCTGAAACCGGCGGGCTCGTGGTGAAGTTGTATGGTGCCATCGCGAGCCGGCGGTTTGAGTAAAAATTACAAAACGGCGTTCAGTCCAACCGTTGCAAAGCGTGCTGTTTCATCTGAAGGAGCAGATTGGGCAATCTTGGGATTGCAACAATGCAAAGCAGGCTTGATACTTCCTCCACCGAATCTCTGAAGTGTCGGTGGAGGTAAGATCATGAAAAAATATATCGCGGAACTGTTCGGGACCGCCGTCCTTGTCTTTTGTGGCTGTGGCGCTGTTGTGGCCGTTAACCTGCTGGGTACTGGCCTTTCTCCAGCTGTTTCAATGTCGGCATCCGTCCACACCCAGGGTGTTGTCGCCATCGCGCTGGCCTTTGGTCTGGCTG
Organism: Hyphomicrobiales bacterium; assembly: GCA_031431475.1. GTDB lineage: Bacteria > Pseudomonadota > Alphaproteobacteria > Rhizobiales > Beijerinckiaceae > JADCCX01. The sequence continues at coordinate 252,813 of JANPDL010000018.1, forward strand.
TCACGGCGATGGCCTACACCATCGGTCCTGTTTCCGGTTGCCACATCAATCCCGCAGTCACTGTGGCCCTTTGGGCAGCTGGCAAGTTCGATACAAAAGACGTGCCGGGTTATATCATTGCTCAGTGCATTGGCGGCTTTGTCGGTGCGGGCCTGTTGGCCCTGATCCTGTCCGGCGCGCCTGGCGGATACAAGATTTCGGGAGGCGTTTTCGGGCAGAACACATTCGGGACATGGTCTGTCACGTCGGCATTTCTGATCGAGTTCATCGCCACGATGATCTTCACTGCCGTCATCCTCGGCGTCACACAGGCGAAGGCTGGGACCGGGATGGTTGCGGGGCTTGTGATCGGCCTGACCCTGACGCTCGTGCATATCGTGCTGATCCCGGTCACAGGAACATCGGTGAATCCGGCCCGCACGCTGGCACCCAATATCTATGCAGGCGGTGTGGCGCTGCAGCAGTTGTGGCTGTTCATCGTGGCTCCGCTTGCCGGTGGTCTGGCAGCAGGGATGCTGTTCAAGATGAATGTCCTCTCAGTTGAAGATTGATCAGTTCCAACTTCCGACAAACCTTGCAGGAACCGGAACGCGCGGGTATGGACCCCGCGCGTTTTTCTTTTCCCACTGTAAGGATATCCCATGGCCGTTCAGCGCACCTTTTCCATACTCAAGCCCGACGCAACGCGCCGCAATTTGACCGGCGCGATCAATGCCATGATCGAAGGTGTTGGCCTGCGCATCGTCGCGCAGAAGCGTCTGCACATGACGCCGGCACAGGCCGGTGCTTTCTATGCCGTGCACAAGGAGCGCCCATTTTACGGTGAACTCGTGCAGCAGATGTCAGCAGCACCGGTTGTGGTGCAGGTGCTGGAAGGTGACAACGCCATTGCCCGCTACCGCGACGTGATGGGGGCCACGAACCCGGCCAATGCTGCAGATGGCACGATCCGCAAGGCGCATGCGCTATCGGTCGGTGAAAATTCGGTACACGGTTCGGATGCACCCGAAACCGCTGCTATCGAGATCGCGCAGTTCTTTTCCGGCAACGAGATTGTTGGCTAATTACGCACGACGTGAAATCGATCAAGGCGGGCTTCGGTCCGCCTTTTTTATTGATTTTTCAGAGGAAAAATCCGCAAATACGGGTCTTCTTTCAAAAAATTTCCCCTGCTACCATAGACAGGAAAGCCAAATCACATGCCTGATGTCATTTCCTGGTCCGTCGCAGCACTGGCGCTCGCCGTTGGATATCTGCTGGGCTCGATTCCCTTCGGCATGATCATCACGCGGCTGGCAGGCACCGAAGACTTGCGCTCCATCGGATCAGGTAACATCGGGGCGACCAATGTGCTGCGCACGGGGCGCAAGGGCCTCGCGGCTGCAACCCTGATTGGCGATATGCTCAAGGGCACCGCCGCCGTCCTAATTGCCGGAATGTGGGGACCATGGGCTGCGATCATCGCGGGTCTTGGCGCATTTCTTGGGCATCTCTTCCCGGTCTGGCTCAATTTCAGAGGGGGCAAGGGTGTTGCGACCTATCTGGGTGTGGCGCTCGGTCTGTGGTGGCCAGGTGGGCTTGTTTTTGCGGCTATCTGGCTGATGACGGCGTATCTCTCGCGATATTCCAGCCTCTCTTCACTTCTCGCCTGTATCGCAATGCCAGTGGTACTTTATATCAATGGCTTTAACGCCATTGCGGGCCTCTTCGTCCTGCTGACGATCCTCATTTTCATCATGCACTGGGCGAACATCAGTCGCCTGCTTTCGGGAAACGAGGGCAAGATCGGCCAGAAGGGTTAGGCAACGCATGACGGGACAGGCGGGGATCAGGCTTTCGGACCAGCAACGCATAGACTGGTTACGCCTGATCCGTACCGAAGGTGTTGGCCCTCGGACCTTTCTCTCGTTGCTCAACCATTACGGCGGCGCGGCCGATGCCTTGCGGGCACTGCCTGAACTATCCCGCAAACGGGCGGGAAAAGCCGTCACTATCGCTTCGGAAGCCGATGCGGAGCGTGAACTGGAACAGGTCCGCCGCTTCGGAGCGCGTTTCGTAGCGCGGGGCGAGCCGGATTATCCCAAAGCACTGGCGGCCATCGAAAGCGCGCCGCCGCTGATTTCAATGATCGGGCCTGTCAATCTCGCGGCGCAACCCCTGATTTCCATCGTTGGATCCCGCAATGCATCGGTTGCGGGATTGAAGATGGCGGAAAAACTCAGCCATGATCTTGGCGGCGCTGGCTTTGGTATCGTCTCGGGGCTTGCTCGCGGCATCGACACACGAGCCCATCAGGCATCGCTGGCGACATGTGCCATAGCGGTTGTGGCCGGGGGACTGGATCAACTCTATCCCGAGGAGAACCGTCCTCTGTACGAGCAATTGTGTGATCGCGGCGCAGTTGTGTCCGAGATGCCGATGGGCTGGGTGCCAAGGGGACGGGATTTTCCCCGCCGCAACCGGATCGTCTCGGGGCTTTCCCTCGGTACAATCATTGTCGAGGCTGCGCGCAAATCGGGTTCACTGATAACAGCGCGTTTTGCCAGTGAGCAAGGCAGGGAGGTCTTCGCCGTACCGGGCTCCCCATTCGATCAGCGCGCAGAAGGACCAAACGATCTGATTCGGGATGGTGCCTGCCTGACCCGAGGCAGCCGCGATGTGCTGGAGGTTCTCGAACCTATCATCGGGCGGGACTTTGAGCCCAAAGCCATGCTTGATGGCGGTGGCGTGCAGCGGGATGAGCCACTGTGGGACGAGGCAGACTGGCTGCAAGCTGGCGCAGATGCATCCAAGGGCCCTTCGGAACCTCCCTTCGACGGCTGGGAGGAATCCGCAGCGAAAGGCCCGGAAGAGACGGTTCTTGGTCTTTTGTCAGCAACTCCCGTCGATCCGGATGATCTCTGCCGCTCTGCCGGATTGTCGATTCGGGATATCAATCTCATTCTTTTCGGTCTGGATTCGAGGGGCGCCATTGATCGCCATCCTGGCGGGACAGTCTCACGTCGGCCCTGATCGGTGATCAAGCAGCACTGGCTGCACGGCCCGTTCGGCTTGCATTCATAAGGGGAATTGTATTTGCTGGATGGAACGCCAGAGATGCACTCTGGCCGGGAGAAAACCCATGACCAAGTTCAAAGCCATCCTTGTTGCCGCATCGGCCTTGGCCGGTGTGATCGGTTTCGGCCCTGCTGTTGAAGCGCAATATTACGGCTATCCTCCGCAGGGCTACTATTATCAGCAGCCCCAGCAGCAATATGTGAACCCCAAAATCGCGCGCAAGCAGGAGCAGCTGGCCGAGCGTTTCCACCAGAAATACGGTTATGTTCAGCCGCAGCCGCAGTATTACGGTGGTGGGTATTATCAGCCGCAGCCGCGATATGTTCAACCTCAGCGTGGATATTATCAGTCCCGTGAATACCAGTACTATCGTAACAACCGGCAAGTTGACCGGGAAAATGCCTGGTAAAACAGACGAATTCAATTGTTAAAAACATATAACATCAAAGGCATCGTGACGGCCGCCAATATCGTCTGCGCCGTCACGATGGAAGCCATAAGCGGCGCATCACCGCCGTTCTGGCGTGCCAGAATGTAGGATGCCGCAGCCGTCGGCACCGAGGCGCAGATTATCGGCACGGCCAGATTGATGCCGGAGAGTCCGAGTTTTTGTCCGATCAAACCCGCCAATATCGGCATGGCGACCAGCTTCAAGCCATTGGCGATCCACAAACCAGCGCCTGATCGCTTCAGATCGTGCAGGTCCAGTCCTGATCCCACCAGCAACAAGCCGGCGGCGAGTGCCGAACGCCCAACAATATCGCCAAAGCTTGCGATAGCCTTCGGGATCGGCAGGCCCGTGACACTCAGCGCGATACCAATCAGCGTGGACCAGATGAACGGGTTCTTGATCAACCCAGTCGCAATTCCAAGTGCTGTCAGGGGTTTTGCAGAACTGCCGTGGCGCGCCAGCACAGTGGCTGACATCAGATTCACAAGCGGAATGAGGAACGCAAAGGCCACCGCCGTCAGGGCCACGCCCTCCTTGCCGTAGAGCGCTCCCGCCAGCGCCACAGCGACGAAGCTGTTCCAGCGGACAGCCCCCTGGAAGACCGATGTGAAGGCGGGGCCGTCGATCCCGAAGTTCCTTTCAAGCGGTCCGCGAGAAAAAATCAAGGGAAGTCCAATTATCAAGGTCGGCCCCACAAGCGCAACGCCGACAGTCGTTATAGGAACTTTGCTGAGGTCAGCCATGGCCAGCGTCGTGATGACGAGGCCAGGAATCAGGATGTAATAGGTCACCCGCTCAAAGCCGTGCCAGTGTTCCGGCGTAATGAAACCCGTGGTTCGCATGCTCCAGCCCAGCGCGATGACGAGAAAAACGGGGATCAGACCTTCAAGGACGGGCGGCATGCGTCTTCTGTCTCGAGCGATCCGGAAATGTCGCAGATTGCGAACGGTTATTCCCATGTGAGACGCTGTTGCGCCAACGCCCTTTGCGCATTGAATCAATCATCAGACGTGATCGTTTGCAATCTGTAGAGAGCATCCTGCAAGATAACGCTCGCAGCAGCTGCATCGATGCTTGCGGCGCGTCTGGCAGGGGACATTCCCGCAGCGATCAGGCCATCTTCCGCATCCGACGAGGACAGGCGTTCATCCCACAGCAGGATCGGCGGCGGGTTGTGCGCCTGCCAGTTGCGGGCGAAGGCGCGGGTGGACTGGGCGCGTGGCCCTTCGCTGTCATCCATGTTGAACGGCAAGCCCAGGACAATCGCGCCGATTCCCTCTTTCTTCACGAGGTCCATCAATGCGCGGATATCCTGCTGGAATTTGGTGCGCTGGATCGTGAAAAGCGGCGTGGCGATTCCCACGGACAATGTCGCCATGGCAATGCCGATGGTTTTTGTGCCCAGATCAAGGCCCAGCAGCCGCGTGTTTGGCCCAAGGCCTGCACCAAAAACGGCGATATCAGTCGTGACATTCATGCCTCTCGTTATCAGCTTGAATGTGTTGCGTCATCGGCAGTTCTTCCGGCATCCTTGGTTGCGAAACGAAAGAGCGCGGTGTTATAGCCCGGTTAATCCAGCTTTTCCCGGAGCAAGAATGTCCGTCGATCAGACGACCGTGAGGCGCATTGCGCGATTGGCGCGTATCGCCGTTACCGACACTGATGTGTCTCACCTCCAGGGTGAGCTGAACGCCATTCTTGGCTTTGTCGAACAACTGAACGAGGTCGATGTGAAGGGCGTCATTCCCATGACCTCGGTCACGCCGATGGCTATGAAAAAGCGTCAGGATGCGGTGACTGATGGCGGTTATCCCGAGCGTATTTTGAAGAATGCACCGTCGAGCGAAGACGGCTATTTCGTTGTGCCCAAGGTGGTTGAGTAAACGCCATGAAAACCACAGATCTTGCAGGAATGACGCTGGCATCAGCGCGCGACGGGTTGAAAGCGAAGACCTTCACGTCGACTGAACTCACAAAAGCGTTTCTCGCCAACATGGAAACGGCACGCCAGCTCAACGCCTATGTGCTGGAAACGCCAGAGCATGCGCTGAAAATGGCGAATGCCAGCGACGATAAGCTTGCGAAGGGGCAGGGCGGCGCGCTGGAAGGCCTGCCGCTGGGCATCAAGGATCTGTTTTGCACCGAAGGCGTGCGCACCACAGCCTGCTCGAACATCCTCGGCAATTTCGTGCCGACCTACGAATCGACCGTCACAAGCCAGCTCTGGCGCGATGGCGCCGTGATGCTGGGCAAACTGAACAACGATGAATTCGCGATGGGCTCGTCCAACGAAACCTCGGCTTTCGGCACGCCAATCAACCCGTGGCGCGCCAGTGGTGACAACAAGAATCTCGTGGCGGGTGGCTCATCCGGCGGTTCGGCGACGGCTGTTGCTGCCGATATCTGCCTTGCAGCGACCGCGACAGATACCGGCGGCTCCATTCGCCAGCCCGCAGCGTTTACCGGCACCGTTGGTATCAAACCGACCTATGGCCGCGTCTCGCGCTGGGGCGTGGTCGCCTTCGCCTCGTCGCTGGATCAGGCCGGACCCATCGCCAAGACGGTGATGGACAGCGCCATCATGCTGAAATCCATGTCCGGGCATGATCCGAAAGACACGACTTCGGTTGATCTTGCGGTACCGGATTTCGAGGCCGCCGTGCGACGCGGTGTTAAAGGACTGAAAATCGGCATCCCTCGCGAGTATCGCATGGATGGAACGCCGCCCGAAATCGAAAAACTGTGGAAACAGGGCGCGGACTGGCTGAAGGCGGCGGGCGCGACCATTGTCGATATCTCGTTGCCGCACACGAAATACGCGCTGCCCGCCTATTACATCGTGGCCCCCGCCGAGGCGTCATCCAATCTCGCGCGCTATGACGGCGTGCGCTATGGTCTGCGCAAGCCGGGCAAGGATATTGCCGAGCTTTACGAGAATACACGGGCCGCAGGCTTCGGGCCGGAAGTGAAGCGCCGCATCATGATTGGCACCTATGTGTTGTCCGCCGGTTATTACGACGCCTATTACGTCAAGGCGCAGCAGGTGCGCACGCTGATCAAGAAAGATTTCGAGGATGCCTATGCGGCAGGAGTCGATGCGATCCTGACACCCGCGACGCCCTCCGCCGCTTTCGGCATCGGCGCGATGTCGATGGCCTCTCCCATCGAGATGTATCTGAACGACATTTTCACCGTCACAGTGAACATGGCGGGCTTGCCGGGTATTGCCGTGCCTGCTGGGGTTGATGCGAAGGGTTTGCCGCTGGGTCTCCAGCTCATCGGGCGTCCGTTCGACGAGGAAACGCTGTTTGCCGTGGGGCAGGTGATCGAGGATGCAGCAGGGCATTTCCACCCTAAGCGGTGGTGGTAATGGTTTTTGCGCCCGCCATTGGCATTGCCTGCTTTCAGGTTCTGGCAGGTCTATGCTTCGTCGTCGCGGGGTTGCTGGTTATTCTGGTGCTGAAGCAGTCTTTTGCGCCGAACGACGGCTTGCAAACCGGAACGATACTGGTCACGGCAGCGATTTTCGCCGCCGGAGGCATCGGTTGCATATGGGCCTCGCGTTTCATTCGCCGCGCGGCGCGCGGTGAATAAGGCCTTTCTGAACAGGATTTTGGGAAATTAACGTCATGAACGCTCCCGTGAACACCAAGAAGCTCATCAAGGGTGCCACTGCCGACTGGGAGGTGGTGATCGGGCTTGAGATCCATGCGCAGGTCAACAGCGAGGCCAAGCTGTTTTCGGGCGCGTCCACGCGCTTCGGAAACGAGCCCAATTCCAACGTCAGCCTCGTCGATGCCGCGATGCCCGGCATGCTGCCCGTGATCAACGAGGAATGCGTGCGCCAGGCCATCCGCACCGGCCTTGGCCTCAAGGCGCAGATCAACAACCGTTCGGTTTTCGACCGCAAGAACTACTTCTACCCGGACCTGCCGCAGGGCTACCAGATCAGCCAGTTCGCCCATCCCATCGTCGGAGAGGGCGAGGTCATCGTCGATGTGCCGGGTTACCCCGAGCCGATCACCGTGCGCATCGAGCGGCTGCATTTGGAGCAGGACGCGGGCAAGTCGATCCATGATCAGGACCCGCGCTCGTCCTTTGTTGATCTCAACCGGTCCGGTGTGGCGCTGATGGAGATCGTATCCAAGCCGGACATGAGATCATCAGAAGAAGCAAAGGCTTACGTCACGAAGCTCAGGACGATTCTGCGCTATCTCGAGACCTGCGATGGCGATATGGAGAAGGGTAATCTCCGCGCCGACGTCAACGTCTCGGTGCGCATGCCCGGTGCAGATCTGGGCACGCGCTGCGAGATCAAGAACGTCAACTCCGTGCGGTTCATCGGCCAGGCCATCGAGGTGGAGGCTCGCCGTCAGATCGGCATCATCGAGGATGGTGGAAAGATCGATCAGGAGACGCGGCTGTATGATCCGGCCAAAGGCGAGACGCGCTCCATGCGCTCGAAGGAAGAGGCGCATGATTATCGCTACTTCCCGGACCCTGATTTGCTGCCGCTCGAGTTCGACGATGCCTATGTCGCTGATCTCGCAAAGGGACTGCCGGAACTGCCGGATGCCAAGAAGGCGCGTTTCATCAGCCAGTATGGCCTCTCGGCCTATGACGCCTCGGTGCTGTCAGCCGAGCGCGAGAGTGCCGATTTCTTCGAAACCGTCGCGAAAGGCCGCGATGGCAAGCAGGCCGCGAACTGGGTGATCAACGAGTTTTTCGGCAGACTGAACAAGGAAGGCAAGGAAATTGCCGATACGCCGATTTCCGCTGCGCAGATCGGCGGCATCGTCGATCTCATCGGGTCCGGTGCCATCTCCGGCAAGATCGCCAAGGACCTGTTCGAGATCGTCTGGATCGAAGGCGGCGATCCGGCAACCATCGTCGAACAGCGCGGCATGAAGCAGGTGACGGATACCGGGGCCATCGAAAAGGCCGTGGACGAGATCATCGCGGCCAATCCGGACAAGGTGGAGCAGGCCAAACTGAAGCCGAGCATGCTGGGCTGGTTCGTGGGACAGGTGATGAAGGCTTCGGGCGGCAAGGCGGCGCCGGGGGCAGTGAATGATTTGCTGAAGGCGAAACTGGGGATTGAGTAAAGGTTTGGGTCTGCTCATCCGCCCCGTCCGCGACAATGACGCGCAGGATCTGATCGGCCTGATCACGCTCTGCTTTGCCGAATATCCCGGCTGCTTCTTCGATCCTCATGGTGACATGCCCGATATCGTGCGGCCCGCGCAATCGCGGCTTGCGCTGGAAGGCCAGCTTCTCGTTGTGGAAGATGCGCGCGGACGGATCGCGGCCTGCATTGGTATCGATTTTCCTGACAGAACCACAGCTGAATTGCACCGGCTCTACGTGAGGCCTGACAAACGGGGCAGGGGTCTGGCCAAACTGCTGACGATCCGCGTGGAGGATTTCGCGAGCGAGCGAGGTGCAAGCCGTGTGATCCTGTGGTCCGACACGCGCTTCACCAAGGCGCATGCGCTTTACGAAGGGCTTGGCTACAAACGCGGCCCCATCACGCGATCACTGGGCGATATTTCGTTCAGCCGCGAGTTTTTCTTCGAGAAGGCATTGTAGGGCTGCATCGAGTTTGTGCGTCCCTCGAGGCTCGCCAAGTGGCTCGCACCTCGGGATGAAGATCATTGGGCCTTGCACAGACCTCCATCATTTCGAGGCGCTCGCTCTTTGGCGAGCCTCGAGAAAGGCACAACGTCATTGCAACGCACCAGACCTCTCGATAGCCTTGGATCAAGCAAAACACTGCTGGAGGAACACATAATGCCCGCACGTTACGAATTGCACGGGATCTGGCTGTCGGGACCTGCCTACAAGGTGGGCCTGATGCTCTCGCTGTGTGGCGAACCGTTTGACTATGTGCATGTCAACCTGCGCGCGGGTGAGCACAAGACACCGGCTTTCATGGCGAAGCAGCGCTTCGGGCAGGTGCCTCTGCTGGTCGACAACGGCAACGGGCGCAAGCTCTGCCAGTCTGCCTCGATCCTTGAATATCTGGCGGAAATGCTGGGCAAGTTTGCGGGCGATACGGTCGAGGAGAAGATCGAGGCGCGGGAGTGGATGTTTTGGGATTTCGACAGGCTCGCGCCTCCTATTTATCGCTCGCGCGGCATGCGACTGGGACTGCGTTCGATGCCGTTCGATACGGCGGCGATGTATTTCACTGAAGGCAACATCGCCCTGAAAGTGCTGGATGATCATCTGGCCGGGCGCAACTGGCTCGTCGGCAAGGGTGCTACCATCGCCGATATCGATCTCTACGGTGTGATTGATTATGCGGCTGCTGGCGGGTTCGATCTGGCGCAATACAAGAATATTTCAGCCTGGATTGCGCGCTTGAAAGCCCTCAAGGGCTTTGGGACGCCTGATCAGATCCTGCCGAAGGAGAGCCGCAAGGCGTGAGGAAATGGCCCTGAGGGCTATTTGAACCTGTCCCAGAGCTGAAGGCCGGTCATGCCGGCGTTCAGCAGGCCGTAGGTGAGCAGAAACGTCGAAACCAGTGTCGCGAGATGAAAGTCTTTCGGGCGCATGTGGCAGGCGCCTGCGAGAAACGTCACGAAAGCGCGGCTCGGCCCCATGAACCGGCTAATGAAAATCGCGGTTACGCCATAGTTCTCGATCAGTTTCTCGGCCTTCTGCATCATCACGGGGCGGTTTTTCACGATACCGAGATTGCGGAACCATGGATCACCTTGCCGCCCGATCTCGTAGTTGATCCAGTCACCGAGCCAGAAGCCGACGAATATGGCGAGAAAACAGCTGGTGTATTCCAACACACCGGCCTGAATCAGCGCTCCGGCGGCCAGTATCATGACCGCTCCCGAGAAGATGAAGGTCGTGAGGATAATGCCTTCCAGCACCATGATTCCGAACAGGATTGGCGCGGCCCAGAGCGCATGCGTCCGCATGAAGGCGGAAACAGTCTCAAGCATGTCCTTGCTCAGCAGATCCATGGTGCAATCAGAGTTTCGGCGTCATAGGGGCATGAAGCGCGCGAGATAGGTGCCGGGCAGCATCAAGGAGGCTGCCCACAAAAACGCAGAGCCGAAATTGGCGAGTTGAAAAGTCGTCATTGGCATATGCGTGATGCCGGCTGCCAAAGGCACGGTCGCCCGCAAGGGGCCAGAAAAACGCCCCGCTACAACAGCGATCCAGCCCCAGCGCCGGAAGAAGGCTTCCCCTTTCGGCAGCAGTTGCGGGTATTTCGACAACGGCCACCATCCCGCGACACGGTGCTGGAAGTGCGCGCCAAGCCAGTAGGACAGCCAGTCGCCTAGCGCTGCACCGAGGCTGGCGGCAATCCAGATCGACCAGAAGTCGAGCCCGCTCATCGTCACCAATGCGCCAATGCCGACAAGCATGGCCCAGAATGGCAGGAAGAGCGAAATGAAGGCCATCGATTCACCGAAGGCAAGAACGAAAACGATGGGCACTGCCCAGGCCTGATTGGCCCGGACGAACCCGATGATGGGGCCTGCCTGCTCCATCACCTTTTGCATGAATTCGCTTGTTTCCAAGGAAAACCTCTCTCGCCGCGCTGATCGCCCCGCTTCCTTGGCCGGTCTTCTGGCGTTTGTCAGCCGAAAAGACGGCCCAGGCCAGCACTGCCGCCAAGAAACACAGCGGCCCAGGCAACAGCTGAGGCGGCATTTGTGGCATGGAAAATCATGGGAGGCATTGCCGATATGCCGCATATCAGCGGGAATACTGCCCGCAAGGGCCCGACAAAGCGTCCGCCAAAATACCCCGGCGCACCATACTTGCGGAAGAAATTTTCGCCACGGTCAAAAATCTCTGGCTGTTTGCTGAAAGGCCACATGCGCTTGACCTCGCCCTTGTAGCGTCGGCCAATCTCATAGGAGAGCCAATCGCCAAGAATGGCACCTATCACGGCTGCGAAGAACGGTGTCCAGAATGGTAGATGCCCCGCGCCGATTGCCAGACCAAGTGCTGCGAGAATGGCCGTCGATGGCACAAGTAACGAGACAAAAGCGAGGCTTTCCAGAAAGGCCAGCAGGAAAACCGCTGGCGCAAGCCAATTCTGGTTCGCCCGCACTAAGCCCAGCATTCCGTCAACCATCCCACTGAATTCCACCCGATCACCTCCAGTTGCTTCCCAATGTGCAACCGTCGGCATGTGGCGTTCCTGATCGTCAGATCAATGGCCTTGCACTTGTGAAAGATGCTTTGGAATCCGAATGCCCGGTCAAACCCTCTCGCGCACCGCCTTCTTCTCCGCGCGGCAATCCTTCAGATAGCTGCGCCATGTCGTACCCTTGGCTTTGAGCGCATCCTTCTGCTCACGCCAGCTAGCGCCGCAGGCCCGCATGTCATCATCACCCTGACGCTGTTTGGCCGACCGCTCGCGTTTCGGCTTGGCAGCTTTCTCTTCAGCCTTGGGAGTCTCGGCTGCATGCTGTTCCGCTGGCTTGGGTCGCAAGGGATTGGGAACAGTACTCTGGGCCCCGGCGGGGCTGAAGGCGAAGGTGGCGATAACCAGCGTCAGTCCGGCAGCAAGAAGGCGTTTCATAAGCGTGACTCCCGTTTCGAATGAGCCACACAACCCTAGGGGCTCTATCCATGAATGTACAAAACAAGAACAAATAGCGCAATTGCTGAAAAATCAGGGGTTTTTGAACGGCGCGTCAATTTCCGTTGAAAGGGCTTTCACGTTGCAGTTCAAGCGCTTACATATTTGGCTCAGGAAATCAGGAGCAACCGATGACCAGACAGACCCAACCGATCGATCTCTATTACTGGCCCACACCGAACGGCTGGAAAATTTCGATCATGCTGGAGGAATGCGGGTTGCCCTACACCGTCAATCTCGTGAACATCTCCAAGGGTGAACAGTTCAAACCAGAATTCCTGGCGATCTCGCCGAACAACCGCATGCCTGCGATTGTTGATCCCGAGGGGCCTGACGGCAAACCGATCTCGGTGTTCGAGTCGGGTGCTATCCTGCAATATCTGGGGCGCAAGACCGGCAAGTTCTATCCCAAAGAAGAGCGGGCCCGGGTCGAGGTGGATGAATGGCTGTTCTGGCAGATGGGCGGTTTCGGCCCGATGCTGGGCCAGACGCATCATTTCCGAATCTATGCACCAGAGAAAATTCCGTATGCCATTGATCGCTACACCAATGAATCAAACCGTCTCTACGGCGTCATGAACAAGAGGCTGGCGGATCGGCCGTATCTCGCGGGTGAGTATTCCATCGCCGACATGGCTTGCGTGGGCTGGGCCAAGCTGTGGGAACGGCAGGGCCAGAACATCAAGGATTTCCCGCATGTGGAGCGCTGGCTGGGCGATGTGATGGCGCGGCCTGCCGTGCAGAGGGGATTGGCTGTCAACGAGGCAGAACGGGCGCAGAGCAACCCGGCTGATCCCGCAGTACGCGCAGTGCTGTTCGGGCAGAAAGCACGGTAAGGCGAGCGATTTATCCGCTGGCTTGATCGCGTGCCACTTTCGCGAGGGCCAGCGGATAAATTCTGTGCTCCTCTTTCAGCACGCGCGCTGCGAGTGCCTGTTCTTCGTCCTCCGGCAGAACTGGCACACGGGCCTGCAGGATTGTCGGTCCGTCATCCAGTTCCGGCGTGACGAAGTGTACGGTGCACCCGTGTTCCCGTACGCCTGCTTCCAGCGCACGCCGGTGGGTGTCCACACCCTTGAAATCGGGAAGAAGAGACGGATGGATGTTGATCAGCCGTCCTTGCCACTCGCGGCAGAACCACGGTGACAGCACGCGCATGAACCCGGCCAGTGCAACCAGTTCGATCCCGGTTTCAATGAGTTTCTGGTGCATTACCCGGTCGAAGCTTTCGCGGTCGGCAAAGCCCTTGTGCGACACTGCAAAAGTGGCGATGCCCTGTGATCGGGCAAAGGTCAGACCCTCCGCTTCCGGCTTATTGCTGGCAACGAGCGCGATTTCAGCCGGGTAATCCGCCAACTTCGCTGCCTCCACGAGTGCCGCCATATTGGAGCCCCGGCCAGAGATGAGCACGGCAACGCGCCTTTTGGCGGGCGAGGATTGCGTCATGCGAGATTAAGCACGCCAGTGGTGGCGACTTGCGCTGCACCGGCATCTACAGCCGTCGTCATGCCGATGATGCAGGCGCCTTCACCCGCCGCCGCCAATATCTCCTGCGCTTTCGCGGCATCCACGATCAATGCCATGCCGATGCCGCAGTTGAAGGTGCGAAGCATCTCGTACTCACTGACACCGCCTGTTTTTGCCAGCCAACGGAACACTGGCGGTACTGCGATCTGATCCAGCCGGAGAGAAACGCCGATGTTTTCTGGCAAAACCCGCGGGATATTGTCGATGAAACCGCCTCCCGTGATGTGCACCAAGCCATGGATGCCGCCGATCCGGCGAACCAGGTCCAGCACCAGCTTCACATAAATGCGCGTTGGCGTGAGCAGCGCCTCGGCGAGTGTCTGGTCTTTCGCGAATGGAGCTGTGTCTGTCCACGCGAGGCCGCTTTGGCTGACGATTCGGCGGACGAGGGAGTAGCCGTTGGAATGCACGCCCGAGGAGGGTAGGCCGATCACGATCTGTCCGGCCTCGACGCCTTGCGGAAGCACCTGTCCGCGTTCGACCGCACCAACGGAGAAGCCAGCGAGATCGTAATCCTGACCAGCATACATCCCGGGCATCTCGGCTGTTTCGCCACCGATCAACGCACATCCTGCCTGTTTGCAGCCTTCCGCTATTCCGCGCACAATTTCCACGCCAACCTTTGGCACAAGCTTGCCCGTGGCGTAATAATCGAGAAAGAACAGGGGCTCTGCGCCCTGCACAATCAGATCGTTCACGCACATCGCAACAAGATCGATACCAACGGTGTGGTGTATGCCGCTGTCGATTGCGATCTTGACCTTGGTGCCAACGCCATCATTGGCCGCGACCAGAATCGGATCCTTGAAACCGGCCGCTTTCAGATCGAACAAGCCGCCAAAACCGCCGATTTCTGCATCGGCACCGGGGCGGCGAGTCGCGCGCACCAGCGGCTTGATCTGATCAACCATCTCATTGCCGGCATCGATGTCCACACCGGCATCGGCATAGGTCAGGCCGGTGGTTTTCGTGCTCTTCGCCATGGAAATTCCTCGTGAAACTGGCGGTAGGGGCTGCGATCCGCCTTGGCAAGCGCGGGGAGATCGTTATCGTCAGGAAACATGCAGCCCTCGGCCCTGAATCTTGCAAATCTCCTCACACTGCTCCGTTTCGGGCTGGTGCCTATCGTCATTGTCTCGATTATCAACAAGCAATGGACGCTGGCGTTCGTGCTGTTCGTGACGGCTGGCGTGACGGATGCTGTCGATGGTTTTGTGGCTCGGCATTTCGATATGCGGACGGAACTGGGGGCGTATCTTGATCCGCTGGCGGACAAGGCGCTTCTGGTGTCGATCTACATCACCATGGCGATTGGCGGCTATATTCCGGTCTGGCTGGCTGTTCTCGTGGTGTCGCGCGATATCATGATCATCGGCGCGGTCATCGTGTCGTGGCTCATGGACAATCCGGTCGAGATCAATCCGCTCCGGCTGAGCAAGGCAAATACGCTGGTTCAGATCAGCTTTGTGGCGCTGATGCTGTTTCTTCTGGCCTTTGCACTGTCCATGGACATGCTCGTGAATATCAGCGTCGCGGTGGTGACGGTCTTGACCCTGGCCTCAATGATTGCCTATCTCGCGACCTGGTTCCGCCATATGGCTGATTGAGAAAGAACTCTGAAGCGCATGACATTGCAGCGAAAAATTGGTTTCTGGTTGGCAGCGCTCGCGATCTTCGTGGCACTGATCTGGCTGCTGCGCGATGTGTTGATGCCTTTTGCAGCTGGCCTCGTGCTGGCCTATCTGCTCGATCCGCTGGCCGACCGGCTGGAAAAATGGGGGCTCGGCAGGCTTGGCGCGACGCTTCTGATCCTCGTTCTGTTCGTCACCCTTTTCATCGGCCTGCTGATCGTCGTAGCACCGCTGCTGGCGACGCAGATCATGGCCTTCATCGACAAGGTGCCGGGCTATGTCACGCGCCTGCAAGCGCTGCTGACCGAACAGGGTGGCCCGCTGCTGGAGCGCGTGGGTGGAGAGAAAGTTTTGCAGGATCTGCAGAAATCCCTGGGCGATGTGGTAGGGCAGGGCATGACCTGGCTGGGCCGCTTTCTCACATCGCTCTGGTCTGGCGGACAGGCGCTGATTGGCATCATGTCGTTGCTGGTCGTAACCCCTGTCGTGGCGTTTTATCTGTTGCTGGACTGGGACAAGATGGTCGCCAAGATGGACAGCTGGGTGCCGGTTGATCAACGCGACACCGTACGGGAGATCGCAGGCGATATCGACACCGCGATTTCCGGCTTTCTGCGCGGGCAGACACTGGTGTGTCTGATTCTCGGTTGCATCTATGCGGCGGGCTTATTCGCGCTCGGCCTGAATTTTGGCATTCTCATTGGGATTTCAGCAGGAATCTTGAGTTTTATTCCATATGTTGGATCTCTTCTGGGTCTTTTCGTCGCTGTCGCGGTGGCTATCGCGCAATTCTGGCCAGACTCGACGATGGTGGGATTGGTGCTGCTCGTCTTTGTCATCGGACAGTTCATCGAGGGCAATATCCTGGCACCCAAGCTGGTGGGGGAAACCGTAGGCCTGCATCCGGTGTGGCTGATGTTCGCGCTGCTAGCGGCAGGTTCGCTGTTCGGATTTCTGGGCTTGCTGCTCGCCGTGCCAATAGCGGCGGCAATTGGCGTACTGATCCGCTTTGCCCTGAAGCAATATCTCGGTAGCCCACTACACGGCGGCTCTGCATTGCCCGAACCATCTGCTTCAAGCGATGGCTGAAAACCGCCAGTTACCACTGGAACTCGCGCTGGAACCCCGCTTTGGCGAGGAAGACTTCCTGATCAGCCAGTCCAATGCTGATGCATACGGCATGATCGAGGCGTGGCCTGACTGGCCATCACGCATGCTTGTGGTGTCGGGGCCCGCCGCATCCGGCAAATCGCATCTCGCAGCGATCTGGGCAAAACGTGCGCACGCCAGATCTTTGAGCGCAAGGTCGCTTGGCAAGGCCGATGTTCCCGCGCTTGTTGCGGCGAAAGCGGTGGTTGTGGAGGATATTGACCGGTCCGGTGTGGATGAGACTGCGCTGTTTCACCTCGTCAATCTTGCGCAGGAAAAGAACGCCTTCGTGTTTCTCACGACAGCAAAGGCACCGGATGATCTGGGTCTGGCAACGCCCGATCTTTTATCGCGCCTGCGCCGGGCACCGCTCGTGGCCATAGCACCGCCGGATGATGCGCTGATCCGCGCTCTGTTGGTAAAATTGTTTGTGGACCGGCAACTCGTGGTGGATACCGCGCTTGTCGAATATCTCTGCGTGCGAATGGAGCGATCCTTTTCTACCGTGCGCAGCACCGTCGAGAAACTGGATCGAGAGGCGCTGGCGAGGGGAAGGCGACTCACGCGCCCCATGGCCGCAAGCATTCTTGGATGGACGACCGAGAATTGAAACGCCTTTGACTTGAAATACTTTCAATCAATCCGCGTTATGTCATGATCCTGTTGCAAAGCGTTTCTCTGGAGATGATCAATGGAACGCGAGGAGATCTGATATGCCCGGCAGGCGGCGCCCGATGGCGCTTAAGGTGGATGGCGATGGAATCGCGCTCAGGCAATCGCCCGCGCGGTTCATCAACCGGGAGTTGTCCTGGCTCGAGTTCAATGCGCGGGTTCTGGAAGAGGCTTCCAATCCGCAGCACCCCGTGCTCGAGCGGCTGCGCTTCCTGTCGATCTCGGCGAACAATCTCGATGAATTCTTCATGGTGCGCGTCTCTGGACTGACCGAACAGGTCACGGGCGGCGTGACGGTCCCGTCGGAGGATGGCCTGACGCCAGCCGAGCAACTCGTGAAAATCGGCGAGCGGGTACAGCGCCTGACCGCAGATCAGCAGACACGGTGGCGTAGCATACGCGATGATCTCAAAATCTCTGGTATTAGCCTGGCCGGAGCATCTGACCTGTCAGAGCCGGAAGTACGCTGGCTGGGGGATCATTTCCTGCATGCGGTCTTTCCGGTGCTGACGCCACTCGCCATCGATCCGGCCCATCCGTTTCCGTTTATCCCCAATCTTGGGTTCTCAATGGCGCTGATGCTGCGTCGCATCTCTGATGGCAGGCAATTGCGTGCGCTGATCCGGATGCCGCAGAAGATCGAGCGGTTCATCAAGCTGCCAGATTTCAATAACAGCGGCACCTATCGCTGCATCTTGCTGGAGAAGACGATCAGCTTGTTCATCGGCAAGCTTTTCCCAGGCTACGAACTGATCGGGGCAGGAGCATTCCGTGTCGTCCGCGATTCGGATGTCGAAATAGAGGAGGAGGCAGAAGATCTCGTCCGGGTTTTCGAGACGATGTTGAAACAGCGCAAGCGCGGCGTTGTGATCCGTTTGGAAATCGAAGCTTCAACACCTGAAGCGCTGCAGAAATTTCTGGTGCGTGAATTGCGGGTGAAAGCGGATGAAACCGTTGTCGTCGACGGAATGCTTGCCCTGAACGATCTGTCGCAGCTCGTATCGATGGATCGCCCGGATCTGAAATTCGAGCCCTATAACGCCCGCTTTCCCGAGCGCATACGTGAGCACGGCGGCAATTGCTTCACAGCTATTCGCCAGAAGGATCTGGTGGTCCACCACCCCTATGAATCCTTCGATGTCGTTGTGCAGTTTCTGCAACAGGCGGCGCGTGACCCCAATGTCGTCGCAATCAAGCAGACGCTTTACCGGACATCCAATGATTCACCCATCGTCAAGGCTTTGGCGGAAGCGGCAGAAGCCGGCAAGTCCGTAACAGCGTTGGTCGAACTCAAGGCGCGCTTCGACGAGGAGGCCAATATCCGCTGGGCCCGTGATCTCGAGAGGGCGGGGGTTCAGGTCGTGTTCGGCTTCATCGAACTGAAGACGCACGCCAAACTGTCACTGGTGGTGCGGCGTGAGGCAGGCAATCTTGTGACGTATTGTCATGTTGGTACGGGCAATTATCACCCGATTACAGCCAAGGTTTACACCGATCTGTCATTGTTCACGGCCAATGCGGCTCTTGGGCGTGATGTAGCGCGCATCTTCAATTTCATCACCGGATATGCCGAGCCGCAGGGCCTCGAGCACATGGCTGTGTCGCCGATCAACTGCAAGACGCGGTTGCTGGAGCACATTGCCAACGAGATGCGCTTTGCTGTGGCTGGTAAACCTGCTGCAATCTGGGCCAAGTGCAATTCGCTCGTCGATCCGGCGATTATCGATGCGCTCTACGATGCCAGCGTAGCGGGTGTACAGATCGACCTTGTGGTGCGCGGCATCTGCTGTCTGAGGCCTGGTGTACCTGGGCTTTCCGACAATATCCGGGTCAAGTCGATTGTCGGGCGCTTTCTGGAGCATACGAGAATTTATGCCTTCGGCAACGGCCATGGCCTGCCGCATCCCAAGGCGGCGCTTTACATCTCGTCCGCTGATCTGATGCCGCGCAACCTGGACCGCAGGGTGGAAGCGCTCATGCCGATCCTGAATCCAACTGTGCATGAACAGGTTCTGGATCAGGTAATGGCTGCAAACCTGCTCGACAATGAGCAGAGCTGGCGGGTATTGGCTGATGGAACAAGTGTGCGCGTCGTGCCTCCGGAACCGGATCAGGCATTCAACGCGCATCGATACTTCATGACGAACCCAAGTCTGTCTGGCCGTGGCAAATCCCTCAAAGATTCGAGTCCAAGAAGTCTCCTCAAACAACGTGGACATGGCTGATGCCAGAGGCCGGTTGCGGCTGGCTGAGCCATTGGCAGTGGTTGATATCGGATCTAACTCCATCCGACTTGTGGCTTATGAAGGCCTGACGCGCGCACCGACGCCGATTTTCAACGAGAAAGTGCTTTGCGGCCTTGGTCGCGGCGTGACGAAAACGGGTAAACTGCCTGAAGATGGCGTACGCCTCGCGCTGAAATCTCTGGCACGGTTTCGCACACTGATCGATCTGATGCAGATCAAGGATATCAG
This sequence comes from Hyphomicrobiales bacterium, assembly GCA_031431475.1. GTDB lineage: Bacteria > Pseudomonadota > Alphaproteobacteria > Rhizobiales > Beijerinckiaceae > JADCCX01. The sequence goes on from JANPDL010000018.1 coordinate 272,391, forward strand.
GGTGCTGGCGACCGCTGCTGCCCGTGATGCCGACAATGGCAAGGCTTTCATCAAACAGGCGGAAGAGGCCATCGGCCAGCGTGTCGAGCTCATTTCGGGGCAGCGCGAGGCCGTGCTTTCCGCCATGGGCGTGCAATCCGGTTTCTACAAGCCGGACGGCATCGTGGGCGATCTGGGCGGGGGCAGCCTTGAGTTGATTGATGTCGATGGCAGCAAGCTCGGCAAGGGTGCCAGCGTCAAGCTTGGTGGTCTGGCGCTGATGGATGCCTCGGGTGGCTCTCTCAAAAAGGCAGCAAAGATAGTTAAAGACAATCTGGACCAAGTGAAGCTGCAGGGCCGCCGTCGCACCTTCTATGCCGTAGGCGGGACGTGGCGAGCGCTGGCGCGGCTTCACATGAAACAGACGGGCTATCCGCTGAAAGTCATGCACGGATACGCAGTGCCGTCCCGGGAGGCCATCGACTTTTGCCGGATGGTGCAGCGTATCGAACCAGACGCGATGACTTCGATAGACAGCATTTCCACAGCACGGCGACCATTGCTGGCGCTTGGTGCGCTGGTTCTGGAGCATGTGCTGAAGGAAAGCGAATGCGAGCGCGTCGTTTTCTCTGCCCTGGGTGTGCGCGAGGGGCTGCTGTTCGAATTGCTGGATTCTGTTGCGCGCAAGAGTGATCCGTTACTTTCCGGGGCGTCTGAACTCAACCTTTTGCGCTCGCGCTCGCCGAAGCACGGCGAGGAACTCGCGGACTGGACGGATGCATTGATGGCTTCCACCGATCTCGATGAGACGCATGAGGACATGCGGCTCAGGACTGCGGCCTGTCTGGTCGCCGATATCGGTTGGCGGGCGCATCCCGATTACCGGGGGGAGCAGAGCCTCAACATCATTTCCCATGCCGCCTTTGGAGGCGTAGATCATCCGGGGCGTGCTTTCGTGGCCTTGTCGGTTTTCTACCGTCATGTCGGCCTGTCCGACGATGAACTGAGCCCGCGTGTGCGCGAACTTGCATCCACGCGCCTGCTGGAGCGCGCACGCATTCTGGGTGCCGCGATGCGCGTGGCCTATATCATCTCCGCATCGATGCCGGGGATTTTGACACGTGCTCCACTGCTGCGGGACGGCAAGACGCTGATTTTGACATTACCGCCCGAGCTTGCTGATCTGAACAGCGACCGTATTGCCAGCCGTATGAAACAGCTGGGGCGCCTGCTTGCTCTCGATTCAAGGGTTGAAGTTGCCCTGTAGGTTGCAACATTGCCCGCGCGCCAATTAATGGATTTTAAATCTTCTGCCTTGACCTTACGGCAGCGAATAAGAATCCATTAAGGACCCGAATCATGAAGCGCCTGCTCGCTGCGTTTGGCTCACTGACCAGCCGTATCATCATGACCGCTGTTGCGGCTGTCACAGTATCTTCCCTTCTGATTGTAGGATTAGCCTGGCGAACGCTGGATACCGAGATCGCCCGAACAATGGATGAGAAGACGCAATGGAGCCTGCGCGTTGCAGCTGAGGCCTTTATCGCGTTTTATCCGAATTACGACCTTGTGTACGATAAGAACGGCGAAGTTGTCCGTCTGGTCGGCCCGATTGTCCCTGATTTCACGGATAATGAAGCTGTTGATCGCGTCAGCAAGATCAACAAGGGTACAGCAACCGTTTTCCGGTTTGATGCTGCCAAGAATGATTTTATTCGTCTGTCGACTTCAGTCAAGAAAGCCGACGGTACGCGTGCTATCGGAACATTGCTGGGTAATACTGGTGTCGTCTTTCCGGTGATCATGCGGAACGAGGTCTATAATGGCCGAGCCAACATTCTCGGTATTCCCTATCAGACCGGCTACATGCCCATCGTCGACAAGGACAGCAAACCGCAAGGCATTCTCTATATTGGTGTCGGAAAGATTGAAGAATTGCGAGCTTCTGTTGATGGCCTCTACAGCGATCTGCTGATGGCTGCTGGCTTAGCCTTGCTCATAGCTGCAGTGGGAGCTGGCATCGTTTCCCGCAGGCTAATGTTTCCACTGCCACGCCTTGCTGCCGTAACCAGTGATATCGCCAACGACAAAGCCGATGCCGCTGTCCCTTATGCGCATCGCAGAGATGAAATTGGCATGTTGGCCCGTTCTCTTGTCACCCTGCAGCAGTCCGTGCGGGAACGGGATGAATTGCGGGATCGCGAAAGTCAGGACCGGCAGGGTGAAATCGAGCGCGCTCGCAGCCGTGACAGCGACATCTCCGCCTTCCGTCAGGATGTGGCGGAGATCACATCGCGGATTTCCGACGGGTCTGGCCGTATGGACGCCGCCACACAGTTGCTAACCTCCGTTGTCAGTTCGACGGCGCAGGGTGCCGACGGTGCACGCGCAGCCTCCGATCAGGCCAACCAGAGCATTTCCACCGTCGCAGCGTCCGCCGACCAGTTGAATTCCTCGATCCGTGAAGTTGCAACCAGAGCCGAGGAAGCCGCCCGTATTGTAGGCGGAGCTGTCAACTCAGGTCTGCAGTCACGGGATGGGATTCGTGAATTATCCGATGCTGCCAGCCGCATTGGCCAGGCCGTTACAGCCATCCAGACCATTGCCGAGCAGACAAACCTGCTGGCACTCAACGCGACGATCGAGGCTGCGCGTGCCGGCGAGGCAGGACGCGGCTTTGCCGTGGTTGCGAGCGAGGTCAAGGTGCTGGCTACGCAGACCAGCAAGGCAACCGAGGATATCGCGGATCAGGTCAGTCAGATCCAGATCGCCAGCGGTAGCGTCGTCGCAACATTTGATGCCATCTTTGCGGCACTGAACGAAATTGACACTGCCAGCGGTGCGATTGCGGCCTCTGTAGAAGAACAAGGCGCTGCAACGGGTGAAATCGCCCGTAGTGCCGGTCAGGCGGCGCAAGGCGCGGAAGAGATGGGTCGTAATGTCATGAATGTCGAGGAAATGGCGTCACGTGCAGCTGAATCGGTGTCCCAGCTGGAGAGTGTCTCGGAAGCATTCCGCAACGACGCTAAGCAGCTTGTCGGTTCGATTGACAATTTCTTACGCAAGGTTGCCTGATAAGGCGTCCGCCTGCGACGGCGAAATCGCGCGGCTGACAACGCGACCGTTTTCAGCGGACAGCGCGACCCGACCAGCCTTCAGGTCCAGCGCCTGCTGACCGAAAAGCTCGAAACGCCATCCCTTGAGCGAAGGCACGTCGGCATTGTCATCGCTGGCAATCTGTTCAAGTTCATCAACTGTCGCGATCATCTTGGACGCAACATGGTTGCGCTCGGAAACGGATTGCAGCAGCACCTTTAGCAGTTGCACAACAGCATTCGCGCCATTGGTGGCGGGGCGGTCGCGTTCGGGACGCGGCCAGGTCGTGGGATCACGCTCCAGGACACGCGTTACGCACGCCACGATATCAAGGCCTGTCTTCGAGCGTTCGTAGCCCTGAGGTATGGTCCTGAGTCGCCCTAGCGCCTCGATACTATCAGGGGCGGCCATGGCGACATCCAGAAGCGTATCATCCTTGAGGACACGCGATCTTGGCACATCGCGGGATTGCGCTTCCTGCTCGCGCCATGCCGCAAGCTCCATCAAGACAGCGAGATCACGCGGCTTGCGGGCGCGGCTTCTGAGCCGGAGCCAGGCATTTTCGGGCTTTTGCTCGTAAGTCTCGACAGCGCTTAGGAAAGATATCTCCTCGCTGAGCCATTGCGCCCGGTCCGATTTCTCAAGCTTGGCCGCGAGTTTCTTGTAAACCGTTCGCAAATGCGTGACATCTGCCAGCGCATAGACCGTCTGCGCCTCGGTCAACGGGCGGCGTGACCAGTCCGTGAAGCGGGAGGATTTATCGATCTTGGCACTGGCAAGACTGCCCGCCAGTTGCTCATACGACACTTGATCGCCAAAGCCGCAGACCATGGCTGCGACCTGCGTATCAAACAGCGGCTGCGGCGTTGAGCCCGACATTTTCCAGATGATCTCGATATCCTGCCGTGCTGCGTGAAACACCTTGAGAATGGCGGGATTGCGCATCAGATCAAGGAACGGTGTCAGATCGATGCCATCGGCCAAGGCATCAATAGCGGCGGCCTCGTCGTCGCTTGCGAGCTGGATGACGCAGAGCTTGGGCCAGAACGTGGTTTCGCGGAGGAATTCCGTATCGACCGTAACGTAGGGGTGGGCAGACAGACGCTCGCACAAAGCCGCGAGGTCAGCGGAAGAGGTGATCAGGCTCATTCTTTGCCTTGGGCGGCACCATCGGGCACGCGCCGGTAAGAGAATCAGGAGCGATCTGCGCTCCTTTAGAGTGGCGGAGAGAGTGAGATTCGAACTCACGGTGGAGTCACCCCCACGGCGGTTTTCAAGACCGCTGCCTTAAACCACTCGGCCATCTCTCCAATGCTGGAAATCGCATGCCTTCTGCTGAAGGATTTTGCAAGTCCGTTCCCGTCAGAACCAACTCTGCTGCCAAGCTTGCGCCACATTGATCTGGGATCAGCAAAATTACGTATTCACAACTGAAATCACATTCGGAGTTTCGCAAATGACAACTCGCCTCTTCGTCGCTGCAACTGTTGGTGTCCTGTTCGGAATTCATGCGCAGGCAGCCCGAGCGGAACTTCTGACAGGAGATTCGCTCAGGAGGCTGGTGTCAGGGAAGACAGTCTATCTTGCAGCACCACTGGGAGGCGAGTTTCCGCTGAAATATCGCACGGACGGTTCCGTGAATGGAGATGGTAACGCGGTTGGGCTTGGTCGCTTTTATGCAGCGCGCGAGACGGGCCGCTGGTTCATGCAGGGCGATAATCTGTGCCAGCAGTTTCCGACATGGTACAGCGGCCAGCGCCTGTGCTTCAGCGTGCGCAAGCTTGCTGGCGACAAGATCAAGTGGACTCGTGACAATGGCGATACCGGGGTCGCACGCGTTGCCGACCAGTGACAAGAATGGGCTTTGCAGTCGCGGCCGCCACATTCGTGCCGCATTTGAAGCTGCATTGGCCGTTTAACGTATCATTTATCCAAATGACCATCTTGCGGCGCATTTTAACAATGCGGTAAACCGAATTTGAGAATGTCAGGTCGGCGTCTAAAGTGCCGTCTGCTATGAGCGTCCGGAAAACCGGGGCTAGGACGGAATTGGCACATGATCAGACGACCGGCCTTTTGTGTTGCGTACCGTCCGGTGAATTTGATGTCGCTGCCTTCTGCCAGCCGTGTGATCGGCGTTTCTGCTGTTGCCCTTTTGCTGGCGAACTGCGCCTCAGAGCCCACAAGATCCCGTCAAGTGTCCGCGCAGAACCAGCGTGAGATCGGCGCATTCGCAGACAGCCGCAAATACGGCAATGCCAGCCCGCGCGTCGTGCAGCACGGTGAGGCCGTGCCCAAAGGCGGCGGGAAGGATCACGTTGGCAAGCCCTATCGAATCGCCGGACGCTGGTACACGCCACGCGACAACCCGAATTACTCCTCAGTTGGACATTCATCATGGTACGGCGATGCTTTCCATGGTCGCAAGACGGCCAACGGAGAAGTTTACGACAAGCATTCCTACACGGCGGCTCATCCCACGATGCCGCTGCCCAGCTATGCACGTGTCACCAACATGACCAACAACCGCTCCATTATCGTCCGTGTGAATGACCGTGGTCCCTTCCACGCCGGGCGCATCATCGATGTGTCGGAGCGTGTGGCGCATGCACTGGAGTTCAAGCACATCGGCACCGCGCGTGTGAAGGTGGATTACGTGCAGCGCGCCAGCACGTCTGGTAGTGATGATCGTAAGCTCGTCGCGACATTGCGGACGGATGGTCAGCTAGCGCAATTGCCAGGTGGTTCCACGCCGATTCCTGGGCAACAGCCCATTCTGGTTGCCAGCAACGAGCCAGTTCCAGGTTTGACGTCATTCAGCCCTGTCACGACACCACGACCGCAGCCAGCCCTTGCGCGTCCCGTAGTTGCGCAAGCACCTGCAGCCCGTCTCCAGCCAGTTGAAGAGCCGAGTGAAGCGGTGGCCACCGAGCAGGCATCGGCCCAGCTTACGGAGATCAAGCCGGTTCGCCGTGCGATGCCATTGCCGGCTGATCGTCCGTTTGATCTCGGCAGTATTCCCGGTGCCGGTACGCCGATGAATCGTGTCAACAACGGGCAGACAACCCCTGTTCGCGCCTCGACGCCACCTACGTCTCCTTCGCGTGATCGCGTTGCGGCGGTGTATTTTGCACCAGCCACGGGCTTCAAGGCTGCATTTGGCGGCAATGATCCCATGGCTCGCCTCAAGCCGGGCGCTTTCGACACGCGCCCGCTGCAGATTGTGGGCTCGGCTGTCCGGTAACGGATCAAGCCTCTGACATGTTGCACGAAACCCCCGGAGACTTGCCCTCAATCCCCAATTCTCCTATGCGTCACGCATGAATCGTGTCGGACTTTACGCGGGCTCGTTTGATCCGCTGACCAATGGCCATCTGGACATGCTGAAGGCGTCCTTCGGGCTGTTTGACCATGTCATCGTTGCGATTGGTGTGCATCCTTCGAAAGCGCCGCTTTTCTCCGCTGTCGAGCGCGAGGCAATGATCATGGATGTGGCGGGTCCGCTGGCCACAAAAGCCGGTGTCACCATCGAGGTCAGGACTTTCGACAATCTGCTCGTGCATTTTGCCCAGTCCGTCGGCGCACATGCTCTGATCCGTGGTTTGCGTGATGGCACCGATCTCGATTATGAGATGCAATTGTCCGGGATGAACGTATCGATGGCCCCTGGGTTGCAGACCGTTTTCTTTCCAGCTTCACCCGCTGATCGCCACATCACCGCCACGCTGGTGCGCCAGATCGCGGCGCTGCGCGGGGATGTTTCCGCCTTTGTGCCCAAGTTGGTTGCCAAAGCGCTCACTCAGAAGTTCAAAAAATCGAGATAATACTCTCGAATCATTCGGAGAATTGACTATGAAGAAGCTGTTTCTTGCTCTGGGCATGATGCTGGTCTCCAGCACAATCGCTTTTGCCCAAGCCGGGCTTGATCCCCAGAACACGCTCTATCTTGATCTCAAGGATGGTCGCGTCGTCATCAAGCTGAGACCCGATCTTGCCCCCAAGCATGTGACGCAGGTCAAGGCCCTGACCAAGCGCGGCTTCTACGACGGCATCGTCTTCCACCGCGTGATTGATGGTTTCATGGCCCAGACCGGAGATCCGACCGGCACCGGTACAGGTGGCTCCGATTTGCCGAATATTCCGGCTGAATTCACACCCACACCTTACAAGCGCGGTTCTGTCGGCATGGCGCGCTCGTCCAGCCCCAACTCTGCCAATTCGCAGTTCTATCTCTGCTACGACGGCTGCGGCAGCCTGACAGGCCAGTACACCCTGTGGGGCGAGATCGTCGCTGGTATGGAATTCGTGGACAAGATCAAGAAGGGCGCGTCAGGAAGCGGTCAGGTGACAGGCCCCGACAAGATCGTCCGAATGCGCCTGATGGCTGACGCGAAGTAATTTGCGCGGTCGATTGTCATCAACGATAGCTGCTGCGCTTTGCCTGATGGCCTCGACATGGATGGTACAGGCGCAGCAATCCGGTCCTGTCATCGACCGTGTCGATACACTCGGCCTTTATCTTGGGTCGTGCATCGAAAAACGTCTGGCTGGCGAGGCATTCACCGGCCAGAGGTAGGCAACATTCAGTGTCTCTTTCCGCCTTGACGGCAGTATCTTCGGCGAGCCACGCAGAACCTATTCCTTTCCGGCCGCAGATAAGGTTGATCAGGCAAAATTCCTGCTGATGACCGAAGATGCCATCCGTTCCTGTGCGCCTTTGCCCTTCTCAAAGAGCCTTGGGGAGGCTATTGCCGGGCGACCTCAACGCTTTCGTTACATTTTCAAGCCCAACAAGGACCAGCCTGCATGAGCAAGCCAGAAAACACCCTCATCCTCGACACCACCAAGGGAAAGGTGGTCATCGAGATGCGCCCTGATCTGGCTCCTGGCCATGTCGCGCATATCAAGAAGCTTGTGGGCGAGAAGTTCTACGACGGTATCGTCTTCCATCGCGTTATCGACGGCTTCATGGCCCAGACCGGCTGCCCGCTGGGAACAGGTACGGGTGGTTCAGAATACGGGGACCTTCGCGCCGAGTTTAATGACGAGAAGCATGTGCGTGGCACCTGCTCCATGGCGCGCGCGCAGAGCCCGCATTCGGCCAATTCGCAGTTCTTCATCTGCTTCGGCGATGCAGGCTTCCTCGACAAGCAGTACACGGTCTGGGGCAAGGTGACGGAAGGCATGGAGCATGTCGATCAGATCAAGCGCGGCGAGCCAGTGCGCAATCCCGACAGCATCACGACCGCGCGCATGATGGCATGAGCCATATCAATGTGATTTGAAATGCCCGGCCTTGTGCCGGGTATTTTTTGACCGGATATCAGATGTTTCAAAGTGCCTGAATTGTCCGCGCGGCACCATTGGCGTAAAGGCTTTCGAGATGCGACAGGACGGCTGAGCGGAATGCCATATTGCGAGGTAAATCCGCCCCGAAGATGCTCTCGATACCCAGCAGACCATCGCCGAGCTTTCCGGCATCAATGCCTGCGCCCTGAACAATGTCCCTGAGTTTTCCAGCCAGAGGATCGCGGATTTCGAACCGCGCACCTTTTTCGTCAACACCCGTGACATAGCGCATCCACGCCGCAACGCCGAGCGCGAGGTGGCTGATTGGTCGTCCAGCAGCGAGATTATCGCAGATCGTACCCAGCAAGCGCTGCGGCAGTTTCTGTGATCCATCCATGGCGATCTGATGGGTGAGATGCCGGATCGCCCGGTTCTGGAACCGCACGAGCAGGGCTTCGGCATAAGCCGCCAGATCCTGCCCTTCTGGCTGAATCAAGGTGGGGATTGCCTCCCGCCACAATCCGCGCAATAGCCCCATGAACAGCGGATCATTGCTGGCCAGCGCCACGGTTTCGTGACCCGCCAATGCGCCGAGATAGGCGAGGGTGGAATGCGCACCATTGAGCAGGCGCAGCTTCATATGCTCGAACGGCTCGACATCTCTGGCGAATTGCGCGCCTACCAGCTCCCATTGCGGCCGCCCTGTCGGGAAATGATCCTCGATCACCCATTGAATGAAGGGTTCTGTTACTACGGGCCAGGCATCCTGCACGCCCAGTACATTGGAGATTCGCTTGCGGTCGTCGTCCGTTGTCGCGGGTACGATGCGGTCCACCATCGTGCAGGGGCAGGCGACATGGGCGCGCACGAACTCCCCCAGAGCGGGATTGGTGAGCGCGGCCAGGCGCGACAGCACGCGGTGCACCGTTTTGCCATTGGACGGGAGATTGTCGCAGCACAGCACTGTGAAGGGCGGCACGCCAGCAGCACGGCGTCGCATAAGAGCGGCGATGATGTAGCCCGGCGCAGTGCGCGGGCAGTCAGGATGGGCGAGATCGTGGATGATATCGGGATGCGCCTCGTTCAGAGTGCCGGTCGCCGGATCATGGCAGTAGCCTTTCTCTGTCACTGTCAGCGAAACAATCCTGATGGCGGGATCGGCCATCGCCGCGATCAGTTTCCCGGGTTCCTCAGGTGCGACGATCACGGCACGAATGGCACCGACCACGCCAAGTGTCTCACCGTCCGATGCTTTCAAGGACACCGTGTAAAGCCCGTCCTGAGGAGCCAGCGCATCGCGCGTATCAGGACTGCGCAAGCTGGCGGCGATAATGCCCCAGCCTATATCACCCGAAGCCAGCACAGCCTCTGTCATCACGGCCTGATGTGCGCGGTGGAAGGCTCCGACGCCGAGATGCACGATTCCCAGCTGGACAGCTGTGACATCATAGTACGGTCGCGCGACGCCTGATGGCAGCGATGCCAGCGTTTGCAGGGAAAGCCGTTGCATCGTCACAGTTTGTAGGCCTTCTCGGCGAGCCGCCACGCGAGATTGACGGCAAGTTCATGGGCCTCGTCGAGATCCAATCGGTGTTCGGACACCAGTCGTGCGAGGAAACTGCAATCCGAGCGGCGCGCCATATCGTGACGAGCCGGAATCGACAAATACGCCCGCGTGTCATCGTTGAAGCCGACGGTGTTGTAGAACCCGGCCGTTTCGGTCGTCAGCTCGCGGAAGCGACGCATGCCCTCCGGCGCGTCGAAAAACCACCACGCCGGCCCCAGCTTCAGCGCTGGATAGACACCCGCGAGCGGTGCCAGTTCCCGGCTATAGGCCGTCTCGTCGAGCGTGAAGAGGATGATGGTCAGGTTTGGCTCGTGACCCATCGCATCAAGCAGGGGTTTCAGCGCCCGCACGTAATCCGTCGGCGTGGGAATATCGGCCCCCTTGTCGCGTCCAAAGCGCGTGAGCAGGTCGGGGCTGTGGCTACGGAAAGAGCCGGGATGGAGTTGGAGCACGAGCCCGTCATCGAGACTCATCCGGGCCATTTCCGTAATCATCTGGCCACGGAAGGAATCGGCCTCTTCGGATGAAACCGGACCAGCGATGACCCGGGTGAACAGTCTGGCGGCATCGGCCTCCGGCATATCCATGGTTCGCGCCGTCAGATGCCCGTGGTCACTCGAGGTGGCTCCGTGCCGGATGAAGAATTGCCTGCGCTGGCGATGCGCCGCGAGATAACCCCGCCATGTCGCCGTGTTCTCGCCTGTAATCGCACCGAGCGTCACCACATTGGCCCGAAAGCCGTCGAACTCCGGGTCGACGGCGGCGTCAGGCCGATAGCAAGGCAGTACGCGACCTTTCCAGCCCGAAGCCTTGATGGCGGCGTGATGCGACAGATCATCCAGCGCGCCGTCGGTGGTCGATATCGCCTTGATGCCGAAGCTCTCGTAGAGCGCGCGCGGGCGGCATGCCGGGGTCGTCAGCGCTTCCGCGATCCGATCATAGACGGCATCGGCATTGGCCAGGCACAGCCTGTCCGTGATGCCGAAGATATCCTCCAGCGATTGCTCGAACCACAGGCGGGTCGGCGTACCCCGGAAGAGATGCCAGTGCGCCGCAAACAAGCGCCAGATCGCCCTTGGATCCTGCTCGACCTCTCCGCCATCTGCACGAGGAATGCCGAGCTTCTCCAGCGGCACGCCCTGCGAATAGAGCATGCGGAAGACGTAGTGGTCAGGTTTAACAAAGAGCGATGCAGGGTCGGGAAAGGCTTCATTCTTCGCGTACCATACCGGATCGGTGTGTCCGTGCGGACTGATGATGGGGGCTGATTTCACTCCGGCATAAAGCTCCCTCGCAATGGAGCGGGTGCGGTTATCGGCTGGAAAAAGCCGGTCCGGGTGGAGGGCCATCGTGTGTCCTGATCCGTGTTTTGGTCGCGAGCCGCTTTTCGATACACTAACGCAGCGGTACGGCAATGGAGAGATATCAATAGGAAATGCTCGGGAATATACCAGTATTTTTCCTCGCCAGTGGCCTGATGTGATTGCCATCCGTCGGCAATTCCCCGATTATTTTGTCTTACAGGAGAACGCTGATGTTGCGGCAATCATGGCGCTGGTTCGGACCCAATGATCCGGTGCCACTGGATCATATCCGTCAGGCCGGAGCTTCCGAGATCGTCACGGCCCTGCATGACGTGCCTATTGGCGAAGCCTGGACAGAACGAGGGGTTGCCGAGCGCAAGGCGCTGATCGAGACAACGAAACCAGGGATGACACCGTTGCGCTGGACCGTCGTGGAAAGCATCCCGATTCCTGATGACGTGAAACGGATGGGCGGGCTGGCCAAGGCCTCCATCGATAGCTGGATCGCCAGCCTTGAAGCCGTGGCCAAGAACGATATTCGCATCATCTGCTACAATTTCATGCCGGTGGTGGACTGGGCGCGCACGGATCTCGATGCGCCCATGCCGACGGGCGCCACCGCCTTGCGCTTTGACAATGTTCGCTTCGCCGCGTTTGAGCTGTTCATCCTTGAGCGCCCCGGTGCAGAGGCCGATTTTGATGCGGACACCCGCCACAAGGCCAAGATCGCCTACGACGCCATGAGCCAGGCGGACATCGACTATCTCATCATGGTGATTGCCAGCGCCTTGCCCGGCTCCACCACCGAGCCGCTGACCATCCCGAAATTTCGCGACCGTCTTGCGCAATATCGCGGTATTGATCATGCGCGGTTGCGGCAGAATCTCGTGGAGTTTCTCGCAAAGGTAACGCCTGTGGCCGAAAGGCTGGGCGTTACGCTGACACTGCACCCCGATGATCCGCCGCGCTCGCTCTTTGGCCTGCCGCGTGTCGCTTCAACCGCTGCTGATTATCAGGCGCTGTTCGATGCGGTTCCAAGCCCTGCCAACGGCATGTGCCTGTGCACCGGCAGTCTTGGTGTCCGGGCGGACAATGACCTGCCAGCCATGGCCGCGCATTTCGGCCCGCGCATCGCCTTTACCCATCTGCGCGCCACGAAACGCGAAGCGGATGGCCTGAGTTTCCATGAGGCCGATCATCTCGACGGCGATGTCGATATGGTGGCTGTCTTAAGTGCGCTAATGCGCGAGAATGCACGACGGCCGGATGGCGACAAGATCGTGATGCGGCCCGACCATGGCCACCGCATGCTGGATGACCTCGCTGATCGAAAGGTTACGCCGGGTTATACTGCCATCGGGCGGCTCAAGGGCCTGGCGGAGTTGCGCGGGGTTATGAAGGCGCTTGGCTAAAGCATTCTGTCAGGCCACCTTCTACAAATGATACGGACGCTCCGTTTGCGTACAATGTAGGAGTATAAAACGCAGGAAATGGCCTCAACGGCGAGGTGAGACCGTTTTCGTCATAAAGATCAATGGGCTGGCTGGGGCGCCAGGATTCGAACCTGGGAATGGCGGCATCAAAAGCCGCTGCCTTACCGCTTGGCGACGCCCCAACTGCTGTGTCCCATAACTGCTTCGCAAGCCTAGGGCAACGCCCTGTCATGGCCTTGCACCAGATTCCGGTCTGTCACTGCGGCGGCGGATTTGAGCCTGTTGTATCGTTGCGGAATTCAAAGATTTTCCGGAAGATACCTGGCGTCACCGCCGAGAGCGGATTGACCGCGACATTTGGGTCGCTGGCCCGTCCCGAGACGCCGAAAGTCACCGCCAGCAACCCTTCGTTGCGACCGCCACCCAGAATTGCGCCCACAACCGGAATTTGCGCAAAGGCGTTGTTCAGTCCGTAAGCCGGGATGAACGTGCCGGACAGGCTGATCCTGTCACGCACAAGATCGACGATTCCGTTGAAAGTCAGTCCGATCTGCGGGCCGAAGATCACGGCTTCCTTGATCGTCGTTTCAGTGCCTTCGCGGCTGAAGTCGATGCGCATCTTGGTGAAACGCGTATCCCCGGAAACCTGTCTCGCCTGATCGGGAACGCTTTCAGTGACAAGCCTGCGGATCGCGGGCTCGTTGCGCAACGAAAAGTCCTTGGCGATGAGGTAACCCGACATGCGCTTGCCTGCCGGAAGAATCTGTCCGGAAAGGCTCCCAGCCTGCATGCGGGGATAAATATCCAGATACCGTAGAAAGGCCCCGGCATCATCGCTTTCAACCGTCAGAGGTGGTGGCGCATCACCATTGCCTTTTCCGGTGACAGAGACCGGCTTCCCGTTCAGTTTGCCGCTGACTGATACCTGCCGGGGCAGGCCATTGCGCCCGACCATGCGAATTTCCGCACCCGTCAGCACCTCGCCACCGTTTCCCGAGAGAAGTGTGGCGCGAATATCCAGATCCAGATCTCCCTTGTCTGTATCGGTCCGGGTTGGAGGTCCCTGGTTCAGGGTGCGGAGGAATGGTCTTGCGTCGAGATTGTTGCCCCTGATAACGACTTTTGCCCCATTGCCCTGACGGTCGAAATCAAGTCGCACATTGTCGCCGGGAGAGAGCCGGAAGAGCGTGAAGCGCGCTGAAACAGGAGTTCCGTCCGTCAGGACTTCGGCCTGGCCGCGGAAGGAGGATGCACCGCTGTCGAGCGCCAGATTCTCGATCACGAAACCGCCGCCGCTGCGTTCGGAGGCTTTAAAACTCAGCTTTCCCGCGCGCCCCGCTGGCTTCTGGAAGCCAGGAAGCAGTCCATCAATGCTGGCTCTGGCCAGATCGATTTCGATACCTGCCGTCCATTTTTCGCCAGCCTCCTGCAATGTCTTGATCTTGACTGGCAAGGGGCCCGTCAAACGGGCACCCAGATTGACGCCACGACGGCGCAGGGTTGTATCGTCGAGTGTGAGGGACATCACTGCCCCGAAACTGCGGTCCGCTGCGTCATTCTCCAGCGTCAGGCTGACTGGTGTTCCCTGCCAGCGTCCTTCGCCTTTGATCTCGACACCAGTCTTGTCGGTGGAAATGACCAGTGTGGCATTCTCCAGCCGATCCTGACCGATGGCCTTTTCGACTGTGACGCCGGTCATCTTGCCCGAAACCTCTGTTCTGATCTGGGCGAGTTTGAGCGTTTCTGTCAGGGGGAGGGCAATCAGGACATTGGCATCAAACTGCCCTTTGACGTCCTGCGGGTTGAGGTCGAAATTAAACAGGCCCTTGAGGTCCGGCGACCGAAGAAATTCCGCCACTGCGTCGAGTTGGGCCATGCTGCGAAAACGAAATGTTGCGTCTGGAATCGTGGCCTCGCGCCAGTTGAGTGCGAATGTGCCTTCACTCAACTGGATCCGGCGCCCCGCTTTTGCATCGATATGACCGCGCAGAATAGTCCCCTGTCCGCCAACCGAATCAATGCGACCTGACCCGGCCAAGCCTGCGACAGGCGGCAAGCCTTCGGACAAAGCGAGCACTCCATTCTCCACGGCTCCCTCGAGCTGAAAGGCTTCTGCAGGCAGGGATTCATGCGCCAGCAATTTTGTCAGCGCGGCGGGCGGCACCGTGAGCTGGATATTCAGGCGGGTCAGATCACCATCGCGCACGGACTTCACCAGGAAATTCCGGGCCGAAGCTGCAATGAAGCCGGGCCACCAACGCAGCGCATTGCGGATGGGCATGCGGTTCGTGTTCACTGAAAGGTCAAGCGCCGCGCCCTCTGCTTCCGCACGCAATCTGCCGGAGAGCGCGATGGCCGTACCTGGACCCGCCAATACAAGTTTCGCCAGCGTCAGACTCTTTTTGTCCGGATCAACCGCCACCACAATCTCGGCACGTTCCGCAACCACGGGTTCTTCCCCGCTCGACAGCGGCTTTATGCGCCAGTTGCTTCCGGCGGCGTGCCAACGCCACGGCGAACCGGAGGCCGGAGGAGCGGCAAGAGGACCTGCCATAGCCCAGGATGTGCCGTCGCCGCTGTAAGAAACTGCAAGCTGTCCGGGGGCGCCGGACGATGCTTGCCAGAGGTATTCAAGTGAAAATTGGTCGATAAGATAGGGTTCGGGATCGATAATCGGGATCGTGATGCCGCCCATGCCGACTTTGATGGCAGCCTTCAGCGACAGGAGCATTCCGTTAGCATCAATCCGGGCTGTTACATCCGCGGTGCCCTTGGAGGTCAACTTTACAATGGCTGTTGTCGACCCCGCCAATGCCTGGAGCAAGGGATCGCCGATGTTGCCGATCTGCAGGCGCACTGTGTGCTCGTCAGCGGTTGAATCCGCCAGGATCGAGACTGGAACAACATCCGATTCTTTTCTGAGTGATCCAGTTGCTTCAAGCCTGCCTATCCGTGGTGACTTGATATCGATCGTGATGTTGTCAAACGCCAGTTGCTTGCCATTGCGACGATCCTCAATTTTGAGAGTGCCATCCGCAAGCTCAAGCCGTTCAAGGCCTTGTCCGGGCCCAGCGCGGCTCATGGCCATCAGAAAAGTACCAATTTCCTCCGCGCGGACACTCGAATCGACCTGTTGCTGGTCAGCCAGCGCCTGGTTCGGCGTGGCAGAAAGAACAATTGTATTCTGGGCCGTGATGATTGCGGTCAACGTCACGCCCTTGAAAGACAGGGCTCTGGGACTGAGGCGTAGCGTTGCGAGTTGCAGAGGATCGAACGCTACCAGCGCATCCGGTGATCTCAAGATTTCACGATCTGCGGAATCCTTCAGCACGACGTCGCGGATATGCAGTTCCAGGCCCCTGTCATTCTTTTCGAGCACCGTTTTGCCAACGTAGACATCGATTCCCGATCCCAGTCGTTCTTCAAGAGCAACGGCGATTCTCTCGGACAGGAAGCCAACTTCGACTGGCCCGTTGCTAAGCAAGGCGAACAGGCCCGCAATAGCCACGCCGAGCATGAAGACCAGCGAAAAACACGCGACCGCAATACGCCGCATCCACGACCGTTTGCGTCGCCGGGACGAGGGCATCTCCAGCACAACAGACGGCAAATCCATCCCGGGCATTTCGCCGGGACCGGACTGCTGAACTGTGCTGTCGGAGGTGTAATTCATCTTTGAATCAGTGCGCTCGCGAGAAAAATACAATTGGCCTCTGGTCGAATCCAGAATGCAGAGCCATCTCTGCCATTGCAGCGTCAGCAGCGCCAGCTTGCATCATGGTGATCCGCGTTCCTGTCTTGGATCCTTGTTGCCTCAGGAAAGGTCTAAACAATGGCAAATTCTCCTCAGCCGGGCGATTCAGCCCCGGAATTTACACTTCCCGGTGATGGCGCCTCGACGATTTCACTCAAGGGTCTGCGCGGCAAGAAGGTCGTGCTGTATTTTTACCCCAAGGATGACACATCCGGATGCACGCTGGAGGCGAAGAATTTCAACGACAGCAAGGCGGCTTTCGCCAAGGCCGGAGCCGAAATCATCGGTGTCTCTCCTGATAACGTGGCCAGCCACGATAAGTTCAAAAAGAAATATGATCTCGATTTCGCGCTGGCGTCCGACGAGAGCAAGGCGATGCTGGAAGCCTATGGTGTCTGGGTCGAGAAGAGCATGTACGGAAAAAAATACATGGGCGTCGAGCGCTCAACCTTCCTGATCGGGGCTGACGGCAAGATCGCCGCTGTCTGGTCCAAGGTGAAGGTTCCCGGACACGTGGACGAGGTGCTGAAGGCGGCGCAGGGCTGAAGTGGCTAAACCGCTTCCCAAATCTCCGGATGTGGGCGTAAGGTAACGTCAACATGTCAATGAACGCGGTGTTGAGGCCTGTTTGCCTCCGCCGTCTGGAGAGCTGTAGTGAAATCGCGATTGTGGAAGCCGCCGGTGCAGGCGGTGGCCAAGCCGCGTGTGCCTGTGCCTGTAGTGGAGGTGCTGGACACGACGGCTTATGCCGCGCTGGACAACACTGCGTACGCTGCGCTTGATCTCGGCACCAACAATTGCCGGCTGCTGATCGCACGCCCCAGCTCCAACGGCTTTCGTATCGTCGATTCCTTCTCGAAGATTGTCAGGCTCGGCGAGGGGCTCGGCGCATCCGGTCGCTTGAGCCAGGGGGCCATTGACCGCACCATCGAAGCGCTGAAGTCATGCAACGACCGTTTGCACGACCGAAAGGTGGGTAACCGTCGCTTGATCGCAACCGAGGCATGCCGCGCCGCTGCCAATGGCGAGGAATTTCTCGATCGCGCCCACCGCGAGACCGGCCTGCGCCTGGAAATCGTGGACCGGCAGGCGGAGGCGGAGCTCGCCGCGGCAGGTTGTGCCGTGCTGATGTCGAAAACGGCGGACAGCGTGCTGCTCTTCGATATTGGTGGCGGTTCCACTGAAGTCGTCTGGCTCGCATCCGACCGCTACGGCACCAGCATCGGCCAGCGCATCCGGCAATGGACCTCACTCCCCGTCGGTGTCGTGACGCTGGCGGAAAAGCACGGCGGCATCGATGTCAGTGATCAGGTCTATGGGGCGATGGTGCAGGAGGTGGCCGACATGGTCGCGCCCTTCGCGGGCAATATTGACCAGTCCAGGCTTGGCCGAAATTTCCATCTGCTGGGTACCAGCGGCACCGTCACCACCATCGCCGCAATGCATCTGAAACTGCCGCGCTATGACCGTCGCCAGGTCGATGGCCTGTGGATGATGACCAGCGAAGCTGACAAGGTGATCCGCGACCTGATGGCGACGCCTTTTGAAAAGCGCGCCGAGAACCCCTGCATCGGTCAGGAGCGCGCTGATCTGGTGCTGGCGGGCTGCGCGATCTATGAAGCCATCGCGCGGGCCTTTCCGGCCCAGCACATCCGCATTGCCGACCGTGGATTGCGGGAGGGCATCCTGATGCAGATGATGATGCGCGATGGCGTCTGGATGGCGGACCGGAGAGTGCAGCCATGAGTGGTGACAAGGGCAAGGTGCCGCCGAAGAAGATGCCGGTGGTCAAAGCGCCGCCGGTGAAGACGTCCGTGGCAAAGGCAGCAGCAGCAAAGGCCTTTGCGGCAAAGACTCCCGGTGGCCATTCCTCGGGCAAGAAGGTCGCGGCCAAGAGCAAGGACCCGCGCTTTGCCGAGCGTGTGCATACCGCATACAAGCGCTCGCTGTCGTCGATCATCTGGCTGCAGCGCCAGCTGAACGACCCCTATGTGCAGCGCGCCAAGGAAGAAGGCTGGCGCTCGCGCGCCGCGTTCAAGCTGATCGAGATCGACGAGAAGCACCGGATGCTGAAGCCGGGCCAGACCATCATCGATCTGGGTGCGGCACCGGGTGGCTGGTGCCAGTATGCGGCGAAGAAGGTGGGTTCGGCCTCTGGCAAATCAGGACAGGTCATCGGAATCGATCTGCTGCCGATCGAGCCGATTGTCGGCGTGACGCTGGCCGAGATGGATTTCACGGAAGAAGACGCGCCGGATCGACTGCGGGCGATGCTCGGCATTGAGACAGGACAGCGGATGGTGGATGGCGTGCTCTCCGACATGGCGGCGAACACGACGGGCCACCGCAAGACAGACCACCTGCGCATCGTCGGACTGACAGAAATGGCCGTGGAATTCGCCATCGAGATGCTGAAACCCGGCGGATTCTTCATCACCAAGCTGTTTCAGGGCGGCGAGACAGCGGCGATGATCACCCTGCTCAAGCAGCATTTCGCCGTGGTCAAGCACGTGAAACCGCAGTCGAGCCGGGCGGATTCGGCGGAGTTGTATGTGCTGGCGACCGGGTTCAAGGGGTAGGGTGGCGTGGCAAAAATTCCGATTTCGTTAGTTGGATTTTTAGTAAGCCAATGGCATTGACGTTGAGATGCCCGTTGACGAAATAACGCAGGAGTGCAGGATCAAAATATGACAATATTTATAGTTTTGCGGGTTCAAGACCCTTTGCGGATGAAGGCTGCCATTGAACGCACCTTTCCGAATGACCACCTATATCTTGGCCATGATGAATGGCTCATTTCATCAAGCGGAACGGCCAAAACAATCTCCGACGAAATTGGCATTACGGCTGATCCCTCTAAAACTGGAAGCGCAATCGTTTTCAGTATGCAGAGTTATTTCGGTCGCGCCCCAAGCGATATCTGGGATTGGATAAAGACCAAGGCGGAGGCCAATAATGGCTAACCAGCCAAAAAGAGAGAAGTTTCAGGAGCCAGCACCATCGGAATTTCCGGTTACAAAGCCGCAATTTGCTCAGCCGGGACATGATTTTACACTTCAGGCTGTAATTGAGATGCAGCGAAGCATCGGTGAGCTGTCTGCAAAAACGGACAGATTGATTTCTGATGTAAAATCGCAGGGTGACAAAATCGATAAAGTTCGAATTTTGATATCGCGGCTTGGGGGTGGTGCCGCGGTCGTTTTGTTCATAACAGCAGTGGTGCTCGCAATTGTCAGATATCTTCCACTTGGGACTCTGGCCAAGTAATATGATAAATCAACGGTCTGATTGATCTCAGCAGCTTCCCAGCGCATTTCGCGCGTGTTAACGCCAACCGCCAATCGATCCCGCCGCCGACTCATCGCGCCGGGCCCCCCGCATTCAACGGAGCATTGGCATGGCGCGCATTCTTTCTTCCCACGAGATTCCCGAAGCGCTGACCTTTGACGATGTGCTGATGCGTCCAGGCCATTCCGAGGTGCTGCCGTCGGAAACCGATGTCCGCTCGCGCATCACCAAGAGCATTGCGCTGAACCTGCCGATCATCTCCTCCGCCATGGACACCGTGACCGAGGCGCGTCTCGCGATTGCGATGGCGCAGGCTGGCGGCCTTGGCGTCATCCACCGCAACCTGACACCGGAAGAGCAGGCCGATCACGTGCGGCAGGTGAAACGCTTCGAAAGCGGCATCGTCATGAACCCGTTCACGATCACGCCGGATGCCACTCTGGGTGAGGCACTGACACTGATGCGGGCCAAGGGCATCTCGGGCGTTCCTGTCACCGTGGGCGGGGAGGGTGGTCGTCCGGGCAAGCTCGTCGGCATTCTCACCAACCGCGATGTGCGTTTTGCCGATAATCCCGATCAACTGGTCAGCGAACTCATGACCAAAAATGGCCTGATCACGGTGCGCGAGACCGTGACTCAACAGGAAGCCCGCCGCCTGTTTCACAATCACCGGATCGAGAAACTGGTCGTTGTGGACAATGACGGGCATTGCGTGGGCCTGCTCACAGTCAAAGACATCGAGAAAGCCATCCTCAATCCCAATGCGTGCAAGGATGAGGCAGGCCGCCTGCGCGTTGCCGCTGCCACCACCACGGGCGATGCCGGTTTTGAGCGCGCCGAGCGACTGATTGATGCCGGTGTCGATCTTGTCGTGATCGATACCGCCCACGGCCATTCGCAGAAGGTGATCGATGCCGTGGCCAGGGTGAAGCGCCTGTCCAACGCGGTGCAGGTCGTGGCTGGCAATGTGGCGACGGCGGCAGGGGCAAAGGCGCTGATCGATGCCGGTGCCGATGCAATCAAGGTGGGTATTGGTCCGGGCTCGATCTGCACCACGCGCATCGTGGCGGGCGTCGGCGTGCCGCAATTGACCGCTGTGATGGAAACGGCTGAGGAAGCGCGCAAGCAGGATATCCCGGTGATTGCGGACGGCGGCGTGAAATTCTCGGGCGATCTCGCCAAGGCTGTCGCGGGCGGGGCGGATTGCGTGATGATCGGCTCGCTGCTGGCGGGAACCGATGAAAGCCCGGGCGAGACATTCCTGTATCAGGGCCGCTCCTACAAGGCCTATCGCGGCATGGGCTCTCTGGGTGCCATGGCGCGGGGATCGGCGGATCGCTACTTCCAGGCTGATATCAAGGACACGATGAAGCTGGTACCGGAAGGCGTTGAGGGTCAGGTGCCATACAAGGGTCCGGTCGGCGCGGTGATCCACCAGCTCGCTGGCGGCCTGAAAGCGGCGATGGGCTATGTCGGCGCCAAGACGATCCGGGAACTGCAGGAAAAGGCCGAGTTCGTGCGCATCACATCAGCGGGATTGCGCGAGAGTCACACTCATGACGTGACGATCACACGAGAAAGCCCGAATTATCCATCGCGGATGTGAAGGTCAGATCAAAGAAAAAGGGCTGCCGAAGCAGCCCTTTCGAAGTTTCGCCAGAGGAAGCGGATTTACCGGCCGCGCTCAAGCTGGGTCTTCGCATCGATGCGGCCACCGGCTGGTGCCTGCGGGGCGGGCTGGGGCGCGGTGGCACATGCCGCGAGAACGGCAGCGAGCACGCTGGCGAGAATGATATTGCGCATGGGGGATCTCCTTGAGTCGCAGTCTTGAATGGCTGACGCGAGCGATGTGCGTCGAAATGGCTTAAAATGCAAGCATTGCTACAGGTTGGCTGGCGTATCTCAACAAATCGTGTCAATGGCCGCGCATGACACCTACTGCCAGACTTTCCGCCGTTATCGAGGTTCTTGATGATCTCGACCGCAGGCCTCGCCCCGTGAATGAAGCCCTCAAGGACTGGGCTCTGTCCCGCCGTTTCGCCGGATCGGGCGACCGTGCCGGGATTGGCGCAATGGTGCATGATGCGCTCCGCAAGCGCAATTCCGCCCGCTGGATGATGGATTCAGACACGCCCCGCGCCACTGCGCTCGGTATGCTCAACGTTGCGCGCGGCATGGATGCGGGCGAAATCGCCGCGATGTGCGACGGCTCTCGCTTTGCGCCGGAGGCTTTGTCCGAGGCCGAGATGGCTGCACTGTCATCGCGCGATCTGGCCAGTGCGCCTGATCATGTCAGGGGCGATTATCCCGAGTGGCTGCAACCCTCGCTGGCGCAGGCTTTCGGCAAGGATGCCGCTGCCGAGGGCGAGGCCATGGCGAAGCGTGCGCCACTCGATTTGCGCGTCAACACCCTGAAAACGATCCGTTTGAAGGCCCTGCCTGCCCTTGCGGAATATGAGGCTGTCGCAGGCTTGCACAGTCCGGATTCAATCCGCATTCCGCCGCGTGCGGACGGTCGCATCAAGCCGGTGCAGGCCGATCCGCTGTTTTTGAAGGGTATGGTGGAAATCCAGGACGAGGGCTCGCAGATCGTGGCGCGCCTGGCTGATCCGCAGGCCGGACATCAGGTGCTGGACATGTGCGCGGGCGGTGGTGGCAAGAGTCTCGCGCTTTCCGCCATGCTCAACAACAAAGGACAGGTCTTCGCCAGTGACGTGGATTCGCGCCGTTTGGCCCCGATCCATGAGCGCATCACACGCGCCGGGGCCCGCAACATCCAGATCCGGACGCCGCGCGGCGGGGTGATGCCACTCGATGATCTCAAGGGACGGATGGATATCGTCTTCGTCGATGCGCCCTGCACGGGAACCGGCACATGGCGGCGTAACCCGGATGCGAAATGGCGCATGCGCGAGGGCAGTCTCGAAATCCGTCTGAAAGAACAGGTAGAGGTTATTGATAATGCTGTTTCTTTCGTTCGCGAAGAAGGCGTTTTGCTTTATGTGACTTGCTCTGTTTTGCCGGAGGAGAATGATCAGCAGGTCAGCGCGCTTCTGGCCCGGCATACGGCATTCGAGCGTATTGATCTGACGACCAGCCCTGCGTTCCGCGCCATGCCAAGCCTGGCCTCCGCTGTGCGCAAGACCGGCCACGGACTGATGTTGACACCGCTGCGGACCGGAACCGACGGGTTCTATGTTTCGGCGCTCCGGCGCAGATCGTGAGGTCTTTCGCCATGATGTGGCCTCAAGCCTTGAGATTGCCTCACTTGCATTTTCGCTATACTTCGGCCTGACTCGGCAAGATAAACGGCAAGAGAACCCTGATTTTGCGCAATTCTGTCGGTTTCAGCGGCGTGGTAACGCTTGTGGCAGGTATTATACTGACCGCTGTACCTGCGCGCGCGCAAGGCTTCTTCGATTTTCTCAAGAACAATGCGACCTCGTCCTATGCGCCATCCGATGATGGCAAGGCCTCCCTGCCGCCCCCGCTGAGCATCATTCCCGTCAACCCACGCGCTGGCGATTTGAATGCCGGATCAAGAAAAGGTTCGAATACCAGGAAGCAGCCTGTGCAAACCCCTGTCCCTGCGACGGGCTTTGAGGAGGAGGAAGACTCTGACACAGTGTTTGAACATGAAACACCGCAACTTGTGCGCGTTCCGCTGCCCGTCCCTCGTCCCGGTGCCGTACAACGCACTGCCGCCGAAGTGGCGCCTGTCGGCACCGCCCGCTGGTCTTCGACAAAGGATCAATTGCCGCCAGGCGTCAATCTGCCGGGTACGACATTAGCTCCTCCCTCGGCACCGCGCCTCGCATCCCTTCCAAGCACGCAATCCACGCCGCGCTGGACAATGACCGATGATCCTGTCGTGCGCCCGCCGGGTCTGCGTGAGTCAGAAACGCCTGTGGCCAATATGCCCGGCGTTTTCGCACCGCCCGAGGCCAACTTCGACTGCCTGCCCGTGGGCGTGAAGCAGGTGCTGGTGGATGCCGCCAAGCGCTTTGGCCACGTTGCGATCTTGAATGCCAAGCGACCGAGGGGAACCGGTGCTCGCGCGTCATATCACTACCAGTGTCGCGCGGTGGATTTTCGTGTGCGCGGCGTCGCGATTTCAACGGTCTATGCTTTCCTGCGTGACCACCCCAATGTCGGCGGACGCAAGATTTATCCCTTCGGATTTTTCCACGTGGATGATGGTCCTATCCGCAGTTGGTGAGATCATACGTCACATGTCCTGGACATTTTGCCACAACGGCGGGCCACACGCGGTTCGTTACGCCGTCTCAATGCAAGGAGAATGAATCATGTCGGATCGAATTCAGAAATTTGAAAACGACGTCAGAAAGCTGATGATTGACCTGATCGGAATTCCGGTCATCCTTTTCTGGGGAGGCCTTTCGCTTATGCCCCTCGGAATGTTGTTTAGCGGTGATGTCTCGACGCTGCGCTACTGGATCAACGTGTTTTTCCTTGCCAGCGGACTCTGGGGCGTATTGGTTGCCTACTTCGGTGCAAGATTGCTGATGTGGTCGGAGGCACGTGCAACCGACGAACAGCCGACACGGATTGTTATTGCCTCTTTCGCTGGTGTCTGGTGCGTTCTCTATCTCGCCTTCTTCTTTTCAAGTCGATAGGGCAGGTTCGTTTCGGCTGGTCAACACGTATATCGCGGTGTTTTGCGGCACTATCAGATCGGTGAGAGAGCGGTAGTCCCGCACGAGGTGTTCGCCTATAGACAGGGAAGAACAACAGATTCTCCTGTTCTGGAAACCTCGATATGCGCCTTTCCCGTTATTTTCTCCCCATTCTGCGCGATACGCCGAAGGAAGCCGAGATCGTCTCGCATCGCCTCATGCTGCGCGCCGGCATGGCGCGTCAGCAATCCGCCGGCATCTACAGCTGGCTGCCGCTGGGCCTACGGGTTCTGAACAAGGTCAACGCCATAGTGCGCGAGGAGCAGAACCGTTCCGGCGCGGTTGAACTGCTGATGCCCGTGATCCAATCGGCTGATTTGTGGCGCGAGTCTGGCCGCTACGAGGCCTATGGCAAGGAAATGCTGCGCATCAAGGATCGTCACGAGCGCGAGATGCTGTTTGGTCCCACCAATGAGGAAATGATCACCGAGATTTTCCGTGGCTATGTGCGGTCCTACAAGGACCTGCCGATGAATCTCTACCACATCCAGTGGAAGTTCCGTGACGAGGTGAGGCCGCGCTTTGGCGTGATGCGCTCACGCGAATTCCTGATGAAAGACGCCTATTCCTTCGATGTGGACGAAGAAGGCGCGCGCCACGCTTACAACAAGATGTTCGCGGCTTATCTTCGTACCTTTGACAGACTGGGCCTCAAATCGATTCCCATGCGCGCGGACACCGGCCCCATCGGCGGCGATCTCAGCCACGAATTCATCATTCTGGCCTCAACCGGCGAGAGTGAGGTGTTCTGCCACGGCGATTATCTCGATTTCCCTGTGCCTGCTGCGGACACTAATTTCGACGAT
Organism: Hyphomicrobiales bacterium; assembly: GCA_031431475.1. GTDB lineage: Bacteria > Pseudomonadota > Alphaproteobacteria > Rhizobiales > Beijerinckiaceae > JADCCX01. The sequence continues at coordinate 297,604 of JANPDL010000018.1, forward strand.
GTAAAGGGTCTGCAAGCGACGGTCGACAAATGGACATCGCTCTATGCGGCGACCTCCGAAATGCATGATGCGACTGCCTTCAACGCGATCCCCGAAGCGAAGCGCGTCTCTGCGCGCGGCATCGAGGTCGGGCATATCTTCTATTTCGGCACGAAGTATTCGGAGAGCATGGGTGCCAAGGTGACCGGTCCCGATGGCCAGGATCGCCCGGTGCATATGGGTTCTTACGGCATCGGCCCCTCGCGCGTTGTGGCATCCGTGATCGAGGCCAGCCACGACGAAGCGGGCATCATATGGCCAGAGGCGATTGCGCCGTTCCATGTGGCGCTGCTCAACTTGCGTGTGGGTGATGCGGCGGTGGATGCAGCTTGCGGCAGTCTCTACGCGGAACTGGAGCAGGCGGGTTTCGAAGTGCTTTACGACGACCGCTACGACCGGGCAGGAGCGAAATTCGCCACGGCTGATCTGATTGGCCTGCCATATCAGGTCATTGTCGGCCCCAAGAGCCTCGCCGAGGGCAAGGTCGAGATCAAATGGCGCAAATCCGGCGCGCGCGAAATCGTGGCTCTGAATGATGTTGTAGCGAGGCTCCGGGCGTGATGGGTCGCGCTGTCCTCGTCCTTCTCCCCCTGCGGGAGAAGGTGCCTGCCGGATGGCAGGCGGATGAGGGGTTGCGCAAGCCTCTCAGAATTGTGCGACCCCTCATCCGACCTCGCTCACGCGAGGCCACTTTCTCCCGCAAGGGGAGAAGGGAAGGGGTACACGCATGACAGTCGTCAGCCCAACCGCGCCATCCCCGCCCAGACCCTTCGCGGGTTTTGAGCGCATGCTCGCCTTCCGCTACCTGCGCCCTCGCCGGAAGGAAGGCTTTATCTCGGTCATCGCGGGCTTCTCCTTCGCGGGCATTCTGCTGGGCGTCGCCGCACTGATCATTGTGATGTCCGTGATGAACGGCTTTCGCAAAGAGCTGATCTCCAAGATCCTGGGCATCAGCGGACACGTTTTCATCCAGGCCATGGACCAGCCGCTGACGGATTTCGAGGAGCTTTCGAAGCGTTTCGAGCAGATCAAGGGTGTGAAACAGGCGATTCCAGTCATCAACGGACAGGTTCTGGCCTCGTCCGCTTTCGCCTCCACCGGCGCTCTGGTGCGCGGCGTGCGCGAGGCCGATATCAAGCGGCTTGAAACCATCTCGAAGAATATCCGGGCGGGTACGCTCAATGATTTCGACAGCGGGGAAGGCGTCGCCATCGGTCAGCGCATGGCGGATCAACTGGGAATAAGGGCAGGGGACAAGCTGACTTTGCTCTCGCCCAATGGCCCGGCCAGCCCCTTCGGCCAGACGCCCCGGCGAAAGGTCTACAATATCGCGGCGGTCTTCATGATCGGCATGTCGGAATTCGACAGCGCCTTCGTCTACATGCCGCTGAAAGAAGCACAGATTTACTTCGACCGCGATGATGACGTCAGTACGATTGAACTGACAGTCGATAACCCCGAGGATGCAGAGCGCATCTCGCAGGTAGCGATCGATGTTGCGGGCCGCCCGATCATCACCAGTGACTGGAAAATCCGCAACCAGACCTTCGTGGGCGCGCTGGAGGTGGAGCGGAACGTGATGTTCATCATCCTCACCCTCATCGTCATGGTGGCGGCGCTCAACATCATCTCCGGCCTGATCATGCTGGTGCGCAGCAAATCCCGCGACATTGCGATTTTGCGCACGATGGGCGCGACGCAAGGCTCGGTCTTGCGCGTATTTCTGATGACAGGCGCCAGCATCGGCATATCCGGCACACTGGCGGGCCTCGCCATCGGAGTGTTGATTGCGAAGAATATCGACTCGATCAAGAATTTCTTCTCATGGCTTTCAGGCCGCGATCTCTTCCCGGCGACACTGTATTTCCTCAGCCGCCTGCCTGCGATCATTGACTGGCGCGAGGTGATGATTGTGGTGATCATGGCCGTGGTGCTGTCGCTGCTAGCCAGCCTCTATCCTGCGTGGAAAGCCTCGAAGCTCGATCCGGTCGAGGCGCTGCGCTATGAGTGAGCCCGCGCTGCAGCTGGTCGATGTCCAGCGCCACTACGGCGACGACGACAAGCGTCTCGATATCCTGAACGGCGCGAGTCTGACGCTGCATCCAGGGCAGGCCGTGGCACTGGTCGCGCCTTCCGGTGCTGGCAAATCCACATTGCTGCATCTCGCAGGCCTGCTGGAGCGACCGGATCGCGGTGAGGTGTTTGTCGGCGGACAGCCGACCGCATTTCTGGATGAAGCAGGACGCACGGCGCTGCGGCGCAGCGAAATCGGCTTTGTCTATCAGTTCCATCATTTGTTGCCGGAATTTTCCGCACTTGAGAATGTGGCGATGCCGCAATTAATTCTGGGGCAACCCAAGGCGATTGCGCACAGCCGTTCGCAGGAACTGCTGACCTTCCTCGGCCTTGGCCAGCGGCTGGAGCATCGCCCGGCGGAATTGTCGGGCGGCGAGCAGCAACGCGTCGCCATTGCGCGCGCCGTCGCCAATGCGCCGCGCCTGCTGATGGCGGATGAGCCCACGGGCAATCTCGATCCGCATACAGCGGAGCATGTGTTCTCGACGCTGATTGCGCTGGTGAGGGCGTCAGGGCTGGCGGCGCTGATCGCGACGCACAATCTGGAACTGGCCAAGCGTATGGACCGGCGGGTGACGCTGAAGGAAGGGCAAGTGGTGGAGCTGGGATGAATGTTCACCAGTTTCCCTTTTATGCCACCGCCTGCTAAATCTCGTCGAATGACCTCCCGCCGCATCGATCATCTCGTCCTTCCGTCCCGCAATCTCGAAGCGCAGGCTGCATTCTACCAGCGCCTCGGCTTTCACCTGGGTAGCCGCAATATCCATCCCTGGGGCACGGAAAACCGCATCGTGCAGTTCGACGGTTGCTTTCTCGAACTCGTGACGCTGGGCAACACATCTGTGCCACCGGAACCTGCGCCGCGATTTTTCTCGTTTGGGGCGCATGTGCGGGACTGGCTGGCGAACGAGGGCGATGGGATGTCCATGCTCGCGTGCGACAGCCCGGATGCGAAGGTGGATGCGGCATGGCTGAATCAAGCGGGAATCGCGGAATACGATGCGTTCTGGTTCGGCCGCAAAGGCAAGCGGCTGGATGGAACCGACATGGAAGTGGCATTCTCGCTGGCCTATGCCACGCCGTCCGTGATGCCGGATCTCTGCTTTTTCTTGTGCCAGCAGCACAACCCGGACAATTTCTGGAACCGGGCCTATCAGGAGCACGAGAACACGGTGCGAGGCATCAGCCGCGTTGTAGTGATCAGGGATAATCCGCAGGACGCTGCTACATTCCTCAAAGGCTGGCTGGGTGGATCGCCGCGCTTTGAGGCCGGAGGGGTGACGATGGAGACGCAGCATGGCGCACTTTCGGTCTGGTCACCTGCTTCCGCAAGGGCGGCGCTGGGAGATGATCCGGTGCTGTTCGACGGACGCAAGGCGCGGTTTGGTGCTGTTGTGTTTGAAGTCACCCGTCTTGCCGCGGCGGAACTGGCTCTCCGCAAGAACAATGTCCCGCACCGCAAGGAACATGGCCGGATCGTGGTGCCGTCCGGTGCGGCGTTTGGTGTCCTGCTAGCGTTCGAGGAAAAAGCTGCGTGATCCGCGCACTGATCCTGCTGTTCATCGCAGGCATTGCCGGTTTGATCGGCTATCTTGCCTTCGTGGGTGAATGTCCGGGTGGAACCGTGGTTCGCTCCGAGGAGCAATGCGGTGAAAATCTGAATCAGGGTTTGTGCCGCACCGTCTTTGCCCGCGCGAATGCCGTGGCGCGCAATGCCGGTTCGGTCTACATGAACCCGACGGAATGCTCCGTCGCCTTCGGCAATTGCCTGGACCATGCCACCATCATCGGTGGTTACGTTCCGGCCCCCGCAGGCTTTTGCGTCAAGACGAGCGGCGAGACACTGTCATCCATGGAGCCAGTTTACCGCCGCGCTGCTGCCCGCTGATATCATGTTTTGGATGAGAGAATGTCGTTAAACAACACAATTAATGTCGGAAATGTCACATTCTCCAATGCCGCTCCGCTGGCGCTGATCGCCGGTCCCTGCCAGCTCGAAAGCCGCGATCACGCCTTCGACATGGCTGGCGCATTGAAGGAGATGGCGACAAAACTCGGCATCGGCCTCATCTACAAATCGTCCTACGACAAGGCGAACCGTACGAGCGGCAAGGGCGCGCGCGGGCTTGGCATGGCTAAGGCGCTGCCGATCTTCGCTGATCTCAAGGCCGAACTGGGCCTTTCCGTGCTGACCGATGTGCATGAGCCTGCGCATTGCGCCGAAGTCGCGCATGCCGTTGATATCCTGCAGATCCCGGCCTTTCTCTGCCGCCAGACTGATCTGCTGGTGGCAGCCGCCAAAACAGGCCGCGTCGTCAACGTCAAGAAAGGCCAGTTTCTGGCACCGTGGGACATGAAGAACGTCGCAGCCAAAGTGGCGGAAGCGGGCAATCCCAACGTGATGCTGACCGAGCGCGGTGCGTGCTTCGGCTACAACACACTGGTTTCGGACATGCGCTCGCTGCCGATCATGGCGGCGACTGGTGCACCGGTGATCTTTGACGCAACGCATTCTGTGCAGCAGCCGGGCGGGCAGGGCAGTTCCACCGGCGGCGACCGTACCATGGTGCCAGTGCTGGCGCGCGCCGCAGTGGCTGTGGGTGTCGCCGGTGTTTTCATCGAGACGCATCAGGACCCGGACAATGCGCCGTCCGATGGCCCCAATATGGTACCGCTGAAAGACATGCCGCAGCTGATTGCCCAACTCATGGCCTTCGACCGCCTGGCGAAGGCCGGATCTGCGTGAAACCCAATACACTCCTCCTCGTACTTGGTTTCACTGGTCTTGCCGCCAACATCGCGATCCGCATCGTCGACCCCATAGTGCCTCTCCTGGCGCGGGAATTTGATGTCGCCGTAACGACGGTTGCGCTGCTCGCCACGGCCTACACGCTGCCATATGCGCTGGGACAGCCGATCCTCGGGCCTTTGGGTGATTCCAGGGGCAAAGCCAAGGTCATGTCGATTGCCCTTTTCGTGCTCACCGCAGCGCTCATCGCCAGCATGTTCACGCGAAATGTGACAGAGCTGGCAATCTGCCGCGCTATCTCGGGCCTTGCAGGCGGCGCCTGTATTCCGCTCGCCATTGCGATGATCGGCGACAGATTCCCGCTGGAAGGACGCCAACTGGCGCTCAGCCGCTATCTGCTGGCGGTGATCATTGGTCAGCTTTCGGGCGCGCCCATGGCCGGGCTTCTTTCCGAGACCATCGGCTGGCGGCCAGTATTCGGTATCGCGGCCATGATTGCTCTGGCAGCCGGAATTGCGGTTCGGATCATGATCAAGCCGCGCACGGATATCGTCCGCCCGCCGTTCAATCTGATATTGATCCGGGCAAATTATGCCAAAATCCTTGCCAATCCACTGGCGAAATACTGCTACGGCGCTGTCGCAGTGGAGGGAGCGTTTATTTATGGCTTCCTGCCTTATGTTGCGGCGCTGCTGGAACAACGCGGCGCTGGAAGCGTGAAAGAAGCGGGTTTCGTCGTAGCTGGCATCGGCTGTGGTGGCCTCGTGTTCAATCTGGTCCTGCCGAGCCTGCTCAAGAACATGTCACGCACGACAGTCATGCGCGCCGGCAGCTGGGTGATATTTCTCGGCATGATCGGCGTCGGCACCGGCCCGACCTGGCCCATCGAAATGCTGGCTTTCACAGTGGTGGGGCTGGGATTCTACATGCTGCACACCGGCATCCAGATCGAGGCGACGGAGCTTGCGCCAGATGTGCGCGGATCAGCCATTGCGCTGCACGCGTTCAGCCTGTTCCTCGGCATGGCGCTCGGGCCTGTGTTCTATGGCCTGACTATTCCGGCCATTGGCTCGCCTTGGGCAGTTTCGCTCGGCGGGTTGATGGTTCTTCTGGCCGGTCTCGCAACCGCCGCCAAGTTTCAGCGGCCTCTGTAAGGTGGCACGCCCTGATCCGGCAGGAACACGTTTGCAGGCAATTTGCCGGTCTGAAAGAACACATCAATCGGGATGCCGCCGCGCGGAAACCAGTAGCCGCCGATGCGGAACCATGTCGGCTTCAGCAGTGCGACAAGCCTCTTGCCGATGCCGACCGTGCAATCCTCGTGAAACGCGCCGTGGTTGCGAAAGCTGGTGAGGTAAAGCTTCAAGGACTTTGATTCCACGAGCCATTTTCCCGGCACATAATCGATTACCAGAATGCCAAAATCCGGCTGGCCCGTCACCGGACAGATCGAAGTGAATTCCGGACAGGTGAAGCGCGCCACATAAGCCGTTCCAGGATGAGGATTGGGTACGCGGTCCAGCGTGGCTTCCTCCGGTGATTGCGGAATGGCGCTGGGCTTGCCGAGTTGTGCCGTTTCGTACTTCGCCATAGGTGAGGAGCTGCCTTGCAGGAAATCTGGGGTATTCGGGCTTTTCGCCGATAACAGGCTCAGCTACAAGCCCGGTTACCATTTCCGTCTGGAATTTGAGAAAGCCCCCCATGACCGCCATCGTCGATCTCGTTTCCCGTGAAATACTGGACAGCCGCGGCAATCCGACGGTCGAGGTGGATGTGATTCTGGAAGATGGCTGCATGGGCCGCGCTGCCGTGCCATCCGGTGCTTCAACCGGAGCGCACGAGGCATCGGAGCTGCGGGACGGCGGCAAGCGCTATCTCGGCAAGGGTGTCTCCAAGGCGGTCGACAACGTGATGACCACAATCCACGACGCCATCGTGGGCATGGATGCCGAGGATCAGGTCGCCATCGATGATGTGATGATCAAGCTGGACGGCACCAAGAACAAGAAGAAATTGGGCGCAAACGCCATTCTTGGTGTCTCGCTCGCCGTCGCCAAGGCTGCCGCCGAAGCGCGCGGATTGCCGCTGTATCGCTACGTCGGTGGCTCCTCCGCCCGCGTCTTGCCCGTACCGATGATGAATATCGTCAACGGCGGTATGCATGCGGACAACCCCATCGATTTCCAGGAATTCATGATCATGCCGACGGGAGCCAAGAGCTTCTCGGAAGGCCTGCGCATGGGCGTCGAGGTGTTTCACACTCTGAAAGGTCTGCTGAAAAAGGGCGGCCACAACACCAATGTGGGGGACGAAGGCGGTTTTGCACCCAACCTTGGATCGGCAGAGGCCGCACTTGATTTCGTCATGGATGCCATTGGCAAGGCTGGATTCAAGCCAGGCAAGGACATGCATCTTGCGCTGGATTGTGCTGCGACCGAATTTTTCAAGGGCGGCGTCTACGACTACCACGGCGAGGGCGTGAAGCGCCCGATCGAGAAGCAGGTTGATTACCTCGCCAAGCTTGCCAAGGATTATCCCATCGTCTCCATCGAGGACGGCATGTCCGAGGATGATTGGGCGGGATGGAAACAGCTGACGGACAAGATTGGCGCTACGTGCCAGCTCGTGGGCGACGATCTTTTCGTCACCAATGTCGAGCGCTTGTCGCTCGGCATCAAGGGCGGTTATGCCAATGCGATCCTCGTCAAGGTCAACCAGATCGGGACACTGACCGAGACGCTGGCGGCAGTCGAAATGGCGCATCGTGCGGGATATCGCGCTGTCATGTCCCATCGCTCGGGCGAGACTGAGGACAACACGATTGCTGACCTTGCGGTTGCCACCAACTGCGGACAGATCAAGACCGGCTCGCTGGCGCGCTCGGATCGCACCGCTAAGTACAACCAGCTGTTGCGCATCGAACAGCAGCTGGGCGATCAGGCGCTCTATGCTGGCAAGGCTGCGCTGAAGGCATTGGCCTGAGCGGTTGGCGCTCGCGATGAGCGCCGCAGAACCGGTGGCGGCTGAAACAGCGTCTTCCGAAACTCTGGTGCCGCCTAGCCCGAAGCTGCGCAGGCTTGCCATCTTGGCCATGATCGCGAGCGTGACGATATTCGGTGTCAATTTCGTCATTAGCCGTCACGCCATGCTGAATGGCTTCACGCCGTATGATCTCGCAGCCTTGCGGTTCGGCGGGGCTGGTCTGCTCCTCATGCCGCTGTTTCTCAGGGCAGGGGGATTTGCGAATTGCGCAGGTGTCGGCTGGGGCAAAGGCGTCGCCCTCGCTGTCATGAGCGGCGCGCCGATGTCCATGCTGCAGATGGTCGGGTTATCACTCGCGCCTGCCGCTCATGGCGCTACCATCGGCCCCGGCATGGTGGTGACGATCAGCCTGGTGGGCGGAGCAATGCTCTTTGGTGCAAAACTCTCACGACAAGCCATTCTGGGGTTGCTTGTCGTGATGGCGGGGCTCGCGTTTTTTGCAATGGGTGCCGGCGCGGCGCCATCCCGGAATGTCATCATCGGTGACATCTGTTTCGTCCTGATGGCATTGATCTGGGGCGGATATCCGCTTGCTTTGCAGAAGTGGAAAATCGATGCGCTGCTGGCAACGGCGATCCTGTGTGTGCTGTCGATGGCCTATTTGCCGGTTTACTGGCTGTTTTTGCCGTCCAGTCTTGCCAACATCCCGCTTTGGCTGATCGTCGCGCACGCCTTCAACCAGGCCGTACTCAACATGATCGTCGGTTTGTGGCTCTGGGGCTGGGCCGCGCGGACCATCGGCGCTTCAGAGGCCGGACGCTATCCACCGCTGATACCGGTAATCGGCACACTGACGGCCATACCTGTTCTGGCGGAATGGCCCGGTCCGTTCCAGACTATCGCGGTGGTCCTGATCGTTCTTGGCCTCGTCGTCATGTCGTGGAAGCGCTGAATTCGGCAGGCTTCACTTGCTGTCACGCCGGAAAGCCTCCACATCTCCACAGTGCTCTATTGAATGATATCCGAGGTCCATGACGTCCGACTCACAATCGCCTTTGCCGGATCTGCCGCCGCCTGTGCCCCCGCGCAGTGCCGCGTGGCAGCGCCTACGTACCTATTTTCTGACCGGTGTTGTGATTGCGGGTCCCATCGCCATCACGATCTATCTGACATGGTGGATCGTGGCGTCCATTGATGGCTGGGTGAAGCCAATCATCCCGGCGTTCTATCTGCCTGAGACCTATCTGCCCTTTGCGATTCCGGGATTCGGACTGCTTGTCGCGATCTTCCTTCTGACGATCCTCGGCTTCCTCACGGCCAATCTCGTGGGTCGCACGATGTTCCAGTTCGGCGAGCGGTTGCTGGACCGGATGCCCGTGGTGCGCGGACTCTATAAAAGCATGAAGCAGATCTTCGAGACGGTGTTTTCTCAAGGTGATACCAGCTTCAAGAAGGTTGGGCTTGTCGAGTACCCAACGAAAGGCATGTGGTCGATTGTGCTGATTTCAGCTGAACCAAAGGGTGGTCTGGCGGCCAGCCTGCCGGGAAAAGCCGATCATATCGGTGTGTTCCTTCCCTGCGCACCCAATCCCACCACCGGATTCTTTTTCTACCTGCCGAAATCAGCCGTAATCGAGATCGACATGAGTCCGGATGATGCAGCCAAGCTTGTCATGTCAGCGGGATTGATCCAGCCGGAAGAGCAAAAGAAGCTTGAAGCGCTGGTCCTGAAGGGCAGAGGCAAAGCCAAAGCGCCAGCTGAACTAACCGGCCCGCAATAGCTTCACTGCTTCGTCCCGTTCGAACAGATAGAGCAACACGCGTAAAGCCTTGCCGCGCTCGGACACCAATTCAGGATCGCGCGTGTGGTGAAGCATTGCATCATCGCGCGCCATCGCCAGAAGATCGCCATGAATAGCGATATCGGCCAACCGAAATCCAGGCGCGCCGCTTTGCTTGACGCCCAGCACGTCTCCTTCGCCGCGTAACCGCAGATCCTCCTCCGCAATGCGGAACCCGTCCTCGGTCTCGCGCATGATCCCGATGCGCGCTTTGGCGGTTTCTCCCAGCGGTGCCTTGTAGAGCAGCATGCAGGTCGAGGATTTTGCACCACGCCCAACGCGCCCGCGCAACTGGTGAAGCTGTGAGAGACCGAAGCGCTCGGCATGCTCGATCACCATGATCGAGGCATTGGGAACATCCACACCCACCTCAATCACCGTGGTGCTGACCAGGACGCGCGTTTCGCCACGCGCAAAACGCTCCACTGCCCTGTCCTTGTCAAGTCCAGGCATCTGGCCGTGGACCATATCGACCCGGTCACCAAACAGCGCTTTCAGATGCTGGAACCGGTCTTCCGCTGCCGAGACATCGAGAAGCTCGGATTCGGCCACCAGTGGACACACCCAGTAGACCTGTGCGCCTCCCTCAATCGCCCGTCCGATACCGGAGACGACCTCGTCCATGCGGTCCAGCGTTACCGAGCGTGTATCGATGGGTTTCCGGCCCGCCGGTTTCTCCCGCAAGATAGAAACGTCCATGTCGCCGAAATAGGTGAGGACAAGCGTGCGCGGGATGGGTGTTGCCGTCATCACCAGCAGATCAACGCCTTCTCCTTTTGATGACAGTGCCAGTCGCTGATGCACGCCGAAGCGGTGCTGTTCATCCACCACGGCCAACGCCAGATCCCTGAAAATCACCTGTTCCTGAAACAGGGCATGAGTGCCAACCACCATATCAATCGTGCCATCGGCCAGGCCTTCCAGCGTATTGCGTCGCTCAGCCACCTTGTCGCGACCTGTCAGCAAAGCAATCCGCATTCCAGCCATGTCAGCCAGTGGCAGCATCCGCTCGAAATGCTGGCGCGCCAGTATTTCCGTCGGTGCCATCATCGCAGCCTGCCGTCCTGCTTCGACGGCACGGGCCATTGCGAGAAGGCCCACCACAGTCTTGCCAGATCCCACATCGCCCTGAAGCAGGCGCAGCATGCGATCGTGCCCGGCCATGTCCTTGGTGATCTCTACCAGAGCCTGTTCCTGTCCTTCCGTGAGGGCAAACGGGAGGGCAGCGCGTATCTTTGCATCCAGTACGCCAGTACCGATTGTGGGCCGCCCCGTCGCCTTCTTCATGCGCGCGCGGATCATGATGATCGCAAGCTGGTTGGCCAGAAGCTCATCATAGGCAAGCCGTTGGCGCATGAAGCTGCCGGGTGAAAACGCCGAGAGATCGATGGGATCATGCACCGCGCGCATGGCCTCGCTGAATGTAGACCACTGGCGCTTTCCAAGCACCGCAGGATCCTGCCACTCCGGCAACACGGGCAGTCGAGCAAGAGCAGCGCGGGCGGTTTTCGCTACGACACGCGGGCCGAGACCTTCGGTCAGCGGATAGACCGGTTCAATCGGTGGAAGCGATGCCAGTTGCTGTTCATCAAGAATGCGCTCGGGATGGACCATCTGGCGCAGGCCGTCGAAGAGTTCGAGCTTGCCGGAAAGCCAGCGTGTGGACCCTACGGGCAGCATGGATTGAATCTGGCCCACGCGCGGATTGAAGAACACCAGCTCCATGTCCGCCGTGTCATCCGATACAAGCACCCGGAACGATGCCTTGCCACGCCCGGACGGCGACGGACGGTGCGCCTCGATCTGCACCTTCACTGTCACGGTCTCGCCATAAGGCGCATCGCACAGCAGTGGTCTCAGGCGACGGTCTATCCCGCCGGTGGGCATATGCATCAGCAGATCGACGACGCGCGCGCCTCGTCCATCGCGTGCGATCAGGCGGTCGAACAACGGGGCAATCTTGGGTCCGACGCCGGAAACGGCGGTCAGTGGCGCGAAAACAGGATCGAGAAGCGAGGGACGCATCGGGCAGATTTGAACTGTCACGGCAGCGGAGGCAAGGGCGTGTGTCAGCAGGAACGAATTGGTTTCCTGTTCGTCAACAGACTGTCGCGAATTTCAGACCAACGCTTCGAACTTCCTTTGGCATGCCATGCGAAAGGCCGCGGCCTGCAAATGCTTAACCAAGGAAATCCGCCGTTTGATAAGGTTTGAGGGCGCAGAAGCCGATGACGCAACGTAATGCGAGCAACAATCGTATCCCCTCAAAGGATAACGACAGAAACTGGACTGGAAGCAATCTTATGGCCGTCATACTCAACGTGCTGGGCACGAATGGCGCAGATACATTGAAGAGCACTGGCGCGGTGGAAGTCATCAGCGGCGGTGACGGCATCGACAAGCTAATCTTCGATGAGGGCACAAAGGGTGTCACGGTGAACCTGAAATATGGCACGCTGACCGATTCCTTCGGCAACAATGAAAAAATCACCGGCGTTGAGATTGTGATCGGCACCTCTTTCGCTGATAAGATCACTGGCTCGGACAAGGCAGATTACCTCGTGGGTGGAGCTGGAAATGACACGCTTTCCGGAGGTCTTGGCCAGGATGAACTCTATGGAGGCACCGGAAACGACTCTCTGAGTGGTGGCAGCGACAGCGATTATTTCGTTGGCGGTGCCGGCAACGACACGATCAATGGCGGTGCGGGCTTTGACCTCGTGGACTATTCGGATGAAGGCGGTGCGTCAGGCGTCACGGTCAATCTTCTGACCAACAAAGCGACGGATTCCTACGGTGATACCGATACATTCATTGCCATCGAGCGCATTCGCGGCACCGATTTCGCAGACACTATGTCCGGCAACAGCAGTGCCAATATGTTTGAGGGCGGTGGCGGCAATGACAGCATCGACGGGCTTGGCGGCGATGATATCCTGCGAGGCAATTTCGGCGATGACATGATCAAGGGCGGCACCGGTAATGATATGCTGACTGGCGGCCGTGGCTTCGACACGATTGACGGCGGCACAGGCACCGGCGACACAGTTGACTACCGCGCTGACGATGGCTGGCACGGCGTATCGGTAAATCTGACAACAGGTCTTGCCGAAGACAGCTGGGGCGATGTCGACAAGTTCATCAGCATCGAGCGTGTGATCGGCACGGATTTCGCGGACTGGTTCATGGGCAACACGGCTGTCAACCAGCTTAACGGCATGGGTGGCAACGACACCCTGTCGGGCGGTGGCGGCAACGACACTTTCGTGTTCTGGGCGGATCACGGCAACGACCAGGTCAATGACTTCAACACTGGTGATATTCTCAATCTTGCAGCGTTCGGGTTCAAAACAGTCGATGATATCATCGCCGTTTCCAGTGGCCATGAGCTCGGTGTCATCATCCAGACAAGTGCGACGAGCTCGATTGTCCTCGTGGACGTGAACGTCACGTCGCTGGCGACATTGGGTTATATCTTCGCCTGACGAACGGCAAAGGATTGCAGCAGGCCCCAGCAACGGGGCCTGTTTTGCGTTTGTGCCCCTCGCGAATAGATCAGGGTTGCCGGGCGCAGATTGCTCCCATAAACCGCTGGCCATGCGTCTCAGTGACTTTGATTTTCATCTGCCTGACGAGAATATCGCACTTCGGCCCGCCGAACCGCGCGACTCTGCACGACTTCTGGTGGTCAATCCGTCAGCTTCACCCCATTTCACCGATCGCAGGGTTCCCGATCTGCTGAATTATCTGCGCGCGGGTGACGTCATGGTGTTCAACAACACCCGGGTCATCCCGGCACGATTGAACGGCATACGCATGCGGGGTGCATTCGAAGCCAGGGTCGAGATCTTGCTGCACAAGCGCGAGGATGAGCAGAACTGGATTGCTTTCGCCCGGCCTGCGAAGAAACTCTCGCCAGGTGACCGAATCGTTTTTGCGAACGGTATTGATCATGCGTTGGAAGCAAGCGTGATCAACAAGGCGGAAGACGGAAACGTCCATCTCGTTTTCAACCGGTCGGGGGCTGATCTGGATGTTGCTATTGCCGCCACCGGCGTGCTGCCGCTGCCTCCTTATATAGCCCAGAAGCGCGCGGCGGATGACCGTGATCTCGCGGACTATCAGACTGTGTATGCCGAGCAGGACGGCGCTGTCGCCGCACCCACAGCAGGGCTGCATTTCACGCCAGAATTGCTGGCGTCGCTGGATGCCATGGGTGTCGAGCGGCACTTTGTTACACTGCACGTCGGCGCGGGAACCTTTCTGCCCGTGAAAACGGATGATCTCTCCCAACACAAAATGCACAGCGAATGGGGCGTCGTGACCGCTGAGGTCGCAAACGCAATCAATACCGCAAGAGCACGAGGAGGGCGGGTGATTGCGGTTGGCACGACATCGTTGCGGTTGCTCGAAAGCGCGGCGGATGCATCCGGCAACATCCAGCCCTACGCTTCGGCGACCGACATCTTCATCACGCCGGGCTATCGATTCCGCGCGGTCGATATGCTGATGACCAATTTTCACCTGCCGAAATCGACATTGATGATGCTGGTTTCGGCTTTTGCGGGATTTGATCTGATACGTAAGGCCTATGCACATGCCATCACAAGCGGCTATCGCTTCTATTCCTACGGCGATTCCAGCCTTTTGTTCCGTGCACAATGACCGCCGAAATTCATCACCAGCCCACCAGCGATTTCCGCTTCACCCTTGATGCGACCGACGGCGCGGCGCGCACCGGTGCGCTCACCATGCCGCGCGGCGTCATCCGCACGCCGGCGTTCATGCCGGTGGGTACCACTGCAACCGTGAAGGGTCTGTATCCGCAGCAGGTGCGCGATCTGGGCGCGGATATCGTGCTGGGCAACACCTATCACCTGATGCTGCGTCCGGGCGCGGAGCGCATCCAGCGGCTCGGCGGACTGCATGAGTTTATGCGCTGGCTGCATCCGATCCTCACAGATTCTGGCGGGTTCCAGGTGATGTCACTGTCCGGTCTGCGCAAGCTCACGGAAGATGGCGTGACGTTCAAATCGCACATCGATGGCTCAAAGCATCACATGACGCCGGAGCGCTCGGTCGAGATCCAGAATTTGCTTGGCTCAGATATCGTGATGCAGCTGGATGAATGCATTCGTCTGCCAGCGGCGCGGGAGGAAGTCGAGCGGGCGATGCAGCTCTCCGTCCGCTGGGCCACACGTTGCAAGGCGGCCTTCGGTAACCCTGAGGGCAGGGCGCTGTTCGGCATCGTGCAGGGCGGCACCGACGAGGGCTTGCGGCGGGAGAGCGCCGAAGCGCTCGTGAACATCGGGTTCAACGGCTATGCCATTGGCGGACTGGCAGTCGGCGAGCCGCAGACGGATATGCTGCACACCATCGCCGCGACGGAACCGTATCTGCCGAAGGAAAAACCACGATATCTCATGGGGGTAGGCACGCCGGATGATCTGCTGGAGGCGATCCGGCGCGGCGTCGACATGTTCGATTGCGTGCACCCCACGCGCGCAGGACGCCATGGCACGATCTACACCCGCTTCGGCAAGCTCAACATGCAGAACGCCAAGCACGCCGAGGATAGCCGCCCGGTCGATGCCGAGAGCGCTTGCCCTGCCGCGCGCGACTACAGCCGAGCCTATCTGCATCATCTCATCCGCTCGCATGAGATGTTGGGCATGATGCTGCTGAGCTGGATCAACCTCGATTATTACCAGCGGCTGACCGAAGCCGCCCGTGCCGCAATTCGCGAGGGGCGTTACGAGGATCATATCGGCGCGGTGAAAGAGGCCTGGAAGCGGGGCGAGGCCTAACGGATCTTGTAGACTCCGTCTGGCGCATCGCGCCCCGTATCCGACGCCGCCTTCAAACCATCGACAATCCGTCCTGCAATCGGCAACCTGTAATGCAGCGGATCCCAGTAATTCGCATCATTCGTCGTGATCGCGGACGGAATGCTGAAATCCACGATCCTTGCGCCGTGCTTGCGCGCAATCCCTGCAATTCGCCTCTTGCACACCTCGATCTGCGCCGCATCAAGCGATCCGGGAACTGGTTGAGCCGCCACGTGCAGCGGCATGAAGGCCAATATGCGCAGGGCCGACGCCGGGCTCTTCTGCAAAAGCTCCTCCAGCCAGACCAGAGCGGGAAGTTGCAGCCTGTCCGCATCATCCCGCCTCAGAGTAACCGGCGGTGTCACTGGCGTCACCCCGGGCTCGCGAAAGCCTTTCCAGATGTGGAACCGGGCGCGTTCTGCATCGTAGGTGATCTCGGGCGGCGTGAAGACCTCATATCCATCGCGTCGAATGCGCTCGGGCATCAGGCCGAGATGAAAACCCGCCAGCCGCCCCGTAATCTCCAGCGTCTTGGTGCTGAGCAGTTCCGGCAGATCATTCCACGGGTTTTCGTCATACATCCATTCGGGAAAGCCCCGGAATGTGATTTTCACGATGCTCTTGTCGTCCACGCACCACATCTGGTCGAGGCCGATGATCAAGGTTTTCGGGGTTGGCTGATATCGCAAATAGAGCTTGGCCAGTTCCGTCTGTTCCCAGGCGGTGGCGGCATTCATCGCGAGATTGGCAAATCTCCCGCCGAAGGCTTTGTCGAGTTGCTCTGGGTCCAGCAAACGGCTCGTCGAGGTGCCGATGACAACCGAGTCAAAAGCCTTCGACCGTACGATCTGCGGATACATATAGCGCTGGTTGATATCCATGATGGGCCGCGCGATGGGCAGCCGGATCGGCGACACGCCGTAGGGATCGAGCAGCAGGATGATCAGCCAGACGATAACCACGAGGCCCACCGTAACCGCCAGAAATGTCCTGATGAAGGCGAGGGCCGTTGCGGGCATGTCTTTTGACCGTTTGCCCCTGTCGAAAGCGTCTGGTGAGCCGGGCGGGGCTCGAACCCGCGACCACATGATTAAAAGTCACGTGCTCTACCAACTGAGCTACCGGCCCAAACGCAAGACCATAACAAGGTCTGCCGGGCTGATAGGCGAGGGACGCGCCCCGGTCAATGCCGGGACGCAACTGTTCGAGTCAAAGGGATAACATTCCGGTCAGAGCGCTGGAATGCGCAGGACCTGACCGGGATAAATCTTGTCGGGATGCGACAGCATCGGACGGTTAGCCTCGAAGATCACGTTGTACTGGCCGCCCTTGCCCTTGCCGTAGTTGGTCTCGGCAATCTTCCAGAGCGTATCGCCCTTGGCGACCGTGTACATCTTGGATGCAGCGACGGCATCATTCACGGCCAGCTTGTTCTCGATCTGCGCCACACCCATGGTATTGCCCATGGCGAGAATGATCTTTTCGGCTTCTTCCATCGACATGGCACTGCCGGTCAACACAACCTTGTCGCCGTTGACCTCGACATTGACGTTCGATGTGTCGAGCCCGTGCTTGGCGGCTTCCTTCTTCAGTTCGTCGGCAGGTGCGGCCTGCGCCTCGCTTGCACCGAAGATTTTGGCACCAACCTTTTTGGCAAAATCAAACAAACCCATGGTTCAGTCCTTCTTTTTATCCTGCGGGACAATTCCCCCCGGACATAGTGTCACGTCTGGGCCTTGCCCGGCAAGCTGACGGAAGGCAGGCGCGCCAGAATCGATAGCAGCGCCCGATCTGTCAGGACCACGCCACGTTCTTTCGGGTGAAGCCAGTTTGCGGCCTCTTCAAGGCTGTTGGCTTCCGACAGCTTGGCTTCTGCCATCGCGCGTTCCGCTGTAACATGACCGCGCTGGCGGGGTGTGGCGACTGGAAGCATATCGATATGGCTTTGCCGAAGCGTCGGATTCTGATGCAGCACCTTAACGGCCTCGCATTCATCGAACCCGCGTTTTGCGAGTTCCTCTGACAACGCATTGGCGCGATCCGCGATAGGCGGGCGCGTGGTTTCCTCCGGCGTCAGCAGAATGCCGCGCTCCTTGAGCCACAAGCCAATCGACAACTGGCCACTTGCCCATGAGATCTGGATTGCGAGCAGCAGCCCAAGGATCGTGGGCGACATCCAGGCGAACAGCGAAGTGGCGATCAGGAAGGCGGAAATACCGGTGATCGCGCCCAATACCACGTGTGAACGATGGCGACGGATGATATCGCCCACAGGGATGGACCCGTCATCGCGCCGCTGCGGGTTCCAGCCTGTGTCGCGACCCGCCAGAATCTGAAATACGGCACCCGACTGGATCAGCATCATCACGGGAGCCAGCAAAGCCGACATGATGACCTCGACAATGAACGAGATCGTGAGACGGATACCCCCGCCGCAGGCCCGCCGATCAGCGCCGTTCAGCAGATACAGGAAAAGGCCGAAAATCTTTGGTGCCAGCAGGATGAGCATCGTGGCCGCGAACAGCGTCAGCGAGCGCTCGGCATCGAAACGCGGCCATGCCGGAAACAGCGAAAACTCGCTGGTGAAATACTCCGGACGGATGAACTTCGACTGCAGCACGATGGTGATACCGACGATCAACTGGAACAGCCACAGCGGCGAAGCCAGATAGGACATGATCCCGGTGGCGAAATGCTGCCGTGTGGCCCAGTGAAAGCCTTTCGCACCGATGATGCGGGTGTGCTGCAGGTTGCCCTGGCACCAGCGCCGGTCGCGCGCCGCAAGATCGATAAGGGATGGCGGGCTTTCCTCGTAGGAGCCGACAAGGCCCGGCACCATGTACACCGCATAGCCCGCGCGGCGGATCAGCGCTGCCTCGACGAAATCATGGCTCAGGATATGCCCACCGAATGGCGGCTTGCCCTTGAGTTCGGGCATTGCGCAGAAATCCGCGAAGGCTTTCGTGCGGATGATGGCGTTATGACCCCAGTAATTGCCGTCCCGCCCCATCCAGAGACGCAGGCCTTCTGCGATCACGGGACCATAGATTCGTGCAGCGAATTGCTGGAGACGAGCAAAGAGCGTGTTGCGGTTGATGATCAGCGGCAGCGTCTGGATGATACCGGCATCGAGATCACCCTCCATGGCCTGCGCCAGACCAACCATGGATTCGCCCGTCATCAGGCTGTCGGCATCCAGCACCAGCATGTGTTCATAAGCGCCACCCCAGCGAGTGACGAAATCCGCGATATTGCCTGCTTTGCGGGCCGTGTTCTTCAGCCGATGGCGATAGAAAAACCGCACATCATCAGGTAGTTCCTGCCGCAATGTGACGAAGGCGCGTTCCTCTGCGATCCAGACATCGGCATCGGTCGTGTCCGACAGGAAAAAGAAATCGAAATGCTGGATCAAACCGGTTGCGCGAATTTCCTCGATCATCGCGGCGACCGAACCAAACACGCGGCTGGGAGCTTCGTTGTAGATCGGCATGATTACGGCGGTCTGATGCCGGAGCGTTTTGGGTACGCTCAGCCAATTCTTTCCGCGTCGCAGCAATGACACGAAACCCACGACCGCGGATGAAAAAGCCAGCGCGATCCAGGAGAAATTGAGCGCAAAGAGGATGAGCAACCCCCATTCCAGCACCGTGACGCCGCCAACTGCGACGACAGCATACATTTCCCAGATGCCGACGGCGGTTACGGCAAGGCCGCCGCCAAAGATGAAAAATCGGGCAAGCCACGGCGTGTAAGCCTTGTCAGGATCACGCCAGCTATAGCGGTCCTTCTTCGACCAGCGCTCGAAGGACTGCACCGGCATTGCAAGCCGAGATTCCACCGGCATGGCCGGGCGGTCGATCCTGCTCGTTCCGTTGGGCAACGCGGTCACGATGTCCATCGATACAACCATGTCTCGCTCAGCGGCTTGTCGCCGTCTTCCAGGATCAGGCGTATCTCGACCGCATTCTCGCCGCCCGGATCAAGCTCGAACAGCACGCGGGCTGTCTGGCGCTGCGGGTTGATCAGCAGGCGCGGATTCAGGATTTGTCCTGGCGTGCATGTGAGATTGAGCTTGATCTCTGGCAGCTTCTCCTGAGCGAACAATTCACCCGCGAATTCGACAAGACAGCGTCTGCGACGGGCCTGCGATCCCCGACCGATGCGAAAGCCAGCGGCATGCGCCAGAGCGGGCTTCTCCGGCGGCGACCAGCACCAGAATTGCCGGTAGGCGATGCTTGTCTCTGATCCCGCTGCGATGCCGACTTTTGGCCGCCAGAAAGCGATAACGTTGTCATTCACCTCGGATTCGCTGGGAATCTCCACGAGCTGGATGTTGCCCGCGCCCCATTCTCCGATGGGTTCAATCCAGAGCGACGGCCTGAGGTCATAGCGTTGATCGTCGTCCTGAAACGCGCTGAAATCGCGCTCGCGCTGGATCAGGCCAAAACCTTTGGGATTTTCGTCCATGAATTGCGAAATTTGCAGCTGTTCAGGATTATTGAGCGGCCGCCATATCCACTCCCCGCGCCCATTAAACATTTGCAGGCCGTTCACTTCATGTACGGATGGACGAAAATCATCAACGCCGCGTCGACGATTGGGACCGAAGAGAAAGCTCCCTTGCATCGGCGCGATCCCGATGTTGTCGAGCAGTGCGCGCGCAAAGATGGTTGCCTCGGTATCGAGGATAGTCACGTCGTTGGTCCGCAAGGTGAAGCGAAAGGCCGCCGTCGCGCTTTCGGAATCGGCCACGGCATGAATTGCCAACACGTTGTCGGCGGTTGGTCGTTCGATCCAGAACGCGCGAAATACCGGGAATTCCTCACCACGAGGATCGGCAGTCTTGACCGCCAGCGCACGGGACATTGCCCCCATGATCTGGCCACGAGCAACCGCACGGAAGAAGGTTGCGCCCTGAAATGTGGCGATCTCGCGTGGATTGTCCCCCGATGTCAGCAAACGGAAGCCGGAAAAGCCGATATCAGTGATTTGTGCTGGAGGTTGCAGCTTGCCAAAATTGTAGCGCGCGGGATCATAAACAACACGGCGAACAATTCCGTCTTCGACGAGGCTCATGGATACCGGTGTTGCATAGACAAAACCACGATGTAGCGGTTCGATGACGAAGGGGCGGGCCTCGTCCGCCCAAATTCGCCGCTCAGGCTGATGACGGATGCCGCTGTAGTTTTCCGCGTTCAATCCGTTGAAAGGATCGGGCAGGCTGGTGTTCGGCGGCAGGAAGGGGCGCTTGGACAACAGCCGCGCTGCTTCGATCACGACACCGGGTTCGAAGCGGGTGCCGTCCTGGAGAACAGCCTGGAGAAATGCCAGTGCTCCCGGTTGCTGCTGGGCCGATGCTGCTGTGCCAATGCTTGCCGCAGCTGCTCCCCCTACAAATTGACGCCTGTCCATGGGCATTCTTGGTGGTTTTTCCTGGTTTTGGTACCGCATTGCCCAAAGCCTGACGCGGTCTTCCCGTTTCTATAAAGCATCTCGCCGTGAGGTGAAGACGCGTTCCATGGAATTAAGGACAGGATCGCCATATTCGTCGTTTGTTTACCGACATGCCCCATTGCTCAGCGGAGATGAACAGGGGATGATTCTGTTCGTCGGAAGACGTGAAGCACGGGCAAACCGGAGTTCTCAGCCATGAAAACCCTCGCAGTCGTCCTCGCAGCAGGTCAGGGTACCCGGATGCGGTCCAATCAGCCCAAGGTACTGCACGCGGTCGCGGGGCGCTCGATGATCGGGCATGTGCTGGCTGCTGTCGGGGAGAGCGTGGCCAGCGCGGCGGCTGTTGTGGTCGGGCCGGACCGTGACGATGTTGCAGCTGAGTCACGTAAAATTTTCCCGGGCTCCACCATCCATGTGCAGACGGATCGCCTCGGAACCGCACATGCCGTGCTTCACGCCAAAACCGACATTGCGGCGGGATATGATGCCGTTGTCGTGCTTTATGCCGATACGCCGCTGGTGCGCCCGGAAACCATTGCGAAATTACGCGATGCCATCGCTGGCGGTGCCGCTGTTGCAGCTCTAGGCTTCGAGGCGAAGGACCCTTCAGGCTATGGCCGTTTCATCCTGCAAGGCGAAACTCTCACAGCAATCCGCGAGCACAAAGACGCCAGCGAGGCTGAACGCGCCGTCACCTTGTGCAACGCCGGATTGATGGCGCTGGATGGGCAGAAGGCGCTCGAAATTCTGGGCAAGATCGGCAATTCCAATGCACAAAAGGAATATTACCTCACGGACGCCGTAGAGATAGCGCGCTCCTTGGGTTTGAAAACTGTCGCCGTCACCGCCCCGGAAGATGAGGTCATGGGCGTCGATGACCGCATGAAGCTGTCCGTCGCCGAAGGCATCATGCAGCGGCGATTGCGCGAAAGTGCCATGCGCAATGGCGCAACGCTTGTCGATCCTGGCAGCACATTTTTCAGCCATGACACGAAGATCGGCTCGGATGTCATTGTAGAACCGAATGTTTTCTTTGGTCCAGGCGTCTCTATCGCCAACAATGCTGTCATCCATGCATCCTGCCACATCGAAGGCGCATCGATTGGTGAGGGCGTCCATGTCGGCCCGTTCGCACGCTTGAGACCCGGAGCCAATCTTGCGGCTAAGTCGAAAGTCGGTAATTTCTGCGAGGTCAAGAACGCCGATGTCGGTGAAGGTGCGAAAATCAATCACCTGTCCTATATTGGAGATGCCACGATTGGCGCGAACGCCAACATCGGAGCGGGTACGATCACCTGTAATTACGATGGTTACTTCAAATACCAGACGACAATCGGGAAGGGGGCCTTTGTCGGTTCGAATTCATCGCTTGTTGCCCCGGTCGAAATTGGCGAGAGAGCTTACATCGGTTCCGGTTCTGTCGTGACGCGAGATGTGCCGGCTGGTGCGCTTGGTCTGACGCGCGCTGAACAGTTGACGAAAGAAGGCTGGGCCAGTCGCTTTCATGCGACGATGGCAGAGCGCAAGGCGTCGAAAAAGAAGCTATAAGATGATTGGCCGTCATAAACGGTCATTCAAGTTGATTTGATGGGGCGCGGGCGCAGCCACTACCCCTCCGGTATCCGAAACAGCAGCGAGATAAAAAGACATGTGCGGAATTGTGGGGGTTCTTGGCCAGACACCGGTCGCCGGGCTTTTGATTGATTCTCTGAAACGGCTTGAGTACCGCGGTTATGATTCCGCTGGTATCGCGACGCTCGAGGACGGCCACCTGACCCGCCGGCGGGCGCAAGGCAAGCTCCGCAATCTTGAAGCGCGTCTGCTGGAAGAACCTCTCAAGGGGATGATCGGTATCGGCCACACGCGCTGGGCCACGCATGGCAAGCCGACTGAAGCCAATGCCCATCCGCACGCCACGGACAAGCTCGCAGTGGTCCACAACGGCATCGTCGAGAACTTTCGCGAATTGCGCGAGGAGCTCATCGCCGACGGCTGCATTTTCCAGTCCGAGACCGATACGGAAGTGGTAGCACACCTCGTGACGCGCGAAATGCGCCACACGAATGACCCTGTGAAAGCAGTGGAGCGCGCCTTGCCGCGCCTGCGCGGTGCTTTTGCCCTGGCTTTCGTCTTTGAAGGACATGATGATCTTCTGATCGGTGCACGCCAGGGCGCCCCATTGGCCGTTGGTTACGGTGATGGGGAGATGTATCTGGGTTCAGACGCATTGGCGCTCGCCCCGTTCACGGACAGCATTTCTTATCTTGAGGAGGGCGACTGGGTCGTCCTCAACCGCAGTGGCGTTGAATTTCGCGATGCGGGCAACACTGTTGTCAAACGCGCACGGATCAAAAGTCAGGCCGGAGCTTTCCTTGTGGACAAGGGCAACCACCGCCATTTCATGGCCAAGGAAATCCACGAGCAGCCCGAGGTTATTGGCCGCACATTGGCGCACTATATCGATATGGCCAGTGGTGAAGTGCGCTTGCCTGTCGAATTACCTTTTGATTTCAAGGCTATCGACAAGATTTCTCTATCGGCATGTGGTACAGCTTATCTCGCTGGCCTCACCGCGAAATACTGGTTCGAGCGGTTCGCACGCATCCCGGTCGAGATCGATGTTGCATCAGAGTTTCGCTATCGCGAAGCACCATTGCGCAAGGGTGATCTCGCGCTTTTCGTTTCGCAATCCGGTGAAACAGCAGATACGCTGGCGTCATTGCGTTATGCCAAGGACAATGGTCAGCACATCGTCACCGTCGTTAATGTCCCGACCTCAACCATGGCGCGCGAAAGCCATGCTGTGCTTCCGACACTCGCGGGTCCCGAGATAGGTGTCGCGTCCACAAAGGCGTTCACCTGCCAGCTTGCCGTTCTGGCCTGCATTGCGATCGCGGCGGGACGCCAGCGTGGTCACATCGATGCAGCAAGAGAGCAGGACCTGGTGCGTCAGCTGATCGCGATTCCCGGTCTGATCGCTGAAATCCTGAAAACCGAGCCACATATCGAACTGGTTGCGCACAAGCTCGCGAAGGCGCGTGATGTGCTGTATCTCGGGCGCGGCACCAATTTTCCGCTCGCCCTTGAAGGTGCCCTGAAGCTGAAGGAATTGTCTTATATCCACGCCGAGGGCTATGCGGCAGGCGAATTGAAGCATGGTCCCATAGCCCTGATCGACGAGCAGATGCCTGTTGTCGTGCTGACGCCGATGGACCACTGGTTCGAAAAAACAGTCTCCAACATGCAGGAAGTTGCAGCGCGCGGTGGCCAGATCATCGTTATCGGTCCGAAAGACACGGCGGAAAAGGCAGCGGTGCAGAGTGTTGGAGATATCCATATGCCAGATATGGCACCGGAATTTTCAGCGCTTGCCTATGCAATCCCTGTGCAGTTGTTGGCCTATTACACTGCGTCCATCATGGGCAAGGATGTGGATCAACCGCGCAATCTGGCCAAGTCGGTCACGGTGGAGTGACCGCTACCCTTCCCAGAAGGCCTTTCCATCCCTATTTCTGACATCTTAGCTTGGCGTTCATGAGTCGCGGTCCAGAACCGCAGGTCTATTCACCAGAGGCACTAACCGATGCGCGACCCCGTCGATCTGATCAACAGCTTCATCATCCCCTCCGTCGAGGAGACGACGAGCCGTGGCTCCTACCGCTACGACATCTTCTCGCGTCTGTTGAAGGAGCGGATCATCTTCCTGACTGGCCCTTTCGAGGATCAGATGGCCACGCTGGTTGTGGCGCAGTTGCTTTTCCTCGAGGCTGACAATCCAAAGAAGGAAATCAACCTTTATATCAATTCTCCCGGCGGCGTGGTGACGTCGGCGCTCGCAATCTACGACACAATGCAATTTATTCGCTGCCCCGTTGTGACGCTATGTACCGGCCAAGCTGCTTCCGCCGGGTCGCTCATTTTGACCGCCGGCGAAAAGGATATGCGTTTTGCACTGCCCAACGCCCGGATCATGGTTCACCAGCCTTCCGGCGGGTTCCAGGGTCAGGCGACAGACATCCTCATCCATGCCGAGGAGATCAAGGGCATCAAGCGTCGGCTGAACCAGATTTACGTGAAGCATACTGGTCGCACACTTGATGAGGTCGAGGCCGCACTGGAGCGCGACAACTTCATGAGCGCCCAGGCGGCCATGGAATTTGGACTCGTGGACAAGGTTTATGAGAAGCGCTCCGATCTCGATGGAGCCGATGATAAGAAGTAACCTGCCACCTGCGCTTTTTTGCCACTCGGCAAGAACTTGGTAGGGTTTAAGGTGGCAAATTGATCACATGACTCGGACTTACGACTCCGAGTCACTTTCGGGCAAGGCCATTGGTTGGCTATAAAGCCCAACGCGGTGGCAATTTTTGCGGTTGGGTGCGCGCCCCTGCAGGAAGCCTCCGAGAGGAGACGAGCGATGAGCAAGGCAGCTAGCGGCGACGGCAAGAGCACGCTCTACTGTTCATTCTGCGGCAAGAGCCAGCATGAGGTCCGCAAACTGATTGCAGGCCCGACCGTGTTCATCTGCGATGAATGCGTTGAGTTGTGCATGGACATCATCCGTGAGGAATCGAAAACTTCGCTGGTGAAATCCAAGGACGGGGTGGCCACACCCAAGGAAATCTGCAAGGTTCTGGACGATTATGTTATCGGGCAATTCTACGCCAAG
Source organism: Hyphomicrobiales bacterium (assembly GCA_031431475.1). GTDB lineage: Bacteria > Pseudomonadota > Alphaproteobacteria > Rhizobiales > Beijerinckiaceae > JADCCX01. The sequence continues at coordinate 323,242 of JANPDL010000018.1, forward strand.
CGCGTGCTCTCGGTCGCGGTGCACAACCACTATAAGCGTCTGAATCATGCCGCGAAGAACAACGATGTCGAGCTGGCGAAGTCCAACATCCTGTTGATAGGGCCGACCGGTTCCGGCAAGACATTGCTGGCGCAGACGCTCGCCCGCATCATCGATGTGCCGTTCACCATGGCGGATGCCACGACACTGACCGAAGCAGGTTATGTCGGTGAGGATGTCGAGAATATCATCCTGAAACTGCTTCAGGCATCCGAATACAATGTCGAGCGCGCCCAACGCGGCATCGTATACATCGACGAAATCGACAAGATCAGCCGCAAGTCCGACAATCCGTCCATTACCCGCGATGTTTCGGGCGAAGGCGTGCAACAGGCATTGCTCAAGATCATGGAGGGAACAGTTGCCTCAGTCCCTCCGCAAGGCGGCCGCAAGCATCCCCAGCAGGAATTCCTGCAGGTTGACACCTCCAACATCCTGTTCATCTGTGGCGGTGCCTTTTCAGGGCTTGAGAAGATCATCTCGGCCCGCGGTCGCCAGACGGGCATCGGCTTTGGTGCCCGGGTTGAGTCACCGGATGATCGCCGCACCGGCGAAATTTTCCGCAAGGTCGAGCCCGAGGATTTGCTGAAATTTGGCCTGATCCCGGAATTTGTGGGTCGCCTGCCGGTTCTGGCCACCCTTGAGGATCTCGACATCGAGACGCTGAGGAAGATTCTTACGGAGCCGAAGAACGCTCTGGTGAAACAGTATCAGCGCCTCTTCGAGATGGAGAACACGGATCTCACCTTTACGGACGAGGCCGTCACCATGATCGCCAAGAAGGCGATCGAGCGAAAAACCGGCGCACGCGGCCTGCGCTCCATCATGGAAGGCATCCTGCTCGACACCATGTTCGATCTGCCTGGGCTTGAAGGTGTGGAACAGGTCGTGATCGGTCCGGAAGTGGTCGAGGGCAATGCCCGTCCTCTCTACATCTACGGCGACCGTGATGAACAGGTTCCGGCTTCCGCCTGAGGATTGATTCGTTTGCAGATCATCGCTTGAAACGGCGTGCCTGCATTCACATCTAGGTCTGGTACGGAAGAGTGAGCGCTGCATTTGCGGGTTCCATGGGCCTGTTTCGTCTGTCCTTTTCGGTCTTCTGTCTGTGGATGATCGCTGCCCCGGTCTGGTGCGCGGATATTCACGATTGCGTACGCTGTGCGGCGGCTTCATCATGAGGAGCCAGACGGTGGGACGAGAACAAGGATCGATACAATGAGCTCCAGCAAGAACCGTCCGCCACTTCCCGCCGGAACAAGGCACCAGCTGCCCGTCCTGCCTTTGCGTGACATCGTGGTTTTTCCGCACATGATCGTGCCGCTCTTCGTGGGCCGTGAGAAATCCATTCGCGCGCTGGAAGACGTGATGCGCACCGACGGGCATATCATGCTGTCGACACAGATGAACGCGGGAGAGGATGATCCCGCTCCTGGCGCGATTTACGAGATCGGCACTGTGGCCTCCGTTTTGCAGCTTCTGAAGCTGCCGGATGGAACAGTGAAGGTGCTTGTCGAAGGCTCAACGCGCGGCAGGATCACGAAATACATCAAAACGGATGATTTTTACGTGGCCGAGGCCGAGATCATTGCTGACGAAGTTGGCAATCCAGTCGAGGTGGAAGCTCTTTCGCGTTCCGTGATTTCGGAATTCGAGGGCTATGTGAAGCTCAACAAGAAGGTCTCGCCAGAAGTCGTGGCAGCCATCGGCCAGATCGAGGAGTATGGCAAACTCGCGGACAGTGTTGCCGCGCACCTCGCTGTCAAGATCACTGACAAGCAGGCGACGCTGGAGATCATCAACATCGGCAAGCGCCTGGAGAAGGTGCTGAGCCTGATGGAGAGCGAAATATCCGTTCTGCAAGTGGAGAAGCGCATCCGCACGCGCGTCAAGCGTCAGATGGAGAAGACGCAACGCGAATATTACCTCAACGAGCAGATGAAAGCGATCCAGAAGGAACTGGGTGACGGTGAGGAGAAGGATGAGCTCGCTGAACTCGAAGACAAGATCAAGCGCACCAAGCTCTCCAAGGAAGCCCGCGACAAGTCGATGCACGAGCTGAAAAAGCTCCGTCAGATGTCACCGATGTCAGCGGAAGCCACCGTGGTCCGTAACTACCTCGATTGGATGCTGTCGCTGCCCTGGGGCAAGAAATCCAAGGTCAAGAAGGACCTGAGCCTTGCGCAGACAACGCTAGACGGGGATCACTATGGCCTCGAGAAGGTGAAGGAGCGCATCGTCGAGTATCTGGCGGTGCAACAACGCGCCAACAAGCTGGCTGGCCCGATCCTGTGCCTCGTCGGACCTCCCGGCGTGGGCAAGACCTCTCTCGGCAAGTCCATCGCCAAGGCGACGGGCCGTGAGTTCGTGCGCATGTCGCTGGGTGGTGTGCGTGATGAAGCCGAGATACGCGGCCATCGCCGGACCTACATCGGCTCCATGCCGGGCAAGATCATCCAGTCGCTAAAGAAGGCAAAGACTTCCAATCCGCTTTTCCTGCTCGATGAGATCGACAAGATGGGCCAGGATTTCCGGGGCGATCCGTCTTCGGCGCTGCTGGAGGTGCTGGATCCCGAGCAGAATTCGACCTTCGCCGACCATTACCTCGAGGTCGATTACGATCTCTCGAACGTGATGTTCGTGACGACGGCGAATACACTCAACATCCCGGCTCCGCTGATGGACCGCATGGAGATCATCCGGCTTGCGGGTTACACCGAAGAGGAAAAACTGGAGATCGCCAAGCAGCACCTGTTCTCCGAGGCGCTGACCAAGCATGGCCTTGATGCGAAGGAATTTGCGATCAAGGACGATGCACTGATGCAGGTGATCCGCCGTTACACGCGGGAATCCGGTGTCCGCAACCTGACGCGCGAAATCCAGAATTTGGCGCGCAAGGCGGTCAAGGATATCCTGATGTCGAAGAAGAAGAAGGTCGTGGTTGATCTGAAACTTCTCGAGGAATATCTCGGTCCGCCGAAGTATCGCTATGGAGAAGCCGAGACAGAGGATCAGGTGGGTGTGGTCACGGGCCTTGCCTGGACAGAAGTCGGCGGCGAATTGCTGACGATCGAAGGCGTCATGATGCCGGGCAAAGGCAAGATGACGGTGACCGGCAACCTCAAGGAAGTGATGAAGGAATCGATCTCGGCGGCAGCAACGTATGTCCGCTCGCGTTGCATTGATTTCGGCATCAAACCACCCATGTTCGACACCAAGGACATCCACGTCCACGTGCCGGAAGGTGCGACGCCGAAGGATGGCCCGTCCGCCGGCATCGGCATGGCGGTTGCCATCACATCGATCATGACAGGCATTCCGGTCCGCCGCGACATCGCCATGACCGGCGAAGTGACATTGCGGGGCAGGGTGCTCCCCATTGGCGGTTTGAAAGAGAAGCTGCTTGCCTCATTGCGTGGCGGTATCAAGAAAGTGCTGATCCCGGAAGAGAACACAAAGGATCTGATCGATCTGCCGGCCAGCGTCAAAAACGGGCTCGAGATCGTTCCGGTGTCTCGTATGGACGAAGTGCTGAAGCATGCGCTTGTCCGCCAGCCGCTGCCGATCGAATGGGATGAGGAGGCGGAAGCTGCCAAGGCCGCCGCCATCGCCATGAAGAAGAATGATGCAACAGGTGCGACAGCTCACTGAAGCCGCTGGAAATATGAGATAAAAGGCCCCTGAACAATCTGGGGCTTTTTTGTTTGGCTTCACGAGGCCGTGACCTCGCGGCTTCGTGAAGCCAGTTGAAGTGCAATTCTGCAATCATGTGATGTGAATTGGAATGCAGGAGGAATGCCATGATCCGATCTCTCGCCCGTGTGACAGCTGGCGTCGCAATGTTTGTCAGCACTGCTGTCAGTGCACAGGACATGACAACAACCCGTAGTGCCGCCGATTTTGCGACCACAAAGACAAAGCTTGTGGAAGCGATCAAATCCCGGAATTTTGGCGTTATTGCCGAGGTGGATCATGCCGCCGGGGCAACGGGCGTGGGTTTGCAATTGCGCCCAACCCATCTTGTGATCTTCGGTAGTCCGCGTGGCGGCACTCCTTTGATGGGCTGCAACCAGACCGCAGGAATCGACCTACCGCTGAAAGCACTGGTTTGGCAGGCAGCGGATGGCGCGGTGAATATCACGATCAACACACCGCAACTCATTGCTGAAAGGCACAAGATTGCGGATTGCGCTGCCGGCCCACTTGGCAACGTGGCCAAGGCGCTTGAGGGTATCGTGGCTGATGCCACAAAACCCTGAAGGTTTCCCATTCCATCAAGGTCTTGGCGAAACCCGCTACCCTGTGCTAACCCGCACCATAGTGGGCAGTTAGCTCAGCGGTAGAGCTGCTCGTTTACACCGAGCCGGTCGGGAGTTCGATCCTCTCACTGCCCACCACAATTTCTGCCATCTTTCCAGATAGATACTATATATCAAAGGGTTAGCGCCGTCCTACCGTGATACAGGATCGGCATACATGGTTTTTAGAATGGCACGGCCTACCAGTCGAAAAGTGGGGCGTCTTTCCCAATTTTTCACACGGATACCCCGCGATCTTCTGGCGATTGCGCCGGGACGGCTGCTGACAATCGGCTTGCCGCCTGCTTCTCCCGGTGGTTGTGACATCACCATTCAGACCACAATCGGCAGAACCCATGTCCGGTTCTCCCTTCAGGCAACCGATGATGCACTCGTCAAGCTACGCCATGCAGCGGCATCCGAACGCATCCTAAGGGAATGGGCAGGGCTTAGGGCCGCGCCTGTATCGCTCACCCCATATCAACGCCAAGGACTTGCCGGGGTGGTCTACAAGGCCTTCAGGGCAGCGCTACGGGACGACCCGATACTCTCTGAAGACCAGTGGCGCGACATTGCGGAGGGTGTCAGCGACAGCCTGAAGCCGGGTGGTCCCTATGCCGCCCTCCTAATCCCCCTGGACGATGGCCGCCACCTTACTGAAGGCACAATCGCCGCGCTGGAGCGTAGCTTCGGAAAGCTGGTTGATGCCACCCTGTCCAGAGAGGCGCTGATAGTCCCTGCGGAGAGTCGTCTAGCACTTCTAAGGGACGTTGCGAGGGCTATGCAGGAACAGGCACAGCAAGCCGCTAGGGAGGCCGGTGGGGACTATCGCGATCCTAATGTGGGCAGGTTCCCTGATTGGGTTCCCGGCACACCAGCGCCCTCCCAAGGACTCCCGTCTATCCTCACCTTTGAAGCCCTCTTCAACGCCTATGTGGCACTGCCGGGGAAGCAGGGACAGCGGGCCGATGCCACTGTTGTCCGTTATCGTAAAATCATCACGGAGGCATTCCCGGCTTTCCTGCTAGGCCGTGCGAAGCACGTTGATGCGGCAAGGGTAGTTAAGGGGGACGTTGTCGCGTGGCGCGATAGCTTACTGCTCAGTGGTCTTACCGCCAAAACCGTGAAGGACGTGAAGCTGGCTGCTCTACGCGCTGCATTCCATTGTGCACATTCAGACGGGCTCCTCCCATCAAATCCCGCTGCTGGGATCAATATGGGTTCAACCAGACGTGCCGGAGCGGGTGATAGGGAAAGCGGGTTAAACAACGACGAGGCGTATAAAATCCTTTCCCTAGCGTTGGCTCAAGGCCCCGGCAGGCGCTCTGCCGAACGTGCTAGGGCAATCCGATGGGTGCCATGGATACAGGCCTATACCGGTGCCCGTGTTAGTGAGGTGGCGCAGCTAAGGGGCATTGATTTCCTGCCCCGGCAAGATGCTGTCTACATGCGCTTCACACCAGAAGCGGGGAGCATCAAATCGGGCAAGTACCGTGACGTGCCAGTGCATCCACATCTTGTCGAGCAAGGTTTGCTGGCGCTTGTGAAGGAGGTGGGGAATGGCCCCCTGTTTCACAGTCGCACAGGGTCAGCAGAGGAGTCGAAGAGGGGGCGCACACAAGTTGCCGCACACCTTCGGGAATGGGTTCGGGGGGACGTCGGGGTGAAAGACAAACGGGTTTCGCCAACCCATGCGTGGCGTCACCGGCTTACCACTGTTTGGCGTGCCACGCTCTTATCGGAACACGCCCTTGCATACATCTGCGGTCAACGCCTTCCCGGCATGGCTGCCATATACGGTGACATGGCAGGCCTTGCTATACAGATGGAAAGGGTGCCTCGTATCGAACTGTCAGAACTACAGGTCGAAACACAAGCCGGGGCACCCCCGTAAACATCAGGAACACTATGCAAAGCATTTCGTGTCTTCGCGGGTTCAAGGCCCCGCTTGCCCTCGTTGCTGTCCTACCGCTGTTGATGGCGTGTAGCCTGACATTGCCCGTGACCGGGACATCGGAGGCGGGGGACGAGATGTTCACCGGGTCTGCTACCGGCTACATTGATGGTGGTGGTACTCTGGAGATCAAGAGCACCAAGGGGGCCGACTGCAAGGGCACCTTTGTCTATCAGTCGCGCCGTGAGGGGCGAGGCACCTTCACATGCACCGATGGGCGTAGCGGACCCTTTGAGTTTGTCTCGACAGGCACCAGAGGGACGGGCACGGGGCGCTTAGGGGATCGTCGCTTCACGTTCAACTTTGGATAGGAGGTGGCCAATTCCCCACCCCTTTGGATCAATAGCCCCACCACTTCCAATTAATCCCCCGACCACTTCCGCAATCCATAGAACGATGCGCCACCCGGAGTACCGGGCAACCCCCACAAACCTCACAAGGAAGAATGAACCAGCACGAAATACAGACAACCGTTAATGGGGCTTTGCCCCATCCATTCGATACCGCCCCCAGAGGGAACCCAATAGCCGATGCCTACACGGCGTATGCAGACGGGTCTTCGCTCGGTAACCCCGGACCAGCCGGATGGGCCTATGCAATTGTGCGCCCCGATGGGGACGACCTGCACGGGTCCGGGGCACTCAGACACGCTTCAAACAACCAAGCGGAACTGTACGGCGCTATCCAAGCGCTGCTTGCCCTGAATGATATCTCACGAGGGGTTGATGCCACCCTCTGGCTGGACAGCAACTATGTCGTGGAGGCTGTCAACGTATGGCGGTCTTCATGGGAAGCCAATGGCTGGAAGACCAGCAAAGGCTGCGGCGTCAGCAACCTGGCCCTTCTGCAACCCCTCTTCGCACTGTGTGACGCCATGCCCAATGTGACCCTTGGCTGGGTTGCGGGACATGCCGGGGACTCACTGAATGAGCTGGTGGACGGGATGGCAAGGACGGCAGCTGAGAAGGCCCGTCGTGGAATGTTTCAATGAACGGCTATGACCCGCTCACGGGTGTAGTTGAAACCCTTAGGGTGCTAACACGGGATGATTGGCAAGTCAGGACCCGTCTCGATCCGGGAACAGTCGCCAGATACCGCAGCGTATTCAAAGGTGGCTGTAGCTTTCCGCCGATTGAGATCGTCGCTGTTGACGGCGTCTGGACCCTGATTGACGGCTGGCACCGCCTTGCAGCGGCCAAGCTGGAGGACGTCCTCGTCCTGCCCGCTACTGTCGTCATTGCTGGCCCGGCTGAAGCGGCTTGGTTGGCAGCAAAGGCTAACCTCGCACACGGACTCCCCTTGAAAGCCAGGGAGCACCGCAACGTCTTCAGGGCGTTCATAAGGGCAGGTATGCACCGCAAGAGGAAATGCTTCCTGTCTTACCGGGACATTGCTGGAGCCCTTGGGGGTGTCCGCTCTCACGGCACCCTTTGGAACTGGATGAAAAAGGACTTCCCGGGGATCGCTGAGCAAATGGCTCCAGCCTATCCCATGGGCAGCGGTGGCATCCGTCCTACCGGGCGGGTAACCCCCGATAGCACCCTTGTGCTCGCCTACAGACACCTTGATAGCCTTCAGGTGATCTTGCAAGGCTTGCCGGATGGGGAGGGTAAGCAGGGGCTGATAGAAGGGGTGAAGCGGTGGCTTGGATTGGACCAAGACATCGAAATCACAATGCCTTTCTAGGTCCGTGTTCAAATTGAACACCCTCTATCAACAGCGGCAGGTGAATGCCCCGGTACTTCAGGGGCTTACACCGGAAATCCCGGACTTGTCATGCCTGCTTGATACGCACCTGCGACCAAGCGGGATGCAGCTTGCGGGAACCCTGATACCGCTGAAGAGCGCCAGACGGCACACCCGATGTTTCTGGCGAAAGTGTTTTACCGTGCCTCTAGGTTTCCGCTTGGTCGCGCTTCCCCCTTCCCGGCCTTCGCGGCTGTACCATGCCCTGCTGCCGATCCGTCCGCTCAATAAGGGGGGGGGGGGGGCTTGGTCGGCAGGACGGAGCGCCGACTCCCCTTCTACCATTCCTGCCACCCATGCGCTGTTGCTGTAGACCCTGCCCAGAGCCCCCAAGGAGAGGCACGATGCGCTCTTCGATTGCTGCCATGCTAATGGCATCCGATTGGGAGCTCTGGACTATTTCGTTTCGCTGCTTCGCCGGTGATGCTCATACACGGCTCGCGGTGCACCCCCACAAACGTCAGTGGCAAGCGTTACGAGTTCACGGTGCGGCTTGTCCTTCAAGCTGTCGAGTATCGTCGCGACAGCAAATCCACAATTGTACCCCACGAAGAAGGGCGAAATTTTTGAGTGTTCAACATGCACTATGTCGCTCATGGCTGATGTGCAAACCCTGTAAACCGCATCTCGAAGCCACTCAGGGTGCTTGTCTGGTTTGACGCGCTCGGCAGTCAAAAGACGACAGACCGCTTCATTGACTAACCGCTGAGTTGTGTCTTCGGCCTCCGCAGTTGTCGGTGATACCGAGAGGATTATGAGTAGGAGGAGCTGTTTCATGCCTTCGTCCTATTGCCTTCGGGTAGCCGGATTATCCTGCGCACAACCGAGTCATAGCATGTAGTACTCAGCGCTATGCTGCCATCATCACGCTGGCGATGGTTTCCGCCATGGCAGGCGCGTCCGGTGACACTAGGAGGGAGCGGATGCCCAATAGGGCCTGCCCTTGCGGACACTCTCAATCATGGCGCTGAACCTGTCCAATAGAATGCCTCTTGACTTATGGTCATATATGGCTGGTATGTCTAAGACCTTTTGGACACATAGGAGGCTGACATGCTCATTGGATACGCCAGAACAAGCACCACGGAACAGGTGGCAGGGCTGGAGGCACAGGTACGTGACCTTACCCTTGCAGGGTGCGAGAGGATATTCAGTGAGCATGGCAGTGGTGTCGATGCCGCAAGGCCAGAACTGGCCAAGGCCATAGAGTTCGCCCGTGAGGGTGATGTGTTTGTTGTCACCAAGCCGGAGCGCCTTGCCCGGTCTGTTGCACATCTCACCAGTGCCGTTGAAGGCTTGAAGCGACGGGGCGTTGCCGTCCGCATCCTGTCCATGAGCCTCGATACCACAAGCGCAACCGGCGAATTGATCCTGAACGTGCTTGCCAGCATCGGGGCATTTGAGCGTAGCCTGATGCTTGAACGCCAGCGGGAAGGCATCGCCAAGGCAAAGGGTGAGGGCAAGTATCTAGGGCGCAAGCCTACCGCCCGCTTGAAGGCGGGTGAGGTGCTGCGGCTTCACGCCAGCGGCAAGCACGTCTCTGCCATTGCGAAGGAATTGGGGATAGGCAGGGGGTCTGTCTACCGGGCCTTAGAGGCTGCACAGCAAGCCCCGGCTGGCATTGCCAGTGCGCTACCCGCGCCCGGCTAGGGCGTGGCCTATCCGTCTCTTGATGGCAGCCAGAAGGCCGCGCGTGTGGAACCTTCGCGTCTGCACATCTGTTTCTTTTCGCGGGGCTTGAAGCGATGGATCACGAACGAGGCAGCGGGGGTTATCCCGCCACCCCGCCCAATGTCAGTTGGTGAAGACGGCCCTGATAGCCTGCTTGCGCTTGTAGAGGCCGATTGCCTTTAGCCCTACCACTTCGGCAACTGGATCAGACAAGAGCCTTTCCTCAAAGGCCCATCCCATCTGTACCGCCTTGGCTCGCACCTGAATGTCAAGGTGCGCACCCCCCGCGATAGGATCATCCATGATGGCCAAGGTTTGCGGCTCTTCAGCAACCATGATGCCCCATACCGTCACCCATCCTGAAAGGGATGGCTGGCATAGTTCGATGGGCAGTGAGGGTGTGGTGAGTACCGATTGCATAGAAAGTCCTCTCGCATTGGCAATGTGTGCCATTTGGCAGGGGATCATTCCCTGCCGAGACTCACAGACTGCCGGGGGCGTGTCAACAGCTTGACGATAGGCTTTGACTTGCCCGGCACACACAACCGTGATACACACCATCGCTTCGGCATAACCTAAGATACTGATATCATTGGATATGATAAGCCTAGCATGGGAGTTCGATCCTCTCACTGCCCACCAATTCCCGTTTGCATTGCCTTAAACTCCGGGAGTTATCCTCCGGATCATGCAAAATGCCCTGCCCACCCCGGATTTCTGCACCGACAGCGAGCTGGGCTATGACCGCTCGCGCAGCATCTTCACACTCGGCGAGGCTTTCAGGCTCGACGACAATTACCGTCTGGCGCATCTGCCGCTGGTGAACCCCTCCCATCGTGATGTCATCGCCAGTTTGCCGGGAAAATCCTACGATATGGGGCTTCACCCGCGCATTCATTCGCTCGTTCTACCTGTATCATCAGCGGATCTGGCCGGGAATGCAGCATTTCAGAAGATTGAGGGGGAACTCCGACATTCGATCCTTGCACCAAAGATTGCATGGGACATTGTGGTGCGTCGGCAGGACAGGTTGCACGCCACGATTGTCGGATCACTTGGGGAAGGGGAAATCTGTCCCGTTCTTCCGCCAGAAGCTCTGGCAGCGCTTGCCCGCTTCGGCCCCTTGCGGGTGCAGTTGCGCGGGTTGTTCTCGGGCAACATGAACAAGGGTCGATTGTATCTCAAGGCGTATCCGGAGAAGCGCGATGGGCAGAATGCTTTTCAACTGATCCAGAGACTTCTGGGCCGTCCGACAACCGATCTCTATGTCATCGGCCTGTACAATCTGACTGATCACCTCACATCGCTTGAAGCTGCTGCGCTGGCTGAACTTGTCGAGCGCTGGTGGCAGGTGAACATACTTGAAGTCACGGTGAACGAACTGTGGCTTCTGTCGTCGCGGGATGATCTGGTTCTCGACTCCCGGATCGAGAGTCACATTTCCTTGTTGAGCCTTTGAAATGCCATGATAGCCTCGTGTTTTCGTTTTCATGCTGAATGGATGTGAAGGATCGCTCTTAAATGAACAGAATCGTGAAGGTTGTTGCGCAAGGCCTTATACTGATTGCTGCTTTTTTCATCACAACCGTGGCAGCCTCGGCCCGCATGCAATTCACTGCGGTAACATTGGGAGACGGGACCTGTGGTAACCGCTGCCCGATCGTGATTCAGGCCGAGGGCAAGATTACACGCGAAGCAGCAAATGATTTCATCGCGATAGCCAAGCGTGCGTCGGATGAAGGGCGATTGCTGAACATGGTGCTGATCCATTCGCCAGGCGGCAGTGTTGTCGGATCCATGCTGCTTGGTGCGACCTTCAGGACATTGGGCACCACCGTCGTCGTGGCCCGCGTCAGCCGTGGCGGCGGTTTTTTCAGTGGTCCGCAAGTTGATTCCCGCTCTGGTCGCGTGATCCCGCAAGGTTCCGTCACCAATGCGATGTGCAATTCGGCCTGCGTCTATGCGGTGATGGGTGGCAAGAAGCGCGTGATCCCGACGGACAGCCGCATGGGCGTGCACCGCATGCAATCTGAAGAGAATTACGGCTTTGATCCCGTCGCGGGGCGTGTCGTGACGGACAAGAAGACTGGCTCGCAGCAGGAGGTGCTGGCCCTCAAGCGCTATTCGAAGTTCATGGGCATTGATCCGCGCATCATCGATCTTGCGGAATCCGTGCCGCACGAGGATATCCGCATCCTTTCGGCCGATCAGGTGCTTGGTTTCAAGCTTGGTGTGCCGAAGCTGCGATAGGTGGTTTTTGCACGCCTTCTGGTTGACAGCTGTCAACTCTTATCCTAGCAGAGCGATACCAAAGCGGTGGTAAAAAACCCGATGCGGGAGTAGCTCAGCTGGTTAGAGCGCCGCCCTGTCACGGCGGAGGTCGCGGGTTCGAGTCCCGTCTCTCGCGCCATTTTTCTCAATATGATCTTCCCAGTTGCGAATAGTGGCGCTAACACTCCGATTCAATGAATCATCGGGCCGCAGCAAGGCCGATCATCATCGGGGACATGGGATTGAAAAGCCTTCTCGAAAAGAAGCTGGCGGAAAGCGGCATGCGCCTCACGGGCCAGCGCAAGGTGATTGCGCAGGTTCTGGCGCGCGCCACGGATCATCCTGATGCCGAAGAGGTGCATCGCCGCACGCAGGCGGTTGATCCCGGCATTTCGCTGTCAACGGTGTATCGCACGGTGGCCCGGTTTGAAGCGGCGGGCATCATCGAGAAACATGCGTTCAAGGATGGCAGGGCGCGCTATGAAACCGGTGGCCGCCAGCACCACGATCACTTCATCGATGCGCTAAGCGGCAAGGTTCTGGAGTTTCGCTCGCCGGAAATTGAGGCCCTGCAGGCCGAAATTGCGCGCCGCCACGGCTTCCGCATCGTCGATCACAAGCTGGATATCTATGTGCTGCCGCTGGGCGACGAGGCGGATCAGCCCGTGGCGAAATCGTAAATCATCTTCGTGTTTTTCGACCACAATCAGCACGTGATCACGGGATCGCGACTTGCGCTTGCACACCACGCAATGCCAACCAACGTGCCATAGTAGAACTGGGGCTTGCATGAACGGTGCTGACAGAATCGCGCGGCGGCTGGCGGCAGCGGGTGTCACAAAAGCCTTCGGTATTCCCGGCGGCGAAGTGCTGGCGCTGGTCGAAGCATTGAATGCAGCGGATATCGAAACAATCCTGACAAAGCACGAGAATGCGGCGGGTTTCATGGCAGAAGGTGTCTGGCACGCCACCGGCGCACCGGGCGTTTTCTACGCGACGCTAGGGCCGGGTGTCGCCAATGCGGTGAATGTCGTGGCCAATGCCATGCAGGACCGCGTGCCGCTGATTTTCCTGACGGGATGCGTCGATGCTGCCGATGCCGAAACCTACACCCATCAGGTTTTCGATCATCAGGCGCTGCTGCGCCCCATCGTGAAAGCCAGTTTTCGTGCGACACCCGCGACGGCGGATCTGGTGATCGACAAGGCGCTGGCGGTGGCATTGTCCGGGCGCCCCGGTCCAGTGCATGTCGATGTGCCAATCAGTGTCGCCGAAGGGATGGCAGCGGATGGGCCGCTGGCCATCTCGCCAAAACCTGCCATGGCGATTGCTGGTGATGGTATTGAGCATCAGGCTGCACGTGCGCTGATCAGCCAAGCGAAACGTCCGCTCGTCATCGCCGGTGTCGATGCCGTCAACCAGAGTGCTGGCAATGCTCTCGTCTCGTTTTGCGAAAAGCTCAACGCACCGCTGATCACGACCTACAAAGCCAAGGGCCTGATGCCGGAGACACATGCTCTGTCACTCGGCGCGGCTGGTCTCTCGCCCAAAGCCGACAAGCTGCTACTGCCACTGATCGAGCAATCGGATTGTATTGTTCTTGCGGGGTATGATCCGATTGAGATGCGCGTGAACTGGCGCAATCCCTGGCCTGCCGACAAGCCGGTGATCGATATCGTGGCCGAGGCGCTACCGCATGGCATGCACAGCGTGACGCACCAGTTTGTGGGTGATGTTGCGGCTATTCTGTCGCAGTTGTCGAGTGGAGTGTCCGCCAGCATGACTGGTTGGCCTGGTGGCGAACCGGCCAAGGCGCAGACTTTGCTCAAGCAGGCTTTCACGCCTTCGATTGAATGGGGGCCGGGCGTCGTTTTCCAGACTCTTCGGAATGCTTTGCCTGCGACCACCGTTGCGACGGCCGACAGCGGAGCGCACCGCATTCTCGTGTCGCAGATGTGGACGAGCCATATGCCAAGGGCGATGCTGCAATCCTCCGCGCTTTGCACCATGGGCTGTGCCGTGCCGCTGGCGATGGGCTACAAGCTGGCTGCACCAGATACGCCAGTGATTGCCTTCGTCGGTGATGCAGGCCTCGAAATGGGTCTTGGCGAGCTTGCGACGCTGCGTGATCTCAAGTTGCCCGTCATCATCTGCGTATTGGTGGATGAGAGCCTTGCGTTGATCGAATTGAAGCAGCGCGCGACCCAGCGCCCGAATGCGGCGGTCGATTTCGGTGGAACGGATTTTCCGGCAGTGGCGCGCGCCATGGGCGGGCACAGTGTCTGGATCGAGGACGCCGCGACACTCAGGCGCGAAGCAGAAGCCGCGTTGTCCCGCGACACCTTTACAGTCTTGGCCTGCCGCATCAGCCGACGCGCCTACGATGGTACATTCTGACGCCATCGTCACGCGCTCGTGATGCACGGTGAGAGAGAGTGAAATGTCTTTGTTACGGTCGCGTGGCATCGTCCCATCATGAATAGGGACGGAAGTATGCTCGGGACGGAAAATACAGCGACGAAAACGTTCCACTCTCTCTGGAACGATCTTGTCGGGGCTTTTTTGCGCCATGACCGCGCAACACCTGTTCTGCTCGGACAATTGATCGACCAGCATCCGGATGAGCCGCTGGGTCCACTCCTCAAGGGCTACATGTTGCTTATGCTGGCGCGACGCGAGCTTCGACCTGGTGCCGAGGATGCCTTGGCCGAGGGCACCCGTCGTCTTGCTGTCAAACCTGACGCCCGCGCATTTCACTATTCTGCGGGCCTTGATGCCTGGCTGAAAGGCAACCCTCGCGGTGCCATCCGCGCGATGGAACATATTATCGGCGACAATCCGATGGATGCAATGGCGATCAAGATCAGCCATGCGATTCGGTTCACACTGGGTGATTCTGACGGTATGCGCCGCTCGCTCGCCCGTGTTGTGTCGGTCTACACCGACAGCATTCCGCACGCTGGCTGCATCAAGGGCTGCTACGCTTTCGCCCTTGAAGAAACCGGCGAGTATGCCGAGGCCGAAAAGATGGGCCGCAAGGCCGTGGAACTGGAACCCGCCGACGCCTGGGGCCGCCACGCCGTTGCCCATGTCTATGAAATGACGGGCCGCGCGGAAGAGGGGCTTGCGTGGCTTTCCGACCAGAGCCAGTGGGCGCATTGCAACAATTTCGCCTATCACATGCACTGGCATGTCGGGTTGTTTCAGCTCGAGCTTGGCCGCGTCAGTGATGCGCTTAAGCTCTATGACAGCGCGATTCGCAAGCAGAAGACAGACGATTACCGCGATATCGCCAACGCGTCCTCATTGCTCCGGCGCATCGAACTGGAAGGACTTTCCGTCGGGAACCGCTGGGACGAACTGGCCGATATCGCCGAACGTCGCATCGATGATCGCCAGCTCGCCTTCGCTGACCTGCATTATCTGATCGCACTGCTGGGCGCAGGGCGCTTCAGCAGCGCCGAGTCGCTGGTGCGCGGCATGCTGGAATCCAGCGACATGGGCCATAACGGGCAATTGTCCGCCGAGATCGGAGCGCCGTTGGCCGCTGGCCTCGTGGCTTTCCAGGCCGGGCGCATGGCCGAAGCCGTAAACTTCCTCGCGCCGCTTCAGCCAAGAATCCAGCTCGTCGGTGGCAGCCATGCTCAGCGCGATGTGTTCCAGCAGATTTACCTTGAAGCGCTCGTGCGTTCCGGCGCGCCATCGACTGTGACCGTTCTCAAAGATCGCCAGACCAATCGCAGCGGCTCCAATCGATTCGCCGAGAGGCGTCTTGGCGCTGTTCTGGATGCAACGGCCAAGGGGCAATTCGCGCTTCAGGCTCTCGCACTGACACCCGCGCTTCAGGTGCACTGAGACGCGACCGTATTTCCTTTGCTGCGACGCAGCGGAGGCTTGCGCCGCTATCCCGCCTCCGCTATCCCGAATGGCATGAATTGACGCCTTTGGCTTCGGTGAACGAAGCCCGCGCGGGGGACATGTCGATGTCGGAAATGCTGCTCAACGATTACCTGCCGCTGGTGATTTTCATCGGCCTGTCGCTGGTCATCGGTCTGGCGCTGCTGGTTGCACCTTTCATCGTGGCCTATCAGAACCCCGATCCCGAGAAGCTTTCGGCCTATGAATGCGGCTTCAACCCCTTCGACGATGCGCGCATGAAGTTTGATGTGCGGTTCTATCTCGTCGCCATCCTGTTCATCATTTTCGATCTGGAAGTGGCATTCCTGTTTCCCTGGGCGGTAGCGTTCAAGGATATCGGCTGGTTTGGCTTCACCTCGATGATGATCTTCCTTGGCGTGCTTACCGTCGGATTCATATACGAATGGCGCAAGGGCGCCCTGGAGTGGGATTGAACCATGTCCACTGCGATTAATCGCGGCAACGCACTTGCCGCACCGGCCCCCAAGGGCCTGCTCGGCCCCGATGGGAAGCCAATCGGCTCGGCTGATCCGTATTTCGTCGATATCAACAACGAACTCGCCGACAAGGGCTTCATCGTCACCGCGACGGATGACCTGATCAACTGGGCGCGCACCGGTTCACTGATGTGGATGACGTTCGGTCTGGCCTGCTGCGCGGTCGAGATGATGCAGCTCTCCATGCCGCGCTACGATGTGGAGCGGTTCGGCTTCGCGCCCCGCGCCTCTCCGCGCCAGTCAGATGTGATGATCGTGGCGGGAACTCTGACCAACAAGATGGCTCCCGCTCTCCGCAAGGTCTACGACCAGATGCCCGAGCCGCGCTATGTGATCTCCATGGGCTCCTGCGCCAATGGCGGCGGGTATTATCACTACAGCTACTCCGTCGTGCGCGGCTGCGACAGGATCGTGCCGGTCGACATCTACGTGCCGGGCTGCCCGCCGACGGCGGAAGCATTGCTCTACGGCGTGCTGCTGCTGCAGAAGAAGATCCGGCGGACGGGGACGATCGAGAGATGAGCGACGCCCTTAACACTCTCGGCGACCATTTCGCAGCCGCAATCCCCGGCGTGACCGGTTTCGCCATCACCTTTGGCGAACTCACGCTGCATGCCGAAGCCGCCACCATCGTCGAGACAATCACCGCTCTTCGCGATGATCCCAAAGGCCGGTTCATCAACTTCATCGATCTCGCCGGAGCCGATTATCCCGCGCGCGAGAAGCGCTTTGATGTGATCTACCACATGCTGTCACCGCATCTGAACCAGCGGATTCGTGTTAAAGTTCAGGCGGATGAGCAGACGCTCGTGCCGTCGATCACCACGCCATTCCCCGGCGCGGTGTGGTTCGAGCGCGAAGCATACGACATGTACGGTATTCTGTTCTCGGGGCATCCGGATTTGCGGCGCATCCTCACGGATTATGGCTTTGACGGCTACCCGTTGCGCAAGGACTTCCCGCTGACGGGATTTGTGGAAGTTCGCTATGATGACGAGGAAAAGCGGGTGGTTTATGAGCCTGTGAAACTCAATCAGGAATTTCGGAATTTCGACTTCCTGAGCCCTTGGGAGGGAACCGAGTACGTTCTTCCCGGCGATGAAAAGGCGAAAGTCTGATGACTGAGCAGCCAAACCAAAGATCGTTTCAAATCAATTTCGGCCCTCAACATCCAGCCGCCCATGGCGTCTTGAGGTTGGTTCTGGAGTTGGACGGCGAAATCGTTGACCGTGTTGATCCGCATATCGGCCTGCTGCATCGCGGCACCGAGAAACTGATCGAGGCCAAGACGTTCAATCAGGCTTTGCCCTATTTCGACCGGCTCGATTATGTTGCGCCGATGAATCAGGAGCATGCCTATTGCCTGGCCATCGAGAAATTGCTCGGAATTTCCGTGCCTTATCGCGGCCAGCTCATCCGGGTTCTCAATTCCGAGATTGGGCGCATTCTCTCGCATCTTCTCAATGTCACGACGCAGGCCATGGATGTCGGCGCGCTCACGCCGCCGCTCTGGGGCTTCGAGGAGCGCGAGAAACTGATGATCTTCTACGAGCGGGCCTCAGGTTCGCGCATGCATGCGGCGTATTTCAGGCCCGGCGGCGTGCATCAGGATTTGCCGGTCAAACTGGTGGAGGATATCGCGGCATGGTGCGATCCCTTCCTGCTTGTCCTCGATGATCTCGACAATCTGCTGACTCCCAACCGCATCTTCAAGCAGCGCAACGTCGATATCGCGCCTGTGACCCTGGATGATGCGTGGAAATGGGGCATGTCCGGCGTGATGGTGCGCGGCTCGGGCGCGCCGTGGGATCTGCGCAAATCTCAGCCCTATGAATGTTACGCCGAGATGGAATTCGACATTCCGGTGGGCAAGAACGGCGATTGCTATGACCGTTATCTCGTCCGCATGGAGGAGATGCGCCAGTCCATCCGCATCATGCGCCAGTGCTGCGCCAAACTACTGTCACCAGCAGGGCAGGGGCCGGTGTCGTCGAAGGACGGCAAGGTGGTCGCCCCTAAGCGTGGCGAGATGAAGCGCTCGATGGAAGCGCTGATTCACCATTTCAAGCTCTACACCGAGGGCTACAAGGTGCCGGCGGGTGAGGTTTATGCCTGCGTTGAAGCACCAAAAGGCGAGTTTGGCGTGTATCTGGTGGCGGACGGCACCAACAAGCCTTACCGCGCCAAGATTCGTGCACCGGGATTCGCGCATTTGCAGGCCATGGATTTTCTGTGTCGCGGGCATATGCTGGCGGATGTGAGCGCGATATTGGGGTCGATTGATATCGTGTTCGGGGAAGTTGACCGGTGATATCTGCCACATTTTCAGGCAACGCCCACTAACCTTTTCTTGAAAGTTTGGCACTACCTACGTGTTGCGTTTGAAAACAAGAAAAGTGCAGGCAATGGTGCGGTCTGGGAAAAGTCTGTCGGGCCTGTTTATTTTGGCTCTTGTTTGCAACCCATATGCCGCGAAACCCGCCCATGCGTTTTTCGACGGCCAAACCGGCGTGGCCACTGAACAAATCAAGAATGCCTGTCCTGCGTTTGGTGCGGGGGAGTTCAAGCTATCTGATAGCAGCGCACCTCCCGGAAATCTGCCTATTATCGATATTTTCGAACATGAATCCGGCGCACGTTGCAGTTGCACCCGGTCGCGCATCGACAAAACGCTGCGCTGTGGTCCCACTGGTCCTGCCATGATCGGGCCGAAGGCAGCACGTTCAGGTTGACGAATGCGCTTGCGCTGCTCATAGCGGTACAAGGCAACTCCGCCTTTTTCCAAGATGATTCACGTGAAAAACCTGATTTGCGCAGCCGCGCTCGCGCTTTTATGCGCTTCGTGCAATTCCACCACATCAAGCATCAGCGAGACTCGTGCCGAAGCACCCATCCGCCAGGCTTGTCCGGCATTTCGTTCCGGCACTTTCGCAAGCGCTGCCGCCCGCACCTACGGGGCCGAGCAGATCACCACCTTCCAGAATAGCTCGAATTTCCAGTGCCGCTGCATCGCAAAATCGGCGGATCAGGCGCCTGTCTGCAATCAGGTCCGGCCCTTTTCTGCCTCCCTTTTGAAAGAGGGCTGAGGCACTGCGCACAGGTGGCAGAAGCGTTTGGGAGACAATTTCCGCGAAACGTCATCTTTCCCCCTGCCTGCGGTTCCATAGACACTTGTGCACTGCGGTAATGGTGCTAAACCACGCCAAAGACTCTGCATAATCGCGGGAAGTACGTATGTCCGTCCGTCGACTGGCGCCTGAATCGGTGCAGCCAAAATCCTTCATTTTTTCGAAGGAAAACGCTGCCTGGGCCAAGACTATCATTTCCAGTTTTCCGGCGGGCCGACAGGCTTCCGCCGTGATTCCGCTGCTGTGGCGCGCGCAGGAGCAGCACGAATACTGGTTGCCCAAAGCGGCGATCGAGCAGGTCGGCGTCATGCTCGACATGCCGACGATCCGCGTACTGGAAATCGCCACGTTCTACACGATGTTCAATTTGGCCCCGGTGGGAAAACGTTTCGTGCAGGTCTGCGGCACGACACCCTGCCGCTTGCGCGACGCGGAAAAGATCATCGATATCTGCAAATCCGAAATCGGCGAAGAACGCCATGTCTCAGCCGATGGCGCGTTTGCCTGGCTCGAGGTCGAGTGCCTGGGTGCGTGCTGCAATGCGCCGATGGTGCAGATCAACAACGATTTCTACGAAGATCTGGACGAGAAGAACTTCACGAAACTGCTCAAGGACATGCGCGCGGGCAAGCCGGTCAAGATAGGCTCGCAGATCGGGCGTATTTCGTCGGAGCCTTTGAAGGGACAGAAGACGCTGAAAGACAAGGCGCTGTATGACGGTTCCGCCGTCGGCGACTGGAAGAAGGCTTTCGACGAGCGCGTGAAAAAGCTGGCGTCGGCTAAGAAAGCTGCTGCTTTTGAGGCTGAAAAAGCCGCCAAGGCTACTGCCAGCGTCAAGGCGTGATAGGATGAACAATGCTTGCTGATCGTGATCGCATCTTCACCAATCTCTACGGCCATCAGGACGCGGGCCTGAAGGCTGCCATCAAACGCGGCAACTGGGATGGCACGAAGATGCTGCTTTCCATGGGCCGGGACTGGATCATTGAGGAGATGAAGGCCTCGGCGCTGCGTGGCCGCGGCGGTGCGGGCTTCCCGACCGGCCTGAAATGGTCGTTCATGCCCAAGGTTGTCACGGATCGCCCGCATTATCTCGTGGTCAATGCGGATGAATCCGAACCGGGAACGTGCAAGGACCGCGAGATCATGCGGCATGATCCGCATCTGCTGGTCGAGGGCTGTCTGCTTGCGTCGTTCGCGATGAGTGCCAACGCGTGCTACATCTACATCCGGGGTGAATACATCGCCGAGCGCATCGCTCTGCAGAAGGCGATCGACGAGGCTTATGCGGCCAAATTGATCGGCAAGGACAACAAGAACGGCTGGCCGTTCGATCTGTATCTTGCCCACGGTGCAGGTGCCTACATTTGCGGCGAGGAAACCGCCTTGCTCGAAAGCCTCGAAGGCAAGAAGGGCATGCCCAGGATGAAGCCACCGTTCCCGGCCAACATGGGCCTTTATGGTTGCCCGACCACTGTAAACAACGTCGAATCCATCGCCGTTGCAGGCACGATCCTCCGGCGTGGGGCGGGCTGGTTCAAGGGCATCGGCACGCCCAACAACCACGGCACCAAGCTGTTCTGCATCTCCGGCCACGTGAATACGCCGTGCAATGTGGAAGAGGCACTTGGCCTGACCTTCCGCGAGTTGATCGACAAGCATTGCGGCGGTGTGCGTGGCGGCTGGGACAATCTCAAGGCCGTCATCCCCGGCGGCTCATCTGTGCGCATGGTGCCTGCCGAGCAGATCATCGACACGCCGATGGATTTTGATTCGTTGTCCAAATTGAAATCCGGGCTTGGCACGGCAGCGGTCATCGTCATGGACAAATCGACCGACATCATCCGGGCTATTGCGCGCATCAGCTATTTCTACAAGCACGAGAGCTGCGGCCAGTGTACGCCATGCCGCGAAGGCACGGGCTGGATGTGGCGCGTGCTGACGCGCATGGCCGAGGGCAGGGCGCAGAAGCGCGAGATCGACATGCTTCTGGACGTTACGAAACAGGTGGAGGGGCATACGATCTGTGCATTGGGGGACGCGGCAGCCTGGCCGGTTCAGGGGCTCATCAATCACTTCCGCCATGAGATCGAAGCGCGAATAGACCAATATGCCGCCAATCCGCATGGTGAACCTGCCAAGATGATGATGGCGGCGGAATGACAACCGGGACGGGGCCACGTTTCGAGGAGTGGAAACAATGAAGATGATCATAGCCAGGGGAGCGGTGCTGACAGCGACAGTGCTGCTGGTTGGCTGCAACGCGGGCGGCGGCAATCCTTTCTCCAACCCGTTCGGCGGTTCGCAGCGCGTGGCGCAGCCTCAGCAGCAATTACCCGTGGTAACGGCGCAACCCGCAGCAGGCGGCAGGCCGAGTTTGCTGATCAACGCGTCCCCCAAACGCGTGCAGGACACGATCATCGCACGGGCACAACGGCGTGGCACGACCATTGTTGGCGCTAACCAGACCGGAGTGACGCTGGAAGCGCCAATGCCGAGCTCTTCAGAAGTGGTGGAAAGCCAGTGCGGACCTCATCGTGCCGGGCGGACGCAGCGGATTTATCTTGAGACACTGCCAAATGGTACCGGAACGGCCGTTTCAGAGGATCGCTTCATAATTGATGACGGGGCGTCCAGCTGCCAGCTCAAATTGACACAGGCGGATGTGGACGGGGCGAACAAGGCGCTTGCCGATCTGAAGCAGCAATCGGAAGCACCGCGTACGGCTTCAACGCAGCAGCCCGCCGATCCGACTGGGCGTGTGGAAGCTCTCAATCCGGGGCGACCCGTTGTTCCGTTACGATAGGAAAGTCTGGGGATGACGAAGCTCATCATCGATGGCACCGAGGTCGACGTTCCGCCGACCTACACTGTGTTGCAGGCCTGCGAGGCGGCTGGCGCGGAAGTGCCGCGTTTCTGCTTCCATGAGCGACTGTCCGTAGCCGGCAATTGCCGGATGTGCTTGGTCGAGGTGAAGGGTGGCCCGCCCAAGCCGCAGGCCTCATGCGCCATCGGTGTGCGTGATCTGCGCCCCGGCCCTAACGGCGAACCGCCGGTGGTTTCCACAAAATCCCCGATGGTGAAGAAGGCCCGCGAGGGCGTGATGGAATTTCTGCTGATCAACCACCCGCTGGATTGCCCGATCTGCGATCAGGGTGGCGAGTGTGATCTGCAGGATCAAGCCATGGCCTACGGTGTCGATAACTCGCGCTATTCCGAGAACAAGCGCGCGGTCGAGGACAAGAACATCGGCCCGCTGGTGAAAACCACCATGACGCGCTGCATCCATTGCACGCGCTGTGTCCGCTTCACGCAGGAAGTGGCCGGTGTGGGCGATCTCGGCGCCATCGGGCGCGGCGAGGACATGGAAATCACAACCTATCTTGAAGCTGCAATGGCGTCCGAGTTGCAGGGTAACGTGGTTGATCTCTGCCCTGTTGGCGCACTAACGTCGAAGCCCTACCAGAACCGCACGCGGCCCTGGGAACTCACCAAGACGGAGTCCATCGACGTGATGGATGCCGTCGGCTCCAACATTCGCATCGATTCCCGTGGCAAGGAGGTGTTGCGCATCCTTCCGCGCGTGAACGAGGCGATCAACGAGGAATGGATCTCGGACAAGACACGCCATATCGTGGATGGCCTGAAGACTCAGCGTCTGGACCGGCCCTATATTCGCGAGAACGGCAAATTGCGGCTGGCAAGCTGGAGCGAGGCTTTTGCAGCCATCGCCACAAAGCTCGGCAAGACCAAATCCGACCGCATCGGTGCCATCGGCGGCGCTTTGGCTGGCGTCGAGGAATTGTTCGCACTCAAGGCGCTGCTGAACAGCCTCGGCTCTCAGAACACCGACATGCAGGGCAGGGGCGGGCTTGATCCATCGATGGGCCGCGCCTCCTACATCTTCAACACGACCATCGAAGGTATCGAAGCCGCCGATGCCGTGATGATCATCGGCTCGAATCCGCGCCGGGAAGCTCCGATCCTGAACGCCCGTATCCGCAAGCGCTCGATCCGGGGTGGTTTGCTCACGGGATTGCTGGGATCGAAGGTCGATTTGACCTATGATTACAATTATCTGAGCGCTGATCCTGAAGCACTGATGAAGTTCGCCAGCCATGCGCCCGCGAACAAGGAAAAGCCGATGCTGATCGTCGGCGAAGGCCTGTTCAACCGTCCGGATGGAGCGGCTCTCATGGCGACTGCCGCGCGGGCTGCACTGGCGCTCGGCGTCATCAAGGACGGCTGGAACGGCTTCAATGTGCTGCACACGCAGGCCAGCATGGTTGGTGCGCTGGATATCGGCTTTGTGCCAAGCTCTTCAAGTGTATCTGGCGAGGGTGGCCTGGAAGCCGCTGCGATGCTCAAGGGCGGCGTGGACGTGTTGTTCAACCTGGGCGCAGATGAAATCGACGTGCCTGCGGGCGCTTTCGTGATCTATCAGGGCACGCATGGTGATCGTGGTGCGCAGCGCGCCGACATTATCCTGCCTGGCGCGGCCTACACCGAGAAGTCGGCGACCTATGTGAACACGGAAGGCCGTCCGCAGATCACCAACCGCGCGGTCTTCCCGCCGGGCGAGGCCAAGGAAGACTGGGCCATCGTGCGTGCGCTGTCGGAAGCACTGGGCAAGACATTGCCATTCGACAATCTCGCGCAGCTGCGCAAGGCAATCTACGCGGCGCATCCGCATCTGGCCACCATCGACACTGTGCAAACAGCCGATCTAGCAGCCATTGCAAAGCTCGCCAATGGGGCAACCAAAATCGGCAAAGCCTCCATTTCAGAAACCGTCAGCGATTTCTACATGACGAACCCTATCGCTCGTGCCTCAGCCGTCATGGCGGAATGTTCCGCGCTCGCGAAGGGCGCGCTACTGATGGCTGCGGAATGAGGATCGGACGATGACCCTGATCGATACTCTCCTCCTCGTCGGCATGATCCTGCTGAAAAGCGCGATCCTGATCGTCGCGTTGCTCGTGTTCGTGGCCTACATCCTCTATGCCGACCGCAAGATCTGGGCGGCAGTACAGTTGCGGCGCGGGCCGAATGTGGTGGGTCCCTGGGGTCTGTTGCAAAGCTTCGCCGATCTGCTCAAGTTCTTCCTGAAAGAGCCGACGATTCCGGCCGGTGCCAACAAGGGTATCTTCCTGCTGGCACCTCTGGTGACGGCTGTTCTGGCACTTTCGGCCTGGGCCGTGATCCCGGTCAATGACGGCTGGGCCATTTCGGACATCAATGTCGGTGTGCTCTATATCTTCGCGATCTCGTCGCTGGGCGTTTACGGCGTGATCATGGGTGGCTGGGCCTCGAACTCGAAATATCCGTTCCTCGGCGCACTCCGTTCCGCTGCGCAGATGGTGTCCTACGAAGTGAACCTCGGCTTCGTGATCATCTGTGTGCTGATGATCGTGGGTTCGCTCAACATGAACGACATCATCCTCGCGCAGAAGAACTACGGTCTTGCGACGGCGCTCGGCATTCCATGGCTGACGATCCTCAACTGGTATTGGCTGCCACTGTTCCCGATGATGGTGATCTTCTTCATTTCGGCATTGGCTGAAACCAACCGCCCGCCCTTCGATCTGCCGGAAGCGGAATCCGAGCTCGTTGCGGGGTTCATGTCGGAATACGGATCCACGCCCTACATGATGTTCATGCTGGGCGAGTATGTCGCGATTGTCACGATGTGCGCCATGACCGCCATTCTCTTCCTGGGTGGCTGGACCTCGCCAGTCGATCTGCCGCCATTTACGTGGGTGCCGGGTCCGGTGTGGTTCGTGCTGAAAGTCTGCTTCGTCTTCTTCTTCTTCGCGATGGTGAAGGCCTTCGTTCCACGCTACCGTTATGACCAGTTGATGCGTCTGGGCTGGAAAGTCTTCCTGCCGCTCTCGTTGTTTGCCGTGTTCTTCTATGGCCTCGTTCTCCAGATCACCGGCTGGGCCGGTGTGATGGCGGCTCAGTGATGGGGACAAAAATGTGGTTGCCTGACAGAGATCCGTTCGAGCCCACGGCCACCGAGCGCTCCGCCGCGCTTGCATGGATCGCCATGGTTCTGGGTGCGCTAGTTCTTACGCTGGTTATCGGAGCGAGCATGGACCTTGTTCCCCAGACCTTTTGGCACTGGTCGGTCGTCGGCGTGATCATGGCGTTCGTTTTCCGCCCGAGCGGGATTGCCTATTTCCGTAACTTCGTCCGCTGGCTGAGGAGGATGTGATGTCACTCGCACAAGCCGCCAAGGGTCTGCTGCTGAAGGAGTTCGTCTCGGCGTTCTTCCTGTCGATGCGCTATTTCTTCAAGCCCAAGGCCACGATCAACTATCCGTTTGAGCGCGGCCAGCTCAGCCCGCGCTTTCGGGGCGAGCATGCGCTTCGCCGCTATCCCAATGGTGAAGAGCGCTGCATCGCCTGCAAGCTCTGTGAGGCGATCTGCCCGGCGCAGGCCATCACCATCGAGGCGGCTCCGCGCGGCAACGATGGCACGCGCAGGACAACGCGCTACGATATCGACATGACGAAGTGCATCTATTGCGGCATGTGCCAGGAGGCCTGCCCGGTGGATGCCATCGTGGAAGGACCGAACTACGCTTTCGCGGCGGAAACCCGCGAGGAACTTTTCTACGACAAGGACAAACTGCTGGAGAACGGCGCGCGCTGGGAGCGGGAAATCGCCCGCAACATCGCTGCCGATGCTCCTTACAGATAAGCAGGCAAAACAGAATGTATGCGGTCGCCCTCTTCTTCTACCTGTTCGCGGGTGTCACCCTTGCTTCGGCCTTTATGGTGATCACGGCGCGCAACCCGGTGCATTCCGTGCTCTGGCTGATCCTGGCGTTTTTCAATGCAGCGGGCCTGTTCGTGCTGATGGGGGCCGAGTTCCTCGCGATGATCCTCGTCGTGGTTTATGTCGGTGCGGTCGCCGTGCTGTTCCTGTTCGTCGTCATGATGCTCGACGTGGATTTCGTGGAACTGCGGCAGGGCTTCATGCAGAACCTGCCGGTCGGAGCATTGATCGCCGGGCTTTTCGCCATCGAACTGGTGCTGGTGGTCGGCACATGGAAATTCACGCCCGAGGCGCTGAGCATGAAATCGGCAGCGGCGGCGCTACCGCCAGATGCCTTCAACACGCGCGCGCTTGGCCGCGTGCTTTACACGAAATATGTCTACCTCTTTCAGGGCGCAGGGATGGTGCTGCTGGTCGCGATGATCGGTGCCATCGTGCTGACGATGCGGCCCTCGCGACCTGGCGTGAAGCGGCAGGATGTAATGAAGCAGAATGCGCGGACCAAGGAGAGTGGACTTGCGGTTGTGCAGGTGAAGCCGGGTTCGGCCTTGTTTGAGAAAGTGGAGGGCTGATCATGCTGACCATCGGCCTTGGCCATTACCTCACAGTCGCTGCCATCCTCTTCACGATGGGCGTGTTCGGCATTTTCGTGAACCGCAAGAACATCATCGTCATCCTGATGTCGATCGAATTGATCTTGCTCGCCGTGAATATCAATCTCGTGGCGTTTTCGACGCATCTGGGCGACATCACGGGGCAGGTCTTCGCGCTGTTCATCCTCACGGTGGCAGCGGCTGAAGCGGCCATCGGCCTTGCCATCCTGGTCGTCTACTTCCGCAACCGCGGCACCATCGCGGTCGATGACATCAACATGATGAAGGGCTGATCATCATGTATCAGGCGATTGTCTTTCTTCCGCTGATCGGCTTCTTGCTCGCAGGCGTTGCCAGTATGCTGGCGTGGAGGCTCGGCACCAATGTGCAGGCCTGGGGCGCGGCGGATCATTCCGGCCATGATCATCATGGCCACGATGCGCATGGTCACGACGACCATCACGCCATCGAGCCATCACCACATTCCAATGGCGTGAACCGCTTTGCCGAGGTGGTGACGACGGCGCTGCTGTTTGTCTCCTGCGCGCTCTCGTGGATCGCCTTCTTCGATGTCGCCATCGGCCATGGCAAGTCTTTCACCGTGCCGGTTGCGAATTGGATTTCCTCCGGCGCGTTGCAGGTGAACTGGGCGCTGAAGATCGATCCGCTGACGGCAATGATGCTCGTCGTGGTGAATACGGTTTCGTCGCTCGTGCATCTCTATTCCATCGGCTACATGCACGAGGATCCGCACCGTCCGCGCTTCTTTGCGTATCTTTCGCTCTTCACCTTCGCCATGCTGATGCTGGTGACATCGGACAATCTGGTCCAGATGTTCTTTGGCTGGGAAGGTGTGGGGCTCGCGAGCTATCTCCTCATCGGCTTCTGGTTCAAGAAGCAATCGGCCAAGGATGCCGCGATGAAGGCCTTCATCGTCAACCGCGTCGGCGATTTCGGCTTTGCCCTTGGCATCTTCATGGTGTTCTGGCTCACGGGCACAGTGGGCCTTGATGCGATCTTCGCCGCAGCCCCCGGCCTCAAGGATACGACCTACAAGTTTGTCGGCATCGAAGGCCACGCGCTCACCATCGCCTGCATGTTGCTGTTCATGGGCGCGATGGGCAAGTCTGCACAGTTCCTGCTGCACACCTGGCTGCCTGATGCGATGGAAGGCCCGACACCCGTCTCGGCGCTGATCCATGCTGCAACGATGGTGACCGCCGGTGTTTTCATGGTGGCACGACTGTCGCCGCTGTTCGAGATGGCACCTGCCGCGCTCACCCTCGTGATCATCGTGGGCGGCATGACCGCGTTCTTCGCGGCAACTGTCGGCCTTGTGCAGAACGACATCAAGCGCGTCGTGGCATACTCCACCTGCTCGCAGCTTGGGTACATGTTCGTGGCGCTCGGCTCCGGCGGCTATGCACTTGGCGTCTATCACCTCTTCACCCACGCCTTCTTCAAGGCGCTGCTGTTCCTCGGTTGCGGTGCCGTTATCCACGCCATGCATCATGAGCAGGACGTGAGGAAAATGGGCGGGCTTGCGAAGAAGATTCCCTATACAGCCGCGCTCATGGCCGTTGGCACGCTGGCGCTGACGGGATTCCCGCTGACCGCAGGCTTCTTTTCCAAAGATGCGATCATCGAAGCCGCGTACATGACCAAGGTACCGGGTCATGATTTCGCATTCGTCTGCGTCATTCTCGCTGCGGGCATGACCTCGTTCTATTCGTGGCGTCTGTGGTTCATGACGTTCTGGGGACCGACCCGCGCCGATCACGACACCTATGAGCACGCGCATGAAGCACCCAAGGTGATGATGATCCCGCTCTTCGCGCTGGCCGCCGGCGCGATCCTCGCCGGTCTGCCGCTGAAGGAATATTTCATCGGCCATCATCACGACGAATTCTGGAAAGGCGCACTGTTCTACGCCAAGGAAAACCACATCATCCACGACATTCACAAGGTGCCTGGCTGGGTTGTGGCAGCTCCCATTGTTATGATGCTCTCGGGCTTCGCGCTGGCATACTATATGTACGTCCGCTCGCCGCAGACGCCGAAGCGACTGGCCGCTGAGTTCCCCGGCCTCTACCAGTTCCTCCTCAACAAGTGGTACTTCGACGAGCTCTATGATCTGATCTTTGTGCGCCCTGCCAAGTGGATCGGGCGCTTCCTGTGGAAGCAGGGTGACGGCAAGGTCATCGATGGCTTTGGTCCCGACGGCGTGTCCAGCGCCGTGATCAACGTGACGGGCCGCGTCGTGAAACTGCAGACCGGCTACATCTACAACTACGCATTCGCCATGCTGATCGGTGTGGCCGGACTTGTCTCCTGGTATCTCTTCGGAGGGTTCCGCTGATGCTGGGTCTTGGCATTCTTTCCGGACTGATAATCCTGCCGCTGGTCGGTGCGCTCTTCATCGCCTTCGGCCTGAAAGAAGATGATGCGGGCACCCGCAATGCACGCTGGGTGGCGCTGTGGACGACGCTCGCGGTGTTCGTCCTGTCGCTGTTCGCCTGGGCTCAGTTCGACATCGCCAAGGCCGGGTTCCAGCTGGTCGAGCGCAAGGAGTGGCTGGGGCAGGCCGTGGTCTATCAGTTGGGCGTCGATGGCATTTCCATGCCGTTCGTTTTGCTGACCACATTCCTTGTGCCGTTCTGCATCGTGGCATCGTGGGAATCGATCACGAAGCGTGTGCGCGAATACATGATCGCTTTTCTGGTGCTGGAAACCATGATGCTCGGCGTTTTTGTGGCGCTCGACACCGTGCTGTTCTACGTCTTCTTCGAGGCTGGTCTGATCCCGATGTTCCTGATCATCGGCATCTGGGGCGGCGCACGTCGCATCTATGCCAGCTTCAAACTGTTCCTCTACACGCTGCTCGGCTCTGTGCTGATGCTGCTCGCGATCATGGCGATGTACTGGGACGCTGGCACGACTGACATCGTGAAGCTTCTGGCCCACAAGTTTGATCCGAAAATGCAGACGTGGCTGTGGCTGGCGTTCTTCGCATCCTTCGCCGTGAAGATGCCAATGTGGCCGGTGCACACATGGCTTCCAGACGCGCACGTCGAAGCGCCTACGGCGGGTTCTGTCATCCTTGCGGGTATCCTGCTGAAAATGGGCGGCTACGGCTTCATCCGTTTCTCCCTCCCAATGTTCCCCGAGGCGTCGCATCTTTTCGCGCCGCTTGTGTTTGCGCTCTCCGTGATCGCCATTGTCTACACCTCGCTCGTTGCGCTGATGCAGGACGATATCAAAAAGCTGATTGCCTACTCATCCGTGGCCCACATGGGCTTCGTCACTATGGGCATCTTCTCCGGCAACACGCAGGGCGTGCAGGGCGCGGTGTTCCAGATGGTGAGCCACGGGCTTGTTTCCGGCGCACTCTTCCTCTGTGTCGGCATTGTCTATGATCGCATGCAAACGCGCGAGATCACGGCCTATGGCGGGCTCGTCAACCGGATGCCATGGTATGCACTGGTGTTCATGGTCTTCACCATGGCGAATGTCGGCTTGCCCGGCACTTCCGGTTTCGTTGGCGAATTTCTGACGCTGCTTGGTGCGTTCAAGGCCAACACCTGGGTTGCGGCTATTGCAACAACCGGCGTTATCTTGTCGGCGTGCTATGCGCTATGGCTCTTTGCCCGCGTGATCTTCGGTGAGGTGACCAAGCCGGTGTTCGAGACGATCCCTGATCTGGACCGCCGCGAGATGGCGATGCTGGCACCGCTGGTGATCCTGGTGATCTATTACGGTATCCAGCCCGGCCCGATCCTTGATGCATGCGCGGCCTCTGTCGACCAGATCCTGAAGACCTATCAGGCTGCGGCGTCTGCCGTAGCAAAGACGGCGGCGCTTGCGCCGTGAGAGTGACATTATGAACATCACCACACAGGTCTTTCAGATTCCCTGGCTGTCTCCGGCGATTCCGGAGATTCTGCTGGCTTGCGGCGCATTGGTGATGATCCTCATAGGCGCGATCCGCGGGCAAGCCATGCAGCGCGTGATCGAGATGATCGCCATCGGCATCATGATCATCGCGCTCCTGATCGTGGTCGGCTACGGCCCAGGCAAGATGGTGACGTTCGAGAACGCCTTCGTGAATGATGCCTTCGCGCGATTCATGAAGGTGCTGACACTTGTGGGTTCGATCATGGCGATCCTGCTGTCTATGGATTTCATGAAGAGCAAGGGCATCGAGAAATTCGAATATCCCATCCTCATTACCCTTGCGACGCTGGGCATGATGATGATGATCTCGGCCAACGATCTTATGGCGCTCTACATCGGCCTCGAATTGCAATCGCTGGCGCTTTACGTCGTGGCCTCGATCCACCGCGATGATGCGAAATCCTCGGAAGCTGGCCTGAAGTATTTCGTGCTCGGCGCGCTCTCGTCGGGAATGCTGCTTTACGGTGCCTCTCTTATCTATGGCTTCACGGGCAATGTGAATTTCGACACCATCGCCAAGGTGCTGCAGGGCAAGGCCGCGACCGGCGCTGTCTTCGGTCTTGTCTTCCTGACGGCTGGTCTGGCGTTCAAGGTTTCCGCCGTGCCGTTCCACATGTGGACGCCTGATGTCTATGAGGGCTCGCCGACCCCGGTCACGGCCTTCTTCGCGGGTGCTCCCAAGATGGCGGCCATGGCGCTGTTCGTGCGCGTGATGATCGAGGCCTTTCCCGGCATTACACAGCAATGGCAGCAGATCGTGGCGTTCCTCGCCATTGCATCCATGGTGCTGGGTGCATTCGCCGCCATCGGCCAGCAAAACCTCAAGCGCCTGATGGCCTATTCCTCCATCAGCAACATGGGTTACGCGCTGGTGGCGCTTTCAGCAGGCAATCAGGCCGGTGTACAGGGCGTTGCGGTGTTCATGGCGACCTATCTGATGATGACAGCGGGTGTCTTCGCCTGCATCCTGTCGCTGAGGACAAAGGATGGACATGCGGAGACGATCAATGATCTCGCGGGCCTGTCGCAGACGCGCAAGGGCACGGCTTTCGTACTGGCCATGCTGATGTTCTCGCTCATCGGCATTCCGCCGCTCGCCGGTTTCTTCGGCAAATGGGAGGCTTTCGCTGCCGCGATCAATGCCAAGCTTTACATCCTCGCCGCGATCGGCATGGTCTCGAGCGTGGTGTCGGCGTTCTATTATCTGCGCATCGTCAAGGTGATGTATCTGGACGAAGCCTCGGTGACCTATCGCCAGGGTGCGCCCGAGGTGAATGCGGTGATGGGCGTGACATTTGGTTTCGTGTTCCTGTTCTTTCTGGTCTGGGGCCCGGTTGTGAACGCGGCGCGGGTTGCGGCAAAGAGCTTGTTTTAAGGTCGCAACTTCATTGCGAGTGCAGCTTCCCGCTCACCTCTCCGGCCTTGGCGACACCCTTATCACCTTCGACAGCATCGATTCCACCATGGACGAAGCCCGCAGGCGCTTCGATTCGTCGATGCCGACCCGCCTTTGGATTGTC
Source organism: Hyphomicrobiales bacterium (assembly GCA_031431475.1). Taxonomy (GTDB): domain Bacteria; phylum Pseudomonadota; class Alphaproteobacteria; order Rhizobiales; family Beijerinckiaceae; genus JADCCX01. The sequence continues at coordinate 355,614 of JANPDL010000018.1, forward strand.
GCAGGCGAGCAGGGCGCAGGTCGTGGCCGTCAGGGCCGTCCGTGGCAAAGCCCACCGGGCAACTTGCATATGACCCTGCTGTTGCCGATACAGACCCCAATGCGTGATCAGCCGAAGCTTGGCTTTGTTTCAGGCGTGGCACTGGCGCGGGCAGTGGAATCGCTGCTTCCGAATGAGGCCAACCTCCGGTTGAAATGGCCCAACGATCTGCTGCTCGACGGTGCGAAGGTCAGCGGCCTGCTGCTGGAGGGGATGGGGCAAGGCACTGCCATTGCCATCGGTATCGGCGTCAATATCGTGGCGCATCCACCGGATACGCCATATGCAGCGGCGCATCTGCGGATGGCCACGCCTGATATCACCCGCGAAAGTCTCTTCGCCAAACTCGCCATAGTATTGGTCGAGGAACTCGATCTCTTCGCCAATGGTACTGGCTTTGCGCTGACCCGCCAGCGCTGGCTGGCCCGTGCGGCGCATCTCGGACAATCCATCCGCGTACGTCAGGGTGAAACGTCGCTCGAAGGCATCTTCTGTGATATCGACGCGGAAGGTCGCCTTCTGCTCGAAACCAGCGGCGGATTGGCACGTGTTGATGCCGGAGATGTGTTTCCGCTCGACAAGTGAGGCACTCCGGCCCAATACCCTTTTAACGTCGAAACCCGCCAGATATTGGCCTTAAAGAAGCTTTTCCCGCCCGCATGACACAATCTTCTGCTGCTCCCGCTGATCTGTTTTTCGTGCCGCTTGGCGGTCTTGGTGAAATCGGCATGAATGCCGCGCTCTACGGCCTCGGCCGGGGCAAGAACGGCCAGTGGCTGATGGTGGACGTTGGCGTCTCCTTCGGTGGACCCGACACACCCGGCGTCGATCTCATCCTGCCCGACATCAGCTTCATTGAGCGCGAGCGCAAGAACCTCGCGGGCATCATCATCACCCATGCACACGAGGACCATTTCGGTGCTCTGGCGACGTTGTGGCCCCGACTTGGCGCGCCGGTTTACATGACAGAATTCGCGGCCAGTTTGCTGGAAGTCCGCCGTCTGAACGAGCCCGGCGCGCCGAAGATACCGGTCAAGATCGTCAAGCAGGGTGACCGCGTGAAGATCGGCGGCTTCGATGTGGAGTTCATCTCGGTCGCGCATTCCGTGCCTGAATCCTGCGCGCTCGCGATCCGCACCGCCGCTGGAACAGTGATCCACACTGGAGACTGGAAGATTGATCCCACGCCGGTTGTCGGCCTGCCGACGAACGAGAAGCGTCTGCGCGAAATCGGCGACGAAGGGGTGCTGGCAATGGTCGCGGATTCGACCAACATCTTCCGCGATGGCATTTCGCCGTCCGAAGCCGAAGTCTCCAAAGCTCTGACTGAACTGATCGCCAATTCGCCGGCGCGTGTGGCTGTCACCACCTTTGCCTCCAACGTGGCCCGGATGCGCTCGGTCGCGCAAGCGGCGCTTGCTTGCGGACGCGAGGTAATCTGCGTAGGCCGCGCCATGGACCGCGTCGTCGGTGTCGCCACCGAGATGGGCATGCTCAAGGGCCTGCCGCCGTTTCGCTCGGCCGATTCTTATGGCTATCTGCCGCCGGACAAAGTGGTGGCGCTGCTGACGGGAAGTCAGGGTGAAGCCCGCGCGGCGCTGGCCCGTATCGCTCGCAACGAGCATCCTGAAGTGACCCTTTCCCAGGGCGATCGCGTAATCTTTTCCTCGCGCACCATTCCGGGCAACGAGAAAGAGGTCGGTGCGATCATCAACGGGCTCTACCGGCAGGGTATCGAGGTGATCACGGATCGCACCCATCTTGTGCACGTCTCGGGGCATCCCCGGCGCGACGAGGTGAAGCAGCTCTACAGCTGGGTCCGCCCGAAGGTGGCCATTCCCGCACACGGCGAGACTTCGCATCTCTCGGAACATGCGATCTTTGCCAAAGCGCAGGGCGTACCCAATGTCATTCGCGCTTTCAATGGTGAGGTCGTGCAATTGTCCGGTCAGCCCAGCGTGGTCGATCAGATTCAGTCCGGTCGCATCTACAAGGATGGCGATCTGCTGGTGCAGGCGACGGATCGCACCGTGCCAGATCGGAAGAAACTGTCCTTCGCGGGCATCGTTTCAGTCGCTGTTGCAGTTGATGAGCGCGGCACATTGATGAGCGATGCAGAAATTCGCACAGCCGGTCTGCCGGTGAAGACCAGCGATGGTCAGGATTTCGATGCCTTCGTGCTGGACCTGACAGAAGATCTGCTGGAAAATCTGCCAAAGAAGAAGCTTCAGGATCCTGCCGCGCTGCGCCAGATTCTCGAGCGCGGCATTCGCAACGGTATTTCAGCGGAATGGGACAAGAAGCCGATGGTTCATGCCCTCGTGACGCTGGTGTAGATCGATGCTCGGACGTCTGAACCATGTCGCCATCGCAGTGAAGGACCTGGCAAAGGCCTGTACGGTCTATCGCGACATGCTCGGCGCACGCGTATCGCAGGCTCAGGCGTTGCCCGAACACGGAGTCACCGTTGTTTTCGTGGAACTGCCCAACACCAAGATCGAACTGCTTGAGCCACTGGGTGCTGACAGCCCGATCGCGAAGTTTCTGGACAAGAACGCCGACGGCGGCATCCATCATATCTGTTATGAGGTAGAGGATATCATCGCGGCGCGCAACCGGCTGATAGGGGAGGGCGCGCGGGTGCTGGGAAGCGGCGAACCGCGGATCGGAGCCCATGGCAAACCGGTGCTATTCCTGCATCCCAAGGATTTCTGCGGCACTTTGGTGGAACTGGAGCAATCCTGATGAGTATCGGCTCATTCATCGCGCTCTATTTCATCATCTGGTGGCTAACCCTGTTCGCGGTGCTGCCGTTTGGCGTGCGCTCGCAGCAGGAAGCGGGTGAAACCGTGACAGGATCAGACCCTGGTGCGCCTGCGATGATGCGTCTCGGGCGCATTGCCCTGATCAATTCATGCGTGGCGCTCTTTGTTCTCGCCCTTGTCTGGGTCGTTTATATCGAGAACGTGTTCAACATCGGCATTATCAACGACATGACGCGGCGTTGAGACACAAGAAAAAGCGGAGCCGAGGCTCCGCTGTTCAGTCAGTCCATCTTGTCCTGCCGCATTCCATGCTGCTCTCGGCAAACCTTGTTGGTCACCTTGTCAGAACAGTAGAAACGCGGCCTTCCTCCCGAGACCTGGACCGCTTCTCGCTGCTCTAAGGCACGTGAAGCATGCAAACCATTCCTCGTTTCATGAAACAATTCAAGTGTGGCGCAATAGAATTCGTTGCTGCGCCGCAGCATGCGACATGAGACCGATCTTAGCCAGTCTTTACACAGCCGATTGCAATTGACCCCGCTCGCCCGGCATCGCAAGAATTATGCGCAATAAACGACAGGGGGACGGCCATGAGTGGCGTATCGCAAGATTTGAAAACGGGCGCGCTGTTCTATCACCGCCACCCCCGCCCGGGTAAGTTGGAGATTCAGGCGACGAAGCCGCTGGGCAACCAACGTGATCTGGCGCTGGCCTATTCTCCCGGCGTGGCTGCGGCCTGCGAGGCGATTGTTGAGGATCCGGCACAAGCTGCTGAAATGACGATACGGCAGAATCTCGTGGCCGTTATCACCAATGGCACTGCCGTTCTCGGACTCGGCGATATCGGACCACTGGCCTCGAAGCCCGTGATGGAGGGCAAAGCTGTCCTGTTCAAGAAATTCGCCGGAATCGACTGTTTCGATATCGAGGTGAACCAGAAGGATGTCGCCAAGCTCGTGGATGTGGTTGTGGCATTGGAGCCCACCTTCGGCGGCATCAACCTTGAGGATATCAAAGCACCGGAATGCTTCGAGGTCGAGGCGCAATGCCGCGCCCGCATGAAAATCCCGGTGTTCCACGATGACCAGCACGGCACGGCGATCATTGTGGCGGCAGCGGTGCTGAACGCTATGGAACTTGCGGGCAAGTCGCTCAAGGATGTGAAGCTCGTGACATCAGGGGCGGGTGCCGCAGCGCTGGCTTGCCTCAACCTGCTTGTGAATCTTGGCATTCCGCGCGGCAATATCTGGATCACGGATCTTGAGGGCGTGGTCTACAAAGGTCGCGAAAAGCTCATGGACCGCTGGAAATCGGTTTTCGAGCAGGAAACGGATGCCCGCAAACTGGCCGATATCATCCCCGGCGCGGATATCTTTCTTGGCCTCTCGGCAGCGGGTGTGTTGAAGCCGGAACTGCTGAAGCAAATGGCACCCAAGCCATTGATCATGGCGCTCGCGAACCCGAATCCAGAGATCATGCCGGACGAGGCGATGGCGGTACGGCCCGATGCGATGATGTGTACAGGCCGCTCCGATTATCCCAATCAGGTCAATAACGTATTGTGTTTTCCTTACATCTTCCGGGGTGCGCTGGATGTGCATGCCACCGCGATCAACGAGGAGATGAAGCTGGCAGCCGTGCGCGCTATTGCGCAGCTTGCACGCGAGGCTCCGTCCGATGTGGTGGCCAAGGCCTACGGTGGCGAAAGCCGGACCTTTGGCAAGGATTCGCTGATCCCCAGCCCGTTTGATCCGCGCCTTATCCTGCGCATTGCTCCCGCAGTTGCAAAAGCGGCGATCGCAACGGGCGTGGCATTGAAGCCGATCACCGATTTTGATGCCTATGACGAAGAGCTGTCGCGCTTTGTCTTCCGCTCCGGTTTCATCATGAAGCCGCTGCTCCAGGGCGCAAAGGCCAATCCCAAGCGCGTGATCTACGCGGAAGGCGAGGACGAGCGGGTGCTGCGCGCTGTGCAGTCCGTGGTGGAGGAGGGCATTGCCCATCCTATTCTCATAGGACGTCCAACAGTCGTGGAAAGCCGTCTGGAGCGTTTTGGCCTGTCCATCCGTCCTGGTAGGGACTTCGAACTGGTCAATCCGGATGATGACCCGCGTTTTCGCGACTATGTCACGGCATACACGCAGATTGCGGGTCGCAAAGGCATCACGCCTGGTGCGGCGCGGACACAGGTCCGCACCAATACGACTGTGATTGCGGCCCTTGCGGTACAGCGCGGCGATGCCGATGCCATGCTCTGCGGTGTCGAAGGGCGCTTCACCTCGCGCCTGCGCTATATCCGGGATATCATCGGTCTCGCACCCGGAGTCGAGGATTTCGCAGCGCTTTCGCTGATGATCACCTCAAAAGGTGCATACTTTCTGGCCGATACTCATGTGCGCTGGAACCCGACTGCACGCGAGATCGCCGATATGGCAATTCTGGCAGACACACATGTCCGCCGTTTCGGCCTCACACCCAAGATTGCCCTGCTCTCGCATTCCGATTTCGGTTCGAGCGATTCGCCCGATGCTCGCAAGATGCGCGATGCACTAGAGATTATCATCCAACGCGCGCCTGATCTGCAGGTGGATGGCGAGATGCAGGCCGATACAGCCTTGTCGGAACTGATCCGCGAGCGGGTCATGCCGCATGCGCGTTTCAAGGGCGAGGCCAATGTCCTGATCATGCCAAACCTGGATGCCGCCAATATTGCCTACCAGTTCACCAAGATTATGGCGGATGGCTTGCCGGTCGGGCCGATTCTGATGGGTGCAGCGAAACCGGCGCACGTGCTGACACCATCCGTAACGGCGCGGGGCATTGTGAACATGACAGCGTTCGCGGTGGCCGAGGCGCAGGCTCAGGCTCAGGCTCAGGAGAAATAGGCGCGTATCCGTTCGGCATTGACCTTCAGGACATCAGGGTCAGCCATCTGGCCGGTATGCGGTTTCATCGGCACGCCGTTGAAACGGGGAATGATATGGAAATGGATGTGAAACACCACCTGCCCACCGGCTGACTCATTGAACTGCTGGATCGTGATTCCATCGGCATTCGTGGCGTTTTTTACAGCCTTCGCGACTTTCTGGACGCCAGCAACGAGGTTCGTGAGCGCATCCGGCGCAATATCGAGGATGTTCCGCGCGGCCTGCTTGGGGATTACCAGCACGTGGCCATCCGCCCTTGGCATGATGTCCATAAAGGCCAGCACATGCTCATCCTCATAGACATTGTGGGCCGGTATCTCGCCGCGGAGTATTTTGGCGAAGATATTGTTGGTGTCGTATGCGACGGTCATAGTAGCCCTGTCCGAAAATAAAAAACCCTCCCGCTGTGATACGGGAGGGTTGGAAAAGCTGCAAACGGAGCAGCTGAATCATAAAACTTACCACCGACGACGGCGGCGCCCAAACACGCGGCGGCGACGACCGAACACACGCCGTCTGCGTCGCCGACCCCACTGAACTGTCTCAACCGTCGGCTTTGCATCGACATGCGGACGGAAATCGCTTTCAAGCCGGTCCGATTCCAGCACGGGTATTTCCGGTGTAACCACCGGCATAACTGCCGCTTCAACTGCTTGCGGTGCGAGAACAGTGACTGTCGCTGCGGCCGCCGCCATTCCCAGCAACACTCTTCCAAAGGCTCTGCGATCCATCTGCCCCTCCCATGGGTTTCGGATATCCCTCCGGAATCGAAGGGAAGTTGATATTGCGACAGGGACGGATGGCAGGCAATCCATAAATCTCGCCGCAGCCAGATCACGCATAGAACGAAAATCACGTTTTCGATGTGCTTGTACCCGAACCAAAGAAAATCCCTCCTGCATCGCTGCAGGAGGGATCATCTGGTCACAAAACCAGCATCAGGCCCTTACCAGTAGTAGCGCCGACGATAATACCGGCGGCGGAACACCGGACGGTAGTACACACGCCGACGATAGATCCTGCGGCGGCGATAGAACACTCTCCGCCGCCGCCGCCGATAGAAGTAATATTGCGCCTTCTCGGTGGTTGGCATGCCATCAATGTCCGGGCGGAAATCCCCTTCCGTCCGTTCAGCTTCGGTCTTCGGTGCGTCGGGCGACATCACCGGCATCGGTGCGGCTTCCGCCGCTTCCGGTGCCAATGTGGTCACAACCGCTGCCGCGGCTGCAACGCCCATCAGTCCTCTTACAAACGCTCTACGATCCATCAGTCCCTCCTTGGTTGGTTTGGACATCACCCCTTTGTGCAAAGCTGGGCTCATTCTGATGAAGGGGAGATGAATGTCTAATCGGTAACTTTACGTATCCACTTTGACCGTACTTGCCACTTGGGGCAGGCTAAAACCCTGCCGATATGGCCCTTCCGCTGCCAGTGCCAGACGCATGGCCTGAATATGCTCACGTTCGCGCTCCAGGTAATCCGAAACGGCGCGCTTGAGACGGGGATCGGCGATATCGTGGGCCGAATAGGTTGTGGATGGCATGTAGCCCCGCGCGAGCTTGTGCTCGCCCTGCGCACCAGCCTCGACACTTTTCAAACCATGGGCGATCGCAAAATCGATGGCTTGATAATAGCAGATCTCGAAATGCAGGCAGGGGTGATCCTCGATGCAGCCCCAGTTGCGACCGTAGAGCACGTCATTGCCGATGAAGTTGATAGCCCCTGCAATGTATTGGCCATTGCGTTTGGCCATCACGAGCAAGATCTGGTCGGCCATGCTGCGACCGATCTCGGAGAAGAACAGACGGTTGAGATAGGGCCGGCCCCATTTCCGGCTTCCAGTATCGATGTAGAACCTGAGGAAGGCGTCCCAGTGCTCTTCGGTGATTGCGTCCCCGGTGATGCATTCGACCGTGATGCCGTTTTGCAGGGCGGTCTGCCGCTCTTTGCGGATATTCTTGCGCTTACGCGAGGCCAATGTCTCCAGAAATGCTTCGAACGAAGCATAACCCGCATTACTCCAATGAAACTGCTGGTCCACGCGCTGCAGGAAGCCGCTCGTGCCCAAGGCTATCCATTCGCGCTCGGTCGGGAAGGTGATGTGAATGGACGAGGCGCCCGTTCGATCCCGCACCATTCGCAGTCCCTGGATCAGGGCCTTTTCGGCGCTTTCAGCCATATCACCCGCTCGCACCAGCAGGCGAGGGCCAGTCACCGGGGAAAACGGCGAGGACACCTGTAACTTGGGATAATACTGCCCGCCAGCCCGTGCGAAAGCGTCGGCCCAGCCGTGATCGAAGACATATTCGCCCTGGCTGTGAGTCTTGAGATAGCAGGGGGCTGCCGCCAGCAATTGCCCATCTTCTGTTTCCACCAATACATGCGCCGGATTCCAGCCGCTGCGCCCGCCTGTGCAGCCCGAAACCTCCAGGGCAAGCAGAAAGGCATGCGATACGAAGGGATTGGGCTTGCCCGCAGCATCGCTGCCCATGGCGCAATTGTCCCAATCCGCAGCAGGAATACTAGCCAGCGAAGGTTCGACGCGAATCTGGAGAGTGGAAGGCGTTTTAGTGATCACGAATGTTTCCAAGGTTATCGACTCTGATACCGTGGATCGGCACGCCAAGCGTTGCAACTGCGCAAAAAGTCTCGGGCATTTCTGTGTCTTGCATTGTCTATTCCGGAGGATCACATGACGGAAATGCTGAAAGGAGCCCGCTCATGATTGCCACAGCGTCAGAAACTGCAATGCCAGTTCTCGAATCCCACCGCAGTCCCATCCGTATCGAATCGGTTGCCTTGACCGTGCGTGATCTTGATCGTGTCACGCATTTCTACACGGATGTCATTGGATTGACCGTGCTGCACGAAGGCGGAACCCGCGTTGATCTGGGCAACGATGGCATAACCTTGATGTCACTCACAGGCGACCCTGATGTAGCTCTTGCTCCCGAAGGTGCGCCCGGTCTGTTCCATACGGCGTTCCTGCTGCCCGAGCGCCGCGATCTCGGCCAATGGCTGCGCAAGGCAGTGGACAATGCATGGGCGCTGGAGGGCATGGCCGATCACCTCGTGAGCGAGGCACTCTATCTCTCGGACCCGGAAGGCAATGGCATCGAGATATACCGCGACCGGCCCCGTGATGAATGGACCTATAACGGCGACAAGGTCCGCATGGCGAATGCACGGATTCCTGTGCCAGAGCTTCTGGCATTGGCGGAAGGCGACGAGCCGGGCAAGACATACCGGATGCCGCGTGGGGCCCGCATCGGCCATGTCCATCTGTGCGTCAACGCGCTTGAACCGGCTGCTGTTGTTATCGAAACCCAATGGGGCATCCCAGTGATGTGCAATTATCCCGGCGCGACCTTCTTTGGATCAGGTGGCTATCACCATCACATCGCCGCCAACATCTGGCGCACACAGGGTGGTCAGCAGCGGGAAGCAGGTCAGACGGGCCTTGCAGGCGTCACGCTGGCGGCAGATGCGGCGAGTCGTGCAGCTCTTGGCACAGCATGGCTTACCGCAGGTGGTAGCGCCACAAGCCTGACAACGCTGGATGGATTGACGTTCAATCTGGCTTAATCCGGCCCGAACGTCATAAATCCAGGAACTCCTTGCTCGCGAAGGCCGCGTTTTCCTGAATGAAGGCAAAGCGCGCTTCTGGCTTGTTGCCCATCAGGCGCTCGACCGAATCCGAGGTGTCTGCCCGCTCGTCGTTCTCCACCATGACCTTGAGAAGCATCCGCTTCTTCGGGTCCATCGTGGTTTCCTTGAGCTGGGCCGGCAGCATTTCGCCAAGCCCCTTGAAGCGTCCGACCTCGATTTTGCCGCGCGATCCCATTGACGCGATGATCTCGTCCCGGTGCTTTTCATCCCGCGCATAGAGGCTTTTCGTGCCTTGCTGCACCCGGAACAGGGGCGGACACGCCAGATAGAGATGCCCGCGGTCAATGAGGCGCGGCATCTGCCGGTAGAAGAACGTGATGAGCAGAGACGCGATATGCGCGCCGTCTACATCCGCGTCGGTCATGATGATCACGCGCTCATAGCGCAGGTCATCATCCCGGTATTGCGCGCCCATGCCGCAGCCAAGTGCCTGTGTCAGGTCCGACAGCTGCTGATTGGCCGAAAGCTTGTCGCGACCGGCTGAGGCTACATTCAATATCTTGCCCCGTAACGGAAGAATGGCCTGCGTCGCGCGATCACGCGCCATTTTGGCGGAGCCGCCGGCAGAATCACCCTCGACGATGAACAGTTCCGAACCAAGCGCGCCCGTGTTCGAGCAATCCGCCAGTTTGCCCGGCAACCGCAATTTGCGCACTGCCGTCTTGCGCGCCACATCCTTTTCGGCCCGGCGACGCAGGCGGTCTTCCGCACGCTCCACCACGAAATCGAGCAGCTTCTCCGCCTGGTTCTTGTAGGCCGCAAGCCAGTGATCGAAGGCATCGCGAATCGTATTCTCGACGATACGTGAAGCTTCAACAGTTGCCAGCTTGTCCTTGGTCTGGCCCACGAATTCCGGTTCGCGGATCGCAACGGACAGCATGGCCGAGATCTGGACCATGACATCATCCGTGGTGACGTCCTTGAAGCGTTTGGATTGCCCGATGCGCTCGGCATGGTCCTTCAGCGCGCGCAGCATGGCGATGCGGAAGCCGCCTTCATGGGTGCCGCCTTCCGCTGTCGGGATGGTGTTGCAGTAAGAAGAAATATGGCCGTCTTCCACGGCCAGCCAGGCCACCGCCCATTCAACAGCGCCGTGCCTGCCGACTTCGCCCGCGCGTCCGGCAAACATCTGGTCCGTCACCAGTGTCTTGCCTTCGATCTCGCGCACGAGATAATCCTTCAGGCCGCCCGGAAAGCGGAACACGGCCTTTTCGGGAACCCCGTCGCCTTTAAGCAGCGCCGCATCACAGGACCAGCGGATTTCGACACCACCGAAGAGATACGCCTTGGAGCGCGCCATCTTGAACAGGCGGGCAGGGGAGAATTGTGCGCCGTCCTTGAAGATTTGCTGATCCGGTTTGAAGCGAATGCGGGTACCACGCCGATTGTGGACCTTGCCGAGACTTTCAAGCTTGCCCAGCGGAAGCCCGCGCGAAAAAGACATTCGGTAGAGTTTCTGGTCTTTCGCGACCTCAACTTCCACCAGTTCTGACAGCGCATTGACGACCGAAATACCGACGCCGTGCAACCCACCGGACGTTTCATAGGCCTTGCCATCGAACTTGCCGCCTGCGTGCAGCGTGCACATGATGACTTCAATGGTCGATTTGTCCGGAAATTTCTTGTGCGGCTCGAATGGAATTCCCCGCCCGTTGTCCGTAACGGTCAGGAACCCGTCAGCACCAAGCTCCACTTCGATGAAAGTCGCATGGCCCGCCACAGCTTCGTCCATCGAGTTGTCGATGACTTCGGCGAAAAGATGATGCAGCGCTTTTTCATCCGTACCGCCAATATACATACCGGGACGGCGGCGCACGGGCTCGAGGCCTTCGAGCACTTCGATTGAATCGGCGTTGTAGTCGTCTCCGCCTCCTCGCCCACCACCACCACCGGCAGTCTTGGGATTGGAAGCCGGTCGGGTATCCGCGGATGGAGCGGGCGACTTGGTCAATAGGCGTTCATTCGGCGAACGAGTATCGTCAATTGCGCGCGGCACAGGGCGCGATTCAAGCGACTTCGGCGGCACGAGATCCTGTGCCGCTTTCTCGAGTTCGCCGAAGAGATCCCGGGCTTGTCCGGATTTGGGAGCCATATCTGCCTGACCGCCTGATTCGCTGTTCGCTCTTTATGGCATGGCAGCGGGCAAGGGGGAACGGAATGGCAACTGCGCGCCGATATATGCCAGAAAAACAAAACGGGCAGCTCTCGCCACCCGCCGTCCGAACGCGCAGTACATCCGTGCTACGTTCATGGCGTAACAATGAACCAATCATTGTTACAAAATGATGAATGAATCCGGGTGATTTGATGGCTTTCGGTCTTCGAAGGGCTGTGAGGGAACGTTAACGACTGCTGACATATCATCGTCATGCAAATCAGTGCGTATGTGTTGCGTAGGGGTGCCAGATGTCAGTGCGTTATTTGTCTGCCGAAAGAGCCATAGCCGCCGCCGGCGCAGCTTTTGCCTGCCCCGATGATGATTTCTCCGATTTGGCACGTGCGCGCACCGCCGCCAGCCAAGCCATGGGGTTCAGCATGGTGTGCCGCCGCATTGCGCGCAGGATGCTGGTGTCGCTGGGTTTCTGATATCGCGTATGATGCGCCGCATTGCTTGCGAGCACATCAACGTTGTCCTGACTGCACATTTTGCAGAAAATACTGCTGATTAGGCCGCTTGCCCACTCGCAGGCATCGGTGTCACAGCCGGATCTGTCTCCGCCAGCACCATGTTCCGCCCGCCGCGCTTGGCCGCATAGAGCGCTGTATCAGCACGTTCGATGATCGTGGTCGGTGTGTCTTCCTTGCGAAAGACTGCAACACCGATAGAAATTGTGACGCGCCCCAGATTTTCGCCGGTTGAGCGCTTCACCAGTTCGCGACTCATAACGGCCTTGCGCACCTGCTCGGCGACCTGGATAGCGCCGCGGAGGTTGCAGCCCGGCAGAATGATGGCAAATTCTTCGCCGCCAAAACGTGCGGCAGTATCCAGTCCCTTGACGTTCTGCTTGATTGACATGGCGACAAGCCTGAGCACCTGATCACCCGTAAGATGGCCGTAGGTGTCGTTGAACTTCTTGAAGTGATCAATATCGGTCATAAGAACCGCGAGTTCGTCGCCTGTCCGTTGCGCATGGCGCAGAGCATCAGCAAGTGCCGTATCAAAGAACATGCGATTGGCCAGCGTGGTCACCGGATCGATCTGGCTTTCGGTGCGGATCGATTCGAGCGCCTCACGCAGTTCGATCACTTCCGTTTTCGCTTCACCGAGTTGTTCCGATAACTTGCCGTTTAGCCTGGACATATTGCGGGTAGATGCCAGAAGATCGCTGATGATCGCGCGCAGGCGCTCTTCGCCCACCCCCAATTCCATCTCGTCGACTGACCCATTCAGCGTACCGCTGTAATTGTTGATTTCGCCTTTGGCGCTGTCCAGCGCCTCACCCACAGTATCCATCTGGCTAAGCAGGCGCACGGTCGCGCGCTCGGCTTCCGCCGTGAAGCGATTCGTATTGATGAAACGGTCGTAGATTTCATCAAGCTCAGACTGCGTAACACGCCCGAACTTGCGCAGCAGATCATTGATCGCGCGCATCAGGGCCGGGTGGTGACCCGTTACGTAGGTGTACCAGAGCTCATAAGCCCGAGGATAAGCAGCTGTTCGGTGCCCGCGGATGTGGGCAAACGCTTTCTCACCAATCGATATTGTGCGCTCGTAGTCGCTTCTGTTTTGCGACATCAGTTTCCTCGACACTTAACAATTATGAAGAGGATGACAGATGGGCTTTAAGGCCGGGTTAAGTTGATCCGTCGAGAGCGAACTATTGCAGGTTTGTCGCTTTGAAAGCCCGTCAGGCTTAACGTCTGACTGACGAAACGCCCTAGTTTGCGTTTTTCCGCACCGGACGCATCAGAAATCCCGGCATATGATCGCCCAGTCCCTTGACCGACGGGCCGTCATCATCAGGTTGATAGCGACGGGGCTCGCGGGATGACCGGGAATCCTGTGGTGCGCGCGGTTCGCTCGCTGGCCGTGGCTCCTGATATCTTGGCTCTTGAGTTCTGGGTTCCTGAGCCTTGGGCTCGGGACGGGGGGAAGCATCGGCATGTGGCGCTGCTGCTTCCGCTCCGCCTCGCGCGGGACGATGAGAATCTCTTGGACGCTCGCCATCTCTTGATCGTTCGCCACGACGGCCACGGGCCGGGCCATCGCTGTCGCGGCCACGGCGGCTGTCTCGCCTTGGCCGTTCATCCGCGTCCTCTGAAGTACCGGGAACGAAATCCGCTACTGATGGGCCATCCCAGGGAATGTCCTTCTTGAGCAAACCGGTGATCGCATCGAGATACTTCGTGTCGGCCTTGGAGGCGATGGAATAAGCCGTTCCGGTCCGTCCGGCGCGACCGGTGCGGCCAATGCGATGAATGTAATCATCGGCGTGGATAGGGATGTCATAGTTGATGACGTGGCTGACATCAGGAATGTCCAAACCACGCGCCGCGACATCTGATGCGACCAGCAATGGCACCCGTCCGGCCTTAAAGGAATCGAGCATGGCCATCCGCGCGCGCTGTTCCATGTCGCCGTGCAAGCCGCCAACATTAAAGCCGTGCTGTTCCAATGACTTGACCACAACAGCAATATCACGCTTGCGGTTGCAGAATATGATAGCATTCTTGAGATCAGTCGCTCCCCGCAGCACGCGGCGCAGGGTTTCGCGCTTCTCGAAATCCTTGGAACCCGATGCCACCAACATCTGGGTGATCGTGGTTGCCGCTGTTGCCGGTTTGGAAACCTCGACCTTGATCGGATTGCTCAGGAACTGCTCGGTGATGCGCTGGATTTCCGGTGGCATCGTGGCCGTGAAAAACAGTGTCTGGCGCGTGAACGGAGTCAGCTTGCAGATACGTTCGATGTCAGGGATGAAACCCATGTCCAGCATACGGTCAGCTTCGTCGATCACCAGCACTTCGATGCCTGTCATCAGCAATTTGCCACGCTCGAAGTGATCAAGCAGACGACCCGGTGTGGCGATCAGCACGTCAACTCCACGCGTGATCTTGGCATCCTGGTCGCCGAACGACACGCCGCCGATGAGCAGGGCGACATTAAGCTTGTGCTCTGCGCCATATTTGACAAAATTTTCCTCAACCTGAGCAGCAAGTTCACGGGTTGGTTCAAGAATTAGGGTGCGTGGCATGCGGGCACGAGCGCGGCCCTGTTCCAGCAGCGTCAGCATTGGCAGCGTGAATGCTGCTGTCTTGCCGGTACCAGTCTGGGCGATGCCCAGCACGTCGCGCCGGGTCAGCACATGGGGAATGGCCTGCTCCTGAATAGGAGTTGGCGTGCTGTATCCGGCATTGGTAACAGCTTTGAGAACTTTCTCGGACAATCCGAGATCGGCAAAGGACATGAGGTCCGCTTCCTGTGGAAGGCCATAACGGCTTTCGGTCCCGCAGGCTGTGACGGCAATCGTATTGAAATGCAATGCTTTCCGGGCCACAGATTATCAAAAAAGGGATATGTTATGGATGTTCTGTTCGTTCCGGGCCTGAATTGCACTGGCGCGCTCTTCTCGGCGCAAGTGAAGGCGCTAGAGCCGCGCTTCCGTTGCCATATCACGGATCACGGCGTGGCTGACAGCCTTGAGGCAATTGCAGCCGATGTTCTGGCAAAGGCACCGACACGCTTCGCGCTTTGTGGCCTTTCGCTGGGTGGTTATGTTGCATACGAAATCATCCGGCAGGCTCCCGAAAGGGTAATGGGTTTGGCGCTGCTGGATACACGCGCAGAACCGGACAGTGAGGAAGACGCCGAGCGCCGCCATCGCACTATCGCACTGGCAAAAGGCGGGCAATTTGATCAACTCCACGGAATTCTCTGGCCGCGCCTGGTTCATCCTGCGCGATTGGCTGAGAAAGAGCTGGAAAACACCGTGATCAGAATGATGCGCGATACGGGTGCAGAGCGGTTCATCCGGCAGCAAACAGCAGTACTGAACCGGATCGATTATCGACCGATTCTATCAGAAATTTCCATTCCAACACTGATCCTTGTGGGGGCCCAGGATGTGATTACCCCGCCGGATTATTCAAAAGCGCTCAATCGCGCGATAAAAGGATCGCGCTACGTCGAGATCGATGATTGCGGGCATCTCTCCACTCTCGAGAGACCGGAAGCCGTTACCGATGTTTTGCTTCAGCTGTTAAATGATATAAATACTCCAAACCACTGATGTTATTTCTTTTCTCTGCCTGTGCAGGGATCAAGAATGATAGGTCGCCCAGAGATCGAGCCAGTCAGAATGGGATCATCCAGCACCGACCGTGTGATCGTCGTGATCTGACCGTTGGATTGCTGGTTCTGTGCGGTCTGAATTTTTGAGGGCAATGGCTGCCGCGCAATCCTGATGGTTTCAACCGCCCTGTTAATGGACAGCATTGCAACCATGCACAGACCGACCACAAAAAACGACGCAATCAGCATATCGCGCAGCAGCTTGTTGCTGCGCCCCTTGATGAAATCGATGACCCCGTCCATTTTCCCGGCTCCTTTGAGACAGGAACAAGACTAACCGACCCCGGTTAATGCCCGGTTTACCAAGATTGCGGCGATTGGATCAGGGCACAAAGCCTTCGAAAACGATCTGGTCGGCAAAGGCCGATGCTTTCGCGACATCCTCTGCAGTTCGCACAGTCCAGGTCGAAATCGGGATGCCCAGGGCGGCACGGCACAGGAACGGCGCGGCGTGAGGTAGGTCTTTCACATTCCACGAGATGAAATCCGGCCGCATCTCGTTGAAATGCAGGAGATGGGCCATCGCGCGTCTTTCATCAGCAGGGATGGTCTCGTAATCCGGGTATTCATACGCCGCCATGCCGACATAGCCGCGCGGGATATCCGGTGCCATCATCCGGAGGGTTGCTACGATGCGCGGATCGAACGATTCGATTGTTACGGGATGACTGGCATATTGCTTCACCACCTCGGCTACACGCCGCGTCAGGCGCAAATCACCGTCGAAACGGCTCTTGATCTCGACAACGATTGGAACCTTGCCAGCCACCAGATCGAGCATCGAGGAAAGCGAGAAAACGCCATCTTTCGAGCGTGAGCCCGTCAGGGAAATCGCATTCAGCTCAGCCGCTGTACGGGAATCCACACGCCCGGTCTCGCCAGTCAGGCGATCAAGATCATAATCGTGAAAGACCACGGCCTCACCGTCACGTGTGATCTGTACGTCGCATTCAATGCCGAAGTTGCCTGCAACAGCGGCAGAAAAAGCAGCATGCGAGTTCTCGATCACGCTCTGCGATCGGTTGTGCAGGCCGCGATGTGCAATGGGGCGGGCCATCAGTTGCTCAAGCGCATGCGCCATGATCAGGCAAACTCGAACATCGCTTCGACCTCGACAGCAGCATTGAGTGGCAGCACCGCCATGCCGACGGTCGAGCGGGCGTGACGCCCCTTGTCGCCCAATGCTTCCACCATCAGATCAGACGCGCCGTTCATCACACCGGGAATGGCGGAATAATCCGGCATAGCATTGATGAAACCGGTGAGTTTCACGCAGCGCGTGATACGCTCAAGATCACCCAGCGCCACTTTGGCCAGGGCGAGGATATTGATCGCGCAGAAGCGCGCGGCTTCCTTGCCATTCTCGGCAGAAACGCTGCCGCCAAGCTTGCCCGTATGTTGTGGAGCCAGTTTGCCGTCGATGCCGAAACACAGCTGCCCTGATGTCACCAGCAGATTGCCCGTGATGACGAACGGCACATAATTCGCAAGGGGGGCCGCCGGAACGGGGAGAGTGATACCCATTTTGGCAAGACGCTGTTCAACCTGGCTCATTGCTATTTTTTCCTCATCACTCTGTCGTTATCAAAGCGGGATTTCACCACAAGCATACTGCGTGTGATTGCCGCAAGACGGTTGACCGCCTATCTTCAAACATATTCGCGTATCTAACGGTCTCCGCCCGTGTGCAATCCGTCATGAAGGACACCATGTTTCATCGTCTGGCACAGATTTCCATTCTAACTATCCTTGCCTTTTCGCCAGTAGTGGCTTTTGCGGATTCGCTTCAGCTTGTCCCGCACCGGGCCGCTTATGAACTGACGCTGCATTCTACCCGCGGGAAAGGTGTTAGCACTGTATCAGGCCGTATCGGCCTCGAATTCACAGGCAATGCTTGCGAAGGCTATGCGACTAATTTCCGACAGGTCACGGAAATTTCGGATGGCGAGGGCAAGTCGCAAAGTTCCGACATGCGCCTCACCACCTTCGAGGGCGGTGACGGCAAGCTCCTGCGTTTCAACGGCGAAAAGCGCAGCAATGGTGGCCGCGCAGACATCACAAGTGGTCAGGCGGAACGGGCAAACGACGGCGGTCTTTCAGTTGATATCCGCCAGCCCAAGCAAACCAAGATGGATGTGGACGGCGTTGCGGTGTTCCCGACCGATCATATGGTCCGGCTGATCAATGCAGCGAAAAAGGGTGACCGCATCATGGAGGTTCGCCTCTATGATGGGTCTGACGGTGGCGAGAAAATCTACGACACCACAGCGCTGATCGGAAACGCGGTAGCGCTGGAAGGCCGCCCCGTGGAAGAGGCGGCTGGGAAAGCCGGCCTCAAGTCCATGACTCGCTGGCCTGTCTCGATAAGCTATTTCGAGCCAGGCAATGGCGAGCGAACACCGGTTTACGTGCTCAGCTTCGACCTGTTCGAGAACGGTGTTTCAGGTGCCTTGAAACTCGATTTCGGTGACTTCGCGCTGAAAGGCGAGTTGAAGCGGTTGGAACTGCTGAAAGAGACGGAATGCAAGAAGTAACGCGTTAAAGCGTCACTTCTGGGCCAATAGCTGTTTCTTCGCCTCGGCGAGCTTGGCCTTTTCCTCGGGCGCAAGCTCAGGATATTTCAGGTCCAGCTTTTTCAGTTCGCGCCGGATCGCCGCCATGACTGCCAGACGCATTAACTTCTTATCGTCTGCCGGTATGACATACCAGGGCGCATGTTTCGTCGCCGTGGCGCGGATCGCCTCCTGATACGCCACCATGTAGTCGTCCCAGAGCGCGCGCTCGGCCAGATCCTGCGTCTCGAATTTCCAGTTCTTGGACGGATCGTCAATGCGTTCGATCAACCGGCGCTTCTGCTCGTCCTTGCCGACGTTGAGGAAAAACTTGATGATCTTGACGCCCTGGCGCGAGAGAAACTGCTCGTTCTGGCGGATCGCCTTGAGCCGCTTGTCCCAGATCGCGTCATCGATGAATTGCGCAGGTATCCGCTGTTTTTTCAGGATTTCGGGATGCACGCGCACCACGAGGACCTCCTCGTAGTAGGACCGGTTGAAAATCCCGATCCGGCCGCGTTCCGGCAGCACCTTAGATGTCCGCCATAGAAAATCGTGATCCAGTTCCTCTTCGGATGGCTTCTTGAAGGCACTGACCTGACAGCCCTGCGGATTGATGCCCGACATCACCTGCTTGATCGTGGAATCCTTGCCCGCTGCATCCATCGCCTGAAAAATCAGCAGCACAGACCAGCGGTTGTCGGCATAGAGCAGATCCTGCAATTTCTGCAGGTCGTTGATGCCATCCGCCATCAGCGCTTTCGACATTTCCTTGTCGAAATCAAAATCCTTGCGATCATCCTCGGTCGGGTGATCCTTGAGCTTGAAACCCTTGCCATCGGTCACGCGAAACGGTGCCAGCAGGTCCTTGACGCTGATGTCAGGCACGGATGCAGGCTTCTTCACCGGTGCTTTGGTTGGTTCAGTTTTGGCCATTGTCGCCCCGTTGTCTCGCATGTTGCTCACATTTAGCGCCGGAACGCTCCCGACTTCAACGGGCGGGCGGTGGATTGGCCGCGCTTTGCCTTTTCTCAAACGCACCGATGATGGGTCCCAGAGAGCGGAAGCCTGTGCGGTCAACGCCCGGGGCAGAAAGAGAGCTCACCGAACCGTCGAGGAACAAGGCGTTGGGGGTGCCCAGTTTGTCGCGAAAGACCTTCGCGAAGTCCGTGAATGTCACCGCACCCTCCGAAATGACGAAAAACACAGTATCGCCGTCTTTCACCCCGACGCCGTTGCGGACCTTGCGCGACACGCCTTCCGACGGAAATCTTGGATGCAATTTGCCGTTGATCACCAGCATCGGCCCGGATTGTGTCGCCATTTCAGGAGCCAGCTTGCGGCGCAGGAACTGCCCGGTTTCGAGCACGCCCGCTTTGCCGTTGGCGACATAGAAAACGCCGTTGGGCTTGAGATGGAAATTGCCGGGTCCGTTCGCGGTTGAGGCGCGCACGAACTCGCGACCGTTTTGGATATAGAGCCCCACCGGATCAAGCTCGGCGTGATACATCCCGGCATTCATGGTGAACAGCGGACGCTGCCCCTCCGATTGCAGTCGCCGGTTGAGACCACTGAGCGAACCATAGGGCTCGCCTTTGCGGTCCTTCCAGAACAGGTCGAGGCGATGCATGCGCAGATCGACCTGACAGACGACATAGTTCTCGCCAGCATGCGCTATGGGGGAGCAGGCGCGGCCCTGCGCGCTGGCTGAGGAGGCCATTGCGATCAAGATCAGCGACCCAATCAGGATCAGCCGACGTTGCGATCGATATCGTGATTGAAGCGTGCGAATCATCTGGCCTATTCTGGTCTTCTTGCCACCCCCGCGTAGAAGGTTAGCGCTGGACGGCACAGGTTCAAGGGGAATAAGCCGTCCGGCAACTTTGAAACCTCGAAAAGAATGAACGGGATGTTTCGTGCCTGACCTCATCATCTACGATTGCGACGGAACCCTGATCGACAGCGAGCGGCTCGTCGCCCGTATCTGCATGGAGGAAATCCATGCCTTGGGTCTCATTCACTGGACGATGGACCGCTATTTTGCCTCTTTCGTCGGCATGCCGGGTCATGTGGGATGGAGCAAGGTGGCCGATGATCTGGGCCGCGCGCTTCCCGGGGGGCTGAACGCAAGCGTTGACGCACGCATTCTAGCGCTTATGCAGACGGAACTTGAAACATTGCCTGGTGCGCGAGACGCTATCCTCGCCATCGGGGGCAACCGCTGCGTCGCGTCCTCGACATCGCAACCGCATCTGACCGACAATATCCGCCATGTCGGCCTGCATGACCTGTTCGGGGACCATATCTTTTCCGCGTCACAGGTGCGTCGCGCCAAGCCTGCGCCGGATGTATTCCTCTTTTCCGCGTCGCAGATGGGGCATGATCCCAAAGACTGCATCGTGGTGGAGGATTCGGTTCCCGGCGCAATTGCAGGATCAAGAGCGGGGATGAAAGTCATTGGCTTCACCGGGGCAGCACACGATCCTGATCTGATGCACCAACGGTTGCTTGAGGCAGGAGCGGTATCCGTCGCAAGCCATATGAATGAATTGCCAACGCTAGTCCGGGTTGCGCGAGGCAATTGACTCGCGCCCCGCCTGCATGATCAGTGCGGACCATGCTTTTTCGCGCTTTTTCACTCCTGCTTCTGACACTGGCCGCAGCATGGGGCGCGGCACAGAAAGTGGCTGCGCAATCCGTGCAGGTCACAGCACCCATCGCGTTTCTCTATGATGTCGGCACCGACGGCATGCTGTTCGACAAGAAAGCTGATGAATTGCACCCCCCCGCCAGCGTCATCAAACTGCTGACGGCGGAAACGGTGTTTCATGCGCTGAAAGAAGGACAGATCACGCTGGAACAGGAATTTCCCATCACGGAAAGCGTCTGGCGGCGCGGTGGAGCACCCTCCGGCGGTGCGGCCATGTTCGCGCCGTTGAACAGCCGAGTGGCCGTATCGGATCTGTTGCAGGGCCTCACCGTTCAATCCGCCAATGACGCAGCCCTCGCATTCGCGGAGGGTATCGCAGGCAATGAGCAGACCTTTGTGGCGCGGATGCAGGACCGGGCGAAGGTGATCGGCCTGACGAAATCGCAGGTACGCAATGCCACGGGTTTCGCCCACCCCGAACAAAAAGTCACGGCGCGCGAGATGGCGCTTGTGACAAATCATATCATCCAGACCTACCCTGATCGTTTCCCGCTGTTCAACCAGCGCGAATTCACGTGGAACAAGATCCGTCAGACCAACCGCAATCCTCTGCTTGGTATGAACATCGGCGCGGATGGCATGAAGACTGGCAACACCAATGAAGCCGGATTCAATCTGGTGGGAACGGCCCAACAAGAGGGTCGTCGCCTGATCGTGGTGGTCTTCGGGGCGGACAGCGCTGTGAACCGCGCGGCGGATGCGAAGAAGCTGTTGGAATGGGGTTTCAGCAATTTCGAGCGCCGCAAGCTGCTGGAAAAAGGAACGGTGCTGACTGAGGCCAAGGTCAGCGGTGGGACAAAATCCGTTGTGCCGCTCGGTCTGAAAGACGACATCACTATGCTGTTGCCGAAATCTGCGGCCGACGTGATCACGACCAGCATCATCTATCGCGGGCCAGTGCGCGCGCCTCTGGCGGAAGGTACCGAGATCGGCCGCTTGCAGGTGAAGCGCGGGGCGACACTTGCGCTGGATGTACCCATCATCGCTCTGGAAGCCGTGCCTGAAGGATCACTGGGCAAGCGCGCGCTTGATAACAGCCTCGACTGGATCACGGGCCTGTTTCGGCGGAATCCCAAGACATGAGAGGTCGTTTCATCACGTTTGAAGGCGGCGAGGGCAGCGGCAAATCCACCCAGATCCGTCGTCTTGCAACTCGTCTCGAAGGGCAGGGGCGCATTGTGCTCCAGACCCGCGAGCCAGGCGGTTCACCCATGGGCGAGCGCATCCGGGGTCTGCTGCTGGACCCGGCCGCACGGCTCGACGCCATGACGCAGATTTTCCTGTTCTGCGCGGCGCGGCATGATCATGTGGTGGAACTGATCGAACCGGCGTTGGCACGCGGCGAATGGGTGCTGTGCGACCGCTTCGCGGATTCCTCGCGAGCCTATCAGGGTGCTGCAGGGGAAATTCCCGAAGACTTGGTGCACACCTTCGAGAAAGCCGCGATTGGCGAAACAAAGCCTGATCTGACGCTGATCCTTGATATCGCGCCGGAAAAAGGCCTGGCGCGCGCCAGCCAACGCCGTGGCAATTCGGATAAGGCGGATGCTTTCGAGGCGGCTGATCTCGCATTTCACGAAAGGGTGCGACATGGATATCTGGCGCAGGCCATCGCCGAGCCCGGTCGTTGCGTTGTGATCAATGCTGATCAATCAGAGGAAGCCGTCTCAGCAGAGATATTGCGACTTTGCGATCAACGCTATTTGTTGAATGAAAAAAGCGCGGCAAATGGTTGATTTCATTAATATCGACCGCGATGATAATGGCCTGGAGGCTGATCGTTTCGGCACGCATCCACACCCTCGCGAATTGCTGTGGTATGGCGGTAATACTGAGCACGAAGGTGTTTTGCTCGATGCCTATCGCTCTGGAAAACTCCATCATGCTTGGTTGCTGACCGGACCGGAAGGCGTTGGCAAGGCAACGCTGGCCTATCGTTTCGCGCGTTTTCTGCTGGCCAACCCCGATCCGGACACAGCAGCAGTCCAGAATGGGCGAAACTTGTCGATCTCCGCAGATCACCCGGTCGCAGGGCAGGTGGCCCGCCAGTCACACCCCGATCTCGCGGTCATCCGGCGTGGCCTGACCAAGGACGGTAAATCGTTGCGTAGTGAAATCGCGGTGGATGATGTCCGCGATGGTCTTTCGATCTTCCGCGTGACAGCCGGGGCAGGGGGCTGGCGCGTGGTGATCGTGGATGCCGCGGATGATCTCAATCGCGCCAGCGCCAACGCCTTGCTCAAGATGCTGGAAGAACCACCAGCGCGCGCTGTGTTCATGCTGATTGCGCACCGTCCGGGATCGCTGCTGCCGACGATCCGCTCGCGCTGTCGCGTTTTGCGTGTGCCTGCGCTTGAGGAATCAGCGGTTCGGCAAGGGCTCTCGAAGCTGACGGGCGCCCCGGACGACGCCATAGCCACAGCCGCGCAGGCCGCTGGTGGCAGCCTGCGGCAAGGCCTCGCACTGCTCGATCCCGCCTCGGGGGCGATCCGCCGTGACACGCAGAAATTGCTGGCTGATCCTGCCCGCACCGATGGCAAGGCCGCGATGGCCTTGTTCGATAAGACCACGGGCAAGGCGGGTGAGGCCAATTTCAGCATCATCATCGAGATGATCGAGGCGCATCTGCGCGCCGGTGTTCACGACGGAGTCAGCTCACAAGCCGCATCCGCCACGCTTGCCGCACGGGCTGAGCTGTGGGAGAAGCTGAGAAAATCAGCGCGGGATGTCGAGACCTACAACCTGGACCGTCGCCCGTTCCTGCTGTCCATCTTCTCCGAACTTGCGGACATCGAGCGCCGCGCCTGAGGCAAGCCCATGGCTGCGAAGCCGAAATATTACATCACCACGGCGATTTCCTATCCCAACGGCGTGCCGCACATCGGCCACGCCTATGAATTGATCGCGGCGGATGCCATCGCGCGGTTCAAACGCCTTGACGGCTACGACGTGTTCTTCATGACCGGCACCGATGAGCACGGCTTGAAGATGCAGCAGACGGCGGACAAGGAAGGCATTCCGGTCGCTGAGCTCGCGGAGCGCAACGCCGCGCGCTTTCGCGCCATGGCCGATGTGCTGAACGCCTCGCAGGATCGTTTCATTCGCACGTCGGAAGCCCAGCACTATGCCTCCAGTCAGGAGATCTGGCGGCGCATGAAGGCCAATGGCGATATCTATCTCGATCAATACGAGGGCTGGTATTCCGTCCGCGACGAGGCTTTCTACCAAGACAAAGAGCTGAAAGTTGCGGCTGATGGAGAGAAACTTTCGCCGCAAGGTACGCCCGTGGAATGGGTCACCGAACAGAACTACAAGTTCAGGCTTTCGGCCTATCAGGATCGCTTGTTGAAGCTTTACGAGGCGGATGCGAACTTCATCAGCCCCGAGACACGCAAGAACGAGATCGTCAGCTTCGTCAGGGGTGGTTTGCAGGACCTGTCGATCAGCCGCACGACCTTCAAATGGGGCGTGCCGGTACCGGATGACGATGCCCATGTGATGTATGTCTGGGTGGATGCGCTCACCAACTACATCACCGGCGTTGGCTTCCCGGACGAAACCAATCCCGAGTGGAACCGCTGGCCTGCCGATGTCCATATCATCGGCAAGGATATCGTGCGCTTCCACACGGTCTATTGGCCGGCATTCCTGATGTCGGCGAAACTGCCTTTACCCAAACGTGTTTTCGGCCACGGCTTCGTCCTGAACAAGGGCGAGAAAATGTCGAAATCGGTCGGCAATGTCGTCGACCCCTTCGATCTCGTGAAAGCCTACGGTGTCGATCAGGTGCGCTATTTCTTCCTGCGCGAAGTCGCCTTTGGTCAGGACGGCAATTACAACCACGAGCAGATCGTCAACCGCATCAATGCCGAGCTTGCGAATGATCTGGGCAATCTTGCGCAGCGCTCGCTATCGATGATCGCCAAGGGAGTGGACGGCAAGGTTCCGGTGAAGGGGCCGCTCACGGATGCCGACACCGCGATGCTCGCCATGGCCCATGCGCTGCCGGACAAACTGCGCGCCGCGATCAAGGATTTCGCGCTGCACGAAATGCTGAACGAGATCTGGGCCGTCACAGGCGAGGCCAACCGCTACTTCGCAGCACAGGAGCCGTGGAAACTCGCGAAGATCAATCCGCCACGGCGCGATACGGTGCTTTATGTCACGGCGGAACTATTGCGCATCGTTGGCATTGCGTGTTTGCCGTTCATTCCGGTGGCGGCGGCGAAGTTGCTCGACCTGCTGGCGGTTCCGGTGGATAGGCGCATGCTGGTCGACGCAGTGGCGAGCCATGCGCTTGTCAGCGGCACAGCACTGCCTGCGCCGGAGGGCATCTTCCCGCGTTACGTGGAGCCGGTGGAGCCAGGGCAGGGCTGATGCTGATCGATACCCATTGCCACCTCGATTTTCCTGATCTGGCCACCGACATCAACGGCGTACTGGCGCGGGCGAAAGCCGCTGGCGTCACCCGCATGATCACGATCTCGACACATGTTGCCAAGGTTGCGACCTACCGTGGTATCGCGGAAGAACATGACAACGTATTCTTCACGGTCGGGACGCATCCGCACTACGCTGATCAGGAGCTGGATGTGACGGCTGATCAGCTTGTGATGCTGGCGGATCATCCCAAATGCGTCGGCATCGGCGAGGCGGGCCTCGATTACCATTACGACAAGGCTCCGCGCGAGGCTCAGGCCCAAGGCCTACGCACCCACATCACGGCGGCGCGGATAACGCAGTTACCCCTCGTGATCCATGCCCGTGCAGCAGATGACGACATGATCCGCATTCTGGAGGATGAGACCGCCAAGGGCGAGTTCCCTGCTGTCCTTCATTGCTTTTCATCAGGCCCGGAACTGGCGCGGCGCGGTCTGGCGCTTGGCTTTTATCTCTCGATGTCGGGCATTCTGACATTCAAAGCTTCGGATGAGTTGCGCGAGATCGCGAGAGCAACACCTTTGGACCGCTTGCTGGTCGAAACGGATGCACCTTATCTCGCGCCCATGCCACATCGCGGCAAGCGCAACGAGCCGGCGTTTGCAAGGCATACGGCAGCAATGCTGGCAGAAGTAAAAGGCGTTTCGCTGGAGGAGATTGCCGCAATCACCACGCGCAACGCCGAGCGGCTTTTTACGCGCCTGCCCGGACTGGCACTTGCAGCATGAAGTGCAGCATCACCATTTTGGGCTGCGGTTCTTCCGGCGGAGTGCCGCGCGTGGCGCAGGGCTGGGGCGATTGCGATTCTGCGAACCCGAAGAACCGGCGGCGGCGCTGCTCCGTTCTGCTTCGGCAGGAAGGTAACGATGGCACCACCAATGTGCTGGTTGATACCTCGCCCGATGTGCGGGATCAGCTGATGGACGCCAATGTCATGCATCTCGATGGCATCGTCTACACCCACGACCACGCCGACCATTGCCACGGCATCGACGATGTGCGGCCGCTGGTGATCCACAACCGCCGACGAATCGATGCCTTCATGGACGAGGTGACCGGGCGCGGCTTGATCGAGCGTTTCGGCTACATCTTCCGCACACCGCAGGGGAGTGATTATCCACCAATTCTGACGGAGCGATATATTGAAGCGGGCACAGCATTCGAGGTCAACGGGGCAGGGGGCGCTTTGCCGCTCAAGCCGTTCCGGCTGGTCCATGGCAATATCGATGCGCTTGGCCTGCGAGTGGGCAACATGGCTTACACGCCCGATGTCAGCGCGATTCCCGAGTCAGCGCTGGATGACCTGACCGGCCTGGACCTCTGGATTATCGATGCGCTGCGCATCAAGCCGCATCCCACCCATTTTCATCTTGAACAATCGCTTGAGTGGATCGCACGGATGAAGCCGAAGAGCGCAGTGCTTACCAATCTGCACAGCGATCTGGATTATGGAAAGTTGTGCCGAGATCTGCCGGACAATATCCGACCGGCGTTCGACGGGATGGTGCTGGAGATCAGCTAAATCCGTTTTTCCTTCAGGGCTGCCCTTGCCTTTTGCATATCGGGTGACGCCAGAGCACCGCGTTGAACCGCCACTGATACCGCCAGAATATCGATGATTGTCAGTTGGCCGAGCCGCGAGGACATTGGCGTATAGACATCGGGATCTTCGTCGAAATCCACATGGATGTTGACATTTGCCAGGTTGGCGAGGGGCGATCCATCCGGCGCAATGCTTACCAGCGGCACTTGCCGCTCCACCAGAATTTCCGCGGTGCGTACCAGTTCAGCCGAGCGACCCGAGCGCGAGATGCACAGAACGCTGTCGCGCGGGCCGAGAAGCGACGCTGACATGACATGAACGTGGCTATCGTTATAGGCGATGGCAGGCAGGCCGAGCCGAAAGAACTTGTGCTGCGCGTCCATCGCCACAATTCCGGAATTACCGTGGCCGTAGAACTCTATCCGGCGGGCTTCCGCGAGAATGGTGACGGCTTCGGCTATCTTGGCGCCAGACAACTGCTGTTTCAGGCGTTCGAGGGAGGCTAGCGCCGTATCAATCACCTTCGTCGCGATTTCCTGTGGTTTGTCTGTGGCATTCACATCGGCATGCATATGCCCGCCGCCGCCCCCTTGCGCGCGGGCGATTCTGATGCGGAACTCGCGAAAGCCGTTGTAGCCCAGCATCTGGCAGATACGCCCGACCGTGGGCTCGCTGACCTCGGCGGCGCGGGCGATATCCGTGATCGTGAGGTCGGGGATGCGAGCGGCATTGGCCAGAAAGAAATCAGCGACCTTGCGCCCGGCCGGGCCAAGGGCATCGGCCTTTTCACGCAGGTCCTGGAGCAGGGCGGGCAGGGGGAGCAAGGTTTCCAATGACATCAGCTTTTCAGTGGTTTGCGCCGGAAGACGCGGCATCGTAGCATTGAGCAAAGCAAGGCGCATGAAAATAAGTTGCATCACCCATAGACATGCAAGAAACTTTCTTTTATCGCCTGACATCAAGGAGAGCAATCCAGTGCTTCATCCCATCGTTAAGGCCGTCACTGACCGCATCATCAAACGCAGCCGCAAGCTGCGCGCGGCCTATCTCGCGCACGCCGACCGCGATGCTGCGCCTGTCACAGGGCGCTCGTGCCTCTCTTGCTCCAATCTCGCCCATGTGATGGCGGCGGAGGGACCTGATGACAAAATGAAGCTCGCGGGCATGCGCGTGCCGAATATCGGCATCGTCACGGCCTACAACGACATGCTTTCGGCCCATCAGCCCTTCGCGCTTTATCCCGATCTGATCCGCGCTGCTGCGAAACAGGCCGGAGCGATGGCGCAGGTCGCCGGTGGTGTTCCGGCGATGTGCGATGGTGTTACCCAGGGGCGACCGGGCATGGAACTCTCGCTGTTCTCACGCGATATCATCGCGCTATCGACGGCGGTTGCTCTCACCCATGACGCTTTCGATGCTGCGATCTGCCTTGGCACCTGCGACAAGATCGTGCCAGGCCTGCTGATCGGCGCGTTGCAGTTCCCGCATCTCCCCGTGATTTTTTCAGGCGCTGGACCCATGCCATCCGGTATTTCCAACGCGGAGAAGGCAAAGGTGCGCCAGCTCCATGCCGAAGGGAAAGTCGGGCAGGAGGCTTTGCTGGAGAGCGAGGCCAAAGCCTATCACGCGCCGGGGACGTGCACATTCTACGGTACGGCCAATTCCAATCAGGTTATGGTCGAAGTCATGGGCCTGCACTGGCCCGGCACAGCGTTTGCGCCGCCCGGTACTGATCTGCGCAAGGCGCTGCTCGATGCTGCCGTGACGCGGCTCGCCGCCGTAACCAAAGCCGGTGATTTTGCGCCCATCGGTCGCATCATCGACGAAAAAGCCATCGTCAACGCGCTGGTAGCACTGTTGGCCACAGGCGGCTCGACCAACCACACAATCCACTGGGTCGCCGTCGCGCGTGCGGCGGGAATCCTGATCACTTGGGATGATTTCGATGATCTCTCGAAGGCCGTGCCGCTGCTGTCGCGGGTTTATCCCAACGGGTCAGCTGATGTGAATGCTTTCGAGCGCGCAGGCGGCATTCCCTTTTTGATCCGCGAATGCCTTGATGCCGGTCTCATGCACGATGAGGTGGCAACCATCGCAGGACCGGGCCTGCGCCGCTACACCAAGCGCGCCTCGCTGGAAGGTGGCAAGCTGGTTTACCAAGACCTTCCGGAAGCCTCCGGTGACGCCAGCGTGCTGCGCCGGGCAAGGGAGCCCTTTGACGCCGAAAGCGGTATCCGCATGCTGGATGGCAATCTCGGCAAGGCGGTCATCAAGGTCTCCGCCGTGAAGCCGGAACATCAGGTGGTCACAGCTCCGGCACGTATCTTCGATGACCAGAATGATTTCCTCGCGGCGTTCAAGGCGGGATATCTGAAGGGTGATTTCATCGCCGTTATCCGCTTCCAGGGGCCAAAAGCGAACGGCATGCCCGAACTGCACAAACTCATGCCTGCGCTCTCCAGCCTGATGGACAAAGCCCAGAAAGTCGCGCTGCTGACGGATGGGCGCATGTCCGGTGCCTCCGGCAAAGTCGCTGCAGCCATCCATCTAACGCCTGAAGCGGCTGCAGGTGGCCTTATCGGCAAGCTACAGGATGGCGATATCATCACGGTCAACGGCCAGACTGGGGAACTGTCTGTGGCGGTTACTGACAAGGAGTTGAAATCCCGCAAGTCAGCGAAGCAACCGCCATCCGATGGCTATCTCGGACGCGGACTGTTCGCTCCCTATAGAGCCATCGTCACACCCGCGAACGAGGGAGCCAGCATTGTAGGCTCGCTTGTTTAGTGGCGGGAAAATGATACCAAAAAGCAACGCACTGATCTGACAAGAGATCCGGCATCAGGGAGAAACCACCAATGACCACGCGTTCTCGTCGATTTTTGCTGGCTGCGGCCAGCCTTGCGGCACTCACGCTTGCCGGTACCGCAGCGCAAGCCCAGTCGCTCAATCTGTACTGCTCGGTGCAAATTGAATGGTGCCAGGCCGTTGCCACTAATTTCCAGCGCGACTCCGGCATCAAGGTCAACATGACCCAGAAGGGTTCGGGCGAAATGCTGGCGCAGATACGCGCTGAATCGCAGAACCCGCGCGGCGATGTCTGGTTTGGCGGCACGGGCGATCCGCATCTCGCAGCGGCGGAAGAGAATCTCACGGTCGAGAACGAAAGCAAGAATCTTGCAGACCTGATGCCATGGGCGCAGGGACAATATACAGCTTCGAAGAAGCGCTCCATCGGCGTGTATGCTGGTGCTGTCGGCTTTGGCATCAACACCGAGCTTCTCGCCCGCAAAAACTTGCCCCAGCCTGCGAGCTGGGCCGATCTTCTGAAGCCCGGTTACAAGGGCGAGATTCAGGTTGCGAACCCGAATTCTTCCGGCACCGCCTATGTCATCATCGCGACGCTGGTGCAGATCATGGGCGAGGAAAAAGCCTTCGAGTACATGAAGCAGCTGCATCCCAACATCAACGCCTATGCCCGCTCCGGCACAGGCCCGATCAAGGCCGTGGCACGTGGCGAAACGGGTATTTCGCTCTCGTTCGTGCATGATGCCGTGACCGAGAAGAACGCGGGCTTCCCCGTGACCTATGCCACACCGACGGAAGGCACCGGCTTCGAAGTCGGCTCGATGTCGATCATCAAGGGGTCGCGCAACCTGACACAGGCCAAGACCTTCTACGACTGGGCGTTGACGCCCGATGCGCAGAAGCTTGGCTTCGATGTGGGCAAGCAATTGCAGACCCCGTCGAACAAGAAGGCCCCAGTGCCGCCCGGCGCGCCGGATCTGAACACGATCAAGCTGATCACCTACGATTTCGCTAAATACGGGCAAGCCTCCGAGCGCAAACGGCTGATCGAACGCTGGGACAAGGAAGTCGGCGCCTTGCCGCGCTGACCGATTGATTGTCTCAGGGGATTTGGCATGAACCGACCATCCGCATTCATCTGGCTCGCCGCGCTGATCGGTGTGGTGATCCTGCCATGGCACATGCCGCAATCCAGCCAGACTCTGGCTGGGCTTTTTGCACTTGGCGCGGGTGATGCGGATGAAGCTTCGGCCTTGTGGCAAGCTATTGCGCACAAACGCTGGTGGTTCTGGCCTGTTCTTGCTGGTGTGGGTATCGCGGGCTGCGGTGTTTTCCTTGCCCGAACAGCCGAAAACAAGGGTCGCCTGCTCCTCTGGGGCGCGGGCGCCGCATTGGTCGGGCTTGTTGTGCAAGGCCTGGCAATCGGTGTCCGGGGCTGGAGTTTCGGCTTTCTCGAATCCGCCTTCGGTGATCTTGGCGAGCGTCAGTTCGGCATGGGTCTGGGCGCTGTCGTCACCTTCGGCGCAATGGTGCTGCTGATTTCAGACGGCTTGGCGCTCAAGGGTTACTTCAAGGGAGACCGCTTCGTCTCGGCCTCCGTCTCTGTGATTGTGGCGTCGATCATCCTGTTCACCGCATGGCCCGTGCTGAACATCCTGAGCTATATCTTCTCGCCTCGCGGTAACCTTACGGGAACACAAGCTTTCGCAGACCGTTTGTTCGATGCAAAAATCTGGGGCCTGTCCTGTGTCACAGCTCGTGTCACATGCGGCGTGTTCTGGAACACGCTGGTTCTCGCGATATCGACCGCCACGGCCGCGACCATGCTGGGGCTTGCCTTCGCCTTGATCGTGACGCGCACTGGTTTTCCGCTTAAAAAGGGCATGCGGCTGCTGACAGTACTGCCCATCATCACGCCACCCTTCGTCATCGGCCTTGGCCTGATACTGATCTTCGGGCGCTCCGGCGTTGTCAACCAGATGGCAGAGTCCGCTTTTGGCTTGCAGCTTGGCCGCTGGATCTATGGCTGGAACGGGGTGTGGCTGGCGCAAGTCTTCTCCTTCACACCCACCGCATTTCTCGTGCTGATCGGCGTCGTCGAAGGTATTTCGCCCACGATGGAAGAGGCTTCGAACACTTTGCGCGCGGACAAGATGCGCACGTTCAGTGCGGTGACATTCCCGTTGATGCTGCCTGGCCTTGCCAATGCCTGGCTCGTTGTTTTCGTGGAAAGCCTCGCGGATTTCGGCAACCCGATCGTGCTTGGCGGTTCGTTCGGCGTGCTTTCGACTGAGATATTCTTCTCCGTCGTGGGGGCGCAACAGGATTTCGGCAGGGCAGGGGTGCTGGCCGCCATTTTGCTGGTGCTGGCGCTCGCAGCGTTCATGATCCAGCGCAAGGTCGTCGGCACGCGCTCCTATGTCTCGATGACGGGCAAGGGCGATACGGGCCTGCCGCAATCCCTGCCGACGCCGATCCGGCGCGCGGCGTTTGGCATCGCCATTCCGTGGGCGATCCTGACCATCGTGGTCTATAGTATGGCGCTGGCCGGTGCTTTCGTGAAGGTCTGGGGGCGTGACTGGACGTTGACGCTCGATCACTTCCGCCGCGCCTTTGCCATCGAATATGCCCGCGATGGCTCGATGATCATGGCCGGACAGGCATGGGGATCGCTTTGGACCACTCTCAAGCTGGCTACGATTGCTGCGCCGATCACGGCCTGCATCGGCCTGCTCGCGGCATGGTTGCTGTCGCGCCAGCAATTCGCCGGGAAAACCGCGCTGGAATTCGCGCTGATGCTCACCTTCGCGGTTCCCGGAACGGTGATCGGCGTGGCCTACATCCTGACCTATAACCTGCCTCCGCTGGAGATCACAGGCACCGCCTTCATCCTCGTGGCCTGCTTTGTCTTCCGCAACCTGCCGGTCGGTGTGCGTTCGGGTGTGGCCGCAATGAGCCAGCTCGACAAGAGCCTGGACGAGGCGGCCATCACCTTGCGCGCCTCGACCTTCAGGGCTTTGACGACAGTTGTTCTGCCGCTGCTCAAACCCGCCATCATCACCGCGCTCGTCTATTCCTTCGTGCGCGCCATGACGACGGTGTCCGCTGTCATCTTCCTGGTATCGGCGGAATACGAGATGGCGACGGTGTTCATCATCAATCGCGTGATCAACGGCGATTACGGCCTCGCCATCGCATATAGCGCGGTTCTGATCGTCATCATGATGGCGGCGATCGGTATGATCCAGTTGCTGGTGGGCAAGCGGAAACTTGGACGAAGGACCGGAGGCGCAGTCGCTGCCCCGGCGGGAGCAACGGCGTGATCACCAAGAAGACAGGGGCGGAAGTCCGCCTGCAGGGCATCGGCAAGCGCTACGGCATTGTTCAGGCGGTCAAGCCGCTTGATCTCGTGATCGAAGGCGGCACATTGGTGACGCTGCTTGGACCATCGGGCTGTGGCAAGACCACGCTTCTCCGTATGATCGCGGGGCTGGAGCAATCGACCGAGGGCAAGCTCTTCATCGGCGGCAAGGATGTGACGCTGCTGTCGGCGGGCGAACGCAATGTCTCAATGGTGTTCCAGAGCTACGCACTGTTTCCCCACATGAGCGTGCTCGATAACGTGGCCTATGGCCTGATTTCGTCCGGACAAAAGAAGGCCGAGGCACACGCACGCGCGGAAGAAGCGCTGATTACCGTTGGCCTGAAAGGCTTTGGCACACGCCTGCCCTCCGAAATGTCAGGCGGGCAGCAACAGCGCGTCGCCGTGGCGCGGGCGCTTGTGCTGGAACCGGATGTACTGCTTTTCGATGAGCCGCTGTCGAACCTTGATGCGCGTCTCCGCCGTTCAATGCGCGAGGAAATTCGCGCCTTGCAGCAGCGGCTTGGGGTTACAGTCGTCTATGTCACGCATGATCAGTCGGAAGCCATGGCGGTGTCCGACACAATCGTGGTGATGCGCAATTCCGAGATCGCGCAGGCCGGTTCTCCCGCTGACCTCTATGCTCATCCGAAAACGGTTTTCGTCGCGAGTTTCATGGGGGAGGCGAACACTGTGAAGGGTATGATCGAGGCTGTTTCGGGCGATAGCGCCAAGGTTTTGCTCGCTGGCCTGAAGCTGGATCTGCCAAGCAACGGATTGGGGGCAGGGGCCGTGGATGTCGTGATCCGCCCGGAATCGGTCCTGATCGGCAAGGCCGGCAAGGGCATATCTGGCACCATCGCCAAATCGACCTACATGGGGGCTCATTCGGAATACACCGTATCGACCGCACTGGGCGATCTCTTCGTCATCGCACCGGACCGGCTGAACCGCAAACAGGCGGGCGAGGCCGTTGGCATAACCCTTGCGGATGACGGTGTCATTCTCGTACGTCCCTGAGGAATGATGATGAGTCCTGAAGCGCTGCGTGCAGCACAACTTGATCCTGGCCGCAGCCCAGTTCCTGATTTCGACCTTGTTATCTTCGGGGCTACGGGCGATCTGGCGGGTCGCAAACTCTTTCCGGCATTGCTTTACCGTGAGGCGGAAGGCGTTCTGCCCAGGACTTCGCTGATCCATGCGGTCGGGCGTGCCAAAATGGACGATGCCGCGTTCCGTGCGTCGCTGGAACCTGCACTCGCCAAAATTGTACCAGATCGCGCTATTCTGGATACATTCCTGAACAAGATCAGATACTACAGCGTTGATTTTGAAGTGCCAGACAGTATTGGATCGCTGGCAGAGGCCCTGAAAGATTCCACCCGCACCCGTGCGTTCTATCTTTCCATTGCTCCGAACTATTACGCGCGTGCCTGTGAAATGCTGGGCGCGTCCGGCCTTGCCACGCCCGATTCCCGCATCGTCGTTGAGAAGCCTATCGGGCGCGATCTCGCATCGGCAACCGAGATCATGGATGCTGTGGCCAAGGTTTTCAGCGAAAAGCAGACCTACCGGATCGACCATTATCTGGGCAAGGAAACGGTCCAGAACCTGCTCGTGCTGCGCTTCGCCAACACGCTGTTCAGCAAGATCTGGTCCAACGCTGACATCGACCATGTACAGATTACTGTGGCTGAAGAAGTCGGCCTCGAAAGCCGTGCAGGCTACTATGAAGGGGCAGGGGCGTTGCGTGACATGGTGCAGAACCACCTCCTGCAGCTTGTCTGCCTCGTCGCCATGGAGCCACCGAATACGCTGGATTCAGACGAAATACGCGATGAAAAAGTGCGCATTCTCAAAGCTTTGCGCCCGATCACCAGCACTGATGTCATCGCGCGTTCAGTGCGTGGGCAATATCGCCATGGTTCCGTTGAAGGCCAGCCGGTCAAGGGATACGAGGAGGAATTGGGCCACGAAAGCCCGGTCGAGACTTTCGTCGCGCTCAAGGCCGAGATCGACACCTGGCGCTGGGCCGGCGTGCCGTTCTACCTGCGCACTGGCAAGCGCATGGCGGACCGCTTTTCGGAGATCGTCATCACATTCAAGCCAGTGCCGCACTCGATTTTCGAGCCGCTGGGTTCGGATGGATTGCTGGCACCCAACCGCCTGATCATCCGCTTGCAGCCGGACGACGGCGTGAAATTCATCACCATGGCGAAGCTGCCTGGCTCCGGGCGGCTTAGGTTGCGCGAGACGGAACTGGATCTGCGCTTCGGCACTGCCTTCAACGACCGCTCGCCAGATGCCTACGAGCGCCTGCTGACAGATGTGCTGCGCGGCCAGCAAACGCTGTTCATGCGCCGCGACGAGGTTGAAGCGGCGTGGCGGTTCATCGATCCGATCACAGCCGGATGGGCCGAGCGCTACCCCATGCCGCATCGATACGCGGCCGGACAGAACGGACCATCACAGGCCATCGCCCTGATCGAGCGCGACGGAAGAAGCTGGTTCGAGCCGCATGATTTGAACGGGAATGGTGTTTAAGGCGGAGATGCCGGTTTTGGTATACCCAAAAGTTCCATAATATATATTCTGCGATTCACGGATATGTGGATTGCCAAGCCCCTGCCATATCACGCACCCTCTCTCCGGTGATAAGCTGAAGGCATGAAACTCTCCCGCAATATCGCTGATCTCCTCACCATCATGGCGGCACTCCGCCACAAGGAGACTGGCTGCCCCTGGGATGTCGAGCAGACGTTCGAGACTATTGCTCCTTACACCGTCGAGGAAGCGCATGAGGTCATGGAAGCGATCACCTCGGGCGACCGTGAGGATCTGCGGGATGAACTCGGCGATCTCCTGTTGCAGGTCGTGTTCCACGCCCGAATGGCTGAGGAAGAAGGCTCCTTCGATTTCGGCGGCGTTGTGGAAGCCATTACGCGCAAGATGATCCGCCGTCATCCGCATGTCTTCGGTGAGCGCCGCAACTGGACGCCGGCCGAGGTCAAGGCAAGCTGGTTGCGGATCAAGGCAGAGGAAAAGGCCGAGCGGGCTGTGCGGCGTGGCGAGACGGGTGAGGGCGCGCGGACCAGCGTATTGGACGGCGTATCAACCGCCCTGCCCGCCGCCCAGCGCGCCGTGAAACTGCAGGACAAGGCGGCAAAGGTGGGCTTCGACTGGCCGGATATCAAACAGGTCCTGGACAAGGCGGAAGAGGAAATCCGCGAATTGAAAGACGCCGTTGCCAGTGGCAAAGATACTGATATCGCAGAGGAATTGGGCGACTTGCTCTTTGTTCTGGCCAATGTCGCGCGGTGGAAAAATCTCGATGCGGATATGGTGCTGCGGCAGGCCAATGCCAAATTCGAGCGGCGGTTCAGGTTAGTCGAGGAGATGCTGCGCGAGCGGGGAAAGACGCCAGAGGAGAGCGCTCTGGCAGAGATGGATGCACTGTGGAACGAGGCGAAGAAGAGGAGGTAAGCCCCTACCCTGCCCTCAACAGCACATGCTTTTTCTTGCCGAACGACAGCTTGATAGCCCCGTCATTCACCGCATCTGCAACGGACAGCATCTGTTTTGCATCGGCCACAACCACATCATTCACCCGCAGACCGCCGCTCTGCACCTGACGCCGCGCTTCGCCTGTGGACGGCACCAGACCGGCTTTCACAAACGCAGTCAGTACGCCAAGGCCAGCCGCAAGCTCCGAAGCCTGCACAACAACCGTCGGCAGGCTGGCTGCGGCAGCACCTTCCTCGAAGGTCTGGCGCGCGGTTTCAGCCGCCCGCTCAGCCGCATCGCGTCCATGCACCAGCGCCGTCGCCTCGTTCGCCAGAATCTTCTTGGCTTCGTTGATCTCTGCCCCGCACAATGCCGCCAGACGATCGATCTCACTCATCGGTATCACTGTGAAAAGCTTGAGGAATTTCACCACATCGGCGTCCTCGGCGTTGCGCCAGTATTGCCAGTAATCATAAGGCGTCAGCATATCGGCGTTCAGCCAGACCGCGCCCGCTGCCGTCTTGCCCATCTTCGCGCCCGATGACGTCGTCAGCAGCGGCGTCGTCAGCGCGTAGAGCTGGTGCAGGCCGAGCCGCCGCCCCAGGTCGATGCCGTTGACGATATTGCCCCACTGGTCGGAACCGCCCATCTGCAGGTTGCAGCCGTGGCGCTTCGCCAGAACCGTGAAATCATAAGCCTGCAGGATCATGTAGTTGAACTCGATGAAGCTGAGCCCGTTCTCATTGTCGCGGTCGAGACGCAGTTTGACCGAATCCATCGACAGCATGCGGTTCACCGAGAAATGCTTGCCGATGTCACGCAGCATCTCGATCCAGTTCAATGTGGTCAGCCATTCCGCATTGTCCGTCATGATGGCGTCCTTCGGCTTTGATCCGAAGCTGAGGAACTTCGCGAAAACCTGCTTGATGCCGGCCTTGTTGTTTTCGATGTCCTGAAGCGTGAGCATCTTGCGGGATTCATCCCGGCCTGACGGGTCGCCCACCATCGTCGTGCCGCCGCCCATCAGCGCTATCGCCGTGTTGCCGGTCTTCTGCAGCCAGTGCAGCATCATGATCTGCACGAGTGAACCCGCGTGAAGCGAAGGCGCGGTGGCGTCAAAGCCTATATATCCCGTCACACCGCCTTTCACGGCCAACGCATCAAGGCCCACGAAATCGGAGCATTGATGGATGAAACCGCGCTCTTGAAGCGTGCGGAGAAATTCGGATTTGGGTTTGAAGTCGGTCATGCAAAATCTTCGTAAGACATGGATTAGCTCTTTCCTGCCGCGCCTTATTCACGTTTCGCCCGATGCCGTCAAAGGGGCGTCACGAGAACTTTCACGGCTAAGGCGCACATCACGCTACCAATGGCGATATCCAGCGCCTTCCAAGCTCCCGGTTTCCGGAACACCGGGATCAGCAGCCGCGCACCGTATCCCAGCGAGAAGAACCACGCGAACGACGCGGTTACGCCGCCCAGCGCATACCACCAGCGATTGTCGCCGAACGTGGTGGAGATGCCGCCGACGAGCACAACGGTATCCAGATAGACATGCGGGTTGAGCCAGGTGAAGGCTGTGCATTGGGCGAGAGCGGCATTGAGCGACAGTCCGCCGCCCTGCCCTGTTTCCAGCGCATTCGTTGTCATGGCGCGGCGGAAAGCGATGAACCCGTACCAGAACAGGAAAGCCGCTCCACCCCATGTCACGGCTTTCAGGAGCGATGGGGCTGCCTTGATGGCCTCACCGAAGCCCGCAACACCCAACAGGATGAGGGCCGCATCGGATGCCGCGCAAAACAGGGCAAGCGGCAAGACGTGCTGCCGGAGTAGACCTTGCCGCAGCACAAAGGCGTTTTGCGCCCCAATCGCGATGATCAGTGAGCCGCCGAGAACAAACCCCGCGAGGACGGCAGTGAGCATACAGGAAGCTCAGATCTTCCCGTCCATGCGCTTGTCGAGATAGGTCCCGATTGTACCCATCAGTTCGTCCATCTTGCCCTCGAAGAAATGGTTCGCGCCCGGCACGATCTGGTGCTCGATGCGAATGCCCTTCTGCATCTTCACCTTGTCTATGGCGCTCATTGATTCCCTTGAGGGCGAAACGCGGTCATTCTCGCCATGCACGAACAGGCCGGACGAAGGACACGGTGCCAGAAAGGTGTAATCGTAGCGGTTTGCCATTGCAGCAATGGAGAGGAAGCCCTCGATCTCGGGGCGGCGCATCAGAAGCTGCATGCCAATCCATGCGCCGAAGGAAACGCCCGCGACCCAGCAGGTCTTGGCCTCAGGTGCCATGGCCTGCGCCCAGTCCAGTGCCGAAGCCGCATCGGAAAGTTCGCCCGAGCCATGGTCAAAAACGCCCTGACTGCGGCCAATACCCCTGAAATTGAAGCGCAGGACGGAAAATCCGCGTTCGAGATATGCGTAATAAAGGTTGTAGATGATCTGGTTGTTCATGGTGCCGCCGAACTGCGGATGCGGATGCAGCAGCAGTGCGATGGGGGCTCCGCGCTTCTTCGACATTTGGTAGCGGCCCTCGAGCCTGCCTTCGGGGCCGTTGAAAATAACCTCTGGCATTCGTTTCTCACTTGTCCGGTATGTCGGGGAATATGGGTGCCTGCCTTGACTTGACCAGCGCCTGCGCCCTACATGCGCATCTGTTAGAATTGTTCTAGGTTCAGAACAGAATGAGAACAAACAGACTCGTTCAACGCGGAACCCTAGAGCGGCCCGCTATAGCACGGGTCGGCATGGCAATTTCAAGCATTTCGTGAGGTTTCCTCGAGATAGGCGCGTTCGCCCATGTCCCAGCTTGCTCCGGCCTGATCGCGAGGAAACCTCACGAAATGCTTGAAATTGCCAT
>JANPDL010000019.1:0-89099 GCA_031431475.1 Hyphomicrobiales bacterium
ACCCGTAAGCCGAGGATCACACAATCGCCGCCAGACTCGTATCCAGTGACAGCACCAGGCACCAGTGCGGCTCGAAATCGGCGCCCATGGGCCAGATCTGGTCTTTGAAGGCCTCCAGCATCACCTCTTCGTAGGGCTTGAACCAGCGCTTCTGACACAGCACGAATTTGCTGGCGGCGGTGATGCTTTCGCGGTCGATCACGGCCAGCACCACCATGTCCGGATTGGATTCCAGATATTGCTGCACCGCCACCATCAGGGTGGGATAGCCCGGATGCAGCATGTCATCGAGGATGATGATGCCGCCATCGGCCAGAACCGCCGTGGCCAGCGCCAGATCACGCGTCAGGGCGGCGCGGCTGTGCTCGCCGTCGATGTGGAAAAGGCGGATGCGCTTGCCGTCCGCCGCTTTGATCAGGTCCTCCGGCTTCATCTCGCGGCTATCGGCCTTCAGCGTCACGCGGCGGGATTCCGGGACGCCGTGCTTCGCGCAATTCGCGTGAAAGCGGTCGATGATCTCCGGGTTAGGCCAATCGAAGAGATCGATGCCGACGGCCTTCTCGCCGTCCCGCAGCATATGCGCCATGGCGATGAAGAAGCGGCCTTCAAAGGTGCCGATCTCGGCCATCTGGCCCGATACGCCCAGATCGTTCTGGATGCTCATGAGCCGTGCGGCGATGGCGGCGGCGAAACGCGACGACATGCCGACAACGGAAAGATAGCCGTTCTGGAGATAGGCATCGACAGTTGTGTTGCCGGTGGAGAGCGTGAGGGGAGGGGCTGTGGTCACGGGTGGTTCCTTAATTTCCTCTATTTGCCCTGAAACACGAACCATGCGCCAGCGCAGATCAGCGAAAATCCGATGAGATGGTTCATGCTCAGCGGTTCTTTCAGGTAAAGCACCGAGAATCCGGCAAAAACCGCGAGGGTGATCACCTCCTGGATGGTTTTCAGCTCAGCTGCTGAATAATGCCCGTGGCCGATGCGGTTGGCGGGCACGGCCAGGCAATACTCGAAGAAGGCGATTCCCCAGCTGATCAGGATGACTGCCAGCAGCGGCGCGGATTTGAACTTGAGATGGCCGTACCACGCCAGTGTCATGAATACGTTGGAGGCGATGAGCAGCAGGATTGGAGCAATGGCGGGGGAGGTGAGCGAAAAGGGCATGGGGTCTCCGTTTGTCCTTCCCCCTTGGGGGAAGATGTCATGCTTTGCATGACGGATGAGGGAGAACCCCGATATTTGTGATTCTCCCTCATCCGGTCGCCAAGAGGCGACCACCTTCTCCCAGGGGAGAAGGAAAGTTTCATGCCAACCCTACACGATGGCCTTTGTTCCGGCTAAAGCCATTCTGCATGGCAACCCATCTTCTCCCCATACGCGTCTATTACGAGGACACGGATTTCTCAGGCGTGGTCTATCACGCCTCGTATCTGCGCTTCATGGAGCGCGGGCGGACGGAATTGATCCGCGATCTGGGCATCGACCAGCGGGAAATGTTCGACGGCGGCACGGCGCTGGCCTTTGCGGTGCGCGGCATGAATATTGAATTTCTCAAGCCTGCCTTGATGGATGACATGCTGACCGTTGAGACCACACCGTTGGATATGAAGGGGGCGTCGATGACCGTGAGCCAACGTGTGCGGCGCGGGGAGGACGTGCTTGTGACTGCTGAAGTGAAGGTGGTCTGTGTCGGTGGTGGCCGGGCACGCCGCATTCCGGACGGGTTGCGGGCAAGATTGGGCGGATAAACCTGGCTGGGCGGGTAAACCTACATGCCTGCCATGCGCTTCCCGCCTCATTTGCTAACCCGTTGTTAATCTTGATTCCTGCTTAACTGGACTGGATAAGCGGGAATCTGTCCGGACTCTCGTTTCCGGACACGAAGCCCCAGTTTGAACGAATTTTACGCCGAGAGGCTGCGGGTTCCGCGCTCTTTGGCGCTGAAGGTTGGAGACCAGATATGCCAGGAGCGGAAACCGCCCATGATCTCTCCCTCTGGGGGCTGTTCTGGCAAGCTCATATCGTGGTCAAGCTGGTAATGCTGGGGCTGCTCGTCGCGTCCGTCTGGACCTGGAGCATCATCGTCAACAAATGGCTGCTGTTCCGTAAGCTCAACGGCCAGATGGATACGTTCGAGGAGACGTTCTGGTCCGGCCAGAGCCTTGAGGAGCTTTACCGCAACCTCCAGAGCAGGCCGACCAGCGGCATGGCGTCCGTCTTCGTGGCCGCGATGCGGGAATGGAAGCGGGCATTCGAAGGTTCGGGACGCGGTTTTGCCTCGCTCAACTCGCGCATCGACAAGGTGCTTGATGTGACGATTCAGCGCGAGGCCGAGCGCTATGAATCCAACCTGCTGGTGCTGGCCACCGTGGGCTCCGCCGGGCCGTTCATCGGCCTATTCGGCACGGTCTGGGGCATCATGACGTCGTTTACATCCATTGCGGCATCGAAGAACACCTCGCTGGCCGTGGTGGCACCTGGCATTGCGGAGGCTTTGTTCGCAACTGCCATCGGCCTGGCGGCTGCCATTCCCGCCGTCATCGCCTATAACGTCTACCAGAAGCAGGCGACCAAGGCGCAATCGCGGCTTGAGAGCTTTGCCGACGAATTTTCAGCCATTTTATCCCGTCAGATCGACGAACGTGTTGCAGCTTGAGGATATAGCCGATGGCGATGAGCGCAGGCGGAGCAGCCGAGCAATCCGGCACAAGGCGGCGGCGGAAGCGCAAATCCGCGCCGATTGCCGATATCAACATGACGCCGTTCATCGATGTGATGCTGGTGCTGCTCATCATCTTCATGGTGACGGCACCGCTGCTGACGGCGGGTGTGCCGCTTGACTTGCCGAAAACCGGCGCGGGCCAGCTGAATGTCGACCAGAAGCCGATTACCATCTCGATCAACGACAAGGCGCAGGTCTTCATCGGCGAGACGCCGATCAGCATCGCGGAGATCGGGGCCAGGATCCAGCCACTGGCCAAACAGGGATTTGACGAGCGCATCTATGTGCGTGGGGCCAAGCAGGTGGATTACGGCACGGTGGCGCAGGTCATGAGTGCCATTACGGCGGCAGGCTACAAGCGCGTGGCGTTGCTGACGGAACAGGACAGGAAGTGAGGCGCTGAGTTGCTCTGGCTGAAGAACGAGCTGAGAAAGCCCGGCATGCCCCTTTCGCTGGGGCTGCATGCGGCTGTGCTTGTCGCCAGCATCGTTTCTTTCTCCAGCCCCAAAACCTTCGAGGATGTTTCGGAGGCGATCTCGGTCGAGATGATCGACGAGAGTGCGCTGCGCCAGATCACCCGGGGCGAGCAATCCGCCAAACAACCGCAGCCGACGCCGCGCGTGGAGCGGGTCGATCCCAAGCCAGAGCAGAACGCACCGGGCGAGGCCAAACGTCAGGTGAACACGGACGCCACACCCAAGCCGCAGGAAGCGACCGCGAAGGAAGAGCGCAAGGAAATCACCGCCGCTTTGCCGATTCCGCTTCCCGTTCCACGTCCGCCGCCGCCCAAGCCCCCGGAGCCTGTGAAGGCAGTCGCCAAGCCACCCGCTCCAGCAGAAAAGACAGACGAGGAGGAAGAGGCCGAAGAAGCTGTCCGCCAGGCCGCGAAAAAGCGGGAGGAGCAGAAAAAACTCGATGACGCCCGCCGCGCTGAGGATGCGAAGAAGCGGGAGGATACCCGCAAGGCTGATGAAGCGCGCAAGCAGGAAGCCGCTAAGGAAGAGCAGCGTCGCGATCAGCAGGAAGAAGCCCGCAAGCGCGAGGACCAGAGAAAGCTCGCCGATGCCAAGGCAGCCGAGGACCGCAAGAAGACCGAGGACGCGAAGAAAGCGCAGGAGGCGGCGAAAAAGGCGGCTGACGAGAAGAAGAAGCGCGAGGCCGAGCAAGACACCAAGAATCAGGCCACGGCTGAGGCTGCACGGCGCGTGTTGCAGGTGTCTCGGGAACAGCCCAGCAACAGCGGCAATACGGGCCAGCAGATCCAGCGAGCACCGGCAGCGGGTACGCCGACCGCTACGGGACAGAAGCTCAATCCGTCTGAGCGTGGCGCTCTTGTCGGCATCATCGGCGACCAGATCGAGAGCAAGCTCTATCAATCCGGCGCAGCCAAGCCGCGCGTTCTGCCACAGCTAAGATTGCAGATTGCTGCTGACGGCTCCGTGGTCAGCGTCGCCCTGATCAATTCAAGTGGCGATCCCGGTTTTCAGGCCCTGGCAGATGCGGGCATCCGCGCCGCGCGTCAGGCCTCGCCCCTTCGTATTCCCGCCCGTTTCACGCCGATGTACAGCGACTGGCGGTCAGTCGTTGTACAATTGAACCCTCCGGAATGATCAGACGATGACACGCACATTTTCCAGAACGAGAACATCTCTCAGCGCGCTCCTCATGGCGACCGCCCTGACTGGCACTGCTCAAGCCGAACTCTTCATCGATCTGCGCGGAGGCAACTTCCAGCCCATGCCCATCGCGGTGGCGGATTGTGTGGGGGAGACACCGCAGCAGAGCGTCTCGAATGTCATAACCAACAACCTGAAGCGCTCCGGCCTGTTCGCGCCCATCGACAAGGGACGCTTTCCCGAGAAGATCGACAATTTCGATGCCTCGCCCAATTTCGCGGCGTGGAAGGGTACGGGCGTGCAGGCGCTGGTGACATGCCGCATCGTGCGCAACGGCAATCAGGTGCAGGCGCAATACCGGTTGTGGGAAGTCTCCACGGGCGAGCAGCTTGTGGGCCAGCAGTTGTCCACCGATGGCGGCAACTGGCGGCGGGCGGCGCATATCATTTCCGATGGTACCTTCGCCAAGATCACGGGCGAGAAGGGCTTTTTCGACACGCGCATCGTATTCGTGGATGAAAGCGGCCCCAAGGACAACCGCAAGAAGCGGCTGGCCATCATCGATCAGGACGGCGGCAATTTCCGCGCGTTATCGGGCAACGAGGAACTGGTGGTGACGCCGCGGTTCTCGCCCTCGTCGCAGGAGGTGGCCTATATGGGCTTCGTGCCGGGGCAGGATCCCAAGGTCTACATCCTCGATGTGGCGGCGGGGCGGCGCGAGGTGGTGGGCGATTTTCCCGGCATGAGCTTCAGCCCGCGCTTTTCGCCCGACGGCTGGAAAATCGTGATGAGCCTGCAACAGGCGGGCAACGCCAACATCTATTCCATGGACTTGCGTTCC
Organism: Hyphomicrobiales bacterium; assembly: GCA_031431475.1. Lineage (GTDB taxonomy): Bacteria > Pseudomonadota > Alphaproteobacteria > Rhizobiales > Beijerinckiaceae > JADCCX01. The sequence continues at coordinate 5,183 of JANPDL010000019.1, forward strand.
AACGCCATGACGCGCCTGACCAACTCACCCTCCATCGACACCTCGCCATCGTATTCGCCCGATGGTGCGCAGCTCGTGTTCGAGAGTGATCGCGGCGGCGGGCAGCAACTCTACACCATGGCGGGCTCTGGCGGCGGAGCGAAACGCATCTCCTTCGGGCAAGGCCGCTATTCCACACCGGTCTGGTCCCCCAAAGGGGATTACATCGCCTTCACGCGCCAGAGCGCCAGCACCTTCTCCATCGGCATTATGAAGCCGGATGGCTCGGGCGAGCGCATCCTGACGGAAGGTTTTCACAATGAAGGCCCGACCTGGGCCCCCAACGGCCGCTACCTCATGTTCTTCCGCGATGCAGGCGGGGCGGGCGGGCCGAAGCTGCATATGGTGGACGTGACGGGGCGCGTGGAAGTGACCGTGCCGACGCCGGCATATGCGAGCGATCCGGCGTGGAGCCCGCTGTTGAGCGAGATGAAGTGAGGGGTATTTTTCCTTCTGCCGCAAACGGAAGAAGGAAGTTTTGGCTCAATCCTCATCCTCTTCGTCTTCATCGCGCCGCTTGCCGGTCTGGTCCTGCCAGAGCTTGAAGTACAAGCCCTTCTTCTTCAGCAACTCCAGATGCGTGCCACTCTCGGCCAGCTTGCCCTTTTCCAGCACGTAGATAACGTCCATGTCCACGACGGAGGTCAGGCGGTGGGTGACGGAGATGACCGTGCGGCCCTTCGCCACCTTGTTCAGCGTGCGGGTGATGGCGCGTTCTGTCGTCTGGTCAAGGGCTGAGGTCGCCTCGTCCAGCAGTAGGATTGCCGGATTGCGCACGATGGCGCGGGCGATGGCGAGGCGCTGGCGCTGGCCGCCTGACACCGTGCTGCCGCGCTCGCCGACCACGGTCTGGTAGCCTTCGGGCAGGCCCTCGATGAACTTGTGGATTTCGGCTGCCTTGCAGGCTGCTATCACCTCATCATCCGTGGCATTCTCGTTGCCAAGCCGGATGTTGTCCATCATCGACATGTTGAACAGCAGATTGTCCTGGAACACGACCGCCATCTGGGCGCGCAGGCTGTCGCGCTTCAGGTCGTTGACGTCGTGGCCGTCGATCAGGATCTTGCCCTTGTTGATGTCATAGAGCTTGAGCAGCGTGTTGATGATCGTGCTTTTGCCGGCACCGGAGCGTCCGACGATGGCGACGCGCTTGCCCGCCTCGATCCGCAAGTTCAGCCGGTTGAGATGGTTCTGCTTGCCGTCATAACTGAAGATCACATTGTCGTAGACGATGTCCTTGCCAAACGGAGGCAAATCACGAGCATCATCCTTATCGCGGCTGCGGATAGGCTCGTCCAGATAATCATTGATATGCTTGGCAGCACCTGAACCCTCGATCAACACCGGGATGAACTGAGTGATATGGCCGACGTTGTAGGAGAGTTCCCAGAACAGCGTCTCGAAAGCGACGAATGTGCCGAGCTGGATGGTATCGTTCCAGACGAGATAGGCGCCGAGCGCCAGCACCAGCAGATGCAGGGCCAGCACCGAGATCGTCACCGACCGCTCGACAAGTCCGTTGATCCACAGCATGCGGTACATCGAAGCGCGGATGTTGGCATTGCGCTCGCGATACCAGCCGATGGTTTTCTTCTGCAAGCCGAAGGCTTTCACCACGCCAATGGAGGTGATGACCTCCTGCGTGACACCCAGCGCCTGTGCCTCGTTCTTCTTGACCTCGTAGCTCGCATCCACCGCCTTTGGTGCGAGCAGGCGCGGGCCAATGATGGCGATGGGGAACAGGAGCAGTGCTACCGTGGCAAGCTGCCAGTTCAGGAAGAACATCATGGCGATGCCCGCAACCAGTTCGAACGACGGTAGCACGCCCCATTGCATGCCGTGGTTGATCGTCTCCTCGAGCTGGGCCATGTCGCCTGAGAAACGCTGCAGTACCACGCCAGTCTTGTTCTTGTGGTAATAATCCACCGGCAGCGCCTGCGAGTGGTCAAAGAGCTTGTTCCGGATATCACGGATCATGGACGAGCCGGTATCGGCGTTGAGCCACTCAAACCAGATCATGACGCAGGACGAAACAACACCGAGGGCAAACATCGTGCTGAGAATGACGATCAGCATATGCGGATCATCCGCATTGATCGCGTCATCAATCAGGAATTTTAGCAGGAGTGGAAAGGACGTGTTGTAGATTGTCTCGATGATCACCGCGACAATGATCAGCTTGATGCCCTTCTTGTGGGCAGGAAAGAACGGCTTGAGAAACGTGCCCATGATCTTGAGCGCGTTGCGTGTCTGATTGGCGCTGACGACGTGGGGGGATAGTTCGATCTCGTCTTCTTCGTCCTCATCATCCTCGTCTTCGTCGTCTTCCTCTTCCTCGGCCTTCTTTGCCGCAGTCTTTGCGGGCTTTTTCTTCGCTTGCTCTGCGCTGGCTTTCAGGCGTGCAACTTCGTCCTCTGGCTTGGCGGCGTCTGCACTGGAATCGGTTGGTTTGGGCGTCTTGGCCATTGTTTTTTCCCGGGTGCCGCCAGGTGACGACCATTCATAGTCTCCGGAAAATTATCCGGATTTTGGCCTCGTTTACCTTCTGTTAAGCCGAAAGAACAGGGGGTATCGGCAAGGCAGGCAAGACGTGTGTTGATTGTGCTTAAGGACGGGTAGTTCAGGCGCGGCCACGCGATGATTGCAGCGGCTGCACCTGACGTTCGATCCAGTTGCGGATTTCGGTCAGACGCTTGTGATCATCAACCACCTCGTCATCAAGACCCATTCGCCATGCGATGTCGCGGCGTGTGCGATCCTGGTCCAGAGTGGCGAGATCGCGGGCGTAAGCTTCCCCTTCGGCCTTCGAACGGAAGAAGCCTTCTTCTGCCAGCATCCCGGCGCGACTGCCGATGATCGAGCCAGTTTCGGTCAGCGAGAACTCGGGATGATACTGAATGCCCCAGAAGGTACCGCCATCATGGCGGATTTCAGCAGCCTGTACCGGCGTCAGGGCGTTCGCAGCCAGCACCGTCATGTTGTCTGCTGGCACGGCGATCACATCGAGATGGATCGCGGGCGCATCATAGGCTGACGGTCGCCCTGCGAGCAACGGATGCACGCGTCCGGCATCTGTGGGTGCGATGTTGCGGGCAAACGCAAGTTCACGGCCCAGCGGGTTTTTCTGCACATCGCCGCCTGCTGCAACGCAAGCCATCTGGACACCCCAGCAGGAGCCGAAAAATGCTGTGCGGCTTCTGAATATTTCGCGCGCCAGTTCGATCTGGCGTTCGACGGCGGGTTCGCGATTCCAGAGGTGAAGTGAAGAGCCTGTCAGGGCGATGCCGTCATAATCCGCAAGGGATGCACCTTGCGGCAGGTTTGCGCCTGTATCCGCGGGATAGCAGACGTCATATCCGCTTGCCGCAGGTGCCAGCGACAGCAGCGTGTCGCCATAGGCATTGCCCGGCGATTTGCCGAAATCGCGCTCATGCGCGGCACGCCGCTCGACCGGGTTGCCATCAACCACGAGAAATCTCAGTCCGCCCACTGTTTCGCCCCGGATCGTCTGGTGATGGAAATCATGACAGGAAAGCGCTTTTCAAGCGCCGGACCCTGTAGCATGGAGAAAACGCGTTGCGAACCTCCGCGCGATACCGGATTGACGTTTTGCCCACAGCTCTCACCCGCAGCTTTCGCCTTGTCACCGGCAATGCCTATGTGATGCTGCTTCTGACCACACTTCTGTGGGCCGGTAATGCGGTCGCCTCGCCGATGGCGGTTGGGCATCTGTCGCCGATGACCCTCGTCCTGCTGCGCTGGATGGTCGCTTGCAGCGTGCTGGTTGTGATTGCGCGGGAAGCCATGGTGCAGGACTGGCCCGTACTCAAGAAGCACTTGCCGTATCTGTTCTTCATGGGGGCGCTCGGCTACACTGGCTTCAATCTGCTTTTCTATGTTTCCGGCCATTACACGACCGCGATCAATATCGCGATCCTGCAGGGCACGATGCCTGTGATCATTATCGTTGCGGGTCTTCTTGTCTTTGGCGAGAAACCGACGGAGTTGCAGTGGATCGGAACGATTGTCACGATACTCGGTGTCGCTGCGGTGGCCAGCGGCGGCGATATCGCGCGACTCCTCAGCCTCAAGTTCAACTATGGCGATATCCTGGTCCTGCTCGCGACAGTTCTTTACGCCGGGTATGCGGCGGCCCTGCGCAAGCGTCCTCAGGTTTCTGCGCTCGGTTTCTTCGCCTTCATGGCGGGTGCCGCCATCGTGAGCTCGCTCCCCCCGGCCATCTACGAGATAGCCTCGGGACAGGCGATTTGGCCTACCTGGCAGGGTTGGCTGCTTATTCTTTATATCGGCCTCGGACCCTCGCTTTTGGCGCAGCTCATGTTCATGCGCGGCGTACAACTCATCGGCCCGACGCGAGCCGCTATCTTCACCAACATCGTGCCGGTGATGGGGCCGGTGCTCGCTGTTCTGATCCTTGGCGAAAAATTCAGCCTGCACCATGCGGTCGGACTGGCACTGGTGCTGGGCGGAATCGTCATTGCGGAGCGGGGGAAGGGTGCTTAGTCAGCGCGCTTGCCCGTGATATTCCGGGTTGGGCCGCATGTCGGTCGCTGACGCCATCCGGTTTGACATGTTGTAGAAGCTGGCGACTGCCGCGATGTCCCAGATGTCGCGTTCGCTGAATCCCGACCCGCGCAGCACCATGCGATCGTCTTCCTCAATCGCCGCCGAAGCATTGGTGATGAGCACGGCGAAATCAAGCATGGCGCGCTCGCGCGGGCTCAAAGCTGCCGCGCGGTAATTCATTACCAAAGCTTCGCCCAGTTCCGGCTTGCCCGAGAGCTGGCGCACGGCGGCACCATGGGCGGTGAGGCAATAGAAGCACTTGTTTTCGGACGAGACGACGACCGCGATCATCTCGCGCTCCAGCTTGGAGAGACCGGAAGGAGCCAGCATCAGGTCATTGTAGAACGTGGCGAAAGCTTCCAGCTTCGCATTGTCATGGGCGTAGGCACGCAGCACATTCGGCACATAGCCGATCTTGTCCTGGCACTTCTGGAAATAGGCGGCCATCGCCGGTGACAGCTCGGCCTGCGGCAAATCAAGCGCCATGGGTTTTTCAGGTAGTTTTGCCGATTTTGCCGCCTGATTTGTCATTTTATCATCTCCTGCTGGATCAAATCTGTAACTGAGCCTCAGTTTTTTCACAAACCGAGTCTTTTGGGGTGTGATCGGATCATTTCGACTGTTAGACATTCGTCGTAGGACCTGCGGGGGAGACCGTGATGCCAACTGCCAAATCCGGAACCGGGAGCTTCAGCTCGCTTCTTTTCGATCAGGTGGCAGCGGAGGACCTGGAAAGGGTTTTTCCGAAAGCGAAGGATGCGCTGGCTGCCAGGGCTTTGCGAAGGCTTGAGAAGCGCTCGCATGATACGGTTGTCGAGCTGACCGATGGTGCAAGCGTTGGCCTGACTGATACGCTGGTGCTAGAGGCGATCAACGATGACCGCCCCTTCCTGCTGGATTCGACGCTGGAAGAATTGCGCGAGCGCGGCATTGCGCCAAGGCTCGTGGCGCATCCCATCCTGGTTGTTGAGCGCGACAAGGTGGGCAAGATCGCGGGTGATCCCGCTATCGCGATCCCCGGTGCGAAGGGTCTCCGCGAGAGCTTCATCCACATTCACCTGCCGATGCTGCCTGCGGCGGAGGCGGCTGACCTGAAGGCCAGCCTCACCCGTGTTTACGATCATGTCCGCGAGGCGGTCGTCGATTTCGCAGCGATGCGCCATCGCCTTCTGGATGCTATCTCGGCCTACAAGAAAAATCCGCCGCCGCATGCCGTGAAGGATGTGGCCGAGGCGATTGCCTTTCTGGAATGGGCCGCTGCTGACCACATGACTCTGCTGGGCATGCGCGAGTATCAGTTGTCCGCTGATGATGCGATGCCTACCCCACAAGCCAAATCCGGTCTTGGAATCCTGCGTGATCCTGCGGTTAACGTGCTGCGTCGCGGGCGCAATGAACTGACGATGACACCGGAAATCCTCGCCTTCCTGCGCGAGCCGCAAACACTCATCATCACCAAGGCCAATGTGAAATCGCTTGTTCATCGCCGGGTTCACATGGACTATATCGGGGTCAAGATTTTCGACCCGAAGGGCAAAGTCACGGGTGAATTGCGCATTGTCGGATTGCTGACAGCGACGGCCTACAACGATCCTGTAACCAGCGTTCCCTATATCCGGCGCAAGGCCGAGTATGTCTTCGACAAGGCGGGATTTCCGAAGGACAGCTATTCGGCCCGGGCTTTGACCAACGTGCTCGAGAGCTATCCCCGCGACGAGTTGTTCCAGATCGCGCCGCAACAACTTGAGAGTTTCGCGCGCGATATTATGGCACTGGCCGACAGACCGCGCGTGCGGGCACTGGCGCGCGTCGACCGTTTCGACCGTTTCGTGTCACTGCTCGTTTATGTACCCAAAGACCGCTACGACAGTGAAATTCGCCGCAAGATCGGCCTTTGGCTGGCACAGACCTACAAGGGGCGCGTGTCCGCCGCCTATCCGTCGTATCCCGAAGGACCTCTGGCGCGCACCCATTTCATTGTCGGTCGCGATGAAGGCCAGACACCGGATGTCAGCCGGGTGACGCTTGAAGATGGTATCGCGGCCATTGTGCGGATCTGGAGCGATCAACTCCGCGAAGCGGCCATTGGTAACCCTGCAGCCGCCGCATTGATCAGCCGCTATGCTGACGGTTTCGGTGCGGCTTACCGTGAGGCATTCACGGTGGCCGACGCGCTGGCGGATATGGCTGTCATTGACCGGCTGATGCCGGAGCGTCCGCGTCTCGTGAACCTCTATCGCCGTCGTGCCGAGGAATCGCATCGCGCCAGCCTCAAGGTGTTCTCGCTGGGCGAGGCCGTGTCATTGTCTGAGCGCGTGCCGCTGTTGGAAGGCCTTGGCTTCAAGGTGATCAATGAGCGGACCTACCGCCTTTCGGGGCAAGGTGCCGAAGGAAAGGACGTCTGGCTTCACGACATGACGCTGGAACGTGCCGCAGGCGGCGATATCGATATCGAGGCCATCGATCCCCGCATCGAGGCGGCCCTGATGGCGTTGTTCCACGGCCTGATGGAATCCGACAGGCTCAACGCGCTGATTCTCGAAGCCGATCTGGCGTGGCGCGAGGCGGCGATGCTGCGCACCCTGTCGCGCTACGCCCAGCAGATCCGCGCACCCTATGGACAGGATTACATCGCGGATACGCTGAAAAAGCATGCGGGTGTCGCTACGGCGCTTGTCGCGCTGTTTCATGCGCGCTTCGATCCGCGTTCAGCGCAAAAGGAACGCGCCGCACAGGAAGCGAAGGTTTCTGAGGACATCGATGCTCAACTGGCACGCGTGCAAAGCCTCGACGAGGACCGCATCCTGCGCCTTTTCCGGAATCTGATCCAGGCGGCGGTGCGCACCAATTTCTATCAGCTCGGCGATGACGGTCGTCCGCGTTTCGTCATTGCGTTCAAGTTCGACGCCGCGAAGATTACCCACTTGCCTCTGCCGCGGCCGCTGTTCGAAATATTCCTGCATTCGCCACGCGTCGAAGGCGTGCACATGCGCTTCGGCAAGGTTGCACGTGGCGGTATCCGCTGGTCCGACCGGCCGCAGGATTTCCGCACCGAAGTGCTGGGTCTTGTGAAAGCACAGCAGGTGAAGAACGCCGTCATCGTCCCGGTGGGTGCAAAGGGCGGTTTCGTGCCCAAATACCTGCCGCCTCCATCCGACAGGGCGGCCTGGCTTGCCGAAGGGACGGAGGCGTACAAGATTTTCATTGCGACGCTGCTCACGCTGACGGACAATCTCAATGGCGAGACTGTCGTTCCGCCGCTGAACACCGTGCGGCATGATCCCGATGATCCCTATCTCGTCGTGGCCGCCGACAAGGGTACTGCGACCTTCTCCGATACCGCCAACGGGATTTCCGAAGCGCATCACCATTGGCTGGGTGATGCTTTCGCTTCAGGCGGCTCGGTGGGATATGACCATAAGAAGATGGGCATCACCGCGCGTGGTGCCTGGGAGGCCGTGAAGCGGCATTTCCGCGAGATCGATGTGGATATCCAGAGCACGCCGTTCTCGGTCGCGGGTGTGGGCGACATGTCGGGTGATGTTTTCGGCAATGGCATGTTGCTCTCGGAGCAGATCAGGCTGGTCGCCGCCTTCGATCATCGCGATATATTCATCGATCCCCAGCCGGATACCGCGAAGAGTTTTGCCGAGCGCACCCGCATGTTCGCGCTGCCAAGATCAAGCTGGCAGGATTATGACAAAAGCCTGATTTCGAAGGGTGGCGGCATCTTCCCCAGGAACGCCAAGGAAATCCTGCTTTCGCCCGAGATGCAGGCGCTGCTGGAGCTTTCCGGCACCTCCGCCACGCCGCAGGAGATCATGAACGCCATTCTGAAGATGCGCGTTGATCTGATGTGGTTCGGCGGTATCGGCACCTATATCCGGGCGACAACCGAGACGGATGCGGACGCTGGCGACCGCGCAAATGATCCCATCCGCGTCACTGGCAGCGAGTTGCGTTGCAAGGTGATCGGCGAGGGTGCCAACCTCGGCATAACCCAGCGTGGACGCATCGAAGCGGGGCGCGCTGGCGTGCGGCTGAACACCGATGCCATCGATAATTCGGCAGGCGTCAATTCCTCCGACGTCGAGGTCAACATCAAGATCGCCCTGTCGACGCCGATGGCTGATGGCAGGCTGACTTTCGAGACGCGCAATCCGCTGCTGGCTTCCATGACAGATGATGTGGCGAAGCTGGTGCTGCGCAACAACTATCTGCAATCGCTCGCGGTATCGCTCACCGAAATGAAGGGCGTTACCGACGTCGCCGACGAGAAGCGGCTGATGCATGCGCTGGAAGCTGCGGGTAGGCTCGACCGCAAGGTGGAGTATTTGCCCGAGGACATGGTGCTGGACGGGCTGGAACGTGAGGGCAAAGGGCTAACACGGCCCGAGCTTTCGGTACTGCTGGCTTATGCCAAGCTGGCCTTCCACGATGATGTGCTGGCCAGCGATGTGCCGGATGATCCCTATTTCGCGGTGGAACTCAGGCGCTATTTCCCGGATGGTGTGCGCGTGGGATATCCTGATGCCGTGGACAGCCACCGCCTGCGCCGCGAGATTATCGCGACCGGGCTTGCCAATGCCGTGATCAACCGCACGGGGCCGAGCGTGGCGGTGCGGATGGCGGAGGATACGGGGCGACCAGTCGCCGATGTTGCCCGTGCCTATGCGCTGACGCGCGATGCTTTCGGTGTGCTCGACGTGAACATGGCCATTGATGCGCTGGATGCAAAGATCAGCGGTAGGCTGCAGATGGAACTCTACGGTGCCGTGCAGCAGTTCACCACGGATCGCATGATGTGGTTCATGCGCCATGTGGATTTTGCGCCCGGGCTCGCGACGCTTGTCGAGCGGTTCAAGCTTGGTGGTGGGATGCCGTTGCCGGAAGGTGAGAACCCGTGGCTGGCCAAGGGGGTTCCTGCGGAGCTGGCGGGGCAGATGCAACGTCTTGCTGCTGCGGTTGCTGTGCCTGATGCGACCCTTGTAGCGGAACGCGCCAAGGCCAGCGCTTTTGATGCCATGCAGACGCTGGCGGCGCTGGCTAACACGCTGGATGTACCGCGCCTTCGCCATGCGGCAGGTATGGTGGTTACGACGGACAGCTATGAGCGGCAGGCGATCATCCGGGCCATGGACGGGGTCGATTCCGCGTTGCGCAGTCTGGCGGTCGAGGCTCTGCGGGATGGCGGGACCGGCAATAGCGGCGTGGCGCTGTGGGCGAAGAAGCGCGAGGGTGATCTCGCTCGGGTCCAGCGCACGACGCGCGAGATGCTGGCCGGTCCGCCGTCACTGGCCAAGGTGAGTGTGGCAGCGGGTGCGCTGCGGGATCTCGACCGGGCATGACGGATACTGTCTATCCGCCGCGCCGTGCAGTTGCGGCGTGGGTAATGTTCGACTGGGCGGCGCAGCCATTTTTCACGCTGGTGACGACTTTCATTTTCGCGCCCTTCTTCGCTGCCGCCATCGCGTCCTCGCCCGAGCAGGGGCAGGCGCTGTGGGGGTATGCCACGGGTTTTGCCGGGCTTTGCATTGCGCTGCTGTCGCCAGTGCTGGGGGCGATTGCCGATCAGGCCGGGGGTCGCAAGCCGTGGATTGCCATCTTCGGGTCGATGCTGGTGCTGGGCTGTGCCATCCTGTGGTTTGCGGTGCCGGGATCGCAGAATGCCGTCGTCATTGCGTTGTTTGGCTATGCCATCGCGCTGATCGGGGCGGAGTTCGCGACTGTCTTCAACAACGCCATGATGCCAACCCTCGTGCCGCCAGAGAAGATCGGGCGGCTGTCGGGAACAGGCTGGGCGATGGGCTATCTCGGTGGGCTGATGAGCCTTGCTCTCACGCTGGCGTTTTTGGCGTCGAACCCGGCCAGCGGCAAGACGCTGCTGGGAATCGCCCCATTGTTTGGCCTTGATGGCATAGCGCGGGATGGTGACCGGTTCACCGGGCCGCTGTCGGCCGTGTGGTTCATGGTCTTCGTGCTGCCGATGTTCCTGCTGGTGCCAGATCGCCCGAAGCGCATGGCTTTGGGGGATGCTGTCAGTTCCGGATTGTCGCGGCTGAAGCAGACAATCCTCTCGCTCCGTGACAAGCGCGGTTTGGCGCAGTTCCTGCTCGCCAACATGATCTATGCCGATGCGCTGGTGGCGCTGTTTGCCTTTGGCGGAATCTATGCGGCTGGTGCCTTCGGCTGGGGCAGTATCGAGATCGGCGTGTTCGGCATCCTGCTCACGGTCACGGGCACGCTGGGGGCCTGGCTGGGTGGCAAGCTGGATGACCATCTGGGCTCCAGGACTGTGATCGCGGGCAGCCTGATCATCCTGATGCTGACCTGTCTGGGCATTATGGGGACCACGAAGGAGAGTATCTTCTTCGTGTTTCCAACAGTGGGGCCGCTGGCCGGGCGGGGGCTTTACGGCTCCACGCCCGAGCGGGTCTATGTCTTGCTTGGTCTGCTGATCGGGCTGGTGGCAGGGCCGGTGCAGGCGGCGTCGCGCTCATTGTTGATCAAGCTCGCGCCGAGGGACGATATCGGCCAGTATTTCGGGCTGTTTGCCCTGTCAGGCAAGGTCACGAGCTTTGTCGGACCGATCCTTGTGGCTGTGGTGACACAGATCAGTGGTTCGCAGCGGGCAGGGCTTGCGGTGCTGCTCGTGATGTTTGCGACGGGGTTTGTGCTGCTGCGCAGGAGTGAATAGAGAGAACCATGCTAAGGCCCGTCACATGCCCGCAATTGTCTAGCATTCTCGCCATTCGCCACGGCTGGTTCACACGCGAGGGTGGTGTCTCCGAAGGGCCACTCTATGGCTCACTCAATGGCGGTCTTGGGTCGCAGGACGAGCGTGCCCATGTCATCGAGAACCGTCAGCGCATGGCGTCGCATTTTGGCGTTTCACCAGAGCGCTTTCTCAGCGTGTGGCAAGTGCATTCGCCGGATGTGATTGCGGTCAGCGGCCCGTGGCAAGGCGAGCGCCCCAAGGTGGACGCACTGGTGACGGCGACGCCGGGCCTTGCTATCAGTGTCGCAACAGCTGATTGCGGTCCGGTGCTGTTTGCCGACGCGAAAGCCGGGGTTGTTGGCGCTGCCCATGCGGGATGGCAGGGTGCTTTCAAGGGTGTGCTGGAAGCGACCATCGAATCCATGGAAAAACTGGGGGCGAAAAGGGCCGATATCACGGCCGCCATAGGCCCGATGCTGAGCCAGAAGAACTACGAAGTCGGTCCCGAGTTTATCCAACGCTTTCATGCGCAGAAGGTTTCGAACGCACGATTTTTCAGGCCATCATCGAAGCCGGGTCATGCCATGTTTGACCTGCCGGCCTACAACGCGATGCGGCTGAAAAATGCGGGCATCGGTATCGTGACCGATATTGCGTTGTGCACCTACGATGATGAGAAGCGCTTTTACAGCTACCGACGCACAACGCATCGGCAGGAAGCGGATTATGGGCGGCTTATTTCCGCGATCGTGATCGTCTCCTGACAGAAGTCCGGTCTACACCGTCACCTGACTGCCAAGCTCCACAACACGGCCTGTCGGGATATGAAAGAAGTCCGTGGCGTTGGTGGCCATGCGCGTCAGGAAGATGAAGACGTTGTCCTGCCACACCGGCATGCCTGAAGCGGCAGATGCCTTGATCGTGCGTCTGCCAAGGAAGAACGACGTCTGCATGATATCGAAATCGAGCCCGTGGCGTCTGGCCATGGTGAGGATGCGTGGCACGCGCGGGTTCTGCATATAACCAATCTTGGCAATGATCCGTGTCACCTCGTCGTTGCAGATCGGTGTGATCTTGATCTGCTCGTGCTCGGGAACCCAGGGGACATCCAGCGTTTTAATCGTGAGGATGATATTGCGCTGGTGCAGCACCTTGTTGTGCTTGAGGTTGTGCAGCAAGGCTCCGGGGGCATTCTCGGGATCGCTCGTCAGGAACACAGCAGTTCCCTTGACGCGCACAGGCTGGGATTTCTCCAGCATGCGGAAGAGATCGGCCACGGGCAGGCTGTCCTTGCGCTCCTTGTTGTAGACGATGCGCGAGCCGCGCACCCATGTCCACATCAGCACGATCAGGACAGCACCGAAGATGAGCGGCATATAGGCACCATCAAGCAGCTTCAGCAGGTTGGCACCGAAGAAGACGAAATCAACGATGATGAAGGGAGTGACCACCAGAAACGACTGCCACGGCTTCCAGCCCCAGACATGACGGGTGACGTAATAAAACAGGCCTGCATCAGCCAGCATCGCACCGGTGACTGCAATACCGTAGGCATTGGCCAGAGACGACGAACTGCGGAACAGAAGCACCAGCACAAGCACACCAATCATCAGCAGCCAGTTGATCTGTGGCAAATAGATCTGGCCCCGCTGGGTCTCGGATGTGTGGCGAATGACCAAGCGTGGCAGGAGACCAAGCTGCACTGCCTGCTGTGTCAGCGAGAATGCACCTGTAATCACTGCCTGGCTGGCGATGACCGTTGCCAGCAGCGCCAGCCCGATGAAGGGAACCAGCAGCCAGTCCGGGGCCATGGCATAGAAGGGGCTGAAGTTCTTGTCCGACATGGCGGCCGGATTTTTCAGGATCAGCGCGCCCTGGCCAAGATAGTTCAGGACAAGGGCCGGAAAAACCAGCGCCAGCCAGGCTGCGCGGATGGGGTTGCGTCCGAAATGTCCCATATCTGCATAGAGCGCTTCCGCACCTGTCACGGCGAGAAACACTGACCCCAGAACAATCAGGCCGATCAGGCCGTGATTGGCCAGGAAATATGCCGCATAATATGGGCTGAAGGCCTTCAGAATGGAAAGATCGTCGCCGATATGCATGATTCCCAGCACGGCAAGCGTGAGGAACCAGACCAGCATGATGGGCCCAAAAAAGGCCGCAACCTTGCCCGTGCCACGGCTTTGCACCGCAAAGAGCCCGATGAGAATGACAACCGCAAAGATCACGATATACCGGTCCGAGGCGATCCAGGTGTCCTTGATCGAATCGATCTGCTTCAGGCCTTCCACTGCGGAAAGCACTGAAATAGCCGGTGTGATGATGGAATCGCCGTAGAAGAGTGCGGCTCCGATGACGCCCAGAAGAAAAACCGGCCCGGTGTTGCGGCCCAGCTTGGACTGCGCCAGCGCCATGAGTGACAGCGTGCCGCCCTCGCCCTTGTTGTCGGCGCGCATGATGAAAACGACATATTTCAGCGTCACAACGATGATCAGGGCCCAGATCAGCAGCGAGACGACGCCGATCACTTCGCCGCTGCTCACGATCCCGTCCTTTGCCGTGTGATGCAGTGATTCCTTCAATGCGTAGAGCGGACTCGTGCCGATATCGCCGTAGACCACGCCTACTGAACCCAGTGCCAGCCCGGCGAACCCCGCCTTGTGGTGGCTGTCATGACCATGATGACCATCATCAGGGGCTGATGAAGCCGGCGTCGGCGAGGCCGCAGCCGTGGATGGCGTTGTAATGTCTGTGCTCATGCGAAACTTGAGTGATTTCTGCCGTTCGGGTTCGTCTTGCAAGCCGACGGTTCGGCCATCGGGAGCCGTCGAACTGGCGTGTTCTATACACCATCGCTATAAAGCATCAAAGCGCGGTGTCCCGGCGTATCTCAAACAGAGTTGCATGGCTGGGTTGTTTCCAGCTATCTGCCCGCAGTGATATTTTTCTGATCGGGGAATCCCATGCAGCCGCGCACGCTTTACGACAAGATCTGGGACGACCATCTGGTGGATGAGCAGGCGGATGGCACCTGCCTGCTCTATATCGACCGCCATCTTGTGCATGAGGTGACGTCCCCGCAGGCATTCGAGGGCTTGCGCTTGGCCAAGCGCAAGGTGCGCTCGCCGGAGAAGACCTTGGCTGTGGTTGACCACAACGTGCCGACGTCGGACCGCTCCAAGGGCATCGAGGATGTGGAAAGCCGCATTCAGGTGGAAACCATGGCCAAGAACGCCAAGGACTTCGGGATCGAGTATTTCAACGAGACGGACAAGCGGCAGGGCATTGTCCATGTCGTGGGTCCCGAGCAGGGCTTCACGTTGCCCGGTACTACCATCGTCTGCGGTGACAGCCACACATCCACCCACGGCGCTTTCGGTGCTCTGGCCCATGGCATCGGCACATCCGAGGTGGAGCATGTGCTTGCGACCCAGACGCTGATCCAGAAGAAGGCGAAGAACTTCATGGTCGAGATCGACGGCACACTGGAAAAGGGCGTGACCGCCAAGGATATCGTGCTCGCCATCATCGGCGAGATCGGAACAGCTGGCGGCACCGGCTCTGTCATCGAATTTGGCGGCTCGGCTATCCGCGCGCTGTCGATGGAAGGCCGCATGACGGTCTGCAACATGACGATCGAGGGCGGTGCACGTGCCGGCATGATCGCGCCGGATGAAAAAGCCTATGCCTATCTGAAAGGACGCCCCAAAGCGCCAAAGGGCAAGGCCTGGGACGCGGCGCAACGCTACTGGGAGACGCTGTATTCGGACAAGGGCGCGCATTTCGACCGGCACCTGATCCTGAACGCCAACGATCTGCCGCCCATCGTCTCCTGGGGCACCAGCCCGGAAGATGTTATCTCGGTCAGTGGCATGGTGCCCGATCCCTCCCTGATTGCCGATGAAGGCAAGCGCCTCTCCAAGCAGCGGGCGCTGGAATACATGGGACTCAAGGCGGGTACGAAGATCACCGATATCGATCTTGATGTCGTCTGGATCGGCTCCTGCACCAATGGTCGCATCGAGGATTTACGGGCTGTTGCCAAGATCGTTGAAGGCAAGACGGTAAATGCCCGTCTGGACTATGCCATGATCGTTCCGGGCTCCGGCCTTGTGAAAGAGCAGGCGGAAGCGGAAGGTCTCGACAAGATATTCCTCAAAGCGGGCTTCCAGTGGCGCGAGCCCGGTTGCTCCATGTGCCTCGGCATGAATCCGGACCAGTTGAAGCCGGGCCAGCGTGCGGCCTCTACATCCAACCGCAACTTCGAAGGGCGGCAGGGCTACAAGGGCCGCACGCATCTGGTGTCGCCGCAGATGGCGGCGGCAGCGGCAGTGGCGGGACGGTTCGTGGATGTGAGGACGATGTCGTGAGTCAACCTGGAGATCGTGTCAGCGAAGAAGCCAGACGCGATCTCGAACGTCTTTCCCGTGAAGGCGAAACGCTGGGCGGGACAGCCATGGATGCGGCGTCGCGTGGTTTGAGCAAGCCGGACGACGATGATTCCATCGAGAGGCTGGGCAAGAAGATCGGGCGCGGGCTGGCGTTTGTCGTTCTGCCCTTTGCTATGTGGTATTTTGGCCGCACCGCTGGTTGGTGGTGAATTAGCTTTTCGCTTCTCCCGATTGGAGAAGGATGCGCCGCGTCCAACTCGGCCACTCCTCCGTACACCGCTGAGGAGAAACCCATGTTCAAGCTCGCCTTTGCCATCCCGGGCATCGCCCTGTCCGCCGCCATCGTCTGGGCTTTCGGCAAGGCCGATTTCTGGGCCTCTGTCGTTCAGGTCACCGCGAATCCCTGGGGCGTGGTGACGCTCGTCGATCTCTATGCGGGGTTCATCATCACGGGTGTGGTCATCGCGGCCATCGAGCGCTGGCGGCCCTGGGCGTGGGGTATGCTGGCTCTGGCACTGGTATTCGGCAATGTTGTCTATGCGTTCTGGGGGGTGGTCCGAGGTGCCAAGATCCTACGCAGTCTCGCCGTCAGTTAATGCTGCCGTTTTTCGCTTGCGGGATCTGGACGGTGGTGGAGCTTTTTCGGGAACTGACTGAGATAGGGATTTCTTGAAGGCAGACCAGACTGTCATTGCCATCAGCAATCCACAGCCGATATGCAGCCCAGCAAGAACTACAGCCCAATCGATGATCGCCTGAATGGCCGCGGGTACCGTGAAAGCGACAGCCAGAACCAGCGCAGCGAGTCGGATAAGCCCCAATCGCATGCTGGCAAGCCCTGCCGCCCGATACTTCCAAGCCAGAACGTGCAAGCCCAGACCCTGTGCTGCGAGCGCAAGGCCAAACGTAGCCAGCGCCATCGCCCATGTGAGGGAGAGAATTCCGATGCTCATGCTGATTGTGGCTGTGTAGCCAAAGGCTGCGCTCACTCCCGAGCGAAGGAATGAGGGTGAAAGGCTTATCTGGTTCCATGCCAGCGCAACTGAATCGCGCGGGGAGACACCGCAGGCCATGCGCAGGGCTTCAGCGGAGTCCGGATTTGCCCCGCAAATGCTGATAAGGCCAAGCCGGGCACTCTCCACAAGTGCTGCGGGCGGTCTGGCGATTGAGGCCCCGACGAAATTGCTGGCAGCCGCTTCGATGGCATAGCCTGCGATGGCCATGACCGCGAGCGGGATGATGATCGTACCTGCCACGGCCAAACCCGTTAAGCTCCTGCGACGGATGGGCAGAGCCGGAGATATGGCCAGTGCTACACCCGTTGCGATCAATGCGGACAGGGCAAAGCGCTTCAACGCTTCGCCCTGAAATGCTTCTATCCAGTCCGGCCATGTCGAGAGTTGCAAAGGTATAGTGATAGCCCAGCGACCGCGCGCTTCCGCGATAGCTGTCAACGTTGTGGTTTCGCTCAGGCCTGGCAAGGGCAATGGGCCAAGATGCACGAGGCCGATTCCCAGCAGGAGAACCAATGCGATGACTGTCGCCAGCGCCAGAAGCGCAACCTGCATGAGGCAGGCCCGCATGCCGCCGATCAGAACCGCGAGCAGGGAAAGACCTGATGCCAGTGCCACACCAGTGCCAGTTGGCAAGAAAAGCAGTCGGGCTATTTCCATCTGCGCCTGGTGCAGTGCGATCAAAGCCAACGATGCGCCGATGAGCAAAAGGGCGATGCCACGCATCACAATGAGGGTCTCATTGTGCGCTGCTCCGCCGCTATTTGCAGAAGCCGTCTGCTTGTGATCTTTCCATCTGGCGATACCATGTGCCAGCAACAGACCGACAGGAGTGCCTGCAAGACTGGCGAGCCATTGAGGTCCATCCGACGAGGAGGCAAGACCCGCAACGGTTGCAGTTGTCACGATTGCCAGCACCATGGCACCGCCTGGAGGTTCAAGAGCGGGCAAAGTACCAAGAAACACCCGCTCCTGTGTGGTACGTGACAGCCACAGCACCACCAGAACGGTCAGCAGCAGGAGCGCAATGAAAAAGGATTGTACCCAGAATCCGGGGAGTCCGACGCGTTCTGCAATTGCGAGCACGCCCAGTAGAACGAGAGCGAGCAGGGATGGTCCAGTCAATGCTGAGGCGGGCGGGGCGTTCATGGATCAAGGGCCTGATGCATGGCTGTTTGCATGGGGAATGGCTTGCATCCGTTGCACGATCACGTCAATGTCAGTTGGAAAAAGATGCAGCGAGATGATGGATTTGCATTGTTCAAGCTGCTGGAGGGAACAGACACGATGCCGGACGGGCATATCATCATTGCGGACGATCATCCGCTGTTCCGGGGCGCGCTGAAGCAGGCGCTCGAGAGCGGTATTTCGGTCACCGAGGCCGGCTCGTTCGATGAGGTGAACCGCACGCTGGGATCAGGCGTCTCTGCCGACCTGATCCTGCTTGATCTCAACATGCCGGGCATGCAGGGGTTCTCGGGGCTTACCTACCTGCGCGCGAGCTATCCGGAAGTGCCTGTTCTCGTGGTCTCGGCCAACGAAGATCCGCAGGTGGTGCGCCGCTGCATGGATTTTGGTGCTGCTGGCTTCCTGCCGAAGACGCAGGGAATCGACGCCATGCGCGAGGCGATTTCCACTGTGATGGCAGGCGGCACCTGGACACCGCCGGATTTCGACCCGATGGCACCGGTGGATCGCGAGATGGCCGATCTCGTGAAACGGCTCGCCAGTCTCACGCCACAACAGGTGCGCGTGCTGATGATGCTGTCCGAGGGCCTGCTGAACAAGCAGATCGCCTATGAGCTCACAGTGTCGGAAGCCACCGTGAAAGCGCATGTCTCCGCCATTCTCACCAAGCTGGGCGTCGACAGCCGCACGCAAGCCGTGATTGCGGCGTCGAAGATTGACACGGGGCAGTGGCAGCCTGCGCAGCCGGTGTGACTGGCCGGGCCTTGTTTTCGCCGCTGTAAGGGAACAGATCGTTCCTGAAACGGAGCGCTGAGATGTCATTTTACAAAATTGCCCTGCTGGCACTGGCCGTATCGGCAACTCCCGCATTTGCCCAGAGCTCAGGGCGCTTCACATTCCAGCCCGTGGAAGGCGGCATGATGCGGCTGGACACGGAAACCGGCCATGTCTCGCATTGCACGAAGGCGGGTGACAGCTTTGCCTGCCGCTCCATCGCTGATGACCGCGCCGCGATGCAGGACGAGATCGACCGGCTGAAGCGCGAGAACGAGCAGTTGCGCCTGTCCGCCGCAAGCCCGGCCAACCCAGGTGTCACCGGCAGACTTCAACTGCCGAGTGAAGAAGATATCGACAAGGCCATGGGCCTGTTCGAGAAAATGATGCGACGCATGATGAAGACGTTCAACGAGGACGGGAAGGGGCCGGAACGGCTTTAGGTTGGTTTCGTTCTCCCGCGAGCGTGTGAGGGAAAGATTGGCCTGTTGACCTCGTCTCCAGCTGGCATAAGCTTCCTCTGATGCCAGCCGCAAGAGCCGGGCGCACAGGGAGAGACATGATGAAATGCTTGCTGTTCGCCGCAGCCGCGTCTGTCCTTGCACTTTCAACGCCACTGTCCGCGCAGACCCCGAAGAAGTCCGCCCCAGTGTTTAAGGTCGATCCCTTCTGGCCGAAGGACTTGCCGGACAATCTGCTGCTTGGCCAAGTCGCGGGCATTGCGGTGGACAGGCAGGACAATGTCTGGATCCTGCATCGCCCGGCCTCGCTCATGGACGACGAGAAGGGCGCGCAGAAGAATCCGCCTGAAACACGCTGTTGCCAGGCGGCACCTCCCGTGCTGCAATTCTCGAAGGACGGCAAACTGCTGCGCAAATGGGGTGGACCCGGCACGGGCTACACCTGGCCGAAGAATGAACACGGCCTGCACATCGACCGCGACGGCAATGTGTGGCTGGGCGGCAACGAGAAGGATGACCAGATTCTCAAGTTCACGCCGGATGGCAAGTTCCTGATGCAGGTGGGCAAGGCGGACTCGCCTGCCGGATCGAACAACACGGATCGACTAAGCCGTCCCGCCCATATGTTCACGGATGATGCGGCGGGCGAGATCTACATCGCTGATGGCTATGGCAACCGCAGGATCATCGTGTTCGACACGAAAACCGGTGCCTACAAGCGCCACTGGGGCGCTTACGGCACCAAAACGCCGACGGACGACAAGCTGCCGCCCTACAAGCCCGTGGCGTTCACGGACCAGTCGAAATCCTTCTCCAACCCCGTGCATTGCGTGCGTATCTCCAACGACGGGCTCGTCTATGTCTGCGACCGGGCCAACGACCGCATCCAGGTGTTCAGGAAGGACGGCAGCTTTGTGAAGGAGTTCCAGGTGGAGCCGCAGACGCTGCAGAACGGCTCGGTCTGGGATCTGGTCCTCTCGCCGGACAAGGCGCAGCGCTACATCTTCGTAGCGGATGGCGCGAACATGCAGGTGATGACGCTGGACCGCCAGACGGGCGAAAAGCTGTCGAGCTTCGGCAGGCCGGGGCGTCAGGCCGGGCAGCTCAAGTGGGTGCATAATATGGCGATTGACTCGGCCGGGACAATTTATACGGCCGAGGTAGGGGATGGAAGAAGGGTGCAGAAGTTCCGTTGGGGGAGGTGAAGCGGGCCATCATGCATCGGGTCAACTTTTTCGTTGTTCTGCTGGTTGCGACAATCGCCATCACGATCCCCGTGAGGGCGCAGGCTGACCTGACCCGGGATGAGATGCGGGCGCGTTTGATACAGCTTCTGCAGGACCCGGAGCACACACCGGGCAAACGCGCAGAATTCGTCGTCACGGATCCAGCGCTTATCCTCCCGGTCATCGAGGCGGAGATGACCCGGCTGGGGCCGCGCGACAGCTTCAGCAGGACCGATATCCGCCAGCTGGAGTTCCATGCGCCAAGCGCCTATTTCCAGATGTTGCGAAAGCCGCAAGGTCTGCGGGCTTTGGAGGGGAAGATCGCCGCGCTTTATGCCTCGCCGCGCGTGACACGCCGCCCGTCGAAACTCGCCAGAGGCCAGATCGAGACCGTTGTGGACTACGGGTGGCTCGCCGGTCCGCTCAAGAGTGACAGGGGAGCGATCGAGGTGGTGCGACAGGGCGACCGCTTTGAACGCGGATGGCCTTCCAGCCGCTTTCTTGCAGGTCTGATCGCCAGGGCCGCGCGCGACCACCCCTCCGAGGCGCGCGTCGTCGTACGGATCGATGCTCCGGAGTATCGCGCCGATGGGCAGTTCGAGATTGGCTACACCCGGCAGGGGTGGGACGACAGTCTGAATGGCTGGATCGACCTGACGACCAGAAGCGCGCGCGGTCTCTTGCCGGTCTACAGGGTCCAGCTCCCCAACGAGGATTTCTCGGCCTATGGCGATGGGCGCTACACCCTCTTCGAGGATTGTACGCCGCTTCCGGTGCCCAGAGGCGGCCGAGCAGCGGGATGGGTTGACCCGCGCAAGGGCAGGTGTGTCGGCATCGACTAGCCGAGACTGGTCGCATGCTGTCCGCATCGCGGCGAACGGCTTAGGAATTCAAACACTTGATGAAACCCTTTCAGAAATATCGCTGGGCAGGGGCAGGATGGTGCGGACGGCACCCTGTGCGTGAGAATGGGCAACTCGGGGACACTTGATGGCGTCACTGTAAAGCTCGAGACACGCACCACGCTTGGGCAGTCGGTGTGGCGCAAGATATGAAGGCACAGGCATTGTGCGTGTCTCGAGGCTACGCTTCGCGCCGCACCTCGACATGAGGAGATTTGAGTTTTGCAACGCTCAATAGACCTCATCCTGAGGAGCCGCGCTTGCGGCGTCTCGAAGGACGCACGGAGCGTGTGCAACTATTGCGGCAAGGCAGGGAGGCCTGCATCAGCTTGGTGCGTGCTTCGAGACGCCCTTTTTGGGGCTCCTCAGCATGAGGAGGTTGGTGGATGGTTGGAAATGGATTTACACCGCATCCACGCAATTTCCACGTCTGTAGTTTACATGTCACCGCCCGGACCAGTTCCATATCCGAGAACGATGGATAAAAAACGAAATAAACTGTTATAAAAAACAATTAATAAAATGGGTATGAATATTAATATCAAAAATTTTATCAATTTATTTTGAAAAAAACTAATATATTTTCCTTTTGTGAAGAAATTTATTACGAAAAGGAAAGCAAAAATACTTACTGTAAATTCTGCTAATGATCTGTATTTATAACTAATAATTCTATAAAATAGATTATTGACATATTCAAAGAAATTTTCATCAAAAGAGGTAATTCCTTCTATGATATTGTTTTTTGAAAGATTCTTTACAGGAAAATTAATTGCTGGGCATTTTCCAGAATTCTCAGAAATCAACCTGATGGAAATTCTATCTCCCGGATTCATCAAAAAAATTTTCTTTAGCGATAAATAGCGTTTTATTATTATTATCTACTAATAACTTTAACACGTTTGGATTTTCTGTGATAGAAAATCCAATTATTGACTTGTTTGTGATGTCAAGCGATATCGGAGAAACTATATCTTCTGGAGTAATTGGTCTATTTCCAATGTTCCTAATGTTAATATGGCAATTATATAATTCAGATATTTGCTTGTCATCAATCAAAAAATTCAAATTCTTTAAATCGCTATCTTTAGAAAGAAATGAATTAAATTCACCCGAATTGTATGAAATACGATAGTCAGGTAGACTACGATAGCTCAAAAATGCAGCTAATAGCGTCGCAACGACACCTAAAATCCCGACAATCGCGGTCGCATTTCGCTTAAGAATAGAGGCAGAGACCGTTATCAATTCCAATCCTCACAATATCGGCTGTATGGATAACGTGAATTTGGACGGAAGCAATATGTTATCCCTTCTCAGATGGATATTATTTTCGGGCTACCCCCCCGTCATGCTCATATGCCTTCCAACGGCAGGCACCATCTTCCGCCGGTCGATCACGAAATCATGCCCCTTGGGCTTGCGCGTGATCGCCTCGTCAATGGCCGCATAAAGCCCCGCATCGCTCTCCGATGCCCGCAGCGGCTTGCGCAGATCCGTCGCATCCTCCTGCCCCAGGCACATGAACAATGTCCCCGTACAGGTCACGCGCACGCGGTTGCAGCTTTCGCAGAAATTGTGGGTGAGCGGCGTGATGAAGCCGAGCCTGCCGCCGGTTTCCTTCACGTCCATGTAGCGTGCCGGGCCGCCGGTGCCGTGGGTGCTGTCGTTGAGGGTGAAGCGGTTCATGATGTCGGCGCGCAGGCGTGACAATGGGAGATACTGGTCGATGCGCTCGCCGTCGATCTCGCCCAGTGGCATCACCTCGATGAAGGTGAGGTCCATACCGCGCCCGTGGGCCCAGCGGATCATTGCCTCCCATTCGGCTTCGGTGTCGCCCTTCAGCGCCACGGCGTTGATCTTGACCTGGAGGTCCGCTTTCTGCGCGGCGTCGATTCCCTCTATCACCCGCGCCAGATCACCCCAGCGCGTCAGCGCCTTGAAGCGGTCGGCATCAAGCGTATCCAGCGAGACATTGACGCGCTTCACGCCGCAATCCGCCAGTTCCTGAGCGTATTTCGCAAGCTGCGAGCCGTTGGTGGTCACCGTCAATTCATCCAACGCACCGGTCACGAGGTGCCGGGACAGCGAGCGGAACAGCGTCATGATGTCCCGCCGAACCAGCGGCTCGCCGCCGGTGATGCGCAGTTTGCGCGCGCCCTTGGCGACGAAGGCGGAGCAGAGCCGGTCCAGCTCCTCTAGCGTCAGCAAATCCTGCTTGGGCAGGAAGCTCATGTGCTCGGACATGCAATAGACGCAGCGGAAATCGCAGCGGTCGGTGACGGAGACGCGCAGATAGCTGATGGTACGCCCGAACGGGTCGATCATCGGCTGGGCGATGGCTTTCGCGTTGAGGGCGGGAGGAAGGCTGATGCTCACGTGTGGTCCTCAGAGTGGTGGCTTGCCTGAACTTGCCATCATTCTATAGGTGGCGCTTCCCCGCATGGGAAGCAAGGGCATGACATGACGCGCTGGCCGACCGAACTGACGCTCGCCAAAGACAAGCGGGCGCTGAGCATCACGTTCGAGGATGGTGTTTCGCACAGCCTGTCTGCGGAATACCTGCGTGTGATGAGTCCTAGCGCGGAAGTGCAGGGCCATTCGCCAGACCAGCGCAAGACCGTGGGTGGCAAGCAGGACGTGATGATCCTCAACGTCATCCCGGTCGGCAATTATGCTGTGCGCCTGACGTTCGATGACATGCATTCTACCGGGATTTTCGGCTGGGATTATCTGGATAAGCTCGGGCGCGAGCATGGGGAGCGCTGGGAGGCTTATGTCGCGGAGCTGGCGGCGAAGGGGATGACTCGGGGGCGGTGAGGGTTCACCCCACGATATCAGGTGTCTTCCAGCCGATATGCTGCCCGCCGTCCACCGCGATCATCTGGCCCGTCACGCTTTCCGCTTCCGCCAGATACACCACGGCGTCGGCGATCTCGCGCGGGTCCACCTGTTGCTGTAGCAGGACGCCCGCCGCTTCCTGCCGCACGCCCTCCTCGCCATCATGAATGTTACCCAACGTAGGCCCCGGTCCCACGGCGTTGACACGGATTCGGGGGGCTAGCGTCTGCGCCATGGTGCGCGTCGCGGTCCACAGTGCAGCTTTGCTCAGCGTGTAGGAATAGAATTCCGGCGTCAGCTTCCAGACACGCTGGTCGATGATGTTGACGATCGCGCCCTTTCGATCCAGGGGCAGGGTCGCAGCAAAGTCCTTTGCCAGCACGGACGGCGCGCGGATATTCACTGAAAACTGTCGGTTCCAGGTTGGTACGTCGATTGTGTGCAGCGTGTCCGCGATGAAGAGCGAGGCATTGTTCACGAGCAGCGTCACCGGACCGAAGGGCCTGCTGACTTCCGCAATCAGGGCGGCTACGGGATCAGGCATGGCGAGATCGGCCTGCACCACAGCAGCGTGGCCGCCTTTTGCACGGATATACACCGCCAGTGCATCGGCCTCTGCCCGCGAGGCGTTGCAATGGATGACGACAGCATAATCCTTCGCTGCCAGCGCCTCGACGATGGCACGGCCGATGCGTTTGGCTCCTCCGGTGACCAGCGCCACCTTCCGCTCAGTCATGCTTGCCGCCGTCCTTTCGCTTCTCATTCTCACGCGATCTTGCCTTTTCCACCATCCGCCGCTCCACGTCCTTGGCCACGCGCAGCCAGCGGTAGAACGCATAGTTCATGGAGGTCATGAAGCCGTAGATGCCGCGCACGGCGTGGCGGCGCAGGATATAGGCCTTGAAGAACGATGCCGGGAATTCGACAAACAGCCGCCACGTCGGCACATGCTCGCCGCGCATTGCCAGATCCTTCGACTGCTGGGTGGTATAGTCGTTCAGCTTTGCCATCTGGTCGCCGATGGACCGCACCGAGAAATGGTGGATCATGCCCTTGAGACGCCTGAAATTCGCGCCGTCCGGGAATGCCACGCGATCGTGCACGATGCTGTCAACGTAGCGGCCCTTGTCCCGCCGGTAGAGGCGCACAGGGGCCAGCGCATAGGCCAGCGGATGGGGAGCATCCTCACCCGGAAAGATTTCGGCAATGCGGACCTCGAAGCCATCGACGCCTTCGGCGGTAGCTGTCAGCGCAGCCCTGATCTCCTGCGCCAGGTCGGTTGGAACTACCTCGTCCGCGTCGATGTTGAACAGCCAGAGATGGCGGCAATTGTCCTCGGCGAAGCGCTTCTGCGGGCCAAAGCCCGGCCAGTCGTTGTGAATGACGCGGGCTCCAAGCCCTTCTGCAATGGCAACCGTGGCATCGGTGGAGCCAGAATCCACCACGAGAATATCATCGGACAAACCGCGCACGGCCTCGATGGTGCGGGCAATGCGGTCCGCCTCATTGCGCGCGATGATGAAGATCGACAGGCCAGGAACAGGTGCAGGCGTATTCATCAAGCGTCCTGCCTGCTCATGAAAAAACTCCGGAGGACCATCCGTTCAAGGCCCGGAAATGTGTGCTCTGTCAGTGGCATAGCTTGTCGCTGCGGGCAAGGGATCGCCGCACTGGAAGGTGTGGCCAAATTGGGGCAGTAACGATTCATTAAACGAATTCAAGGGTTTCGAGTGAGGCTTGGTTAAGGTTGCGCTATCCCTAAGAACAATACGAAAAACCGGTCTTTCGTGGAAAGGCCTGACGGAGCAACTTCGATGCGCATTTCGATGACACCAGCTTCTGCTGCTCTGGCATTCGCAGCTATGGCGTTCATGATGCCTGCTGCTGCTGTCGCCCAGCAAGCTGGTCCTGCGCCAAACTGGACCGGTCTTTATGCCGGTGTCCACGGTGGCGTTGGCGCGGGCAGCATTCGCGGCGGATCGGCGACGGGTGGCCTCATCGGAGGACAGGTCGGCTTCAATGCGCAGGCGGACCGCGTGGTGCTCGGCGTCGAAGGCGATGCGACGTCATCGGGTTTCGAGCACAAGGGTTTCAACGGTGGTGGCCAGACGTTCCGGCAGAAATGGGTTGGTTCGCTGCGCGGCCGGGCCGGTTATGCCTTCGATCAGGTCATGCCCTACGGCACCATGGGCGTTGCGGCTTCGAGCAATGAGTTCTCGGACGGCGCGGGCAAGGCCGACAAGAAGACATTGGGCTGGGCCGTTGGCGCTGGCCTTGAAGCCAAGCTGACGGAGCGTATCAGCGCACGCGGTGAGGTCATCCATTATGCACTCGGCACCGGAACCTACAACACGCCCGTCGCCACCTATCGCCTCGACAGCCGCACCAATGTGCTGCGCGCCGGTGTGAACTACCGGTTCTGACGCAAAGCAGACTGAATTTTTTTCGCCAACCTTCCCAACCCAAGAGCGGCATCGATCCGCCAAACCAGCCCATGGAGCCCCACCATGAATCGCCTTCTTCTCTCCGCTGCCCTTCTTGTCCTCACCGCTCCCGGCTTCGTGACGTCTGCTTCTGCAGCTGACGTACCGGGACGACGCGCACCGCAGCCTGTCTTCACACAAGCTCCGCCAATGTTCACCTGGACCGGGTTCTATCTTGGTGCGAACGCCGGTGCCATATGGGGTGATTTCACCAAGACCGGAAAGCCTATCGATGCGAAGGCCGGGTTCACCGGTGGCATCACGGCTGGTTATAACCACCAGATCAACAACATCGTGCTTGGTTTGGAAGGCGACTACAACTATTCGGGCCTTGGCGGTCGCGGTCTGATTTTGCCTGGCCCTGCCGCCGTCAAAGGTGAGTTGACCAGCTTCGGTACCGTGCGTGGCCGCCTCGGCGTCGCGTTTGACCGCGCCCTGATCTACGGCACTGGCGGTTATGCGTTTGGCTTCTCCTCGCTGGAGAGCGGCTTTCTCAAGAGCACGTCCAGCCACCATGGGTATGTTGTCGGTGCAGGCCTTGAGTATGCCTTCACACAGAATATCTCGGCCAAGGCGGAATATCTTTACATGCCGCTCGATTCGAAGAATGCCCTGACCATTCCAGGCTTCGGCGTGGGTTCCAAGACCGGTATTGATGCCAATGTCCTGCGCGCTGGCGTGAACTACCGCTTCTGATCCAGATATCTCGCTATCCAGTGCTGACCAAAAGCTCCGGAATTCGTGCCGGGGCTTTTTTCGTGGCGTCAGCAGAATAGTGACTGTTGGGTAACAGTCGCGTGAGGAAGGTCCGCTGCCATCTCTCGATCCTTCTTTCGCCGCTTTGTCGCCTCGTTTGGGACCGAGGTGGAGGTCCGGCCCCGAGGGCCATGCATGCAGGGAACCTTCCGCCCGATCAGACGTTTGTGATGTGTGCGGATTTTTTTCCACAAGGAGTTGAAGAATGAAGAACAGATTTCTAACAAGTACCATTCTGGGCGCCGCCGCCATTATTGGCCTGGCATCCGGTGCTTCGGCTGCCGACTTGCCCCGCAAGTCCGTGCCGCAGCAATTCGTACAGCCTTTGCCGATCTTCACCTGGACCGGTTTTTACGTTGGCATCAACGGCGGCTATCTTTTCGACACCGGCAATTCCGGCAGATCGGGTTTTGGAAACTCGTCCTCGGGAGACGGTTTCTCGATCGGTGGTACACTGGGCTATAACTACCAGATCGGCAATGTCGTGCTGGGTCTCGAAGGTGATCTTGCCTATGTTGAACTGAACGGACGCAATTCTTCAGCATTTGGCGGCGGCAACGGTTTTAACTCGAATGACATGACCTACTTCGGTACGGTTCGCGGTCGTCTGGGTTATGCTATCGACCGCTTCCTGATCTACGGAACAGGCGGTCTCGCATTTGCCGACCAGAACAACAATTCGAATTTCGGCGGCTTTGGCCGTAGCTCAGGCAACGATGTCAAATTTGGCTATACCATCGGTGCCGGTGTCGAATATGCCTTCACCAACAACTGGTCGGTCAAGGCCGAATACCTGTACTACGATCTGGGCAGGTCCAACAACTCCACATTCGTCGCAGGCCCGGGCGGAGGCTTCTTCACGAACAGTTCGGACAATCGCGGCAACCTAGTGCGAGCGGGTCTCAACTACCGATTCTGATCGGCGCACACTCTTCTTCCGACAACGAAAACCCGGCATTATCGCCGGGTTTTTTTGTTTTCAGACCCGAAATTCGTCCAGTTCAGGCAGCTCTTGTTGCCTCAAAAGCCGGGACCTTGGTCGCAAAGGCATCGAGCCATTTCACCAGCCGGGGATAGCCCTTTCGCCATTCGCTCTTGAAACGCAGATCAAGATAGCCAAGCGCGCAGGCTACCGCGATATGGCCGACATGAAGTGGCTCATCGAGCGACGGCGGGTTGCCTTCCAGATATTCCATGCCGCGTCCAACCTTGCCCGCTTGATGGTCCAGCCATTTCTGCTCGTGTTTGGTGCTGTCGCGCCAGCGGCCTTCGTAGATCTGCAGCAAGGCAGCGTCCATGATACCATCTGCCAGCGCATGCAGGGTCTGCGCCCTGATACGGGCCATCGTGTCCTTTGGGATGATGTGACCACCGCCCGCCCGCATGTCGAGATATTCGAGGATCACGCGGCTGTCGTAGATCACCATGCCATCCTCGACCACCAGTGTCGGGATCTTGCCCAGTGGGTTGTCGCGTCGCAGCGGATCATTGGGATCCACCGTATCTGTCGTAACCACATTGATCTCGCCGGATAGACCGAGCAAAGCTCCTGCAATCTTCACCTTGCGCCCAAAAGGCGAGGGCGGAGCTGAACGTAAAATCATCATTGCATGTCTCTCGCCCCTTGGCTGTCAGCGAGGCGTCCTCTTCACACTGTCGATCTGGAGCTAGAGCGCGACGAGGTCAACTGCCTTTGGGCCTTTGCCTTTTTTATCTGGCTCGATTTCGAAGGATATCTTCTGGCCTTCCGGGAGGGTGGTCATGCCAGCACGTTCGACCGCCGTTACATGCACGAAGATGTCCCTGCCACCATCATCCGGCTTGATGAAGCCGTAACCCTTGTCCGTGTTGAAGAACTTCACAATCCCTTGCTGCGCCATGGCGCGGTCCTTTCGCAGTCACCCGCCCCCGCGGGTTGGTGCAACCAAGGCTGCGCTCTAACCAATTCCAGCAAGGCTCAGCAAAAACCTGTCCCCGCCACCGCCACACAGTTGAACGCTCAAGATTGCAAAACGAGTGTCAGAGAGTTGCGACACAATTGCAAGTGGAAAACAGCAGGTACTGATATGGGGAGAATAGCATCCATTTCGGCTGAAATGCTCCGTTTCGCCAAGGAATTTGCAGAAACACACAAAATTTTGAGTCTATATCGGCCTTACCTTTGCGCCGGTGCATTGCTATCCTGACGTGTATGCGCACCTTCGGTCAGCACTCTGAATCAGGCGCTTCTGCACCGCCGTGGGCCGTGATCACTCAGTCTGAAGCGCGCCTCACTGATGACACGCCCCAAGCGTTGAAAAGAAAAACCGCCGCAGTTTTGCTGCGACGGTTTGTAAACTCTTGAAACAGTGCCCTTTACAAGGACATCTTCTGCGTAAACTCAAAAAGCCCCGAACACGATAGCGCCCAGAAAACCAAAGGCGACCATTACAGCCAGCATATCGAGTTTCAGCGTCAGACCCATGGGGTAACCTCCGAGCTGTTGTGACAATGAAAAGTTACCCGAAACCGGATGGGCTTGCAAAATGAAAACGTCGCTGCACTGCAGCAAATCTGCAGAGCTTTGATTTCATGACATAAAAATGTGTAAGGTCTCGGTCATGGTCCGACAATACTCACGATGGCTGTGGTGATGCGGCGTGCAAGCGGCACAGCAACGAAAGCGACGCAGGATGCCAGCGGCCAAGCCACAGCGAAGGCTTTCATCCATTGGCTGACGTAGTTCGACGGGAGGCCGATGTTCATGAACGTCACTACGGCTGTCATCAGCAAGGCCATAAAAAAGGCCATTGAAATTGGAAATATGAAACGTGCCTTGCCTTCCATGGACCTACCTGATTTCTTTTGACCACCTGATCTTGTTATGTGGATCGGCGGGTTGATCCGCAAGAACCAGTGCGCGTTTCATTTCCGCCACAGGTCCTAACGACCTCGCAACACAGTTTAAGCCACGTTAACTGCCTTCCTTAGCGGGACGTTACAATTTTGCTGCGAAAACAGCAGCATCATGTTGCGTAACCTTGGCGTTTCACTCGGTGTTGTCGCGCTGCTCGGCCTCTCGGTCGTTGGTTGTTCGCGCTACCAGAAGGAACAGCGGGCCGAATGGCGCTCGCAGGCCGAGTCCGCCTGCCTCAAGGCAGGAAAGGTCAAGGAGACCCAGTTCGTCAAGGTCGCCAAAGCGCTCGAAGGTCCCGGTAGTTGCGGTGCGGATCACCCGATCAAGGTATCCGCCTTCACCATGGAAAACCTGAGCATCACGGGCAGTTCGCCGGGCTTTTTCAGTTCCGGGCGCGGCGGCCTCGTCACCAAACTCAACCAGGAAGGCACGCTGACCTGTCCGATGTATTCCGCCGTGGACCGCTGGCTGGAACAGGTGGTGCAGCCCGCCGCGATGGCGCGGTTCGGCCAGCCCGTGGTGGAACTGCGCATTATGGGGACCTATTCCTGCCGCCGCATGAACAACGGCAGCGGCACAGCCCGCTTCTCCGAGCATGCCTTCGCCAATGCCATCGATATAGGCGGGTTTCGCTTGCAGGATAATTCGATCGTTACCGTGCTCAAGGGCTGGAAGGGTGGCCTTGAGGAGCAGAACTTTCTGCGCGAGGTTCATGCAGGGGCGTGCTCGCATTTTGCCACGGTTCTGGGGCCAGGCGTCGCCTTCCATCATGACCACTTGCATATGGACCTGGCACGCCACGGACGGCGCGGTGACCGCTCGATCTGCCGACCCTATCCGGAGCCCGTGGCACCGGCCAACGAGGGTTTTCCCATCGATCCCGCGAAGAACATGCCGATGGCCCAGAACCGGATGCCTGCGCAGCCGCAGAACCAGAGCTATGCTTATGCGACGCCGCGTCCACAACAGGGCTACGGTGCACCTCCCGGCCTGACGCCGCCTGCGCCGGTCGGTCAGGGCAGCTTGCCGGTCTACCGCCCCTCGCAATTACCGCAGGCTCCGCGCAATCCTGTGGCCGAGCAGGAGGCCGAGGATGTCCGCCAGGCCCCACCGCGCCAGCCCTATGCCGCCCAGCAACCAGCGCGCCGCGCAGGTGCGCCCGTGATGCTCTAC
This sequence comes from Hyphomicrobiales bacterium, assembly GCA_031431475.1. GTDB lineage: Bacteria > Pseudomonadota > Alphaproteobacteria > Rhizobiales > Beijerinckiaceae > JADCCX01. The sequence continues at coordinate 36,634 of JANPDL010000019.1, forward strand.
GGCCAGGGCAAGGGGCCGTTCCTGCCGCTCAAGGAACACGAGATCGACAAGGAAGATCTGGACGAGGTGACGGGCAGCGTCGGCGAGTAGGGCCAGGGCGGAGTGGAAGCAGGCCGCTTCAACAGCGTTCCCGGCGAGGATGAGTTCATCCCGCTGCCGGAGTGAAGCCTATTCGCGGGTCCATTTTTCGGTGCCAAGCTTGCGCCCGTTGAGGTAGGTCCAGACAACCTGATAATTGTCACCTTCCTTGCCGATCAGGGCAATTCCGGTCTGTGACCCGCTGCGATATCCCACGGCAATGGCTTCCGGGCTGCCGATACCGGTGCCGACATAGCGGTCGCCACCGATGTTCCACGTCACCTTGTAGGTGTCGCCGGTCTTTTCGATCGCTGCCGAGCCCCTGTAGCCCGAGCCATCAGGATTTTCTCCCGCGACCTTGTACTGCCCCGTCATCTGGGCCATCGCTCCGGAAGAGAAGGCCGTGAGAGCCAGCACCAAAGTTCCCGCCAATGTCATTTTCATGAAATCCCCCTGCAAGCGTCAACTGCGCATTGCGGAGGAAACACCTGACTTGCGGGACGCGCAAGATAAAATCTATGGTTGCAAACATGATTGAAGCGTTCGCCATTGCCACCCTTGCGCTGCCTGGTGGCGGTCGCATCGGGCTCTGTCGTCTGCCGGGCAGGAGCAATGATCTCGCTGGTGATATGTCCGTGATCCGGGAGTGGAAACCGGCCATCGTGGTGTCCATGACCGGGGCCGCTGAAATGGCGAAATCTGGCGCGGGAGACCTGTCTGCGCGGCTCGGGGCCGCCGATATCGCTTGGCGGCATTTTCCCGTTGTTGATTTTGGCGTGCCGGAGGCGGAGATGCTGCCGCCATGGACCGCGCTGTCCGCCGTCATTCACGCAAGGCTGGATGCGGGCGAGGGCGTGCTGCTGCATTGCATGGGTGGGCTGGGCCGGTCCGGCATGATCGCGCTGCGGCTGCTGGTCGAGCGTGGCGAGGGGGCGGAAGTGGCGCTGGCGCGGTTGCGGGAGGTGAGGCCCGGTGCGGTGGAGACGGATGCGCAGGGGGCGTGGGGAAGTGCAGGCCTTTAAGAGTGCCGCAATCCGGATGCTCTTGCCGGATGCTCTTGATCCAGCCAACCACTCTCCTCATGTCGAGGTGCCGAGCGCAGCGAGCCTCGAGACACGCAGGGTGGTGCGTGAGGTTTCTCTGGATTGCACAGGCATGGTGCGTGTCTCGAGGCTCGCCCAAGGCTCGCACCTCGACATGAGGAAAAGGGAAGCGGCTCACACCCCCAGATCGCCCTGATCGGTCTTGCGCTCGCCTGCCACGGCCTCGCGCTTCGACTTCCGGAACACCGTTGAATCAACCCATGGCAGGTGCGGCTTTCGGCCGTCGAACAGGTCTTCAATGGTGAGGATCTGGATGCGGGGGAAATCGCCCAGTGACTCCGTCTTGTAGAGGCCCGCCGCTGCGGCTTCCCGGCGCATGACCGAGGTTGGGTCTTCAAGGCTGAGCAGCACGCCCACTTTGGCGCGTTCGCGCTCCGTCGTGGCGATGAGATCGCGGATCATGCCGACGCCGACGTTGGCGCCGCCCTTGACCGAGATCACGGCCTTTTCGGTCGTCTTGCCGTCGGGCTTGAACCAGACATAGCCATCGACGCCGCCGTCTGCCCCCTTCTTGCCGCCCTTGTACGGCACAGCCTCGATCATCGAGAGCGCCCAGAACTGGAACTGGTATTTGTCGGCGGCGGCCAGCGTGCGGGCGGCATCGGCGTCCTTGGGCACGCCCAGCACCTCGTATTGCACCTTGGGGAAGGCCTCCACGAGGCGGCGGCGGATGAGGCCGATGGCGAGATGCGTGATATCGATGCCGATCCAGTTGCGGTTCATCTTCTGCGCGGCGTGGATGGTGGTGCCGCAACCGCAGAACGGGTCCAGCACCACATCGCCCTCGTTGGACGAGGCTGCAAGGATGCGTTCGAGCAGGGCGAGGGGTTTTTGTGTGGGGTAGCCGAGGGACTCTTTTGACCGATTGTTAATTACAGGCAGATCAGTCCATATATCTTGAACGGCTACTCCACTCATTTCGTCAAGGTATCGCTTCATCTGTGGTACAGATCCAGGCGAAGTTTGCACGATTAAGCCTTTATCGATCAATTCCTTCATTCGAATCTTTGAATAACGCCAGTGCCTACTTACACCCATCACCTCGTAATATGGGTTGCCTTTTTCAGCACCACCGGGACCTTGGATGTTGTCAAGTCGATATCGACGACCATCGGCTTCAAGCCTCCTATAGTCACGATCTAGATAGCTTTGATCGTACTCTGTGTATTGCACATTCCAAATACGGCGATCTGAATTCGAATAAAACAGTATGATATCGGATGTGCGTCCAAAATGCTTCGCGCCTTGCTTTGCGTCATTATGAGCATGCGACCGCTTCCAAGTAATTTCATTTACGAATTTCTCGCGTCCAAACACCGCATCCAGTAAAATCTTCAGGTAATGGCTCGCGGTCGGATCGCAGTGCAGATACAGGCTCCCCGTCGGTTTGAGCACGCGGTGGAGTTCGATCAGCCGCACTGCCATCATGGCGAGATACGCCATCATGTCGTTTTCCTTCAGGAAACCGCGCATGGCCCGCAGCATCTCCGCCGCGTCGGTATTGCCGGATTGCATCACCTCGTCGAAGGCGCGCTCGGCATTGTCGTTCCAGTGCCAGGTGTCCTCGAAAGCCTCGATCTGCGACTGGCTGTCGATGCCGTCGGGCGTCTTGAACAGCACGTTGTAATTGGCGTTCGAGTTGAAGGGCGGATCGAGATAGATCAGGTCAACGCTTCCATCAGCCACATGCTCGCGCAGGATGGTGAGATTGTCGCCGTAGAAGAGCGTGTTTTTGTCCGCCATGACTCGTGTCCCGTTTCCGAGCCGAGGCTTGCGGGACGGACGCAGTTCCGTCAAGGCTAAGCCCGTTTCCGCTAGTCAGCTTAACCGAGACATTTCTCGCGGGGGGGGCGTGCGACCCCGGGCGGAAACAACCGGGCTGAGCCAGACGTAGCACCGGCTTCGTGCCGCGCGGGAGTGACGCCCCGCCAGCCCGGTTTTTATCCCTCTCCTCATGTCGAGGTGCCGAGCGCAGCGAGCCTCGAGACACGCACTATGCCTGGGCATCTTCCTTATGATGTGCAGCTACACCAGCATGGTGCGTGTCTCGAGGCTCGCCAAGGGGCGAGCGCCTCGACATGAGGAGAGAAGTCCCTACTGCCGCTTCCGCTCGTCCTCGCGCCTGCGCTCTTCCTCGTCATTGCGCAAAGTGCCATCGACCAGCGAGATCGGCGCGCGGATGACAGCCCCGGCTGTGCCGCCAACCACCGAGCCAAGTTCGGAACCGGTTTGCACCAGCCGCTCTCCCAGCGTCGTGTTCTGTTCGGTGACAGTCTGGCCGCTTGCAAGCCGCTGACCGATGAAGCGCACGACATCCGGGCTCTGGGCGAATTTACCATGTGACAGCGGGTCGCCGGATTTAAGTTTTGTGAGATCAACTACGGTGATCTTCGCTTTCGCGATCGCGTCCTTGTAGGGCTCTTCCTCCGGGTTGATGGAACCAAGACGGGCCACATCACCCCAGAGCCGCCGCGAAAACTGCAAGGCCTTGTCGTCCTGCGATACAAAGAGGGTCATGGCGGGCCGCTTGTCACCCAGAGCCATCATCTGGGTGTGGAAGACATCCACGTCCACATCAGGAGCTGCAAGCATCACATTCGCGATCTTGGGATGCACGCGGCCATTGCGCAAAGCCATCGTACGCAGCGCCTCCATGGTCACCCAGTTGCCCATGGAATGGGCCAGAATGCTGATCTCGGTCACACGGGGATCGGAGGCCAGTTGGCGCAGGCCCTGCTCAAGGCCGTCGCGGGAGTAATTGGCGCTTTCGCGGTCATAGGCATAGGCCAGCAGCGTGCCACGGGATGGCCAGGTAAAAAGGATGGGAACACCCGGAGCCTTCGAGTCATGCATGATCTGGGCGAAGCGGAAAACGGCATCCTCGAAGCGGCTGTTGTAGCCGTGGACAAACACGATGGCGCGACCGCGGACATCCGGGCGGCTGATCCGCAGGCCGAAGCGCTGTGCGGCTGTCTTGCTGTCGATGTTTTCAGTGCTGAGCGTCACGAACTCGCGCGCAGGATTGCCCGGTACACTTTCAGGCCACTGGACCTCGCCGACGGCGCGGGCAGAATCGGGCGGAATCGACACGGCAATATCGGCGAAAGACAGCGTTTTGCCGCGCTCGCCCGAAAACATCTCGGACTGTCTGTCGGGCAGAGGCTTGCGTGTTGTGGCCACCAGCAGGTCGATGCGGGTGGTTCCCGCCGCGACTGTGGTGACGGGCAACAGCACGCCCTGCGGACGCCCGCCGCAAGAAGCCAGCAGGAATGCCGCGAGAACAACACTCAACGGGCGTTTGAGGCGCTTGAAGGACATCCCTGTCTCTTACGGGACGATATACTGTCACACAATCCCGACCACGGCCTTGGGCCGATAAGGCTCCTCCAGCCGCTTGATCGTGCGCTCATCCAGTTTCAGCGCCGTAGCGGCAATCGCGTCATCCAGATGATGCGGCTTGGATGCACCGACAATGGGGGCCGTGACGAAGGGTTTCGACATCACCCAGGCCAACGCGAGTACGGCAGGCTTGACGCCAAGGCGTGCCGCTTCCTTGATGACGCGATTGCGGATCGCTTCGTCCTGCGGCGTGCCGAGCTTCAGCAGATCTCCCACGGTGTCGGTCCGCCCGCGCACGGTGGTTTCGTTGGTGGTGGCAGCGGCCAGACCCGAGCCTGCGAGATATCCCCGCGCCAGTGGCGACCACGGCGTCACGGCCTTGCCCTCTGCGGCGCACAGCGGCATCATTTCGCGCTCCTCCTCGCGATAGACGAGGTTGTAATAGTTCTGCATCGAAACGAATTCGGCAAAACCGTTCTGGCGCTGCACCGACAGCATTTTCATGAACTGCCAAGACCACATCGAGGAAGCGCCGAGATAGAGCGCCTTGCCCGCACGCACGACATCGTTCAATGCCTCCACCTGCTCCTCGATCTCCGTGCCGTAGTCGAAGCGGTGGATGATGTAGAGGTCGATGTAGTCCGTGCCGAGGCGCTTGAGAGAGGCGTCAACTGCTTCCATCACGTGCTTGCGGGAGAGGCCTTTCTGGTTCATGCCCGGCCCCATGGCGTTGTAGACCTTGGTGGCCAGCACGATTTCGTCACGCCGCGTGGCGAACTGCTTGATGGCCTTGCCGGTGATCGTCTCGGATGCGCCGAGCGAATACATGTTGGCAGTGTCCCAGAAGGTGATGCCCGCTTCATAGGCCTTCTTGTAGAAGGGCATCGACTGCTCCTCCGGCAGCACCCATTCCCGCCATTTCGGATCACCATAGGTCATGGTGCCGAAGCAGAGGGGTGAGACCTTCATGCCGGTTTTACCGAAGCGGACGGGAGCAAGGGTCATGGGAATGGTTCTCGATTTCGCGGGTGAGGCACCATAACAGACCCATGGCCCGCGTTTGGCAACCCGGAATGTTCTCAAGCGCCATGGATTCGGGTCATGCTGCCATCAATGAACTTCATGCCGTGCAAGGGCACGAGAGGGGTTCTCTGGCGCTCCTCGCGCCTGAATTGTCGGTGACGCTGGCGGCTTTGAGATGAACATGCGCGCGACAGCTGCAGCCGAGTGACTTTCGATAGAAGACTTGCATTCAACGCCTGATTGCATCAGCATCCGACGGGCGGCAGCATGCTATTCCGGGGGGAAGCCATGTCGGATGATGACGATGTTTCGAGCACTTCGTTCTCTGATAGCGGGTCGACAGACAATAGCGCCGGTCCCGATTCCGGAGACTCCTCCGGCAGCGATAGCGTTTCCGACGAGCCGTTGTCGTTCCTGGAACAGCTTTGGCAATCCATCGTCGGCGTGCTGATCGGCTTCGTGCTGATCCTGGCCAGCATCTTCGGCATTTTCTGGAATGAAAACAACTCGGTGCAGATCGCGCGGGCGCTCACTGAAGGCCTGGGTGTCACCATCTCCGCCCCTGCCGACCGACTCGATCCTGCCAACGAGGGGAAGCTGGTGCATGTCGTCGGCAACCTCACCTCAAACCGCGGTGTTCGTGATGAGCTGTTGAATTTGTCGGCACAGGCCGTCCGGATGGAGCGGCATGTCGAGATGTATCAGTGGAAGGAAAGCTCATCGACCAAGGACGGGCGGCGGACCTACAGCTACAGCAGTGAATGGTCCTCGAGTCGGCAGGACTCATCGCGTTTCCGGGAAGCGGCAAACCACCAGAACCCTGTATTCCCCTTCACCTCGCAGACGTTCCAGGCTGCTGATGCGCATATCGGTCCGTATCGGCTGGGTGAGGACGCCCTTTCGGCTTTTCAGTCGAGATCAGAATCCAAGAGTAACCTTCCGCAGCCGATGATTGATGCGCTGGGACGCCGCATCGGACGGCCGGTGAGCTTCGCCGATGGAACGCTCCATGTCGGGCGCAATCCTACGGATCCCGATATTGGTGATCTCAAGGTCAGCTGGCGGACGATCCCGGTCGGTCCGGGCAGCATCGCGGCCCGGCAAACCTCCGGCGAACTCTCAGCCTACACCGCGCGGAATGGCCGGTCGGTGCTGCTGGCCTCGACCGGGAACCATTCGGCGGAGGCGATGTTCGCTCAAGGTCAGTCTGACAACAGTGTCATGACCTGGATCATCCGCGCCGTGCTGATCGTCATCATGTTCATCGGCTTCCTGCTGATGTTGGGACCGTTCACGTTCCTTGCCTCGTACATCCCGATCATCGGCGACCTGTTCGCGGCGGGTGCCGGCATCATCGCTCTGGTGATGACGCTGATCACCGGTGGAGGCTCCATCGCCATCGCCTGGTTCGCGGTACGCCCCCTCCTGACGGCTGCCATCATCGCGGGGGTCGCGGCATCGGTCCTGGGCTTCAAGTGGCTGTCCAGGGGCAAGGCCGAGCAGAAGATCGCGGCGCGCACGGCACCGCATCCGCCGCCCGCTCCCGCGCGGTGACTTGTCAGGCCCTGGTTTCAACCAGGGTCTTGAGCTTATTGAGCCCTTCCTCGAAATCCCGGCCGATCATTTTGTCCATGTTCATGAGTGTATCCATGATCTTGGAGACCAGCGGGGCAGGGCCGTTCATGGTCCAGATGACTTCCGTGCCATCCGCTTCTTCCCTGAGGACGAAGCCCGCCATGTTGGTCGCCTTGAAGGGCTTGAGGAAATCCAGCCTGAACGTGATCCGCTCGTGGGGAACGGAATCGGTGATCGCATGCGCCCGGTACCAACCTTGCTGTTGCCCTCCCATTCCTGAGATGCGCCGATGCCAGCGCTGTTGGGGCTGATGGTCTGGCGCATGGCCGGGTCCTTGTTCTGCCACGGTGACCAGGATTTCCAGGCGACAAGATCATTGATCAGCGCGAAGACCTTTTCCCGTGGAGCCTTGATGTGGATGGAGCGGCGAACGGTAAATGTATCCGGCTTGCCCGCTGCGATCATGAGAATAGCACCTATGGCAACCACAGCGATGATGAGGACAGTCCAGATAATTCCCGACATGGCAGTTCCTCCGTGTTCATGTGTGGCCAGTCTGTGCCGAAATTTTCGTCCCTACAAGCTTGCCGCCGCCCGTGCGGCCTGATCGTAATGACCCGACAGCGACCGGAGCTCCGCCGCAAAAGCCGAGAGTTTCTTGGGATCGATGCCCGTCCCCAGCACGGATTGCACGAGCAGGCCCTCGCGCACGGCCTTGTACCTCTCGCAGGCCTGCTGACCCGCCGGTGTCACCACCACGATCTTCTCCTTGCCTGCCTTGCCGCCCTTGATCAGCTTCAGCTTCTCGAGTTTCTTGAGCGAGTAGTTGACGACATGCGTGTCCTCGACATTGAGGACGAGGCAGATGTCGGCGAGGCGCTTGGGCTTGGCACGGTGGTTAACGTTGTGCAGCACCAGCACATCGAAGGGCGAAAGATCCGGGATTCCTCCTGCCGCCATGCAGCGCACCATCCAGCGATTGAACGCATGATTCAGCATGATCATGCCAAATTCAAATTCCGAGAGCGAAGGCAGCGCCCCAGCGGCGAGATGTCCGGAAGAGACGATGGGGCCGAGTGCAGGATTGGCATGCGGAGGAGTGGTTTCGTTCACGACTTGGACTTTCCATCTCGATCAAAGGCAGATCGTAAAGCCTACGGCCGATTTTGTCATTGTGTGATGGCTGTCCGCTGTCATGGTTCATGGATGAACTATTTTAACAGTAGGAGTTCATTCCGCCATTGCAGTGCGCCGATTTTCACGCTTACCTGTGCTCCTGATGCGCAGGTGCTGCCGGGATGCGGCCAGCGCCCTTAAAACGGAGGAAACGTCATGTTCCAAGCCAAGACACTATTTTATGCCGCCGCTTTTGCCACGGCCACGCTGCTGTCATCCACCGCCTTTGCGCAGGTGACGTTTCTAAGGGGCAATGACGGCGATCCTGAAACACTTGACGTGCAGAAGGGCAGCACTGTCACCGAAGCGCATCTGATGCGCGATCTCTACGATGGCCTTATGATCCACAATGCCAAGGGCGAGGTTGTCTATGGTGTCGCTGCCAGCCACATTGAGAGCGCAGGCGGCACGGTGTTCACTTTTAAACTTCGCCCCAACGCGAAATGGTCCAACGGTGATGATTTCAAGGCGTCGGATTACGTCTTCGCCTTCCGCCGTATCATCAACCCGGACACCGGTGCGAAATACGCCAATATTCTATTCCCCATCAAGAACGCCGAGAAGGTCAACAAGAAGCAGGATGGTGCCAAGCTGGAGGATATCGGCGTCAAGGCGATAGACGACAAGACGCTGGAAATTACGCTAGAACGACCGACGCCCTATTTTCTGGAATTGCTCACGCATCAGACCGGCTATCCCGTGCACGAGGCGAGTGTGAAGAAACACGGGGCAGATTACACAAAACCAGAGAACTGGGTTTCGAACGGGGCTTACAGCCTGAAGGAATGGACACCCAATTCCCACATCCGGCTCGACAAGAGCCCAAGTTTTCATGATGCCGCCAATGTGCAGATCGAGCGGATCATGTATTTTCCAACACCGGATTATGCGGCGGCGTCACGCCGTTTCATGGCGGGTGAGCTGCATTTCACCACTGATATTCCGGCTGACCAGACCAAGTTTCTGAAAGAGAAGCTGGGCGATCAGGTGAAGATCGCGCCGTATCTGGGCACGTATTATCTCGCGTTCAACATGGCGAAAAAGCCGTTTGACGACGTTCGCGTGCGCCAGGCGCTGTCAATGACGATTGATCGCGAGTTCATCGCCGAGCAGATCTGGGGCGGGACAATGCTGCCAGGATACTCTTTCGTGCCGCCAGGCATCGGCAATTACGGTAAGCCTGCGGCACCGGACTGGGCAGAAAAGTCGCCCATTGATCGCGAGGATACCGCGAAGAAGCTCCTGACTGCCGCGGGCTTTGGTCCCGGCAAACCGCTGAAAGTCGAGATCCGCTACAACACGACAGACAACAACCGCCGCACCGTAGTGGCCATTGCCGACCAGTGGAAGCAGGTGGGCGTTGAGACAACTTTCATCAACACTGATGCCAAGACTCACTTCGCTTTCCTGCGCGAACGCGGCGAATTCGACGCGGCGCGCGCCGGCTGGATCGGCGATTACTCCGATCCGCAGAACTTCCTGTTCCTGTTCCAGAAGGACAACACAGGCTTCAACTATGCGCGATTTGACAATGCAGAGTTCGATGGTTTGATGAAACAGGCCGAGAGCGAGACGGATTTGAAGAAGCGCGCCGACATCATGTTCAAAGCGGAGCAGATCATCGCTCGCGAGCAGCCTTATGCCTCGGTTCTGTTCTATTCGACGAAGAACTTGGTGTCGAACAAACTGCAGGGGTTCTCGTCAAACCTGCGTGGAGCTTATGCGACGCGGTTTTACCGGTTGAACCCGTGAGCTGCCATTCCTCCCCGCTTGCGGGAAGGAATGGCTAAACGCCATGCTCACCTACATCCTCCGCCGCCTTCTCTCCACCATCCCCACGCTGCTCGTGGTGATCACGATCAGCTTTTTCCTGATCCGTGTCGCCCCGGGCGGGCCGTTCGATCTGGAGCAGCCGCTGAACGAGGCAGTGCTGGCGAACCTGCGCAAGCTCTACAAGCTGGATGAACCGTTGTGGCGGCAGTATCTGCTTTATTTGCAAGGACTGGTGCGTGGTGATTTCGGGCCGTCCTTTTCGAGCCAGGACCTGACCGTGGCGGAGCTTTTCGCCAAGGGGCTGCCGGTGTCGATCCGTCTTGGCGCGCTGGCGCTGACGCTTGCGGTTTTTGTGGGCGGGGCGCTCGGTGTCATTGCAGCGCTGCGGCAGAATCAACCCGCTGATTATGTTGTCGTCACCGCAGCAACCGCAGGCATCACTGTTCCGACCTTCGTGACGGCACCGCTGTTTCAGGTCACCTTCGGCCTGTGGCTTGCTTGGTTGCCGGTTGGCGGCTGGAACGACGGGGCGGTTCGAAACACCGTTTTGCCCGTGCTGGTGCTGGCGCTGCCGCAGATGGCTGTGGTGGCTCGCATGATCCGGGCCGCAATGATCGAGATGCTGCGGGCCAACCATATCCGCACGCTCAGGGCGCAGGGGCTGTCAAACGCTACCATCATCCGTCATGCGCTCAGGGGTGCGGCGCTGCCGGTGGTATCGTATCTCGGACCTGCGGCGGCGGCCTTGCTGACAGGCTCTGTGGTGGTGGAGACAATCTTCGGCCTACCCGGCATCGGGCGCTATTTTGTCGAAGGTGCGCTCAACCGCGACTACACGCTGGTGATGGGCACAGTGGTGGTGATTGCGTGTTTCGTTCTGGTGTTCAATCTCATCGTGGATGTGCTGTATGCGGCGCTTGATCCGCGGGTCAGGTATGCGTGAGCGACGCTATCCTCACCAGCGACATCGGCCGCTCGCTCTGGGATGACGCGAAGCTGCGCCTGAAGCGGAACAAGGCTGCGGTCGCCAGCTTGTTTGCACTGACATTGGTGACGCTGCTGTCGCTGTTCGGACCGTTCATCACGGGACACGCCTTCGACAAGGTCTATCCTGAATACACACGTGTTCCTGCGAGCCTTTCGGCCTTTCCACTGCCTGAGCAGATTCAGCCTGCCATCGAGCGTATTGCATCGCGGGTCAGGGCAAAGGCGGAGGCAATCGAGATCAACGGTGGTGTCGTCAAGGTTACGCTGGTGGGGCCGCGCGCTGTCGACGAGCGTGGGCTGGCTTTCTTCGAGCGCTCCGATGCTTTCGGCAAGCCGACTATACTGGCGCGCGAGGATGAGGGCAGAAAGCTCATTGTTTCGGTGCCCATTGAATACCGCCGTTTCCTGTTCGGCACCGACGCCAATGGCCGGGACCTGTTGACGCGCACTCTGATCGCTGGTCGGGTCAGCCTCGCCATCGGCTTGCTGGCGGCGGGCGTGGGCGTGATGATCGGTGTGATCTATGGCGCGACATCAGGCTATTTCGGGGGGCGGGTGGATGATGTGATGATGCGCATCGTCGATATCATCTATGCGTTGCCCTTCATCTTTTTCGTCATCATGCTGGTCGTGTTTTTTGGTAGAAACTTCGTGCTGATGTTCATCGCCGTCGGCGCGGTGGAATGGCTCGACATGGCGCGCATCGTGAGGGGACAGACGCTGTCGTTGCGGCAACAGGAATTTGTGCAGGCGGCAGAGGCAATGGGCGTCGGCCACGGCGGCATTCTCAGGCGTCACATCATCCCCAATGTGCTGGGGCCTGTGGTCGTCTACATGACGCTGCTGGTGCCCAAGGTGATCCTGCTCGAGAGCTTCCTGTCGTTCCTCGGCCTTGGCGTGCAGGAACCGATGACAAGCTGGGGCGTGCTGATCTCGGATGGTGCGCGCAATATCCAGGGAGCAGCGTATATGCTTGTTTTCCCGGCGATCTTTTTGGTGACCACGCTGTTTGCGCTGAACTTCATCGGGGACGGTCTGCGCGATGCGCTTGATCCGAAGGACCGGTGATGACTTCACCGCTCCTCGCTCTGCAAAACCTGCGCGTATCCTTCCGCACCAATGATGGCATCGTCGAAGCCGTGAAGGGCATCGACCTTGCCATTCACCGCAATGAGATCGTTGCCATCGTGGGCGAGAGCGGTTCCGGCAAGAGCCAGACCATGATGGCGCTGATGGGCCTGCTCGCCAGCAACGGCGTGGCAACGGGTCAGGTCAGTTTTGACGGTTCAGCAATTGCCGACGTCGGCGTGCAACCGCTGGCGCACTATCGCGGCAATGCCATCACCATGATCTTCCAGGAACCGATGACATCGCTTGATCCACTCTACCGAATCGGGAAGCAGATCAGCCTCGTTATCCGAAGGCACCAGAAGGTTTCGACAGCAGAAGTTGAACGGAAAGCAGTTGATCTTCTGAAGCTCGTCCGCATTCCCAATGCTGAAGGACGCATGCGCTCCTATCCGCATGAATTGTCCGGTGGCCAGCGGCAACGCGTGATGATTGCCATGGCGCTAGCCAACAACCCGAAACTGCTGATCGCTGACGAGCCAACGACAGCACTGGACGTAACGATTCAGGCCGAGATCCTGCGCCTGATGACAGAACTGAAAGATCGGCTGGGCATGGCCATCGCCTTCATCAGCCATGATCTGAACGTGGTGAAGCGCTTCGCCAGCCGCGTCTATGTCATGCGCTATGGCGAGGTCGTGGAGACCGGGACGGTGGCTGAGGTTTTCTCTCGTCCGCAGCATGATTACACGAAGGCGCTGATCGCTGCGGAGCCCTCGGGTCGCAAGGTGCCGCCTGCCAAAGACGCGCCGATCCTGTTGTCCGGTACGGATATGCGCGTCACCTTCAAGATGCCGGGTGGATTTCTTAGGAAAGCACCGCCTCTGGTGGCAGTCGATGGCATCAGTCTCTCCCTGCCTCGTGGCGGAACGCTCGGCATCGTGGGTGAATCGGGTTCTGGCAAATCCACACTGGGACGCGCGCTGCTCAAGCTGCTCCCCGCAACGGGCAAGGTGGTTTTTGACGGCAAGGATCTGGCTCCGCTCGACCGTTCTGCCATGCGCCCGCTGCGCCGCGACATGCAGGTGGTCTTTCAGGACCCGTTCGGTTCGCTCAGCCCGCGCATGACCGTGGGCGAGATCATCACGGAAGGGCTGCTTGTGCATGAGCCGCATCTTTCGCGTGCTGAACGCGACAAGAGGGCGACGGAGGCTTTGAGCGAGGTCAGCCTTGAGCCGCGCATGCGCAATCGCTATCCACATGAGTTCTCGGGCGGACAGCGCCAGCGTATCGCCATCGCCCGTGCGCTGATCCTGAAGCCGAAGCTGATGCTGCTGGACGAGCCGACATCGGCGCTGGACCGCACGGTGCAGAAGTCCGTGATCGAACTCCTGCGTGATCTGCAGCAGGCGCATGACCTGACGTATCTGTTTATCAGCCACGATCTCGCCGTCGTGCAGGCCCTCTCCGACAGCGTGATTGTCATGAAGGACGGCAAGATCGTGGAGCAGGGCAGCGTTGACCAGATTTTCGCAGCACCACGCGAGGATTACACGAAGGCGCTGATAGCGGCGGCGTTTCCAGAGGCATGAGAGCTATTTCCCCAGCAGCTTGCGGTAGCGCTCCACCTCTATAGGCACCAGTTTGCCGAGATATTCGGCAGAGCGCTCAGCCTCGGGCGGAGTTGCAGCGGCGAGATCATCGAAGCGCTTGCGGACGGGTTCGCTCTCCAGCGCCTTGCGCAGCGTCTCGTTGAGCTTTGCAATGACGGGCGCCGGTGTTCCCTTGGGCACGAAAAACCCGTTCCAGCCCTGCATCGAGAACTCCGGCAAACCCGCTTCCACAGAGGTTGGAACATCGGGGAGCGATTTAAGACGTGTTTCGGTCGCCACGGCCATGGCTTTGACAGTTCCGGCCTGAACATGGGTCTGCAGCGATGTCGCGGTGTCGCAAACGCCGTCTATGCTGCCAGCCAGCACATCGTTCAGCGCCGGGGCTGCACCGCGATAGCCCACAAGCTGGGCTTCGGCCTTGGCTGCTTGCAGGAAATTGAGGCAGATCAGATGATTCGATGATCCTGTTCCGGCATGGCCCAGCGTTACCTTGCCGGGGTTTTTCTTCATGTGTTCCACGAATTCCGCCATGGATTTAGCCGGGAAGTCCTTTTTGATCGCGATCACAGGCGCTGTCTTGGCGATCAGACCGACAGTTGCGAAATCATCCGGTTTGAACGTTACGTTCTCGTGGATCCAGTACACGGCGGCGCTGGTGCCGCTGTTGCCAATGCCGATGGTGTAACCGTCGGGTGCCGCGCGCGACAGGCGTGTCAGCGCGGTTGATCCGCCAGCACCGGCGATGTTTTCGGGCACGATGCGCTGCCCGATGATCTGGCTCATCTGTTCCGAGATAATGCGGGCGATCACATCAGATGTGCCACCGGGCGCGAAGGGCACGATCATTGTGATCGGGCGGGCGGGATAAGTGTCTTGCGCGTGCGATACCGCCGTCATGCCCGCAAAAAGCGCGATTGCGAGACCTTTCAGAGCCCAAGCTTGGATCGAGATGGTCATTTTGCGTCGTTCTCCCTGCAGTTCCAGGAAAATCGACCAGGATTGCTAAAAGATCAATCCCTGTGAGGGGCAATCTTACACGCTTCCCGCCGCGCCAAGCTTCCGCTATGGCGATTGCTCATAAGAGAACAAGCGGGAGAAGCTGATGGCTTCCGAACAACCACGCGGCACCCTCATGGCCGGAAAACGCGGCCTGATCATGGGCGTTGCGAACAAGATGTCGATTGCCTGGGGTATTGCGCGGTCCTGCCATCTGCAGGGGGCCGAACTGGCCTTTACCTATCAGGGTGATTCGCTGAAGAAGCGGGTGGAGCCACTGGCGGCGGAAGTAGGAGGCCATGTGCTCGGCCATTGCGATGTCACAGATACGGCTTCGGTTGATGCTGTGTTCGAGGCGGTCAACAAGCTGTGGGGCGGGCTGGATTTCGTGCTGCACGCCATCGCCTATGCCGACAAGGACGAGTTGAACGGCCGCTATGTTGACACCTCGGAGGCCAATTTCACCAAATCGCTGCTGATATCTTGCTATTCCTTCACCGCGATTGCCCAGCGGGCCGAGAAACTGATGCCGGAAACAGGCGGATCGATGTTGTCGCTGACCTATTACGGTGCTGAAAAGTGGATGCCTCATTACAACGTCATGGGCGTGTCCAAAGCGGCTTTGGAGGCCTCTGTGCGCTATCTGGCGGCTGACCTTGGCCCCAAAAACATCCGGGTCAATGCAATCTCGGCGGGGCCGATCAAGACGCTCGCCGCATCTGGCATCAGCGACTTTCGCTATATCCTGAAGTGGAACGAGTACAATTCCCCACTGCGCCGCACCGTCACCATCGATGAGGTTGGTGATTCCGGCATGTATATGTTGTCGGACCTCTCGCGTGGTGTGACGGGTGAAATCCACCATGTCGATTCGGGCTATCATATCGTGGGCATGAAGAACCCTACTGCGCCGGACATGACGCTGGACAGGGATTGAGGTCTGGCGAGTTTAAATGACCTTCAGTACCCTCTACTTCATCCGCCACGGCGAAACTGACTGGAACGCCGAGGGACGCCTGCAAGGCCAGCGTGACATTCCACTGAATGATCTGGGCCGCGTGCAGGCTGAAGAAGCCGGCGTCATCCTGAAATCACTGCTTCCCAACCCGGAAGATCTGGACTGGTGGGTGAGCCCGTTGTTGCGCACGCGCGAGACGGCGGAACTGGTGCGCAAGTCGATTGGCTTGTATCCGACCTATTACAAGACGGACGAGCGGTTGAAGGAGCTGACTTTCGGGCGCTGGGAAGGCATGACATGGAAAGATGTGCGCCGCTCCGATGCAGGAGGTGCTGCGCGGCGCGAGCGCGACAAATGGAATGCAGTTCCCCCGGACGGCGAGAGCTATGCCATGTTGACCGAGCGCATCCGTGGCTTCCTGCCGACGCTCCGGCAAGACAGCATTCTGGTGTCCCATGGCGGCGTCGCGCGCGCTTTGATGGCGATGATTGGCGGGATTGCCGAGCGCCGTGCTGCCAGCGAGGAGATATGGCAGGGCAGGGTGCTGGTGTTCAAGGATGATGCCTGCCGTTGGATTGGCAGTGCGAACCATATAGACTGATCGAGTTCAGAATCGCGTTGTCAGGACTGTCAGCCATTCGGGCGACGCATCGACGAGAAAACTCTCAACTGTCTTGTCGAGACCGCTGAGCACGAGCGTGCCTGCTACCAGCAAAACGGCACCGAAGATCATTTTTCCCTTGCTGCCAGCGGCCAGCATCTTGTTGCGCCATCTCATCAGCGCTTCTCGCGACAGTGAGCCCAGCAGCGCCAGCGGCAGGCCTGCGCCAATGCCGAAGACCAGCATGGTCAGCGCAACCTGACCCAGGTTTTCGCCCTTGGCGGCCAGAACCGAAGCCGCGCCAAGCGTTGGCCCGACGCAGGGACTCCACACTGCGCCAAGCAGCAGGCCGAGAGCGAACTGGCCACTGAGTCCAGAGGTCGAGAAACCACCGAAACGCTGCTCCACCCAGTTTCCGGCGGGACCACCGGCCGCAGCCAGCCGTATCGAGAATTGCGGCACCAACAACACGATGCCGATCAGCACCATCAGCACTGCTGCTGCGATGCGGAAGACATCTCCGGTAAGACCAACCGAGAATCCGACTGTGGCGATGAACATTCCGATGATCACGAAGGACACGGCCAGCCCTGTGGCGAGAGCCAATGGCCCCCGACGGTGCTCACCCGCCGCCGCACCCAGCACGATGGGCAGGATCGGGAGCACGCAAGGGCTGAGGCTGGAGAGAACGCCTGCGAGGGCGGCGAGGGCGAGCGTGGTCAGCATGATCGCTACTGTGTCTGATCAGATCGCGGATTTGAAGAGCTTTTCGATGCCGGCAGCTGATGTATCGCCGGTCGTGCGGGTTATCTCCGCCTTTCCCTTGAATGCAATCAGCGTGCTCTGCTTGCTGACCTTGAGTGACTGCAGAGCATCTTTATGGGTGTCGAAGTCGATCTCGAAGAATGCAACATTCCGGTATTCAGGCTTGCTTTTCAGCGAGGCGAGGATAGGTGCCTGCGCCTTGCAAACCGGACACCAGGTGGCGCTGACTTCGACAATGATTGGCCTGCCAGCAGCCTGCGCGGCTTCGAAAGCGGCCTTTGTGAATTCGGTGCGTGCATCTGCGGACTGGACGAAGGAAGGCACTGCAGCAAGGCTGGCAAAGCCGCAGAGGAGTAAACGGCGTGATGGCAAATTGGTCATGGCAGAACTTTCAGTTGGATCGTTGATTATGTAAATGTAGCAGAATCAATTCCTCTACATTCGTCACGATGTGCGTGCTGTCCTTCACAAGCATGTCATCAGGATTTGACCTTCCAGCGCCAACGCTTCAAAGAAATGGCGCAAGAGAAACGCGCATGTCCCACAATTCCTTCGGCCAGCTCTTCCGTTTCACCACCTTTGGCGAAAGTCACGGGCCTGCCATCGGTTGCGTGGTGGATGGTTGCCCGCCTGGCCTCCCGATGACGGCGGAGGATATCCAGCGCGATCTCGACCGTCGCCGGCCGGGGCAGAACCGTTTCACGACGCAGCGCCAGGAACCCGATCAGGTGCGGATTCTCTCCGGCGTGTTTCAAGATGACAGTGGCCAGCAGGTCACCACCGGCACTTCTATCGGCCTGCTGATCGAGAACGTGGACCAGCGCTCGAAGGACTACGGCGACATCAAGGACCAGTACCGTCCGGGCCATGCCGACTACACCTACGACATGAAATACGGCATCCGCGATTATCGCGGCGGTGGGCGCTCATCGGCGCGCGAAACTGCGATGCGTGTGGCGGCAGGTGCGATCGCGCGCAAGGTGATCTCTGGTGTCACGATCCGCGCGGCTCTGGTGCAGATGGGGCCGGAGAAGATCGATCCCGTCAAGTGGGACTGGGATCAAGTCAGCCAGAACCCTTTCTTCTGCCCGGACAAGGACAAGGCGGCTTTCTTCGAGGGCTATCTCGATCGCATCCGCAAGGATGGTTCCTCGGTCGGGGCTGTCATCGAGGTGGTGGCGGAAGGCGTGCCGCCGGGCTGGGGTGCGCCGGTCTATGGCAAGCTCGACGCCGATATTGCCTCGGCCATGATGTCGATCAACGCGGTCAAGGGCGTCGAGATCGGTGCGGGCATGGGGGCGGCTGCGCTGAAAGGCGAGGAGAATGCCGACGAGATGCGGCTTGGTAATGATGGCTCAATTCGCTTCTCCAACAACAATGCTGGCGGTATTCTAGGCGGCATTTCCTCGGGTCAGCCCATCGTGGCGCGCTTTGCAGTCAAGCCGACGTCGTCGATCCTGACGCCGCGTGCCACCATCGACCGCTTCGGCAACGAGACCGATATCCTGACCAAGGGTCGGCATGATCCGTGCGTCGGTATTCGCGCCGTACCGGTAGCAGAGGCCATGATGGCGATCGTGCTCGCCGATCATTTCCTGCGTCACCGCGGGCAGACCGGACGTTAAACCAACCCCTTCCTCTTTTTTTCCAGCCTGCTAAACAGCCCTCATTACGCGGTGTTGCATCGCACAAGGAGATGATCGATGGCGGGTCTTGTCACGGTTTTCGGTGGCTCAGGGTTTGTCGGTCGTCACGTTGTCCGCGCGCTTGCAAAACAGGGCTGGCGTGTGAGGGTTGCCGTGCGCCGTCCGGACCTTGCAGGCCATCTCCAGCCGATGGGCGGTGTGGGCCAGATCATGCCTTTGCAGGCCAACCTGCGTTATCCCGATTCCATCATGCGCGCCGTGCAGGGCGCTGATGCCGTCGTCAATCTCGTGGGCATTCTCTTTGAGAGTGGCCGCCAGAGCTTCGACAAGGTGCAGGCCGAAGGTCCGCGCGCCATCGCCATGGCCGCTGCGAAGTCAGGGATCGGCAATGTCGTGCATCTCTCCGCGATTGGCGCGGATGCGCAGTCTCCGGCGGCCTATGCACGCAGCAAGGCTGCGGGCGAGGCGGCTGTTTTGGAGCATGTGCCATCAACCATCATCATGCGGCCATCGATCGTCTTTGGACCCGAGGACAATTTCTTCAACCAGTTTGCGACGCTTGCCCGCTATCTGCCCGCATTGCCGCTGATTGGCGGTGGTGAGACGAAATTCCAGCCGGTTTTCGTCGGTGACGTGGCGCAAGCTGTTGCGCTGGCCCTGGCGGGCAAGGCGAAACCCGGCACGGTCTACGAACTGGGCGGACCCGATGTGCGAAGCTTCCGGCAGATTCTCGAGTATATTCTGGCGGAAACGGGCCGGAAGCGTCCCTTGGTACCCATTCCATTCCCGATCGCAGAATTGCAGGGCAGGATTTTGGGTCTCTTGCCCAAGCCACTGCTGACGCGGGATCAAGTGCTGATGCTCAAGAACGACAATGTCGTATCTCAAGCAGCGATGCATGAGGGCCGTACGCTGGAAGGCCTCGGGATCAAGCCTGACTCTGTGGAAGCCATCGTGCCGTCTTATCTTTATCGCTTCAGGGCTGCCGGCCAGTTTGAGCGCGAGAAGTCGGCCTGAAAGCTATTTCCATGTCCAATGCTGATGTCGTCATCGTTGGAGCCGGACCAGCCGGTCTTGCTGCCGCGCTGACGCTGCGTGACAGCGGTCTCACGGTCATTCATGTGGAAGCGCGCGACCGTATCGGCGGCCGCACATGGACCACCGCTATCGGTCGCCACACGGGCATCGATATCGGCGCGCACTGGTTGCATGCCCGCAAGGCGAACCCGCTGGCGAAAGAGGCCAAGCGGCGCGGCATCGCCCTCCATTCTGCTGACAAATGGCCAATGGTCATCGATGGCGACGAGATTCTGGGGACCTGGGGCCAGATGAAGCTCTGGCGGGCCTGGCGAAAGATCGACCGGGGCATTGTACGCCTCGCGGATGATCAGCCGGGGTCTGCTGCCGATCTCGCAGTGGACCGCAACAGTCGCTGGCAGGTCCTGGCCGGCGAATTGCACGGCACGCATGCCTGTGGAACGGCGCTTGGAAATGTCAGCGTCGAAGATTTCTCGAACGCGATCGACAGTGAAGATCGCTTTGTGGACGGCGGGTTCGGTGCGCTTGTGGCGGCTGCGGGTGCTGATGCCACGCCAAAGCTTGGTGTTGTGGTCCGGCGCATCCGGCAGGTCGCCGGAGGTGTCACGGTCGATACCTCTGCTGGCGAGATTGCAGCCCGCTCGGTGCTGATGACGGTTCCAACCACGCTGATTGTCAACGGCTCCATCGCGTTCGATCCGGGCCTGCCGGAATCGCATCTGGAAGCCGCGCATGACCTGCCGCACGGAGCCTACGAGCGGCTTGTCTTCACCCTGGGGGATGATCCCTTTTCCGAGGAACGCGATCGGGCTGTAATTCTTTTGAACGATAAGAACCGGTCGCTCTATATGCAGGTTGGTGCTGCGGGGCGCGGCGTGCATTTCGCTGATTTCGGTGGTGATGAAGCGCGGGAGCTCGCGGCGCAGGGAACGGCGGCCATGGCTGATGTCGTCGAGGACTGGCTCGACCTTCAGGTGGGCTCTGCTGCGGCGAAGAGCCTGAAACCAATGCTTGCCAGCCGCTGGAGTGCCGATCCGCTGGCGCTGGGGGGCTGGTCCGTCGCACGTCCGGGCAAGGCGCTGGTTCGGATGATGCTGCGTGCGCCGGTGGCCCAGCGCATCTGGTTCGCGGGCGAGGCGACCAGCGTCGAGCAATGGGGGACAGTGGGTGGTGCCTGGCTGGAAGGCATGCGCGCCGCCACGGAAATCCGCCAGTTTCTAACAAGGGCTTGCCGATTGCCGTCGGTTGCGGAATTGTCCGGTTGGACGGGCCGACAGGTTGCCAGGGTCCGGCCACGCAACCTGACCTGAGCTCGTCATGACACTTTTCCCCTATCCCTGTCTCCTAGCTGATGTCGGTGGCACCAATGCGCGGTTTGCGATGGTCGAGACGCCGGGCGGCCGAATGTTGCCGATGCTGCGACTGGAGAGCGGGGCCGAGGCGGATTTCGCCGTGACCGTGCGTCGCGCGCTTGAAACAGGCGGATTTCCTGCGCCAAGATCCTTCCTGCTTGCGGTCGCGGGTCCCGTACATGACAGGCGGGCGGTGCTCACCAACGCTGCAACCAGCAGGGGTGCACTGGTGATCGATGGTCCGACGCTGGCGGAGAAGCTCGGGCTTGATCAGGGATTTCTGCTGAATGACTTCGAGGCTTTGTGCCTCGCTCTGCCGTTTCTTGGAGCCGACGGATTGATGTGCCTTGGCCCTGGCGAAGCGGTCCCCGGCGGAGCCATGGCTGTGGTGGGACCCGGAACGGGGCTCGGCGTGGGCGCGTTGCTGCGGCATGGGGCTGTGTGGCTGCCGGTGGCGAGCGAGGGCGGACATGTCGGACTTGGACCCGAAAGCGTGGAGGACATGAAGCTCTGGCCGTATTTGGGCGAAGCCTTGATTTCGGGGGAGGATTTGCTGTCGGGGCGCGGGTTGACTCGTCTCTATCGCGCTGTTGCGGGCATGCGCTCATCTGTGGTTCTCGACGATGCACCCGCTGCCATAACCCAACGGGCGCTTGGGGGGCAGGACAGGCTCGCGATCGAGACAATAGAGCTGTTTTTCCGGCTGCTGGCGCGATTCGCAGGTGACACGGCCCTAGTATTTGGTGCCACGGGCGGGATTTTTATCGGCGGTGGCATTGCTCCGCGCCTCAGGGCGTGGAATTGGCTGACTTCAGGCGCTTTTGCCGCTGCGACCCGACATCGTGGGCGCGCCAGCGGCTATCTCGAGGATATTCCGATCTACCTCATCACCGCGCCGGATGCAGCTTTGCAGGGGCTTGCGGCAGTCGCGGCTCATCCGCACGGCTTTGCTCTGAATTTCGATCAACGCTGCTGGCGGTGAAGGATCACGCGGCTTTCGATGTCTCGGCCGTCTGCGTCAGCAAGGCGTGGATGACGTCCCCATCCTTCGAGGCCCGTAGCTTGGCGGTGATCGATGGGCTCCGCAGAACGCGCGCTACCTTGGACAGGCCTTTGAGGTGGTCTGCGCCAGCTCCTTCCGGTGCCATCAGCACGAAGACCAGATCGACCGGCTCACCATCCAGCGCATCAAAGGCTATGGGTTTCTCGACCCGCGCGAACAGGCCGACCAGCTTGTCCAGTCCTTCGAACTTGCTGTGCGGTATGGCGATGCCGCCACCAATGCCGGTCGAACCCAGACGCTCACGCTGCAACAAAGCATCGAATATCAAGCGGGACGGGAGTTTTGTGATGATGCTGGCTTGATCGGCAATGGCTTCCAGCAGCATCTTTTTCGATGTCACCCGCAGCGCAGGCAGAACGCCCTCTCGCGGCAAAATATCGGTCAGTGGCATTGTCTGGTTGCCCTTCACGTGCGGCTTGCCCGGAATGTTCGAGGCAAGAACCACACCATGTCCCCGGTGTTATTGTTGTGTTTCAGGTGCGGCGTTCATCGACATCAATCCAGCCGATCGAACCATCAGATCTTTCGTGCAGAATATTGACGCGATCCGTACCCCCGTTGCGGAACACGTAACTGGAAAGTTTGCCCATCTCCATACGATCAATTGCGTCCTGGAGAGTTATCTTTTCAAGACGATCCACCCGTTCAGCGACAATCGGCTTTGCGGCTTCGCCCATATCATTCTTTTCAACCGGTTCAATTGTCATTTCCGAAGCGAAGACTTCGTTCTCCACTGCTTCGTTTGATCCGTCATTGATATGGTTGCCGTTGGAATGTGCTGTGCGCTTGCGCTTGTCGCGGCGCATCTGTTTGCCAATCCGCTCGACGATCTGGCTGACGCTGGAATAGGCATCATGAGCCATGCCGGACACGCGCATCACCGCGCCTGTGTCAAGATGGACCGTGCAATCCGCACGGAAGCCGGTGCCTTCCTTTTCGACCGTGACCCTGCTGCGAAAGCCACCGTCAAAATATTTCACCACCGCATCGTGAACCCGTTCCTCCGCCTGACCTCGCAGGCTTGCACCGATATCAAGATTCTTACCGGAGACACGGACGTCTGACGCGCGTTGAAGCATGGGCTTCCTCCTTCGCCTGTTGGTGCCAAGCGGCCCGCGAACCGAAGCAGCTAGGGCAAGATAAGGGTATGAGCCGATTGTGGCAGTGTCAACGCGAGGTCAGCGCCTTCTTTTCCCGACGGCGCAAAGCCGAAGAGGGAATGCGCATGGCCTCGCGGTACTTCGCGACGGTTCGCCGTGCGATATCAACGCCTTGCCTTTTCAGCGCCGTGACCAGCGCGTCATCGGACAGGACTTCGGAGGAGCTTTCTCCCTCTATCAATTGTTTGATCCGGTGGCGAACTGCCTCGGCGGAATGGGCTTCTTCACCCGCAGCGCCCGCAATAGCAGCGGTGAAAAAGTATTTCATCTCGAAATTGCCGCGCGGAGTCGCCATGTGCTTGTTTGAGGTAACGCGGGAAATTGTTGATTCGTGCAGGCTCACGGCCTCGGCGATGGTCTTGAGATTGAGTGGTCTCAAGTGCTGGACGCCGTAAAGAAAGAAAGAATCCTGCTGCCGCACGATCTCGCTCGCCACCTTCAGGATGGTCTTTGCCCGCTGTTCAAGGCTGCGGGTCAACCAGTTCGCCGTCGCCCAGGCCTCGTCGATGAAGCTCTTGCCTGCCGGGTCCTTGGTGCGTGACACACGGGCATAATAGCTCTTGTTGGCGATGACGCGGGGCAGGGCGTCGCTGTTGAGTTCCACCGCCCAGCTGCCATCTGGCGCAGCGCGGATAAAAACATCCGGGATCACGCTCTGTACAGGATCGCTGCCGAAAATAAGCCCTGGCTTGGGATCGAGACGGCGAATCTCGCCCACCATATCGGCGAGATCCTCCTCATCGACGCGGCAGAGACGCCGGAGCTGCTGGTAGTCGCGCTTCGCCAGCAGATCGAGGTTGCCGATCAGCGTGGCCATGGCTGGATCGAATCGATCCTGTTCCTTGAGTTGCAGGGCCAGGCATTCCGCCAGATTGCGCGCGCCAACGCCCGTCGGCTCGCATTGCTGCACCACGGCGAGCACGCTTTCCGCATCCTCGATATCAGCACCCAGACGCTCCGCGATGTCTTGAACCGGCTCGGTGAGATAGCCCGTGTCGTCGATGCTCTCGATCAGGGCCATGGCGATACCGCGGTCACCGCTGGTCGAGAGCAGGGGCAGTGTCTGGTTCTCGAGGTGGTCATGCAGCGACAGGCCTGCCGCCGCAAAGCTGTCAAAGCCTGTGCCATCGTCGTCGAAAGAGCCACCTTTCGTACTGCGACTGCCGCCATCGAGCGATGGCAGGCTCGGCCCCTCGTGCTGAGCTGATTTTGGTGCAGCTGGCACCGAAGCATCATCCGGGAAGGCATTGCTGAGATCGGTGCCGATATCGCCTTCGATCGCGGAGCGATCCGTGCGCAACTCATCGCTGGCCCAATCGCCTTCGATCTGCATTGCAGGAGTATCGCTGCCGGTTTCAGGTGCGACTAGGGGCGCATCATCGGGATTGTCGCGACGCTCCAGCAACGGGTTGCGCTCCAGTTCCGCTTCGACATAGCTCGCAAGTTCCACCGTCGACAGTTGCAGCAGCTTGATCGCCTGCAGGAGCTGCGGCGTCATGACCAGCGATTGCGTCTGGCGAAATTCGAGGCGTGGACCGAAGGCCATGAAGCCGGGGATATCCCTGTTCGCTCAATTATGAAACAAACCGCGAATAATTACGGCATGTTCCTTGCTTGTAGGTAAATGCGACGTGAAGCAAGGCCTTCAAGACGAATTTGTACGTGCGGGTACACGGTGACAAGCGTTCAGAAGATCGATATGGGATGTTTCCGCTGGGAACCCTGCGTGAGGAGCTGTCACAGTTTGCTTGATCCCGCCCGCCGTCCTTTCGCGCCCCGCAAAGCCAAGAAAAAAGATATCGACCTCGAAGACGAGGCCCGGTTCTTGAAATCATGGTTGGAAAATCCCCTGAAAACCGGTGCGGTCGCGCCTTCGGGCAAGGCACTAGCGGCCAAGATGGCGGCGAGTATCGACCCAATAGTGCCTGGGCCCATCGTCGAGTTGGGGCCAGGAACCGGACCGGTTACGCAGGCGCTTCTCGCCCGTGGAATCGCGCCGGAGCGGCTCTATTTGGTGGAGTATAGCGCAGATTTTGCCAAATTACTGCGCCAGCGGTTTCCAGGCGTCAATGTCATTCAGGGCGACGCCTATGCGCTTGCGGCGACCCTTGCTGTGCATATCCACGAACCAATAGCGGCGATTGTCTCCAGCCTGCCTCTTCTGACGCGTCCGGACAAACAACGCGTGGCCCTTTTGCAGGCCGCATTCAATCTTATGCTGCCAGGCAGCCCCTTCGTGCAGTTCACCTATATGAACCCGTCGCCGGTGCCGCTGGCCGATGATTTCGAGGCAACTGTTTCCCGCCGGGTGTGGAAAAATCTTCCACCGGCGCGGGTATGGACCTACAGGCGGCCCACCGTCTAAGCGGCGTAACGGTCAGCGTTGGTGCCGTAATAGTTGATGTAGCGTGGGTCGATATCAGCCACGCGCAGGATGATCAGCACATCCGTCGTACCGAACTGCTGGTCGATGACCGCGCCTTCGCCGATGCGGGCACCGATCCTGAGATAGCCCTTCAGCAACGGTGGAAGGTTGGTCAGCGCCCTTTTCGGGTTGATCGCTTCTTTCGGAAGAACATTCATTGGCCGGAAGCGCCGATCAACCGCTCTGGCATCCCAGTTCGGGGTGGGACGGGCGAAATGATGCAGGAAGGCCAGTTCCTCTTGCATCTGCTCGGGACGAACGCCCTCAAGGCTGGCGCAGCCGAACATCACATCAACGCGGTGATGCAGCACATAGGCCCAGATGCCCTGCCATAGGAGCTCCACTGTCTTCTTGTTGCGGTAAGATGCCAGCACACAGGAGCGGCCAAGTTCCAGAAAGCGCTGGTCGGGGTGACGATTGAGCAGTGGCACGATGTCGAATTCACTGGCGCTGTAGAAGCCGAAATGGCGCTCGGCCACATCCGCTCTGAGAAGGCGGTAGGTGCCCACAACCTTTGGGCGCTTCACCTTCATCGGGCCAGATCTGTGATCGTGATCGATGACCAGAAGATGGTCGCAGATACGGTCAAAAGCATCCTTGTCGCGGCGCACCAGCTTCAGATGTGCGGGCGCAACGGCGGACATTTCCTCGTAGAAAACCTTGTATCGCAGCCGCTGTGCCTTGCGGATTTCCTTGCGCGTCGTGGCGAGTCGCACTTCCAGCGCACCCAGCCGCCCCAGTACAACTGGCAGCCCCATTGTGTCGCGCACGATCTGGCGACGAGGCTTCATCATGCCGTTTCCCTCGGGAGGGCCCTTCATCAGGATCGGACGCATCGTGTCAAACATCTTGCGAAGATTGGCGGTGACAGCGAATTGCACGAATTGAGCTCCCGGTCGAGTATCGACAATCGGAGCCAGTGTTCGCCAACAGAATTGTGACGTTTGTGGAAACTTCAAGCCGCTTTGGCGGTTCTTTGCCGGTAACGGGCTGCATCCTGCACAAAGGCACCCATCGCACCCCTGTCCATGGGCTTGGGCAGGAACACATCAAAGCCAGCAGCAAGGCACGCTGCGCGGTCTTCGGCGAAGGCATTGGCGGTCATGGCCGCAATCAGCAGCGGAGCATGCTCGGCAGCGGCTTCCACCGAGCGGATGTGGCTGACGACGGATTTGCCGTCCATACCCGGCATGCGCACATCAAGGACAGCGGCATCGAAGACCGCACCCGTGCCATGGATTGAGGCGAGTGCGGCAGCCAGTGCGGAGGCACCATCCTTGACCCAGGTGACTGTTGCACCGTGTTTTTCCAGCAGTCTGGTAGCGAGCAGCGCGTTGATGTCGTTGTCCTCTGCCAGCAGCACCGAGATGCCGGATTGCTGTTTGGCAGTATCTGCAACGGGATGATTGTCTGAAATGGCCGGGTCCGGAAAGGTCTCGCCCAGCCTTGCAAATAGTGAACGGGGGCGGATCGGCTTGACGAGATAGCCGTCAAAGCCCGCCTCGTCGGGGGAGCCGAAGCTGCGGCGCTCGTAAGGTGAAAGCATCACCAGCCGCTGGCCGGTGCCTGCGGTGCGGGCGACGAGGGCGAGCTGGCGGGTTTCCTCCTCGCCAAGCCCGCAATCGATGATTACGAGATCGAAACGGGCCTGTGCGAGTTGGGCCAACGCGCCGTGAGCGTTGCTGACAAGCCGCACATCCGCACCCTGCTCACGCAGGCGTTGGGCCACGAACTGCCCCTCGAAAGGTCCGTTGGTCGCAACGAGAATGGTCTTTCCATCCATATCGAGTTCAGGCGGGGCATCAGGCGCACCGCCTAATGCCACGCGTAGCGGCACCTTGAGCGTGAAGATCGATCCCGCGCCGATCTCGCTCTGGACGCTGATGCTGCCACCCATGCGCTCCATCAGCCTGCGCGAGATGGCAAGGCCAAGGCCCGTGCCTTCGTTGCGCTTGCCACCGGAGCCATCGGCCTGCTCGAATTCGCCGAAGATGGCCTCCAGCTTGTCCGGTGCGATGCCGGGTCCGGTATCCCGTATTTCGACCGTGATTCCGTGGATATCCGAGGAGAGCGTAACACCTACGCCGCCCTTGTCCGTGAACTTCACCGCATTGCCCGCGAGATTGAGCAGCACCTGCCGCAAGCGCGCGGCATCGCCGATGACCATGCGCGGTGTGGTGAATTCGATGGACAGCGCTATCTCGATGTCCTTGCCCTGCGCGCGAGGAGCCATCAGTTCCACCACACCCTCGGCAATCTGGTGCAGGTCGAAGCTGTCGGAGACCATTTCCGCCTTGCCGGCCTCGATTTTTGAGAAATCGAGGATCTCGTCGATCAGTGACAGCAGCGCTTCGCCCGAGGTCTTGATGGCGCGCACGTAAGTACCCTGTTCGGGTTCCAGTCGCGTATCCATGAGCAGGTCCGCCATACCGAGCACACCATTGAGGGGCGTGCGGATTTCGTGGCTCACTGTGGCAAGAAAGCGTGATTTAGCCTCGTTCGCGGCTTCGGCGCGGCGGCGCTCTGTAATATCACGGCCCACGGCGTAATGCTCCACCAGCGTACCTTCGCGATTGCGGATGGGCAGCACGGACCAGGCGACCCAGCGCTCTGCACCGTTGATGAAAACCAGTTGGTCATAGCGCTCGGCAAGACCGTCTTCCCGGCCAAGGGACATGCGCTCGCCCGTGAAGTCGAAGCTGGAGCCTTGAAGCGTCGCCTGATCCAGGCCTGCAGCGGTGCAGAAGGCTCCATTGGCGGTCTGTATGACACCAAAGAGGTTGCGGCTGACCACAAGGTCATTCTGGCTTTCCAGCAGACGACGCTGGTTTTCCAGCGTTTCGGTCATGGCAAAAAGCTTGTCTGCAAGTACTTCTGCGCTGGCTTCTGCCGCTTTTACCCGACCCTCGGCACGGATCATGTCCTTCAACAGCCACACCGAGACAATTACCGCAATGGCAGCGACGGCATTCAGGGCAAAGGAAAAAGCTCCAGGATCGAATTCGAAGGACACGAGGATTGCGCACTCTCAGGTTACAACAGGCCTGATCGTGACTGGAACTGGTTGACGGAGCGTGGATTTTGCGTGGCAGATGGGCAACAGCAGGAGGCTATGGCGGGGATTTCCAGTCTGCTTCTGCCGCGATGGTTTCGCAAGTGTTGCGATGAAGCGGTGGATTTGCCGGGATCGGTTCAGGAATGGAGAGGTATCTGTTGAAACTGATTCGCAGGCTGAGCCGCGATCCTCTCATGCCTTACGCAATGTGAAGATGGTATTGCCGAGTCCTTGCATCGCTTCTGCGAGAAGTGCGTTCACAAATGCTTCGCTCGCAGGAGCATGGCCGATGAGCAACCTGTAGAATATCGGTCCGTAAATGAGGTCGAGAGCCACATCGATATCTGTACCCTCGCGCAGTGTGCCCTCGGTCGCAGCGCGACTCAGAATCGCCCGTCCTTCTTCCCGGCTGGCCAGCATCACTTGATGGCGGAAGGCTTTGGCGAGCTCACTGTCGGGGTCTGCTGAAGCCACCATCAGTACTGCATTGCGTCCGCGCGGGACGCAAAAAACTTGCGCAACTTTGATCAGCTGTCGTCTCAGGTCATCCAGCGCCGAGCCGGTCTCCTTGACGCTGGTTTGAGGTCCTCCGCCATGCAGCAAAGCCGCCATGGCAAGTGTTTCGCGGTTATGCCAGTTGCGATAGATGGTTGGTTTGCCAACGCCTGCGATGCGGGCAACAGCTTCCATTGTGACAGCGCCGATGCCGCCGCTGGCAATCAATGAGGCGGTTGCCTCAAGAATGGCTTCCCGAGCTGCCACACTTCGTGGTCGGCCCCGGGGTTTTTGTGGATTGACATCAATCATATATTCGTTACGATCCGTTTCGTAATACATTAGCCCTGGATCAGGAGGCGTTCAATGGCCAAGTCAGCCCAAGTTGCGGCCGGTGCGGGCGGCCTATCGCCATACATCGCTGTACGTGATGCCTCTGCAGCCATCGCATTCTATGGAAAGGCCTTCGGAGCAGAGGAGCTTTTTCGGCTGATCGATCCCGCCAGCGGTAAAATCGGCCATGCCGAATTGCGGATAGGCAGCAGTCTTTTGATGATTTCCGATGAGTATCCTGATTTTGGGGCTCTTTCTCCCGACAGCATTGGGGGGGCCGCCGTCAAGCTGCACATCGATGTTTCCGATGCAGCCAAAATTATCCAGACCGCGGAAGCTGCCGGTGCAACTGTGCTTCGAAAGCTAGAGATACAATTTCATGGCTGTAAGCAGGCGATGGTCGCTGATCCCTTCGGATATAGCTGGTTCATCAGCGAGAAAATGGAAGATGTTTCCCCCAAAGAGATGCAAGATCGCTGGAACAGAATTGGCCAAGTTTGAATGTGAGGGTACACATCGGAGTCGGCTATGTTTTCGCTGTTTTCCCAAGATGCATGCAATTTGCCGTCACGCCGCGATCCGCTCATGCATCGCGCGGTATGACAGCGCCTCTGCCAGATGAATGCGCCCGACATCCTTTGAGCCATCCAGATCAGCAATGGTGCGGGCGACCTTGAGCACCCGGTGAAAGCCGCGCGCTGTGAGACGCAATTTTTCCGCAGCATCGCGGATCAGGGCCTGACCGTGCGCATCGGGTTTTGCCACCTCCTCGATCACGTTAGGGGGTGTGGCGGCATTCAGAAAGATGTTGTCGAGGCCCATGGCGAGGTAGCGTTCGCGCTGCCGATCACGGGCTTTGGCAACCCGCCGTGCCACCTCTGCCGAGCCTTCTGACGGTGGCGGCAAGACGAGATCTGATGCAGAAACAGCGGGGACTTCGATAGCAAGATCGATGCGGTCCAGAAACGGGCCTGACAATCGCCCCTGATATTGCGCGATACATTTCTCGTTGGGCGCGCGCTTGCAGGCGTATCCGGGCTCTGTTGCACGGCCGCAGCGGCAGGGGTTCATGGCGGAAATCAGCTGAAAACGAGCCGGGTAGGTCACGCGATGATTGGCACGCGACACGGCCACTTCGCCGATCTCCAGCGGCTGTCGCAGGCTGTCCAGCGCCTGGGCCGAGAATTCCGGCAATTCATCCAGAAACAGCACACCGTGATGCGCCAGCGACACCTCGCCGGGACGTGCATGCAAACCGCCACCCGTGAGGGCCGCCATGCTGGCGGAATGATGCGGCGCGCGAAACGGACGACGATCCGTGATCGCGCCATCGGCAAGCACACCTGCCACGGAATGCACCATGGAGACTTCCAGCAATTCACGTGGCGACAGAGGCGGCAGGATCGATGGCAAGCGCGCGGCCAGCATCGATTTTCCGGAACCTGGCGGGCCGGAAAACAGCAGATTGTGGCCGCCAGCCGCCGCAATCTCCAGTGCGCGCTTGGCGCTCTCCTGCCCCTTTATATCGCGAAGGTCCGGCAGTTCGATGGGAGAGCTTTTCATCTTCGGCTCAGGGCGTGCCAGCGTCTGCGTGCCCTTGAAGTGATTGGCCAGCTGAATGAGCGACAGCGGGGCCAGCACCTCGATATCGCCACCCGCCCATGCCGCTTCGGAGCCGCAGGCTGCCGGGCAGATCAGCCCGTGGTTGCGCCCATTAGCGGCAACAGCTGCGGGCAGCACGCCTGCGACTGCGGTGAGGCTGCCATCAAGCGCCAGTTCACCCAGCGCGGTGAAACCGTCCAGCGCATCGGGCGGGATTGCGCCTATGGCCGCCATGATGCCCAAAGCGATGGGGAGATCGTAATGCGAGCCTTCCTTGGGAAGGTCAGCAGGCGCGAGATTGACCACGATGCGGCGCGCCGGAAGTGCCAGGCCTGATGCAGTGAGCGCGGCGCGCACGCGCTCCTTCGATTCCGCCACTGCCTTGTCCGGCAAGCCGACGAGGACAAAATTGACGTTGCCCGAGGTGATCTGCACCTGCACATCCACCGCCCGCGCCTCGATTCCCTCAAACGCCACTGTGGCGACGCGCGTGACCATGCTGTGCGGATTCCCCTGCCTCAAATCAGGGTAGGCGGGAGGACAGGGCGGCTCAAGCCGGGTTTACGGGGGTGAAGCCTATGATAAATCGGGGGTATTTGAGCAGCAGTGCTGATTTCGCGCGCTCACCTCTCCAATCTTGCGGGAGAGGAAGGCCTACCTTTCATTGTCCTTGACTTGACATTCACGTGATCGGCGATGGACCTGTGCATAGAGACACAGCCGTAAGTCACCTGCGCGGTCTCCCGAAGCCAATTGAGCGCCGCCGATGAACCATACCGAAGCAGTCGATGCCTATTGCGCAGCCTGGAACGAAACCGATGCTGACGTCCGGGCCAAGATCCTGTCGAAGGTACTAATCCCTGACGCCACTTATATCGATCCGACCGTGCGCACGCAGGGCATTGCTGAGCTTGTCGCGCATATTGAGAAGGTCTTCGAGCGTTATCCGGGATCTGCCATTGTCCGCACGAGCAATGTCGACTCTCACCATGCTATGGCGCGGTTCGCATGGAAGAAGGTTTTGGCTGATGGCAGGTCGTTGCCTGAGGGCATAGACTTTGTGAAATTCGATAATGATGGCCGTCTGGCAGAAATTGTCGGGTTTTTCGGATCTTTGCAGGCCGCTGGGACGTCCTGAATCTCTTTGCTCCAAATGATGGTAGAAGTCTAAATCCCGAATCGCTGCTCGATATAGCTGTTCACCATCGTCTTGAACTCGCCCGCGATGCCTGCGCCTTTCAGCGTCGCGGCCTTCTTGCCGTCGATGAAGACGGGAGCCGAGGGGGTTTCGCCGGTGCCGGGCAGCGATATGCCGATATCGGCGTGCTTGCTCTCGCCCGGTCCGTTGACGATGCAGCCCATCACCGCGACGTTGAGGCTTTCAACGCCGGGGTATTTCTCTTTCCACTCCGGCATCGAGGTCGCCAGCCAGGTCTGGATATCGCGCGCCAGTTCCTGAAACACGGTTGATGTCGTGCGCCCGCAGCCGGGGCAAGCCGCGACCTGCGGTGTGAAGGTGCGGAAGCCCATGGTTTGCAGCAGTTCCTGGCTGGCTTTCACCTCAAGCGTGCGATCACCACCGGGCTCGGGCGTCAGCGAATAGCGCACCGTGTCGCCGATGCCTTCCTGCAGAAGGATGCCCATGGCAGCGGAAGCGGCGACGAGGCCTTTCGAGCCCATGCCCGCTTCGGTAAGGCCCAGGTGTAGCGCATGATCCGTGCGCTCCGCCAGCATGCGGTAGCAGGCGATGAGATCCTGCACAGCGGACACCTTGGCGGAAAGGATGATGCGGTCGCGCGCCAGCCCCATCGCCTCGGCGCGTTCGGCGGACATGATGGCGGATTGCACCAGCGCCTCGCGGGTGACCGCGCGGGCATCGATGGGGTGGGTACTTCTGGCGTTCAGATCCATGAGATGGGTCAGCAGTTCCTGATCCAGCGAACCCCAGTTCGCGCCTATGCGCACGCATTTGCCGTGCTTCATCGCCATGTCAATGATGGCACCGAACTGCTTGTCCTTCTTTTCCCGGAAGCCGACATTGCCGGGGTTGATGCGGTATTTCGCCAGTGCTTCTGCGCAGGCCGGATGATCCGCCAGAAGCTTGTGGCCGATGTAATGGAAGTCGCCGATCAGCGGAACATCGACGCCCCGCAGCATCAGCCTGTCGCGGATATGGGGCACGGCGGCGGCGGCTTCATCGCGATCCACGGTGATACGCACGATCTCGGAACCGGCCCGCCACAGTGCTGCGACCTGCTGTGCGGTTCCCTCGATATCAGCCGTGTCCGTGTTGGTCATGGACTGCACGACGATGGGGTAGGCACCGCCGACCATGATGGAACCGATGGCGACGCCCACAGTGTCACGGCGCGCGCGGGGGGCGGCGGAGATGAAGGCTTCGGGGAGGCATGGTGCGTTCATGGGCCTGATTCACTAGGGAATGTGGCGTTTCGTCAAGCCCGTAGGAATTGGGGGGTGTTGTGCGTGTCTCGAGGCTCGCCCAAGG
Source organism: Hyphomicrobiales bacterium (assembly GCA_031431475.1). Classification (GTDB taxonomy): domain Bacteria; phylum Pseudomonadota; class Alphaproteobacteria; order Rhizobiales; family Beijerinckiaceae; genus JADCCX01. Next base: position 70,364 of record JANPDL010000019.1, read on the forward strand.
CTCGCGCCTCGACATGAGTGACATCCACATACCCCCTCATGTCGAGGTGTGGAGCGAAGCGAAGCCTCGAGACACGCACACCCTACCGCTCTACTTCCCCGCCTTCGCCAGTTCCGCCTGCAGTTCCGGCACAATCGTGAACAGGTCGCCCACCAGACCATAATCCGCGACCTGGAAGATCGGGGCCTCCTCATCCTTGTTGATGGCGACGATGACCTTCGAATCTTTCATGCCCGCGAGATGCTGGATCGCGCCGGAGATGCCGACCGCGACATAGAGATCGGGGGCCACGACCTTGCCGGTCTGGCCGACCTGCCAGTCGTTGGGAGCATAGCCCGCATCGACCGCAGCGCGCGAGGCACCGACAGCGGCTCCGAACTTGTCCGCGAGTGGCTCTATCACCTTCTTGAAGTTCTCGGAGGAGGCCAACGCCCGCCCGCCGGACACCACGATCTTGGCCGCCGTCAGTTCTGGACGATCCGACTTGACGATTTCCTGGCTGACGAAGATGGATGTGCCGGGGTTTCCGGCGGACGCCACTGCTTCCGTCTTGGCCGCTCCGCCTTCTGCGCAAGCCACGAAGGAAGCCGTGCGCACGGTGATGATCTTCACCTTGTCCTTGCTCTGCACGGTCTGCATGGCATTGCCTGCGTAGATCGGGCGCTCGAATGTGTCGGCGGAGATCACCTTGGTGATGTCGGATATCTGCTGGACATCGATGAGGGCGGCCACGCGCGGCATCACGTTCTTGGTGGCGGCGGTGGAGGGCGCGACGATGGCGGCGTAGTTGGCCGCAAGACCTGCGATCAGCGCGGCAGTCGGTTCAGCCAGCAGGTGCTCATAGGCGGCGTCATCCGCGACCATCACTTTGTCCACACCGGCAAGCTTTGCGGCAGCGGCGGCGACGGAAGCGCAGCCCTTGCCCGCGACCAGGACATGCACCGGGCTGCCAATGGCGGCGGCGGCGGTCATGGCCTTGTGGGTCACGCCGTTGAGGGATGTGTTGTTGTGTTCTGCAATCAGAAGAACGGCCATGTCAGATCACTCCTGCTTCCTTGAGCTTGCTCACGAGTTCGGCGGGTGAACCCAGCTTGACTCCGGCCTTGCGGCCTCCGGGCTCCACCGTTTTCAGCACCGTGAGACGTGGCGTGATGTCTACGCCGAGTGACTCAGGTGTGTGTTCATCGATGGGCTTCTTCTTCGCCTTCATGATGTTGGGTAGCGAGGCATAGCGCGGCTCGTTGAGGCGCAAATCAGTTGTCACGATGGCGGGGGTGTTCAGCGATACCGTCTGCAAGCCGCCGTCGACCTCGCGGGTGACTTTCACCTTGTCGCCCTCGACTTCCAGCTTGAAGGCGAATGTGCCCTGCGGCCAGCCCATCAGGGCGGCGAGCATCTGGCCCGTGGCGTTCATGTCGTCGTCGATGGCCTGCTTGCCCATGATGACGAGGCCCGGACCTTCCGACTCGATCACTTTCTTCAGGATCTTGGCGACGCCCAAAGGCTCGACCGTGGCATCTGTTTTCACATGAATGCCCCGGTCAGCGCCCATGGCGAGGCCGGTGCGGATCGTCTCGGCTGCGCCCTGCGGACCGACGGACACCACGATGATTTCGGTGGCTCCACCCTTTTCCCGGATACGGATCGCCTCTTCACAGGCGATCTCGTCGAAGGGATTCATCGACATCTTGACGTTGGCGAGATCAACACCCGAGCCATCAGGCTTCACGCGGATCTTGACGTTGTAATCAACCACCCGCTTCACGGGCACAAGGATCTTCATTAGGCATTCCCTCCCGATGGGTATTGGTTGATCGTCCTTTGCCGCAACCTGTCATGGATTGTCCAGCGCTTTGCCTGTGACGAATGGCTATAGTTTATATATAAACTAAATCAAGAGATGAGATCGAGCCGTGGTTCACCGTTGCGGTCATCCACGTCGATGATCCAGATATCGGAGTCAAACCGCTGTTCCCGAGCCAGGCGTTCGGCAATATCGAGCGAAGTTGCGCCGTCCTTGCTGATCTTCTGGAAAGCCCGGTCGGGTCTGGCCTCATCAAAAGCTGCTTGTGGAGCAGGACCGTAAAGGTCTGCTGTTCCATCAAGGCGATCAATGCAGATGAAGATCGCCCCAGCCTCGGCGGCACCTTTGCGCCGCACGACTGCGAAGGAATTCTCGCCGTTGCGCTGGCGAATATAGGCGGACACGAAGATATCGGAGCGAAGACGCATCGGTTAGTGATGCGTCAGCCTTCACTCGATGGCAATGCCGGAGGCTTGCCCCAGTTCGCGCAGCACTCGTGCCGGGTTGTCACTACGTGAGGGCAATTTGCGGTCTTTTTCAAACTTGTCGAGCGCAGCGCGGGTGCCTGCGCCGAAGCTGCCGTCATCGCGCAATGGGCCATAGCCGATCTTGGTCAGCGCGCGCTGGATCGCGACCACGGTTTCCGGGCGCTCCAGGCGGTCACTGCTGTTGCGCAAAAGGCCCATGATCTGGTCCTTCGGGCGGATATTCGAGGTGAGGATAGAGGCAAGCAGGGCATCGCTGGTCTGTCCGGTGACGGGGATGCGAGCGGCATTCTGGAAATCACGGATGGACTGGGCTGTTTTCGCCACCGCTGCTGGATCGGGCTCGCCGGTGTAGAAGCCTCGTGTCGCCAGCTCGGTCTGGATATCGCGCAACAGGTCCGCTTTGCGCTGGATTTCGGCTTCCCGGTCAATCGTGGCAGGACGTGGCTGGGGCAGGGGTGTCGTTGCAGGCTGCGGCGTGGCGTGGATCAACGGATTGCCGACGAACATCGGTGCGCGGTGGCGCTCGGGCTGCATCAGCAGCATGTTGCCGAAAATGGCAAAGGCCACGCCACCTCCCGCGATCCAGGCGAGCGATGTCATCGGGTTCCGCAGGATACGTCGGCCGAGCATTCGGGTGACGGTCGTCTCGCCCTTCGCCAACTTGCGCACGGGGTCACCGGCGGCCAGAATCATGTCCATAGTCGGATTTTTTGGGTCAGGCACGACGGCGTTCCGGGGCATTGTCAGTTATTTCGGCTGGTGCGTTCGCCGAAGGCAGAACGAGCGCATGGATGTTGGTGGCAGTTGTGGGTTTTGCCCCGCTGCGTGGCAGCGACAGTGTTACCGTCGTGCCTTTGCCCGGCTTGCTTTCGATACTCATGGCACCGTTGTGCAGGCCCATCAGACCGCGTGCGAGGGAAAGGCCAAGGCCGATACCGTTGCGATCCCGCGAGAGGCTCTCGTCAAGGCGTTCGAAATGCCGTCCCAGGGCTACGAGTTGCTCCGCCGGGATGCCTGGGCCACGGTCCGATACCTTTACGGTGACGAAATGCTCATCCGCGCCAATCGCCACGGCGATGGGTGCTGAACCACCGAATTTTGCTGCGTTTGACAGGAGTTGCGCAAGAACGCAGCGGAAGGCGCGCTGATCAAGCGGGGCATCCAGCGAAACGGCGGCTGTTGTTTTCGTGATCATGATTGCGGCGTCTTTGCCTTCCGGCTCTTGCCTGAAAGTCTCGACAGCGACTTCAACGACGGAACACAGCTCAATTGTCTCTGCCTCGAAATCATAGATGCCCGAATCAAGCCGGGTGATGTCGATCATGGCCGTGACCATGCGCAGAAGGTCCTGGCCCGCACCGTTGATAATCGTGGCGTATTCGCGCGCCCTCTCGGCGCTGTGGGGTGTGGTAACGGGATTGGCGAGGATATCAGAGAAACCGATGATGGCGTTAAGCGGAGTGCGCAGTTCGTGATTCACTGTGGACAGGAAGGCCGCGCGGGCACTGCGGGCGGTCTCGGCCCCGGCCGCGATGATTGCAAGGCGCTCTTCTTCGGCGACCTGCTGGCTGATGTCGCGCAACGTTGCCATGGCGATGTCGCCGCCCGTGACGGAATGCGAGATGTTGACCGCAATCCAGCGATAGCGCGGTGTCTCGCTGCTGGCAGAGGTACGAAGCCGCAGCCTGAGTGACCTGTCGGGGCCGCCTCTGGCGCAATCGCATAGTGCTGTCAGCAACTGAGGACGGTCGGCTACCAGAACCAGTTCAGTCAATCCGCGCGCCTTTAGCGCTTCGGCGCGCAAGCCAAGCACACGCTCGGCATTGTCGCTGACGCGCAGCACCGCACCGGAGCTGTTGGTCGCGAAGACAGTTTCAGAAACCATTGTCTCGATTTCGCGACTTTGTATGCGCTGCTGTTGCACCATGTAGCGCTCGCGCGCCACACCATGGAGCATGCCGTTCGCCAGCATTGTCACGTTGACAACGATGAGGATGGCGATCGTCGTGCTCGTCCACGCCATGGAGCCGACGCTGAAACCGTCAAATGTAAGTTCTTGATTGTAGAACAAAGCAGAGATGATCGTAGCGGTCGTGACAGCAAAAAACCTGAGGGCACGTCTGCGGATGGATCGGCTGCCGACCACGAAAGCCTCAATGAAGCAGATCCACAGAAGCGCTATTGCCGAGATCACAGGAATGCCACGCAGAACGCCGCCCAACAAGACCATGGATGACACCAGAAGGCTCATCATGATGGCGCGGTCCAGTGCGCCAGGGCGGCGCAGATCCATCGCGATTGCTGCAGGCAGTGCTGCAAACAGGAAAAGTGCTGCAATGGCGGCGAAAGGTTCGCCAGACGTCATCACCATGGGTGGCAATACTGCAAGAACGACTGCCGCGGCAACGAGACGGCAGCTGCGAAACAGGCGCAAACGAGCTTGCGGGGTCAATGCACCAGCGGTCGTCCACTTCATATCACGCCAGGATTGGCCAGTTGACGTCATACCAAACGGTCCTGATTCATGCGGGACAGCATGAGTCTTGCTGATGCCAGTATGAAGACAGGCTCTTAAATGAAGCCTAAGACGCGCGCCGCGTTACTGCCTTCCCGGTCTTGTAGAGGAATGAACCCAGGCTTTCCCTGCGTCATGGTTAACGGGTGCCAAATGTGATCTCTCAAATGCTAACGGGAGTGATGACGAAGGTTGAAGGGCTTTTGCGCTATCCTGTTTATCGTCTGGTAAGGGTGATCTGGAGTTGGTTTTATGGCGATTCTTCGTATCGCGGCGGCGGTCGGTCTTCTTCTGGTGCTGGCACCGGAGCAGACCATACGCGTCGCCAAAGGCATGGTCGGCTTGGCGGAAGAGGCAAAATCGCTGCAACCCGCTTCAGCCGAGACAGTCATGACCTATTGCCGGACAAATCCGCAGGTGTGTGCGGATGCCGCGCGGCAGGCGGTCGCAGTGGCAAAGCCGAACAAGCCTTGACGGCTGCGACTCGAGCCGCCATCTCGCAGACATGGCACTTCCGACCTATGACGATATCGCTGAAAATCTCTCGGTCCTCGATGACTGGGAGGAGCGCTATGCCTATGTGATTCAGATCGGCAAGGCATTGCCTGCGTTGCCGGACGATCTCCGCACGGAGTCTAATCGCGTCCAGGGCTGTGCCAGCCAGGTCTGGCTCGCGACAGAACTTGATACCGGTTCTGACCCCGTGATGACTTACCGGGGTGACAGTGACGCACTGATCGTGCGCGGGCTGGTCGCCCTGGCGATTGCACTTAATTCGGGCAAAACGGCATCTCAAATCATTGCGACTGACACATACGCCAAGTTTGATGAGCTGGGCCTCAAGGCCCATCTCTCGTCGCAGCGTTCCAACGGCTTGCGCTCGATGGTCGCCCGCATCCGGCGTGATGCGGAAATGGCGCTGGCGCGCGCCTGAATATCAACGGCAGTAGACGTTGCCGTATTCATCCTCATAGGCACCGTAAGGACAGCCGCGTGGGCGGCGGGGTTCGGCATAAACCCGCTGCGGACCGCCATAATAGGGTTGTGGCGCTGTCGAGGCCCCGACGATGGCACCGCCTGCGGCACCAATGCCAGCGCCGATCAGGGCACCGCGACCGCCGCCAAGCGCACCGCCGACCAGGGCACCGCCGCCGCCGCCGATCAAGGCACCGCCTACCGCGCGTTCGCCCGGCGAGTTACAAGCCGTGAGGGTGGCGGTGAGGCCGATGATTGCAGCGGCAATGGAGAGTGATTTTAGCATGAGTGTCTCCTGTCTGAGCTAGTCCGCCAGTTTCCGGTACTGAATGTAACGGTTTTGAACAGCGATTGTTCCAACAAATATCAGCATTGACCGAAATTGCGGCAATTTCCAGAAATTTTTGTTGAGGGCGGCTGAAAGGTCAGACCGGGCTATACGCTCCACGTCCGGATGTAAGCGCATCATCCAGCAGTTCCAGCCGATCCTGACCCCAGAAAACCTCGCCGTCCAGCACGTATCCCGGTGCGCCGAACACATCTGCTGTGATGGCATCCCTGCCGTTTTGCGCGAGAATGGCCGCGACACGCCCGGACCGCGCCTGCGCCAGAATATCCGGAGCGGACAGGCCGACACTCGTGATCAGCCCTGCAATCACGTTTTCATCGTTGAGGTTGGTCTCCTCGGCCCAGACCCCTGCCAATGCACGTCCCGTCAGTTCAGCAGGATCATGGCCGCGATCCGCGAGTGCGATGATCACACTGTTGATCAGCGTCGCATCCAGCGGGAAATGGGTCGGCTTCAAGGTGAGCGGCAAGCCGCGCTTGTCGCGCCAGCGTTGCATTTCCAGCCAGCGATAGCGTTGGCGTACCGGCGGGCGCTTCGGCAGCGGCAGGCTGCCTGTGGCCTCGAAGACATCGAGAATGGGCATTGGTTTGTAGCAGACGGTCGCGCCGTGCTTTGCAGCGATTTGATGAAACAGGATGTGGCCCAGATAGGTCCAGGGTGAAGCGATGGTGAAGTAGTAATCGATGATGCGGGGCATGTGGAAAGGTTAAGTTGCTTGCACTTAAAAAGCAAAAGGGCGGCCCAAAGGCCGCCCTCTGCAATCCGGTATGGATGGTCTGGACGATCAGAAGTCCATGCCGCCCATGCCACCGCCGCCGCCCGGCATCGAAGGAGCAGCGTCCTTCTTAGGGGCATCGGCAATCATGGCTTCCGTCGTGATCAGAAGACCAGCCACCGAAGCCGCGTCCTGGATGGCCGTACGAACCACCTTGGTCGGATCGATAATGCCCATCTTCATCATGTCGCCGTACTCGCCGGTCTGTGCGTTGTAGCCATAGGCATACGAAGCGCTCTCGAGGAGCTTGCCGACGATCACCGGAGCATCATCACCGGCGTTCTCGATGATCTGCTTGGCCGGGGTCGTGAGCGCCTTGCGGACGATCTCGATGCCGGTCTTCTGGTCTTCGTTGGCGGTCTTTAGCTTGGCGACCGAAGCGATTGCACGCAGAAGGGCTACACCGCCGCCTGGCAGCACACCTTCTTCTACAGCAGCGCGTGTGGCCTGGAGCGCGTCATCAACGCGATCCTTCTTTTCCTTGACTTCGATTTCCGTTGCGCCACCGACGCGGATGACGGCAACGCCGCCAGCCAGCTTCGCCAGACGCTCCTGGAGCTTTTCGCGGTCGTAGTCCGAGGTGGTTTCCTCGATCTGCGCCTTGATCTGGGCCACGCGGCCTTCGATGTCCTTCTTCTTGCCGGCACCGGAGATGATCGTGGTGTTCTCCTTCTCGATCCGGATGCGCTTGGCGCGGCCGAGGTCCTTCACCGTGATGTTCTCGAGCTTGATGCCGAGGTCTTCGGCAATCATCGTGCCGCCCGTGAGGATCGCGAGGTCTTCCAGCATCGCCTTGCGGCGGTCACCGAAGCCTGGTGCCTTGACGGCAGCGATCTTAAGGCCGCCGCGCAGCTTGTTGACCACGAGAGTCGCAAGCGCTTCGCCTTCCACATCTTCCGCGATGATCAGCAGCGGCTTGCCGGACTGAACAACGGTTTCGAGGATCGGCAACATGGGCTGTAGCGACGAGAGCTTCTTCTCGTGAATGAGAACGTAAACATCCTCAAGCTCGGCGATCATCTTCTCGGCGTTGGTGATGAAGTATGGTGAGAGATAGCCGCGGTCGAACTGCATGCCTTCGACAACATCCAGCTCGGTCTCGGCGGTCTTGGCTTCCTCGACCGTGATGACACCTTCGTTACCAACCTTCTGCATCGCATCCGCGATCATCTTGCCGACGGATGTGTCACCGTTGGCGGAGATGGTGCCGACTTGCGCCACTTCGGCATTCGAGGTCACCTTCTTGGAGTTCTTCTGGAGGTCAGCAACAATCGCGATGACAGCGAGATCGATGCCGCGCTTCAGATCCATCGGGTTCATGCCGGCGGCAACAGCCTTGGCACCTTCACGGACGATGGACTGGGCGAGAACGGTGGCAGTTGTCGTGCCATCACCAGCATGGTCATTCTGGCGCGAAGCCACTTCGCGCACCATCTGCGCGCCCATGTTCTCGAACTTGTCAGCGAGCTCGATCTCCTTGGCGACGGTGACGCCATCCTTGGTGATGCGGGGCGAACCGAACGACTTCTCGATCACGACGTTGCGGCCCTTGGGACCGAGTGTAATCTTGACGGCATCAGCGAGAATATCGACACCGCGTAACATCTTGTTGCGCGCATCGCTTCCGAAACGTACTTCTTTGGCAGCCATTGGACTGTCCTTCCATGTCGGCTAGAATTTGCCGTGTGTACTTGAAATTGCGGGATGGGTGGGTCGACGAAGTGAATTACTTGACGATCACGCCCATGATGTCGGATTCCTTCATGATCAGAAGGTCCTTGCCATCAATCTTGACTTCGGTGCCGGACCACTTGCCGAACAGGACGGTATCGCCCTTCTTCAGGTCGATCGGGATCAGCTTGCCGGCTTCATCGCGGCCGCCGGGACCAACAGCCTCAATGATGCCCTCCTGGGGCTTCTCCTTGGCGGTGTCGGGAATGATGATGCCACCCTTCGTCTTTTCATCGCTTTCGAGACGACGGACGACGACGCGGTCATGCAGAGGACGAAACTTCATGCGGTTCCTCGTATTGCTCTGGCCGGGCCCCATGCCCGGAACTGGAGAATAGTACCTTTTGGCACTCATCGATTGTGAGTGCTAACAAGGTGCGAGGCATATGGATGCGCTCTATGACAGAGTCAAGACAAACAGGGGAGGGGGAGCGTCAAGAATCGTTAAGGTAGGTTAACGTCGATGGGTTTGCCGTATCGCCTGCTGCCCCGAAATGGTGGGCGCGACAGGGATTGAACCTGTGACCCTTCGCGTGTGAAGCGAATGCTCTCCCGCTGAGCTACGCGCCCTGTTTCCAGAGGTATTCCGTGCGCTCCTCTCGCCTGCAAAGATGGTCATGTCAAGGAATGGTGGCAAAATCTGCTTTTCACAGTTTCAAACTGTTGCAGCGGGAACACGGTTGGCCTTCCAAATAGCCTGCTCACGCCTGCGTGATCGCGAGGACTCCTTGCCAAATCAGGGTTAAGGAGTTTTAAGGAAAACCCTGACACCAATGCTGTGATTCAATCTTCTCAAAGGTCCTTGTCCATGCGCCATACGGTTTTACTTGCCGCAATCGTTATTGCTGGTTCTGCCAGCGTGTCCTTTGCGGCACAGACCGTGCTCGACCCTCTGACGGGCCGCTCTGTCGATGTGACACCGTCGAATTCAAGTGGTCGTGCTGCTGCTACGCCGATCCCGCGGGAAACTGTGAACTATATCGGCCCGCATCGTCCGGGTACGATCGTCGTCAACGCAAAAGAGCGTCGCCTCTACCTCGTCATGGATGGTGGCAAGGCTCTTAAGTATGGTGTCGGCGTTGGCCGCCCAGGTTTTGAATGGGGCGGTTCGAAATCAGTGACACGCAAGCAGGAGTGGCCGTCGTGGACGCCGCCAGCCCAGATGATCAAGCGTCGCCCTGATCTGCCGCGCTTCATGCCTGGTGGTCCCGAGAATCCGATGGGTGCGCGTGCATTGTATCTTGGATCGTCGCTGTATCGCATTCACGGCTCCAACGAGCCCGAGACCATCGGTCAGGCCGTTTCATCCGGCTGCATCCGCATGCTGAATGATGACGTGATCGATCTCTACACCCGCGTCCGGGTCGGCACCCAGGTGGTCGTGGTTCGCTGAATACAGGACAAGGATATTTTGAAAAGGGCCGGTTTTCCGGCCCTTTTTGTTTGGCTTTCAGCACGCATACGGCTCGGCGCATGAAAAAAGCGGTGTCGCCACCGCTTTAATCAAAATGCTTCGGAATACCAGAGAAGCGTTTATTCCTCGCCATCATCATCCGAGTTGTTCGACTGAGGCGGCGGGGCGACAAGACCGTCAAGGCCACGCAATAATTCGTCCTCCGACATGCGATCGAACGAAACACTGCTGTCATCGACAGAATTGATCTGCGTCCTGTTTTGCGAGGAGGCAATCATCGGAACTGTTTCGGCTTCTGGCTCATCTACTTCCACCTGCTTCTGGAGCGAATGAATGAACTCTTCCTTCAAATCCTCAGGCTGGATTGTGGCATCAGCAATTTCGCGCAAGGCTACAACAGGGTTCTTGTCCCGATCGCGGTCGATGGTCAGAGGTGCGCCCGACGCGATGATGCGAGCGCGATGGGCTGCGAGCAGGACCAGCTCAAACCGATTGTCGACTTTGTCGATGCAATCTTCAACGGTGACGCGCGCCATGGGGCGGCTCCTTTTTATGAACGAAATGTTCGTGAATCAGGTAAGGCGCTAAACCACCGCCACGCGAAATGCAAGATGGAACCGCGATCCACCTGCTTCATTCGGAACTATCGTATTTTTACGTATTATTTTTACATGCGCGTCTTCGCATTCTTGACGGCCCGTGCAAAAATGCGTTAAACAGACTTCGAGTATTCAGATTTTTGTGTAAATTCGCAAGACAAGTTTCTTAAAATGGAGATTTCATGAGTTCCCGTGATAAAATTGCAATTTTCATTGATGGCGCTAATTTATATGCCACGTCTAAATCCTTAGGTTTTGATATCGATTATCGCAAGTTACTGAAGGAATTTCAGTCACGTGGATCGCTAACTAGGGCTTTCTACTATACTGCTCTTGTTGAAGATCAGGAATATTCTTCGATTAGGCCACTCGTTGATTGGCTGGATTACAATGGTTACACCGTTGTCACCAAACCTGCACGCGAGTTCACGGACGCGGCAGGCCGTCGCAAGATCAAGGGCAACATGGATATCGAGCTTGCTGTCGATGTCATGGAGCTCGCCCCTCACGTTGATCACATGGTGTTGTTTTCGGGCGATGGCGATTTCCGCTCGGTCGTTGAAGCCGTGCAGCGTCGGGGTGTGCGTGTGTCGGTCGTCTCGACGGTAACCACTCAACCACCGATGGTCGCGGATGAGTTGCGCCGTCAGGCCGATGAATTCATTGATCTGGTTTCGTTGCAGTCAAAGATCGGTCGCGATCCTTCCGAGCGCATGGGCCGCGACCCTGCTGATCGCGTCGGTTTTGCCCGTTCTGTAGCGGGAACAGCGCCTGTGAACCAGATGCCAGGTTTCGTTCAGCGCCCTGTCCGCCCGACCGAAAACGCCGAGTGATACTCGCTTCATTCCAAACAAAAGGCCCGGTCTTCTGACCGGGCCTTTTGTTTTTCATAGAATGAAATCTGTCAGCCGAGCCCACCAACCAGCATGTATTTCTGCTCGACGAACTCATCCATGCCGTGCTTGCCGCCCTCACGTCCGAGGCCAGATTCCTTGACTCCGCCGAAGGGTGCGACCTCCGTGCCCAGAATGGCCGAGTTAATGCCTACCATGCCATATTCCAGCGCTTCCGCGACCCTGAAAGCCCGGCCAAGATCCTTCGTGTAGAAGTAGCTGGCGAGGCCGTATTGCGTGGCATTGGCCATCTCGACCACTTCGGCCTCATCCGTGAACTTGTAGACCGAGGCGACAGGTCCGAATGTCTCCTCGCGCGTCACGAGCATTTTGGTAGTGACGCCCGCCAGAATGGTCGGCTCATAGAATGTGCGGCCCAATGCGTGACGTTTGCCACCGACTACGATTTTCGCACCGTTCGCAACCGCGTCTGCCACGTGGCGCTCAACCTTTTCGATGGCCTTGCCGTTGATCAGCGGCCCCTGCATCACGCCGACTTCCGTGCCGTTGCCGACCTTGAGCTTGATCACTTCAGCCGCGAACTTTTCGATGAAGCGGTCGTGGATACCGGCTTGTACATAAAGGCGGTTTGTGCAGACACAGGTCTGGCCCATGTTGCGATATTTCGCGATGATAGCACCCTGCACTGCGGCATCCAGATCGGCATCGTCAAAGACGATGAAAGGCGCGTTGCCGCCGAGTTCCAGGCCCACCCGCTTTACTGTTTCCGCCGCTTGCTTCATCAGCAGCTTGCCGACCGGTGTCGATCCGGTGAAGCCGATAAATTTGACTGCTGGATGCGATGTCATGACACCGCCTATAGCAGCGGCGTCACCCGTGATGATGTTGAGAACTCCGGCGGGCAGGCCTGCTCGATGGGCAAGTTCTGCCAGTGCCAGGGCGGTCAGTGGCGTGTCAGGCGCAGGTTTGACCACGAAAGTGCAGCCCGCGGCCAGACCCGGCGCGCATTTGCGCGTAATCATCGCTGCGGGGAAATTCCACGGTGTAATCGCGGCGCAGACGCCGATGGGCTGCTTCTGGATGATGATGCGCGAGTTCGGGAACGGTGAGGGGATCGTCTCGCCGTAGATGCGCTTGGCTTCCTCCGCATAGAACTCGATGAACGATGCTGCATAGGCCACTTCGCCACGGCTTTCCGCCAGCGGCTTGCCCTGTTCGGCTGTCATAATCTGGGCGATGTCTTCCTGGTTCGCCATGATCAGGTCGAACCACTTGCGCATGATGGCCGAGCGTTCCTTGGCGAGCTTCTTTGACCATGGCTTGAAGGCGGCATCCGCTGCCTCAACCGCTGCCGTGGCATCAGCCGCTTCGAGTGACGGAACCCTGGCCAGAACCTCACCCGTTGCCGGATTGTCGACGACGTTCTTGCCGGTCCCAATCCAGCTGCCGTTGACATAGCACTGCGACTTGAGAAGCGTTGGGTCTTTGAGCGTTAACATCGAACTGTCCTGTGATGGCGAAATTGGATTGTTTGTTAGCACAAGCCCGCCCCGCTAGGCGAGACGGGTGTGGAGATGGAAGTGATCAAGGGCGGTTATGGATATGAGCAGGATTGATCTCCGTCCTCAAACAAACTTGATGGAACAAACCATCTTGGGCATGTACCATCATAAAAATAATCTCGGGAGGTCTCATTATGTCTATTGCAATCAATCGTCGGCTGTCTGGTGTCGTGGGCTGTCTGGCTGCAACGCTGCTGTGCGGAGCGGCATATGCCGATACGGTGCTGGTCATGCTTGATCGCAAGGTGAAGCTTGTGGATGGTGTGACGACAACCGTACCAGGAGCCAAACCAGACGCCGTTGCTGTCATCGATCTGGCGGCCAGCCCTCCAAAAGTTGTGGCGATCATCGAGAATGTGCCGGTCAGTGTGGTGGGGCCGCCGAGCAGCGGCGCGATTACACCCGATGGCTCCCTTGCATTGATCACCGCGAACATGAAGCTTGATCCGGGCGACCGCAACAAGCAGACGCCCGATAATCGGGTCACTGTGATCGACTTGACCGTATCCCCGCCCCGCGCGCTGGTGACGCTGGAAGCAGGGCTGGCTCCCGCCGGTGTCGCGATCAATGCCGCAGGCACGCTGGCGCTGGTTGCCAACCGCAACGATGGCTCGGTTTCGGTGTTCTCTATTGCTGGAAAGACTGTAGCTCCGGTCTCGACGCTCAAGATCGGTCCTGAAACCAGTGGCCCCAGCGGCGTCGTGATCACACCGGACGGCAAGCGCGCGTTGGTAAGCCGCGATGGCGACAACAAGATCACTGTGCTGGCGATTGATGGCACTACAGTCAGCCTTGCAAACCGGGATATCAACGCGGGCTTACGTCCCTATGGTATTGATATTGCACGCGATGGTCGGATGGCAGTGGTGGCCAATATCGGCATCGGCGCAGGGGATGCCGATACGATCAGCGTTATCGATCTGAGCCTCGTTCCGCCGCGCGTGACCGACACCATCACTGTGGGCCAGACGCCGGAAGGCATGACCATGTCACCGGATGGCCAATACGCCGCCGCCGTGGTGATGAGCGGCTCGAACAAAGCCGCCAACTCGCCCTTCGTTGCGTCGCGCGGGCGGATCGTGGTGTTCAAGGCCTCGGGCGGCAAACTGACCAAGGTAGACGAAGCCCCTATTGGTCGCTGGTCACAGGGCGCGGCTTTCTCCTCCGACAGCAAGACGATCCTCGTGGGTAACATGGTGGAGGAGGAGGTGCAGGTGCTGAAGTTTGATGGTACGAAGCTGACGGATGAGGGCGTGAGGCTGAAATTCGAGGGGGGCGCTGCCTCGTTCGGTCTGAAGCCGCACGCACGGTGAGGTAAGCTTCACCGAACGCCCCGATTGCGCGGGCATTTCACATAGACGTCCGAGTCGTAACCATCGCGACTGATCCGGAGCTTGGCGTCCGGCAAAAGCTGCAAGGTGACAAATCCTCTCGATGACCCGGCCTCGCCTTCCTCCGCTTTGCGTCCTCGCCCGGTCAAGACTTCGCTGCGTCTGCTCCAGGTCCTGATGGTGTAACCGCTGGCAAAGAATTCAATCCACCGTGCTTCGACTTTCACGCGGGAGTCGCTCTCATCCCTCTCGCAGGCGGCAGCATCAGCTGCCCATGTTCCAAGCATGGTGCGGGGAAGCGTCTCTGCTGCGGCGGGAAGCGCCGTGCAAAGGACTGTGATGATCGGTAGAGCCAAGCGTAGCAGCATCGGTCTGGTTCCATATTGGATGAACATGAGAATGAGAGATAAGCAGCGATTGTTTCAGGAGAATGCTGCCAGCTTCGGAAGCTGAAACACGATAGAAACATCGGCATCAATTGCCCTCCAGCTCTTGATCTGCGATATCGCAGATCCCTATCAATCCCTGCTGTGTCCCGCCCCATGAACCCCATCTTCGCCGATACTCAGACCTCCGTATTCGAGGTGATGTCCCGCCTCGCGATCCAGCATAAGGCCATCAATCTGGGCCAGGGCTTTCCGGATGATCCAGGGCCGCTGGATGTGCGGCAGAAGGCGGCGGAGGCCGTTATCGAGGGCTGGAACCAGTATCCGCCGATGATGGGCCTGCCCGAACTGCGGCAAGCCGTGTCTCACCACTACCAGCGGTTCCATGGCATCACGTATGATCCCGACAACGAGATCATGGTGACATCGGGCGCGACGGAGGCACTGGCGGGCGCGTTGCTGGCGCTGATCAAGCCGGGCGATGAGGTCGTGCTGTTCCAGCCAATGTATGACGCCTATCTTCCCCTCGTCCTTCGCGCGGGTGGCGTGCCAAAATTCGTGACACTCAAGCCGCCGCATTTCCGCTTCACGGCGGATGATCTGGCACAGGCTTTTTCGCCCAGGACGAAAGTCGTGCTGTTCAACAATCCGCTGAACCCGGTGGCGACCGTTTGCCCCGTGGAAGACCTCTCCATGCTCGCCCATTTCTGCATGTCCCATGATGCCATCGCGCTATGCGACGAGGTCTGGGAGCATGTGATCTTTGATGGCCTCACGCATATCCCGCTGGCCGCGCTGCCTGGCATGCGCGAGCGCACGGTGAAGGTGGGCTCGGCGGGCAAGATATTCTCGCTGACGGGCTGGAAAGTGGGTTTTGTCTGTGCTGCGCCCGCCCTGATGAAGGTGCTGGCCAAGGCGCATCAGTACATCACCTTCACCACACCACCGAACCTGCAGACAGCAGTGGCGCACGGGCTGATGAAGGATGACAGCTATTTCACCGGGATGCGGGCGGATTTCCAGCGCAGCCGCGACCGGCTGGCGGATGGCCTGACGACGCTGGGTTTCGATGTGTTGCCCGCTGCCGGAACCTATTTCCTCAATATCGACATCACGCCGACCGGCATGAGTGACGATGTGACATTCTCGAAGCATTTCGTGACAGAGCATGGCGTGGCGACCATTCCGGTGAGTGCGTTTTATGCAGAGAAGCCGGTGACGAATGTCGTGCGATTCTGCTTTGCGAAGAAGGATGCGACGATTGATAGCGCGCTGGAGCGGCTGGAGAAGGCCGTACGAGGGTAGACTGCATCAGGATTGTGCGTGTCTCGAGGCTCGCCAAGAGGCGAGCACCTCGACATGAGGAGCTCAGTGCACAAACCTCCCCATGTCGGGGTGTAGAGCGAAGCGGAGCCTCGAGACACGCACAATCCCCGGATTAACCACGTTTCTTACCTGAACCTTAACATCCACCTGCGATTTTATGGTTTCCGGTTGCGTAACGTGGAGACGTAAAAATGACCGCAAATGCCTTTCGCAAGACGGCCCTGGCGCTTTCGGCTGCCACGCTGCTTTCTGCTCTGCCGTTCGCTTCAGCCGAAGCCCAGTGGTATCCCCGCCGCAACAACACGGGCGATGCCATCGCTGGCGGTGTTGTCGGTGGTTTGCTGGGTGGCCTCGCCGCTGGTGCGATAATCAATTCACAACCCCGCGCCTATTACCCGCCTGCACCGGTCTACGTGGAGCCGGAGCCGGTGTATGTGCCGACCTGCCATGTGGTGCGTCGCAGGGTGTGGCTGGATGATTATGCCTACACCTATCGCCGCGAGCGTGTGTGTGACTAAGGCGAATCACTAAAAACGTGCTTTTTAGGCCATGCCCGTCTAAGGTTTTCGCTGACGAATCAATCAGCTGAAAGCTTTTTTCCATCATGGCCGAAACACCTGAAATCGCTCCTGAAAATGGCGCGGACGCGGAGTATGGCGCGGATTCGATCAAGATCCTCAAGGGGCTTGATGCCGTGCGCAAGCGCCCCGGCATGTATATCGGCGACACCGACGATGGATCCGGCCTGCACCACATGGTGTACGAGGTTGTTGATAACGCCATCGACGAGGCTCTCGCGGGTCATGCCACGGTTGTCACGGTCACGATGAACGAGGATGCCTCGATCACGGTCACGGACAATGGCCGCGGCATTCCCACGGCTGTAAAGAACGATGACGAGCATGAGCCCAAGCGCTCGGCCGCCGAAATCGTGATGACCGAGCTGCATGCGGGCGGCAAGTTCGACCAGAATTCCTACAAGGTGTCGGGCGGTTTGCACGGCGTGGGTGTGTCGGTTGTCAACGCGCTGTCGTCGTATCTCAAGCTCACGGTCTGGCAGTTCGGCAACGAGCATTCCATGGAATTCCGCCATGGTGTGCCGGTGGCACCCCTCAAGATCATGGCACCGTCCAACGGCAAGCGCGGCACGGAGGTGACGTTCCTGCCCTCCACCGACACATTCACCAACGTCGAGTTCGATTTCAAGACGCTGGAGCATCGGCTGCGTGAACTCGCCTTCCTCAACTCCGGCGTGCGGATCGTGCTGACGGATCGCCGTCACGGCGCGAATGTCGTGGAGGAGCTTTTCTACGAAGGCGGGCTGGAAGCCTTCGTGCGTTATCTCGACAGGACCAAACAGCCGCTGCTCAAGGCACCGATCATGGTCATGCGCACGCAGGAGGAGGGCGGCGACAGCGGCATCGGCATCGAAGTGGCGCTGTGGTGGAACGATAGCTACCACGAGAATGTGCTGTGCTTCACCAACAACATCCCGCAGCGCGACGGCGGCACGCATCTGGCCGGTTTTCGCGGCGCGCTGACGCGACAGGTCAACGGCTATGCCGAAAGCTCGGGTATCGCCAAGAGGGAGAAGGTGGAACTGACCGGCGATGATTGCCGCGAAGGTCTCACGGCCATCGTCTCGGTCAAGGTGCCGGACCCGAAGTTCTCGTCGCAAACCAAGGACAAGCTCGTCTCATCCGAAGTGCGTCCTGTGGTCGAGAGCATGCTGAACGAGCGTCTCGCCACATGGTTTGAGGAGCATCCGGCGGAAGCAAAGCTGATCATCGGCAAGGTGGTGGATGCCGCTGCGGCCCGCGAAGCCGCCCGCAAGGCGCGCGAACTGACCCGCCGTAAGGGCGTACTCGACATCGCCTCGCTGCCGGGCAAGCTGGCGGATTGTCAGGAGCGTGATCCGGCGAAATCCGAACTGTTTCTGGTCGAGGGAGATTCGGCTGGTGGCTCCGCCAAACAGGGCCGCAACCGCGAGTTCCAGGCTATCCTGCCCCTGCGCGGCAAGATCCTGAACGTGGAGCGTGCGCGCTTCGACAAGATGCTGTCCTCGCAGGAAATCGGCACGCTGATCACGGCTCTGGGCACCAGCATCGGGCGCGAGGAGTTCAACGCGGACAAGGCGCGCTATCACAAGATCATCATCATGACGGACGCTGACGTGGACGGCTCGCACATCCGCACGCTGCTGCTGACGTTCTTCTTCCGCCAGATGCCGGAATTGATCGAGCGCGGCTACATCTACATCGCCCAGCCGCCGCTCTACAAAGCGGCCAAGGGCAAGACCGAGGTCTACCTGAAGGACGAGCGGGCCTATGAGGATTATCTCATCGATGGCGGGCTGGAAGGGTCGGTGCTGCGCGCCGCCATCGGCGACCGGGCCGGGCCTGATTTGCGCGGGCTGATCGACGAGGCGCGGCTGGTGCGCAGCGTGCTCAACGGGCTGCATTCACGCTATGACCGCGCGGCGGTGGAGCAAGCGGCGGTTGTCGGCGCCCTGCTGCCGGAGGTTCCCGACAGCGCAGAAGGTGCTGCGATGGCGGCGAAAATCGCCGGACGGCTCGACATGCTGGCCGACGAGTTCGAGAAGGGCTGGAGCGGCGATGTGCGCGACG
>JANPDL010000020.1:0-58605 GCA_031431475.1 Hyphomicrobiales bacterium
CGAGAATGGCGATGGCGGCGAGCGCCACCGGAACAAGCATGAGAGCATAACCGGCGGCTCCAGCAAACGATGCACCATCCGAGCGCGACGAGATCAGCCGCCACAGCATCAGGACTGCGAAATAGACGGCAATCTTGCGAATGTGAAAACCACGGATGGCAAGCGACAGCCACTCTGGGGAGCCCTGCCACAGCACCTGCTCACCTTTTGGCAAAGGAGAGGGGATGCCTGGCGAGGATTCGACCTCGTAGTCGTCGCTTGGAATGTTGATGTAGCCGCCTTTGCTCACAGCAGTGGCTCCGCGCGCGACGGCGAGGCATACAGCATGCCGCCACCGTAATAACCCATGATCTTGTCTTCCTCGAGCAATGTCACCTGATCCATGCTCTTTGTGCCAGGTACGGTCGGGAAATGTTCGGCGAAGATCGAGCGCACAGTGACCGTCTTCCGGGCACCATCAATCACCGCAAAATTCGTCGGCAACAGGACGCGACGGGTGCCTTTCTCGAGCGGAACCTCGACCTCCATATAGCGCATGAGATACTCGGCGCGGTCGATCCACAACTCTACCACCTTGCCCGCAACCTTGTTGTTGCCTGCGATGACCTTCATGCCAATCGGGCTGGGGTCGTCCTTGGCTACATGGAAGGCGGGCGCCAGACGCAGCGGCTTGATCCGCACGCTGCCGTCTTCCATCAGATCCGGCCTGTCGGCGCGTTCGGCATAGGATGCTGGGCCAACACCATCTGCCATGGGATGACCGGTCGGGATATAGGCGGTGCCGGGATGACGGGCCATTGGCTTCAGCGCCAATTCACGGGTGTCGGGCCTGCCGCCCTTGACAGTCACACTCTCACCGTGGGCGAGCTTGAAGGTTTTTGATGGTCCGGGTTCGGGAAAACCGATTGTCCGGCCCCGGCTCTCGCCGATGTCCGGCACAAGCGGATAACCCTCCAGCTTGCTTTCCCGATGGAGCCAGAACACCAGCATCACGAAGAAGCCAATGAAGAGATAGACGCTGACCAGCGCCAGATCGATATTCGCGCCCATGATATCCTCCGTGGTGGTTCAGTTCGGGAAGGCGGGTAACCCGAACGGGGATGAAGTCTCGTCCTGCTTCGCGCCGATCACCCCTACGAGAGGGCCGACCGCCGCGAGAGCAATGAAAAGCAGCAGAATTTCGAAGTGGTAGACAACCGCATAGCTGGCCTCGACGCTCTTGAAGGCTGGACCAAGCTTACCGGTAGCCGCGATGGTGGCAACCAGATCACGCAACACACCGCCAAAACCCATCGCAAGACCAGCAGACGTCGCCTGCACGGCACCCCAGGCACCCAGCGCCAGGCCAGCGCCGACTTCCTTGCCGAAGGACATCGCGGCCGTGAGCGTGCTGATGGCAAAGAAACCGGCACCAAGACCGATGCCGAATGTACCGATGCGGAAAACCATGGCGGATTGCAGCGGAGCCGCCATGATCACTGTTGTGAAAGCGACTATGCCGATCAGCAATCCGCGTGCCGCCAGCCGGGCAGGATCAGCGCCCTTCATCAGCGCACGGGCGCCCAGCACAAAAGCCAGCATGGAACCCGCCGCCATGATCGCGGTGAGCATGGTGGTTTGCGCCACGGATTGCTTGAGAACCTTGGCACCATAGGGTTCGAGGATGACATCTTGCATGCTGAAGGCTGCCGAGCCAAGCCCGACCGCGATCAGGAACCGCCGCGCGCCGCTTTCCTGCGAGAATCGCCGCCAGACCACGCTGAATTCTTCTGTCTTGCTCTCGCCCGTCGTACGCGAAGGGTTGCGCGCTTCCTGCTTCCACAATGCGATCAGATGCAGCCCGGCCGTAATAACGGCCACACCTTGCACAACCTGAATGAGCTTCACCGCCGTGAAATCCTGCAACAGATAACCAAAAAACAAGCCGCTCGCGACCATGCCGACGAGTTGCATCATGTACATCAGTGCCACGACGCGTGGATGCGATTCCACCTTCGACAAATCCGTGGCAAGCGCAAGACCGGCGGTCTGCGTGATATGAACGCCGCCACCAACGAGAATGAACGCAAGTGTCGCCCCGATATGCCCGTACAGGACACCATTGACGCCATCACCATCGCCCGAAAGCAGCAGCAGTGCGAACGGCATGAAGGCAAAGCCTCCGAACATCATCAGGCTGCCGACCCAGATATAGGGGACGCGCCGCCAGCCCAGCGCTGATTTGTGATGGTCCGACTTGAACCCGATCAGCGTCCGGAACGGTGCCGAAAGCACGGGCAAAGCTACCAGAACCGCGACCAGCGATGCCGACACTGTCAGCTCGACAATCATCACGCGGTTCAGTGTCCCCACGAGAAGCACCATCGCCATGCCGCCCGCGATCTGGAACAGCGAGAGACGCAGCAACCGGCCCAGCGGCAGATCTTCGGACACCACATCGGCGAAGGGCAGAAAGTTGCTGCCCGCGCCCCGGATGGTGTTGATGATGTACCGCTGCACGCCGTTCATCTGCGCACGAGCTCCATGGCCTGGCTGATGTAGAACGGCTTTTTTACCCGGTAGCTACGCCCGATGATCCATCCGGACAACTCGGGCGATCCGGCAATCCGCCGCCGCAGCTCTTTTTCCGCCACGGGCTCGATGGCGGGAGACCGGTCACTCCGGGGGAACAGTTTCCCCGCCATTTTCATGGCTTCGAGCAATGGCGTGCTGGGCGCGAAGGTGAACACGATGGATTTTTCGGTGCGTGATGCCAGCGATGCCAGCGACCGCACGATATCCGCAGCGGGATAATGGATCAGCGAATCCATGGATACCACGTGCTCGAAGCGGCCCATGGCAGGGTCAAGCATGTCGCCGACCTTGAAGCTGATGCTGCCGCCCGCGAGGTCCTTGGGTGAGCGCTCATCCGCGAGCTGCACGAGATTGGCTGAAAGATCGATGGCGGTGACAGTCGCACCACGCCTGGCGGCTTCGACCGAGAGTGCGCCCGTACCGCACCCTGCATCCAGCAGCCGCGCGCCGGTCAGTGTCTCGGGTAGCCACGACAGCAGTTTTGTCCGCATCTCGTCGCGACCGGCACGAACGCGTGCCCGCACACCACTGACCGGAGCCGTCGTGGTCAGCTTGGCCCATGCATCGACCGCGGTACGGTCGAAGTATGTCTCAAGCTCGCCGCGGCGCTGCTGGTAGCTTACGTCTGCCATCAGTCAAATCCCAGCAGGTCGAAGATATCGCGGTCCTTCATCGGATGCGCATCGCAAGGATCGCCACCGGTCCACAACAGCGCTGCAAGCCGGAGATACTCCTTCTGGACCGCCAGGACTTCCGGTGATTCTTCCATTTCGAACAGCGTTGATTTCTTGAGGCGGCTGCGGCGGATCACATCGAGATCAGGAAACTGCGCCAGTGTCCTGGTGCCCGACACCCGGTTGAACTTGTCGATCTGGTCGGTATCCTTCGAGCGGTTGGCAATGACGCCCGCAATCCGGACATCATAGTTCTTCGACTTCGCCTTGATGGCCGCGACGATGCGGTTCATGGCAAAGATGGAATCAAAGTCGTTCGCCGCCACGATTACGGCGCGTTCGGCATGCTGGAGCGGTGCTGCAAAACCGCCACAAACCACATCGCCCAGCACATCGAAGATCACCACATCGGTGTCTTCCAGCAGATGATGCTCCTTGAGCAGCTTCACGGTCTGTCCCACGACATAACCGCCACAGCCCGTGCCGGCAGGAGGGCCACCGGCCTCCACGCACATCACACCATTGTAGCCTTCGAAGACGAAGTCCTCGCGGCGCAACTCCTCGGAGTGGAAATTCACAGTCTCCAGCACGTCGATGACGGTGGGGATCAGGCTCTTGGTCAGCGTGAAGGTGGAATCATGCTTGGGATCGCAGCCGATCTGCAGCACGCGCTTGCCCAGCTTCGAGAATGCGACGGAAAGATTGGACGATGTCGTGCTCTTGCCAATGCCGCCCTTGCCATAGACCGCAAAAACCTTCGCCGTACCCATATTGACCGTCGGATCAAGATGGACCTGCAACGAACCGTCGCCGTCGCCTCGTTTGGGCACAGGCGCCCGGATCGCCAGAGGTGTGGTTGCCGTACTCATGCCGCTCTCCCCGGGGTTACCCCCTCGAGCCGGTCCTCAAGCTCCTCGCCCGCCAATCGCAGCGCGTCGAGGGTAGCCTGGTCCGGGTTCCAGTAGTTTCGTTCTTTGGCTTCGATCAAGCGGTTTGCAAGCCTTGCAGACGCCGTAGAATTCAGGCTCGCCAGTCTTTCTCGCATGGTTGGGTCGAGGACATATAGTTGGGTCAATTGCTGATACACCCAGGGATCAACCTGACCGGTCGTCGCCGACCAGCCCATGGTGTTGGTGACCTGCAATTCGATGTTCCGCACGCCTTCATAGCCGTGCTTGAGCATGCCTTCGTACCATTTCGGGTTCAAAGCGCGTGTCCGCGTCTCCAGTGCCACCTGTTCGTTCAGGGTCCGCACGGTTCCGGCACCCTTGGTCTGGTCGCCGATATAGACCGGAACACCTGCATCGCCCCGTTCGCGGGCAATGGCGCGGCTGATGCCACCCAGTGTATCCACGTATTGATCGACCGTCGTCACGCCCAATTCAGCCGATTCGAGGTTCTGATAGGCCAGTTTCACATCGCCCAGCACACTCTTGAGCAGCGCATCCTGCATGACGGCCACGCCCTTGCGGCCAAAAGCGAAGCATTTGCGGCTGGTGTAGGTCTCGGCGAGTTCATCCTCGTTCTGCCAGCGACCGTTGTCGATCAGCAGGTTGACGTTGGCACCGTAAGCGCCGTCTGCATTGCTGAACACGCGCAGCGATGCCGTTTCGAGGTCGCAGCCCTTAGCGGCCTGATAGGCCAGCGCATGCTTGCGGATGAAGTTCATTTCCAGCGGCTCATCGGCGCTAGCCGCAAGGAACGCCGCCTCCGCCAGCAGCTTGATCTGCAACGGCAGCAAATCGCGGAAGATGCCAGAAAGCGTCATGACCACGTCAACACGCGGGCGACCGAGCTCGGTCAGCGGGATAAGGTCAGCACCGGCAAGCCGACCGTAAGCGTCAAACCGCGCCGTGGCACCCATGAGCGACAGGGCCTGACCGATGGGACCACCTTCGGACTTCAGATTGTCCGTACCCCACAGAACGATGGCGATGGATTCTGGGAACACATTGCCATCCGCCATATGCTTGGCGATGACCTTGTCTGCCTGCGCCTTGCCGTCCGCCATCGCATAGGCCGAGGGGATGCGGAACGGATCGAAGCCGTGAAGATTGCGGCCGGTGGGGAGAATGGCCGGTGTGCGGATCAGGTCACCGCCCGGTGCTGGACGGATGAAGCGGCCATCCAGCGCCCGGATGATACCGTCGACCTCGTGGTCTTCCATCAGCTTGGTATTGCAATCCGCCAGTTCGCGCATGGCGGCCAGCACGCGCTCGTCGGCAATGCCCTCATAAAGAGCTGCAGCCTTTTCCGGTGTTGCGCCAGCGAGGATCGCGGCCAGCATCTTTTCGGTCGGCGTGAAACCGTGGCTGGCCTCCGCCATGGCACGTAGCATGTCGCAGCGCTCTTCCGGCGAATTGGGTTCGCCGACCACATGCAGGCCGACCGGTATCAATGTGTATTCCAGTTCCAGCACCTTGTTCGTGAGCTGCTGGATAAAGGCCTGCGCAGCATCACCCCATACAGGCTCGGCAAGAGCGAGATCGACCGCAGAAGCCTGCGACTGAATGAGTTCGGCCAGAGGTCCTTGCTGGAGGCTCTCGGCAGGTGTCAACTGCCGCCACCGATCCAGAGAGGCCTTCAATTCCAGAAGACCCTTGTAGAGCCCGGCATTGGTCACGGGCGGTGTCAGATAGCTGATAAGCGTCGCAGCAGACCGGCGCTTGGCCAATGTGCCTTCGGACGGGTTGTTGGCGGCGTAGAGATAGAAATTCGGCAGATCGCCGATCAGGCGGTCTGGCCAGCATTCAGCGGAGAGGCCCACCTGCTTGCCCGGCATGAATTCCAGCGCGCCATGCGTACCGAAATGCAGCACGGCATCGGCCCCGAAATCCTCGCGCAGATAGCGGTAATACGCCGTGAAGGCATGAGTCGGTGCAAAGCCCTTCTCGAACAGGAGGCGCATCGGGTCGCCTTCGTAGCCAAAGCCCGGCTGCAGGCCCACGAAAACATTGCCGAAGCTCTCGCCCAGAATCTGGATCGACTGGCCATCCGACTGCTGACGACCGGGAGCCGGACCCCACTGGGCCTCGATCTCGCCAAGCCAGCGCTGCCTGCGCACCTGATCAGCAGCGGGAATAAGTGCATGCACATTGGCGAGCGAGCCCATGCGCTGGGCATTGCCTTCGATGATGCGCGAGCGCAGCGCCTCCACATTCATCGGCAGATCAACCTTGTAGCCCGCGAGACGCAAGCCTTTCAGCACATTGAAGAGCGATTCGAACACGGCCAGAAACGCCGCCGTGCCAAGACTTCCGGCGTTGGGCGGGAAGGCAAACAGCGTGATGGCGATCTTGCGGTCTTCCCGCGCCCGGCGGCGCAACGACACCAGACGCCCGACCCGGTCGGCCAGCATATCGGCGCGCTCGCTGCAGGAATGCATGTCGCGGTTGCCGGTGTTCGATTCGAACACGCAAGCCCTGTGACATCCTGTGCAGGCCTCGCCAGCGCCATCCGAACGTCCGCCGAACACGATTGGGCCAGACGCGCCATCAAGCTCGGGAATCGCCACCATGATGGTCGATTCAACCGGCAGGAAACCACGGCCCGACGCGCCCCATTGTTCCAGCGTCTGGAACTCGACGGGCTGGGCCGCCAGATAGGGAACATCGAGTTTGGCCAGAATCTCTTCCGCCGCCTTCGAGTCGTTATAGGCTGGGCCGCCGACGAGTGAGAACCCGGTGAGGGACACAACGGCATCAACAGTGGACACGCCGTCCTTCATGAAGAACGCATCGATCGCCGGGCGTGCATCAAGCCCGCTGGCGAAGACGGGCAGGACCTCAAGTCCCTTGGCTTCGAATGACTTGATGACGCCATCGTAATGCGCTGTGTTACCCGCCAGGATGTAGGAGCGCAGCACGAGGATTCCGACACGTCCAGACGCTTGTCCAGCGCGTCGCGGCAAGGCAGATGCCTGCTCGGCAATCTGCGAAGGCAGACGAGGATGATAAACGCCCGTTTCCGGATACTCGATGGGATCGCCGACCTTCAGGCGACCCCGGTAAATCTGGCGCGGGCCGCTGGCAAACTTGTCCACCAGCATGCGCACCAGATTGGCCATATTCCCTTCGGAACCGGCGAGCCAGTACTGGAGCGTCAGGAAATAGACCCGGAGGTCCTGGGCAGTGCCGGGGATGAATCGCAGGATTTTCGGCAAACGGCGCAGCATCGCCATTTGCGAAGCGCCAGAGCCCTTTGGCGCACCAGTCTTCTCGTCCGTCTTGCCGCGCAGGCGCTTGAGGAACGACAGCGCCCCGCCGCTCTTTTCGCCCATACGCAGCTTGCCCATGCGCGTGAGGCGCACAACCTCGGGCGCGGACATGCAGGCCACCATGGCATCGCAGCTTTCGCGACGAGCCTGAAGTGCAGGCAGAACCGCCTTGATATGCTCTTCCACGAACAGCATCGTCGACAGAATGATGTCGCCCGTGTGGATATCGTCGATGCAGCGCGCCAGAGCCGCATCATCGCTGCCGAATTCCGATGACGCATGCAGCTTCAGCTCAAGGCCGGGGATTTCAGCGCGCAGCTTGGCCCACGCCCGGTCACAGGCGCTGGCAAGGTGGGTATCAAGCGTGACGATGACGACTTTCACGGGTGTCATGTCAGCGGCCGAAGTGGGCTTTGGCATCATAGAGTGTTTCCACGGTGATAGGAGTACGGCCGTTCTCAGCGGCAAAGCGTTCCGTGTTCCGGCGGGCTTTGCCCCGCACGAAAAACGGTATTTTCCTCAGCTCTTTCTCGGCGTCCTGCGTCCAGAAAATCGAATGGGTCGCTGCATCCTGGATTGAAGGATCCAGCACGGCAGGAAGTGGTTTGGATGCGATAATTGGCTCGGGAACCACTTCCGGTGTCGCAACAGCCTTTGGCGCGCCATGGCCATGTCCCAGATGCGAGGCCGCGACATCGTCCCGGAACTCGAAGTCGCCGCGGAACATGCCCAGCAGATGCTCTTCAAGGCCCATCATCAAGGGATGGACCCAGGTATCGAAGATCACATTTGCGCCCTCGAAACCCATCTGGGGCGAGGTGCGGGCCGGGAAATCCTGCACATGCACTGGCGCGGAGATCACGGCGCAGGCGATGCCCAGTTTCTTGGCGATGTTGCGCTCCATCTGCGTGCCAAGCACCAGTTCAGGCTGCGCAGCGGCGATGGCTTCCTCGACCTCGAGATAATCATCCGTAACGAGCGCCTCGATGCCATACAATGCGGCAGCGGCGCGGACATCGCGGGCAAATTCGCGGGAGTAGGTCCCAAGACCGACGACTTCGAAGCCAAGCTCTTTCGACGCCACGCGGGCTGCGGCGATGGCGTGCGTCGCATCGCCAAAGATGAAGACGCGCTTGCCCGTCAGATAGGTCGAATCGACAGAGCGGGAATACCACGGCAGACGCGGGCCGATTTCCGCCTCGATGCGGGCGAGCGTGGCGTCTGGGTCAAAACCGGCCAGAACGGCGACTTCGCGAATGAAATCGCGCGTGGCTCCCACGCCGATGGGCACGGTTTTTACCACGGGCTGGCGGAAAGTACGCTCCAGCCATTTAGAGGCTGTCTCGGCAGTCTCGGGATAAAGGCAGATGTTGAAATCAGCATCCGGCATGCGGGTAATATCAGCTGGACGCGCACCCATGGGCGCCGTGACATGCACATCGACGCCGATCATACCCAGAAGAGTTTTCACCTCGGCGATATCGTCACGGTGGCGGAAACCCAGCGCTGCCGGCCCGAGGATATTGCAGCGGGGACGGCGACCCTCTTCGGCAGGCGTCGCGCGTGTGAAGCCTTGAGCGCGCGCGCCGGTCAGCGCCCGGACGAGGCTGTAGAAAGTTTCGGCTGCACCCCAGTTTTCTTTTTTCTGGTAAGCTGGAAGCTCCAGCGCAATCACAGGAACAGGCAATTTCAGCGCCGCAGCAAGACCGCCCGGATTATCTTGAATGAGTTCCGCCGTGCAGGACGCACCAACCAGCATTGCTTCCGGCTTGAAGCGGTCAAAGGCCTGCTGGCAGGCATTCTTGAACAACTCAGCCGTATCACCACCCAGATCGCGCGCCTGAAAGGTGGTGTAGGTCACCGGCGTGCGCTTGCCGCGACGCTCGATCATCGTGAACAGCAGATCGGCGTAGGTGTCGCCCTGCGGAGCATGCAGCACGTAATGCACGCCTTCCATCGCGGTGGCGATGCGCATGGCACCCACATGGGGCGGTCCTTCGTAGGTCCACAAAGTAAGCTGCATGGCCTAGACCTCCAGCCGGGATTGACGACCGAAGGGCCGGGCGAAAAGCTCCGCCAGATCACCCGCCTGATCGTAACCCTGGATCGGCGTGAAAACGAGTTCGATGGACCATTTTGTCGTGATATTCTCGGCCTCAAGCGGATTGGCGAGGCCAAGACCACAAACCACCAGATCGGGGCGCGATTCGCGGCAGCGGTCGAGTTGAAGGTCTACATCAGGACCTTCTGAAAGCGGCGTTCCTGCGGGCAGCAGCGCCAGATCACCCGAGAGATGCGACCGGTGCAGATAGGGCGTCGCGACCTCTTCCAGCTTCATCGACAGTTCGTTGGCAAGAAACCGCGCCAGCGGGATTTCCAGCTGAGAATCCGGGAAGAACATCACCCGTTTGCCTTCAAGTGTCGGCAGGTGTCGGGAAACGGCAAGAGTGGCACGTGCCAGTGGGGCCGCTGTCACGCGGTCAAAGGTGGCAGAGTCTACGCCGAATTCCACCGCTGCGGCCCGGAGCCATTCCGTGGTGCCCTGCGCACCCAGCGGGAAAGGAGCCGCAATGCGTGTCGCACCCCGGCTTTCAAGCACCCGCGCGGTTTCAGACAGGAAGGGTTGCGCCAGCAGATACCGCGTGTTTGGCCCAATCAAGGGCAGTTCGGTCGAACGGCGCGGCGGCAGCGCCTTGACGTTGGTGATGCCCATTTCAGCGAAGAGGCGGACGAACTGGTCTTCCACCACATCCGCCAGCGCACCGATAATCATCAGGGCAGGCGGAGCATCCGCAGCTTCAGCCGGAAGTGCAGGCACCAGAGCCGCAAGGGCTGCATCCTCGCCCTGGGTGAATGTCGTCTCGATGCCGCTGCCGGAATAGCTGAGCACGCGCACATTCGGGAAAAATTCCTTGTCCAGCCGGGAAGCTGCCTTGGAGAGATCAAGCTTGATCACCTCCGAAGGGCAGGAGCCTACGAGGAACAGCAGCTTGATGTCGGGACGACGGGCCAGCAACTTGGCCACCACACGGTCAAGCTCATCATGCACATCGGCAAGGCCCGCGAGATCGCGCTCGTCGATGATGGCGGTGGCGAATCGCGGCTCGGCGAAAATCATCACCCCGGCCGCGGACTGGATGAGATGCGCGCAGGTGCGCGATCCCACCACGAGGAAGAATGCATCCTGAATTTTGCGGTGCATCCAGATGATGCCGGTGAGGCCGCAGAAAACCGCATGCTGGCCGCGCTCTTTGCGCACAGGCGCATCCAGGCATCCAACCGATTTGGCCGATTCGACAGCAATGGGCGTCATGGCATTCATGACTGCACCTGCGCAAGCATCGCAGGAGCGGGACGCTGCATTCTCGCCTGCCGGAGTTTGTAGACGAACTGCGTGGCATTGACGACGTAGGTGGCATAGGCCGCCAGCGCCAGGACCATCTGCTGCTCAGCCGTGACGCCTGGCCAGACCAGCGACACCAGATAGGCCGTATGCAACGCCAGTACGAGCATGCTGACCATGTCTTCCCAATAGAATGCGGGCGCAAAGAGATACTGCCCGTAGACATCATGCTCCCAGATCGCCCCGGTGATCATGATGGTGTAAAGCACAAAGGTCTTGATGATGACGGATATCGTTGCGGCCTCGTAGCCCAATCCCGTCATGAGATAGCGGACGACAAGGCAGGCACTGATGATGAAAACGAGGAACTGCACCGGAGCCAGAATGCCCTGAACAAGGGTCCAGCGCGACGCGTCGCGACGCAGCCGTTCGGCTTCGGTGTAAAGCGGGCGCCCCTTGGGCTGATCCACACTGACTGCCGTCACACACATCTCCCGGACTAAGTCCTTGAATTGCGCCGTTTCCTCCCGGTCCGGGCGCTCACTGTCTGGTCCGCCTGACAGATCAACAGACAGGCCGACAACCGAACCTTACATATTTGAAGTAGCGAGGGGATACGTGTCATTCCCAATGATCCGAAGTGATCCTGCGGCGACGCGACGGACCCGGCATATCCGGGCGTTGAGGGAAGTACGTAAAGATCACCTGTCATTTCATCGCTTTATAGGTGTTAAGACAAATTGACGTGCGAAAATCCGCTTCGTAGGCTCGGCCCATGTCCACCGAGACCAGACCCTACCCGGAGCGCACATTACCAAGCCCCTCTGCGGTTCTCGAATTGCTGAAGCCAGTCACGTGGTTCCCGCCGATGTGGGCGTTCGCTTGCGGCATTGTCTCGTCAGGTTTTTCGGTCGCTGACCGCTGGCCCACGGTGCTTCTGGGCGTTCTGCTGGCCGGTCCGCTGATCTGCGCCACGAGTCAGGCTGCCAATGACTGGTATGACCGCCATGTCGATGCAATCAACGAACCGAACCGGCCCATCCCCTCGGGCCGGGTTCCCGGACAATGGGGCCTATATATCGCCATCAGCTGGACGATCCTGTCGCTGGCTGTTGCGTGGGTTCTCGGCCCCGTCATCACCATGGCCGCAGTGATCGGTCTGATTCTGGCATGGGCCTACAGCGCGCCGCCTTTGCGGCTCAAGCAGAACGGCTGGTATGGCAATGCGGCCGTCGGCTTCGCCTATGAAGGCCTGCCGTGGTTCACGGGTGCTGCCGTGATGGTCGGCGGCATGCCAAGCGGACCGATCATCCTGTTTGCGGTGCTCTACAGCGTGGGGGCCCATGGAATCATGGTCCTCAATGATTTCAAGGCGATCGAGGGCGACCGGGTGATGGGTATCCGCTCCTTGCCCGTGCAACTCGGCGAAGACCGCGCAGCGAAGTTTGCCTGCTTCATCATGGCCTTGCCGCAGGTCATCGTCATCGGATTGCTGATCTCCTACAGCAGGCCATGGCATGCGGCGATCATCGCGGCCATGCTTCTGGTGCAGGGCTTCCTGATGGCGCGTTTGCTGACGGATCCGAAGAAGCTCGCTCCATGGTACAACGCTACCGGCATCACGCTCTATGTGCTGGGAATGCTCGTTTCCGCCTTCGCTCTGCAAGGGATGTGAGGAGCATGATGCGCATGGCTTCGCCCGACATCGGCATTGCACCACTGGGATGGCTGGGAATCGTCCGTCTCGGTCTGGTACAGACCGCGCTTGGCGCGATCGTCGTACTCACCACATCCACCATCAATAGGGTGATGGTGGTGGAACTGACGCTGCCAGCCATGATCCCCGGTGCGCTGGTGGCGTGGCATTACGCCTTGCAGATTCTCCGGCCACGCTGGGGTTACGGAACCGACAACGGTCGCCGTTCCACGCCCTGGATCATTGGTGGAATGGCCATTCTGGCCGTTGGTGGAGCGCTCTCTGCTGTGGCGACCGCTGCGATGAGCGTCTCGTTCTGGGGTGGGCTCCTGATCGGCATATTGGCTTTCACCATGATCGGCATTGGCGTAGGCGCGGCGGGAACGTCGCTTCTGGTGCTGCTCGCCAAACGGGTTCGGACGGAACACAAGGCATCCGCCGCCACAATCGTCTGGCTTATGATGATCGCGGGGTTTGCGATCACGGCGATCACCGCTGGCAAGTTCCTCGATCCTTTCTCGAATCTCAGGCTGATCGCTGTAACCTCTGCGGTCTCGGTCATTGCGTTCTGCATGGCCTGTGTCGCCATTGCAGGCGTGGAAGGCCACGCCGCGCAGGCCATGTCTGAAGCTGATGCCGCAAAGCCGAAGCCACCGTTCAAGGCTGCACTGGCCGAAGTCTGGGGCGAGCCCAAGGCGCGCATCTTCGCGATCTTCGTCTTTGTCTCGATGCTGGCGTATTCCGCTCAGGACCTGATCCTTGAACCCTTCGCAGGTGCGATATTTGCCATGACGCTGGGGGCTTCAACCAAACTGTCCGGCATCCAGCACGGCGGCGTTTTTGCAGGCATGGTGCTGGTGGCGCTGGCCTGCCCGATCCTCGGCAAGGGTCGTTTCGGCTCTCCAATGGCCTGGACCATCGGCGGCTGCATCGCCTCCGCCATCGCCATGGCAGGCCTGACATTTGCGGGTACTGTTGGGCCATCATGGCCTTTGGCGGAGAATGTCTTTTTTCTCGGTGTTTCCAACGGCGTCTATGCCGGAGCCGCTATCGGTTCGATGATGACACTGGCGACATCGGGCAGCACGGGCCGTGAAGGTACCCGCATGGGTGTCTGGGGTGCGGCGCAGGCCGTCGCGTTCGGTATCGGAGGGTTCACGGGAACAGTGGCTGTGGATATCGCGCGCTATGTGCTGGGCTCGCCGCTTCCGGCCTATGCGCTGGTGTTCGGCGCGGAAGCTGTTTTGTTCCTGGTTTCGGCATATCTGGCCTTGCGCGTGGCGCAACTGGACGGTGGCCTGAGCCCGGAGAAACCAAAAGACTTGATGTCCGACGACGACGTATTTTCAATGGCCGCAGGGAGATAAATCCATGACTGACCAGACCATGACTGACCAGCCGATCGAGACCTTCGACGTTGTTGTCGTTGGCGGAGGCCCCGCTGGCGCGACCGTTGCCGCCGATCTTGCGCGCAAGGGTCACTCTGTCATGCTTCTCGACCGCGAGGGGCGCATCAAACCCTGCGGTGGCGCGATCCCGCCACGCCTGATCAAGGATTTCGAGATCCCCGATCACCTAATCTGCGCCCGCATCACCTCTGCCCGCATGATCCCGCCATCCGACAGGCATGTGGATATGCCGGTCGAAGGCAATGGTTATGTCGGCATGGTGGACCGTGATGTCTTCGACGAATTCCTGCGCGTGCGCGCTGCCGAATGGGGTTGCCAGCGCCGCAAGGGCAGCTTCGATACAATCAGCCGCGACAGTGATGGTACGGCAATTGTCAATTACACGCCAAAGGAAGAGGGGTGCGACGCCAAGTCGATATCTGTCCGCGCCCGCATGGTGATTGGCGCGGATGGCGCGCTGTCGCAGGTCGGCAAGCACACGATCAAGGGAGCCGACCGTATCCCCTATGTCTTTGCCTATCACGAGATCGTCCGCTCGCCGCAGGTCACATCCAAGAGTTTCGATCCAAAGCGCTGCGATGTGTATTACGACGGACGCTTCTCGCCCGATTTCTACTCCTGGGTTTTCCCGCACGGGGATGTCACCAGCATCGGCACAGGCAGTGCCAACAAGGGCTTTCCGCTGCGCAAGGCCATAGCTGACATCCGCGGACATCTTGGCTTCGAGGGCTGCGAAACCATCCGCAAGGAGGGCGCGCCAATTCCACTGAAACCTCTCAAGCGCTGGGACAATGGCAAGGATATCATCCTCGTGGGCGATGCTGCTGGCTGCGTGGCACCTGCATCGGGTGAAGGCATCTATTACGCCATGGCCAGCGCCCGCTGCGGTGGGGAGGCCGTCGATCTGGCCCTGAAAACCGGCGATGCCCGCGCTCTGAAGCTTGCCCGCAAGGCCTTCATGAAGAGCCATGGCAAGGTGCTGTGGATCCTCGGCATCCTGCAGTGGATATGGTACCGTAATGATCGCCTGCGCGAGAATTTCGTCAGCCTGTGCAAGGACCGCGATGTCCAACGGCTGACATGGGAATCCTACATGAACAAGGAACTGGTGCGGCGCGACCCGCTGGCCCATATCCGTGTTTTCTTCAAGGACCTCGCCGGGCTCATCCGCGTTGCGAGACCCGGATGAATGGTTTCATGGAAAGCTGGCTACCCGCGCTTGCTGCTGCCTTTGGCGTTATTGGCATGGCGGCGGTGGGCGGCTGGATGACCGAAATTGGCCCCTGGTACAACGGACTCAGGTTTCCGCCCTGGAAACCGCCCAATTGGGCATTCGGCCCGATCTGGACCGTGATTCTGACATTGGCGGCTGTTTCTATCGTGATGCTCTGGCGCGCGACACCCGATGGTGGGCCGCGCCTTCTCCTGATCGGGCTGCTCTTGGCCAACGGCGTGCTCAATGTGCTGTGGAACTATCTCTTTTTCACCCTCCGCAGACCTGATCTTGCCTTTATGGAAGTGATCGCGCTCTGGCTCTCGATCCTTGCCATCATCATCTTCGCGGCTCAATACACGACAACAGCCGCCTGGCTTTTTGCGCCCTATCTCATCTGGGTTGGCATCGCCGCCACTCTCAACCGGTCCATCGTCCGTCTCAACGGACCATTCTGACGCTCGGGAAAGACCATAATGGCAGTCGCATTCCCCTTCTCGGCCATTGTTGGCCAGGAGGAAATGAAAAGGGCACTGATCATCGCCGCCATCGATCCCACGATCGGCGGCGTGCTGATCTTTGGTGACCGTGGCACCG
Organism: Hyphomicrobiales bacterium; assembly: GCA_031431475.1. Taxonomy (GTDB): domain Bacteria; phylum Pseudomonadota; class Alphaproteobacteria; order Rhizobiales; family Beijerinckiaceae; genus JADCCX01. The sequence goes on from JANPDL010000020.1 coordinate 15,723, forward strand.
GCAAATCCACCGCCGTGCGGGCGCTCGCCAATCTCTTGCCGCCGATCAGGACGGTTGAGGGCTGCAGCTACAATTGCGATCCCGGCAAGACGGCGAGCCTGTGTCAGGGCTGCAAGGACCGGCTAGCCCTTGGGGCAAAACCGCTGAAAACGCGCGAAGCCCCAGCGCCCGTCGTCGATCTGCCTTTGGGCGCAACCGAAGACCGCGTCGCGGGTGCACTCGATATCGAACGGGCTCTGGTCCACAGCGAGAAGGCGTTTGAACCTGGTCTGCTCGCCCGCGCCAACCGGGGCTTTCTTTATATCGACGAGGTGAACCTGCTGGAGGATCATCTGGTTGATCTGCTGCTGGATGTGGCGGCTTCGGGCGAGAACGTCATCGAGCGCGAAGGACTCAGCATCCGCCATCCCGCCCGTTTCGTGCTGATCGGCAGCGGCAACCCGGAAGAGGGCGAGCTACGCCCGCAATTGCTTGACCGTTTCGGTCTGTCTGTTGATGTGGTGACGCCAAAGGAGGTGAGCCTGCGGGTGGAAGCCGTAAAACGCCGCGAGGCCTTTGACCGCGATCCTGAGGCCTTCGTTGCGGCTCACAGCGCGGCAGACATGAAAATCCGCAAGAAGATCGTGGCTGCGCGGGGCAAGTTGCCCGTAGTCACCATATCCGACGGTATCCGCGAGGCTGTTGCGGGTCTTTGCGTGTCGTTGGGAACCGATGGCCTTAGAGGTGAGATGACGTTGCTGCGTGCCGCACGCGCTGTCGCTGCCTATGAGGGCAAATCCGATGTCCAGATGACCCAGATACGCTCCATTGCGCCAGCCGCGCTGCGCCATCGTCTGCGCCGCAATCCACTGGATGACACAGGCTCCAGCGTGCGCGTCGAGCGCGCCATGACTGAGGTGCTGACCCCGTGACAGAGCGGCGGCCAGCATCCGACCTGTGGACCGACGCCTGCAGCGCCGCTGCGCTGCTGGCTGTCGATCCGGCTGGGTTGGGCGGTATTTCCATGCGGTCTCCCGCAGGCGAGGTGCGAACGGCATGGCTGGCCCGGCTGCGGCAGTTGATGGCGCAACCCTCGTCAGATCAGGTTGCGCCAATTATTCAGGTTCCTGCCGATATCTCCGTATCGCAGTTGCTGGGCGGGCTCGATCTCGAACAGACGCTGGCAACGGGTCGCCCTGTTGCCCAGAAAGGCACACTGGCACGTGCCAACAATGGTTTGCTGATCGTCGCCATGGCGGAGCGTATGGGAGCCGCCACCGCAGGCCCCATCACTGCGGCCCTTGATCTTGGCGAGGTTGTCACAGAACGCGATGGATTCTCTACCCGTCTGCCAGCACAATTTGGTGTCGTGGCTCTGGACGAAGGCATCGCTTCGGACGAGCGACCGCCTTCAGCATTGATGGAGCGTCTGGCGATACACATCGACCTCACTGACGTCTCGCATCGCGATATGTGCGACACCCCCGATGAGGTGATTGCAGCAGTGCGGCAGCGACTGCCCTTCATCACAGCTCCAGACAGCGTCATCGAGGCCATTTGCGGTGCCGCGACGGCCCTGGGCGTCACATCCGGGCGTATCCCAGTTCTGGCACTGCGCACGGCACGCGCAGCAGCTGCACTGGCGGGCCGCAGCATCATCGCGGAAGAAGACGTTGTCCTCGCTGCAAGACTGGTACTGGGACCCCGTGCCTTGCAGATGCCTGCATCGGATCAGCAGCCGGACGACAGTCCCCCGCCCACTGACGACCAACAGGATGAAACACCGCCACAGGAGCAGCCTTCCGAGGGCGAGATCAGGGCGCTGGAGGATGTCATCCTTGATGCCGCCACATCGGCCATTCCGCCCGGTCTACTGCAAATCCTGCAACAGAATGCGCAGCGCGGCGCACGCGGCGCCAACAGCGGCAAATCCGGCGACAGCAAACAAAAAGGCCTGCGCGGTCGCCCCATCGGCAGTCGGCGCGGCGATCTACGCAGCAAGGCACGGCTCGATCTGCTCGATACTTTGCGCACCGCCGCACCGTGGCAAAACCTCCGCCGCATGAACGCGCGGCGTGAGGGCATCCAGATCCGCCGCGAGGACATCCGCCTCAAGCGCTTCAAGGACCGGCAGGCGTCCACCACGATTTTCGTGGTCGATGCCTCGGGCTCAACCGCCATGGACCGACTGGGCGAAGCCAAGGGAGCTGTCGAGATGCTTCTGGCGGATTGCTATGTGCGGCGTGACGAAGTGGCGCTGATAGCCTTCCGGGGAACCAGCGCGGACATTCTGCTCCCTGCTACCCGCTCACTGGCGCGCGCGAAAAAGTCGCTCGCAGCCCTTCCGGGCGGCGGCGGCACACCCCTTGCAGCGGCTCTTGTCGCCGCGGAAAGGCTGGCGGATGAAGTTCGCCGCAAAGGTCGTACCCCGACGCTGGTTTTCATCACCGATGGCCGTGCCAATGTGGCGCGAGACGGCATGGGTGGTCGCGAACGGGCACAGGCCGAGGCCGAGCAGGCGGCAATCGTGTTCAGGTCGCAGAATTTCAAATCCATTCTGGTCGACAATTCACCCCGCCCGGAACCCAAGGCCCGCAGCATCGCCATAAGCATGGGGGCGATTTATCTGCCGTTGCCCATTGTCAACGCTGCCATCCTGTCCAACGCCGTGCGCGTCCATACCAGCGCCCGCGAACCCGGAGGGCGGTCATGACTATCCGCCTCGACTTCGAACGCGATGGCAAGGATTGGCCCAACCGCAGTGCGAGCCGCTTTGTGACAGCTAACGGACTGCGTTTCCACGTGCAAATCGCGGGCAAGGGCCCCGTGCTGCTGCTGCTGCACGGCACCGGCGCATCCACACATTCATGGCGCGGTCTGCTGCCGTTGCTGGCGGAGCATTTCACTATCGTCGCGCCGGATCTGCCCGGTCACGGCTTCACTGGCGATCCCGGCACGAGCGGCCTTTCGATCACTGGTATGGCGCGATCCATCCGCGCTCTGCTGAACGAACTGAAGCTGGAGCCGATCTACACCGTCGGTCATTCTGCTGGTGCCGCGATCCTCATCCGCATGGCACTCGACAAGCAGATTTCACCACTGAGTATTATTAGTCTAAATGGAGCCCTGATGCCCTTTGGAGGGTTTGCAGGCCAGTTTTTCGCCCCTGTAGCGCGGCTGTTTGCCACTTTGCCGCTGATGACATCGATGTTCGCTCGGCGCGCACGCGACCCGCGCGTTATCGATGATATCCTGAAGCAGACCGGATCAAAGCTGGATGATGAGGGTATTGCTCTTTATCGCCGTCTTGCGGCCAATGGCGCACACATAGGTGCAGCACTCGGCATGATGGCGAACTGGGACCTCCATACCCTTCAGCGCGATTTGCCGCGCCTTAGGACACCGCTGGTTCTGGTAACGGGATTGAAGGATGAGATGGTGCGCCCCTCGGTTTCGCGTGAGGTAAAAGAGAATTTGAAGGGTGCTAAAATCGTTCCTCTGTCAGGCCTCGGCCATCTCGCACATGAAGAAAATGCCGCACTGGTCGCCGAACTGATCTGCACCATTTTCAAAGATATGGCGTCAGTTTCGCCTGAGCATACGAAGGATCGTGAAATCACCGTTCAGAAGGCCAAGCCGTTGCAAGACACAAATAAACTTATGCAAGGAACCCGGACATGACAGCACCCCTTCGGTTCCCGCTCCCCGTTGACACCAAATGCCCACATGCCGCCGTCATCGGTGCCGGCCTGGGTGGTCTTGCCATGGCGATCCGGTTGTCCGTGAAGGGCTATCAGGTTTCGGTTTTCGAGAACCTCGAACAGGCGGGCGGTCGCGCCAATGTCTACCGGCAGGATGGTTTTTCGTTCGATGCCGGACCAACCATCATCACCGCACCCCATCTGCTGGAAGAGCTCTGGGCTCTTTGCGGGCGCAAAATGCAGGACGATGTACCGCTCGTCCCCATGAAGCCGTTCTACCAGCTCCGTTTCAACGACGGATCGGTGATGCGTTGCTCCGGCAGCGCCGACGAAATGCGCGCCGAAATCCAGCGGCTCTCGCCGGGCGATGTCGACGGCTACGAGCGCTTCATGAAGCTCTCCGAACGCATATTCGATGTTGGTTTCGAAAAGCTGGGCAACCAGCCGTTCAACAGGCTCTGGGACATGGCGAAGGCCGTGCCACAAATCATAAAGCTGGGCGGTCTGCGCTCGGTCCACGGCATGGTGTCGCGTTTCGTCAAGGACGAGCGCATCCGCATCGCGCTCTCTTTTCACCCGCTCTTCATCGGTGGCAATCCGCTGAAGGCCAGCGCGGTCTATGGCCTCGTGGCCCATCTTGAACGGCACTGGGGCGTGCATTTTTCCATGGGCGGCACCGGCGCGCTGGTGCAGGGCATGGTGCGCCTGCTGGAGAGCCAGGGCGGCCAGATCTTCTACAACACCCGTGTCGACCAGATTCTGACGGACGGCAAGCGCGCCACCGGCGTCAAGCTTGGGACAGGCGAGGAAATCCCCGCTCATCTCGTGGCCTGCAATGCCGATGCTGCCTGGACCTACAACAACCTCCTGCCGGAGAGTGTCCGCAATCCGCTGATGAGTCTCCGGCTGAAGAAAGCATCGTTCTCCTGTGGCATCTTCATCTGGTATTTCGGCACGAAGCGCCGCTACGAGGATGTGCAACACCACAACATCGTGCTGGGGCCGCGCTATGTCGGCCTGTTGCAGGATATCTTCCAGAAGAAGAAGCTGGCGAAGGATTTCAGCCTTTACCTCTATCGCCCCACTGCGACCGATCCATCGCTTGCACCTCCGGGATGCGATGCTTTCTACGTGCTGTCACCCGTGCCACATCTGGCCGCGAATGTGGACTGGACGGCGCAGGCCGAACCCTATCGGCAAGCAGTTGAAGCGAGGCTCACGGAAACGCTTCTGCCCGGTCTGAAAGACGAGGTCGTCACGTCAAAGGTTATGACGCCGCTCGATTTCAAGTCGCGGTTCCTGTCGCCCTGGGGTGCAGGCTTCGGCATGGAGCCCATTCTGAGCCAGAGCGCCTATTTCCGCCCACAGAACAAATCACACTGGCTGGAAAACCTGTTCATGGTTGGCGCAGGCACCCACCCCGGTGCTGGCATTCCCGGTGTGCTCACCTCGGCCCGCATCGCGGATGAAATGGTGCCTGATCCGAAAGTGTTTGCATGAGTTTCCAGTTGAACCCGCAGGATCTCGCGGCTTGCCGTCTGCTGTTGCGCAACGGCTCCAAATCCTTCTTCGCGGCCTCGCTGTTGTTGCCCCGTCCTGTGCGCGAGCCAGCGACCGCGCTCTATGCGTTCTGCCGTGTGGCGGATGATGCGGTTGACCTGACAGATGATCCGGCGAGCGCCATTACAGGACTCAATCGGCGGCTTGACGCAATATACGCTGGCGCTCCGGCGGATGACCCGGTGGACCGGTCACTTGCCGCAGTGGTCGCCGGTTTTGCCCTGCCCCGCGCCCATCTTGATGCGTTGATCGACGGTTTTGTCTGGGACTCGGAGGGCCGCCGCTATCACACCATCGCCGATGTCAGGGCCTATGCCGCCCGTGTAGCGGGTACGGTGGGCGTGATGATGACGCTGCTGATGGGGGAGCGCGCACCCGCCACCCTCGCCCGCGCCTGCGATCTCGGCATTGCCATGCAGCTCACCAATATCGCGCGCGATGTGGGCGAGGATGCCCGCAACGGCCGCCTCTATCTGCCGGAGGACTGGATGCGCGAGGCGGGCCTTGATCCTGCCGCGTGGCTGGCCAAACCCCATTTCAATGACAGGCTTGGGGGCGTCACCCAGCGCCTGCTGGCCGAGGCTTCCTCGCTTTACGAACGCTCGAAGGACGGCATCGCGCTTCTCCCCTCCGGTTGCCGCCCCGCCATCCATGCAGCGCGTCTGGTCTATTCCGACATTGGCGCGGAAGTGGCGCGAAACGCCTATGATTCCGTTGGCCAGCGCGCCTATGTCTCGGGGCCCCGCAAGCTGCGGCTGCTCGCCGAGGCTCTCGTTTCTGGCGCGGTATCCAGTGGCAAGAATCATCCTGTGCTGGCGGAAGTCCAGTTCCTCGTGGACGCGGTTGGTCCGCTCTCTGCAGAAAGTCATGCATCGCATCCTGGATCAAACAATCAGGGACAGGCCGCTCGCGTGCTTGAGATATTTGCGACGCTGGAACGTCAGAAAAACAAGGCATGGACAGTGACGGCAATCCCATCCTGACCACCCCTCCCCCGACCATCGGCATGGCCCTTGCGATCTCTCCCGCAAGGAGACACGCCCATGACCATCCTGCGCCAGATCAGCACAATCCTTCGTAACAAGACGGCACAGTTCGTCCACAACCGGGACGGCAACGTCGCTATGCTGTTCGGACTGGTGCTGGTGCCCATCATGGCCACAACCGGCGCGGCGATTGACTACAGCCGCGCCTCCGATGCCCGCACGCAGTTGCAGAACGCTATCGATTCCACTGTGCTCGCCGTCGCGAAAACCTCGCCTCTGTTGACCGATGCGCAATTGCGAACCGAGGCGGAAAAGCACTTCCAGGCCGTCCTGCAACAGCGCAATGATCTTGCCCTTCTGCCCATTGATATCCGCCGCACCAACAAGGCCGTTGTTATCACGGCGACCGGCGTTCTCCCCACCAGCTTCATGAAGCTTTTCGGCTTCAGATCGACAACCGTCGCCTCCACCGCCGAGGCCGCTATCGGCCAGCGCAAGGTGGAGCTGGCGCTGGTGCTGGACAATACGGGTTCGATGGGCCGACTGTCCAAGATGGACGAACTCAAGAAGGCGACCAGAAACCTGATCAACGCGGCTGAAACCGCAGCACCCGCTGGCAGCGGCATGATCAAGATCGCGCTGGTTCCCTTCGATACTGAAGTGAGCGTCAATCCGTTGGTCTATGGTACCCGGAGCTGGCTCGCCTTCAAGGAAAATTCCGCACCGCGCGCATTCGATGACATCCGCCCGCGCATGGCCGCACAAGGCGCATGGACCGGATGCATCACGGATCGTGGGTCAGGCTACGATGCCAATGACAAGCGGGTCGACATGACGCGGCCTGAATCGTTCCATCCCGCTGTTGGCTGCAGTTCCGGCACACTGGCGCGCCTGCAACCGCTGACTGATAACTGGAATGCATTGCGCACCGCAGCCGACAGCATGCGCCCCTCGGGCTGCACCAACATCACCATCGGTGCCCGCTTCGGCATGGCAGCGCTCTCGCCCAGCGATCCCATTGGCGGCGGCGTACCCTTCGGCACAGCGGATGTGGACAAATACATGATCGTCCTCACGGACGGCGACAACACCCAGAACCGTTTCGTCAATGGCTGCGGCGGCAGCGGCAACACGGCGGACATCGATACGAAAACCAAAGCCATGTGCGATGACATCAAGGCGAAATCCTCGCGTCGCGACTCCCGGGGCAACCCGATCCCGGACGTGAAGGTGTTCACTGTCCGCGTCATGGAAGGCAACCGCGCGCTCCTCACGAACTGCGCCACCAACGCCTCGATGTACAAGGAAGTGAACAGCGCCAGCGAGATCGACGCCGTGTTCAAGGATATCCTCCGCGAGATCACGCGGTTGAGGCTGACGGTGTGATCAGTTCGGGAAGCAGACGACTTAAAGAGTCTGCTTTTTGCCCTCGGCAGTAACGTGGTGGCGGCGCAATCGGGACGGCATAGATGGCTTAAACCGGAGAGACGCGCCCGGCGACAGCGCCTTGTAGAGCCCTTGCCAGCCCTTTCGCCCGCCTGATATCCCGCCGCTGCGAGGCCTTGTCGCCACCTGTCAGCAACAGATAGACGGTGGCTCCCTTGCGGATGGAATACACCCGGTATCCGGGGCCATAGTGAACCCGCATTTCCGAAACGCCTTCACCAACCGGCGCGCAATCGCCAAAGTGACCGAGGGCCGCGCTGGCCAGTTTGGCCAAGATGCGCGCCTTGGCTTTTTGATCCGTCAGTGATGCCAGCCACCCGTCAAACAGCGATGAACGAACAAGCGTGAACATGGGTGACAATCTCCAACGCCGCGCGGGGGTTAATGGAGCCGCGCGGTCTGTAGAGGACATAAACGTATGGCTTCAAACAAAAGAGGTCATAAAGTCCTATGGCTTTTCGACCCGTTGGGCGGCCATTTTGCAAAGGGCGAGTGTCTCACTGCGATGTTGAGTGGATTGCACGGGTTCATGTGAAAACACGCCCAGAAGAGGCTAGGAAAACGCTTCTACTGGTGCATAACAAAAGGCAATCCAGCGATGGGACCAAGGCCATTGCAATCAGCACCATTGACAACACTGGCGCTTCATTGTTCCCCAAGCGTTACTGTGCAGTAATCCGGCTTAACTCCCAAATCGCCGCATTGTGTCTTGAACGGATCGATCCGAGCGCAATCTCAGCCTGCAATCTATATAGACTTGGGTTCCCTTGACTGCGCCCAGATCGGTGCACGATCTATCGTCTTTCTGGCTGATTTCCTCATCTGAGAGAAATCGTTCACCCGTACCCCTAACAGCGGTGCAGCCACCAACAGCCGCTATCACAGCAATCACGACCAAGAATTTCATAGCTAATCACTCCGCCTTGTGCGCGGAGTTTTTGCATATGGAGACGTGCGTGCCAAGAGACGCATCAGGACCACGCAGCTTGCCGCTTGGACATTACGCCACGTCCGGCGAAAATAATGAAGCCGCGCGGTCTGGAAAGTACAGTAGAGAATCGCTTCAAACCAAAGAGTTCACAAAATCCTTCGCCTTTTCGACCCTTTCAACTGCCCGTTCGTGAAGGGCAAGTATCGTTGGCGGGAGGTAGATGTCTTTGAACTCCCACATGCGGTTTACCCGCTGCTTTATTCTATCCGGTGCGTTTCCGTCATCGTTAAGCATCCCGGAAGCAGTCGCGTCATTGACCATTTTTGTTAGGCCTTTCATTTTGCCCATCTGTTTTTTTCTCTCGTAAAGTTGAACAGCGATGTGAAATTCCATCATCTCTGCCTTGGATGTAGTCGAATTATCATAGTCTGGAAGTAACTTGACGGCTCTCCCACCATGCGGAAGTTCACGCCACATTCGGGTTGCATCCAATAAACTGGCCTCAACTTTTTTAATCCATTCAAGTCTAAATTCCTCGTAAGCTAGCTCCAATTCAGCTGCTCGCTTTCCGGCGGCTCGGCTCAACCGGGCATTGATCTCGCCAGTAAGCGCGAGTGCTTCCGATGCTCCAAACATTTTGCCTTCGATAAATGCCATCTGGATAGCGACGTTGAGTGAGTCGAGGCGAAACGACTTCCAACCTTTGTGTTTCGCAAATTCTGTTTCGCCTGTTTCCAAGCCATCCAAAATCCATTTCGCCAAATCGACCAATGAGCAATCTTGATCGATATCAGGCACATCGAGCCACTCGACTTTAGTTTGTCGCGATTTTACCATTCAGCTATCGTCCGCACTTACGCCCGTTTGTCGAAGGCGATGACCTTCGCGCCATCGCGCAACCCGTCGAGATGATCCGCCAGCCCCGCCATCAGCCCGACACAACCGCCAGCCGCACATTCAGCGCCCGCAGCACCGCACTGATAGTTTCAAACCGGGGATGCGCGCCCGGCGACAGCGCCTTGTAGAGGCTTTCGCGGCCAAGCCCGGCATCCTTGGCGACCTGCGTCATCCCCTTGGCCTTGGCGACATGGGAAATGGCGGCCAGCAGCACATCGGGGTTTGCATCCTGAGACGCGGCTGTCAGGTATTCGGCAATCACCTCGTCGTTGTCGAGATAGTCAGAGATATCGAATGGCGCATAGGTGACGGTCATGCTTCTGTTTCCTTCAATGCCTTCGCCAGTTCTTTCGCCCGTTTGATATCCCGCCGCTGCGAGGCCTTGTCGCCACCTGTCAGCAACAGATAGACGGTTGCACCCTTGCGGATGAAATACATCCGGTATCCGGGTCCATGATGAACCCGCATTTCCGAAACACCTTCGCCAACCGCCTCGCAATCGCCGAAATTGCCAAGGGCTGCACTGGCCAGTCTGGCCAGGATGCGCGCCTTGGCTTTTTGATCAGACAGTGATGCCAGCCACCCGTCAAACAGCGATGAACGAACAAGCGTGAACATGGGTAACTGTATCCGAACGAATACGAATTGTCAAAGTTGATCACTGACGACTGCCTGCCAGTGCATCTTGGGTTGCGAACGTCTCTGAATGATTCTGTGGCGTCCCGGACAGGACTCGAACCTGTTACCTCAAGTTTAGGAAACTTGCGCTCTATCCTGATGAGCTACCGGGACTAACCACGCGAAAGCGTGTAGCATAAGCCTTTCCGCCGGGGAATATCGGGATGCAGGCTTTTGGTGCAGGATTGCTGCGGGCGGGCGCTTATGTGGCGGCCTGTGTGCTGATGCCTGCCGCGCTACACGCCACCGATTGCGGACCGGCCAGCCTTGAGACAACCGTGCTGGAGCGCGTGACGCCGGAGGGCGAACTTATCCTGCGGGATTCGCGCAGGATACGGCTTGCGGGCCTGCATCTGGGAAGTGTGAACGCGGATCATTGGCCCAGAGCGGGCGAGACCATTGCCATTGGCCTGCTGAGCGACGGGAAAGACCGCTGGTCGCGTCTTCCTGCGATGGTTTTTACGGTTGCCGAGGGCCAGCCGCCGCAATGGCTGCAACAGCGGTTGATCGAGCGCGGTGCCGCGCTTGTACGGCCCGAGGCTGATCTGGACGGATGCTGGCCCATGCTCACGCAGGCCGAGGCCAAGGCTGAGGCGGCGTTGCCCAAACCAGCTGCCGAACCCGGACGGTTCGCCCGCATCAGCGGCCGCGTCCAGAGGGTGGGCGACGGACGCAGCGCCCATTTCATCAACCTGTACGACCGGTCGGGCGAGCGCGTCACCGGGTTGGTCCTGAAGCGCAATCTGAAGCGTTTCAAGGATGCAGGCGTTGACGTGACGCAGCTTCGTGGTCAATTCATCCGCATCAGAGGCATCCGGAGCGCCACGAATGCGACCGTGATTCCCCTGACACAGGTGGAACAGATCGAGATAGTGCGTTGATCCCTGAGAATACCACGGCTGGAAGAACGCGGCTGATCGCCCGGAGTTTGCTGGCTTCGGCGGTGATGGCGCTGACGGCTTGCGTCAATCCGCTGAGCACCGAGGATGGCAGAACGACGCCTGCCGACAAGGCCTCGATCATCCTGCCGCCCGCCCCGCCTCGCACCACGGCGCTGGATGCTGCTTCAGCGCGCGAGCACCAGCGTTTGGTGGCGGCGTTTGGCGGAGAATACCGCGCACCTCAGGCACAATCGCTGCTGAATGATATTATTGGTCGCTTGAGCCAGGCGACGGAGCGTCCATCCGAGCGCTACCAGGTCACGGTGCTGAATTCGCCTGTGGTGAACGCCTTCGCCCTCCCTAACGGCAATATCTATATCACCCGCGGCATTCTGGTGCTGGCCAACGACACATCGGAGATTGCCTCCGTGCTCGCCCACGAAATGGCGCATGTCATCACGCGCCATGCGGTGGACCGGCAAGAGCTTGAACGAACCGCCACTCTGGTCAACCGCGTGCGCACCGATGTGCTGCAGGATGCCGCCGCCGCGCGCACCATGAACGTGCAGGGCCGCGTGGCCATTGCCAGCTTCTCTCGCCAGCAGGAACTGGAAGCAGATGCGCTCTCGGTCCGCATCATTGCAAGGGCAGGATTTGATCCCTACGGAGCGACGCGGTTTCTGGATTCTCTGGGCCGCACCACCGCCATCCGCGCTGCGCTGCTGGGCGTGAACCCCAATGCGCAGAACATGGACATCACGGCGACGCATCCCGCTGCGCCCGAACGCATCCAGCTGGCCACACTGGCGGCGCGACAGATTGGCGCACCCGGAATGGGCGAGGCGGAGCGCAATCGTTATCTCCTCGCGGTGCAGGGCGTGACGGTGGCGGATGACTCAGCGCAAGGCTTCGTGCGCGGCACTACCTTCAGCCACCCCAAACTGGGCATCACCTTCACTGCACCCGAAGGCTTCGTCATCGAAAACAGCAAAGAGGCTGTTGTCGGTTTCTCACCCGAAGGCGGCAAGGCGATGCGCTTCGATCAGGTCAAGATCGATGCTTCTGCCAATCTGGAAACCTATGTCGGCAGCGGCCTGATCGAGGGTGCGGCAGCCAGCAATATCGAGGCGCTCAGCATCGGTGGGCAACCTGCCGCCACCAGCGTCTCGAAAAGTGACGGCTGGACCTATCGCATCTTTGCGATCCGCAGCGGCAGCATGACATACCGCCTGACCTATGCGGCACGCGAGATGACGTCTGCGCTCGATACGCAGTTCCGGCAATCCGCCGAAACCTTCCGCCGTCTCACCCCGCAGGAGAGTTCAAAGCTGAAACCGCTTCGCATCGCACTGGTGACGGCGAGCGCTGCGGATACGGCCGAAACGCTGTCGGCACGCATGGCCAGCGACGAGCCCAAGCTAGAGCGTTTCCGGGTGCTCAACGGCTTACAAGTCTCTGATCGCATCTTTGCCGGGCAGCGCTACAAGCTTGTGGCGGATTGACACCCCTTGACCGCAGCGCTGTTGCCGCGTGACATTGTGGCAATGACAGCCATCCCCGCCGTATCACTCAGCAATATCCGCAAGCGTTTCGGGGCCAACGAGGTGTTGAAAGGTGTTTCGCTTGAGGCGCAGGACGGTGATGTCATCGCCATCATCGGCTCGTCTGGCTCCGGCAAATCGACGCTGTTGCGCTGCATCAACATGCTGGAAACGCCGGATGAGGGCGACGTCGCCGTGGCAGGTGAGATTATCGCACTTCGGCCAGCCAAGGCAGGTGGTCGCGAACCGGCGGATCGCCACCAGCTTGACCGCATCCGCACATCGCTTGGCATGGTGTTCCAGAGCTTCAATCTCTGGTCGCACCTGACCATCCTCGAAAATGTCATCGAAGCGCCCATTCATGTGCAAAAGCGCCCGCGGGCCGAGGCCATCGCCGAGGGCAAGGCGCTGCTCGCCAAAGTGGGGATCGCGGAAAAGATCGACGCCTATCCCTCGCAGATCTCCGGCGGCCAGCAGCAACGCGCCGCCATCGCCCGGGCACTCGCCATGCGGCCGAGGGTGATGCTCTTCGATGAGCCGACCTCCGCGCTGGACCCGGAACTGGTGGGAGAGGTGCTGCGCGTCATCAAGGCTTTGGCCGAAGAGGGCCGCACGATGCTGCTGGTGACGCATGAAATGGGATTCGCCCGCGAAGTGGCGAATCGCGTCATTTTCCTGCATCAGGGCATGATCGAAGAGGATGGCACGCCCACACAGGTGTTCGGCAATCCGAAGTCGGAGCGCTGCCGGCAGTTTCTGGCCAGCCAGCTGAGGTGACCATGACCGACATCACCACCATCGCCGAGCTTGAGGCGCTCTACGCGCCCGTCAATCCGGTCGCCATCCTGAAAGAACTCGACCACGTCAACGCGCCGTATGCCAAATTCATCGAGGCCGCGCCCTTCGTGATCATCTCGACGGCAGGTCCCGAGGGTCTGGATTGCTCCCCACGTGGCGATCCCGCAGGCTTCGTGCGCGTTGCTGATCCCAAAACCCTTCTGATCCCGGACAGGCGTGGCAACAACCGGGTGGATTCTTTGCGCAACATTGTCCGCGATCCGCGCATTGCCCTGCTGTTCATGATCCCTGGCATCGGCAACACCATGCGGGTCAATGGCCGCGCCACGCTGACAACGGACAAGGCGTTGTGCGACAGTTTCGCCATGCGTGGTATTCCACCGCTGTGTGTCATCAAGGTGAGCGTTGAGAGCGCCTATCCGCAATGCCAGAAGGCGCTGGCCCGCTCAAAACTGTGGGATCACGCAACGCAAGTCCCAAGGGATAGTCTGCCTTCCCTCGGTGACATGATGAAAGCGATCGATCCAGCGTTCGATGCTGTCACCTACGAATCGGACTATCCGGCACGCATGGAGCGGACGATCTATTGAACGACAGTCCGGGAACATCTGAGCCCACAGCGGGGCATCCTGGCTGGACGCCGGTCGAGCACCGCTTGGCCGTTCTGCTCAAGCCGCGCCTTCCGGTTTTCGCCTACGAATTCATCGCCTTCGGGCTCAAGATGGCCTGGGCATCACTGTATGCGGGGCTCATGCTCGCGCTACTGATCGGCTCAAAGCTGATCTGGCAGCCGGACTGGCCGCTGGCACGGTATGACTTCCTGTTGGCCTCAGCCATCATCATTCAGGCGGCGCTCCTGCTGCTTCGGCTTGAGACTCCGAAGGAAGCACTGGTCATTTTCATCTTTCACGTGGTCGGTACAGTGATGGAACTGTTCAAGACAAAGATGGGGTCATGGACATATCCCGAGCCATCTCTGTTGCGCATCGACGGCGTACCCCTGTTCACCGGGTTTCTCTATGCGACCGTGGGCTCTTTCATGGCCCGTTCGATCCGATTGTTTGACATGCGTTTCACGCGCCATCCGCCATTCTGGCTGACGGCCATTCTGGCTATCGCTATCTATATCAATTTTTTCAGCCATCACTTCATTCCGGACGCACGCTATCTCCTGTTCGCAGTGACCCTCGTTCTTTATGGCCGGACCATGATCCATTTCCGTCCGGCTGATCGCGTGTTCCGTATGCCGCTCTTCATTGCAGCATTTTTGACCGCGCTGTTCCTCTGGATTGCCGAGAATATCGGAACATTGACGGGGACATGGCTCTACGCAGGCCAAAAAGGCTGGCAGCTGGTGTCACTCGGCAAGCTCGGCTCATGGTACCTGCTGCTGTATTTGTCCTTCGTCCTCGTGACCCTTGTGCACCATCCGCGAGACATTGAGCCAGCAGGGCCTTCCCATTCGGCATGAAGCCTGCTTCACTCTAGGCCGAAGGCGTCAATCCGCCATCGACGCCAGAACCTTCAAGCTTTCGGGAGAATGATCATGAAGATACTCAAGCTCGCATTCGCCGCCGCCACTGCGATCAGCCTCACCCTTACGGCAGGGGCAGCGCTGGCCCAGAACCGCAAGGTCAAGATAGCCACTGAGGGAGCCTATGCGCCGTGGAACTTCACCAATGCCGCGGGCAAGCTCGAAGGCTTCGAGATCGAACTTGCAGCGGACCTTTGCAAGCGTGCCAGCCTCGATTGCGAGATGGTGGCGCAGGACTGGGATGGCATCATCCCCTCGCTCACCGCCAAGAAATACGATGCCATCATGGCGGGCATGAACATCACGGACAAGCGCCTGGAGGTGATGAACTTCACGCAGGCCTATGCTGCCGGTCCCCATGGCATGATGGCGCTGAAAGGCGCGAAATTCAGCGCCGCCATGCCGACCGGTAAGTTCAATCTGACCACGGGCAAGGCAGATGCTGACAAGGCCATCGAGGCGATCAAGGCCGCCGTGAAGGGCAAGATCATCGGCGTACAGGTGTCCACCACCAACGCCAATTTCGTGAATGAGTATCTCAAGGGCTCGGCTGCAGAAGTCCGCGAGTACAAGACCACGGAACAGCATGATCTTGATCTTGCGGCAGGCCGCGTCGATCTGCTCTTCGCTGCCCATTCCGCCTTTGCCGCCACCATGGCAGCCCCAACAGGCAAGGACATGGAGATCGTCGGACCCGCACTCAACGGTGGCATTCTGGGTCGTGGCGTGGCTGTTGCCATCCGCAAGGAAGACAACGATCTGCGCGAGGCCTTCGACAAGGCCATCGCCGCTGCCAAGGCGGACGGCACTGTCGCAACACTGACCAAGAAGTGGTTCAAGATCGACATGACCCCGCAGTCCTGAGGCCATAAGGGCGCAGGAGGCACGATATGCTGTCCCTCCTCGCCTGGGGCCCGACGGGCTGGCTGGATGAACTGACCTTCGCCACTGGTCTCACTCTGCTTGTGGCGCTGGCGGGCTTTGCCGTTGGAACGATGTTCGGGACGCTCGCGGCAGCCGCCAAACTATCCCGGTCTCGGCTCGCCCGGGGTGCGGCAGATGTCTACACGACTGTGCTGCGCGGCGTGCCGGATCTGCTCGTTATCTATCTCTTCTATTTCGGCGGCAGCGCTGCCGTGACGGCAATTGCCGGGTTCTTCGGCGCGACGGGTTTTGTCGGCATGCCGGCGTTCCTGACAGCGGCGCTCGCCATCGGTCTCGTGAACGGAGCCTACCAGACCGAAGTGCTGCGCGGGGCCTATCTTGCGATTTCCAGGGGCGAACTCGAAGCCGCGACGGCCTGCGGCATGAACGGCTTCACCAAATTGCGCCGCATCATCGTTCCGCAGGTGTTGCGCTTTGCACTGCCCGGCCTCGGCAATGTCTGGCAACTCGTCCTCAAGGAAAGCGCACTCGTCGCCGTCATCGGCCTGACGGTGCATCTGCCATCCATCGACTTGTTCCAGCTTTTCACCCTGCCGGAGGTGCGGTTCAACGATCTCCTGAGGCAAGCCCATGTGGCGGCGGGCTCCACACGCGAACCCTTCATCTTCTATCTTGCCGCAGCCGGATTCTATCTGATCCTGACCACGCTCTCCTATGCCGTCTTCCAGAGTGCTGAAAAGCGTGCACTGGTCGGCATGCGGAGGGTGTGATGGATTTCCCCTTCCTCTGGGCGACGTTTCTGCGGCTTCTGGCGGGCCTTCCGCTGACGCTGCAACTGGCCTTTATCTCCGTTGCCATCGGACTTATTTTTGCGTTGCTACTGGGCTTCGCTATGCAATCCCGCCTCTGGCCGCTGGTCTGGCTGGCCAGAATCTATGTTTTCGTCTTCCGGGGTACGCCGCTGCTGGTGCAGGTCTTCCTGATCTATTACGGGCTCGGCCAGTTTCGCCCATTCCTGCAAGAGCTTGATCTTTGGTGGTTTTTTCGCAGCCCGTGGTATTGCGTGCTGCTGGCGCTGGTCATGAACACAGCAGCCTATGGCGCGGAAATCATCCGCGGGGGCCTGCAATCCGTGCCTGCCGCGCAAGTTGAAGCGGCGCGTGCCTTCGGCATGTCCGGGTTCACGCTCTATCGCCGCATCATCGGCCCCATCGCGCTGCGGCAGGCCTTGCCGGCCTACGGCAACGAGATCATCCTGATGGTGAAGGCGACAGCGCTGGGCAGCACGGTGACGCTGATGGAGATGACGGGCATCGCCCACAAGCTGATCTCTGAGACCTTCCGTGCCATCGAGATTTTCCTCGTGGCCGGTGCGATTTATCTCTTTCTCAACTTCGTGCTGACCCGCCTTATTGCCTGGGGGGAGCGCAAGATCGCTCCTGATCTCGCAGCACAGGAAATGGCCCGGAACGACGTGCCGCTGAAAGCGGCGATGGTGCATTGACATGGACAAGAAGAACCTCGAACGCCTGCGCAAGATATACGGCTCTGCCTCGGGTGCTGACGTGCAGAACCCCGAGTTCAGGAAAGTCGTCGACCTGCTGTTCAAAGGTGACCGGCGCACCAAGCCCTACGCCGATGTCGCGACGTTTCTCGATCTGCCGTTGCGTGCTGATGCCCCTGATCTGCCGGATTACGGCGGCCTCGATATCGCTGTCGTTGGCGTTCCCATGGATCTCGGCGTCACCAATCGCGCGGGCTCGCGCCTTGGGCCTCGCGCAGTCCGGGCAGTTGAGCGTATCGGCCCCTATCACCACGTCCACAAGACGGTCGCCATGGCGGATGTGAAGGCGGCGGATGTGGGCGATGTACCCTTCAGATCGCGCTATTCGCTGGAACAGAGCCACGAGGATATCGAGGCGTATTTCAGCAAATTGCACAAGGCAGGCGTGATACCTGTCACCGTGGGCGGCGATCATTCGATCACGCTGCCGATCATGAAGGCCATCGGCAAGGACCGTCCCGTCGGCATGGTGCATATTGATGCCCATGCCGATACCAGCGGACCCTATGAGGGCACAAAGTTCCACCACGGCGGGCCGTTCCGCGAGGCCGTTCTGGCGGGCGTACTGGACCCCAAGCGCACGATCCAGATCGGCATCAGGGGCAATGCCGAGTATCTCTGGGAGTTCTCCTACGACAGCGGCATGACTGTCATTCACACAGAGGAGTTCATGCGCCTTGGCATTGACGAAACCATCCAGCGTATCCGCAAGGTCGTGGGTACAGGCCCCACCTACATCTCGTTCGACGTGGACAGCCTTGATCCGGCCTTCGCGCCGGGCACCGGCACGCCCGAGGCTGGCGGATTGCAGACGAGGGAAGCGATGGAACTGGTGCGCGGCTGCGCGGGCCTGAACATCATCGGTGGCGATGTGGTTGAGGTCGCACCGATGTACGATTCCACCACCAACACGGCTCAGGCCGCAGCGCAGATGCTGTTCGAGATTTTCACGGTCGCGGCTATGTCGCGGAAAACCCGTGCCTGATCAGAAGAAAAAATCCGCAGCGTTGATGCTCGCAGCACTGACGCCGACGAGAGTGATTGTGGTACCCGCAAGCGAGCCCCCTACGAAACTGATCAAGGTATTCCCGCCAGCCGCAGTCATCTGGATGTCACCGCCAAGGCTTGCCGCCAAATAGCCCGTTTCGCGCAGATCGATGTGATCTTCCTGCCGGTTCGCGGCCGCTTCTGCGTTGCGATAATGTGGCTGGCAGCTGTGGTGATACTGCTTATTGGGGATCGGGAGGAGGGCGTTGAAATCGGTGATCACGTCGTCGCCCATGTCGCCGACGCCCCTGTAGCTGTATAGATCGCGCCCGGAGCCGCCGGTCAGCAAATCATTGCCTTCGCCGCCCATGAGCATGTCGTCGCCGAATCCGCCCATGATCGTGTCCGCGCCGACGCTTCCTGTCAGGACATCGTCGGTGGAGAGGCCAATCAGGGCGGCGCCGGAGTTGGCGGCGGAGACACTGCCCTCCCAGTCGTACCCGTCGCGGACATAGGCCTCACTAATGAGGGGATGCGCAGTCCGGTAAGCCTCGACATCCGAAAGTGTGGCAAGCGCTGTGCTGCTGTTGCCGACATAGGCCTGCAGGAACATGCTGGCTACTGCAGTAACCTCCGCATTCACCGCCGGATTAACCGGATCGCCACCGACCTGACCGTGATCTGCACCTGCTAGGACAAAGGCGTATTTTCCGGTTGCAGGCCCGCTGTCGAAGCCGGTCATGCGGTCATGATAAGTCTGCTGGTCCGCTCCGGAGTCCAGCGTTCCGGTAATGGTTATGGCCGGAACAATCTGGTTACTCCAGGAATCCGCTGTGAACCCGAAAGTCGGAGCAACACCTTGCGGCGACAACAGGATGGCCTGCTTGAAGCGTGCATCCGCAACCGTCATCAGGCCATAGGAATTACCAGCAGTCAGCCCGGCAATCTCCGGCAAGGCACTGGTTGCACCTGTCAGCAGAGCCGTGGTGAAGGCCCCCATGGAGTGTCCGGCGATGGTCGGATCCGCGAGGTTCACGCTGTATCCGGTGAGTCCTGCCGCAAGCGCAGCTGCATTGCTCAGGAGAAACTGTATATCCGCCACCCGGTGAAGCGCGGTCGTCGCCGATGCGTTGTAGAAATCGTCCTGAATCGCCGCTGCTGTCCGGAACGAATCGAGATGCGTCGGCGCAATCACGATAAAGCCCAGTGCCGCCAGATCACGTGCCACATTGCCTGCATTGGCAAAGGGGCTCCCCCCCAGGCCATGCGAATACAGGATCACAGGATAATCGCCGGGTGTATCGGGCGCAAAGACGCGAAACTCGATGGTGCGCGTCACGGTCTGCTGCACGCCATCAGCATCGCTGTAGCTCACCTGATGATTCGTATCTGTAATCGTCGTCGTTCTGGTGATCGTCATGCACACTCCGTCATGTGATACCAATAACCCGGTCCAGATTGCAGTTCCGTGTATATCAGATGAGCAATCCGTCAGATTCCCGGGGGAAATCGCGATTCTGTGACCCCGGACCTACTCCGCTGCGAGCGTCACCTGAACCAGAACAGGAGTTGTCTCCTGACCAGATGCATTCTGTTCCTTCGCCTTCTCTGCCTTGATCTCCTGCTTGATCTGCCGACGGAACCAGACGGCATAGAGCGCAGGCAGGAACAGCAGCGTCATGAATGTCGCCACGAAGAGACCACCCATGATCGTCACCGCCATCGGCCCCCAGAAGGCCGAGCGCGACAGCGGCAGCATCGCCAGAATCGCCGCCATGGCGGTCAGCATCACCGGCCTTGAGCGGCGCACGACCGATTCCACGATGGCATCTTTCATCGGCATGCCACCCTTCACATCCTGCATCACCTGATCCGCCAGGATGAGCGAATTGCGCATGTCCATACCCGCCAGCGCGATGAGGCCGAGCAGCGCCACGAAACCGAAGGGATATCCCGAAATGTTCAAGGCCAGTGAGGCTCCGATCACGCCAAGTGGTGCAGATGCAAAGACCAGGAACAGCTTCGCGAAGCTCTGCACCTGAATCATGATCAGCGTCAGCATGATGATGATCATCACGGGGGCCACCGCTGCGATAGACGCATTGCCCTTGGCCGATTCCTCGATGGCACCGCCAATCTCGATGCGATAGCCCGCAGGCATCTTGTCCTGCAGCACTTTCAGTCGCGGCCAGATTTCATTGGTGACCGTCGGTGGCTGCACGCCATCCGCCACATCGCCACGCAGGGTGATCGACATGTCCCGGTTGCGACGCCAGAGGATCGGCTCCTCATGGTCGAACTCGATGCGCGCGACCTGCGCCAGGGGTACGGCAACACCGCCGCGCGACAGCACGGTCAGATCACCGATGCGGCCGAGATCCAGCCGCTCGCTTTGCGCAGCGCGGGCCACGACATCGACCTTTTCCGTGCCGTTGCGCACGGTCGTGACTGTTAGCCCGGAGATTAGTGTCTGCATGGTCTGCGAGATCGTCTGCGGATCGAGCCCCAGCGTTCGTGCTCGCTCCTGATCAACCACCAGTCTGACGGACGGCGTCATCTCGTTCCAGTTGAAATGCGGATCGACGAGCGCCTTGTTCTGCCCTGCGATCTCGCGGGCCTGCACGGCATAGTCCCGGACCTTCATCGGATCGGGCCCCACGATGCGGAACTGCACCGGGAAGCCGACAGGCGGGCCAAAGTTGAAGCGATCAACACGGATGCGCGCCTCCATCAGAGCGCCATCGGCTACGGCTTTCTCAAGCTTGGCCTTCACTGTCTCGCGACCCTTCAAATCCTTCGTCATGATGACGATCTCGGCGAAGGACTCGGTTGGCAGTTGCGGGTTCAAGCCCAGCCAGAAGCGCGGTGAGCCCTGACCGATATAGGTCGAGAAAGCCGTGACATTCGGGTCTCCCTCCAGCATCTTTTCCGCCTTCTTCGCGGTCTGCGTCGTCACACCCATGGCTGTGCCTTCTGGCAGACGCATCTGCAGGAACAGCTCAAGGCGCTCGGACAGCGGGAAGAACTGCTGCTGCACACGGCCAAAGCCAATGATAGCGAGGCCAAAGACGCCAACCGTCATCACCACAACCTTGATGCGGTTCGTCACGCACCAGCGGATGATGCAGCGGAGTATGCTGTAGCCTCGCGTTTCGTAGATCGCGTGCGGATCATGCTTTGCGTGTGCCTTGGCCAGATCTGGCAGAAGCATGACGCCAAGATAGGGAATGAAGGTGACGGCCACGATCCACGAGGCCACCAGCGAGATCGACACAACCCAGAAGATCGATCCCGTATATTCACCGACGCCCGAGTTGGCGAACCCGATGGGCAAAAACCCCGCCGCCGTGACCAGCGTACCGGTGAGCATGGGGAAAGCCGTGGTTTCCCAGGCCGCCGCCGCCGCCTTCCAGCGATCCCAACCCTGCTCCATCTTCACCACCATCGTCTCCAGTGCGATAATCGCATCATCGACGAGCAGACCCAGCGCGATAATCAGTGCACCCAGCGAAATACGGTGCAGGTCGATGCCCATGATCAGCATCGCGAGGAAAGCCATCGCCAGCACCAGCGGCACTGAGAAAGCCACCACGATGCCGGTGCGCCAGCCCAGCGAGATGAAGCTGACGGCGAGTACGATGGCGAGCGCTTCAGCGAAGGATCGCAGGAATTCGGTGACGGCTTTGTCGACTACCTTGGCCTGATCCGCCATGTGGACGATATCGACGCCGACGGGCTGCGCCCTTTCAAAATTCTCCATCACCTTGTTCATGGCTTCGCCGAGCGTCAGGATATTAGCACCCTTCTGCATGACAACGCCGACCGCGAGTGCGGGCTTGCCATCCTGCCGGACGAGATAGCGCGGCGGGTCTTCATAGCCGCGTGTGATGGTGGCGATATCGCCAAGACGGAAGGTGCGGCCACCGGCTTCCACCGGCGTTTCAGCCACGGCCTTCACCCCGTCCAGCGCGCCCGTGACGCGCAACGCTACGCGTTGTGCCGAGGTCTCGATTACGCCGGACGGCACCACGTTGTTCTGGCGTGCGAGGCTATCAAACAGCGACTGCGTCGGCACGCCTAGGGTGGCCAGCTTGGCATGGCTGAACTCGACGAAAATCCGTTCGTCCTGCTGGCCGTAGAGATTGACCTTGACGATATTGGGTACACGCAGAAGCTCGGATTTCAATCTCTCCGATATGCTCTTGAGTTGTGCGAAAGTCGCGCCATCCGCTGTCACCATGTAGAGCATGCTGTCAACATCGCCATATTCGTCGTTGACGTTGGGGCCGATGAGGCCAGCAGGCAAATCAGAGCGTAAGTCGTTGAGCTTTTTGCGGATCTGATAGAACAGTTCGGGCATGACATGCGAGCGCGTGCTGTCCTTGAACACGATCTGCGCCGCCATGAAGCCGGGCTTGGTGTAGGTCTCGACCTTGTCGAAGAACGGCAGTTCCTGCAGCTTTTTCTCGATTCGGTCAGAGACCTGATCCTGCATCTCCTGTGTTGTCGCACCGGGCCAAACAGCCGTGATTACCGCCACCTTGATAGTGAATGACGGATCTTCGGCGCGGCCTAGCCTGAAATACGACATCGTGCCCGCAGCAAAGACGGCCAGCATCATGAACAGCGTCAGCGACTTGTGACGCACCGCCCATGACGAGAGATTGAAGCCGTTCATGACAGGCCCTCAACGCTGAACGATGCGCACGCGCTGCGCGACATCGAGTTTCTGGACACCAAGGGTCACAACCATCTCGCCCGAAGCAACGCCGTTGCGCAGGATCACATCATTGGCCTCATAGGCTACGACCTCGACCGACTTCAGCGTCAGACCGCCAGTATTGCCGTCCACGACAAAAACACCCGGACCCTGCCCCTGATTGAACAGCGCGGAGAGTGGCAACCGCGCCACTTTCTCGCTGTCAGGATCGGACAAGGTCACGGTCGCGGTCAGACCGAATTCGAGGCTGGGGGGAGAATCGATGATGGTAAAACGAGCCAGATAGGTGCGTGTTGTCGGATCGGCCGAGGGCGACAGTTCCCGCAGTTTCGCCTGGAATGTCTTGCCTGGCTCGGACCAGAGCGACACTTCGGCCTTGGCTGTCTTGACCCGGTCGATCAGCGCTTCGGGGATCGCGGCAACCGCCTCGCGACTGTCTACCTTCGCCAGACGGATCGCAGGGATACCGGCTGCAATCACCTGTCCCGGCTCAACCAGCGTCGCGGTGATGATACCATCGGCATCGGCCTTGAGCGTGGCGTAATCGAAGCTGTTAGAGCTTAGACTCACAGCCCGCTCGGCACGATTGAGGCGACCCTTGGCCTCCTCGACCAATGCGCGTTGCTTGTCCGCATTTGAAGCCGTGCTCCAGCCCTCGCGGCGCAGTTGCAGGATACGCCGGTCTTCCGCGTCGGCTTGCACAAGCGAGGCTTTTGCGGCACCAAATTCGGCCTGCGCCTGCTCCAGCTGCAACTTGAGATCCACTGTATCCAGCCGCGCCAGAGCCTGCCCGGCATTAACGCGGTCACCAGGTTGTACCATGCGCTCCGCCACCTTGCCGGAAACACGAAAGCCGAGATCACTTTCGACACGCGGACGCACCACACCGACGAATGAGCGATTGGATGTCCGGGGCTCGAAAACCACGGTCTGCGCCACCACAGCACGTGGTTCCGTTTTTTTCTCCGCACTGCCCTTGCTCTCGGTGCAGGCGGAAAGACCACCTGCAACGAAAGAGACAAGTATGCCTGACAGGATGACCCGGTGATGGCGCGACAAAAACTTCGGCATAGCGGCAACTCCACTCACTCGGGTTTCACTTTCAGGGCATTGACGACAAAGGTCGAAAGGCGCTCGGCCTGCTCTTCCATGTCGCGGCCATGGCGCATGCATTCCGCAATCATCATGGGATGCAGGATGGATACGCAGGTGTTCTTTACGGTCATCGCGGTGACCGGAATATCGCAGGGGCTAAATTCACCGGACTGGACGCCATCGGCCATGATCATCGCGATCCGCTCGACCACGTACCGCAGATGCGCCTCAATGGCCGCCCAGTTCTCCTCCATCGCGGCCTCGACCATGTCATGGACGCGGCGCTCGCCGATGAAGCGGGTGCGAGCAAACCGGTGCAATTCAACCAGCAGCGTCTTGAGGCGTTCACCAGCCGGTTTGTTCTGCGCAACGATAATGTCGATCATGGCATGCTCTTCGCCGAGAATGCGCAGGCAGATCGCCTCGTTGATCGCGCCTTTCGAAGCAAAAAAGCGATAGACATTGGCCGCTGACATGCCGAGCGCATCGGCGATATCGGCCACGGCGGTCTTGGCATAGCCCACGCGTCGGAACTGCTCTTCAGCGACATCCATGATGCGCAGGCGCGTCTCTTCAGGAGCAAGGCGGGGGCGAATGTTCATGGCCAATTCTTACGACTGATGAATTTCAATAATTATCAGTTTTCAGTCCAAAAGCAAGACACATTCGCTGATGGGGCTTGTCGCACCCGGTCAAAAGACAGGACGGCCTGTCTCCGCGTGGTGTCAGCTGTCAGTCGGGGCGAGGCTTGCCAGTTCACCCAGAGTCAAGGGCTTGAGCGGCGGGCGTATCCGCAGATGGCCGGTTTCTTCGGGCGACACGCCCCGCTCGGATGCGATCAGCGTGGTCAGGGTCAACCCGCATTCCCGCCCCTGACAGGTCCCCATCCCGCAACGGGTGAAGCTCTTGACCTGGTTGGGACCAAGGCACCCCTGCCGGATAGCGGCGCGAATGTCGCCCGCCGTCTTCTCCTCGCAACGGCAGACGATGACATCGTCCGGCGGGGACAGAAGATCCGCACGTGGGCGATACCACGCATCAAGAAAGGGCCTCAGGCGAGCAAGGCGTTTTCGTCTGCCTGCAATCAAAGCGCGTTCAGAAGAAGCACCTTTGCCAAGCTCTTCAGCGATGGACATTCCTACCAGATACCCATCCATCTCCGCGATACGCCAGCCGCCAATCCCGGCCCCATCACCCACGATCCGCACTCCGCCAAGCGAGCACCGCCCCGAATCCTCAAGCACGGGGCGCCAACACAATTGTTGGTCATCCCAGTGATGTTTAATTCCAAGCGACATCGCGAGATGCGTGTGCGGCACCACTCCTTCATGTAGCAGCAGAAGATCGGCTGGTATCTCCTGTGTTTCCCCACCACTCTGGTAGCGCACCGCCGTCAATCGCTTGTTGCCCACAGCCTCGACCGTCTCGATGCGCCGAATGATCGACACCCCTGCATCGCGGATGGTTGCCACAAACCGCAGGCCTTTGATCAACTGATCCACATTGGCCAGAGCGCCCATGAGATGAGGTATTGCCCGACGAAGAGCACTGGGAGACGACGTTTCCAGAAACGCCAAGGGCTTCACGCCCGCTTTCAGGAGTTGCGTCGCATAGAGCAATGGCAGCGGACCCTGTCCTGCGATCACCACCCTGCCAGATGGCACATTACCGCCTGTCTTGAGCAGGATCTGGGCCGCGCCCACTGTCATCACGCCCGGCAATGTCCAGCCCGGGATCGGTACGGGCCGTTCGATGGCACCGGTGGCGATGACCAGTTGCCTGGCTCCAAAGCGTCGGGTTGCGCCGGAACGGTTCACGTACAGAGAAACTGACAGTTTATCTGGTGATTTCTCGACCTGCCAAACTGCCGTTTCAAACCAGCGGGCGGCAGAACATGCGCGGAATGCCGCAGTCAGTGCCGCGCCATCGCGATCATCGTCACTTTCGTGCTCACGCGTTTCGATCGCGCGATGCACCTGCCCGCCCGGTGTGGCCTGCTCATCAATCACCAGCACCGACAGTCCGGCAGTAGACATTGCGATAGCAGCGGCCATGCCTGCCGGTCCTGCGCCGATGACAGCGACATCATAGGTGGTCATGGGCCAAGACCTCTACGGCCGTCCTGACGCGCGATGCGCATGCCCTCCCTCACCTGAACCAGACATGCTTGCCGGGACGCGATCCCGTCAATGACCATCAGGCATTCGAAGCAAACACCCATCATGCAGTAGGGTGCCCGGGGCTCGCCGCTGACAGCACTTTGACGGGTGAAGTCAAGACCTGCGAGCATGGCCGCTGCTGCAGCGCTCTCGCCCGCATTGACGGTCACTGGTTGTCCGTCCACCAGCACCGTCACGGTTTGACGGATGGCCTCAGGCGGCTTGTGAAACATCCCGTCCTCCCCGGAACCGCTCAGGGCCAAACGCCGCGAAGCCTGTCCCAAGCGGTCCTTCAAGCAGCGCCTTCGCCAGCACCCGCGCATGGACGGCAGCCAGCGTCACGCCGGAATGACAGGTGATCAGTGCAGCACCGGGATGCGTTTTGCTTTCGGCATAGAGCGGACAGCCATCCGGCGTCAGCACGCGCAGGCCGCTCCATGTCCGCACGAGGCGCATATGTTGCAGGTCAGGGAAGATATCTGTGGCATGGCGCGCCAGTCCAGCGCCTGCATCAGCCGTAGTCGACACGTCAAAGCCTGCGTCCTCATGTGTCGCGCCAATCATCACGGTGCCTTCGCTGGTCTGGCGGATGGTATCCCCTGCGAAGGGCAAGAACGGCTGCATCCGCTCTGTCACGAGAATCTGCCCGCGTTCGGCGCGGATGCGCGCATCAAGCCCAACCATGGCCGCCAGATCCTTCGAGCCATGACCCGCTGCGAGTATCAGCCGCGGAGCCTCGAAATTGCCTCTGGTTGTTTTCACGTGAAACATACCGTTGCTGCCGCTCACATGATCCGCCCGCGCATCCCGATGCATGACCACCCCGTCCCGCTCCATCGCGACATGCAGGGCGCGCAGCAGGGCGAGTGGATCGCATTCGCCATCCTGCGGACAAAAGCTTGCGCCGCTCACGCGCGGTCCCAATCGCGCGCCCGGCAGCAGCGCCTTCAGTTGCGGGCGGTCGAGAATAGCAATCTCCGCCGACCAGGACCCTTGCTGGTTGTGCAAACGGGCTATGGACTGACGCTTGGCATCCAGAGCCTCTTCCCCAAGGCAGAATGACAAACCGCCTTTCTGGCTCAGGCGCAGATCCAGCCCGGTCGCATCGGACAATCCGCCCGCAAATTCACCCCAAAGATCGGCACTCCGGCGGGTCCACTGGCCATAGGATGGCATGTCATGCCCTTTGGATTGCACCCAGATCAAGCCGAAGTTGGCCCGCGCGGCCCGCAGATCCGTATCGCCACCGTCCAGCACGCGGATGCTCGCACCTCTGCCAGCCATACCCATGGCCAGCGAAGCGCCGACAAGGCCGCCGCCGATGATCAGCACATCCGATGTGAAGGTCTCGCCCATCTCCTGCCCTTGTTCGCAACACACACGCCAAGGTCGCAGATCATGCGCATCAAAGGCAAGCACTCGCTTTGCGGGATTGCAGCGTCAGTATGGCGCGGAGCTTGCTTGATTTCATGCCAGTCCCCATCAGGGCATTGCATGTGCATGACACATGCGCTTGTCTTGACGGGACGAGACAAGCGATCCAGCAAAGAATGAAACCCGGGAGCCAGACCATGATGAAATATCGCCTCAATCGCCGTGCCGCACTGGGAGTGCTCGGCGGCACCGCAGCCTCCGTTCTTGTCCCGATGCCAGGAAGCCGCGTCAATGCGCAGACGCTTGACAAGGTCAGCTACCAGACGAACTGGCGGGCGCAGGCCGAGCATGGCGGGTTCTATTTTGCCGTCGCGAATGGGATCTACAAGAAATATGGCATTGATGCCGATATCCGCATGGGCGGGCCGCAGCAGAACCCGTCACAGCTGCTGCTTGGTGGCCGTGTGGACATGATCATGTCCAACTCCTTCGAAGCCATCAATTATGTGAAGGAGAACATCCCCTTCCTGTGCATCGGCTCCATCTTCCAGAAGGATCCGCAGGTGCTGATCTCGCATCCCGGCATGGGCCACGACAGCCTTGCGGCATTGAAGGGCAAACCCATCCTCGTGGGCGCGGCTGGCCGCACCAGCTACTGGCCGTTCCTCAAGGCAAAATTCGGCTATTCCGAGGATCAGGCGCGTCCCTACACCTTTAACATGGCTCCATTCCTCGCGGACAAGCAGATGTCGCAGCAAGGCTTTCTGTCGTCTGAGCCCTTCGCCATCGAGCAAGCCGGTGTGAAGCCGGTGATCCACCTCCTCGCGGATGCCGGTTTCGAGAATTACAACACAACGTTCAATGTCTCCCGCAAGATGGTGGAGGAGAAGAAGGATCTCGTGCAGCGTTTCGTTACGGCTTCTCTCGAGGGCTGGGCCGAATACATGAAGGCAGGCCCTGCCAACGAGGCTGCCAACGCCCTGATCAAGAAGGACAATCCCGATATGGGCGACGACAAGATCGCGCACGCCACGAAGATCATGAACCAGTACGGCATCGTGAAATCTGGCGATGCTCTCAAACTGGGCGTGGGTGCGATGACGGACGAACGCTGGACCCGCTTCTACACACAGATGACCGAAGCGGGCGTATTCACGGCGGGCCTCGACATCAAGAAGGCCTACAGCCTCGACTTCGTCAACAAGGGTGTTGGCGTTTGAGCGCAACGGTTTCAGCCATGAAAAACACCGCCGGGGCCACCGCCCCGGGGCGCGCCCCGATATCCATCCAGCAGATTTCCAAGCAGTTTGCCAACGGCACGCTAGCGGTGCGCCATGTGAACCTCGATCTGCGGCAGGGCGAATTCGTCAGCCTGCTCGGTCCCTCGGGCTGCGGCAAGTCCACCCTGCTGCGCATGATCGCCGGGCTCAGCCAGCCCAGCGCCGGCGTGATCGACTGGCCGATGAACCCGCATGATCCTGCGGGCCATGCCGAGCGTGACCGCGATCTTGGCTTTGTCTTTCAGGACCCAACCCTGATGCCCTGGTCGCGCGCCATCGGCAATGTCGCCATGCCGCTGATCCTCAAGGGCGTAAAAAAGGCCGAGGCGCATGAGCGTTCTGCCGAGATGCTGGCGCTTGTAGGCCTCAAGGGCTTCGAGAAATCGTTTCCGCGCGAGTTATCCGGCGGCATGAAGATGCGGGTATCTATTGCCCGCGCATTGGTGACGAAACCCCGCATCCTTCTGATGGACGAGCCTTTCGCCGCGCTCGATGAAATCACCCGCCACAGGCTGAACGATGATCTGCTGGATCTCTGGTGGAAGAGCCGCTTCACCGCCGTCTTCGTCACGCATTCCGTGTTTGAATCGGTCTATCTCTCGCAACGCGTCGTCGTGATGGCAGCGCGTCCGGGACGCGTCATGGCTGATCTTGATGTGAGTGCGCCCTATCCGCGTTCCGAGACATTCAGGACATCCGCGCCCTATGCCGATCTCTGCCGTCTGGTCTCGGACAAACTGAAGGAGGCCATTCACGCATGACCGACTCTTTCCTCGATTCCCGCTCGATCACTGTGCCTCACGACGGCACCGATTCTGAATCCATGCCTGTCTTCGCGCAGGAGAAACGCTTTCTCGGTGTGCCTGTCTCGACATGGCCCAATATCCTCGCCCCTCTTGGCATGGGCGTTGTCTTCCTCGCGGCGTGGGAATTCATGGTCCAGTACAAGGACATCCCGCATTACGTCCTGCCCGGACCGATCCTTGTGGCGAAAACGCTTATTGCGGACTGGGGCACACTATCCACCTCACTGTGGATCACCCTGCGCATCACCTTCGCGGCACTGGTTGCGGCCGTCTCCATCGGCGTGGCGCTGGCCATCATCTTCACCCAGTCAAAATGGCTGGAGAAATCGCTGCTGCCCTATGCCATCATCCTGCAGGTGACGCCGGTTGTCTCCATCGCACCCCTGATCATCATCTGGGTCGGCGACATCAACCTGTCGCTGCTGATCTGCGCCTGGATCGTGGCCTTCTTCCCCATCCTGTCCAGCACGATCCTGGGGCTGAACTCTGTCGATCACAATCTGCTCAACCTGTTCCAGATCTACGGCGCGTCACGCTGGCAGGGCCTGCGCTACCTGCGGCTTCCGGCAGCTTTGCCGTTTTTCCTCTCGGGCCTGCGCATCGCAGGCGGTCTCGCCCTCATCGGTGCCGTGGTGGCGGAGTATGTTGCGGGGTCCGGCGGCAACGCATCGGGGCTTGCCTACCGCATTCTGGAAGCGAGCTATCAGCTCAAGATTCCGCGCATGTTTGCCGCCCTCGTGATGATCTCGCTTACTGGCATCGCGATCTTCCTCGTCACCAGCTTTGTTTCGCATATGCTGCTCAGGAGTTGGCACGAGAGTGCGCTCAAGCGCGAGAATTGAGAGTTCCGGCATGACCAATCTGCCCCGCCCGTTCTGGAAAGATATGACGACGCTCGATTTTTCGACGTCGGACACTTCTGGCTGGATCGCCATTCTGCCGGTTTGCGCCATCGAGCAGCATGGTCCGCATTTGCCAGTGGCTACCGATACCACGATCAACGAGGGCAACATCGCGGCGATGCTGAAAAAGCTGCCCGCGGGTCTGCCCGTGACCGTGCTGCCGACACAGGCAATCGGCAAATCCAACGAGCATATCCATTCGCCTGGCACGTTGACGCTTTCCTATGAAACTCTGGCGCGTGTTGTCATCGAGATCGGCGAAAGTGTGCGCCGCGCCGGTGTGCGCAAGCTGGTGCTGGCCAATTCCCACGGCGGCAACATTGCCGTGCTGGATATCGTGGCGCGTGAACTGCGCGTTAAACACAACATGCTTGTCGTCGTTGCAAGCTGGTCACGGCTCGGCCAGCCACCCGGTCTCTATAGCGAATGGGAGCAAGCCTATGGCATCCATGGCGGCGATATGGAAACCTCGGTCATGTTGGCGCTGACGCCCGGTGTCGTGAAGATGGACAAGGCGGAGAAGTTTCATTCCTTGCAGGAGCGTCTGGTGCAGAGCCACAAACATCTGCGCGCCCATGGCACGGCCGCCTTCGGCTGGATTGCGCAGGATCTGGGGGCATATGGAACTGTTGGAGACGCCTCCATTGCGACCGTGGAGAAAGGTCTCAGGACCATCGAGGTCGTCACGGACAAGATGATCGAACTGCTGCAGGACGTGCATGTTTTCGATCTCGACCTGCTTTACACGCCGAAGGCATAGCGGCAATGAACACAACTATCCTTCAGCAGTTCATTGCCGATCTCGGAGACATCCCCGTCGCCACCGACGCTGGGACGATCAAGCTGAAATCCCGTGATTTCTTCTGGTTCTCGCCGATCCTCAAGCCACTGCTCGAGAACAAGCGCGCCTTCGCCATCGTGCGACCCCGCAATCGCGAGGAACTGATCCGGGTCGTGGCGCTTGCTGCGAAGCGCCGCATTGCGCTGACCACGCGCGGCGGCGGAACCGGTAATTACGGCCAGTGTGTACCGCTCGACGGCGGCATTGTGCTCGACATGACAGGACTCGACCGCATTCTTGAAACACGCCCCGGCCTTGTGAAGGTCGAAGCAGGCAAGCTAATGCTCGAGATTGACCGTGAATTGAAACCCACATGCTGGGAACTGCGCATCTTTCCCTCGACACGCGCCACGGCCACGATCGGCGGCTTCATCTGCGGCGGTGCGGCTGGTGCAGGCTCCATCACCTGGGGCCAGATCGGCGATGCGGGCGCGGTGCAGGGCATGACGCTCCTGTCCATGGAAGAAACCCCGCGTATCATCACGCTGGAAGGCCCGGACTGCATGAAGGCGGTGCATGCCTATGGCGTGAATGGTATCGTTTTGGATGTAACCATTCCAACCGCCCCGCGGCAGGACTGGGCTGAAGCCATCGTGGTCTTCGACACGCTGGTGGATGCCGCACGCTTTGGACAGGCGCTGGCCGAAGACCAGATCGTGGCCAAGAAGCTGATCTCGGTGCATGCGCCGGGAATCGCACGCTACTGCAAGCGCATCCAGCCCTACACATCGGATGAGAAAGCGTTCGCAATCATCATGGCCTCGGAGCCGCAGCTCTGGGCTGTCGGCGCCCACGCGAAAGCGTTCGGCGGCACCGTCACCTACACGCGCGGAGCCGCCGCCGCCGATACCGCCGCCTTCGACGGCCATGACCCGGTCCCGCCGCTCTACGAGTTCTGCTGGAACCACACGACGTTGCGTGCGCTCAAGGTCGAGCCCACCATCACCTATCTGCAGGTGCTCTTTCCTATGGGCAAAAATATCGAGGCGCTGGCCTGGGCCGAGACAGAATTCGCAGGCGAAATCCTCTGGCATCTCGAATTCCAGAAGCGTTATGCAGGCTTCACCAACTCGTCGCTGCCGCTGGTCCGTTTCACATCGCCGGAGAGGCTGTACGAGATCATGGCGAAGCTGGAAGCCAACGGTCTCAAGGTCTCCAACCCGCATATCTATACGCTGGAAGGCACGGGCTGGAAGCGCATCAAGGCTGATCAGGAAGGCCTTAAGCGCGAGGCTGATCCGTATTTTCTGCTGAACCCGGGGCGGTTGCCGAGCCTTGAGAGTGCTAAAGTAATGGCGGCAGAATAGCAGATGCGCGTACTTTATCTCTACTGCCACCCTGTCGATGACAGCTTCCATGCCGGCATCATGAAAGAAGCCGTTGAAGCCCTGAGAGTGAAGGGCCACGATGTTGATCTTTGCGATCTCTATGCCGAGGGCTTCGACCCGGTTCTCACTGCCGAGCGCAGACGCAACTATCACGATGTGACCAAGAATCAGGAAGGACTGGAGGATTATGTCCGGCGGTTGCATGCGGCTGAAGCGCTTGTCGTACAGTTCCCGACCTGGTGTTTCGGGCTGCCCGCAATGCTGAAAGGCTGGTTCGACCGCATCCTGATGCCGGGTGTGTCCTTTGATCTCACGGACCCCAAGAACGTCAAGCCGATGCTCACCAACATCAGGCAGGTCATCGGCATCTCGACCTATGGTCGTCCGCGCTGGGTAGCAATGTATGTGGGCGATCCACCGCGCAAGATCGTGACACGCTATCTGCCTCGCCTGATGCAAAAGCGGGCCAAGGTACAGTATCATGCGCTGTACCACATGAATGTCGCCACTCAGGTAAGCCGCAAGGGCTTTATCGAAAAAGTGAAAGGCGTGATGACGCGGCTTTGATGCCGAACGGCAAATGCCTATGAAGGGGGATCACAAAGAGAGCCTCCATGGACCGCATGCCTCCCATTGCCCCTGAAGCTATGACACCCGCCCAGAAGGCTGCATCGCAGCAGTTTCACGCCAAACGGGGGGTTGATATCGACGGTCCTTTCGTCCCGTTGCTGCGTTCGCCCGGCCTGCTGGAGCCCCTGCACCAGGTCGGCATCCATTGCCGCTATAACAATGCGCTTGGCCTGCACCTCTCGGAGTTCATCATTCTCAATGTCGCTAGGCGCTTCAACCAGAGCGTCGAATGGGCGATTCATGCGCCGATTGCGGAAAAAGCAGGTGTCGTACCTGAGACAATAGCCGCTCTTCTCGAAGGCCACCGCCCGCCTGCGATGACGGCGGATGAAACCATGGTCTACGATGCCATCCGCGAAATCTGGGATGGCCACTGCTGGTCCGACACCACCTTTGCTGCCATCCAGACGCGCTTCGGGGATGTCGGCGTGATCGATCTTGTCGGTACGGTTGGCTACTACACGACTCTGGCCCTGGTGATGAACGCGACACAGACAGCAGCCCCCGGCGGGTATCGCATGCCGTCGCTGCGGCGATTGGCGAATGAGCGTTTTCACGTAAGTTGACTCTAATCATAATATGATAGTACCTATGAATGATGAGGCCAAAAAACTTTCACGCCGCCGTCGTTGACCGGCTTGCGGCGATGATCATAGGGGGAGACAGCGGGATGGGGTCGCAATTGCCGACCGAAGGAGAGCTGTGCGCCACCATGGGCGTGAGCCGGACCATCCTCCGCGAGGCGGTGAAGACGCTTGTTGCCAAGGGCATGCTGGTCACAGGTCCACGCACTGGAACACGCACTCGCCCGCCTGCCGACTGGAACCTGCTCGACCCCGATGTCATCCGCTGGCGGCTGGAAGCCGGTGTCGATCAGGCCTTCGTCCGGGATATTCTGGAACTGCGCCTTGCGATCGAGCCCGAAGCCGCGAAGCTTGCGGCCCAGCGCGCCGACGCTGCTGATATCGCCGCCATGCGTCTTGCCTATCAGGGCATGGTGAATGCCGTGAACATAGGAGGTGGCGGCTACCTTGAGGCTGATCTGACTTTTCACGAAGCGATCCTCGCCGCCACACATAACCAGTTCTTTGTCGCGCTGACACCCGCCGTGGATGCTCTGCTGCGCGTGTCCTTCCAGTTTTCAGTGAAGAGCCGCGAGAGCGCCCGCTCCTCGCTTCCCCTGCACGACAATGTTGTGGAAGCTATCGCAGCCCACAAGCCGGATCTGGCGGAAAAGGCGATCCGCACGCTCATTGCTGCCGCCCGGTACGATGTGGAGACCGATATGGCCCGGGACGACTTTCTTTTTGTGACGGGAGGCCAGAATGCAGCGGCTTGAGGATGGCTTCTTCAAGGCCATGGAGTTCCTGCTCGTGGTCCTGCTCGTCGCCATGGTGATCATGGTGTTTGGCAACGTGATGATGCGCTGGTTCCTGGATGACGGCATCCAGATTTCGGAAGAAATGAGTCGCTTCTGCTTCGTCTGGCTTACCTTCATCGGGGCCGTCGTCGTGGCGCGCGAGAACGCCCATCTGGGCGTTGATGCATTCGTGGGTGCTTTGGGACCGAAAGGCCAGATCATCTGCATGGTTCTATCTGACTTGCTGGTCTTTTTGTGCTGCGCCGTGTTCTTCTGGGGAACGTGGAGGCAGGCCCCGCTGAATGCCACCAATGTCGCGCCTGTCTCGGGCATGAACATGCTGCTCGTCTTCGGCGTTGGCTTCTTCACGGCGGGCGGTATCGGCTGGATGACGCTCCTTCGTCTTTTTCGCGTACTCACCGGGACTCTCCGACCCGGAGAATTGCAAGGCTTCGCAGGCAAGTTCTCTAACGAGGACGTGGCCCAAAGCCTGAAGGGCAAACTCGAATGACTGTCATCGTCTTCCTGTTCTCGCTCTGCGGAGCCATGGCGCTGGGTATGCCCTGTGCCTTTGCCCTCATGGTCTGCGGCATGGCACTGATGGGCTGGATGGTCGCCATGGGCATCTACCCGGCGTTTGATGCACAGGTCATCGCTCAGAAAATGCTGGACGGCGCCGACAGCTTCATCCTGCTCGCCATCCCGTTCTTCATTCTCGCGGGTGAACTGATGAACGCAGGCGGTCTATCCAAGCGTATCGTCAATTTTGCGCTGGCTCTGATCGGCCATCGCCACGGCGGACTTGGCTATGTCGCCATCATTGCCGCCATCATCATGGCCTCGCTTTCGGGCTCTGCAGCGGCAGATACGGCGGCCCTGGCTGCGATTCTCATCCCCATGATGAAGGATGCAGGCTACAACGTGCCGCGCTCGGCCGGCCTGATTGCGGCTGGCGGTATCATCGCGCCGGTCATACCCCCATCCATCGGCTTCGTCATCTTCGGCGTCGCCGCCAATGTCTCGATCCCGCAGCTCTTCGTCGCGGGTGTGTTCCCCGGTGTGCTGATGGGCGTCAGCCTTGTCTTCGCCTGGTGGTGGGTGGCGCGCAAGGAAGAGCTCCGGCCCTACCCCAAGCGCAGCTGGACCGAACGCTGGCAGGCCACCAAGGACGGCGCATTCGCGCTTGCTATGCCGATCTTTATTCTGGGCTCGATCCGCTTTGGCTACGCGACGCCGACAGAGGCCGCTGTGGTGGCCACGGTCTATGCCCTGTTCGTCGGCATGTTCATCTATAAGGAATTGAAGCCCAGGCAGCTCTACGGCCTGTTCGTATCAGCAGCCAAGTTGACAGCGATGATCATGTTCCTGGTTGCAGCGGCGCTCATTTCATCCTGGCTGATCACGGCAGCGAATATCCCGGGCGAGATTGGCGGCTTCCTGCAGCAGTTCGTCTCGAACAAGACCGTGCTGATGATCTTGCTGATGGTCCTCGTGCTGGTCGTGGGCACGGCGCTTGATTTCGCGCCCACCGTGCTGATCCTGACGCCGGTGCTGATGCCAATCGTCAAGCAGGCGGGTATCGATCCGATCTACTTCGGAGTCCTGTTCATCATGAACAACGCCATCGGCCTGATCACCCCCCCAGTCGGCATCGTGCTCAATGTCGTGTCGGGTGTGGCGAAGGTGTCGATGACCGACGTGATCAAGGGCGTGAACCCCTTCCTGATCGCGCAGAGCATCATCCTGTTTATTCTCGTGCTCTGGCCACCCCTCGTGATGGCCCCGTTCCGGCTCTTTCAGGGCCGGATCGGATTTGCGGAATTCGTCCAGCAATTGCTGGGCTACTGACGGGTTAACGAACCCATAACCAAAGGAGGAAATGCCATGCTGAAATCCACTCTTCTGGCCGCTGTCGGCGCGCTCGCGCTGATGTCGGGAACTGCCAATGCCCAGTTCACGGAGCGCACGATCCGCGTCTCCAATGGCATCAACCAGGACCACCCTGTTGGCAACGGCATTATCAAAATGACGGCCTGCCTTGCACAGAAATCCGGCGGCAAGCTGAAACTGCAGGCATTTTGGGGCGGCTCTTTGGGGGGCGACCTCCAGGTGACACAGGCCCTGCGTTCTGGCACGCAGGAGATGGTCGTGACATCGTCATCGCCGCTTGTCGGCATCTTGCCTGATCTCGGCGTCTTCGACCTGCCGTTCCTCTTCGCCAACGAAAAGGAGGCAGACGCCATCCTCGACGGCGCCTATGGAAAGTATATCGCCGACAAGCTGCCAGGCGTTGGCCTCGTCAACCTCTCCTACTGGGAGAACGGCTTCCGCAACCTCACCAACTCCAAGAAGCCGGTGATGAAGGTCGAGGACTTTCCCGGCCTCAAGGTTCGAGTGATGCAAAACAACATCTTCCTCGACACTTTCAAGACTCTTGGCACAAACGCTGTGCCGATGGCCTTCCAGGAAGTTTTTGCGGCTTTGGAGACCAAAGCGATTGATGGCCAGGAGAACCCATTTGTCACTATCGATACATCGAAGATTTATGAAGTGCAGAAATTCCTCTCTGTCACCAACCACGCCTACACGCCGTTCCTCATTCTTTATTCCAAGGCGTTGTTCGATAAGCTTTCTGCCGATGAACAGAAGGCACTCTCTGACTGTGCCGGAGAAGGGCAGAAAGAACAGCGCACGGTCTCCCGCGCGCTCTCCGAGAAGTCGCTCGAGAATGTCAAAAAGCAGGGCATGCAGGTGAACATAATCGCCCCTGAAGAGCAGAAGCGTATGCGTGACGCCGTGAAACCGGTCTATGAGCGGGGTACTGCGACCATCGGCAAGGAGACGGTCGAGCGGATGCAGGCGGAACTCGCCAAGCTGCGCGGCACGAACTGAATCGTACTGTATCCCTCTCCCGGCTCATTTCGGGTCTACCCGACATGAGAACCAAAAGTGTCAATATCGGGCAGGCCCGATATTGATGCGGGAGAGGGGAAGCCGGGCTGAATGCACATGAAAATCACAGCGCTCGAAACCATCCGCCTCGAGGAATTTGGCAACATCATCTTCGTGCGCCTGCACACGGATGGGGGTATCACCGGCCTTGGTGAAACCTTCATCGGACCGAAGGCGGTGGAGGCGTATCTGCATGAGACAGTCGCGCCCAAGCTGATCGGCGAGGATCCTCTGCGCATCGAGGCGCTCAATCTCAAGCTGCGCAACTATCTCGGATGGAGCTCGGCGGGCGTCGAGACACGCGGTAATTCCGCCATCGACATCGCGCTCTGGGATATCTTCGGCAAGGCCCATGGCAAGCCGGTCTGCGACATGCTGGGTGGACGCACGCGCGACCAGATCCGCGTCTACAACACCTGCGCCGGGTACAGATACATCCGCGACGGGCGTTCCCAGTCCGTGGCCAACTGGCATGTTGGCGAACAGGGCGGACCCTACGAGGATCTTGAAGGCTTCCTGCACCGCGCCGATGAGGTCGCACTTTCCCTGCTGGAGCAGGGAATCACGGGCATGAAGATCTGGCCGTTCGACATTGCGGCAGAACGCACCAACGGCTTCGATATCACCCCGCAGGAGCTGAACACCGCGCTGGAGCCATTCCGCAAAATCCGCAAGGCTGTCGGCGACAAGATGGATATCATGGTGGAGTTCCATTCGCTGTGGAGCCTGCCGATGGCCAAGAAACTGGCCGAACGCCTCGCGGAGTTTGACACCTATTGGCACGAAGACCCGTTCCGTCTCGACAATGTCAGCGATATCCGGGACTACGCCCGGCATTCCAAGGCATGGGTCTGCGCCTCCGAAACCATGTCCTACACCCATGCCTTCCGTGAGTATTTGCAGACCGGCGCGGCCGGTGTGGTAATGCTTGATCTCTCGTGGTGCGGCGGTCTCTCCGAAGCGCGCAAGATCGCGGGCATGGCGGAGGCCTGGCATACACCTGTGGCACCGCATGATTGCACGGGACCGGTGGTCTACATGGCGTCGTGCCATTTTTCGCTCTATGCGCCCAACACTCTGATTCAGGAAAGCGTGCGCGCCTTCTACACCGGATGGTACAAGGAGCTTGTCACGGACCTTCCGGTGGTTGAAAACGGCATGGTCAGCATCAGCAACAAGCCGGGCCTTGGCCTCGAGCTTCTGCCCGATCTGACACGGCGTCCCGATGCCAGGGTCCGTCGTTCCGACGCAACCACGATCTGACACCTGCGGAGAAGAGCGTTGCCCGATATTGTCGCCATCGGCGAACCGCTGGGTGAGTTCAACCAGACGAAGGCGGACGACCCACATTACCTCTTCGGCCATGGCGGCGACACCTCCAACGCCATCATCGCGGCGGCACGCTCCGGTGCCAGCACGGGCTATATCAGCGCGGTGGGCGACGATTCCTTCGGGCGATCCTTCATCGACCTGTGGAAGCGCGAAGGCGTTGATGTCTCGGGCGTGAAGCGGGACCCCGCTGCACATACCGGCATCTATTTCATCTCGCATGGCCCGGATGGTCACGAATTCTCGTATATGCGGGCGGGCTCCGCAGCGGCATGCATGACGACACGGGATTTGCCTCAGGAACTGATCCAGCGGGCCAAAGTGCTGCATGTCTCAGGCATCAGTCAGGCCATTTCCGCATCAGCTGCGGATATGGTGTTTGACGCGATCAATCTTGCGCGTGCATCCGGCGTCACGGTGTCCTATGACACCAACCTCAGGCCCCGCCTCTGGCCTCTTGCTCGTGCGCAGGCGGTAACCAATGCTGCGATGGCGCTGTCCGATATCGCGCTGCCCGGGCTTGACGATGCCCGCCAGCTCACCGGCCTGCAAGATCGCGATGCGATTACGGATTTCTATCTCAGCCGGGGCTCACGCATTGTGGCCATGACGCTGGGCAAGGAGGGCGCTCTGGTCGCGACGCATCAGGAGCGCCGCATCGTGCCTTCTATCAAAGTCAATGCAGTCGATGCCACTGGCGCGGGCGATTGTTTCGATGGCGCATTCCTGGCGGAATGGGTGAGGACATCCGATCCCTTCGCCGCCGCCGCCTATGCGACCGTCGCAGCAGCGCTCTCGACCACAGGATATGGCGCGGTGGCACCACTGCCTCTTCGCACAGACGTGCTGGCCGCAATGACGCGCAAGGCCTGATCAAACCCAGCCGCCGTCTACCACGAGATGCTGGCTGGTGATGGCGGATGCTTCACTGGACGCTAGAAACAGCATCATCCGCGCCACCTCGTCCGGCATCAGCCAGCGCTTCAGGCATTGCGCATTGAGCATCATCTGCTCGCCCTCGGGCGTGATCCAGAGCTTCTCCTGTCGCTCGGTGCGAATCCAACCGGGGGCCACCGCATTGACCCGGATGTTGAAAGGCCCGTAGTCCCGCGCCAGCGAGCGCGTCAGGCCCAGCATGGCGGATTTCGCCGCCGTATAGATCGGCATGCCGCCCATGCTCGCCATCCACGATACGGATGAGAAATTGACAATGGAGCCGCGTCCCGCCGCCTGCATATCGGGCAGCACGGCCTGTGCCGCGAAGAAAACATGCTTCAGGTTCACCGCGATGCGCTGGTCGAAATACTCCGGTGTGACATCCGGTGTCGCATGGCGCTCGTCATGGGCCGCGTTGTTGATCAGAACCGTCACCGGACCATGCGCCTTGCGTGCGTTGGCGATGGCTTTGCGCAACGCCGCGATATCGGTCAGGTCAGCCTTGATGAACAGGACATCTCTACCCTCTTTCACCAGGGCCGCGGCCAGCGCCTTTGATGGCTTCTCGGCGATATCGATAAAGGCGACTTTCGCTTTCTGCTGGGCGAATGCTGAAACAATCGCGGCACCAATACCGGTTCCTCCACCGGTGATGATAACGGATTGACCCGCGAGATCGGGATAGACGGCTCCTGCCATGATGATCCTTTTCCTGAAAACGGATAAGACTAGTTTGCAGTTCTCCGCAGCACAAGGAGGGCCATGGCTGCCGTTGCGCCAAGTCCCGCCGTAAGCCACAGCGCCTGCACGCCGTATCGCTCCACGGCGGCACCAAAGAGCAGGGGTGCGCAAGCCTGGAGGATACGCCCGGGCGCGCTGATCAGTCCCTGTCGCAGACCGTACCCACCAGGTCCGAACAGCGCGAGCGGCAACGTGCCCTTGGCTATCGTCATCACGCCATTGCCCGCGCCATGCAGCAGGGTGAAGGCATAAGCCGCAGGCGCACCGATCAGCATGAGCACAGCTACCGCGAGTGGATGGGTCATGATGGCGGCGCGGGCCAGAAACAGGGGATGGAGGTTCCTGAGAAATCCAAACTCGATCAATCGCGCGCCAACCTGCGCCGGACCGATCAGCGCTCCTGCAGCAATCGCTGCGGCCGGTGTCGCGCCAGCAGATTCGAGCAATCGTGGCAGATGGGTCGCAAGAGCGGTGCTGCAAAACAGCGTGACGGCGAAGACATAGGCCAGCAGTACGAGCGTAAGGACCGGCGGTTTGGTGCTCTCCCCCGAAGCAGCCGCATCATTCACCGGCTTCGGCTGCACGCCGTGCGGCAACACCAGATACAGCGGCAGCGAGATTACGATGTTGATGGCCGCCCAGCCGAAGCAAGCTCCACGCCAGCCCCATTCAGCCTCCATCACGGCCGAAAGCGGCCAGCCCACCGTGCTGGCAAAACCTGCAATCAGCGTGATTCCCGTGATGGATGCGCGTGCCTTCGCACCATAGATCGCTGCAAGGGTGGCGAAGGCGGCCTCATAGAGCCCGCATCCCATTCCGATGCCGATGATGAGCCACGCCGCGAACAAGCCGACTGCTTCCCTCGCAAAAGCGAGCAACACGAGTCCCAGCGCGAACAGGATGGTCGATGCGATCAGCAGCATACGCCCGCCCAGCAGGTCGATTCGCCGTCCTGCGAAAGGCCCAATGAGAGCTGACGTAATCAGCGCCACTGAAAAAGCCGCATAGACCCAGAGCGGTGACAGGCCGAGATCGCGCGCCATCGGTACGGCAAGAACGGCGGAAATATAGTAGGTCGAGGCGAAGGCGACGGTTTGTGCTGTTCCAAGCGCCACAACGACGCCTGTGGTCTGGGATGGACGCAATATCATCTGAGCGTGAAGCTCCTCTCGAGCTCCGCAACCTGCACAGCCGTCAGATGGCGGACATTCATGCCCTTCGACAGCACAATGAGCTTCGCCGTCTCTTCAAGCTCTTCCATCGCATAGACCGCTGCCTCCAGCGACAATCCGGCCACCACTGGCCCGTGACTGGCCAGCAGCACAGCCGGATGATCCGGTGCTTTCGCGAGGATCAGGGGGGCCACAAGCGCATCGCCCGGCTTGGTGTAGGACACCACCGGAACGCGGCCTACGCGCATCACGACATAGGGCGTGATCGGCGGTATCGCGTCATCGGGATTGGTATCTGCGAGGCAGGACAGCAGCGTTGCATAAGTCGAATGCAGATGCACCACGGCCTTGGCGGTGGGGCGCGCCTGATAGAACGCGAAATGCAGGGGCAGTTCCTTCGTCGGCGGATCGCCCGAGACATGTTTGCCATCGCGGTCCAGCTTCGACAGCCTGTTGGCATCCAGAAAGCCAAGACAGGAATTGGTCGGGGTGAACAGCCAGCCGTCCTCTAGTTTCACCGAGATATTGCCGGAGGAGCCGGGCGTTAGTCCCCGGTCAAAAAGCGATCTTCCAAACCGCACGAGGTCATTGCGCAGCCTTGCCTCATCGCTCATGCTGCGCCTCCGGCCAGCGCTGTTGCAGCCTTCTCGTAGAAATCCAGCGCACCAAAGTTGCCGGACTTCAGAGCGAGCCGCAACGGGCTCCCCTCAACCGCCAGTGTCGGCACACCCGGATCGATCTCCGGCCCGATGGCGAAAGCCGCGATACCGAGCGCTGTCACCACGGCACCCGAGGTCTCGCCGCCACCCACCACCAGACGTGTGACACCGGCACCCGCCAACTTAACGGCGAGCTGCCCCATGAAATGCTCAATGGCCCCGGCCACCTTT
>JANPDL010000021.1:0-185395 GCA_031431475.1 Hyphomicrobiales bacterium
TAAAAGCGCTTGCTGATAGCGGAAAGGATCATTTTTGTCCGCGGCAATGACAGCAGTTCAGAGATATCGGGCATGAGTTTGCGCCGCCAGTTGGAGCGTTCCCTGTCGGTACCCGGCAAATTGATGCGCGTCTCATCACCGGCCAAGTCGTCGGACTGCACCAGCATGAGAGTCGACGAGGCTTGTGCCAGATAGCAGTGAATGAGGGCAGCGAGGGCATCATCCAATTCTGTAGTTTGCTCGGCGTTCAGACCTGCGTCAGTCATGGCGTGTAACAGCGCATGCTTTTCACCGTCTCGCTGCCGCTGATGCTCTTCTGAGGCAGCGGGCGCAAGTAGGCCCATCGCTTCCATCTCGACAATATCGCTCGCGTTCCACCACCCCGCCAGTGTCGGCAGATCATGCGTACCAATACAAGCGGCGGCAGCTTTCGGATAAGTCGCGGGCTGCCGGAAAGCCTCGCCCTCTCGCTCCAGCGACAATACCCGGTAGGATAGTACGCCAGCACGGTCCATCGCTTCGCGGAAGCCTTCTGGCACTGTGCCGAGATCTTCGCCGATGATCAGGCATTGCGCCCGCTGACTTTCAAGCGCCAGCACGCCCAGTTGCTCCGCCAGATCATACCCGACATAGGCCCCGTCTTTTGCGCACGCCCCGTCAGGAACCCAGAACAACCGTTGCAGACCCATGGCATGGTCGATTCGCAAGGCAGCGGCGTGGCGCATGTTGGCTGCCAGCATGCGGCCGAATGCCTTGTATCCATCACGCTTCAACGCCATCGGATCAGGCGCGGGCAGACACCAGACCTGACCATCGGTCGAGAAGGGATCAGGTGGCGCGCCGATAGAAACCCCCGATGCGAACCGCTGCTGACCGGCCCAGGCCTCGGCTCCATCCGGTGCCGAGCCGACGGCGAGGTCGCGGTAGATGCCCAGTTCAAGGCCCGCGCGACTGACGGCGTCTGCAAAAGAGTGGTCGCAGAGCCATTGCTGGAACTGCGCAAACCGCACCTCAGTGCCATGAGCTTCCACAAAACCACCGACCGCCAAAGGCTCCGCATCGCGCAGGGCTTGCGGCCAGTGATGCCATGACTGGCCCCGATGTTGGTCTGTTATGGCCTCGAAAGCTGCAAAGTTTTGCAAGTCTTCGCCGCCTTCCTGTACAAAACTGGAGAACTCCGCACGAAGCTCCGCAAAACTGCTGTTCGCTCCATTCTGAATGGCATCGAATGCCGCGCTCAGGACCTCGCGCTTGGCTTGCCAGATGACGAGATAATCGACGGTGTTTTCACCTGATAATCGGTCAAACAGGCTCGCATGACGCGCCAGAACCTTCCGGACCTCTGGCATCTGGGCAAAAGGCCCGCTGCTGACATCGATGTAGATCGGATCCAGAAAGCGACGGTCGTTGGGGTGATAGGGGCTTGCGCGCTCTCGGCTGTTTCCGAACAGCGCATGCATCGGGTTAAGCCCGAGCGTTACAGCACCCGCTGCGGCAGCACTCGCGCCAAATTCAGCCAGCGTCGTGAAATCACCCACACCCTGGTCACCGGAGCGTCGCAAGGTGTAGAGATGCGCCGCGATGCCAAACCGGGGACGGTTCAGCGCCGATGGTTCCCAGCAGCGGTGAGGTGCGACAATCAGCTGACAGG
Organism: Hyphomicrobiales bacterium; assembly: GCA_031431475.1. Classification (GTDB taxonomy): domain Bacteria; phylum Pseudomonadota; class Alphaproteobacteria; order Rhizobiales; family Beijerinckiaceae; genus JADCCX01. The sequence continues at coordinate 1,652 of JANPDL010000021.1, forward strand.
CCTCGTCATCGCGATGCTCCAGAACCATTTGGTAGCGCCCGGCCGGAAGACCGGGCAGCGTAATTCGTCTGCGCAGATGCTCCCGGCCATCGACGCCGATGTGACGGATCGTTTCACCAGCATCAGGTGCAATAGGAATATCGATTGATCCCTCATCGGTGCCATCAATCACAAGAGAGACCTGGCGGCCATTGGCGAGTGGCAGAGTAAGCGACACAGATTCATCGGCGATACGTACCAGCGACGTCGGGAGGGCTCGCTGATCATGCTCAGCAACCAACTGCATCAGGCTGGCACGCGCATCCCCTGTTGTACTAGCAGGCAAGCGCATAGCAGTGAGAATGGCCTTCTGTGTATCCGGCGAAACCGCTTTGTGACGGCCAGAGACATCCCACCATTCCGGCGCGATGCCAGCTGCATCCGAGAGCCGTCTCAAAGCAGCAGTATCGACGCCAGTGCGCTTGACCTTGGCTTTCGTGAGGACTTCGACCAGCCACATAACGCTGCGGGGCATTATGCGGCTGATCGCATCGACCAGAATCTGCCCATCCGGAGCCGCCCACCCATAGCCATCGCGCGGTTCCGGCAACGTTACTTGAGCAGCATCTGCGCCCGCATTGATAGCCACGATCACGCGGCTGCGCTCTCCATCCTGCACCTTGTGGAATGAGGCAATCAGCACCCTTTTGTGCGTATTGTCCCAATCTTCCGCGCGCATGGCTTCGCCATCAGGACGCAGCCATTCAACGTCCGGGATGCCAGTTGCATCCGTTGGCAAACCGGTGAGCGGTGCATCATCCCATAGCGCCGGATGAGCGAGACGAGTGGCAATCAGCCTCCGTGTATGGTCAATCAGCGAAGCATCCGCGCTGCCCCACTCCAGCCACGAGAGCGCGTTGTCCTGCGCATAGGCGTTGTTGTTGCCCTGCTGCGTATGGCCAAGCTCATCCCCCATCGTGAGCATGGGCGTGCCGCGCGACAGCAACAGGGTTGCCAGCATCGCCCGCTGATCCGCCATACGTGCCGCATTGATCCGCTCATCGTGGGAAGGGCCTTCATGGCCGTGGTTCCAGGAGTGGTTGGCATTGGTGCCATCGCGGTTGTTCTCGCCGTTGGCATCGTTGTGCTTGTGCTCATGGCTGACCAGATCGGTAAGGGTGAAACCGTCATGCGCCGTGATGAAGTTGATGCTGCGAGACAGCGGCCTGTTGCACGCCGCAAACACATCGGCGGACCCGGCGAGGCGCGTCGCCATTTCACCCAGCAAGCCCGCTTCACCGCGCCAGAAGCGGCGCGTCGTATCGCGGTAGCGGTCGTTCCACTCGCCCCAGCCCGCAGGAAACTGCCCCAGCTGATAACCGCCCATGCCGATATCCCACGGCTCTGCGATAAGCTTCAGGCGGCTCAGAACGGGGTCCTGTGCGATCGCAATCAGAAGCGAGTGCTCGGCATCAAAGCCCGTCGCCCGCCTTGCCAGTGTCGTCGCCAGATCGAAGCGAAAACCGTGCACGCCACCAAGCTCGGCAAAGCGGCGCAAGGCATCCATCGCAAGCCGCAATGGAGCCAGTCGCTCCAGCGCCAGCGTGTTGCCGCATCCCGCATCATTGGCGTAAAAGCGCGGATTACTCGCATCGAGTCGGTAGTAAGTCGCATTGTCGAGCCCGCGCAGGGACACCGTCGGGCCAAGCTGATCCCCCTCCCCCGTGTGGTTCAGCACCACATCGAGGATCGTCTCGATGCCAGCATCTTCGAGCCTTTTCACGCTGGTACGCACCTCTTCCCAGCCGCCAGGAGCAAGGCGTGGATCAGGCGCACAGAACGCCACGGGATTGTAGCCCCAGTAGTTTGTCAGCCCGAGCGGACCCAGATGCCGCTCGTCCAGCCATGCCGCGACGGGCAGCAATTCGACACTCGTCACGCCCAGACTGGTCAGATGCGCCAGAGGCGCTTTGTGCGCTATTCCAGCAAAAGTGCCGCGCGTGGATTCGGGCACTTTCGGGTGCAGTTTGCTGAAGCCGCGCACGTGCATTTCATAGATCACCGTCCTGTTCCAAGGCGCGAGAGCCTTGGGTGCAAGCCGATCCGGCAATGAAGTCACAATCGCCTTCGGCATGTGAGCCGCACTGTCAGTGGCATCAAACGACAGGTCCGCGTCCGGATGGCCCTGAGTGTAACCGAACATCGTGGGGTGAAGACTGAAGGGCCGGTCGATCACCGTGGCATGCGGATCCAGCAACAGCTTGTGCGGATTGAAGCGGTGGCCTTCGCGCGGCGCATGCGGCCCCTCTGCGCGCAATCCATAACGCTGTCCCGGGTGAATGCCTGCGATGTGTCCGTGGAAAACATCGCCCGTCCGTTCCGGCAGGCGGATGCGGGCGGTCTCGTGGTCCCGCTCGTCGAAAAGGCACAACAGAATAGCCGTGGCATGTGCCGAAAACACCGCAACATTGACGCCATCGCTATCAAGGCTGACGCCAAGTGGCTCCGGCAACCCCGGCGAGAGCTTGTAGTCCGCCATCAGGTGATGACGGACGGCGCACTGCGGCCCGTGTAGTGGCTGATCTGCGCCAGGTCATTCGCCAGCGTCACCAGATCCTTCAGCGCCACTTCTGTCGCCAGTCCATGCTTCGCGATGTTAGGCTCGAAACGCTCGATATACACCCGTAATGTCGCCCCTGCCGTTCCCGTGCCGGAGAGGCGAAACACGGCGCGCGAACCGTCTGCCATCAAAAGGCGAATACCTTGTGCTTTCGAGATCGAGCCATCAACGCTGTTATGATAGGCAAAATCATCGGCGTTCGCGATTTCGAGCGCTCCGAACCGCTTGCCTTTCAACGATGGCAGCATATCGCGCAGCCGGGCAACCAGCGCATTGGCACCATCGCTTGGCACTTCCTCGTAATCGTGCCGCGCATAATAATTGCGACCATAGGTCGTCCAGTGTTCGCGCACGATTTCGGCCACGCCCTGCTTGCGTGCCGCCAGAATATCGAGCCAGAGCAGCACCGCCCAAAGCCCGTCCTTTTCGCGCACGTGGTCCGAGCCGGTGCCTGCACTTTCCTCGCCGCAGATGCTAATCAGGCCTGCATCGAGAAGGTTGCCAAAGAATTTCCATCCCGTCGGTGTTTCATAGCAGGCAATGCCGAGCTTCTTTGCCACCCTGTCCGCCGCCTGACTCGTGGGCATGGAGCGGGCGATTCCAGCCAGCCCTTTCGCATAGCCCGGTGCGAGATGGGCATTTGCAGCAAGGATCGCGAGGCTATCCGACGGCGTCACGAACTGGCCGCGTCCGATGATCAGATTGCGGTCACCATCACCATCGGAGGCCGCGCAAAGATCGGGCGATTGCGCTGACATGGCCAGATCTAGAAGGTGCTTGGCATGCACAAGGTTGGGATCAGGGTGATGCCCGCCAAAATCAGGCAAGGGAATGCCGTTCTCGACTGTGCCGGACGGCAATCCCAGCGCCTTCTCCAGAATGGCGTGCGCATAAGGGCCGGTAACCGCCGACATCGCATCAAAGCGCATGCGCATGCCACCCTTGATCGCAGCCCGAATACGGTCGAAATCGAACAGGCTTTCCATCAGGTGTTGATAGTCGGTGACCGGGTCAACAATCTCGACAACCATCTGGCCGTTGGAACCTTCAATGCTGACAGGACCGATGCGATCAAGGTCGATATTGACGGCATCAACTATCAGATATCGATCGATAGTTTGCGTCCGGGCGTAGATCGCTTCGGTAATGTTCTCGGGCGCAGGTCCGCCATTGCCAACATTGTACTTGATGCCGAAATCGGCATCGGGGCCGCCGGGATTGTGGCTCGCCGACAGCACAAGCCCGCCAAAAGCCTTGCGCTTGCGAATGAGATGCGACGCGGCTGGAGTCGACAGGATGCCACCCTGCCCGATCAGCAAGCGGCCAAAGCCATTTGCCGCCGCCATACGGATGACGATGCCAATCACCTCGCGGTTGAAATATCGCCCGTCGCCGCCAACCACAAGTGTCTGGCCCTTGAAGCCATCAAGACTATCGAACACGGATTGCACGAAGTTCTCGACGTAGTGTTTCGCCTGAAATTCGGGCACTCTCTTGCGCAGACCCGATGTACCCGGCTTCTGGCCATCGATGGGCCGCGTGGCAATGGTCTGGATCATCAAGCTCTCCGGAAGATCATGATTTTGAGTTCAAAAGCGAACGGTAGAGGCTGGCATACTGCCGGGCTGGTTCGCGCCATGACACGTCGCGCGCCATGCCATTGGCTATCAGTTTTGTAAACGCACGTGGCTTGCGATAGAGCCCAACGATACGTGCAATCGCCTCGCCAAGACCTTGCGAAGTCAGTTCGTCGAACACCACACCAGTCACCCCGTCCTTCACCGTATCGGCCAGACCGCCGACCCGCGACACCACCGGCACGACCCCGTAACGCAAAGCGCAGAGTTGTGTCAGCCCGCAAGGCTCAAACCGGGAAGGAACAATCAGCGCATCGACCCCGCCCTGAATCTGGTGCGCAAGAACTTCGTCATAGCCGATCCGGACTCCGATCTGGCCGGGATACGCAGTAGCTGCCGCCGTGAAGCCCGCCTCGAGGGCTGTTTCGCCCGCACCCAGCATGACCAGTTGCGCACCTTGCTCCCGCAGCACTGGCAAAGCCTGAAGCAACAGATCAAGCCCCTTCTGCCACGACAGGCGGCTGATGACCCCGAACAGGGGTGCTTTGGGATCAGGCGTGAGGCCAAAGCGCTCTTGCAGTACCTTTTTGTTAGCAAACCGTGCTTTGTGGTTTGCGGCATCATAGACCTTGCTCAAATGCGTGTCGGTAGCCGGGTTCCAGACATTGGTATCGATGCCATTGAGAATGCCTGAGACAGCATCGCCGCGATAACGCAATAGACCATCCATCCCCATGCCATCTGCCTCGGTGCGGATTTCGCGCGCGTAGCTCGGCGAAACGGTCGTCACCCGGCTGGAAAGTTGCAATCCCCCCTTCAGGTATCCGATCATGCCATGATGCTCGATGCCATCGAACCGGAACGATGCCGGTGGCAAACCCAGCTGACTGAGCAGCGCATAGGGAAACTGTCCCTGAAACGCCAGATTGTGAATGGTGAGTACGGTCGGTGGCGGCTTTAGCCCGCCATAATGCAGATACGCCGCGGTCAAACCGGCCTGCCAGTCATGGGCGTGCACGACCTTGGGTCGAAACCCTTTGATCGCACCTCGCGCAATGGTGGCGGCGATGGCCGCAAGACCACCAAATCGTTGGGCATTGTCCGTCCAGTCCCGCCCATCTGGCCCAAGATACGGATTGCCCGGGCGATCATAGAGATGCGGTGCATCAAGAGCGAGGATATCGAGACCGACAGCCTTGCCACGCAAGACCTGCGCTGGTCCGCCGAACAGATCGACGATCTCCAGCATGACTTTCGCGTTGGGCAACGCCGCGAGCACGGCGGGATAACCCGGCACCAGCGTCGTGACAGCCACGTCTTCCGCCGCCAGTGCTCCGGGCAACGCTCCCACCACATCGGCCAGACCGCCTGTCTTGATCAGCGGGTAGATTTCAGACGCAACGGCAAGGACGGCGAGTTTCATAGAGGCAACGCGTCAATCATGCTTTGGGTGATCAGGCAGATGCCCTTGTCGCTGCGGCGGAATCGTTGCGCATCCAGCACGGGGTCTTCGCCCACCACAAGTCCATCCGGAATGATGACTCCACGGTCCACCACCACACGGCTCATATGCACATCGCGCCCAACCTCCACATACGGCAGGATCACGGCCTCCTCGATCTTCGAGAACGAGTTGATCCGTGCGCCGGTGCACAGCAATGTGCGGCTCAGCGATGAGCCCGAGACAATACAGCCGCCGGAGACAAGCGAGGACACGGCCTGCCCGCGACGACCATCCTGGTCATGCACGAACTTTGCGGGTGGCGTGATCTCGCCATAGGTCCAGATCGGCCAGTCGCGGTCGTAAATATCGAGATCAGGCACGATATCTGTCAGGTCAATGTTCGCTTCCCAATAGGCATCGATCGTTCCTACATCGCGCCAGTAAGATGCAGCTTCCTTGCTGGAACGCACGCATGAGCGTGAGAAGTGGTGTGCGTAGGCTTTGCCGTGCTTGACCAGATAGGGGATGAGGTCCTTGCCAAAATCGCGGCTCGATGCCGGGTCAGCGGCGTCGCGGTGCAATTCTTCAATCAGAAACTTCGTGTTGAAGACATAGATTCCCATGCTGGCCAGCGCCATGTCAGGCTTGCCCGGCATCGCAGGCGGGTCAGCGGGTTTTTCCAGAAAATCGACAATTCGGTCGGTTTCGTCAATGTGCATCACGCCAAAACCGGTGGCCTCCATGCGCGGCACTTCAAGACAGCCAATGGTGACATCCGCGCCCGAGTTGGCATGCTGCTGCAGCATGTGCTCGTAATCCATCTTGTAGATGTGATCACCCGCCAGAATGACCATGAATTCGGGTGCTGCATCCTCGATGATATCGAGGTTCTGATAGACCGCATCGGCGGTGCCGGCGTACCACTTGTCTTCAGAGATGCGCTGGCTGGCCGGCAGGATGTCAAAGCTTTCATTGCGCTCCTGCCGAAAGAAGTTCCAGCCGCGTTGCATATGGCGGATGAGACTGTGAGCTTTGTATTGCGTGGCGACGCCGATGCGCCGGATGCCAGAGTTGAGAGCATTGGAAAGCGCAAAATCGATGATGCGGGACTTGCCACCGAAATACACCGCTGGTTTGGCGCGCTTGTCCGTCAGTTCCATCAGCCTGCTGCCGCGCCCGCCCGCCAGCACATAGGCCATGGTGGAGCGGGCCAGGAGTGCGCTGACACCGCGTGTGCGGTTGATCGACGGTGCGGAGATTCCATCGCTTGTCTGGGTCCTGTGTGGCACGGCGGCGTTCCTCCTGTGTTGCTTTTGGGTGTTACGCAGATCTTGATGTCCGCTGGCCGGTTCGGGTGTCTTGACGTGTTTCAATCAGGTTTCATTGCAGGTTCCCATTGAAGGTAGAGTGTCGCAAGAGGTGGTATGATGATTTCTACCGAGGCATCAAAGCCATGGCTTGGCTGGTCCGTGGCCGTCACATGCCCGGCATTGCCTTGCTCCGAACCACCGTAGCAGAACGCATCCGTATTGAGGATTTCGCGCCAGCGTCCCGCATGCGGCAGGCCAATACGATAGCCTGATCGCGCCAAAGGTGTGAAGTTGCAGATCACGGCGACGGGCGGCGAGCCATCATCGGGGATACGCAGCCAGGCCAGAACGGATTGCGCCTCGTCATCCGCCACGATCCAGCGGAACCCTTCGGCCTCGCAATCCAGCCGGTGCAGGGCAGGAATGTCGCGGTGGAGATGGTTGAGATCGCGCACTAATAATTGCACCCCGTAATGAGCAGGTGTGTTGGTCAGGTGCCAGTCCAGGCTGGCATCGTGGTTCCATTCCTGCCTCTGGGCGAACTCAAGACCCATGAACAGCAGCTTCTTGCCTGGATGGCCCCACATGAAGCCGTAATATGCCCGCACATTGGCAAATTTCTGCCAGTCATCGCCTGGCATTCTCGTCAGGATCGAGCCTTTGCCGTGGACGACCTCATCGTGCGAGAGCGGCAGCACGAAATTCTCGCTGAAGCCATAGAGCAGACCGAACGTCATCTTGTCATGGTGCCAGCGCCGGTGCGCCGGGTCCTTGCCCATGTAAACCAGCGTGTCGTTCATCCAGCCCATGTTCCACTTGAAGCCGAAGCCTAGACCGCCTGCATGCACGGGCTGCGATACGCCGGGCCAGGCCGTCGATTCTTCCGCGATGGTGACAGCTCCGGGGTGCAAGCCATAAACCAGCGTGTTGACGTTTCGCAGAAACGCCACGGATTCAAGGTTCTGGTTGCCACCGTGGATGTTGGGCAGCCACTCTCCTGCTTTTCGCGAATAATCGAGATACAGCATCGAGGCCACGGCATCGACCCGCAGCGCATCGATATGGAATTCTTGCAGCCAGTAAAGCGCATTGGCTGTCAGCACGCTGGCCACTTCGGTGCGGCCGAAATTATAGATCGCGGTGTTCCAGTCCGGGTGGAAACCGAGCCGCGGATCAGCATGCTCGTAAAGCGCAGTGCCATCAAACTGAGCCAGTCCATGCATATCGACCGGAAAATGCGCCGGAACCCAGTCGATCATCACGCCGAGACCAGCCCGATGCGCGGCATCGACAAAGCGCCGGAAGCCATCTGGCTCCCCAAACCGGCTTGATGGCGCGAACAGGCCAATCGGCTGATAGCCCCATGAGGCATCGAGTGGGTGCTCGCTCACCGGCATCAATTCGATATGGGTGAACCCCATCCATGACACATAGGGGATCAGTTCGTCCGCCAGCTCATCGTAGCTGAGATAACCGCCATCGCCCTTGCGTCGCCATGAGCCCAGATGCACCTCATAGACCGACATTGGCGAGCGCCGCTTGTCATGCACTAGCCGTGCGCTCATCCAGGCTTCGTCGCCCCATGCATGTCGGCTGGGACCCTCAACGAGCGACGCGGTGGACGGGCGGATTTCGGCGCGCGCGCCCATCGGATCAGTCTTAAGTGGCAGCAAGGTGCCATCGGCACCGATGATTTCGTATTTGTAGACTGTGCCGACAGGCACATCCGGCGCAAAGATCTCCCAAAGTCCAGAAGTGACCCGCCTGCGCATCTGGTGGCGACGCCCATCCCAATCATTGAAATCACCCACCACGGAAACCCGCTGCGCATGCGGCGCCCAGACCGCGAAGTGAACGCCATCTGCGCCCTCATGCGTCATCGCATGGGCACCAAGGCGCTGATACAGCGTGCGGTGTGTGCCTTCGACGAGCAAATAATCGTCAACCTCGCCCAGCACAGGCCCGAAGGCATAGGGATCAGCAAGCTCCCATTGGGCGGAAGTATTGGTTGCCCGCAGCCTGTAAGGGTGCGGTATCGTGGCAGAAACCATCCCTTCAAAGAACCCGGCATCATCACGCCGGACCAGATCAGCCAGCGTTTTGCCGTGCTGATCAATGGCACTGACAGACTCGGCATGCGGGACGAAGGCCCGGATCACCGCCCCCCCGGACACTGCATGTGCACCGAGCAATGCAAACGGATCACCATGCCGAGCACCCACGAGATCGGCAACTTGCGAATCAGTTGCACGCCAGTCCGTGCCGGAAATTGCTTTTGCCTTGGTCGAACGCTTTGTCACAATGTCAGCGGATCACGTCGTGATGCTCCGGTCAACGCGCCAGATTTCACTGGCATATTCGGCAATCGCGCGATCAGATGAAAACCATCCCATGCGCGCCGTGTTGAGCACGCTTTTCGCCCACCATTGCTTCGGATCCTGCCACAGGTTGTCGATACCGCGTTGCGTCGCATAGAAGGCATCAAAATCTGCCGCGACCATGAAATGGTCATGATAGGTCACTGCATCGACCAGAGGCTTGAAACGGCCCGGCTCATCCGGCGAGAAGACACCGCTGCCGACTGCATCCAGAACCTCTTTCAGGATAGGCGAACTGGCAATGACGCCCTGCATATCAATGCCCTCGGAGCGCCTTTGCGCGACCTCCTCGGTCGTCATGCCGAAAATGAAGATGTTGTCGTCGCCGACATGCTCCTTCATCTCGACATTAGCACCATCCAGCGTGCCAATGGTCAGCGCACCATTCAACCCGAACTTCATGTTACCAGTACCCGAAGCCTCCATGCCAGCCGTTGAAATCTGCTCGGAGAGATCAGCCGCCGGAATGATCGTCTCCGCCAGCGAGACGTTGTAGTTCGGCAGGAACACGACCTTGAGCAAGCCACGGATCGCCGGATCGCCGTTCACGACCTTGGCCACATCGTTTGCCAGCTTGATAATGAGTTTCGCCTGATGATAGCTCGCCGCTGCCTTGCCCGCGAAAATCTTGACCCGGGGTGTCCAGTTGCGGGTGGGCTGGGCGCGGATCGCATCATAAAGCGCCACCGTTTCCAGAATATTCAGCAGCTGCCGCTTGTATTCGTGGATGCGCTTGATCTGCACATCGAACAGGGCGTCGGGGTTCAGCGTGATGCCAAGCCGGTCCTTGACGAGAGCTGACAACACCAGCTTGTTGGCCCGCCGCTCCGCCTTTATCCGCGCCTGAAACGACGCGTCCTTTGCATAGGGTTCAAGTGCGACAAGTCCTGACGGGTCGTCCAGCAGTTTCGGACCTGCAGCATCCACCAGCAACCGCGTCAGGCCCGGATTGGCCTCGAACAACCAGCGGCGGAAGGTGATACCGTTGGTCTTGTTGACGATGCGGCCCGGATAGACCTGATTGAGATCATGAAACACCGTTTTGCGCATCAGATCGGTGTGCAGGCCAGAAACGCCGTTGACCTTGTGCGAGCCGATGAAGGCAAGATTGCCCATGCGTACGCGCCGACCATTGTGCTCGTCGATCAGTGACACGGACGACATCAACCGGTCATCCAGTTCCGGATTGACCCGGATGCTTTCGAGTTGCGCCGCATTCATCAGATAAATGATCTGCATGTGGCGCGGCAGAAGCCGCTCCAGCAGCGGAACCGGCCAGCTTTCCAGCGCTTCGGGAAGCAGCGTGTGGTTGGTATAGGAGAAGGTCTGGCGTGTGATGTCCCAGGCCTCGTCCCATTCCATTCCGTGCTCATCAATCAACAAGCGCATCAGTTCCGGCACCGCAATCGCGGGATGCGTGTCATTGAGCTGGATCGCCACGTGATCGTTGAGATTGTTCAGCGAGCCATGCTGCTGGATGTGGCGGCGCAGCAGATCCTGCAAGGAAGCGGAGGCAAAGAAGAACTCCTGCCGGAGTCTGAGTTCCTGCCCTGCGGGTGTCGCGTCGCTCGGATACAGAACCTTCGAAACCGCCTCCAGTCTCACCCTGTCGGACAACGCTCCCACGTGATCGCCGCGATTGAATGCGTCGAGCCTGAGCGGATCAGAGGCTTTCGCAGACCACAGCCTGAGCGTGTTCACATGCTTGCCGCGCCAGCCGACCACCGGGGTGTCATAGGCAACAGCATCAACGCTTTCCGCTGGTCGCCAGAGATGACTGATGGTGCCATCGCGGCTGGTGAGCGCCTCAACAGCACCGCCAAAGCCGATTGGATAGGCCACTTCGGGCCGCTCGAATTCCCACGGATTGCCGAAATCCAGCCAATCCTCAGGATATTCCAGCTGGACACCATCCTTGATGCGCTGGCGGAAAAGGCCGTAATCGTATCGGATACCATAGCCGTAAGCAGCGATAGACAGGGTCGCCATGCTTTCCATGAAACAGGCCGCCAGCCGACCGAGCCCACCGTTGCCGAGGGCAGCATCCGGCTCCAGCAAACGCAAACGGTCGAGATCGACACCATTTTTGGCTAGCGCAGACCGTGCTGTTGCGGTGAGGCCAAGATTGCCCAGTGCATCGCCAAGCAGGCGTCCGATCAGAAATTCCAGCGAGAGATAATATACACGCTTGCGACCATCGCGATAAATCTGATGCGTGGTGCTGATCCAGCCATCGACAATTTTCTCGCGGGTGGCCAGCACCGTGGCGATCAGCCAGTCACGGTCAGATGCGCTTTCTGGGTCCTTGCCAACTTCATACAGGAGCTTGGCAAGAATCCGGCCTTCGAACGCCCCGACATCATCGCGGAGCGAATCGCTTTGCGCTGTCAAAGATAAATTTACAGGATCAGGCGCATTGCGTTGAGTAGCATTTGAAGACATTGGCATCACATTCCAGAACAAGAAGAAAAAGACGGATCACAATTACATATAGCGAAGCTCTGTCTCCTCTGCGAGCCATACTCTGGCTTACAGCAGGCCCAGCACTCGGACGCAACTGTAGGCAGTGGATGGACTTGGCATCGGAAAGCAATTGCTATCTCGGATGACAGGATGCCGGTTCGGCGGCAAACTTTACCGCCACTTTTTCAGGGATTTCTATCGCCCGCCGGCACTTGTTCATATCGCAAACTGAACGAAATATTTCGCAAATATTGGGGAACACATGCGAAATGATCGCCTCGTAAGAGGCTGTAATCATTCGTATATTTTGATTGGAAGCAGACTGGAGCGGGAGAAGGGATTCGAACCCTCGACCCCAACCTTGGCAAGGTTGTGCTCTACCCCTGAGCTACTCCCGCATCCGGATCGTGCAAACCGCCTTTGGAAAGGCAAGGTTCGTCGTGGGTGAAGCTCCTATGCCAAAGGATCGAAGCGGTTGCAAGTCTTGTTTCCAGGAATGTCTTGTTTCCGGGAATGTCTTGTTTTCGGGAATTGAGCAGGAGCGGTCTATGGAGATCCCAACGACATCAGGAACCGCGCGATATCGTCTGTGACATACTCCACGAAAGACGGCGTATCCTGCCGCCGTTCCCAGTCGTCGCGCAAATCATCCGTACCGGACTTGGCGACGATCAGGACCGTTTTCATACCCACGTCATGCGGAGCCTTCAGATTCTTGACAAGATCCTCGAACATGGCGGCGCGCGTAGGGTCCACATTGTGTTTGTCGAAGAATATCTTGTAGGCGATGGGATCGGGTTTGGGGATATAGCCAGCCGCCTTGATGTCGAAGATGCCCTCGAAATGCTGGAGAATGCCCAAAGCCCTGGCCGTATTCTCCGCATGCTTTTCCGAGCCATTCGTGAGAATTAGCTTGCGTCCGGGCAACCGCGCCAACGCCTCGGATAGCGGAAAGTTCACGCCGATGGACGAACGGTCGATATCGTGGACGAAATCCATGAAATGTTCGGGATCCGCATCTCCCTGATCAAGCAGTGCCTTCAGCGTTGTGCCGTGGCGGTGATAAAAATGCTTCTGCAGAGCGCGAGCGGCCAGACCGTCAAGCCCGTAGAGGTTCATGATATAGGCTGTTATCCGTGCATCAATCTGCGGCCAGAGCGCTGAATCGGGCGGATATAGCGTGTTATCGAGATCAAACACCCATGTTTCGACATGGCTGAAAGCCGATCCGACATTTTGTGCAGCGGCTTCAGTCATAAGTCTCGCGAGATGGGTTGTCACGGCCTGCTGATCCTCCACGATAAATGCAGATGAACAGCAGACCATGCGGAGGTTAACGGAGGATTCTACGGGCGGATCATTGTTCCCGCGCCGTGGTCAGTCAGCAATTCGAGCAGCACGGCATGCGGCACCTTGCCATCCAGAATGACAACCGCCTCCACGCCCCGCTCCAGCGCATAGATGCAGGTCTCGATCTTGGGGATCATGCCGCCGGTGACGGTGCCATCCGCGATCAGGCGGCGGCAATCCTCGATGGAAAGTTCCGGGATCAACTGCTTGTTCTTGTCCAGCACACCGGCCACATCGGTCAGCAGCAGCAGGCGCTTGGCTTTCATGGCGCCGGCGATGGCCCCGGCGAACGTATCGGCGTTCACGTTGTAGGTTGCGCCATCCTCGCCGAGCGCTACGGGCGCCAGCACGGGGATGATTTCGGCCTTGAGGACCGAATCGAGGACCTCACGATTGACGATCTTGGGTTCTCCCACGAAGCCCAGATCGATTTCGCGCTCAATGTTAGAATCCGGATCCTTAATCGTACGGCGTACTTTCTCGGCAATGACCATATTGCCGTCCTTGCCCGAAAGGCCGACAGCCTTGCCGCCCTCTGCACCGATCCAGCCGACGATTTGTTTGTTGATGGAGCCCGCCAGCACCATCTCGACAATCTCGACAGTGGCCTGATCGGTGACGCGCAGACCAGCCTGGAATTCGCTCTTGATGCCCAGCTTGTCGAGCATCCGGCCGATCTGCGGCCCGCCACCGTGCACCACGATGGGCTTCACGCCAGCCAGTTCCAGAAGCACGATATCTTCGGCGAAATCCTCAGCCGCTGCCTTGTCGCCCATTGCGTGGCCACCGTATTTCACCACGACGATGGTCTGGTCATATTTCTGCAGATGCGGGAGCGCCTGAACCAGTGTTTCCGCCTGGGTGTGGACGTCGGGAAGCGTGATGGCCATGGCGAAAAAACTCCCCTCGGAATTACACGTGTTTTGCGGGCTATAGCGGATGAATGTTGGGGGAGGAAGGTGGGAATTTCTGTCTTCACCCCTTCGGAAACTGCAAACCCATCTCGCGGTAGCGTTCGGGATCATCGCCCCAGTTCTCGCGCACTTTCACAAACAGGAACAGATGCACCTTGGTTTCCGCAGCTTCGGCGATCTCCTTGCGGGCGGCAGAACCGATCGACTTGATCGTGGAACCACCCTCCCCCAGCACAATCTTGCGCTGGCCTTCGCGCTCCACAAAGATCGTCTGGTTGATCTTGACGGAACCGTCCTTCTTCGTTTCCCAGGTCTCGGTCTCGACCGTGGAGCGATAGGGCAATTCGTCGTGGAGGCGTTCGAACAGCTTCTCCCGCGTGATTTCGGCCGCCAGAAAGCGCAATGGCGCATCCGAGATCTGGTCTTCTGGATAGAGCCATGGTCCGGGCTGCATCTGCTTCGCCAGCCACGCTGCCATGTCCTTGACGCCGTAGCCCGTGAGCGCCGCCACCATGAACGTCGCCTCGAACGGGCAAAGTTCATTCAGCTTCGTGGCAATCTCCATCAGCTTGGGCTTATCGATGGTATCAACCTTGTTGAGGATCAGGACCTTGCGCTGCTTTGTATGCTGCAGGCGCTCCAGAATGGCGATGGTTTCCTCGTCATCCGCCTTGCGCACATCCACAAGCAAGGCCACGAGATCGGCATCGGTCGCCCCGCCCCAGGCGCTGTCCACCATGGCGCGGTCCAGTCGACGCTTGGGTTTGAAGATGCCGGGTGTGTCGACGAATACGATCTGCGTCTGATCGATCATCGCGATGCCACGCACCTGCGCCCGCGTCGTCTGGACCTTGCGGCTGACGATAGAGACCTTGGCACCCACGAGAGAATTGAGCAGCGTCGATTTTCCGGCATTGGGCGCGCCGATGAGGGCAACAAAGCCCGCAGCAGTGGTTGGAATTGTCTCGGTCATGGGCTGGCCTCTGGGGTGGGTTCAAGCGCCCGTTCAAGCAGAATGCGCGCGGCCAGTTGTTCGGCCTCGCGTTTGGAATTGCCGGAGGCCTCAGCGATACCAACAACAGGAACCGCGACGGAAATCGTGAAAATCATGCGATGGGCCGGGCCTGATCGCGAAACCTCTGCGTAGACCGGCATGCCGAGCTGACGCCCCTGCGCCAGTTCCTGCAATTGTGTCTTGGCATCACGCCGGTCACCCGTGGGATTGAACATCCGCTCGTGCCACACCGCTGCAATAACCGCCTTTGCCGTAGGATAGTCGCTGTCCAGAAATACAGCGCCGATCACGGCCTCGCAGACGTCGGCAAGAATCGTCTGCCGCTTGCGCCCGCCGGTATGGGCCTCGCCAGCGCCGAGCCGGATGTTGGGGCCGATATCCCAGACGATGGCGACCTCTGCGCAGGTTTCTTTGCGCACCAGTTCCGCCATGCGACGCGCCAGTTCGCCCTCGTCCGCTTTCGGATATTCCGCCGACAGCATTTCCGCGATGGCGAGCCCCAGAACCCGGTCGCCCAGGAACTCCAGTCGCTGATAGCTCCGCGCCCGGATATCGCCGGTGCGGATGCTTGAGACATGCGTCAGAGCAAGCTCCAGCATACCCAGATCACGGAACTGATGGCCGAGGCGTACCTGAAGAGCAGGGAGATCGCGAACGGCCTTCATCGCTCAACGAACACGCGAGAACATGCGGTCAAACCGCAGCGCCCACGGCCAGTTCCAGACCTGCCAGGCCGACGAACGTCCGTCGATCGAGAAGAAGATCAGTTCTGCGCGACCGACGAAATTTACCAGCGGCACAAATCCCACAGCATCGCGGCTATCGAGTGAATCATCACGATTGTCGCCCATCATGAAGAAATGGCCCGGGGGCACGACGAACACATTGGTGTTGTTCATGAGACCGCGACCATCATTCGATTTGTGGATCTTGTGGCGGGTGCCGTTGGGGAGCGTTTCCCAATAGGCGACTGCACGGCTGCGATAGCCCGAACCACGATCCAGAATCTCCTCGCCGATCTGCTCTTCCTTCACGGCGGTGCCGTTGATGTGCAGCACGCCCTGGATCATCTGGATACGGTCACCGGGCAGTCCCGTGACGCGCTTGATATAGTCGGTCGAATTGTCTGAGGGCAGTTTGAACACGGCAACATCGCCACGCTTGGGCTCGGAACTCATCACGCGACCGGAAAACGGCACTGCACTGAACGGGAAAGAATGCTGCGAATAGCCGTAGCTGTATTTCGAGACGAAGAGATAATCGCCCACCAGAAGCGTCGGGATCAGCGAACCAGAAGGGATATTGAAAGGCTGAAACAGAAATGTCCGCACGACCAGAGCGATCAGCAGGGCCTGAATGAAGATTTTCACGGTTTCCCAGATGCCTTCGGGCTTCTGTTCTGTCTTGCTGCTCAAGGGATCGGCCTTCCGGGAGGGGAAAAAGGAACGCGCCCGATATAGCGACGGGTCACGGCAGGGGCAATGGCGGGCATTGACGCCACGCGTCCAAAACCCAATAAGCACTGCAAAGACGTCGTTTCGGGAACAGAAAACACCATGGATGCCTTTAAACCCATGATCGCCAAGGTGGCGGCGGGCGCCCCGCTCTCGGAAGCCGAAGCAGAAAGCGCCTTTGAACGCATCCTCTCGGGCGAATCCACGCCTGCACAGACCGCCGCTTTTCTCATGGCGCTGCGCGTGCGCGGCGAGACCGTAGACGAAATCACCGGCGCAGTGCGCGTCATGCGGGCGAAGATGCTGCGGGTCGAGACCGATCCCGATGCCATTGATATCGTGGGTACCGGCGGCGACAACATTGGCACATGGAATGTCTCGACGCTGGCCGCCATTCTGGCAGCGGCCTGCGGGGTAAAGGTGGCCAAGCACGGCAACCGTGCGGCGTCCTCCAAATCTGGCGCTGCGGATGTGCTCTCGGCTCTCAACGTCAAGGTGGGGCTTGCTCCCGAGCATGTGGCACGGTGCATTGCCGAGGCCAATCTCGGATTCATGATGGCACCCACGCATCACGCCTCGATGCGACATGTCGGCCCGGTTCGCACCGAGCTTGGCACACGCACGATCTTCAATCTGCTGGGGCCGCTGTCCAATCCGGCATCTGTCAAGCGTCAGGTCGTCGGCGTCTTTTCGCCGAGCTGGATGCAGCCGATTGCAGACACGCTCATGACGCTTGGCACCACACATCTGTGGGTGGTGCATGGCGCAGATGGGCTTGATGAACTGACCACGACCGGCCCGACCCATGTTGTCGAGCTCAAGAGCGGCAAATTCACGAAATTCGACGTTTCACCCGCCGATGCAGGACTAAAGACTGCATCCATAGACGACCTCAAAGGCGGTGATCCTGCCGTGAACGCTGTGGCGCTGAAAGGTGTTCTCCAAGGCGCAAAGAACGCCTATCGCGATATTGCCGTTCTGAATGCCGCTGCAGGTCTCATCGTTGCGGAAAAAGCCAACACTTTGGCCGATGCCGCGCGCATGGCTGAACAGTCCATCGACAACGGCCAGGCCATGAAGACGCTGGACAAGCTGGTGGCGCTCTCCAATGGCTGACATTCTGGCCAAGATCGAAGTGACCAAGCGCGTCGAGATCGCGCAGGCGAAGGAGCGCGTGCCACTGGCCGTTCTGGACAAGGCGATAGCCGTCGCAGATACGCCACGCGGCTTTCTGAAAGCCATCGAGCGCAAGCATGCCGAGGGCCAATTCGCGCTGATCGCCGAGATCAAGAAGGCCAGCCCGTCGAAAGGCTTGATTCGCGCGGATTTCGATCCGCCGGGCCTTGCAAAGGCCTATGAGCAGGGCAGTGCGGCTTGCCTCTCCGTGCTGACCGACACACCGTGGTTTCAGGGCGAGCCACAGTATCTCTTGCAAGCGCACGATGCTGTAAGATTACCCTGCCTTCGCAAAGACTTCATGTACGATCCTTATCAGGTGCATGAAGCGCGGGCATGGAATGCCGACTGCATTCTCGTGATAATGGCTGCCATTGATGACGCCACCGCGCGCATTCTGATCGACACCGCAACAGCCCTTGGCATGGACAGCCTCGTGGAAGTGCACGACGCAGCCGAGATGGAACGTGCACTGCAGCTTCCATCCCGACTGATCGGCGTCAACAACCGCAATCTCCGGACCTTCGAGACGCGGCTGGAAACCACAGAGGAACTGGCGGACATAATGCCGAAAGACCGCATTCTCGTGACCGAAAGCGGTATCTTCACCCATGCCGATTGCCTGCGTATGGCGAAAACCGGCGCGAAGACCTTTCTGGTGGGTGAAAGCCTGATGCGCCAGCAGGATGTCGCTGCGGCCACGCAAGCGCTGCTGTTTGGCGAGAAAGCCGCAGCATGAGCGGGCTCACCCACATTGATGACACCGGTGCTGCCGTGATGGTGGATGTAAGCGAAAAGGCTGTCACCAGCCGCACGGCAATCGCCGAAGGGCATGTAGTGATGCAACCCGCGACGCTTGAACTCATTCGTTCAGGCGGCGCGAAAAAGGGTGATGTGCTGGGTGTGGCACGCATCGCGGGCATCATGGCAGCCAAAAAGACGCATGAACTGATCCCGCTCTGCCATCCACTGCTAATCACCAAAGTGACGGTGGATCTCGCTTTCGATGATACCCTGCCCGGCATCCGCATCACGGCAACAGTGCGTGTCGGCGGGCAGACCGGTGTCGAGATGGAAGCACTAACCGCTGTCTCAGTTGCCTGCCTGACGATCTATGACATGGCGAAAGCAGCGGACAAGGCGATGCGCATCGGCGGTATCCAGCTCTTGCAAAAGACTGGCGGCAAGAGCGGCGATTACCGACTGGACCAGCCGAAATGAGCCAGCTTCTGCCGGTGGAGGAAGCGCTGGCGCGTTTGCTCGCCGCCGTCGACCAACCGACCCTCAGCGAAACGATCCCCATAGACCGCGCGGTCGGCCGTGTGCTGGCGGAGCCACTTATGGCAACGCGCATGCAACCGCCCTTCCCGGCTTCCGCCATGGATGGCTACGCTGTGCGCTCTGCCGATCTCGTGATCGGGAAGCCTTTGAAACTGATCGGGGAAAGTGCAGCGGGGCGTGGTTATCACAAGCCGCTTCATCCGGGCGAAACCGTGCGCATTTTCACTGGTGCACCGGTGCCGGAGGGCGCGGATACGATCCTGATTCAGGAGAATGCTGAGGCGCATGGTGACCAGATCATGCCTACGCAGACCGAGACCAAAGGCCGCTATGTTCGCAAGGCAGGTGCGGATTTCACGACGGGGCAGAGCTTCTTTGCCGCCGGATATCGCCTGCGCCCCAAGGATATGGCGCTGGCGGCCTCTCTCGGCATTGCCACGGCCAATGTGCGCCGTCCTCCCCGCGTGGCTGTGCTGGCGACAGGCGATGAACTGGTGAACCCCGGCGAGATTCCCGGCCCGGACCAGATCATCGCGGCCAACCACCTCTCCGTTATGGCTCTGGCAGAGAAGGTGGGCGCGGAAGTGCGGTTTCTCGGCATCGCAAGGGATGATCTGGGCGTGCTGGCCTCTTCCATCCAGACCGCGCGCGACTGGCCTGCCGATATCCTCGTCACCATGGGCGGGGCTTCAGTGGGCGATCATGATCTGGTGCAGCAGGCACTGGCGATCGCGGGTATGGATCTCGCGTTCTGGCGCATCGCCATGCGACCGGGAAAGCCGCTGATGTTCGGTGCCCTGTGTGAAACACGCGTGCTCGGCCTGCCCGGCAATCCGGCCTCATCCGTGGTCTGTGCGCATCTGTTCCTGAAGCCGCTGATTGCAGCGTTTCTGGGTCAACCGCAGCTTGATCAGGGCGAAACCGGGCGTCTGGACAAGGATTTGCCTGCCAACGACCACCGGCAGGACTATCTCCGGGCAACGCTTGTCATGGGTGAAAATGGCATTCCCGTGTTGACCCCGCTACCGCAGCAGGACAGTTCACTCACCCACGTGCTAGCCGAAGCAGACGTGCTTGTGATCCGCACGCCGCATGCAGATGCGGCGAAGGCGGGAGATGTTTGCCGGTTCATCCGGCTGGATTAAACGACAGGATTTTCAGCACACTTGCAGAACGCAGCGGGAACATGTACACATGTTCATGATTTGTGCAAGCTGAGTCGCCCCGATATCAGCAGCCCGAGGGAAACCGATGCTCACACGCAAGCAAAGCGAATTGCTCAGGCTCATCAACGAGCGATTGCAGGAAACTGGCGTTCCTCCTTCCTTCGACGAGATGAAGGATGCGCTGGAACTGAAATCCAAATCCGGTATTCATCGCTTGATTCTGGCACTCGAGGAACGCGGGTTCATCCGCCGTTTGCCCAACCGGGCGCGCGCTCTCGAAGTCATCCGTATGCCGGAATCAACCTCCCCCACTGCAAGGCCCGGCCGCCAGCGCTTCAGTCCCAGTGTGGTCGAAGGCGGCCTTGGCAAATCCCGTCCGCAGGCGATCAACGAGGACGAAATCCGTTCTGTCACCATCCCAGTTATGGGGCGCATCGCAGCAGGTACACCGATCTCGGCGCTCCAGACCCAGAGCCATTCCATCAATGTCTCGCCGGAGTTTCTCTCTCATGGCGAGCATTTCGCGCTGGAAGTGCGGGGTGATTCCATGGTCGAGGCCGGGATTTTCGATGGCGATACGGTCATCGTGCGCAAGCAGGAAAGCGCCGACAACGGCGATATCATCGTAGCGCTGATCGACGAGGAAGAAGCCACCCTCAAGCGCCTGCGCCGCCGTGGCAGTTCGATTGCGCTGGAGGCGGCAAACCCGGCCTATGAGACCCGGGTGCTGGGGCCGAACCGGGTGCGAATTCAGGGCAAGCTAGTAAGTTTGCTGAGACGGTATTGAGGCAGATATCACGGCAGGATCATATCCGATCCGTCATCCGTGGGCTCAGCAGGCGTTTCGAGCGGCAGTATTGGCACAGGCGCCACCTTCTCCCGCCGTGGCACCGGAGCAATTGCAGTTTCCGGCCTGCCGTACCACGGCTTCCAGCTGCCCGTTACCCGCGCCTCAACCTCGACAAAGCGATCCCCCTGCCGATAGAGCGTTAGGGATGCAGCGGTCGCCAATCGTGCGCGATCAATCACCATGGCTGTTTTAGCGCAAAACTCCGGCGCGTTCAAAGCTGTGATCACGAGACGCGCCCGGCGGCAATCCTCCTCGAAGGCCTCGGGCTGCAAGACCAACGCCACCGCAGCACCATCGGCCAGCTTGCCGACACATCCTGATCGATCACATGCAGTCCCTGTCTTCAGTGCAGGATCATTGCCTTTGCGCAGGTCGCCATCGGCGGAGAGCCAGCGATCAACTGTGAAACGACTGGTGCTGCGCCCGAGCATCCGCAACGTCCCATCTGCCGCGCGGATCGCTGCGATCTGCCCCTGCCGGTCGATAAAGACATCGGGCGGAATGGTGCGCGCAGCTGAGACCGTCGCCACCACCATCGCAGCCAGTCCAGCCAGTCGCAGCGGCGAGCGCAACAGAATGAGCACGATGAACCCTGCGGTCATCCACAACAGGTCAGACATCGCAAAAGCCCGTACACCACGCACTGAGCCGTCGATAAGCGCGACGTATTTGGCCACCAGCAGCACCTTGTCGCTGCCCAAACCCATGAGCTGCCATACAAGCGAATCGAGCCCGAAAGGCATCAGCAGTGTGCCACCAACCGCTGCGGGCATCACCACGAAGGATACGAAGGGGATCGCCAGCGCGTTGCCAATCAGCCCATACGGATTCATGCGCTGAAAATGATAGGCCGCAAACGGCGCGGTGGCGAAGCTGGCGATCAGCGTGGTCATGATGCTGCCACCCACTGCAATCACCACCTTGCGCAGGAAAATCCCGCCCCAGCCCGATGGTTCCGGCTTGTCGCGCTGCCGTGACAGCCACCATTCATGCGCGGCGATCATGGCGGCAACAGCAGCGAAGGACATCTGAAAGCTCGGACCCGCCATTGTCTCCGGCTCACGCGCCAGCACGATCAGCGCCGCCATCGCCAGATTCCGCATGGAGAGCGCGGGCCGGTCGAACAGAACCGCACCCAACAGCACCAAAGTCATGATCAGCGAGCGCTCGGTGGCGACCTCGGAGCCAGAGAAGATGCAATACGCCGTCGCCCCCAGCATCGCGAGCCCAGCGGCCCATTTCTTGATGGGGTAACGCACTGCCACGCCGGGGATCAGCGCCAAAATGGCCCGTGCCAGCCAGAAGAACACGCCGGCGGCCAGCACCATGTGCAGGCCCGAGATCGACACAATGTGATAGAGGCCAGAGGCGCGAAGGTCATCATTGACAGTGTCCGTGATCAATCCGCGTTTGCCCGTGACAAGCGCGGCGGATAGCGCACCCGCCTGTCCGCCTATGGCGCGGGCGATGCGGTTAGTCATATCTGTACGGGCGTTGTCGATGGCGGCCGTGACGCGCAAGCCGAATCCCGCCTTCTGCAATTGAGGCGATTGGGTCATAGGCCCAACCCACCGTCCCACTGCGCCCAATCCCAGGAAATAGGCATCGCGGGCAAAATCATATCCGCCGGGGAAGGCAGGTTGCGGCGGGGGCATCAGGCGGACTTGTCCAGCGATGTGATTACCCGCGCGAGGTCCCGGCCCTTTAAAAGTCGCACGCAAGCGTTGCGGGTTGGTGACGGGGAAAGCCGTGTCGAACTTGGTCACCACCAGCACCATGCGGCCACCGGCAGGCCCGGCATCCACGGTTTCGACGAAGGCGGTCAGTTTCGCAAAAACCGGGCGATCCAGCACGGGTGCGGCGGCCTGCATCGTCCGCAGCGCCATTGCGGCAAAACCGAGGAACACGAAAGCCAAGCCCACGCACAGCACAGGGGCGAGCAACCGCGCGCGCAACCGCCAGGCAACAGCCACAAGCGCCGTCGCGGTGCCAAAAGCAGACCAGGGCAACGGAACGCCATCGGCCACCAGAAAGAGCGCGACGCCACATCCCATGCAGACCGGCAGCCACAGAAACAGCCGCCGCGCATCCACCTCGGCCAGAAACGCGGCCTTGAGGTCCAGTGACTCGCCCAGCGCCTGACGCAACCGGCGCAGCCACAGCGCGGATGCAACGCCACCACCGGGCATCGCCACCACTGCTGTTCTCGCCCGCCTGTCTGGATGCTTCTGCACCGCACCACCACTCTTAACGCGCCTGATTTCCCATGCTACAGCGAAGCTCTTCGCGCGTCAGGATGCCGAATCCCGTGCAAAGCCCCTGAAAATTAAGGAAGTTTCTGATGCAGACGCCCGTGGTGACCCGCTTTGCTCCTTCGCCCACAGGCTTCCTGCACATTGGCGGTGGACGCACGGCGCTGTTCAACTGGCTCTATGCGAAACGTCACAGCGGCAAGATGCTGTTGCGCATCGAGGACACGGATCGAGAGCGCTCGACGCCCGAAGCCATCGACGCCATTATCGATGGTCTGAAGTGGCTGGGCCTGACAGGGGACGGCGAGCCGATCTATCAGTTCGCCCGCGCCGATCGCCATGCAGAGGTCGCACGTGATCTCGTGGCGAAGGGCCATGCCTATCATTGCTACGCCTCGCCGGAAGAATTGACCGAGATGCGAGAAAAGCTGAAGGCCGATGGCAAGCCCATGCGCTACGATGGCCGCTGGCGCGACCGTGATCCTGCCACCGCGCCCGCTGGCGTGAAGCCCGTGATCCGCCTGCGCGCGCCGCTTGAGGGCGAGACCGTGGTGGAGGATCAGGTGCAGGGTAAGGTAACCTGGGCCAACAAGGATCTCGACGATCTCGTGCTGCTGCGCTCGGATGGCACGCCGACCTACATGCTGGCGGTGGTGGTGGATGATCACGACATGGGCGTGACGCACATCATCCGTGGGGACGACCATTTGACCAATGCCGCGCGCCAGACGCAGATCTATCAGGCCTGCGGATGGAACGTGCCAGTTATGGCGCATATCCCGCTGATCCATGGCCCGGATGGCGCAAAACTGTCGAAGCGCCACGGTGCGCTGGGTGTCGAGGCCTACCGCGCCATGGGATATCTACCGGCAGCGTTGCGCAACTATCTCGTGCGCCTCGGCTGGAGCCACGGTGATCAGGAAATCTTCTCGACGGAGGAGATGAGCCAGCTGTTCGACCTGAAGAACGTCGGGCGCTCGGCGGCACGCTTCGATTTCGCCAAATTGTCAAACCTCAACGGGCTATATATGCGGGCCGCCGATGATGCGGCGCTGCTCACGGCGCTGGAGGAGATGCTTCCCCATGTCGAGGGCGGCGCAGAATTCGCGAAATCACTGGATGCTGGCGGTCGCAAGACGCTGCTGGCGATGATGCCGGGATTGAAAGAGCGCGCCAAGACGCTGATGGAACTCATGGAAGGGGCAAAATTCCTGTTCGCAAAACGTCCGCTGAAAATGGATGAGAAGGCCATTGCCCTGCTCGAAGGTGATGGCCGCCAGAGGCTGGCTGACGTGGTGCTGGCGCTGGAAAGCGCTACCACCTGGGATGTGCCGTCGACGGAAGCGGCGGTTCGGCAATTGTCGGAAACATCGGGTGCCAAACTCGGCCAGCTGGCGCAGCCACTGCGTGCCGCATTGACCGGACAAGCGACATCGCCAGGGATTTTTGACGTGCTGGCGGTGCTGGGACGCGAGGAAAGCCTGGGACGGTTGAAGGATCAACTTTAGTTTTCCCTCTCCCCCTGCGGGAGAGGGTGGCATGCGGAGCATGACGGGTGAGGGGTCGCACCAATGTCATAGATTTGCGCGACCCCTCAACCGCCTGCCATCCGGCAGGCACCTTCTCCCGCAAGGGGAGAAGGAGAAAAGGGGCCGGACATATGCCTGCGAAACCCACCACACTCGCCCGCGCCCGCGCCTTCCTTGATCGCGTACCGATGGTCGATGGCCACAACGACCTGCCCTATGTCATCCGCAAGCATCACAGCGCACAGGGCGATATCGCTGCTTATAACCTCGCCCGTGCGCATCAGGAGACCGATACGGATATCCCCCGGCTGAAGCAGGGGCAATTATCAGCGCAGTTCTGGGCGGCGTTCTGTCCGACGAATGCCAAAGACCCCACGCGCCTGACGCTGGAACTGATCCAGCTGATCCGAGCGATGAATGCGCAGTATCCCGATGTTTTCCTGCCCGCGCTGAAGGCATCTGACATCCGCCGGGCTAAACGCCTGGGCAAGATAGCGTCGTTCATCGCGGTCGAAAGCGGTGTCGGCATCGGCGACCGGCTGGAGATGCTCGACGTGTTCCATGCATTGGGCGCGCGCTACATGACGCTTTGCCATAACGAGACGCTGGACTGGGTGGACAGCGCCACCGATGCGCCGCGCCACGACGGGCTCACGGATTTCGGCAAAGACGTTATTCGCCGCATGAACAAAATTGGTCTGATGATTGATTTATCACATACAACACCAAAAGTTATGCATGATGTTATCGACATCTCGATGGCCCCAACCGCCATCACCCATGCCAATGCACGGTCGCTCTGCGATCACCCACGCAACGTCACGGACGATGTGCTGGTCCGGCTGAAAGGCAACGGCGGGATCGTCATGGCGACCTTCGTGCCGACGTTTATCAATCAGGACATTCGCGACTGGTTCAAGCCGTTGCAGCGCCACGGCAAGGCACCGCTGGACGAGGATATCAGCCCCAAGATTGACGACAAGAAGCGCAGAACAGGCCCGCCACCACGCGCCACGCTCTCGGAATTCTGCACCCACGTCGAGTACATGGCCGGAAAGGCCGGGATCGATCATATCGGGATCGGTTCGGATTTCTACGGTGGCCCGGTGCCCGAGGGGTTGGAGGACGTCTCGAAATTCCCCGATCTCATCGCCACCCTGATGGAAAGGGGCTGGAGCGATACAGCGCTGGAAAAACTCGCAAGCCGGAACTTCCTGCGTGTCATGCGTGGCGTGGAGCGCGTGGCCCGCGACAGAAAAAGCGTTTAGCGCGGGCAACTCCGTCTGTTCTCATAACGCTGGATATCTGCGATTTCGCGGCGCTGAACAGCGGAAAGCGGCACAAAATTCAGGTTATCATACTGGCAGCCCGCGTTGCCAAACGTCCTGATGGCCCGGGCCGTACGGAAGCAATAGCCCGCGTCTTTGTAAATCTGATTGCGGTTTTGCCAGAGCGCTTCGCAATCCCAGAATTCCGGCCCATCTCCGGCGAGGGCCGGCGTCAGAACGGTAAACAGCATGATTGCCGAGAGTACCGCAGCTTTAAGATTACGCATCGAGATACCCCTTTTCCTTATGATTGCGACAATGGACCTTAAAATTCATACCGTTGGTTGCGCGGTTTGCGGCATCTGCGCCTGGGTCGCCTGATAGGCTTCCCATTCTGCGATTTCCTTGCGCAGCTTACGCCTTGTCCACCAGAAAGCGATACCTGCGATAAGACCGGACAAAGCGGAGATGATCGCGCCAAAAATTTCCATCGTATTGTTGCTGTCCTGCCGACTTTTCACGGCGGATTCATAGGAGATCACCGGGCGTCCGTTGGACATCAGAACATAGACATCGTTTTCGCTGTCGTATTCAGCCACGATCCTGGTGGGCAGGATACTCTTGACCTGTGCTTCCGAAATTTCCTTCTGGGGGATCGAAAGCGTTACGGGCTCTGGTCCTGGACCCTTGACCACCAGTTCATAGCGGACGGACTGACCACCGCGCTTTCGCGTCGTTGTGATCTGCGTGGCCTTGGTGATCTCACCCTCAATCTTCTGTAACGCGGAACGTTCGGGCATCGACTGGTCGGAAGCGAAGCCAAAAATCGCGAGCCCTATGCCCGCAGCGATTCCGAGAAGACCGTATTTCAAGAGGGCAGAGCGTTGCACAAGCATCTGGAACGATATTGGCATTTCAGGTTCCTTCTCCTGATGATCAACCACGATAGGTGATCAAGGCTGCCCCCAGCCCTCCAACAGAGATGTTGGGTTCAGAGCAATTTTCGCCGACAACCCTCCAGCAGATGTGAGTCCATACTAAAGACTGGCCGCTGCGAGAGTACCGATCAATCCCCGATGCGTTTCCTTTGTTGCCAAGCGGCGCTTGAGCCCTGGATACAATCCGGTCTAAGCCTCGCATATTCATTCCGATCTCGGGAAATCCGGTCCGTGCGCATTGCCATTCTCATCCCCTGCTACAACGAAGCTCTCACGGTTGCCGATGTGGTGACGGGGTTCCGTGCGTCGCTGCCGGGTGCGGATATCTATGTCTATGACAACAACTCGAAGGACGGCACAGCTGAAAAGGCGCGCGATGCCGGGGCTATCGTCCGCAGCGAGTCGCGTCAGGGCAAAGGCAACGTGGTGCGTCGCATGTTCGCGGACGTTGAAGCCGATGTCTATGTCATGGTGGACGGCGATGGCACCTACGATGCCTCTGCTGCCGCTGCGCTTGTGCAGAGGCTGGTCGACGACAGGCTGGACATGATGGTAGGAGCGCGCGTGGCGGATGCGAAGGCGGCCTATCGCGTCGGACATCGCACGGGCAACAGGTTGATCACCGGCACAATAACGCAGCTGTTTGGCCGGGCTTTCGACGATATCCTGTCGGGATATCGGGTTTTTTCACGCCGTTTCGTGAAGTCCTTTCCAGCACTTTCCGGCGGCTTCGAGATCGAGACGGAACTGACGATCCATGCCTTGCAACTCGCCATGCCTGTCGCCGAGACTCCCTTGTCGTATATCAAGCGCCCGGAAGGCTCCGTCAGCAAGCTCTCGACCTGGGGCGATGGCTTCCGCATCTTGCGCACCATCGTTTTGCTGCTGAAGGACGAGAAACCGTTTCTATTCTTCGGCACGATCGGGGTCGCAATGGCAGCGCTGTCTCTGATCGCGGGAACACCTGTGATCCTCGAATTCCTGCGCACCGGCCTTGTGCCGCGGTTCCCGACAGCCATCCTCGCCACTGGAATGATGGTGATCGCCGTGCTGTGTTTCTTCGCAGGCGCGATCCTCGATTCCGTGGCGCGCGGGCGGCGCGAGAGCAAACGCCTGTTCTATCTTGGCTTTCCTGCTGTGAATTCGTGATGCGGGTCCTGCGCTTCGGTCTTGTCGGCGTGGCTGGCGCGGCGGTTCATATCGGCGCATTCTGGCTGCTGCAGCGCCTTGCGGGCCTTGGCAACAGCGTGGCGTGGATCCTTGCTTTTTTCGCAGCCGCCACCAGCACCTGGGCGATGAACCGTGCCTTCACATTTCAGGACCGCGCCAATGAAAAACAGGCATCGGAGTGGCTACGGTATATCGCCATTGCCGGAGCGGGTGCGGTTGCGCATTTCGCGGCGTTTCATCTCACGATCAGATTTATTCCGCTTTTTGCCGCATATCCGGCGCTGGCGATCATTCCGGGATCGCTCGCGAGCTTCGTAGTGACCTACGCCGGTGCGTCGCTGCTGGTCTTCCGCAGCGCAAGGAACAGCCCATAAAGCGGCAGCGCGGTCAGCAACATTCCGCCAGTGTCCACATAGCGCAAGGCCGGAAAGGTCGCGATCACGGTCAAGGGTGTCGTGCACAGCACCCACGCCATTGTGATGAGCGATAAAATGGTCCAGCTTGCACCGGATGAGCCGCCAAGCGCGGCTCCCGACCGCGTGATATTCACAAGTGCCACCACACCAAACAGTCCCGTCGCAATCAGGAATGCCGCATTATATGTGATCAGGCGTCCGATCAGCCGCGATGACGCCCCGATCACCCACAAACCCCAGCGTTCCGGCAGGGCGCGCAAGATAGCCCCATTCACGCCCCCCATTCGCGCGTTGAAGACCACCCAGGTTTCGTTCTGGCCCTTGAGAAAAAACAATTTTCCCCACATGATCTCGTCGTAGTTGCGGGCGAGCGTATCAAAGCCATCAAGTGCCGTGGTCTGGAAAGAGCGCTGCCCTGTAGAATTGCGGAACAGCGGCATTGCCACCTGTTCCGCCACGGCCTTGTCTTTTGCCTCAAGCATTTGCAGCGCGAGTGGACGGTGTACTTCGGGCAAGCGATCAACCACATCCGGCGTCAGCAACTGCGCCGTCATGCCGGAAATGCCGAATCCACCAAAGGAAACCAGGCCGAAATCCCCCACCGCATTCAGCCGGTACAGCGATTGTCCCATGAAGGGCAGCATACCGAAGAGCACGAGGAGCACAGTCCGCGCCACGAACCATTCGCGTGTGAGCATCCGGGACACCAATGCGAAGAGCAACGGCAGAACAGCCACAGCAGGCAGCATAATCGGCCGCAACGTGTAGGAGAGACCTAGCGCTACTGTGTAGAGGCAGAGCAGCACCAGAAACCATCGCTGCTGCACCGCCGTCACGACAGCCGCTATTGCCAGAAGCAGCAGTGAAACCGATAACATTTCAGGCAAAACCGCCCTGCCCCAGATCATCAGACCTTGCGAAAGGATTGCCGCTAGCGCCAGTGCCAGCGCCGCAACACGCTCGATCCCGGCGAAACGGCAAGCGCTATAGAGCGTGGCCGCCGCCATGACATGAAAGACGTACTGGATCACAGGGACTGCTCTGTTGCCCTGCCCTGTCACTGCCGTCAGCCACCAGCCATAGAGCGGATGACGCGGCTCGCCCCAGGGATTGGCGGATTGTGCCGTCAGCAGATAACCCGAGGTATCCGGGAATTCGACCGGCGTGAACCAGCCGAGAGCGAAGAGAACGCCAGACAAAACGGCCACAAGGGCAAAGAGAATGATCAGAGGGAAAGAACGCACACTATCAAACCTTCAAAACGACCGCCGCTCGTTGGAGCAACGATGCCTCACAAAGGCAGGTTATCATGCTTCTTCCACGGGCGCTCGACCTCCTTGGTCGCGAGCATGGCCAGCGCCCGTGCGATGCGCCTCCGCGTGGAATGCGGTAAAATCACCTCGTCGATGTAACCGCGCTCTGCCGCCACGAAGGGGGAGAGGAAGCGATCCTCGTAGGCCTTTGTCTGGGCCTGGATTTCTTCGGCGCTTTTGCCCCGGAAAATGATCTCGACCGCACCCTTGGCCCCCATCACAGCGATCTGGGCTGAGGGCCAGGCATAGTTCATGTCGCCGCCAATATGCTTGGACGCCATCACATCATAGGCCCCGCCATAGGCCTTGCGGGTGATCACCGTGATCAGCGGCACCGTGCATTCGGAATAGGCGAACAGCAGCTTGGCACCGTGCTTGATCAGGCCGCCGTATTCCTGCGCCGTTCCCGGCAGGAAGCCCGGCACATCCTCGAAGGTAACAACTGGAATACAGAAAGCATCGCAGAAGCGCACGAAGCGTGCCGCCTTGCGCGAGGCGTCGGCATCCAGCACACCGGCGAGAACCATCGGCTGGTTGGCGACAAACCCGACTGTCTTGCCTTCGATGCGGCCGAAGCCGGTAATAATGTTCGCGGCAAATTTCTCGGATATCTCAAAGAAATCAGCTTCATCCACGACTTTCCTGATTAATTCTTTCATGTCGTAGGGCTTGTTCGCATTGTCGGGCACAAGCGTGTCCAGCGACATGTCGATCCTATCAACGGGATCATCGCTCGGCCATTCCGGCACGCCTGCCAGATTGTTGGCAGGCAGGAAGTCGATCAGACGACGGATCTGGAGCAGAGCCTCCACATCGTTGTCGAAAGCGCCATCGGCGATCGATGTTTTCGTGGTATGGACCGACGCACCACCAAGCTCCTCATGAGTGACCACTTCGTTGGTTACCGTCTTCACCACATCGGGGCCGGTCACATACATGTAGCTCGTATCACGCACCATAAAGATAAAATCAGTCATGGCGGGGGAATAGACATCGCCTCCCGCACAAGGCCCCATGATCAGGCTGATCTGCGGGATGACGCCCGATGCGATCACATTGCGCTTGAAAACCTCGCCATAGCCGCCGAGTGCCGCGACGCCTTCCTGAATACGGGCTCCACCGGCATCGAAGATTCCAATGATCGGCGCACGCATCTTCAGCGCCATGTCCTGTACCTTCATGATCTTCTGGGCGTGCGTCTCGGACAGAGAGCCACCGAACACCGTGAAATCCTTGGCGAAAAGGAAGATTGTGCGCCCGTTGACCGTACCCCAGCCGGTGACGACGCCATCACCGGGAATGCGCTGCTTCTCCATGCCGAATTCCGTGGAACGGTGCTCCACGAACATGTCGAATTCCTCGAAGGAGCCATGATCCAGCAGCAACTCTACCCGCTCACGCGCCGTCAGCTTGCCCTTGGCATGCTGCGCTGCGATGCGCTTTTCACCGCCTCCAAGGCGGGCAGTGGAGCGACGCTTTTCCAGCTGGTCGAGAATGTCTTTCATGGCGTACGTCCGTTCCCGGTATGTCGTCTTTGTGACTATATCTCGGGTTAGAGCCACATTATCTTCGGGTCAAACCAGACAAAGGCCGTACATGCTGCTCCACCTGATTTTTTCTACCCTTGCAGTCATCATCCTGACTGTTCCCGTGCAATCACAGAGCCGCGATACACCATTTCGCGTCGAGCCCCAGATTGTGATCACGCCACCTTCGGGGCAATCCCCATATGTCGGCTTCGAAACGCGGGACGTAAAGACGCTTTCGACCGACCGGCAGGAAGGTCTCAAGCGCGGTGCCGGGCTTGGCTATGCGCTCGCAGCCGAATTGAACGGCTATCCCGGGCCAACGCATGTGCTGGAACTGGCGGATCAGCTTGGTCTCGATGCCGACCAGAAATCGCGGGTGCAACGAGCTTTCGAGAAGATGCGCAAGGAGGCCATCGCGGCTGGCGAGGCTGTGATCGCTGCGGAGGCACATCTGGATCGCCTGTTCGTGCAGAAGCAGGTGAGTTACGACCGGATCGACGCACAAACCGCTGTGGCCGCCGGACAGGAAGCTCGCCTTCGTGCGATTCATCTGAAGGCACATCTCGAGATGGTGGAGATACTGACCCCGGAGCAGACCGAGAGCTACAACCGGCTGAGGGGGTTTGTCGGGGTGGATGGCGACCACCGGGGCCATCGTGCAGGTGTAAAGCCAACAGCTCCGTAATTCAGCGTCATTTCACCCAGGCAATCGACCGCAACAGTTCCAGCGCGGTCATGAACTCATCCTTGCGGCGGACCATCCGGATGGCAGCTTCTTCATCCTGACCCCAGAACTGGATGTTCCAGTTGTCATCCACCGTCGCGGCCTGCCACGCGGTTTCGCCCGAAGCTGCACCCGAGGCGGCCGTCAGTGCGATCAGGCACGAGCCAGACAGCGTTGTCAGCACATGCAGGCAAGCCAGCGCGATGGGATCGCTGTAGCCGTTCACGGCCTCTTTCACCTTGGCCAGCACCTCCGGGCTCTGGCTTGCATGGACGATGCCCTGGGCCAGCACGAAGCGCGCGCCGAGAATATCCTGCGCCCAGTCCGTCACTGGGTTCCAGTGTTGATCCTGCAACCGGACAAGCCCCGGCGGATCAGACGAGCGGTAGCAGACAAGATCGGAGCCGGCAAAATCTGCGATTTCCGCGCGGACCTCAGCCATCATGGTGCTGACACCATCCAGCGACGTGTTGACGATCCGCGTGGCTGGCATGAGATGCGGGTTGATCACATCGACCTGCTCGCTCCATTCGCGGGCCACGATGGAGGCCGCGAGATGCGTCGGCAAGCTGAGCACATTCTTGCCGGGTGTGCGCGCGCCTCGACCATCGAGCTTGATAGCGAAGCGACCGTTTTCTTCGGCAATCGTCGCTTCGGTATAGAAGCGCTTCGGCAAAACCTGCCGCGCCATGGCGTTCTGCGCGCGCTTGACCGGATCCGGATCGGACAACGGCTGGTCGGGATAGAAAACATCACGCATCAAAGCGCCCCCTTGCGGAAGGCCTCGATTGCTTCTTCCACCTCGGTAAAACTGTCGATGATTCGCACCGCGCCCGCCTGGCGCAATGTCTCGGGATCGCCGTAGCCATAAGACACACCAACGGCAGATGCGCCGGCGGCAACTGCCATCTCCATGTCATAGATGGAATCACCAAAGACAATCACGTCCTCGGGCTCCACGCCGGTTTCGCGACAGGCATTCATAACCATCTCGGGCGACGGCTTGGAGGCCGCAGTATCAGCGGCTTGCAGCGTGGCAAAAAAACCGTGCCAGCCATGCTCTTCAATCAGCCAGTGGATGCCTCTGAGCGCCTTGCCTGTGGCGGTGCCAAGCAGCAGATCATCCCGCGCGGCGAGGCGACGAACCACCGCATCAACACCATCATACAACGCTTCGGAATAGCCTTCGGTCGCGCGCATTCTGTGGAAATGCACCTTGTAGGCCTCGGTCATCTCTTCAACCGGCGCATCCGTGCCGATCATGTCGGCGATGGCCTGCGGCAACGAACGACCGATGATCGCCCTTACCGCGCCCTTTGAAGGCAAGGGATAGCCGAAACGCGGGAAAATGGCCTCGAACGTGGCCTGCACGGAATGCTGGCCATCGACCAGAGTTCCATCCAGATCGAACAGGACCAGGGTCTTTGATAGAGAGGAAGAAGCCATGCTTCTCCCTGCAATCATTCAGGCGCGAAGACAAGTCTGCATGAACGAGCGTCGCTCTTGCCCCGGCTGTAGGTTCTTTGCCTTGGCCTGATCAACGCATGAGAAGACTTTCGCCATCTCCGGCTTCTTTGCGACGATGCAGGATTTCATGGCCTCGCGGCGCTCCGGACCCCGGATATTCCTGCCCCGAACTTCACTGCGGCAGGCATCCCGCACCTGGCGCATTTCGGCACGGCGCGATTCACCCCGCGCGAAGACGGGTGCGAGCGAGGGATTTTTCGCCTCCATGCACTTGCGCATGGCGGCGCGGCGCTCTCCACGCGGCAACGATTGCGGTTTCACCTCGGCGCGGCAAGAGTCGAGGGTGGCGCGAAATTCAGCGCGCTGCTCCGGCGTCACTTCGGGGCGTGACTGAATGGGTGGGGCCACTGGTGCTGGCGGCGCGGCTGTCTGGGCGAAAGCCGTTGACGATAGCAGTACCGAAACCGCGAACACGACCGAGCGAAGCATGCAACTCTCCGATGAAGGCGCCATCGCGCTATGATAAACAGAAAATAGCAAAGGGCTTCTGAACTGGCGCTGACCGGGACATGACCGTTTCGTCATGTGCGCAGAGCCGCGTCGGCTATTTCTCCGGCGCATCCTCGATGGGATCATATTGCTTCGCATCCATGCCCAGCAGGTTCCATGTCTGGAGCATATGCTGGGGCAAGGGTGCCGTCACATCGAGCAACTGCCCGGATGGTCCCGGCATGACAATCCGCCTTGCGTGCAGATGCAATCGCTTCTGGATACCGCCCGGCAATTCCCAGTTCTCGACATTGAAATACTTGGGATCGCCGACAATGGGATGCCCCATCTCGGCCGTATGAACGCGCAACTGGTGCGTGCGTCCTGTCACGGGCCGAAGCGACAGCCAGGAAAGCTTCTGCGCGGATTGATCCACAACAGCGTAATAGGTCAGCGAATGCGTGGCCTCGCCGCCTTGCTTGACCACCTGCATCTTCTGGTCGCCATTTTCATCCTCGCCCTTGGCCAGGAAGGTCGAGATGCGGCCCTGCTTGACGCGGGGAACACCGGCACAGAGCGCCCAGTAGATCTTCTTGGTCGAGCGCGCCCGGAATGAAGCGCCCAGATCAGCTGCCGCCTTGCGCGTGCGGGCCACCACGAGAACGCCAGTCGTATCGCGGTCGAGGCGATGCACAAGGCGGGGGATGTCACCGCGCGGCGAGGCGAGTGCGGGCAGCATGCCGTCGATGTGTCGCGTCAGGCCCGAACCGCCTTGCACGGCGAGGCCGAAAGGTTTGTTGAACACGAAGACATCCTTGTCCTCGTAGATGATCAGCGAGCGCAGGAATTCTTCGTCACCGCCGCGCATTTCACCGCCACGGCTGTAACCGGGCTGCCCCGGCTCCTTGCGACCCGTGGCGACAACTGTTCGAGCCGACGAAGCGGCCTTGCGCATGGGCTCATCCGGTCCATCAGCTGACCAACCCTGCGTTGCGCCAGAATCGCCAGCTTTCGGCGTCAACGGCGGAATGCGCACCTGCTGGCCCGACTCAAGCCGGATATCGCCCTTCACGCGCTTGCCATCGACGCGCACCTGCCCGCCCCGCAGGATTTTCTGCAGATGCCCGAAAGCGAGATCGGGGTAATTGATCTTGAACCAGCGATCGAGGCGCATGCCGCCTTCGTCGCGTCCGACTGTTCTGATGAAAACGCCACTCATGGCGCGAAGGCTTTGCCCATCCAGAGGCCGAGCGCAACGCCCAAAAGCGTGAAAGCGATGGTTCCGGTGAGATAAAGGAACAATCCGTTGGTATCCTGCCGCATCCAGAGCTGGGCGGAATCGAGCGCGAAGGCGGAAAACGTCGTGAACCCGCCCAGAACCCCGGTCATCAGCAGAAGGCGCGCATTGGCCGGGCCGTCGTCCGGGATGGGCAGCAGGCGGAAGCACAGCCCCATGACAAAGCAGCCCACGAGGTTGACAATGAACGTACCCCACGGCCAGCCGCCAGCAAGCGTGAACGTGCCGAAGGTTTTGGCCGCAGCTGTTCCCGTGAGATAGCGCAGGACGGAACCAATGCCTCCGCCGAGGAAAATGAGGAACATGGACATGCGCGTGGCTTAGCGGGACAAGGCGCTCCTGTCACGTCACGACGCTTCAGCGCCGGTTCTCGAGGCCATTGGACGTCCGCTGGCGGCGGATATCATCGGCGCGAGCAACGATTTGGCGGCGCATGCTGTCCATGCCCTCCCGCTGCTGGCCATGCACATCCGGAAACTGCGCCGCGCTGGTGAAACTGTCCGGATTTTGTCGGTCGTAGGCCAATACGGCCTTCAACGTGTCATCAAGTGTTTTCAGATCGCCAAATGCGTATTCGTTCACGGGTTTGCCAACGACCTCACTGAGTGAACCAAAGAGCGCCGGATCGCCATCAGGCTTCAACTCAGGCCGCGCCTTGAGATGGGTGCGATAGCGCAATTGTCCGAGATAAAACACGAAGACAGCGGCGTCCTTCTGGCCGGACTGAAACATCTCGGCAGCCTTGCGGTAGTAGGCGGCTGGATGCTGGCCGTTGAGCGCTGCGGCGGCGGGTGGCACGCTTTGGGCGGTGACAATTTCCGGCAAAGCCGCAGTGGCGAGCAATAGCCCGATCAAAATTCGACGATCCATCATGAACTCTTCTCCTTCCGCAGTTTCTCCCACCATTCCAGCCGCTTCCTGATCTCGCGCTCGAAACCGCGTTCTGGTGGATCGTAGAAATGCTGGCGGCCCAGTTTCTCCGGCCAGTAGCTTTGCCCTGAAAACGCATCGGGCTCGTCGTGATCATAGGCATAGCCTGCGCCGTAGCCTTCGTCCTTCATGAAGCCAGTCGGTGCGTTGAGGATGGTCTTGGGCGGCATCAGCGAGCCCGCCTGTTTCGCCACCTTCGCCGCCGATTTGTAAGCGATATAGGCGGCGTTGGATTTGGGCGCGGTCGCCAGATAGATCACGGCATTGGCGAGCGCGAGTTCTCCCTCGGGTGAGCCCAGCTGCTCGTAGGCATCCGCCGCCGCACGCGCATGGATCAGCGCCTGCGGATCGGCCAGTCCGATATCCTCCACCGCCATGCGCACCAGACGCCGCGCCAGAAAGCGCGGGTCCTCGCCGCCGTCGATCATGCGGCAGAAATAATAGAGCGCGGCATCAGGGTCGGAACCGCGGATCGTCTTGTGCAGGGCGGAGATGAGATTGTAATGCCCCTCCTGCGCTTTGTCGTAGATTGGCGCACGGCGCTGGATGACGTTGCTGAGCCCCGCAGGATCAAACACTTCGCCCGCCCGCGCAGCACGCCAGATTTCCTCCGCCAGCGTCAGGATCGCCCTGCCATCGCCATCCGCCAAACCGAGCAAGGCGATCCGCGCATCGCCGTCCAGCGGCAGCGGCTTGCTCTCCTCGGCCTCCGCACGCACCAGAAGCGCTTCCAGCGCCGTTTCATCCAGCGCTTGAAATGTCATGACGCGGGCGCGGGACAAAAGCGCGGCGTTGAGTGCGAAGGACGGATTCTCCGTGGTCGCCCCCACCAGCGTGATCGTGCCATCCTCCATCACGGGCAGGAAGCTGTCCTGCTGCGTGCGGTTGAAGCGGTGGATCTCGTCGACAAAGAGCAAGGTACCCTGCCCCGCCATGCGCCGGGCACGCGCTCCGTCGAAGACCTTCTTCAGATCAGCAACGCCGGTGAAGATGGCTGAGAGCTGCTCGAATTGCAGGCTGGTCTCGTGGGCCAACAGCCGGGCGACGGTGGTCTTGCCGGTTCCGGGCGGCCCCCAGAAGACGAGGGAGCCAAGGCTCTTACCCTCAATCAGGCGCGTGAGCGCACCGTCGGGGCCAGTGAGATGGTCCTGCCCCGCCACCTCGGCAAGCGTTTTTGGGCGCAGGCGATCCGCCAGCGGGCGCGGCGCGTCCCGCTCCATGCCTGCGGCGGCGAAGAGGTTCACCTCACCCGCCAAACAACTGCTGCGTGAACACCTGACCGCCCCGGCTGATCTGCAGCAGCCAGCGGACCGAACGGTCTTTGGTCAGGCGCTCCACATCCTTGCTGGCGGCAGGGCGTTCGTTGTTGATGGAGACAATGACATCGCCCTTCTGGAAACCGACCTGCTGGGCGTTGGAGCCATCCTCCACCGCAGACACCACAACGCCTTCGGATGCAGTATCCACCGAGAGTTCTTCAGCAACCGCTGGAGACATGTTCATGACCGTCAGGCCCGCCAACGGCGAGCGGCTCTTAATCTGCACGGGATCGCGCGGGCGCGTCTCGGGTGCGGCCATCAGCTTCACCGGCACAATAATCCGCTTGCCCGCGCGTTGCACCGACAGCGAAGCCTGACCGCTCAGGCCCTTGGTGGCAAAGCGGAAGCCGAAGGCATCGGGATCACCGATCTCCTGATTGTCCACGGCCACGATTACGTCGCCGCGCTTGAGGCCGGATTCCGCCGCCGGGCTCTTGTCCACGAGGCTGGCCACAAGCGCACCGGTGGGACGGTCGAGGCCAAGCGCTTCAGCCTTCTCGCGGTCCACGCTGTCGAGCCTTGCGCCGAACCACGGGCGCTTCACGGTTGCCCCGCCGCCACGCGCGCTGTCGATGACGATTTTCACCATATTGGCTGGAATGGCGAAGCCGATGCCGTGGCTGCCGCCGGAGCGCGAGAAGATGGCCGTGTTGATGCCGATCAGCTTGCCGTTCATGTCAATCAGCGCACCACCGGAATTGCCCGGATTGATCGCTGCATCGGTCTGGATGAAGAACTGGTAATCAGAGACACCGACTTGCGTGCGCGCCAGCGCCGAGACGATGCCGGATGTCACAGTCTGGCCCACGCCGAACGGGTTGCCGATGGCCAGCACGATATCGCCGACCTCGAGCTGATCGGAATCGCCCAGCGGCATGGCGGAAATTTTATTGTCGCCCATGCCTTTGAGGCGAAGCACAGCAAGATCCGTACGCTGATCGCGCAGGATAACATCAGCATCGAACTCGCGCCGGTCTGCCAGCGCCACCTTCACCTCGGTCATGCCTTCGATGACGTGATGGTTGGTCAGCACCAGACCATCCGAACCGACGATGACGCCGGAACCCACGGATTGCTGCACACGCTCCTGTCCTTGCCGCCCGCCGCCGAAGAACTCGCGGAAGAATGGATCATCCATGAAGGAATGGCGCGGCTTTTGCTCACGGCGCGCACCGTAGACGTTCACTACAGCGGGTGCCGCCTGCTTCACCAGCGGCGAGAACGACATCTGCATCTGGGGGCGGTTTTCCGGTGTCTGGCGCTGGAAGAAGCCCTGGGCATGTGCGGCGGATGAAGGAGCCAACCCCAGAAGTGCACTGGAAACCAGGCCTGCAAGCAACATGCGGATCGTCATTCGGCATCCTCCGGCGCAGTGTGTGAAACAGCATATAGTGCGAGTTGTTACTGATCGAAAGACACGCTTGTGCTACGATTCCGGCGGCAATGCAGAAAATCCGCAAAAACTACGTATTATTCCAGATACACAATTGAGGCGGTATGCTCCAGCTAGGACGAAAGCGGCTCCGACGAAAGACGACCCCCTTGTCCGTGATCAGACTGATGTACCGCAGTGAAAACGCTATGACGGTGACGGGGTCCCGACTTCTGGTGCATTATCACGATATCGTCGCAACCGCGCGGCGAAACAATACTAGGCTGGAGATCGATGGTTTCATGATGTTTGACCGCGCGCGGTTCCATCAAATTCTCGAAGGGCCTGAGGATCGTGTCGATACACTTTTCGCCAAGATCAAGGCGGACCCCCGTCACAGCAACATAGAATGCATGTCGCGCGAAGCGATCACCGAGAGGTATTTCTCGGAATGGTCGATGGGGGCATTCCTCAGCGAGACGGCGCTCCATCCGCTGAAGACACGCCACAATCTGCAGCCCAATGCTGCGGTAGATTATGAAACGTTCCTGCGCTTCGCCCGCGATTTCGTGGTCGAGGAAAACGCGGACGCTTGACCCGGACTTTTGCCGAATTACAGCCAATAAAAAAGGCGCCAAAAATGGCGCCTTTTCGTATTTCCAGACACCTGATCAGGCGGCTTCGCTCGCACGCTCGGCGGCGAGGCGCTCGAGATCGGCTTTGCCCTTGGCATCGACGTCGCGCTCGACAAACTCGATCACTGCAAGAGCCGCATTGTCGCCGTGGCGAAAGCCTGCCTTCATGATGCGCAGGTAACCACCATTGCGTGCCTTGTAACGGGGTCCCAGAACATCGATGAGCTTCTTGGCAGCCTCGATATCGCGGATCTGTGCGATCAGCAGACGACGCGCATGCAAATCGCCGCGCTTGCCGAGGGTGACGAGCTTTTCGACGACAGGGCGAAGATCTTTCGCCTTCTGCAGGGTGGTGACGATCTGCTCATGCGTGATGAGCGCGACCGAGAGATTGCTGAACATCGCTTTGCGGTGCGCAACCGTGCGGTTGAACC
Organism: Hyphomicrobiales bacterium; assembly: GCA_031431475.1. Classification (GTDB taxonomy): domain Bacteria; phylum Pseudomonadota; class Alphaproteobacteria; order Rhizobiales; family Beijerinckiaceae; genus JADCCX01. Next base: position 41,711 of record JANPDL010000021.1, read on the forward strand.
GGCGACCTCTGTTTCCGTGACGCATTTGGCTGCTCCTTAAAGCTGTTGGACGACCGCCGTGCCACGGTACGATCGTCTTGGGAGGTTGGCAGCGAGTGCCACCAGCCCTTCAAAAGTTCAGTAGTGCTCTTCGAACCTCTTCGCGAGGTCCTCGATGTTCTCGGGCGGCCAGCCCGTGACATCCATGCCAAGGTGCAGACCCATCTGGGCCAGCACTTCCTTGATTTCATTCAGTGACTTGCGACCAAAGTTCGGAGTGCGCAGCATTTCTGCTTCCGACTTCTGGATCAGGTCACCAATGTAGACGATGTTATCGTTCTTCAGGCAATTCGCCGAACGCACGGACAGTTCCAGTTCGTCCACTTTCTTGAGCAGCGCCGGGTTGAACGCGAGCTCGGGGATCGACGGGGCAGTCTCGGCCTTCTTGGGTTCCTCGAAGTTCAGGAATATCTCAAGCTGATCCTGAAGGATGCGGGCCGCATAGGCGAGCGCATCATCCGGCGTGATCGAGCCATCGGTCTCGATTGTAAGGGTCAACTTGTCATAATCAAGAATCTGGCCAGAACGCGTGTTTTCCACGCGATAAGCCACCTTCTTGACCGGCGAGTAGAGACTGTCGATCGGGATCATGCCAATCGGCGAATCTTCCGAACGGTTCTTGTCGGCAGGTACATAACCCTTGCCCGTATTGACGATCATTTCCATGCGAATGTCCGCACCTTCGTCCAGCGTGCAGAGCACGAGGCCGGGGTTAAGGATCTGGATGTCGCCGACGACTGCGATATCACCCGCCGTTACAATGCCAGGACCAGACTTGCGCAACGTGACGCGCTTGGGTCCGTCGCCTTGCATCTTGATCGCGATATCCTTCACGTTCAGAACGAGGTCCGTCACATCCTCGCGAACGCCAGGGATTGACGAGAATTCGTGCAATACGCCATCGATCTGCAGGCCGGTGACAGCGGCTCCCTGCAATGATGACAAAAGCACGCGCCGCAGCGAATTTCCAAGTGTCAAGCCAAAGCCGCGCTCCAGAGGTTCAGCTACAACGGTAGCCGAACGCCCAGGGTCATCGCCTTTGATGACAGCGAGCTTTTGGGGCTTGATCAGTTCCTGCCAGTTCTTCTGGATCACGGGTGTCGTTCCTGATGTTTGTTGACGACAGCCCGAAAAGGGAAATCGCCGAAGCCTTTGATTGAATCAGATGAATGAAATGAGACGCTCTCTAAGAAACGCGAAACGGAAACTCAGACGCGACGACGCTTGCGCGGACGGCAGCCGTTGTGCGCAATCGGTGTGACATCACGGATCGACGTGACGGTCAGGCCAGAAGCCGACAATGCACGCAGGGCCGATTCACGACCTGAACCCGGACCGGTAACTTCGACTTCAACCGTGCGCACGCCATGCTCGGCGGCCTTGCGGGATGCGTCTTCCGCTGCGACCTGCGCCGCATACGGCGTCGATTTGCGCGAGCCCTTGAAGCCCATCATGCCGGATGATGACCACGAGATCGTGTTGCCCTGGGCATCGGTGATGGTGATCATGGTGTTGTTGAACGACGCATTCACATGGACCACGCCGGACGAAATGTTCTTCCGTTCGCTGCGGCGAACGCGCTTGGTTTCTTTTGCCATAGTCTCTCTCCTTCAAGCGCGCCCGTCATTCCAGGCGCTCGGGATGTTTCAGGTGGTCACTGCGTACCGAAGCAAAGCTGTCGACACGCAATAGTTCTCATGCAGCCAGACGCTGTGACCGGTCTGAAACCGGCCGTGGCGTCTTGCGACAATTACTTCTTCTTGCCGGCAATCGCCTTTGGCTTGCCCTTGCGGGTGCGGGCGTTAGTGTGCGTGCGCTGTCCACGAACAGGCAGGCCACGACGATGGCGGATGCCGCGATAGCAACCCAGATCCATCAAACGCTTGATGTTCATGGAGTTTTCACGGCGCAGATCGCCTTCCACCATGTGATCGCGGTCAATCGTCTCGCGAATCTGAAGAATTTCGGCATCCGTCAGCTGGTTGACGCGCTTGGCGTGATCCAGACCGATCTTGTTGCAGATCTCGACGGAGTTCATCGGGCCGATACCGTGAATGTAACGAAGGGCGATGACGACACGCTTGTTCGTCGGGATATTGACGCCTGCAATACGGGCCATAGATTTCTCGCTCTCCATGTAGGCCTGAAACATGTTCAGGCGGCGTGTCCTGTCCGGGCGCCGGTGGAGATCCGGCCCATGCCCGGAGACAAACAGAGGATAATGCTCAAAAGAGCCTGTTCCGCGCGTTTGTCCGGAAGAAGGGGTGCGTTAGCGGATGGCGCAGGCTTCGTCAACCGGCATTTAGCAGAAAAGACAGCAAAATCCGGGAGATATCTGTCAGTGCGCCAGAATGCTGTCAATCGCCGCCGTAACCTGCTCGATCGGCTGCATGCCATCCACGGATTGCACCATGCCCTTCGCCGCATAATAAGGACGAACAGCAGACGTATCCTTGTGAAACGCAGCAAGGCGGGTCTTGAAGACCTCCGGATCATCGTCCTTGCGCACGGGCAATCCGGCAGCCCTGGCATCCGCTGCACGCTTGACGATGCGATCCACGAGGCGGGTTTCATCGACCACCAGATCGATCACAGCATTGAGCTTGAGTCCTTTTGCAGCGAGCATGGCTTCCAGCGCATCGGCCTGCGCTACAGTGCGGGGAAAGCCGTCGAGGATGAAGCCCTTCTTCGCGTCGGGCTGCTCGATCCTGTCGGCGATGATGCCGACCACGATCTCGTCGGAGACAAGGCCACCCGATTCCATCACCGACTTGGCCTTGAGACCAACCTGTGTACCCGCCGCTACTGCGGATCGGAGCATGTCACCGGTGGAGAGCTGCGGAATCCCGTGCTCCTTCACCAGCCGTTCTGCCTGGGTGCCCTTCCCTGCCCCCGGCGGACCCAAGAGGATCAACCGCATCAGCGCTTACTCCCGCGAAGCTTGGCCTTCTTGATCAGGCCTTCATATTGATGCGCAATCAGGTATCCCTGAACCTGCGCAACCGTATCCATCGTCACCGACACGACGATCAGGATCGACGTGCCGCCGAGATAGAACGGCAGAGATGCATAGCTGATCAGGAACTCGGGGAGCAAGCATACGAAAGTCAGATACAGGGCACCAACGAGAGTGATGCGGGTTAGCACATAGTCGATATGGGTGGCAGTGCGCTCGCCTGGGCGGATGCCGGGAATGAAGCCGCCCTGCTTCTTCAGGTTGTCCGCCGTTTCAACCGGATTGAAGACAATGGCAGTGTAGAAGAAGGCGAAGAAGATGATCATCGCCGCATAGAGGATCATGAACAGCGGTCGACCGTGGCCAAGATAGACGTTGACCAGTTGCAGCCACTCCGGTCCGCCGCCCTGCGCCTGGAAGCTCGCCATGGTGGCGGGAAGCAGCAGCAGCGACGAAGCAAAGATCGGCGGGATGACACCCGCCGTGTTGAGCTTGAGCGGCAGGAAGGATGTCTGCCCTTCATAGACCTTGTTGCCAACCTGACGGCGCGGATAATTGATCAGCAATCGGCGCTGCGCACGCTCCATGAACACGATCAACGCGATGAGGCCGACCACCATAACCATGACGAACAGGATCAGCAAAGTCGAGATCGCACCCTGGCGGCCAAGCTCCAGCGTGCCAAAAATAGCTGATGGCAGTTCCGCCACGATACCGGCAAAGATGATGAGCGAAGTACCATTGCCGATGCCGCGGCTGGTGATCTGCTCGCCCAGCCACATCAGGAAAAGCGTGCCGCCGGTGAGCGTCAGAACCGTGGAGAGCACGAAGAACGGACCCGGGCTCTGCACCAGATTGCCGGACCCTTGCAGGCCAACCGCAATGCCCCAGGCCTGGAACAGGGCGAGAATTACGGTGAGATAGCGCGTGTACTGGTTGATCTGGCGGCGACCGCTCTCGCCTTCCTTCTTCAGAGCTTCCAGCTTGGGCGATACCGTCGTCAGAAGTTGAATGATTATCGAAGCCGAGATGTACGGCATGATGTTCAGCGCGAAGATCGCCATGCGGCTCACAGCACCGCCCGAGAACATGTTGAACAGGCCCAGAATACCCTGCTGCGCATTGGCGAAGGAGGCCCGCAGCGCTTCCGGATCAATGCCGGGCAGAGGGATATAGGTGCCGAGGCGATAGACCAGCAACGCACCGAGGGTGAAGAAGATGCGCTTTTTCAGCTCTTCCGCCTTGGCGAGAGCGCCGAAGTTCAAGCTGGACGCGAGTTGTTCTGCTGCCGATGCCATCGTTCCCCGCGATCTTTCGAGCGCGACCCTGTCAGAGTGCCCACTTCCGGAATTCTCCCGACAGCGGCCATCAAGTCCGTAAACACACAAACGCCCGGGTCAAGCCCGGGCGTTGCCCCGGAGACGTTACTCCGGTGAAATAGGGACGCGGCGAGCGTTATGCCAGCCGCGTCGCAACCTTAGGCCGAAGCCTCGACGACCGGACGAAGAATCTTCACCGAGCCGCCGGCCTTTTCGATGGCAGCCACAGCCGAAGCCGATGCTGCCCAGACTTCGAAGGAAAGCTTGGACTTCAGTTCACCCTGGCCCAGCACCTTCACGCCATCACGGGCGCGGGAGAGGATGCCAGCTGCTACAAGCGCATCGACCGTAATCGAAGCCTTGGCGTCGAGCTTACCGGCTTCCACTGCCTGCTGCACACGACCGAGATTAACCTCGTTCAGATCAAGCGCGTGGATGTTGTTGAAGCCGCGCTTGGGCAGGCGACGATGCAACGGCATCTGGCCGCCTTCGAAGCCCTTGATGGCCACGCCGGTGCGGGCCTTCTGACCCTTGACGCCGCGACCCGAGGTCTTGCCCTTGCCCGAACCGATACCACGACCGACGCGCATGCGCTTCTTGGTGGCACCAACATTATCATGGAGTTCTGTGAGTTTCATGGATCTCTCCTCCTCACTTCGCGACGACGATGCGCACCATGTGCGCAACGGTTGCCACCATGCCGCGTGCTTCAGGAGTATCCTTCAGCGTGCGGCGATCCCCGATCTTGCCAAGGCCAAGACCTGTGAGGGTCTGTGCCTGCTTGCCGGGGCGGCGGATCGGACTGGCGTATTGTTCGACGGTGATCGTCTGGGTTGCTGTGTTTGCCATGATCGCGTCTCCTTACGAATCCGCGCCAGCTTCAGCATCGGCGCCACCGCGACGAGCCTGGAGCTGGGACACCTTGAGGCCACGACGGGCTGCAACCGAGCGGGGTGCATCCTCGTTGCCCAGAGCATCGAATGTGGCACGAACCATGTTGTAAGGGTTCGACGAACCAAGTGACTTGGCAACAACATCCTGCATGCCGAGCGTTTCGAAAATCGCACGCATCGGACCGCCTGCGATCACACCCGTACCGGCCGGAGCCGCGCGGAGAATGACCTTGCCGGCGCCGTGGCGACCAGCGACATCGTGGTGAAGCGTGCGGCCTTCACGCAAAGGCACGCGGATAAGCGCACGCTTTGCGGCTTCCGTCGCTTTGCGGATGGCTTCCGGCACTTCACGGGCCTTGCCGTGGCCGTAGCCGACGCGACCCTTCTGGTCGCCCACAACGACGAGGGCAGCGAACGCCATGCGGCGTCCACCCTTGACGGTCTTGGCAACGCGGTTGATGTGGACCAGACGGTCCACGAATTCATTATCGCGCTCTTCGCGATCATCGCGGCGGCCTCGACCGCCTTCACGTGGCTCTTTCGCCATTATCCGTGTCTCCTTCACTGACGCGGGACGGAAACCCGCTCGCTTATGTCCCGGGGCCGAGTTTTCGGCTCCAGGTATTTATCAGAAATCGAGGCCAGCCTCGCGGGCGCCCTCAGCAACGGCCTTGACGCGGCCATGGTAGAGGTACGAACCACGGTCGAACACGACCTGCTTCACCCCCGCCTTGAGCGCGCGCTCAGCAGCAATCTTGCCAACCATATTGGCGGCACTGACGTCCGAACCGGTTTTCAGATCCTTCTTGATGTCCTTCTCAACGGAGGAAGCGGCTGCAACAGTATGCCCCTTCACATCATCGATCACCTGGACATAGATCTGCTTCGCGGAACGAAACACGGAAAGGCGAGGGCGGCCATAAGCCACCTCCTTGAGTTCGCGCCGGGTGCGGGCCTGACGGCGCGCCTGGGTAATAGCGTTCTTCGACATGATCTGTGCTCTTCCCCACCCTTACTTCTTCTTGCCTTCCTTGCGGAAGATGAATTCGCCTGCGTACTTGACGCCCTTGCCCTTGTAAGGTTCGGGACCGCGCCAGGCGCGGATCTCGGCGGCAACCTGACCGACTTTCTGCCGGTCGTTGCCCGAAATCGTGATTTCCGTGGGCTTCGGGGTAACAACGGTGATCCCATCAGGGATCGTGTAGTTCACATCGTGGCTATAGCCGAGCGACAGCTGCAATGTCTTGCCAGCAATTGCCGCCTTGTAGCCAACACCGGTGATCTCAAGCTTCTTTTCGAAGCCTGCGGTTGCACCGGTGACAATATTCTGTACCTGGGCGCGGGTGGTTCCCCACATCGCCCGGGCATGCTTCGTTTCATTGCGCGGCGAGAATTTGATGAGGTTACCCTCAATCTTCACATCGACATCATCAGAGCCGGCGAACTTGAGTTCACCCTTGGGGCCCTTGGCGAAAATCGTGTTGCCTTCTGTGCGAACCTGACAACCGGCAGGAATCGTGACAGCCATTTTACCGAGACGGGACATATTTTCTCTCCTCTCGATCAGAAGACTTTGCAGAGCACTTCGCCACCAACATTGCTCTCGCGTGCGGCATGATCGGCCATCACACCCTTGGGCGTGGAGACGATCGTGACACCGAGGCCGTTGGCAACGCTGGGCATTGCATCGACGGAGACATAAACACGGCGACCGGGCTTGGACACGCGCTCGATCATCTTGATAACCGGCTGGCCATCAAAATACTTGAGCTCGATATCAAGGTCGGTGCGACCGTTCTCATATTCCGTGACAGAGAAATCACGGATGTAACCTTCGCTTTTCAGCACTTCGAGAACGCGGGCACGCAAACGCGAACCAGGTGTGGACACCTTGGCCTTGCGGCGCATCTGGGCGTTCCGGATGCGGGTGAGCATATCGCCGAGCGGATCGGTCATGGACATTGTCAGACCCTCCTTACCAGCTTGACTTGGTCAGGCCGGGAACAAGACCCCGGTTGCCAAGGTCACGCATGGCGATGCGCGACATCTTCAGTTTGCGATAATAGGCGCGCGGGCGGCCTGTCACTTCGCAGCGGTTCTTGATCCGTGTCGCAGACGCATTGCGTGGCAACTGGGCGAGTTTCAGAGTGGCAGCGAACCGGTCTTCCAGGCTCGCTTCCTTGTTCATGATAACCGCCTTCAACCGGGCACGCTTCACGGCCTGCTGGCCAGTCAATTTTCTGCGCCGGTTGTTCTTCTCGATCATGCCTTTTTTGGCCATGTGATCTAATCTCCTGGTGTCCGCGTTTGAGCCTAGGGTTTCTCGAAACCCGGACTCACTGCCGGAACGGGAAGTTGAAGAGTTTGAGAAGCGCCCTCGCCTCGTCGTCAGACTTGGCGTTGGTGCAAACGATAACGTCCATGCCCCAGATCTGGTCGATCTTGTCATAGGCGATTTCGGGAAACACGAGGTGCTCCTTGATACCCATGGCAAAGTTGCCGCGGCCATCGAAGCTCTTCGGGTTCAGTCCACGGAAGTCACGCACCCGTGGCAGGGCCACAGTCACAAGACGGTCCATGAATTCGAACATGCGCGTCTTGCGCAAGGTGACCTTCGCGCCAATCGCGAGATTCTCGCGCAGCTTGAAGTTCGAGATCGCGTTGCGAGCCCGAGTCAGTGTCGGCTTCTGGCCGGCGATGAGCGCGAGATCGGCGGCAGCGATGCCGGCCTTCTTGCTGTCAGCAACGGCCTCACCAATACCCATGTTGATCACGATCTTGGTGACCGTGGGCACTTCCATGGCGTTCTTGTAGCCGAACTGCTCGGTCATCTGGGCGCGGACAACGTCAGCATAGTGCTTCTTGAGCCTGGGCTCGTAAGTCTTGAGATCAAGCATCGATCAGATCTCCAGAACGCTTGGCGAAACGGACCTTGCGGCCGTCATCGAGAATTTTGAAACCGACACGCGTGGCCTTGCCGTCCTTGGGATCAGCCACAGCAAGGTTGCTGAGCTGGATGGCTGCTTCCTTGGTGATGATGCCACCGGCCTGCGTCTGTGACTGCTTCTGGTGACGCTTCACGAGGTTTACACCCCGGACGAGCGCACGGCCTTCGACTGGACGCACTTCGAGCACTTCGCCCGATTTGCCCTTGTCACGACCGGTGAGGACGACAACCTTGTCGCCTTTCTTGATCTTCGCAGCCATCAGAGCACCTCGGGAGCCAGCGAAATGATTTTCATATGGTTCTTGGCGCGCAGCTCGCGGGGAACTGGCCCGAAGATGCGTGTGCCGACCGGCTCTTTCTGATTGTTGATCAGAACTGCAGCATTGCTGTCGAAGCGGATGACCGAGCCATCAGCACGGCGAATATCCTTCGCAGTGCGCACAACGATGGCCTTCATGACGTCGCCTTTTTTGACTTTGCCACGTGGAATGGCCTCCTTGATGGAGACAACAATGACATCACCGACGCCGGCGTACTTCCGTTTGGAGCCACCAAGCACCTTGATGCACATCACGCGACGAGCGCCTGAATTATCGGCGACGTCCAGATTCGTTTGCATCTGGATCATAGGCTTTGATCCCTTTCTTGTTTCAGATCGGTTTCCAGCTCGGGGTTCCGAACCAGACTACGCCTGACGGAAGTCTCGTCATGTCAGCAGAGCCGACAGAACGCCTCCTCGCCTTTCGTTTGGAAAGAGCGCGGGCCATACAGGACGCCCGCACATAAATCAACCGCTTCCGTACGAAATTCAGAAGCAGAGGATCAGCCACGCGCAAAGCAATTGGCTGACATTCGTTCTAGCCGGAAACCGACCGGCTGACTGACGCCTTACTTGGCGTCGCCGACAAGCGTCCAGCGCTTCAGCTTGGAGACCGGAGCGGTCTCTTCGATGCGCACGATCTCGCCAATCTTGGCGGCGTTCGCCTCGTCATGGGCGTGGTAGTTCTTGGAACGGCGCACCGTCTTCTTGAGCAGCGGATGCGTGAAACGACGCTCCACCTTCACGACGACGGTCTTGTCCTGTTTGTCAGAGACAACGGTTCCCTGGAGGATACGCTTTGGCATTGGTGTTTCCTCAGGCCTTGATGTTCTCGCCAGCCTTCTGGCGCGAAACTGTCATGATGCGGGCAATTTCCTTGCGGACCTGATTGACCCGGCCCGTATTCTCGAGTTGGCCGGTCGCACGCTGGAAACGCAGGTTGAACTGCTCCTTCTTCAGCTTGGTCAGCTCTTCGTTCATCTGATCCGTGCTCAATGCACGGATATCGGAGAGACGCTGTGTTGTTTTCATAATGCTCTCCTCACTCAACAATGCGCGCAACGAAGCGCGTCTTGATGGGAAGCTTGGCCGCAGCCAGTTCAAGCGATTCACGCGCCACGAGTTCCGGCACGCCACCCAGCTCGAACATGATCTTGCCGGCCTTGACCTTGGCTGCCCAATACTCAGGCGCGCCCTTGCCCTTGCCCATGCGGACTTCGAGAGGCTTCTTGGAAACCGGCACATCGGGGAAGATGCGGATCCAGACGCGACCGGCACGCTTCATGTGACGGGTCATGGCACGGCGGGCCGCTTCGATCTGACGCGCGGTCAGACGATCCGGTTCCATGGCCTTGAGGCCGAATTCGCCAAAAGCGAGATCCGTGCCGCTCGATGCGACGCCGGAGATCCTGCCTTTGAACTGCTTGCGGAACTTTGTCCGTTTAGGTTGCATCATGGCTTAATTATCCCTGTCTCACGCCGCTTCCGGCGCACGACGGCCCTGGCTACGTCCACCGTCATCGGTTGCACGCCGCTCGGATGCCATCGGGTCATGCTCGAGAATTTCGCCCTTGAAGATCCAGACCTTGACGCCGCAGGTGCCATAGGCCGTGATCGCCGTGGCGACACCGTAATCAACATCGGCACGCAGCGTATGCAGCGGCACGCGGCCTTCACGGTACGTCTCGATGCGCGCGATTTCCGCGCCACCCAGACGACCCGAGCAGGTCACCTTGATGCCTTCGGCACCAAGACGCATGGCGGATTGCATCGAGCGCTTCATGGCGCGGCGGAAGGCCACACGACGCTCAAGCTGTTGGGCGATCGACTCGGCAACAAGCGTTGCATCAATTTCAGGCTTGCGCACTTCGATGATGTTGATGGCAACTTCGCTATCCGTCATCTCGGCAATCTGCTTGCGCAGCTTGTCGATGTCGGCGCCCTTCTTGCCGATGACCACGCCGGGACGACCGGAATGGATCGAAACGCGGCATTTCTTGTGCGGACGCTCGATGACGACCTTGGAGATCGCCGCCTGCTTCAGCGTGTCCATCAGCATCTTGCGGATGGCCATGTCCTCGTGCAGCAGCTTGCCGTATTCGCCGGAATTTGCGTACCAGCGACTGTCCCACGTGCGGTTGATGCCGAGGCGCAGACCGATCGGATTGACTTTTTGTCCCATTATGCGGCCTCCGAAACTTTACTGGCGTCGACTTGGCGAACGATGATCGTGAGATGCGAGAATGGCTTCTGGATCTGGTTGGCGCGACCACGACCACGAGGGCTGAAGCGCTTCATCACCAGGGCCTTGCCCACAAAGGCCTGAGCCACCACCAGATCATCGACATCCAGCGAGTGATTGTTCTCCGCGTTGGCGATAGCACTTTCGAGCGTCTTCTTGACGTCATCAGCGATACGCTTCTGCGAGAATTCGAGATCAGCCAGAGCAGCCGAAACCTTCTTGCCACGGATCAACTGGGCAACCAGATTAAGCTTCTGCGGCGAGATGCGAATATTGCGCATCACAGCCTTGGCTTCATTGTCCGCGAGAGCGCGGGGTGTGGAAGATTTACCCATGGTTCATCTCCTCACTTGCGCTTTGCCTTCTTATCGGCCGAGTGGCCGTAGAAGGTTCGCGTCGGCGAGAATTCGCCGAACTTGTGGCCGATCATGTCTTCCGAAACGAGCACTTCAACATGCTTCGCGCCGTTGTAGACACCAAACTTGAGCCCGACGAACTGCGGCAGGATCGTGGAGCGACGGCTCCATATCTTGATCACTTCGTTGCGGGTGGAGGCTCTGGAGGCCTCTGCTTTCTTCAGAAGGTATCCGTCGACGAACGGACCTTTCCAAACTGAACGCGGCATCGGTCCGCTCCTTACTTCTTACGGGCGTGGCGGCTGGCGACAATGAATTTGTCGGTCCGCTTGTTAGAACGAGTCTTCGCGCCCTTGGTGGGCTTGCCCCATGGCGTCACCGGATGACGTCCGCCTGACGTGCGGCCTTCGCCGCCGCCGTGTGGATGGTCGACCGGGTTCATGGAAACGCCGCGATTGTGCGGGCGCTTGCCAAGCCAACGGTTGCGGCCTGCCTTGCCGAGCGAGATATTCATGTGGTCCGGGTTCGAGACCGCGCCAATCGTGGCGAAGCAGGAGCCGTGGATCATGCGCTGCTCGCCGGAGTTGAGGCGAACCGAGACATAGCCCTGGTCGCGACCGACGATCTGTACGTAGGAACCGGCGGAGCGGGCAACCTGGCCACCCTTGCCGATCTTGATCTCCACATTGTGGACAATCGTGCCGACCGGGATGTTACCGATGGGCATGGCATTGCCAGGCTTGATGTCGACCTGATCACCCGCCGTCACCTGATCACCAACAGCCATACGCTGCGGAGCGAGGATGTACGACAGCGTGCCATCCGCAAACTTGATGAGCGCGATGAACGCTGTGCGGTTGGGGTCATACTCCAGCCGCTCGACAGTTGCCGCCACACCAAGTTTCTCGCGACGCTTGAAATCAACGAGGCGATAGGACTGCTTGTGTCCACCGCCGCGGAAACGCACCGTGATGCGTCCCATGTTGTTGCGGCCACCGGCTTCCATCTTGCCGATGGTGAGAGCCTTGACCGGCTTGCCCTTGTAGAGCTCCGAGCGGTCGACCAGAACGAGCTGGCGGAGGCTGGGGGTCGTCGGGTTGAATTGTTTGAGCGCCATCGATCCTATCCCTCGCTCACAGGCCGGTGGTGACGTCGATGGACTGGCCTTCGGCCAGCGTCACGATCGCCCTTTTGAAGTCGGACTGATGTCCGATTCTACCACGGAACCGCTTTTCCTTGCCCTTGCGGACGAGTGTATTGACGGCGGTCACTTTCACTTCGAACAACCGTTCAACCGCCATCTTGATCTGAGGCTTGGTTGCGGTCATGGCGACCTCGAAGACGACCTTGTTATCTTCCGACAGCATCGTTGCCTTCTCGGTAATCACCGGGGCCACAATCACGTCATAGAGGCGTGGATCGATACTCATTGAAACCGCGCCTCCAGCGCTTCGACTGCAGCCTTGGTCAATACGAGCTTCTCACGGCGCAAGATGTCATAGACGTTGATGCCCTGAACCGGAAGCACATCGATGTTCGGCAGGTTGCGCGATGCCAGCACGAAGTTTTTCTCCAGCTCAGCGCCACCGATAATCAGCACGTTGCCAAAGCCGAGCTTGTCGAACTTTGCCTTCAGGCCCTTGGTTTTGGGATCGGCAGCAACTGCATCGTCGACAATTATGATCGCGTTGCTCTTGAATTTAGCCGAAAGAGCGTGCCTCAGAGCCAGCGCCCTCACCTGCTTGGGCAGGTCATGGGCATGGCTGCGGGGGGTCGGACCAAAGGCACGGCCACCACCACGGAACTGCGGAGCGCTCATAGCACCATGGCGTGCGCCGCCGGTACCCTTCTGCTTGTACATCTTCTTCGTCGTGCGGCTGATTTCCGAACGGTTCTTGACGTCATGCGTGCCTTGCTGACGCTTCGACAACTGCCAGCGAACCATGCGCTGCAGGAGATCGGCGCGTGGCTCAAGACCATAGATGCCGTCCGACACCGTGATCTTGCCTGCCGATTTGCCTTCGAGGGTTGTGATTGCAAGTTCCATGATCAACCCTCCGTCTGTGCAGGTTCTGCAACGGCAGCAGCCGGAGCTTCAGCCGAACCACCCAACATGCGGAACTTGCCGGGCTTCGGCAGATCCTTGTGCGGGGCCTTCTTGACAGCATCACGGATGCGAATCCAGCCGCCCTTGGTGCCAGGCACAGCGCCTTCCACCAGGACAAGACCACGTTCCACATCGGTGGACACCACCTTGAGGTTAAGCGTCGTAACACGCTCAACACCGAGGTGACCCGGCATCTTGCGGTTCTTGAAGGTACGGCCCGGATCCTGACGACCACCGGTCGAACCGATGGAGCGGTGGGAGACCGAAACGCCGTGCGTGGCGCGAAGACCGTGGAAATTCCACCGCTTCATACCGCCGGCGAAGCCCTTGCCGGTCGAGATGCCAGAGACATCTACGAACTGGCCGACAACGAAGTGATCCGCCGTAATCTCGGCACCGACGGGAAGAAGCGATGCTTCATCCACCCGAAACTCCACAACTTCACGCTTCGGCTCGACATTGGCGACGGCAAAATGCCCGCGCACGGCCTTCGAAACATTCTTTACCTTGGCTGCGCCCGAACCAAGCTGGACAGCGGTATAACCGTTCTTGTCCATGGTGCGCTGAGCGACGACCTGACAGCCGTCCAACTTCAGCACGGTCACCGGCACATGCTCACCGCTGTCAATGAAGACGCGGGTCATGCCCAGCTTTTGCGCTATAACTCCAGACCTCATGGCCTATTCCTTTGCAGAGGAGGTCACACAATCACAGACGGATCTGGACATCGACGCCAGCCGCCAGATCGAGCTTCATCAAAGCATCGACCGTCTGCGGCGTGGGATCGACGATGTCGAGAACACGCTTGTGGGTTCTGATTTCAAACTGTTCCCGCGCCTTTTTGTCGATGTGCGGAGAGCGGTTCACCGTGAACTTCTCAATGATGGTTGGAAGCGGAATTGGGCCACGCACTTGCGCGCCAGTCCGCTTCGCCGTCGAGACAATCTCACGTGTCGAGTTATCGAGCACACGATGGTCGAACGCCTTGAGGCGAATTCTGATGGTTTGTCCGTTCATCGCAGTCCCGCAAATCCTTGCCTGAAAACGTTTGTTCCGTGACGACGAAGAGCGGACCGCCGAAACGGCACGCTCTCCAGGGTTAGTTCAATTACTCGATGATCGAGGCAACGACGCCTGCGCCCACCGTACGGCCACCCTCGCGGATAGCGAAGCGCAGCTTCTCTTCCATGGCGATCGGCGTGATCAATTCAACTTCGCATGACACGTTGTCGCCAGGCATCACCATTTCGGTGCCCTCGGGAAGCTTGACCATGCCGGTCACATCCGTCGTGCGGAAATAGAACTGGGGACGATAGTTCGTGAAGAACGGGGTATGACGACCGCCTTCCTCCTTGGTGAGGATGTAGGCCTCAGCCTTGAACTTCTTGTGCGGCTTGACCGAGCCAGGCTTACAAACGACCTGGCCACGCTCAACGTCTTCACGCTTCGTGCCACGCAGCAGGATACCGACGTTGTCGCCAGCCATGCCCTGATCGAGCAGCTTGCGGAACATTTCGACGCCCGTCACGATGGTCTTCTGGGTGTCGCGGATGCCGACGATCTCGACTTCCTCGCCAACCTTGCAGATACCACGCTCGATACGACCGGTCACAACCGTACCACGACCCGAAATTGAGAACACATCCTCGACCGGCATCAGGAAGGTCAGATCGATTGGACGCTCGGGCTGCGGAATGTAAGCATCCACAGTTGCCATCAGGGCGATAACAGCATCGCGACCGATCTTGGCATCACCACCGTCGAGAGCAACCTTGGCCGAACCCATTGTAATCGGAATATCGTCACCCGGGAAATCATACTTGGACAGCAGCTCGCGCACTTCCATCTCGACCAGTTCAAGCAGCTCGGCGTCATCAACAAGGTCAACCTTGTTCATGAACACGACGAGAGCAGGAACGCCGACCTGACGAGCCAGCAAGATGTGCTCACGGGTCTGGGGCATCGGACCATCGGCTGCCGAAACAACGAGGATCGCGCCGTCCATCTGGGCAGCACCGGTGATCATGTTCTTCACATAATCGGCGTGGCCTGGGCAATCGACGTGGGCATAGTGGCGATTTGCGGTCTCGTACTCGACGTGAGCGGTCGAGATCGTGATACCACGGGCCTTTTCTTCAGGCGCCTTGTCGATCTGGTCGTAGGCCGTGAAGATCGCTCCGCCAGTTTCGGCGAGAATCTTCGTGATGGCCGCCGTTAGCGACGTCTTGCCATGGTCAACGTGACCAATGGTGCCGATGTTGCAATGCGGCTTGTTGCGCTGGAACTTTTCCTTACCCATGACGGGTCTCCTTCAACGTGACGCGGCTGTCGCCGGTTGAAAATTCTGTACTCGTGTTTCTCAAGCCAATACGCCGTCAGGCGTATTTGGCCTGAATCTTCTCTGCTTCATTACGAGGCACTTCGTCGTAGTGACTGAACTGCATCGTGAATGACGCGCGACCCTGGCTGAATGAACGAAGCGTGTTCACGTAGCTGAACATATTGGCGAGTGGAACGAAGGCGTTCACGACATTGGCGTTGCCCCGCATGTCCTGACCCTGAATCTGCCCACGGCGGGAATTGAGATCGCCGATGACAGAGCCGGTAAACTCTTCCGGTGTCACGACTTCGACCTTCATAATCGGCTCGAGCAGAATGGGGTTACCCTTCTGAAGTGCCTCGCGAAAGCCCATGCGGGCAGCGATTTCGAAGGCAATCGCCGAAGAGTCAACCTCGTGATAGGCACCGTCCGTCAACTCGACCTTGATATCAACCATCGGGAAGCCCGCGAGCGGACCCGACGTCATGACCGAATTAAGGCCCTTTTCAACGCCGGGAATATATTCCTTGGGAACGGTACCGCCGATAACCTTCGATTCGAAGACGAAACCAGCACCCTTTTCGTTGGGCATGATGTTGAACTTAACGCGAGCAAACTGACCCGTACCGCCTGTCTGCTTCTTGTGGGTGTAATCCACCGAAGCCGAGCTCTTGATCGTCTCGCGATAAGCAACCTGGGGAGCGCCGACCTGAACATCAACCTTGTGGGTGCGACGCAGGATATCGACCTTGATGTCGAGGTGAAGCTCGCCCATGCCCTTGATGATGGTCTGGCCGGATTCCTGATCGGTGCTGACGCGGAAGGAAGGATCCTCAGCGACTAGCTTGCCGAGAGCAATCGCCATCTTTTCCTGATCGGCTTTGGTCTTGGGTTCCACGGACATTTCGATCACGGGATCGGGGAATTCCATGCGCTCCAGCACAACCTCGTGGTTGGGATCGCAAAGCGTATCACCCGTGCGGGTATCCTTGAGGCCGATCAGAGCGACGATATCGCCAGCATGCGCCTCGGAGATTTCCTCGCGGTTGTTGGCATGCATGAGAACCATGCGGCCTGCGCGCTCGGAACGCTCACGCGTCGAGTTCGAAAGAGCCATACCCTTGTCGAGCTTGCCGGAGTAGATGCGACAGAACGTCAGTATGCCGAACGGGTCGTCCATAATCTTGAAGGCCAGCATCGCCAGCGGCACCGTATCAGATGACGGACGGGTCACTTCATTGCCCTTCATGTCCAAGCCCTTGATGGCGGGACGATCCAGAGGCGACGGCAGATAATCAACGACTGCATCAAGGAGCGTCTGTACGCCCTTGTTCTTGAAGGCGGAAGCCGCGAGGATCGGGAAGAAGGACGCGTTCAGAACAGCCTTGCGAATGAGCCGCTTCAGCGTTGCTTCGCTGGGCTCCTTGCCATCAAGATACTCTTCCATCGCCTTGTCATCGAGTTCGACAGCAGCTTCAACGAGCTTCAGGCGGTATTCTTTGGCCAGTTCGACCATATCCTCGGGAATATCGACGTCCTTGAAGTTTGCACCAAGGTTCTCGTTTTCCCAAACCACGCCTTTCATTCGGACGAGATCTACAATGCCGAGAAAGTTGTTCTCGGAACCGATTGGAAGCTGGATAGGAACAGGCTTTGCGCCAAGGCGCTTTACGATATCGTCGAGGCACTTGTAGAAATCAGCACCTGTCTTGTCCATTTTGTTGCACAGCACGATGCGCGGCACATTGTACTTGTCGCCCTGGCGCCACACGGTCTCGGTCTGAGGCTCGACACCCTGGTTCGAATCAAGAACGCAGACCGCACCGTCAAGAACGCGCATCGAACGCTCAACTTCAATGGTGAAATCGACGTGGCCGGGGGTATCAATGATGTTCAGGCGGTGGCCGTTCCACAAGGCAGTGGTCGCAGCCGAGGTGATCGTGATGCCACGCTCCTGCTCCTGCTCCATGAAATCCATGGTTGCAGCACCATCATGCACTTCGCCAATCTTGTGCGACTTGCCGGTGTAATAAAGAATCCGCTCGGTCGTCGTCGTCTTGCCCGCATCGATGTGGGCCATGATTCCGAAGTTGCGGTAGTCTTCAAGTGCGTGATTGCGGGCCATATTCTCGTTCCTGTCGTCGGCGGGGCGCTAAAGTCAGCGCCGCGTCACCAGCGGTAATGCGCGAATGCGCGATTGGCTTCAGCCATACGATGCGTGTCTTCACGCTTCTTCACGGCGTTGCCACGGTTGTTGGCGGCGTCCATAAGTTCAGAAGACAGGCGATCCACCATCGTCTTGTCGTTGCGGCCACGGGCTGCCGTAATGATCCAGCGAATAGCGAGAGCCTGACGGCGCTCGTTGCGGACTTCCACGGGAACCTGATAGGTCGCACCGCCAACGCGGCGTGAGCGGACCTCGATAGCCGGTGCCACGTTTTCGAGAGCAGACTTGAAAACCTCGATCGGGCTCTGCTTGGTCTTTGTCTCGATGATATCGAACGCACCGTAAACGATGGTTTCAGCGACGGATTTCTTGCCCTCGTACATGACCGAGTTCATGAACTTGGTCACGACGATGTCGTGAAACTTGGGATCCGGAATGATCTCGCGCTTTTCTGCGCTATGGCGACGTGACATAAGCTCAGCCTCTCAATTACTTAGGACGCTTCGCGCCGTATTTCGAACGACGCTGCTTGCGGTCCTTGACGCCCTGCGTATCGAGTACGCCGCGCAGGATGTGATAGCGAACGCCCGGAAGATCCTTCACGCGGCCGCCACGGATCATCACCACCGAGTGCTCCTGAAGATTATGGCCTTCACCAGGAATGTAACCGATGACCTCAAATCCGTTGACAAGGCGTACCTTGGCAACCTTGCGGAGAGCCGAGTTCGGCTTCTTCGGTGTCGTCGTGTAAACGCGTGTACAAACGCCACGCTTCTGCGGGTTCTCCTGCAGAGCGGGGGTCTTTTTGCGAACCACCAGCGGGGAGCGGGGCTTGCGGATCAGCTGGCTGATCGTTGGCATAGGGTCGACCTTCAAACTTGGAGCTCGATGTCCGCAGGGCAAAACCCCTTGAACGGCGAAAATGTGCATCGCCGCGCCGAATGAGCGAAGCGAAACGAGCGCCGAAGATGCAATGCATCCAAGGCGCTCCGAAAAACCAGAGGATGACAAGGCTAAAGCCTTACCATCATGAACCCAGCAGGACTTCCAGAAGTCACGTGAGCTTGACAACGTTTGAGCCGGAAAACTTCAGAACCAGGATGTTCCGAAAAACCATTGGCTCACGGCTTGCCGAGAGTGAGCGTCGTCTACACGGGCGACTCGGGTCCGTCAAGGGCCATTCGCCCCGACGATCCGTGCATTTTTCAGCCTTCATACCTGCGGAAAACGAGGGACGCATTTGTGCCGCCAAATCCGAAGGAATTGGACAGTGCCACGTTGATTTCACGCTTGCGTGCTTTGTGCGGAACCAGATCCAGCGCTGTCTCTACCGATGGATTGTCGAGATTCAGCGTCGGCGGCGCGATCTGGTCGCGAATCGCCAAGATGGAGAATATGGCTTCAACTGAGCCAGCCGCACCCAGTAAGTGACCGATGGCGGACTTCGTCGAGGACATGGATATCTTGGCTGCGTTGTTGCCAACGAGGCGCTCGAAGGCCTTGAGTTCGATCTCGTCACCCAAGGGTGTGGAGGTACCATGGGCATTGACGTAATCGACATCAGCCGCTGTGAGCCCTGCCCGCTTCAGGGCGGCGGACATGCAGCGAAACGCGCCATCACCATCTTCGGACGGTGACGTTATGTGGTGGGCGTCGCCCGACATGCCGTAACCCACGATCTCCGCGTGGATCCTCGCACCGCGTCGCTTCGCGTGCTCGTATTCTTCCAGCACGACGATGCCCGCGCCCTCGCCCATGACAAAACCATCGCGGTCCTTGTCATAGGGGCGCGAGGCGCGTGTTGGTGTGTCATTGAAAGAGGTTGAAAGTGCCCGGCAGGCTGCAAAGCCCGCTATGGCCAGACGGTTCAGCGGCGATTCCGCACCACCCGCCACCATCACATCGGCATCGCCCAGGCCGACGAGCCTTGCAGCATCACCAATGGCATGGGCACCGGTCGAGCAGGCCGTGACAACGGCGTGATTGGGACCTTTGAGGCCATGTTCTATCGAGACATAGCCAGATGCGAGGTTGATCAGACGTCCGGGGATGAAGAACGGCGAGATGCGTCGCGGCCCCTTTTCCTTCAGTGTTACCGTGGCATCATAGATGCCACCGAGACCACCGATACCGGAGCCGATCAACACACCGCTGGCGCATTGCTCTTCGTAAGTCTTTGGAGCCCAGCCCGCATCGCGCAAAGCCTGTTTGGCGGCAGCCATGGCAAAGACAATGAACTCATCGACTTTGCGCTGTTCCTTGGGCTCCATCCAGTCATCAGGATTGTAAGCACCCTCCCCTTCGCGGGGAATAAAGGCTGCAACCTTGGCAGGCATGTCAGAGACATCAAACTCGCGAATTTCGCGCAAGCCACTGTCTCCAGCCGTGATGTGGGACCACGTCTGCTCAACTCCGCATCCAAGCGGAGTGACCATACCCAAACCAGTGACGACAACCCGGCGCATGATGCTCTGTCCAGCGGCCCTTGGGCCGCGACCGATCAGGCGGTATTCTTGCCGATGAACTTGACGGCATCACCCACGGTGACGATCGTCTCGGCGGCATCGTCGGGGATCTCGACGCCAAATTCCTCTTCGAAGGCCATGACCAGCTCGACGGTGTCGAGGCTGTCTGCGCCGAGATCATCGATAAAGTTGGCTCCTTCGACAACCTTGTCGGCTTCCACGCCAAGATGCTCGACGACGATCTTCTTCACCCGTTCAGCGATGTCGCTCATGGAAAAGTCCTTGTAAATGTCGGGACGCACATTCTGGCGTCCTTCAGGTTATGGACCGCCCACAGTGATCTGCCAAGATCGACTGCGGGAGATACCCAGCCAGCGAAGGCCGAACAGGCGCACCCTCTTGGTTGGAACAGCGGCGAAAGTCAACGAAGAACTGGTGTAAAGGCAGCAATTTTAGCGCGGTTCCACAGATTTTATACGGATAAAGATACAATGCTCTTCATCTTTGATTTCAGATTGTTAGGGCGCTTTCCTAGAGTAGGACATTGATGACTCTGTCATTGGGTTGAGTACAGCCTGTTGGGCTTTTGCCACCAGAACCTATGCTTGGCCAATCACCTGTGCGAAACCAAAAAAGCCCGGTCTTGCGACCGGGCTTTGTATTTTTTGGACTGCTCAGTCACTCGGCGGCAGGCAATGCCAGCGGTTGATCATTATTCGCGGCATTCGCGGCGTTCGTCTCAGTCGCCTTCTGGGCCAGGATCAGATCGTCGCGGCGTGTCGCGATCTCGCGGATACGGCTCATCATCTGACCAGTACCGGCCGGTATGAGACGTCCCACGATCACGTTTTCCTTTAGGCCCATAAGTGTATCGGCCTTGCCATTGACCGCCGCTTCCGTGAGGACGCGGGTGGTCTCCTGGAACGAAGCGGCAGAGATGAACGAACGCGTCTGCAAGCTGGCCTTGGTGATACCCAGCAGCACCGGTACGCCAACCGCAGGCTTCTTGTTCTCTTCAGCCAGCCGGATGTTGATCTCCTCAAGCTCGGTACCATCAATGATATCTTGCGTCAGCAGATCGCTGTCGCCGGAATCGGTGATTTCCACCTTCTGCAGCATCTGGCGAACAATAACCTCGATGTGCTTGTCATTGATGGTCACGCCCTGCAGGCGATAGACTTCCTGGATTTCATTGACGAGGAAGGCTGCAAGCTCTTCCACGCCCTTGATCGCCAGAATGTCATGCGGTGCGGGCGAGCCATCGACGATGAAGTCGCCCTTTTCCACATGGTCGCCATCCTGCAGGTAGATGTGCTTGCCCTTGGGGATCAGATACTCGACCGCCTCGGCACCTGCCTCGTCCGGTGTGATTGTCAGGCGGCGCTTGTTCTTATAGTCGCGGCCGAACTGGATGATGCCCGAGACTTCCGCAATGACGGCGGCTTCCTTGGGACGACGGGCCTCGAAGAGTTCCGCCACGCGTGGCAGGCCACCCGTGATGTCACGCGTCTTTGCGCTCTCCAGCGGAATACGGGCCAAAGTATCGCCAGCCTTTATCTTCTCGTCCGGGTTGGCGGCAATGACCGCGTCGACCGACAGCATGTAGCGCGCATCGCCACCGCGAGCGAGCTTCAGCATCTTGCCGTCCTTGTCCTTCATCACCATCGCAGGCTTGAGATCAGCCGAGCGGGTGTTTGTCCGCCAGTCTGTCACAACACGCTTCGAGATACCGGTGGCTTCGTCCGTGGTTTCCGACAGCGACGAACCCTCGTAGAGGTCCTCGTAGCCCACGAAACCATCGACTTCGGTCAGAACAGGGCGGGTGTAGGGGTCCCATTCCGCGATGCGCTGGCCGCGCTTGATCGTATCGCCCTCGTCCACACGGAGCTTGGCACCGTACTGGATGCGGTGAACAGCGCGCTCTGCGCCGTCCGGACCGATGATGATGATCGCCACGTTGCGGCCGATGGCGACAAGGTCACCGTCGGTGTTCTTGGCCACCATGCGGTCACGCATCTTGATCGTGCCATCGAAGCTGGAATCCAGTGTCGAGTTCTCGGAGATCTGTGCGGCACCACCGATGTGGAAGGTGCGCATCGTGAGCTGTGTTCCCGGTTCGCCAATGGACTGCGCGGCAATGACGCCGACAGCCTCGCCGATGTTGACAGGCGTACCACGGGCAAGATCGCGACCGTAGCAGGTTCCGCAAACGCCTGTTGCAGCCTCGCAGGTAAGGACGGAACGGATCTTCACCTCCTGAATGCCAACAGCCGTGATCGCGGCGATATCGCTTTCCTCGATGAGCGTACCAGCCGGTACGATCACCTTGCCCGTCGACAGTTCGACCACATTGTCAGCGGTCGAGCGGCCGAGAATGCGCGATCCCAGTGATGCGACAACCTGGCCAGCATCGATGATGGCTCGCATCTTGATGCCGTTGGAAGTTCCGCAATCACGCACCGTGATGATGGAATCCTGCGCCACATCTACCAGACGACGCGTCAGATAGCCCGAGTTCGCAGTCTTCAGCGCCGTATCGGCCAGACCCTTGCGGGCACCGTGGGTGGAGTTGAAGTATTCAAGAACGGTCAGGCCCTCCTTGAAGTTCGAGATGATCGGGCTCTCGATGATCTCACCCGAGGGCTTGGCCATAAGACCGCGCATGGCGGCAAGCTGCTTCATCTGCGCGGGCGAACCACGCGCACCGGAATGGCTCATCATGTAGATGGAGTTGATCGGCAACTGGCGGCCGTTCTCGTCCTTCTTGACGGAGGAGATGCGCTTCATCATCTCGTCCGCGAGCTTGTCCGTGCACTTCGCCCAGGCATCGACGACCTTGTTGTACTTCTCGCCTTGGGTGATCAGGCCATCAAGGTACTGCTGCTCGAATTCCTTCGTCAGCGTGCGGGTCTGATCAACGATCTTCTCCTTCGTCTCGGGCACGACCATGTCGTCCTTGCCGAAGGAAATGCCGGCCTTGAAGGCGTTGCGGAAGCCCAGCGTCATCACCTGGTCGCAGAAGATGACCGTGTCCTTCTGACCGCAGTTGCGGTAGACGGAATCGATCATGTTCGAGATTTCCTTCTTTGTCATGAGCTTGTTCACGACATCGAAGGTGATGCGGCCGCTCTTGGGTAGTTGCTGGCCAAGCAGAACGCGACCTGGAGTCGTGTCATACATCTTGCGGACAAGTTTGCCCTCCGGACCCATGGCTTCCCAGCGGTACTTGATCTTGGTGTGCATCGTCACCGCTTTCGCGTTGATCGCATGCTCAAGCTCAGCGATGTTGGAGTAAGCCGTGCCTTCGCCCGGCTCGCCTTCCGCCATGATCGAAATATAGTAGAGCCCCAGCACGATATCCTGCGACGGCACGATGATCGGTGCGCCGTTCGCCGGATGCAGGATGTTGTTGGTCGACATCATCAGCACACGCGCTTCCAGCTGTGCTTCGAGTGACAGGGGCACGTGAACAGCCATCTGATCGCCATCGAAGTCAGCGTTGAAGGCCGTGCAAACCAGAGGATGCAGCTGGATCGCTTTGCCTTCAACGAGGATAGGCTCAAACGCCTGGATGCCAAGTCTGTGCAGCGTCGGCGCACGGTTCAGCAGCACGGGATGCTCGCGGATGACCTCATCGAGGATATCCCAGACCTCCGGCTTTTCCTTCTCGACCAGCTTCTTCGCCTGCTTCACTGTTGAGGAGAAGCCCTTTGCATCAAGACGCGAGTAGATGAACGGCTTGAACAGCTCGAGCGCCATCTTCTTCGGCAGGCCGCATTGATGGAGTTTCAGTTCCGGACCGACCACGATGACCGAGCGGCCGGAGTAATCGACGCGCTTGCCCAGAAGGTTCTGGCGGAAGCGGCCCTGCTTGCCCTTGAGCATGTCGGCAAGCGACTTCAGCGGGCGCTTGTTGGCGCCCGTGATGACGCGGCCACGGCGGCCGTTGTCGAACAGTGCATCCACCGATTCCTGCAGCATGCGCTTTTCGTTGCGGATGATGATATCCGGCGCGCGCAGTTCGATCAGACGCTTCAACCGGTTGTTGCGATTGATAACGCGACGGTAGAGATCGTTCAGATCAGACGTGGCGAAACGACCACCGTCCAGTGGCACAAGCGGACGCAGATCGGGCGGGATCACAGGAACGACCTTGAGGATCATCCACTCCGGCTTATTGCCGGATTCCATGAATGCCTCGATGATGTTCATGCGCTTCGCAAGCTTCTTCTTCTTCAGCTCGGATTCGGTTTCCTTTGCTTCGACGCGCAGATCAGCCGCCGTTTTCTCCAGATCGATGGCCTTGAGCAGTTCGCGGATGGCTTCCGCACCAATCATGGCGGTGAAGCTGTCATCGCCGTATTCATCCTGCGCACGCAAATACTCGTCTTCCGACAGGGACTGGCCCTGCTTGAGCGGGGTCAAGCCGGGCTCCATGACGATATAGCTCTCGAAGTAGAGGATGCGCTCCACTTCCTTCAGCTGCATGTCGAGGATCATGGCGATGCGCGAGGGCAGCGACTTCAGGAACCAGATGTGGGCGACCGGGGCGGCCAGTTCGATGTGGCCCATGCGCTCGCGCCGAACGCGCGACAGCGTCACTTCCACGCCGCACTTCTCGCAGATCACGCCCTTGTACTTCATGCGCTTGTACTTGCCGCACAGGCACTCGTAATCCTTGATCGGTCCAAAGATGCGGGCGCAGAACAGGCCATCGCGCTCCGGCTTGAAGGTGCGGTAGTTGATTGTCTCCGGCTTCTTGATTTCTCCGAATGACCAGGAGAGGATTTTCTCCGGGCTGGCGATCGAGATACGGATGTTATCGAAAGCCTGCGGTTGGACCGTCGGGCTGAAGACATTCATGATGTCCTGGTTCATTCACCGTCTCCTGGGTGGCAGTTCTTGGGTGACAGGCGCGCTACCCGCCGTTCAAGGCATTTTAAACTGTCAAAACTCGGGCGAAACGCGCGGAAACAATCCCGCGCGCCAGATTGTGATCGGTCTATTCAGCAGCCGCTGCCGGTGGCAGCTCGCCTTCGTTGGCAGGCTTGATGTTCTGCGTAAGCTCGACATTGAGGCCCAGAGACCGCATTTCCTTGACGAGAACGTTGAAGCTCTCGGGAATACCAGCCTCGAAGTTGTCTTCGCCGCGGACAATCGACTCGTAGGCCTTGGTGCGGCCTGCCACGTCATCCGACTTCACGGTCAGCATTTCCTGCAGCGTGTAGGCGGCACCGTAGGCTTCGAGCGCCCAGACCTCCATCTCTCCGAACCGCTGGCCACCGAACTGCGCCTTGCCACCCAGCGGCTGCTGCGTGACAAGTGAATACGGACCAATCGAACGGGCGTGGATTTTGTCATCCACAAGATGGTGCAGCTTCAGCATGTAGATGTAGCCAACAGTGACCGGACGGTCGAAGGTATCACCCGAGCGGCCGTCATACAGCGTGGATTGCCCCGATGTATGCAGTCCCGCCATTGTGAGGAAGCGCTCGATATCCGCTTCCTTCGCACCGTCGAACACTGGCGTCGCAATGGGAACACCACGACGCAGGTTCGATGACATTTCGACGAGGCTCTTGTCGTCCAGCGACTTGATATCTGCGTCATCGCCGTAGATCTCGTTGATCTTGGCCTTGAGTGGCTTCACATCACCGAGCTTCATGTAAGCATCGACGCATTCCGCCACCTGCTTGCCAAGCCCTGCACAGGCCCAGCCCAGATGCGTCTCGAGAATTTGACCGACGTTCATGCGCGATGGCACACCCAGCGGGTTCAGAACCATGTCGACATGGGTTCCATCTTCGAGAAAAGGCATATCCTCGATCGGTACGATGCGCGAGACAACGCCCTTGTTGCCATGACGACCGGCCATCTTGTCACCGGGCTGGATCTTGCGCTTCACAGCGACAAAGACCTTGACCATCTTCATGACACCCGGAGGCATTTCGTCGCCGCGCTGCAGCTTCTCGACCTTGTCCATGAAGCGGCTTTCCAGCCCCTTTTTCGACTCGTCGTACTGCTTCCGCATGGCCTCGATCTCGCCCATGAGCTTGTCATCAGCGACGCCGTAGTTCCACCACTGCGAACGCGGCAGACCATCGATGGCTTCACGCGTTATCTTGACGTCCTTCTTGCCGCCCTTGGGGGCTGCGATGGCTTCCTTGCCAACCAGCATCTCTGTGAGGCGGCCATACACGTTGCGATCCAGGATCGCGAGCTCGTCGTCGCGATCCTTGGCGAGACGCTCGATTTCCTCGCGCTCGATGGCCTGGGCGCGCTCGTCCTTGTCGATGCCGTGGCGGTTGAACACGCGCACTTCAACGATGGTTCCCTGCACACCAGGCGGCACACGAAGCGAGGTATCGCGAACGTCAGACGCCTTTTCACCGAAGATGGCACGCAAAAGCTTCTCTTCCGGTGTCATAGGGCTTTCACCCTTCGGCGTGATCTTGCCGACGAGGATATCGCCAGCCGCGACTTCCGCACCGATGTAGACAATGCCTGCTTCGTCGAGGTTGCGTAGCTGCTCTTCCGAGACGTTGGGAATATCGCGGGTGATTTCCTCGGGACCCAGCTTGGTGTCGCGGGCCATCACTTCAAATTCCTCGATATGGATGGACGTGAACACGTCTTCCTTCACGATCCGCTCGGAAAGCAGGATGGAATCCTCGAAGTTGTAACCATTCCAGGGCATGAACGCGACGAGGATGTTGCGGCCAAGCGCCAGATCGCCCAGATCGGTCGACGGACCGTCAGCAATAACCTCGCCCTTCATCACGGTATCGCCAACCTTCACCAACGGGCGCTGGTTGATGCAGGTCGACTGATTGGAGCGCTGGAACTTCATCAAGCGGTAGATATCAACACCGGGCTTGGCGGCATCAAGCTCATCCGTTGCGCGAATAACGATACGTGTCGCATCGACCTGATCGACCACACCAGAGCGTTTTGCAGCAATCGCGGCACCTGAATCGCGCGCCACGATGCTTTCCATGCCCGTACCCACGAAAGGCGCATCGGAGCGCACCAGAGGCACGGCCTGACGCTGCATGTTCGAGCCCATCAGCGCGCGGTTAGCATCGTCGTTCTCAAGGAACGGGATAAGCGCGGCGGCGACCGACACCAGCTGCTTGGGGGATACATCCATGTAATCCACACGATCAGGCGTAGTGACGACGACATCACCCGCATGGCGGCACAGCACGAGGTCTTCTGTCAGCTTGCCCTTCTTGTCGACCGGCACCTGGGCCTGGGCCACATAATACTTCGCTTCCTCGGTGGCCGAGAGGTAATGCACCTCGTCGCCGACCTGGCCGTCGTTAACCTTGCGGTACGGGCTCTCAATGAAGCCGTATTTGTTGACGCGAGCAAACGTCGCCAAACTATTGATAAGGCCGATATTCGGGCCTTCCGGCGTCTCGATCGGGCAAATACGGCCGTAATGGGTCGGGTGCACGTCGCGGACTTCGAAGCCGGCACGTTCGCGGGTCAGACCGCCCGGTCCAAGGGCCGAAAGTCGGCGCTTGTGGGTGATTTCCGACAACGGGTTCGTCTGGTCCATGAACTGGCTGAGCTGCGACGAACCGAAGAACTCACGCACGGCGGCAGCGGCTGGCTTGGCGTTGATCAGGTCCTGCGGCATGACAGTCGAAATATCGACCGAACTCATGCGCTCCTTGATGGCACGCTCCATGCGCAGCAGGCCCAACCGGTACTGGTTCTCCATCAATTCACCGACCGAGCGAACACGCCGGTTGCCGAGGTTGTCGATGTCATCGACCTCACCACGACCATCACGCAGATCCACCAGCGTCTTTGTGACGGCAAGGATGTCTTCCTTGCGAAGCGTCCGTTGCGTATCCTCGGTCTTGAGGTCCATGCGCATGTTCATCTTCACGCGGCCAACGGCCGAAAGATCATAGCGCTCGGAATCGAAGAACAGCGACTGGAACATGGCTTCTGCACCATCCAGCGTTGGCGGCTCGCCGGGGCGCATGACGCGGTAGATGTCGAACAGCGCCTCTTCGCGGCGATTGTTCTTGTCCACGGTCAGCGTGTTGCGGATGTAAGGACCGACATTGATATGATCGATGTCGAGAGCTGGAATTTCGCTGATGCCAGCATCTTCCAGAACTTTGAGCAGCTTCTCGGAGATTTCCTCACCAGCTTCGGCGTAAATTTCGCCGTTCTTGGCATTGACGATATCCTCACCAATATAACCGCCGATGAGGTCCTCATCCGTGACGCGGAAAGCCTTGAGGCCTTTTTCCTGCAGCACTTTCAGTGGGCGCGGTGCCATCTTGCGGCCAACCTCGATCATGACTTCGCCCGTATCGGCGTCGATCATGTCCACGGTGGCCTTGAAGTTGCGCAGGCGATCCGGATCGAACGGCATGCGCCATCCGGCCTTCTTGTCCTTCGAATACAGAATCTTGCCATAGAATGTCGCGAGCATTTCCTCGGCATCCATGCCTAGCGCCAGCATCAGCGACGTCACCGGGATCTTGCGGCGACGATCGATGCGGGCATGCACGATGTCCTTGGCGTCGAACTCGATATCGAGCCATGAACCACGGTAGGGAATGATGCGGGCCGCGAACAGCAATTTGCCAGATGAATGCGTCTTGCCCTTGTCATGATCGAAAAACACACCTGGCGAACGGTGCATTTGCGAGACGATGACGCGCTCCGTGCCATTAACAACAAAGGTGCCATTCATGGTCATGAGCGGCATATCGCCCATGTAGACGTCCTGCTCTTTGATATCCTTGACCGATTTGGCATGAGTATCCGGATCCACATCGAATACGATGAGGCGCAGCGTCACCTTGAGCGGCGCGGCATAGGTCATGCCACGCTGGCGGCACTCTTCCGTGTCGAACTTCGGCGGCTCGAACTCGTATTTCACAAATTCCAGCAGCGATGTGCCGGCAAAATCCGAAATCGGGAAGACCGAGCGGAACACGCTCTGCAGACCTTCGTCGGGACGTCCACCTTTGGGCTCCGCCACCATCAGAAACTGGTCGTACGAAGCCTTCTGGACCTCGATCAGGTTCGGCATCACTGCCGCTTCCCGGGCTTTTCCGAAGAATCTGCGAACCCGCCTGCGACCTGCCGATGTGTTAGCCAGAGCCTGCACCATATTATGCCTCGCTGTTCGTCAATGAATTCAAGCTGTTGATCAAAAAAACTGATCAGAAAAATCAGATTCTTGAATCAACCGCCCCGGTGGTCTTTACCGGAACAAATCAGACGCAGGAGA
The DNA here is from genome assembly GCA_031431475.1 of Hyphomicrobiales bacterium. GTDB lineage: Bacteria > Pseudomonadota > Alphaproteobacteria > Rhizobiales > Beijerinckiaceae > JADCCX01. The sequence continues at coordinate 71,106 of JANPDL010000021.1, forward strand.
CAAAAATCTCCCGCGTCCTTTACGTCTATGGCCCGGAATGCTGAAGCATCCCGGAACCAATCACTTGAGGGTGACCTTTGCGCCGACGGCCTCGAGCTGCTTCTTGAGCTTCTCGGCTTCGTCCTTGCCAACGCCTTCCTTAACCATCTTGGGAGCAGCTTCCACGAGATCCTTGGCTTCCTTGAGGCCCAGACCTGTGATTGCGCGGACTTCCTTGATGACTTCGATCTTCTTGTCACCGCAAGCGGTGAGTTCGACAGCAAATTCGGTCTGCTCTTCAGCAGGAGCAGCAGCGGCACCACCAGGTGCAGCGGCGACAGCAACCGCGGCGGCGGCAGAGACGCCCCACTTTTCTTCGAGCATCTTGGCGAGCTCGGCGGCTTCGAGGACTGTCAGCTTGGACAGTTCGTCAACAATCTTGGCAAGATCAGCCATGGTTCTTTTCCTTGATTAGGGTGTGAATGGTTGGTTGGTTCGTGAAAAATACGGCAATTACGCCGCTTCCTTGTTGGCATAGGCCCCAACAACACGGGCGAGCTTGGCTGCCGGTGCGGTTGCGAGCTGCGCAATTTTCGTCGCGGGTGCATTGAGCAACCCGATCAACTTGGCGCGCAGTTCATCGAGCGATGGCATGGTGGCCAGAGACCGGACACCATTCACGTCGAGAGCGGTCGAACCCATAGCGCCACCCAAGATCACGAGCTTGTCGTTGTCCTTGGCGAATGCGACGGCGACCTTCGGAGCTGCCACTGGATCATTGGCGTAAGCCAGGATCGTTGGGCCCTTCATCAGCGAACCGATGGAGGAAATCTCCGTGCCTGCAAGAGCAATTTTCACGAGCGTATTCTTCGCGACCTTCACGGTGGCGCCAGATTTCTTCATCTCCCTGCGGAGCTTCAGCATCTGGGCAACGGTCAGGCCGGAATAATGCGCAACGACGACCGACCCGGTGTTCGAAGCGAACGCCGAGTTCAACGTCGCGACAAGCTCTTTTTTACCAGCTTTGTCCACGTGTGCTCTCCGGTTTGGCCCGAGGTTTTCCGAAAAGAAAATCCTTAGACCGGTTACAATCAAACCAACCCAGAAGTATGCAGAAAAACAAACATTTTCTGCCCGCCCGGGACGGCACTAACGGCGGTTTTGGACAGTTAGCTCCTTGCGGAACTCCAATCCTGCGCCACCGGCACCTGTCCCCAGGGACCCCAAAACAGGGCCATGGGCCAAGGAAACGAACCGGAGCTCCACGTCGCGCGAGCGACGTAAGGCCTGAAAATCCGGTCTTCTTCCCCGTCTGTGCAGACCCAACGTTGACCCGGAGGTCCTCGGATTAAGCTGGCGTGTCTGGATCACTCCGGATCGCCCAACGCATCTGCAGTCTCGGACAGGACAAAGCCGGACGAGGCGACGGAATGAATCCCGTTGCCTTCCGGCTTTCTGATTTATCGAATCGCTTCGACAAAACGTATTAGAGGTCTTGTGACCATGGCGTGCGTGTAGGCTATCGGGCCAAGGATGCCAAGAGAAAATTTTAGACAACTCCTGTGCGAGGCGTGAAGAATGGGTGGGAGGCAGAAGCACAGTGCGCCTGGAAGCAAAGGACAGGATGATGGCCTGGCTTTCGTTCTACACCCACTGCCGTACACATTCGAGACTGATTTATCTCTGCACCATGAGATTGGATAAGGGCAGGCGACCAATGAACCAGCTTGCAGGGAGCGCCCCGGGGCGCCGCAGCATAGACCAGATGAGGGACATGCTAGGCCCGCACAAGGCCATTATCCTAGATCCGGATGAGTCATCGGTAAGGACGCTAGCACGGCTGAAGACGCTGCCGGTAGCGATGATTACATCTAGCAATTTCAGTGATTTAAGTCAAAAATGGCGCGCCCTACGGGAGTCGAACCCGTCTTTACAACGTGAAAGGCTGTCGTCCTAACCGATAGACGAAGGGCGCGTGCCACACGCGGCAGAACCGCAGCGACGGGCGGGGTATAGTGTGGCTCCTGCCAAGGTTCAACCTCAAATTTTCGCGCCCGGCCATATTTCTGCGCCCGCGGCTCCTATGTCGCGTCTGCGATATCGACGACGCGCAGATCGACCCTTTCGCGGCCACCCCAGCGATCGACCTGCAGGCTGCCCAGCAGATGCACTGGCTTGCCCTTGCGCGCCAGCATGGCATCGCCCAGCGGCTGGCCCTGTGCCCGAAAGGCAATGCCGCCCGCTATTGCACCGTCGGCAGAGCGGAAGCGCAGGCGCATATGGGCCACGCCGATGGGGCTGACCTCCGTGAGCACATGGGCGGGCAGCGCGAACAGTGGCTCGGCATTGCCCTGTCCGAAGGGACCGGCCCGGGCGATATCCACCGCAAGCTCCGGCGTGAGACCGCCCGCCGTCAACGCCGCATCGACCGGCAGGCTGGTGGCCTCGCGCGCAGCGGCGATATCCGGGCCAAGCCGCACATCGAGAAAATCGCGCAAGGCCGGAAGGCCGTCCTCCGCCACGGTCAATCCCGCCGCCATGGCATGGCCACCGCCCTTGATCAGCAGGCCCGCATCCACGGCAGCCTTCACGGCGCGACCCAGATCGACACCAGAGACAGAGCGGGCAGAACCGGTCCCCTGCCCTTTTTCAGTGTCCCAGGCGATGGCGACGGCAGGGCGGTGGAAGCGATCCTTGAGACGCGATGCCACAAGGCCGACGACGCCGGGGTGCCAGTCCGGCGAGCCCGCCACCACCACAGGGCGCTCGCCGTGGAAAGCCTCTTCGGCGCGCACGGCATCCTCGGCCTGCGCCAGTGTCAGTTGCTCAAGCGTCTGGCGCTCACGGTTCAGACGGTCGAGTTCGCTGGCGATGCGTCCGGCTTCAATCAGATCATCCGTGGTCAGCAATCGCGCGCCCAGTGCCGCATCGCCGATGCGCCCGCCCGCATTGATGCGCGGCCCCAGCAGAAAGCCCAGGTGATAGGCCTCCGGCGGCTCCTTCAAGCCCGCCGCATCCATCAGGGCGGAGAGGCCGGCCCGATTGCGCTGGCGCATGACTTTCAGGCCCTGCCGCACGAAGGCACGGTTCAGGCCTGTGAGAGGCACGACATCGGCGACAGTGCCCAGAGCCACGATATCGAGCATGCTCATCAGATCGGGCGCCTGGCGGCCCGCCAGCAGGCCTTTGGTGCGCAACAGGCGGTTCAGCGCCACCAGGGTCATGAAAACGACGCCGCAGGCCGCAAGCTTGCCCAGGCCAGAGAGATCATCCTGCCGGTTCGGGTTCACGATGGCGATGGCGTCGGGCAAGGTATCGCCCGCAAGGTGATGATCCAGCACCATCGTATCAAGGCCGATGCGCTTCGCCTCCGCCAAAGGCTCATGGCTGGCGATGCCACAATCTACGGTGACCAGCAATTTTGCACCATCGGCGTGCAGCATGCGGACAGCGTCGCTGTTGGGGCCATAGCCTTCGGTAATGCGGTCTGGAATGTGGATGCGCGTCTTAACACCAAAGGCGTTGAGATAGAGCGACAGCAGGGCTGCGGATGTCGCACCATCCACGTCATAATCGCCGAATATAGCGACTGGTTCGCCCGATTCGATGCTTGCACAAAGCCGCGCAACCGCCTGATCCATATCGCGAAGCGTCGATGGATCAGGCATCAGATCGCGAAGCGTGGGTTCAAGAAACAACGGCACATCCGCCGCCAGCACGCCACGCCCGGCAATCACCCGGGCGAGACTGTCGCGCAGGCCATGGAGCTGAGATATGACCAAGGCCTCGCGCTGGGCGGCGGCATCAAGGCGGTCAATCCAGCGGCGACCTGTGAGGGAGCTGGAGACATTGAGGAAGGGGGCTCCAGCCATCGGCTGGCTCCTGATATCGGTTTCACTCCGGCAAAAACTTCTTCAACTCCCGGTGCTCGCCCTGAATGCGCCGCACCGTGCCGGTCAGCGAACGATAGATGATCGTCTCGGTCTCGACGATATCGCCCCGGAAACGCACGCCCTTCAGCAGCGCACCGTCGGTCACGCCGGTGGCGGCCACAACTGTATCGCCGGATGCCAGCTCCGAGAGATCGTACTTCTTCTTGGGGTCCTTGACGCCCATCTTGGCGGCGCGGGCCACTTTTTCCGGCGTGTCGAGGATGAGACGGCCCTGCATCTGGCCACCCACACAGCGCAAGGCACCCGCGGCCAGAACGCCTTCCGGCGCACCGCCGATGCCGAGATAGATATCGATGCCGGTCAGATCTGGCTGCGTGGTCTGGATCACGCCGACAACATCACCATCGGTGATGAGGCGGATAGAACAGCCGATCTTGCGCAATTCCGCGATCAGCTTGGCATGGCGTTCACGATCCATCACCAGCGCTGTGATCTCGCCCGGCTTAACACCCTTGGCCTTTGCCAGCGCGTGGATATTGTCAGTCGCCGAGGCATCAAGATCAACAACGCCCTTCTTGTAGCCAGGCCCGATCGCGATCTTGTGCATGTAAACATCGGGCGCATAGAGCAGCGTTCCAGCTTTGGCCATCGCCATCACGGCGATGGAGCCCGGCATGTCCTTGGCGCACAATGTCGTGCCTTCCAGCGGGTCCACCGCGATATCGACCTTGGGGCCCTTCTTGGTGCCGACCTTCTCGCCGATGAACAGCATCGGTGCTTCATCGCGCTCACCCTCGCCGATCACGATTTCGCCGTCGATGGGCAGGCGGTTCAGTTCGCGCCGCATGGCATCCACGGCGGCCTGATCTGCGGCCTTCTCGTTACCATGGCCACGCAGATGAGCAGATGCGACCGCCGCGCGCTCTGTTACACGCACGAGCTCCATTGTGAGGATACGCTCGATAATCTGGTTTTCGGAAACGACGAGATCGACCATGGATACCTCAGCAAGGGCCTGAAAGCCCGCAAGAATCTGATTTCTAGATGTATGTAGCAGGCGCGCGACGAAGCGTCACGCCCGCTCGATGCGGATGACCTGCGGTGGGCCGTCGAGCACACCCTTTTCGGCAATGGAGGCCACAGCGGCGCGGATCAGATGCTCGGTCGTGGCATGCGTGATCAGGATAATCGGCACCGTCGATTGCTTCGGCGAACCCTTCTGGATGATCGATTCAAGGCTGATGCCATGCTCTGCCATCGTACCGGCGATGGCTGCAAACACGCCGCGCTTGTCCAGCGCCGTCAACCGCACATAATATCCCCCCTCATGGCGCTGCATCGGGGCTTTGAGCGGCTTCTCCAGCATGTCAGCGGCCCTGCCGAAGACAGGCATGGTTTCGCCGCGCGCCAGATCAGCCAAATCGGCCAGAACGGCAGATGCCGTCGCACCACCACCGGCACCGGGTCCAACGAAGGTGAGCTCCCCCACCAGATCACCCTTGATGCTGACGGCGTTCAGCACGCCCATGACCTGCGCAAGCTGAGCCGTGCGGGGTACCATCGTGGGATGCACGCGCTGCTCGATGCCTGCCGCCGTGCGCTCGGCTACTCCCAGCAGCTTGATGCGGAAGCCCAGTTCTTCCGCCATCTTCAGATCGAGTGACGCCACGTTGGAGATGCCCTCGACATAGATCGAATCCGCGTCCACCTCGGTACCAAATGCGAGAGAGGTCAGCAGAGCCAGCTTGTGCGCGGTGTCATAACCCTCGACGTCGAATGTGGGGTCCGCCTCGGCGTATCCCAGCTCCTGCGCCGCCTTCAGGCATTCCGCGAAGGAAAGCCCCTCCGCTTCCATCCGCGTCAGGATGTAATTGCATGTGCCGTTCATGATGCCGGAAACACGGCGGATGTCATTGCCCGCCATCGCCTCGCGCAAGGCCTTGATCACAGGAATGCCACCAGCCGCCGCAGCCTCGAACTTGATGGAGGCGCCCTTCCCTTCCGCCAGCCTTGCCAATCCGGTGCCATGCGCCGCCAGCAGCGCTTTGTTGGCTGTGATGACATGCAAGCCGCGCGAAAGCGCCGCCTCGACGGCAGCTTTGGCCGGGCCATCAGAGCCGCCGATGAGTTCCACGAAGACATCAGCCTGTGCCTCACGCGCCATAACTACAGGATCATCGAACCAGTGCATGCCGGAAGCATCAAAACCGCGATCCTTGCCCTTCTCGCGGGCGGAAACAGCGACGATCTCGACGTTGCTGCCGGTGCGCGCGGTGAAGGCGTTACCGTTTTGCGTCAACGACCGCGCGACAGTCGCGCCAACCGTTCCAAGACCAGCGATGGCAAGGCGCAGAGGAGATGCGTGTTTCATGGCGTTCGGGTGACATGGCACCGCAAGGGCTGTCAATGCGCTTCGCTCTTGCCCAACTCTTAACGTCCCGGCAAAATCACTTCGACGGTCTTGCCACCATACCCGGATTTCTGATCGCGACCTTGCACGATGACACTGCGAATCCCTTTGGGGATCCTGATGTTGCTGAGATCGCGCGTAAATGGCTGTTCGTCAGCGTGATCATGCAGCAAGACACGCTCGCCAAAAATCTTACCGCTACTGTCAACGATGCGGAATGCATCCGCATAGCGTTGCGCCGTATCGTAAGGAGAGGTCATCGTGACCTCAAAATCGAAAATATCCACGCCACGCGGACTTGCTTTCACGGCGATTACGTCGGGGTATTTCGGCTCAGGCGCATTCTGGCCAAGAATGGAGCCTGATGCCAGAATCGCGAGTCCTCCGACGAATACAGCCATGAATGCCGAACGCTTCATTCCTTGGACCTTTGCAAATTGGTGATCTGAATCGATTGAAATGGGTGTTGCAGGTTTGGGCATTCTCCATCGAACAACAACACACGATTGATCACATTGCGTCGATGCGGTGCTTGAGTATCGACCTTGGCCAAAACCTCAAAACCCTCGCCACATTGTCCAGATGCGCAACCAGTTCTGCACATCGATCACCGTCTTGAACGGATTGTAATCCTTGCGATCCATCGGAGCGAGATAGCGGTTGATCATGGCGAGCGGCAGGAACGCCGCCTTGATCTCGGGGCGCATCTCGCCTTTCAGAACCCGTGCTTTCTCCAGATGGCCCCGCGCCCGCGCGCGTAACTCGGCCAGTGCTGCCCGCAGCTTGGGGCTGTCCGTGCCGGAAACAATGTCCTCCCGGTCGACACCAACAGCATCCATCACGGATTTCGGCAGATAGACCTGCCCGCGCCGGGAATGCCACGGGAACGCGCGCAGCATGCCCGCCATCGCGTAAGCCACACCTGCATACCCCGCAGCTTCGGCAGAACCCGGCTCCTCGCCCTTGCATAGAATAATGCACGCCATGCGAAACAAGGCAGAGGACGTCTCGCCACAATAGCCCTCCAGCGCGTTCCAGTCTGCCATCGGATCATCATAGAGGTCGAACGCCCGCGCATCGACCAGATCGAGGAATGGCTGCAACGGCAGCCTGTTGGCTTTGATCGTGTCGTGAATGGCGACAGCGACCGGGTGTCCGTTCGCTTCCTCTACACGCTGGCCATTCAGGATATCGCGCCACCATTGCAAGCGGATTTCGCCCGGCATAGGTTCCTTAGCAGCGGCGCGCACCCCGGCGATTTCCAGCGAGAACGCCTGCAGCGCATTGAGATACTGCCGCCTCTCGGCTGGCGCGAACAGGGTCGCAACGTGGCGATCAGCATCGTGTTTCTGCACGAGGCCAGCACAGATGGTGTAGGCATTGGGGAGAAGATCATTCATGCCGCGGCCCTTAGAGCATGTCGCGAAAAAGTGGAAACCAGTTTTTCGAGAACGACATGCTCCACGCTATTAGTTTTTTGGCTTCCAGCGGAAGAAAAGATAAAGCCCGCAGCCGATCACCAGACCCCAGAAAGCCGGACCAACATTGAACAGGGCGAGGCCCGATGCCGTCACCAGCAATGTCGCCATCGCCGGGATACGATCCTCTTCTACTGCCAGCGCGTTCGCCGTGGCCGACGCGAAAGAGCCTATCAATGCCAGACCTGCAGCTGCTTCGATCAGCAGAGGAGAGGAATAGACGACGAGCGCCGTGACGACACCCGCGAGCAAGGCAAGCACGATATAGCCGACGCCACCGACAACGGCCGCCACATAGCGCCTGGCCGGATCTGGATGCGCCTCAGGCGAAGCACAAAGCGCCGCTGTGATCGCCGCAAAATTGATCGGTGCAGCGCCGAAAGGAGCCGTAACGGCTGAAACCAGCCCGGTCGCCAGCAATCCGTCGCGCGGCTTTGGCTTGAAATCAAAGGTCGCGAGCACGGCAAGCCCCGTGATGTTTTGCGACGCCATGGTCACGATGTAGAGCGGAATCGCGATGGAAATCAGCGCTTCGATCGTAAAAACCGGCTGTACGAATGCAATCGAAGGCCGGATGAAACCCACATTGCCGCCAGTCTGCCCGGTCGCGAGGATCGCACCTACGGCAACCGTGACTGCGGCGGGTACAGCATAAAGGCGATTCACTTTCAGCATGATCACCCAGGTCAAAAGCACTGTACCGGCGATAATCGGGCTCTGTTTCAACGCGATGAACGGCGCCAGACACAACTTGAAAATGATGCCCGCCAGCATCGCATTGGCAATCGCCTTGGGAATGGCATTGATCAGCCGCGCCAAGGGTGACCAGAGCGCTGTCAGCATGATCAAGGCCGCAGCCACGATGAAAGCCCCCACCGCAGCGCCAAAACCACCCTGCACGGCAGGTGTGACAGCGAGCAACGCCAGTCCCGGCGTTGTCCAGGCGATGGAAATGGGCATGCGTGTCCACAGGCTCAGCCCGATTGCAACGATGCCCTTGCCAAGACCGAGGAAAAACAGGCCGGACGCGATCTGGTCGGATGTCGCACCCATGGCTTTCAGGCCCTGTACGACAATAGCGACGGAACTAGCATAGCCAACGATGGCGACAAGCACGCCCTGCATGGCGGCCTGCCGCGAGAAGTCCTGCCAGAAACGGTTCATGCTGCCGCCGCCCAATAACCCGCGGCGATCAGTGCGATTTCACCCGCGATCAAACCCAGCGCAATCGAGCGCTTTGAGGCAAACATCACGGTAAGGCCGAAGATCACAGCACCCAGTCGCCCCAAGAGCGGCACCATGGCCAGTGCGCCCTGTGGCGACAGCAGCAGTTTGGCGACAACCGCGGTGACCAATGCAGTCGCGACCATGCGCACCCAGTGAAAGACCTCGGAATTCTCGTTGAGCCCTTTGCCCGCAAGAACGCCCAGAACGCGCCAGACCTCCGTCGGCAGAAATCCAAAAATGATCACAACGAGATAAGGCCATAATCCACCCGTCGCATGCTCTAGAGAGGCCAGAAAGCCGCTCATGCACGCCTCCTGAGACGCACCAGCCGCTCGATGCCATAGGCCAGAGTGCCGCCCACGAGGCCCGCTGCGACCAGATCATAGTCCTTGCCCACAAGAAAGGTAGCGACCGGCGTTAACAGGATGGCGAACGCGATGGGCAGCATATCCGACCAGCGCTTCACAGAGCCCGCGAGATTGACGCTGAAGAACATCGGTGTGGTGAAAAGCAGTGCGGCGGCGAAAACGGCAGGCAATGCACCCACCAGAAAATACCCCGCTCCAGTTGCAAGCGTGCCACTGAGCAGCACAACGAGGCCAAAGCCGCAGAAATAGGGATAGCGGAACGGCTTCGGCTCATCTGGCAAACGCCGCATGCCCTCTACCCAGTTCGTAATGGAGATGAGATGTGCGGCCAGCAGCAATTGCCAGAGCGGGCGCTTCGGGTCATTCAGCAGCGGTACGATGGATATCGTCATAGGCATGAACCGCAGCGAACTGAAAAGGACCGCTATGGCGGCAATGGGCAAGGCGGTCCCTGTCGCGATGGAGCCAAACAGCAGCACCTGCGCAGGCCCCGCCCACATCAGCGCGGATGACAGCATGCCCGCAAGCATCGGGTAGCCCACATCACGGGCAAGCCCCCCGATCCCGATCAGGCTGAAACAGATGGTGATTGCGGGCAAGCCAAAGGCATCCTTCGCGCCGCGAAGGGCGTGACCGAGGGGAGAAAGGGCATCTGAGGCGTGGAAAGGGGACGTGGATGACATGAAATACGTGAGGGATTGCTCACGGAATCTCTTCCGCAAGCCGGTTTTATCCCAAGCAACAGGGATCAGCGCCGCTGTCCAATCAAAAACGCTGATCCTGAGTGTAACCGAGCGAGACGCTACTTAACGAACGTTATCGTCACATCCCCTATGGGTACGCCGAATTTCGAGACCGTCGCCTTGTTCAGCACACTGCGACGATCAATTGGGGCGATTGTGTCAGCGAAATCAAGCCGCGTCACGCTGCCGTCTTTGCCCCGGACATCGGCGGAATACGTCAGTTGCACGGTATTGCCGACCTGGCGCACGACTGCTTTTCCGATGACATCCTCGCGTGTGCCTTCATAGGCACCGGGGCTAGTTTTCGTGAAGCGCCAAGTCTTCACATCCTTTTCGCCGTCGGCGAAAGCAAAGTCCTCACGAAGTGTGAGTGTCCGTCCATCCCAGCGCCCGCGTGTCACTACAGTCAGCGGTCTGTTCACGCCTGCAATGGAGGAGGTGAAAGCGCCCTTGCCCACCGTGCGCCCGGTGAAAAAGCCTTCCATGGTGAAGGCAGGCGCATCAGGCGGCACCGCCAGGTTGGGTGGTCCTGCGCAAGCCGTGGCGAGCGATACGACAGCGGTAGCCGTCAGGAGATGCCGACGTGATATGAGATGATGCATAGTATTCCAGTGTTTCTGGCCCCGCAGCCAATGCTGTTACGATGGAGTCAAACTTGCGGATTACGCTTTAGCGTCGCAGCGGAACCGTCTCGACACCCGCCGGCACGATTTGCTCACGCCCCTTGGGCTGCCGTTCCGCCATCAGATCATCCCAGCCCTTGACCGCGAACCAGACGACCACGATCAGCACAGGAACGCAGATCCATCCCATGATTTCTTCCGTGCGCCGACGTTTGCTGGCGCGTCTGTAGCGCTCATCACTGAGACGTCTGAAAAACCCGATCACGACTTAAGCGGCACCTTGGGAACGGAACTGCGACTAGAAGCCTTCGGTGGTGGAGTTTTGTCAAGCAGAGTCGACTTGGGCCGCGCAGGCTTTTTTGCAGATTTCTTGCCAGCAGGCTTCTTGCTGGCCTCTTCCACCATACGCTCCGGACGCGGCAACAGTGGCCCGTCAGGGTAGACAAAGCCGAGCTTCTTGACCCCGGTATCATCACCAGTAACGATCACACGCACCGCACCGCCGTTCTTCAGGCGTCCGAACAGAACTTCGTCGGCCAAAGGCGTTTTGATCGCACTCTGGATCAGCCGCGCCATCGGCCTCGCGCCCATGGCCTGATCATAGCCGTTCTCGACCAGCCACTTGCGGGCCTCATCCGAAAGCTCAATCGAGACATTGCGCTCGGACAGCTGGGCATCGAGCTGCATGATGAACTTGTCAACGACCTGTGCCACAACTGCTGTCGGCAAATGCCCAAAGGAAACAGTGGCATCCAAGCGATTTCTGAACTCAGGCGTGAAGAGCTTGTTGATCGCCTCCATATCATCGCCTTCTCGCTTGGTCCGGGTAAATCCGAAGGCGGATTTAGCCATATCGGAGGCTCCGGCATTCGTGGTCATGATGAGGATCACATTGCGGAAATCAACTTTCTTGCCGTTGTTATCCGTCAGTTTTCCGTGGTCCATGACCTGGAGCAGGATGTTGTAGAGATCGGGATGCGCCTTTTCGATTTCGTCCAGCAACAGCACGCAATGCGGGTGCTGATCGACCCCATCAGTCAGCAGTCCGCCTTGATCGAAGCCGACATAGCCCGGAGGGGCTCCGATAAGGCGGCTGACAGTGTGGCGCTCCATGTATTCCGACATGTCGAAACGCAGGAGTTCCACGCCAAGCACCTTGGCGAGTTGCTTGGCAACCTCTGTCTTGCCCACACCGGTCGGGCCGGAGAAAAGATAGCTGCCGATGGGCTTTTCACCATCCCGCAGACCGGCCCGAGACAATTTGATCGCGGCGGATAGCTGACCGATTGCATCATCCTGGCCATAAACCATACGTTTCAGCGTGGTTTCCATATTCTGCAGCACCTCGACGTCGTCCTTGGAGACGGTCTTCGGCGGGATCCGTGCCATCGTCGCGACAGTGACCTCGATCTCCTTGATGCCAATCGTCTTCTTGCGTTTGGCTTCGGGCAGAAGCATCTGAGACGCGCCGCATTCATCGATCACGTCGATCGCCTTGTCAGGCAACTTGCGGTCATGAATATAGCGGGCCGAGAGTTCCACAGCGGCCCTAACTGCCTCGTTCGTGTACTTCAGCTTGTGGAAGTCCTCATAATAGGGTTTCAACCCCTTCATGATCTCGATGGCATCGGGGATCGACGGTTCGTTGACATCGATCTTCTGGAAACGGCGGACCAGCGCGCGGTCTTTTTCGAAATGCTGGCGATATTCCTTGTAGGTCGTGGAGCCAATACAGCGCAGCGTGCCGGCGGCCAGCGCGGGTTTCAGCAGGTTGGAGGCATCCATGGCACCGCCGGAGGTCGCACCGGCACCAATCACGGTGTGAATCTCGTCGATGAAGAGTATCGCGTTGGGATGTTGCTCGATCTCCTTCATCACCTGCTTCAGGCGCTCTTCGAAATCACCGCGATAGCGCGTTCCCGCCAGCAATGACCCCATATCGAGCGAAAATACGGTGGCCTCAAACAGGACCTCGGGCACTTCGCGATTGATGATCTTGCGGGCGAGGCCCTCGGCAATCGCCGTCTTGCCGACGCCGGGGTCACCCACATAGAGCGGATTATTCTTGGAACGGCGGCACAAAACCTGGATCGTGCGGTTCACCTCCGCCTCGCGACCGATCAGCGGATCGACCTTGCCTTCGCGCGCCTTCTTGTTGAGATTGACGCAATAGCTGTCGAGTGCGCCTTCCTTCTTCTTCGTTCCCGGCTCGCTCTGGCGATTCTCGGGCTCCTCTTCTTCCGTGCCACGAGCGGCGGCCTTAGGCTCGGACATCCCGGCGCGCTTGGCAATGCCGTGGCTGATGTAATTGACGGCGTCGTAGCGCGTCATGTCCTGTTCCTGCAGGAAATAAGCCGCATGGCTCTCGCGTTCGGCAAAGATGGCGACCAGCACATTGGCACCCGTCACCTCTTCACGTCCCGAGGACTGGACATGGATCACGGCGCGCTGAATCACGCGCTGAAAACCTGCGGTGGGCTTGGAATCCTCCTTGCCCGCGTGAACCAGCCCTTCAAGCTCGCCGTCGACATAGTCTTTCAGCGTCCGGCGCAGCGCCTCAATATCGACATTGCAGGCCTTCATCACGGCCGCAGCATCAACATCGTCGGTCAGCGCTAGGAGGAGATGCTCCAGCGTGGCATACTCGTGTCGACGCTCATTGGCGAAGGCCAGAGCCTGGTGGAGTGCTTTTTCAAGGTTTCGGGAAAAGGTCGGCAAATGGTCCTCACTTCTTTTCCATGATGCATTGCAAAGGATGCTGGTTCTTACGTGCGAAGTCCATCACCTGGGTCACCTTCGTCTCGGCAACTTCATAGGTAAAAACGCCGCACTCACCGATCCCGTGGTTATGCACATGCAGCATGATCTGTGTGGCACCTTCGCGGCTCTTGTTGAAGAACCGCTCCAGCACGTGAATCACAAATTCCATAGGTGTATAATCGTCGTTCAGCAGAAGCACGCGGTACATATTGGGGCGCTTGGTCTTGGGGGCCGTCTTGGAGATAACAGCCGTTCCCGACCCGTCGTCGCCAGCATCCCTGCTCCGACCCGCGCCACGCGGCGGTTCCGCCATCAGGCGGATGCCGTGAGATAACGAAGGAGCAGTGCTCAACATACTTGCGTATCCCGTCGGGCATAGTGTTGACTCCTGTCAAAGACACACTCGAGCCCCTTTCAATTTATACAAATAGGATGTCAGTCCGGATTGCGCCAGTACGTCAAAACACAAAAAAGCGCGGCAAAATTGCCGCGCTTTCAGTAGATTCCCTGAGGGAATCTCGATATTGCTCAGGTCATCAAATTACTTGGCGACGGCGGTCTTGGCCTTGGCGAAGGCAGCTTCCACTGGCTTCATCGCTTCCTTGGCGAAATCGGTGTAAAGCGTGCTCATCTTGGTCGCCTGGGCAACAAAACCTTCGTAGGCGGTCTTGGCGAACTCGGTGTTGAGCTCGATGGCCTTGTCGAGTGTCTTTACAGCGAAGAGCTTCTCGACATGGGCAGCATTGGCTTCGTAGGACTTCTTGGCGAAATCGGCAGCTTCGGTCGAAACGGTCTGTGCGTTCTTGGTGAACGAACCGAATGCCTTTGTTGCGGCGTCCATGTTGTCCTTGGCGGTCTTCTGCATGTCTTCAAACGAATTGTTCATGATGTGGTGCTCCGTTGGCGTTTGTTTCCGGGAACTGAACTGGCCCGTTGCCGACCATATGTTGCAGTGCACAAAAAATGTCAAGCTATTATTGCAATGCACAAAACGCATGGCCGGTGCGCGGGAGTGCTGTTCATAAAGGACGGGACAAAGACTCACCCGCCTTAACCCTACGCTAACCTCGCCGCGATAGGATTACGACATGTGATTTTTGGGCAACGCCTGATGTCACGGTGTGCGTATCAGTATGAGTGAGTTGCGTCATGGTTGTGTCTGCGTTCCGGCGCTTTGTCGTCGCTCCGATGGTTCTGGCCGTAACGGCCATGGTTGTTCTAACAGCAACTACCGATACGGCAGACGCCCGCAAGCGTCGCGGCGGTGGATATTCTCCTCCCTACGCTTCCATCGTTGTTGATGTGAACACAGGCAAGGTTCTGCAGGGCACCAATCCGGACGCCCCTCGCTTTCCCGCCTCCGTCACCAAGGTGATGACGCTCTACATGCTGTTCGAGCAGCTGGAGCGCGGAAAGTTCAGGCTTGACACCCCCCTCACAGTTTCCGCTTTCGCCGCCCGGCAGGCTCCGTCCAAGATCGGCTTTGATCCGGGCGAAACCATCGAAGTCGAGGAAGCAATCAAGGCTCTCGTGACAAAATCCGCCAACGACGTGGCAGTTGTCGTGGCCGAAGCCATTGGCGGCGATCAGGACACGTTTGGCGAGATGATGACGCGCAAGGCGCGCTCGCTGGGTATGAGCCGCACAACCTTCCGCAATGCGTCTGGCTTGCCAAACCCCGAGCAGGTAACAACAGCGCGTGATCTGGCGACGCTGGGCCGCGCCATTCATGAGCGTTTTCCGAAATACTGGCGCTATTTCCAGACCCGCAGCTTTGAATATGCCGGTCGCAGCTATCGCAACCACAACAAGCTTCTTGGTCGCGTGGAGGGTGTGGATGGCATCAAGACCGGCTACACCCGCGCTTCGGGCTTCAACCTGCTGACCTCGGCGCGTGATGGCAACCGCCATGTCATGGCAGTCGTTCTCGGCGGTCGCTCGGGCCGTATTCGCGATGCCCAGATGGCGTCGCTGGTCGAAAATCATATCGAAGGTGCCACCACAGGTGGGCGCACGGCTCCAATGATTGCGGATGCCCGGACGGAAGAGCCGGTGCGTGTCGCAGCAGCGACCGTTCCCGCCAATCAGCCAAGAGCCGAAGTACGCGCGCCTGAAGTGCGTGCCGAGGCTCCTGTGGCTCCGAAGGCCGAGGTCAAACCGGTCGAAGCAGCCAAACCTGTGGAAGCAACACGGCCTGTCGCCACAGAAACCCAACGCGTGGCTGACGTCCGCCGCGCTATTGCAGCCGCTCCGGCCCAGGTCCAGCCAACAAAGACCGTTGCCTCGACAGTCATTGCCGCGACACCGCAGACCCCGCGCCAGGCCGTTGGTACGCCTGTAGCGGCCTTCGCACCGCAGCCAACAGCCCAGCCCGGTCCGCAACTGCGCTGGAACACCGGTGCGCAGCCAGCAACCAAGCCCGTGTCCGGCCGTCAGGCAACGGTCGCGCAGGCCGATCCCGTCACCACGGCCTCGACCCTGAAGCCTGCCGCAACCCATACCGGCTTCATCATCCAGCTCGGTGCTACCGACGACGAGGGCAAGGCTCGCGCCATACTCGACAGCGCCAAGGCAAAGAACCGCACCATTCTCACCGATGCCAGCGCCTTCACCGAGAAGGTTCAAAAGGGCGATGCGACATTGTTCCGCGCCCGCTTCGGTGGCTTCGACGACAATAAGGACGCGAATGCAGCGTGCGGCGCGCTGAAAAAATCTGGCTTCAACTGCTTCGTGCAGCGCATCTGAAATCCTTTCTCACCAGAGCTGTTGAGGAGAATCCTATGAAAACGCAGGGCTGGTTCCAGAAGGACGCTCCGACAAAACAAAGAATTACGGTCCGTCCACCGGGTGCACCAGTGGCACCGGTCGAACGATCAGGTCTGGTGGCCAAACTGCGTCCGCATGAACTGATCGCGATGCTCACGCACCACTATACTCGCGTGCGTGCACGTTCGCTTCCCAGGGTGAAGACAACGCTGGCTGTAGCTACGCCACGGGGCAAACAGGCCGTCATTATCAGCTTCGGATAACGCGTTCATTGCTGGATCCTCAGAGTGCCAGCTGGAGAAAGTTCGGCTGGCAGTTTTGTTTACAGGCGTTGGATCACGTTTTGCCTCTCTCCCAGACTTGACTTTCAGATGATATGAGGTAGCACGCCCACTCTGATCACGGCCTGTGCCGTGACCACTCAATTTTGCGGCCTTTTGCGAGACATGGTGTTCCATGTGTCGCCGGGCTGATCTCAGGAGATTTCCCATGGCGAAGGCCAACACCATCAAAATTCGACTGAACTCGTCTGCCGATACGGGCCACTTCTACGTGACCAAGAAGAATGCCCGCACCAAGACCGAGAAGCTGGTGATGAAGAAGTACGATCCCGTTGCCCGCAAGCACGTTGAATACAAGGAAGGCAAGATCAAGTAATTGATCCAACTCTCTGATTGAATGTGAAAAGCGCTGGCTCGTCCGGCGCTTTTTTTATGGCTAAGCCTGCAACTCAGGACAAGCTGCCGCGATCGCCAGGAAATCGCTCGCTTTGAGGCTGGCACCGCCCACAAGAGCACCGTTCACATTGGCCACCGCCATCAGTTCGACCGCATTTGAAGGCTTTACCGAACCGCCATAGAGAATACGGACGGTTTCTCCGGCATCACCGAAGCGCGCGATCAGCGCATTGCGGATCGCGGCATGCACATCCGCCACTTCCTGCACCGTTGGCGTGCGGCCTGTACCTATGGCCCAGACCGGCTCGTATGCAATGATCAGTCGTTCGACTGCTGTATCGTCGGGAACCGATCCGCCGAGTTGACCGGAAACGACATCAATCGTCATGCCCGCATCGCGCTGTGCTTCCGTCTCACCCACACAGATGATGGCACTTAGACCTGCGTGCAATGCCGCCTCGGCTTTCGCTCGCACAGCTCCATCACTCTCGCCATGGTCGGCGCGGCGTTCGGAATGACCCACAATGACGGCGCTTCCACCGGCATCCGCGATCATCTCCGCCGCGATATCGCCCGTATGGGCACCCGCGGCTTTCGCATGGCAATCCTGTGCGCCCAGCGCCACGGCGCTTCCCTCCGCCATACGCGCGAATCCCAGCAGCAATGTCGCGGGTGGGCAAATCAGCAAGTCGGATTTGCCAGAAACTTCAGCGGCGCCGTCCATCATCGCCTTCAGTTCCGCTGCGGCACCCTTGATGCCATTCATCTTCCAGTTTCCGGCGATCAGCGGGCGGATGGGGCGGGTCATGGTTTTCTCCCGTTGTTTTGCTATTGAATCCCGCCTATCACGGCCCCGTAAAACCGACAACGCGCAGCGGTAATGTGTTGCGTCAGACATAAAGTGGATTTGACATGCTGTCAGGCATTCGTGGCGCTGCCGAGACATGGCTGGGAAAGGCCGTTCTCACCGTCCTGTTCACGTTCCTCATCATAAGCTTCGCGATCTGGGGCATCGGCGACATTTTACGCAGCGGTGGTTCCACGTCGCTTGCCAATGTCGGTCGCACTGAAATCAACGCGGATAATTTCCGCCGTGTCTACCAGCAGCGAATCCTGGATATCCAGCAGCGCAGCCGTGGCTTCACTTCGGAACAGGCCCGCGCCATCGGCATTGACCGGCAGGTACTGAACCAGTTGATCAGCGAGACCGCGCTGAACGAAAATACCCGTAAGCTCGGCCTCGCGATATCGCCCG
This sequence comes from Hyphomicrobiales bacterium, assembly GCA_031431475.1. GTDB lineage: Bacteria > Pseudomonadota > Alphaproteobacteria > Rhizobiales > Beijerinckiaceae > JADCCX01. The sequence goes on from JANPDL010000021.1 coordinate 89,285, forward strand.
AGGAAGTCGCCCGCTCGCTCGCCAGCAACGCGGCGTTCAAGGGCGCGGATGGGCGCTTCAACCGGTTGGCCTTCGACGGCTATCTGCGTAACGAAGGCCTCACCGAAGGCGCGTTTTTGCAGCAACAGCGTCAGGCTACGTTGCGCCAACAGATCGGCGAGGCTGTTTCCGGCGGATTCTCCTCGCCGAATGCCATGTTGGAAATGCTGCACCGCTACCGCGCGGAGGAGCGCACGCTACAATACATCATCATCCCTGGAGCTATCGCATCTGCCCTCCCCGCGCCTGCCGAGGATGTGCTGAAAGCCTTGCATGAGCAGCGTAAGGCCGCCTTTCGAGCGCCTGAATACCGCAGCTTCACGGCCATGGTGCTGAGCCCCGCCGAGTTCGCGACCGAAGTGCTGGTCAGCGATGCCGAATTGCGGCAGGCCTATGATCGCGGAGTTGCGAGCAGCCGCTTCGGCGCGCCGGAAAAGCGACAGATCCAGCAGATCGTCTTCCCGAATGCGGCTGATGCTACCGCCGCTGCCGAACGTCTGAAAAGTGGTCTGGCCTGGGATGCCCTTCTGGAAGAGCGCAAGCTCAAATCGACCGATGTTGATCTTGGCTCCAAGTCCCGTGCTGAACTGTCGGATCGCGCCATTGCCGCAGCTGCATTTGCTCTGGAAAAGGATGCTATCAGCGCCCCTGTGCAGGGACCGTTCGGCACAGTGCTTCTGCGCGTAACGACCATAGAGGCAGGCACTTCACCGCCGTTCGAGCAATTGCGCGATGCCTTGCGCACGGAAGTCGCCGCTGCCAAACTGACGGGTGACGGTGAATTGCGCCGCAAGCTGGATGGCATTCACGACCGGATCGAAGACCTGCGCTCCTCCGGCAAGAGCCTTCAGCAGGTCGCAGATGAACTCAAGCGCACGCTGACAAATGTTACCGCAACCGATACACAAGGTCGCGACAAGGCAGGCGAACCGATCACGGGAATTCCGGACATGGCGGATGTCTTGAAAGCCGTTTTCCTGTCGGATCGAGGTGTGGACAACGAAGCGATCCGCACCCGCGAGAACGGCTATGTCTGGTTCGAAATCCAGAACATCGAGCGCGGACGCGAACGCACCTTCGATGAGGTTCGTCCACAGGTCGAGGAGGTTTGGCGCACGGATGAAGCCGCGCGGATGAGCAGCCAGAGCGCCAATGATTTCCTGAAGCGCGTGGAAGGCGGCGAGAAGCTGGAAGACATCGCCACGGAACTGGGCGTGAATGTTGAGACAGCCGCTGGCGTCACCCGCAACGGCAATGATGTGGTCGGCGCGTCCGCCGCAGCCACGGCTTTCGCGCTGTCCCAGGGCAAGTTTGCAGTCGCCGCCACGGGGCGAGGTGCCGACCGCATGATCCTCAGCGTCGAATCGAGCGCCGTACCGCCGTTCAACCCGGAAGATGCCGCAGCCAAAAGCCTGAAATCGCAGCTCGACACCACCATTGCCAATGAATGGCTGAACCAGTATGCCGCGAAAATCCAGACAGAGCTTGGCGTCTCGATCAATGACCGGGCGCTGGCACTCGCAACGGGCGCGCAGACCCAGCGGTGATGGTTGCGCCATCTGACACAACGCGCGACTTCGCTGCGGCCTACACCCGTGGCGAACCGCAACTCGTGGTCGAGCGCATGGTTGCAGACCTCGAAACAGCGGTTTCCGCCCATATGAAGCTTGCCCGTCTCGGCGGACCGACATTCCTGCTGGAATCGGTGGAGGGCGGCGCGGTGCGCGGGCGCTATTCCATGATCGGCCTCATGCCTGACGTGATATGGCGCGCGCATGACGGAATAGCCGAGATCAATCGCCGCGCGCTGGTTGATCTCGACATCTTCACGCCGGAATCATTACCTCCGTTGCAAAGCCTGCGCGCGCTCAATGGCGAATCGCAGATTCCCGCGCAAGAGGGACTGCCGCCCATGGCTGCCGGACTTTTCGGCTATCTCGGCTATGACATGGTGCGCGAGATGGAGCGCCTGCCCGCGCCGAAGCCGAACACGCTGGATACGCCAGATTCCATCTTCATCCGCCCCACTGTTATGGTGGTGTTCGATGCTGTCAGGGACGAGATGGTCATCGTTGTGCCCGTCCGGCCCCGCAGCGGCGTCACGGCTGTTATGGCACAGGAAGAAGCGCGCCAGCGCATCGACGCGGTGATCGATTGTCTGGAACAGCCGCTGCACCACATTTCAGCCGCCACGGAGGCGGATGCCGCCATTACAGCCACAGGCATCTCCAACACGGGCGAGACGCGCTATCACGCCATGGTGGAGCAGGCGAAAGAGTATATCCGCGCGGGCGATATCTTTCAGGTCGTCCTCGCCCAGCGCTTTTCCTCACCTTTCACGCTCGGCGGCTTCTCGCTGTATCGGGCGCTCCGGCGCATCAACCCCTCGCCCTATCTCTGCTATCTCAGCTTCGGCCATTTCGAGATCGTCTGTTCCAGCCCTGAAATCCTGGTCAAGCTACGCGATGGCAAGGTGACGATCCGCCCCATCGCCGGAACCCGACCGCGAGGCGAGGATACCGCCGAGGATATCCGTCTGGGTGAGGAACTGCTGGCGGATGAGAAAGAGCGTGCCGAACACCTGATGCTGCTCGATCTGGGTCGTAACGATGTTGGACGTGTCGCCAGCATCGGCAGCGTGACGGTCACCGACAGCTTTTTCCTGGAGCGTTACAGCCACGTCATGCACATCGTTTCCAATGTCGAGGGTACGATCCGCCCCGGCCTTGATGCGCTGGATGCGCTGGTCGCGGGCTTTCCGGCAGGAACCGTGTCGGGTGCGCCCAAGGTCCGCGCTATGGAGATCATCGACGAACTCGAAATGGCAAGGCGTGGCATCTACGCCGGCTGCATCGGCTATTTCGGCGCGGACGGCTCCATGGACACCTGCATCGTCCTGCGCACCGCTATCGTAAAGGATGGCGAGATGCACGTGATGACAGGCGCGGGCGTGGTCTATGATTCCAGCCCGGCGTCAGAACACATGGAATGCATCAACAAATCCAAGGCGCTGTTTCGCGCGGCTGAGGAGGCTGTGCGGTTTGCCGCGAGGGCGAAGCGCGGGCAGTGAAACCCTCCGGCTTGACTTTGTGCCTGTTCCTGAGCTTGTCGAAGGCTTCACGTCCGCTTCCGGGGCTTTCGCCATGAACATCGCGCACTGGCTCGCACGCCACGGCTCCAGCCATCCCGATGCGCCTGCGCTTGGCGTCGGCATCAAGGCGACCGACACTTATGGCGATCTCGCGCAGTTCACGGCGCGCCGGGCGCAAGCGCTTCTCACCACCTACGGCCTCAAGCCCGGCGACCGTGTCGCGATCATCGCGAAAAACTCACGCCGTTACGTGAAGTGCTTTTATGCGATATGGCATGCGGGGCTCTGCGCCGTACCGGTCAACACGAAATTGCACGGCGAGGAAATCCGCTTCATTCTCGAGAATTCAGGGGCGAAATTGGCCTTTGTCTCGGAGGATATGGCGGCAACAGTGGGTGCCCATGCGCCGGAATGCCTGAAGGCTATGATCGTCATCGGAGGGCCGGAATATGCAAAGCTGATCCAGTCCGATCCGATACCCGTCACCGATGTTGGCCCCGATGCACCGGCCTGGCTGTTCTACACGTCAGGCACCACCGGCCGCCCCAAGGGCGCGACGCTCACCCACCGCAACCTTGCCGCAATGTCCTATGCCTATGCGCTTGAAGTGGACCCGATCAACCCGGGCGATCCTATTCTGCATGCCGCACCCATGAGCCACGGCTCGGGCCTCTACATCATGGCGCATGTGATGCGGCGCGGCATCAACGTCACGCCCGAGAGCGGCGGATTCGAGCCTGCCGAGATTTTTGAGACCATCCGGCACTGGAAAAACCTGTCGATGTTCGGCGCGCCCACCATGATCAAGCGGCTTGTAAATGCACCCGGCGATTGTGTGAACGCCAACATCCGCACCATCATCTGGGGCGGCGCACCGATGTATGTGGCGGACACCATCGCGGCGCTGGACCGCTTTGGCCCCTGCTTCGCCCAGATCTATGGGCAGGGCGAAAGCCCGATGACCATCACAACCTTGCCCAAGGACGAGATCGGCGACCGCCATCACCCGCAATGGCTGGACCGTCTGGCCTCGGCAGGGCGGCCTTATTCCTGCATCGAGATGCGAATCGTGGATAAGAATAACCGCGAAGTGCCGGTGGCCGAAAGCGGCGAGATCATCTGCCGGGGCGATCCTGTCATGCCGGGATACTGGGAAAACCCTGAGGCAAATGCCAGAACGATGAAGGACGGCTGGCTCCACACCGGCGATATTGGCGCGGTAGATGCGCAGGGGTATATGACGCTGAAAGACCGCTCCAAGGACGTGATCATTTCGGGAGGCTCCAACATCTATCCCCGCGAGGTAGAGGAAGTGCTGCTGACCCACCCAGATGTCCGCGAAGTCTCGGTGATAGGCCGACAGGATGCAGAATGGGGCGAGGTCGTCGTGGCCTACATCGCGGGCAAGGCTGCGCCTAAAGAACTGGACGCGCTGTGCCTGTCAAAGATCGCCCGGTTCAAGCGTCCCAAAGAATACATCTTCATCGACGCCCTGCCCAAGAACAGCTACGGCAAGATCCTGAAAACGGAGTTGCGCGCTGCGGATTCGGCAAGGATGAGAAATGGTTAGTTCAGCAACACCACCTGCCAATGACAATGCGGTTGCCGGTCGCAAATGCGCGATCTGCGGACAGCCCTCGCATGACCGCTACAAGCCGTTCTGCTCGAAGCGCTGCGCCGATGTCGATCTCAGCCGCTGGCTCAAGGGGACCTATGCGATCCCGGTGACGGAGATTGAGGAGAATATTGAAGAGGACCGGTGAACCATCACTCCGGCCAGTACTGATACAGCCAGCTCTCGGTCAGCACCCTGTCGCCTGCCTTCAGAAAGCACCGCAATTCCACCGGATCAGCACCGCTCGCCGTCAGGTCAAACTGCGCCCGCCAGTGGCCCGGCACATCATTCGGCACGGCTTCGGTAAAGACATAGGAAAACGCGCCGCGCGAGGTCGAGAGCACCGCCTCCGGTTTCACGCCGAACGGGATATTCTCCAGCGGCCCGCCCTTGAACTCCACCATGAACTTGCGCACGCCTTGCGGTCGCGTCGTTCCGGGCTGACCGCCATTGCCCAGACGTGTCGCGACACAGCGCGCCAGCGGCGTGGGCGTCGGCTCGTCGGCCTGCCAGTGCGTGCGGTAGGCAAAGCGGAAGCTGTCGCCCGCTTTCACCGGGCGCTCGGGAACCCATGCCACCACGATGTTATCGTGGATCTCGTCATCCGTCGGTATCTCAATGAGTTGCACCGCGCCCCTACCCCACTGGCCGATGGGCTCGATCCAGAGCGAGGGGCGGCGCTCATAGAACACACCATCCTGGAAATGATCGAACAATCGATCACGCTGCAGCAGGCCAAAGCCGCGCGGGTTTTCGTCACCGAAGGATGAGGCGATGGTGCGGCGCGGATTGTTCAGCGGACGCCAGACGCGCTCACCTGCGCCGGTCCAGAGCGCCAGGCCATCCGAATCATGCACTTCAGGGCGCCAGTCGATGGCAGTCGGCTTGATCGTCTCGGAATACCAGAACATCGATGTCAGCGGTGCCACGCCGAAACGCTCGATATCCTTGCGAATGAAGAGATGCTTCTCGATCTCCATCGTCACACCCTTGCCGCGCGTCATGGTGAATTTATAAGCACCCGACAGCGACGGCCCGTCGAGCAGGCAACACGCCGTCACGCTGTCACCAGTCTCACGCTCCAGCCAGACATGGGTGAAATCCGGGAACTCCTCGGCCTTGCCGCCAATGGCCGCATCGATCACGATGCCGCGCGCGGACAATCCGTACTGGAACTCATCGCCGATGGCGCGAAAGTACGAAGCGCCCAGAAATGCCACCCAGTCATTGGACTGCCACGGCAGAGGCTTGCCCTGCCAGCCCTTTGTCGGTGCTTGCCCCCCCTCCGCATTGGCCTCCTGAAAGCGAAAACCTGCGAAGCCCGCCCCCCTCGGCAGTTTGTGGGCAATCGAATCCTTCGGCATTTCGAAGTAATCCTCGCGATACAGAATCTCGCGCGCCTGCCCGCCCTCCACCACATGAATGCGCTGCGGTTTCTTGAAGTACCTCCCGAGATGAAAGAACGTCGCGGCGAATTTGCCCTTGCCGACGCCCGCCTGCTCGAAGCTGAACGGGGCCATTTCCGGCTTGTACCTGATCTTGCCGTGGGCGTCGTAATCGATCTGTTCGAGGATTTCGGGCGCAGGGGAAGGCGGCGGCGCATAGGCACGGGAGGCCATCGCCTTGGCGCGGACAATCAGGGTTTCGAATGTGAAGGCCGAGGCAGGGCCGAGTTCGAGGCCTTTGGTTTGCGCCGAGGTTGGTGACACGCCAACAAAAGCCGCAGCGGCACTCAGGGCCAGCATCTGCCGACGGTCGAGATCAGCCGTTGAAGATGGTGAAGCGGGTGAGTCCGGCATGAGCATTCCTGATCGGGGGCAAGTTCACTGCGGATATAGGAGCCCACATGAATGAAGTCGATCTTTGGCGCTCTTTTCGCACCGCCACGTTTGCGCCACCTCGCTGATCAAACGTCGGCCAGATGAATCCCAAGATGCTCAACTCAAGGCTAATCTCCGAAGTCACCTCGCTTGATTTGGGCGTTATCGGAAATTGCGCCATTGCGGCACTGGTCGAACGGCTCGGCTCCATCGTCTGGTGCTGCTATCCACGTCTTGATGCCGATCCTGTCTTCTGCAGCCTGATCGGGGGCGACAAGCTCGCCGGGTCAGGCTGTTTTGCGGTGGGGCTGGAAGGCCAGACTGCCAGCAGCCAGAGCTACACACCCAACACGCCCGTTCTGGTCACGACGCTGGAAGCGCCTTCCGGCAGCCTCCGCATTACCGATTTTGCGCCACGTTTCGTCCGCTTCGGTCGCATGTTTCGCCCCGCGATGCTGGTGCGGATCATCGAACCGATTGCTGGACAGCCGCGCGTCACGGTCCGCTTGCGCCCCCGGCATGGCTACGGCGCGCATGAAGCTGCGCGGTCACAGGGCAGTCATCACATCCGCTTTGACCTCGGCGGGCAATCCGCGCGCCTCACCACAAACGCTTCGGTCGATATCATCAATGGAGAAATCCCCTTCCTGCTAACGAAACCGGTTGTTTTTCTCTTCGGTAATGATGAGCCGGTGGACCGCAATCCGGCGGATGTGGCGAGGGAATTCCTGGAACAGACCCTGATATGGTGGCGGGAATGGACGCGGTCGCTGTCCATCCCGTTCGAATGGCAGGACGTGGTGATCCGCGCAGCGATCACGCTCAAGCTCTGCGCCTATGAGGAAACCGGCGGCATTGTTGCGGCGCTGACAACATCAATCCCGGAATATGGTGCGGGCGCGCGCAACTGGGACTACCGCTTCTGCTGGCTGCGCGATTCCTTCTTCACGGTGGAGGCCCTGAACCGGCTCGGAGCAACCAAGACGCTCGAGGATTTCATGGGCTATATCAACAACATCGTGGCGGGCAGCGCGAACGGCTACCTGCAACCGCTGTTCGGTTTGCGCTTCGAGACCGTTGTGACGGAAGTCGAACAGCCCGCGCTGGGTGGCTACCGCAATCTCGGGCCGGTCCGCTTCGGCAATGCCGCATATACGCAGGTCCAGAACGATGGTTACGGCAGCGTCATCCTGGCGATGGCGCAATCCTTCTATGACCAGCGTATGCTGACGCCGGGAACCATCGCCACGTTCCGCCAGCTCGAAGCACTGGGGCAGCAGGCCGAGGCGCGCTGGAACCAGCCGGATGCCGGTGTCTGGGAGTTTCGCACGCGGCAATCCGTGCACACACATTCTGCCGTGATGTGCTGGGCGGCCTGCGACCGTCTCGCCGGAATCGCCGCCCATCTCGATCTGACACCGGAAGCGGGGCGCTGGCGCAAAAGCGCGGACATGATGCGGGCAGGTATCCTCAAGCAAGCCTGGAACGAGGCAATCGGGTCCTTTGCCTCGACCTTCGGCGGGAGTGATGTGGACGCCAGCCTTCTGATGCTGGCGGATGTAGGCCTGCTCGACATCAAGGACCCCCGCTTTCTCGGCACAGTGAAGCGCATCGAGGAGGTGCTGAAGTTCGGTGGACATATGAAGCGCTATGCGAGCGCGGATGATTTCGGCGAACCCGAAAGCGCCTTCACGGTCTGCACGCTCTGGTACATCGAGTGCCTGGCAAGGCTTGGCCGAAAAGATGAGGCACGGGCGCTGTTCGAGGACATACTGGCCGCGCGCAACCCTTTGGGATTGCTGTCGGAAGGCCTGCATCTCGACACGCGAGAACTCTGGGGCAACTTTCCGCAGACCTATTCGATGGTGGGGCTGATCCGCTGCGCGCTCAGGCTGTCGAAGCCGTGGGAGGCTGCGTTTTAAGCAGAACTTGCCAGTCGGCCTGTAAGCCGGGTTCTGTAAGGCCGGGTTGCCCCGGCGTGACGGCCATTCATCTGCGGTGGCGCTTGCGCGACACCTGATGCAACCAACCCGGACGGCGGCCTGAAGCCAGGCTTGTGATCCTTGCGGACCCCGTGCCGTCCCTATTCGGTCTTGCTCCCGGTGGGGCTTGCCATGCCAGTTCCGTTGCCGGTCCCGCGGTGCGCTCTTACCGCACCTTTTCACCCTTACCCCAAAAGAAACCCTTGCGGATAACCCGAGGCGGTTCGTTCTCTGTGGCGCTATCCCTGGGGTCACCCCCGGCGGCCGTTAGCCGCCACCGTGTCTCCATGGAGCCCGGACTTTCCTCCAGGGTTTCCCCCAGCGGCCGTCCAGCCGACTGGCAAGCGTGGGCGTTAGGCGGGATATGGGGATTGGTCAAGCGAAGCTCTTGCCCTCGTCCCCCGCTTCCGCCAAGAGAACACTTTATGCAGACCGAAGATGTTCTCGCGGAATTCCGCGCCGCCGGTGCCCTTCTTGAAGGACATTTCATCCTGTCGTCCGGGCGCCGCTCCCCGGTTTTCATGCAGAAGATGTTCGTCTTCCAGGACCCGGTGCGCACCGCGCGGCTGTGCAAGGCGCTGGCCGAAAAGGTCGAAGCCCGCTTCGGCAAGATCGATATCGTGGTCTCGCCCGCTGTCGGTGGCATCGTGCCGGGCTATGAAACCGCGCGACATCTGGGCGCGAAAGCGATTTTCGTCGAGCGCGAGAACGGCGAGTTCAAACTGCGCCGGGGCTTCGAGATCGAGGCTGGCGCGAAAGTGCTGATGGTGGAGGATATCATCACGACCGGGCTTTCCTCGCGCGAATGCCTCGCGGCCATCGCCCGCCATCCCGGCGAAGTCGTGGGCGCGGCGGTGCTGGTGGACCGCTCGGCGGGCAAGGCCGATATTGGTGTGCCGCTGGTGTCGCTGGCATCGTATTTCGTGCCGGATTATGCGCCGGAGGATGTTCCGCCAGAGATGGCGAAGCTCCCGGCAGTGAAGCCTGGCAGCCGGGGGCTGTGATATCCCATGATCCTCGGTATCGGCTCCGATCTCTGTGATATCCGCCGTATCGAGAAGACGCTTGAGCGTCACGGCGAGCGCTTCATCCGTCGCATCTTCACTGATATCGAGCGCAGCCGCGCCGAGCACAAGGCCAACCGGGCCGCGACATATGCCAAGCGTTTCGCTGCCAAGGAGGCCTGCGCCAAGGCTCTCGGAACTGGCATGAACCGTGGCGTATTCTGGTGCGACATGGGCGTGGTCAACCAGCGCTCCGGCCAGCCCACAATGAAACTGACGGGCGGAGCTGCGGAGCGTCTGGCAGCGCTGACGCCGCTGGGACACGAGGCCGTCATCCACCTGACGATCACGGACGAGCATCCCTATGCGCAGGCCTTCGTGGTGATCGAGGCGCGACCTTCAGCTTAAACCGCAGCCTGCAATTTATGCGCTAGGCGCGCGCCCGGCATTCCACGCTTCCGCCATCTCCAGAAAACGCCCGGCCATCAAGGCGCCATGCTCGGACAGGATGCTCTCGGGATGAAACTGCACGCCGTGCATGGGCAATGTCTTGTGGGACAACCCCATGATCAGGCCATCAGCGGTTTCAGCCGTCACATCAAGGCTGTCGGGGCAAGTGTCACGCGCGACAACCAGCGAATGATAGCGCGTGGCCTGAAACGGGCCGTTGAGGCCATGGAACAGCCCCTTGCCCGTGTGGTGGATGGTGGAGACCTTGCCATGGCGCGGCAAAGGTGCGCGCACCACGTCGCCGCCCAGAACCTGTCCGATAGACTGGAGCCCGAGACAGACGCCGAAGATCGGCGTCGTTTCCTGCGCCGCAGCGATCAGATCACAGCAGATACCGGCCTCGGTCGGTGAGCATGGACCGGGCGAGAGGACGATAGCGTCCGGGCGCTTCTCCATGACCTGCGCCACCGTGATCTTGTCGTTGCGCACGACCTCGGCCACGCAGCCGACACCGCCCAGCAGATGCACGAGATTCCAGGTGAAACTGTCGTAATTGTCGATCAGGAGCACGTTCATTGCAGCAGGACATTCATGGCTACAACCGGTTCAGCCAGTTGAAATGCACGGGATATCCCTCCCCGCCCAGCAGGTTGCAGACCTCGTACAGTGGCAGCCCCACCACATTGCTATAGGAGCCCACCAGCTTGACCACGAAGCTGCCAGCAAGCCCCTGGATAGCATAGCCCCCGGCCTTGCCGCGCCATTCGCCTGAAGCGAGGTAGCTGTCCATATCATCCCGCGAAAGGCGCTTGAAGCGCACGCGCGTTTCCACGAGACGCTCGCGGATCGCACCCTTGGGCGTGGCGATAACTACGCCAGTGTAGACCCGGTGTGCCCGGCCCGAAAGCTGGCGCAAACACGCCGCTGCTTCATCCACTAGTTCGGTCTTCGGCAGGATCTGGCGTCCGACGGCGACAACCGTATCCGCAGAAAGCACAAAACCGCCGGCCAGAGCAGGGTCACGCCGCGCAATATCACGCGCCGCCTCTACCTTCTGGCGCGCAAGGCGCGTGGCAAGCGTGCGGGGCCGCTCGGCCTTGCCCGGTGTTTCATCGATCTCAGCGGGAATAACTGCGGCTGGCTCAATGCCAACCTGCTGCAGCAGCGCCAGCCTCCGGGGTGATCCCGAAGCCAGCACCAGTGTCTGCCGCCAATTGTCCTGGGCGCTCATGTATTTGTCCGGCCCAACGGCGGTAAAAACAACTGAGTGGCTCGTAGACCAATTGTGGCCGTTTGTGAACAGGTCGAAGAGGTGCCGAAAGCGGGTTAATTCGGCAGTTCATCAAGGATCTGCACCATGCTGCGCGAAGGCTCGGCGCAGCCAGCCTCCCCCACAACGCGCGCAGGCACGCCAGCGACAGTGGTATTATGCGGCACCGCCGCCAACACAACAGAGCCAGCGGCCACACGGGAGCAATGGCCAATCTCGATATTGCCGAGAATCTTGGCCCCCGCACCGATCAGCACGCCCCTGCGTATCTTGGGATGGCGATCCCCCGTTTCCTTGCCAGTGCCACCCAGTGTCACGCCTTGCAGGATCGAGACGTCATCTTCGACAACCGCCGTGTAGCCCACGACAAGGCCTGTGGCATGATCGAGAAAGATGCCTTTTCCAAAGGGTGCGGCGGGATGAATATCGGTCTGGAAGACGATGGACGAGCGGCTTTGCAGATAAAGCGCAAAGTCCTGCCGCTTGTGAGTCCACAGGTGATGCGCAAGCCGGTGCGTGGTCAGGGCATGAAAGCCTTTGTAATACAGCACAGGCTCAATCACCCGCGTAGTCGCCGGATCCCTGTCAACCACCGCCAGAATGTCGGTACGGATCGCGTCGCTGATCGCCGGATCATCCGCAATCGCCTGCATGAAGGCCTGACGGATCAATTCTGCCGGAAGATCGGGATGATCGAGCCGTTGCGCGATGCGGTGCACGACAGCCGCTTCCAGCGTAGGCTGCTGCAAAACAGTCGCCAGCACGAATGAACCAAGGGCAGGTTCGTTCGCAAGGATCGTTTCGGCGTCAGTCCGCAGCCGCGACCACAGAGGATCGACTGACTTGATGGCAGCACGACGTTCGATAATTCCCTGAGCCATGATGGTTTCCCCAAGGGTTGAGACAAAGACAGGGTGTTCAGGCAAGAACAAGGTATAGCTATGCGCTCGGTGTGACAATGTGAAGGGTGGCCGTTAAACCAATGACAAGACCTGTAGCCGCTGCCTCCTCGCGCCTGCTCGCATCGGTGGATGCCAATATCGCGACAGTAACGATCAATGCGCCAGAACGGCGCAATTGTGTGGATATTGCGACGTGGAAGGCATTTCCATCGCTTTTTGCCACGCTGGATGCCGATCCTGCAGTGCGTGTCATCATCCTGCGCGGTGCCGGCACACAGGCCTTTTCGACCGGAGCTGATATTGCGGAATTCGATACGGAGCGCGCCACGCCGGAAGGAAGTCGCGCCTACGAGATCGAGAATGTGAAGGCATTCGAGGCCGTCGCGGGAATTGGAAAGCCCGTGATCGGGCTGATCCATGGGTTTTGCTTCGGTGCGGGCGTTGGTCTCGCGACTGCCTGTGATCTGCGTCTGGCGAGCGACGACGCGGTTTTCGCGGTCCCCGCCGCTGTTCTGGGCGTTGGCTATCCACCATCGGCGCTGAAATCACTGGTGGCGCTGATGGGACCGGAACCCGTGAAGCACCTGTTCTTCAGCGCTGGGCGCATCGACGCAGCAAGGGCGCTCGCGGTCGGATTGGTCGGAGAAGTGATCGCAAAAGATCATCTCGATGCCGCAGGACATGATCTCGCCCGCAAGATCGCCGCAGGCGCACCCATGACGATCAACGCCGCCAAGCGCGCGATTGATGCGGCAGCAGGTCTTCCCGGCGCACTGGCGATGCCCGGCCTGCAGGCGCTGGCTGATGCATGTTTCCAAAGCGAGGATTATGCGGAGGGACGTGCCGCCTTCAAGGACAAGCGCAAGCCGATTTTCAACGGGCGCTGACGAGCTTTCGTGTCAGGAACTCCTGCACCGCCGTCGTAAATACGCTGTTGCTGTCACCTGCCACCATGTGGCGAGCATCCGCAACATCGACAAACTCCGAGCCTTTGGCGAGCGCGAGATACTCATCCGCCTGATCCTGCCGCACCAGTTCACTGGACCCGCCGCGCACCAGCAGCGAGGGAATCGCGAGCCGCTCAGCCGCAGCCAAAGCCGCAGCCTCGATCTTTCGCCTGTCGGACTCTATCGGGTAAGGACCATCCAGAAAATCCGGGTCCCAATGCCAGTAGAGCCTGCCATCGGCAGCTTTGCGCAGGTTCTTGCGCAGGCCATCCAGTGATTTCGGCTTCGGCCGATGCGGCAGATAGGCCGCAATCGCTTCAGCCGCCTCTTCCACCCCGGCGAAACCTTCATGGGCCTTGGCGCGCATGAAGCCTTGCACCGCATCAACACCTTTCGGGTCCATGCGCGGCGTCACATCGACCAGAACCAGCGCAGCGAAGGGATTATCCGCCTCCAGCGCCGTGGCGATGAGCGAGGACAAGCCGCCGAGAGACGCGCCAACAGCCGCGGGCTTCTGTCCGCAATGCTTTCCGACTTCCAGCGCCAGAGCGCGGGTATCCGCAGCGAAGTCGAAGAACGTGTAGCGCCGGTCTGGTGCGCGACCGCTGTCGCCATGCCCCCGAACATCGAAAGGAAAGGCCCGAAAGCCCGCCTTGGCCAGCGCTTCCGACGATTTTCGCCAGCTGTGCCGCGTCTGCCCACCACCGTGCAGGAAAATGACAGGAGGACCTTCCTCGCCGTAAATATCTCCCACCAGACGCAGGCCGGGAGCAGTTTCAACCTCGATACGCTCATGTTTCATGGCCTTTGATCCAGAAACGCCAGCACGGCCTGTTTGTAGACCTTGTCGCCCACCGCGAGATTGTGATCGCGATCTGGGATATCGACTCCGCGTCCGTTCGGGAACAGCTCCGCCAGCGCATGCGGATCACCCGCAATCGGGTCTTTCGTGCCCACACAGACCAGCACCGGTGCCTTGATAGCGGCGGCACCCGCCGGTTTCAGCGTCTGCCTGGTTCCCCGGATACAGGCCGCCAATGCCTTGCGGTCCTGATGGTTCGCATCGGCAAAGGCGCGGAACATGCGGCCCATCGGATCGGTCACATCGGCCAGATCAGGTGCATCCAGCGCATCCGCAATGCCGATTGGCAGTCCAACGCCCTGAATGAGATGGATACCAAGGCCACCGAGGATCGCGGAACGCACGATGTCAGGCCGCCCCAGAGCCAGAAACGCCGTGATACGGGCGCCCATCGAATAGCCCATCACATCGGCACGATGGATGCCCAGATGCGCCAGCAGTGCCGCCGCATCGCCTGCCATGATATCCGTCACATAATCTGAGGCACTATAGAGTTTCGCGCTCTCGCCATGCCCCCGGTTATCAAAGGCAATCACCCGCCGCCCCGCATGGGTCAGCGTCTTGACCCACAGCGTGTTCAGCCAGTTCACGGCATGCGTCGAAGCAAAGCCGTGGATGAGCAGGATCGGTTCGCCCCGGTCCTCCGTGGTCGGCGGAATATCGATAAAGGCGATGGAGACACCCGCATTGTCGAAAAACTTCATGGGAGTGGCGTAGCCAATGGTTGTGATTCACACAATCAAAGTTGTCGTGCGACGCCACGCCAGAGCCTTTGCAGTTTTGGCCTCTTCCACTTCTGAACTCCTCCGGTTAAACCAGAATGACAGACGAGGACGAGTCATGGCTGCTGGCACCATTCCGCATTTCCACAACGATCAGGGCTCATCCGTGATCCATATCGGGGCGAAGGAATTCATGTGCATCGGCGCCACTGCGCCGTTCGATCATCCCCATGTCTACCTCGACATGGGTTCTGATGACGAGAAAATCTGCCCTTATTGCTCGACGCTCTATCGCTTCCGCCGTGAACTCCACGCCGACGAGACGGACCCGAAGGGCTGCCTCCTGACCGAGGCCGCGTGAGCTGACGGGCCAGACCACCCCCATCGTCATCATCGGAGGCGGCATCGCTGGCCTGAGCGCTGCCCTTGCGCTTTCCCGCAAGGGCCACCGCGTACTGGTTACCGAAAAGCGCATCGGCGAAAGCGAGGTTGGCGCGGGATTGCAGCTCTCCCCCAATGCGAGCCATATCCTGCTGAACTGGGGCCTTGGTCCAGCGCTCGCGCGGACTGCCGTTGCGCCTACAGAAGTCGCGATCCGGCGCTGGCGAGAGCCGAGGGCCTATGCGCGCATGCCGTTCGAGCGCACTGCCGACGGGTTACCCTTTTGGGTGATGCTGCGGGCTGATCTCCATACCGCGCTGAAAGATGCCGTTCTGCGGTCCCCTGGAGTGATATGGCGCGAGGGCTGGGATTTGGAGCGGCTCTCCGACAACGGCCAGAAATTGACTCTCCACTTCAGGACTGCCGCGGAAACAATTGAAACAGAAGCGCTTTGCATGATCGGTGCTGATGGACAGCGCTCGATGACACGCAAGATTCTGGGCGATGCACGCGATCTTGATCGTCCGGGCTGGGAAGCATGGCGCACCTTGATACCGGCGCAAGACACGCCAGATTTCATCCGCGCTGCGGCCACCAATCTCTGGCTTGGACGCGATAGCCACGCTGTGCATTACCCCGTTGCGGGCGGGAAACTGATCAATCTCGTGGTGATCCGCCGCAGTACCGCGACCGATGATGATTGGTCGCGCTCGGGCGATCC
This sequence comes from Hyphomicrobiales bacterium, assembly GCA_031431475.1. Taxonomy (GTDB): domain Bacteria; phylum Pseudomonadota; class Alphaproteobacteria; order Rhizobiales; family Beijerinckiaceae; genus JADCCX01. Next base: position 105,091 of record JANPDL010000021.1, read on the forward strand.
GGACAAGCTGGCGGATATCATGGCGATCGCCGCGCCAACCCTGCGCGATCTGATGCGGCAGGCTCCATCATGGGCCGTATGGACCCTGCATGATCGCGCGCCATCACCTTATCTCGCGAAGAAAGCTACCGCTCTCGCGGGTGATGCCGCGCATCCGCTTCTACCCTTTCTGGCTCAGGGCGCAGCTATGGCCATCGAGGATGCGGCCGTGCTGGCGGCTTGTCTTCCATCACCAGATGCATTCAGCAGGAGAAACATCGAAGCTGGCGTTAAAGCCTACGCAAAAGCGCGCGCACCCCGCGTGAGCGCAGTTTACAAGGCCGCCCGCGCCAACGCTTTCAATTACCATCTGCCCCGCCCGCTGGCGTGGCTGCGCGACAGACGCATGGCGCAGCTTGGCCCTGATGGGATGCGTCAGCGATATTCATGGCTTTATGACTGGCGTGCACCTGTGGATGGGGGGTAGTCTGCACTTGGTACTAACCGCGATCGCCTCTCGATTCCCTGCGGCAAAATCACGAATCAATGACTGAAGCTCTCGCCCTAAGCGATTCAGATTCCGAACAAAAAGCAGGCCGCGACAGCGCCACGCGTCTGGCCGGAATCGGCTTTATGTGTCTGGCGCTGATGTGCTTCGCCTGCCTCGATGCCATCGCAAAAACACTGAATCCGCTGATTGGTCCAGTACCAACTACTTTCGCCCGCTATCTCTCCAGTGTGGTCGTGGTCACGATGGTGCTCAATCCCTGGACACAGCCCGGCATTTTCATCACGAAGAAGCCATGGATGCAGTGGGCGCGCTCGTTCCTGCTGTTCAACTCGACAATCCTAAACTTCGTGGCATTGCAATATCTGCAACTGACCGAAACCATGAGCATCATGTTTATGGCACCGCTGCTGGTCGCGCTGCTTTCCGGCCCTCTTTTAGGTGAATGGGTCGGCGCGCGGCGCATGGGGGCGATCGCGGTCGGCTTCTGCGGTGTCCTCATTGTCACACGACCGGGTTTTGGCGGGATGCACTGGGCGGCGCTGTTTTCAGCGGCTGGCACGGTTTGCTACGCGCTTTTCGCGATCCTGACGCGCATCCTATCGCGTCACGACAGTTCCGGAACGACGATGGTCTATTCCGGCCTTGGTGGTCTCGCGATCCTATCACCGGTCATTCCGTTCTTCTGGAAAACGCCGGAAAGTCTTTCGGTCTGGATGCTGATGATCCTGATCGGCGGCTTCGGGGCGCTCGGCCACTGGCTGCTGATCCTCGCGCACAAGCGAGCCCCAGCTCCTGTTCTCTCGCCTTTCATCTACAGCCAGATGGTCTGGATGATCCTGCTGGGCTGGCTGATTTTCGGCGACCTGCCTGATCGCTGGACGCTGACCGGTGCAAGCGTCGTGATTGCGTCAGGCCTTTACCTGTTGCACCGTGAACGCGTTACAGGCCGCGTGGTTACCAACCCCGGCACGACGAAAACGGGTGTTTGAGACATGCAGATTGATCTGGAGGCGGAATACAACAACCGCGCGCGGGTTCCCGAACATCCTGCGCTGATCGCCGGATGGGAGACCAACGCGGCGGCCTATCGCGCCGAGGCCGCAAACCGCCACAAGGTAATCAGCTATGGTCCGACACCGCGCCAGACCATTGATATCTTTGGGCCACTAAAGCCCAAAGCTGGCGCTATGCCCGTGCTGTTCATACACGGCGGCTACTGGCAGGGACTGGACCCAAGCTATTTCAGCCATATGGCGAAAGGGCTGAATGCTCATGGCTTAAGCGTCGGTATCGCAGGCTATGACCTGTGTCCTGATGTGAGCGTTGGGACGATTATCGAACAGATGATCGCCGCCGCGAGAACCATGCATCGCAGGTTTCAATCACCCCTGGTGGCCAGCGGACACTCCGCAGGCGGCCATCTCGCGGCCTGCCTTGTGGCGACGGACTGGGAAACCATTGATCCTGATTTGCCCGAGAGAATGGTTCCGGCAGGCCTTGCCATTTCAGGGCTTTTCGAACTCGAGCCACTGGTGCCAACGTCGATCAACGTAAAACTGGGGCTGGATATTCCGGCCGCGCGATCTTTCTCGCCCCGGCTCTGGACGCCGCCTTCGGGCATCACCTTCGATGCATGGGTCGGCGGCAATGAAAGCCCGGAATATCTGCGCCAGTCCGCCAGTATCAATGCGGTCTGGGCAGCTGCGGGCAATGCGACACGCTATCAGGAGGTTGCGGGAGCAGACCATTTCACGGTGATCGCCGGATTGGCCGATCCGAACAGCGCTATGACGCGCCGACTGGCCGAAATGGCAGGTGGCAAAGACCTGTAGGGAAAGTGCCACTCACAGATCAGAACAATCCTGATTGTCGTTCCAATCCATCACCCCGGAGGCGGCAGGAACATCACTTCGTGCTTGGCCGACAGCGCCACGACGGCGTCCGGCATCTGCTCCTTAAGCGAGTGGATGCCCCAGAACAGATCATAGAGCTTTCGGGTCGGCGTCACCCAGAAAAGGCATTTTGCGGTCTGTTCTGATTTATTGAAGATGCCATGCGGCAATCCCATCGGCAGCCGCACGAGGTCCCCCGCCGTCGCCACAAAATCGCGTCCGTCCAGCACCAGGTCGAGCCGCCCTTCTAGAAGATAGACATACTCATCCTGGGTGGGATGGATATGCGGCGGGACGAAGGTTCCGGCAGGCAAAGTCGCGTGCCAGGAGAAGGCATTGTCCGTGAGGCTCTTGGGTACGTAGGTCTGGCCAAGAATGTTCCAGCTTATGCCGTCGATGCCAGTGCTGGCCTTGGTGATGCCTGCGGTTTCGGATTTCATCGGGCGTGGCCTTTGGAGAGGGGATTCAATAATCGCGAACAGTCTCTCATCTTTTCGGTCGCAACAGGTAGCGCACACTTAAGAAAGGGTTAAGCGAATGCGCCCTTCTCCCGCTAGGGGAGAAGGGCAAAACATGCACCTCACTTCATCTCGCATTCCTTCGCGTACACATCGGTATAGTTCGCGAAAATCTTCTTCTCGATCTCGGTCTGGAACTTCCCGTCCGCACGCTTGGCCGCGCGGACGAGATAGAAGTCCTGGATCGGATAATTGTTGTTGGCGAATTTGAAATCGCCACGCAGCGACTTGAAATCAGCCTTCTTCATCGCAGCCTGAACTGCTGCCTTGTCCGCAGTCTTGCCGCCTGTTGCCTTCATCGCGCTGTCGATCAGCGCAGCCGCGTCAAACGACTGAAAGGCATAGGAACCCGGTACGTAGCCGTATTCCTTCTCGAAAGCCGCCACGAAAGCCTTGTTCTGCGGATTGTCGAGATTGGGAGCCCAGTTTGCGCCGCCGAACAAGCCGATCGCCGCATCCTGCTGCGCGGGCAGAGTCGATTCATCCACCGTGAAGGCCGAAAGGAACGGTATCGCCGTGAGGCCAGCCTGCTTGTACTGGCGCACAAGGTTCACACCCATACCGCCCGGCATGAAGGTGAAGATCGCATCAGGCTTCATCGAGGCGATCCTGGCGAGTTCGGCCGAGAAATCGAGTTGTCCGAGCTGGGTATAGACCTCGTCCAGCACCTCGCCCTTGAAGTGACGCTTGAAGCCCGCGAGCGAATCCTTCCCGGCCTGATAATTGGGTGCCATGATGAACACCTTCTTGTAGCCCGCATCCTGCGCATGCTTGCCCAGCACCTCGTGGTTCTGGTCGTTCTGGTAAGACGTGACAAAGAAACCCGGATTGCACTGCTTGCCCGCGAAATTGGACGTGCCGGCATTGGGGCTGATCAGGATCGCCTTCGAATCCGTCACCGGCTTCATGATGGCCTGCAGCACATTGGAGAAGATCGGGCCAACCACGAAATCAACCTGATCACGCTCGACCAGACCCTTGGCCTTGGTCACGGCCACATCAGGCTTCAGTTCGTCGTCTGTGACCGATACTTCCGCCGCAGCGGGACCAAGCTTTCCGCCATTCTGCTTGACGAACAGGTTGAAGCCATCGCGCGCATGCTGGCCCAGCACAGCTGATGGTCCCGACAGCGTCACCATGATGCCGACCTTGACCTTGTCCTGCGCCAGTGAAGGCGTGGTGGCGAGAGCGGCAAATGCAGCGCCCATAAGCAGTGTCTTGATGGTCATCGTGATATCTCCCCAGACGCTCCGATCGCGCATTTCCGTAATTCAGACCAACTCGGGCTTCTTCGCAAGCGGCTATCGCAAAATATTTTAGGCCTAAAGCATTTCTGGACGCGATTAACACGGTTCACTCAGACGATGCCGTTCTTCAAATCCATCTCTCCACGCCACAATCGATCGAGGTTTTCTTCAAGTAAATCAATGACATTGGCTTCGTAGCGCCCGGTCTCGCCGGCGCTGTGCGGCGTGATGATCACGTTAGGCATGGCCCACAGCGGTGACAAAACAGGTAGCGGCTCCTCCACTGTCACATCAAGTCCGGCTCCGGCGATCTTTCCGGCTTGCAGTGCCGCGATCAATGCAGGCTCATCCACCACCCTGCCACGCGCTACATTGATCAGATGCGCGGAAGGCTTCATTTGGGCCAGTCGCTCCGCATTGATGAGCCCCTCGGTCTCCGCCGTCAGCGGGCATGTCAGCACCACAACATCCGCCTTTGGCAGAACATTGGCGAGATCAGTGATCGACACGACGCGATCAGCACATTCCGAGATTGGGCCAGCTTCACGCTTCACCCCGATGACATGGCAATCGAAGGCCTTCGCCAATCGCCCGAAGCGCTGGCCGATACGCCCGAAGCCGATGACAACCACGGTTCGTCCGCTTTGCTCCTGCTCACGCGCCAGCGGATCGCCAATCATCGGTCGCCAGCGGCTCTCACGTTGTGCGTCCCGACCAAAGTGAATGTGGCGGCTCAACGCCAGCATCAGCGCCATCGCATGCTCGGCCACTGCGCGTTCGTTCGCACCTTGTGCACTGGCGAGGCGCAAACCTCGTGCCTTGAACAGCACCTTGTCATACTGGTCGGTACCCGCGCTGATGGACTGGATGAACCGGAGCTTTCGCGCATTCTCCAGCAGCGTATTGCGCCAGAGGCCGGAGACAACCAGCACGTCGAGTTCGGGAATCATCGCCCCCAGCGCCTGATCTGACGTAGCAAATAATGTCCGTATGTCTTTGCGTCGACTCAGGAATTCTGCCTGAAGCTGATAGGCCGCATGGGCAAAACCTATGGTGAGGGCAGCAGGCGGGGGAAGTATGGATACGGTCATGACAAGAGATTGGCATGCCTCAGAAGACGGCGAAAGCCCCTCACCTCCCCGGTAGTACCACCATCGTCGGCTTGTCCGGCAAAGTCTCCCGCGAGAACACCGCCACCGGCTTTTCGCGCCGGTCCACGGCATATTTCTCCGATCCGATACGGATGAACTTCTCTAGCGTATGCTGACCGAAAAAATGCATCGGGATGATTACGCGCGGCGAGAGCTTGCCCAGCACCTCCATCATCCCGTCGATATCCATCGTGAAGCCGCTGTCCACCGGTACCAGCACGATATCGGCACGCCCGATGGCGCGGATATGACCGGGCTCCAGCACATGATGCAGATGGCCCAGATGCACGACGCACAGGTCGCCAAGTTCGAAAACAAAGATGGAATTGCCGTCGTATTCCGTGCTGCTCCCCTCCCACGTCCGGATGTTGGTGGAAACGTTGCGCACGCGCAGATCCAGCAGCGTGATATCGTGATCCGCTTTCCCGCCCTTTGGATTCCAGCCTGGCAGTACATGGGTGATGCCTGCCTCAGGGTTGCGCGACCAATGCGTGGAATGCGCCTTGTTCATCGTCGCGATGTCGGGAACCGCGCTGGCGCGAACGTAATCGTTATAATCCGTGACGGCTTTCACGTTGCGCGGCGTCTCGATCAGAAAGCTCGCATGCCCCACGAAGGTGATGCGAAGTTCCTTATCGGAAAGAGAGGCCGGAATGATGCGTGGCGTTCCCCACGCCATTTCAGGGCGGCAGGCGGGATCAGCTGCCCATGCAGCGGCAGATGCTGTAAAAATAGTCAGAATTGCGAAGAGAAAGCGAAGCAGCGCCATCAGTCTCATCCTTGCTATCACAGCAAGGTAGATCGAATTTCAGCGCTGTCGAGAGGGATCAGGCTTTCGGACCCTTGCGATGCGCGAATCCAGTGCGCGCATGGTTCTTTGGGCCCTTGCTGAAGCTCTTGCCAGGTTTGCCCGCAAAATCGGATTTGCCTTTGAATTCCGGCTTTCTGGCAAAATCAGGCTTTTCCGAGAACTTTGGCTTGGCTCCGTAGGGTGGTCGGTCGCCGTAATCCAGCTTGTCACCGCCAGCGGGTCTGTCCACGTGCGGCCTTTCGGCGCGGGGCCTTGCTGCGAAGTCCGGCTTTTCCGAGAACTTCGGCTTCGTTCCGTAGGGTGCTCTGTCACCGTAATCCTGCTTTTCGCTGCCAGCAGGCCGATCAGAGTACGGCTTCTCGGCGCGTGGCTTGACCGAGAAGTCCGGCTTTTCGCTGAACAGTTTTTTCGGAGCTTTTTTCGGATAAGGCTTGCGGAAATCATCACGATCACGTGGCGCGGGCGCTTCGCTGGCAGGCGCAATGATGATGTCCTCACCATCCTTCTTGCGGGCGTGCAGGGCGAAATGTTCTGCCGCTTCTCGCTTGATCTCGAATTCTGTTACCTCGTCCAGAATGCGGATGGTGCCGATTTCCTGGCGACTGACATTACCCCGACGGCAGATCATCGGCAGCAGCCATTTGGGATCGGCCTTCTGGCGGCGACCCACGTCCATACGGAAGATCACACTATCCGAAGCTTCTTTCAGGGGCTCCGGCGCGCGCTCGAAGCGCTCGCCACGCTCTAGCCTATCATTGCGTTCCGGGCGCTGGCGCGGGCCACGATCATCGCGGTCGCGGCTGCGCTTGTCGTCAAAATCCCGGTCGCGCGGGGAATTGCGGTCGCCACGCGGCGCATGCATCAGTTCGGGTCCGGACAGCTCTTCCGGCTCGGGCAGGCGCGAGCGGTAGAGCTTCGCCAGAATCGCCGCAATATCATTCGGCGTTTTCGAGGTCAGCAGCACCTCGGCCATGGCGCGGTCTTCATCCGTCACGTCTTCCATCAGCAGAGGATCATCGAGGAACCGCTGGCGATCCAGCGCGCGGATATCATCGGCGCTTGGCGGATCCATCCAGAGCGGCTTGATCTTGGCATCCATGATAAGCCGCTCGGCCTTGCGGCGGCGTGAATGCGGCACAACGAGCACGCTGATGCCCTTGCGCCCAGCGCGGCCTGTACGACCACTGCGGTGCTGCAGGATTTCGGCGTTCAGCGGCAGATCGGCATGGATCACCAGTCCAAGGTTCGGAAGATCGATGCCGCGCGCGGCCACATCCGTAGCCACGCAAATGCGGGCGCGACCATCGCGGAGGGCCTGCAAGGCCTGGTTACGCTCGTTCTGGCTCAACTCACCCGAGAGATAGACTGCCGAGAACCCGCGTTCCACGAGAATCGCCTGCAAATGACGAACGCCATCACGTGTGTTGCAGAACACGAGGCTGGCGGGCGAATCCACCTGCCGTAGTACGTTGACAATGGCATGCTCGGTTTCACGCGGTTGCGTGCGCAAGGCCCGGTATTCGATATCGGCATGGCCGCGATCGCCACTGGCGGATGCAATGCGGTAGGCGTCTTTCTGGAACTTGCCGGCCAGTGCCACGATGGCCTTGGGCAAAGTCGCAGAAAACAGCAGAGTGCGGCGCGTTTCGGGCGTGGTTTCGAGAATGAACTCGATATCATCCCTAAAGCCGAGGTCGAGCATCTCGTCCGCCTCATCCAGCACCACGGCGCGCACATCACCCAGCAGCAGCGCCTTGCGCTCGATGTGATCCTTCAGGCGTCCCGGTGTTCCCACCACGATATGCGCACCGGAATCCAATAATCGCCGCTCGCGCCTCGGGTCCATGCCGCCGACGCAGGCGATGACGCGGCCACCGGCGGGGGCATAGAGCCACTCCAGCTCGCGCTGAACCTGCATCGCCAGTTCGCGCGTCGGTGCGATGATCAAGGCCAGCGGGTCAGCCGCGCGGTCCAGCTTGAATTCGTCCATCAACAGGGTGGAACCGATGCCAATACCGAAGGCAACGGTCTTGCCGGAGCCGGTTTGCGCCGACACAAGCAAATCGCGCTCGGCGGCTTCGGGCGCAAGCACGGCGCTCTGCACTGGGGTCAGATCGGCGTAGCCGCGCTCGGCAAGAGCCTTCGCGAGGGGGGCAGGAATGGGAAGGGAGGTCAAAGGGGCGGCTTTCAGTTCTGGCGCTGCGTGAGGCCGTCTCTTAATGGAAGCGGCGGAAAAGCGCCATCTGCTTCGTCGCTGGGGAGATATTCGCAAACGAAGCAGCTACCTACAGGCCGCGCCATCCGTTCCACAGACCCCAGCCAGCCGTGGCTATCAATATCAGGCCGACTGACCGGCCGACCCACCGCTGCGCTGCTGTGCTGGCGGCCAGATGTTCTCGCAACCCGGCTGCGCCAAGGGCGACAACCCCATAGACCAGCCCTTGCATTGCAGCGGTCATGACGCCCAGCGTAAGCGCCTGTAATCCCAGCGACCCTTGCCCCGGTCGGAGAAATTGCGGAAAGACCGCAATCATGAAGAGATAGGCCTTCGGGTTCATCAGACAGGTGAACATCGCCTGCCTGAAGATAGCGAATGATGTCATCGGAACGCCGCGATCGACCGAACCAAGCGCTGTCACACCCTTGAAGAGTGACCAGCCGATCCAGGCGACATAAACTGAACCGGCCGCAAGCATCAGTGCGAAAGCCCCTGGCGCGGCCTGCAGCAGGAGACCGACGCCGACAAGCGCCATAAGCGTGTGCGCAGCACCACCGGCAACAAGCCCAGACACAGCAACTAGCCCAGCCCTTTGCCCGCCAGCGAGCGCCCGCGCCAGCACGAAGGCCATGTCCATGCCCGGAGTCAAAACGATGCCAAAGAGCAGGGCAGCGTAGAGCCACAAATGGCCAGTTTCGGTGAAGCCGGGGAAATACATGTCGGGCTTTCCTCGGCTAGCGGATGTCAGCGGGACTACAATCGGCATAAGCACCGAAAACTGGCGCTGAGAGCAAGTCATCGGCCCGCCTGACCTCGGCCAACACTTTCGCAAAGGCGGGCCGATCCAGCTGAGCACGCCACCAGCGAGCGAGATTCCGATGCGGTGCAATCGGCGGCCCTGCCAGACGCTGAGTGAAAAGAAAGCCCATGAACAGCGCGATATCTGCAACACTGAACGCACCGCAGAAATAGGGCTGGTCCCACAGCCTTTTATCGAGAAAGGCAAATTGATCAGCCAGCAGTTTCTCGGCATATTTCGCGCCTCGCTCTGATTTCTCCCAGATAGCCGGATCGTCTGGCCGAGGACTCGTCCGGTGCATTAAAGCCCGCAGCGGGACCAGCATCACCTCATCGGCAAAGAGTTCGAGCATCCGGCATTCGGCACGCGACGCAGGCATTGCCGGATACAGCGCTGGAGCGGGAAAGGCATCCTCAAGATATTCGAGGATCACGGTGGAGTCACAAACGACTACCTCGTCGTGGATGAGGACTGGAATCTGCCCTTTCGGATTCAATTTGAGCACAGCAAGGTCCTTCGGGTGATAACCCGAGGTCTGACTAAATGTGACCATGATAAGCTCAAACGCGACGGCCTTTTCGGTCAGCGCGATTTCAACCTTGCGAGAAAACAAACTGAGCGGACCGGAGTAGAGTGTGATCACGGGATTTCCTGCGAGGATCAAGAATTGTCAGTTAAGAAATCAATGGCAGATGGATTTCTCAGGATTTTATCTTTAATTCAATACGATAGGAGTCTATCTCCTGACATCGTTGTGTCAGGAGCTCGAACATTCACGCTCCTGGGGAGGTCGGCGGCGATGCGCAAGGCAACACGCCTGTTCGAGATCATCCAGATGCTCAGAACTGCTGGCGGGCCGGTCACGGCCGCACGCATGGGGCAGGCACTGGGCGTAACAGAGCGTTCGATATACCGCGATGTTGCGGCGCTGCAGGCCATGCGTGTACCGGTCGAGGGAGGGCGCGGCATCGGTTACATGCTGCGGCGCGGCTTCGAACTGCCGCCCCTTATGTTTTCTGTCGAGGAGATGGAGGCCATCGTGTTGGCCTTGGGGCTGCTGAGGCGCACCGGCGATGAGGAAATGAAGCGCGCAGCTGATCGCGTACGGTCGAAGGTTTCCTCATCTATTCCCGCGCCATTGCGGCAACTGCTGGACTCGCCACAGCTCTTCGCATGGGGTACGGAAACTCATGCGCTTTCGGGCGTCGATGTCTCATTGGCAAGACGCTGCATCCGCGAGGAGTTGAAGCTTGCATTCTCCTATCGTGATGAAGCCGGGTGCGAGACCCATCGCACGGTCTGGCCGATTGCGCTCATCTACTACTCCACGACAATCAATTTGGTCGCATGGTGCGAATTGCGGCGGGATACCCGCCGCTTTCGTGCCGACCGTATCGTCGAAGCCGCGTTGAACGGCGGAAGCTTCACTGACGCTGGCGATACGTTGCGCCGAGAATGGGTAATGTCTTGGGAGCACCATTAAAGCCGCAGCGCCTCTGCCCTGTTAGCCCTAATCGCAACCGGCGCTTGCTTCCTTGCCCGCATAAGGTGTTCATCATTGATCAATCCTGTTTCTCAACGGTTCGTTCATCATGAAGGTTTTGATCACAGGCGGCGGTGTTGGCGGGCTGACGCTCGCACTCATGCTGAAGCAGCGCGGCATCGAGGCCGAGATTTTCGAGCAATCGACCGAAATCCGTGAACTGGGCGTCGGCATCAACACGCTGCCACATGCGATCAAGGAACTGAGCCTGCTGGGTCTCCTGCCCGCTTTGGACCGCATCGCCATCCGCACGAAGGAACTCGTCTACATGAACCGCTTCGGCCAGGACATCTGGCGGGAGCCGCGCGGAATTGATGCGGGTTTTGAAGTTCCGCAATTCTCGATCCACCGGGGGCGTCTCCAGAGCGTCATCCATCGCGCAGTACAGACGGAACTCGGCGAAAGCCGCATCCACACGGGCTGCCGTCTCGGTTCCTTCACGCAGGACGAAGCTGGTGTTCGTGCTTTCTTCTTTAATCGCGACGGTCGCCATGTGAAAACCGCGATCGGCGATGTCCTCATCGGCGCCGATGGCATCCACAGCACCATCCGCTCTATGCTGTTTCCGAACGAAGGTCCGCCGTCGTGGAACGGCATCATGCTCTGGCGCGGCGCGACAGACTGGCCGCAGTTCATGGACGGCAAATCCATGATCATTGCGGGCGGCATGGATGCGAAAGCCGTGCTCTATCCCATCGCCGAAGGCTTGCGCCATGGAGCCCCGCTCACGAACTGGGCCATTGCCGTGAAGCTGGGCGATGGCACCGCGCAACCACCACGGCGTGAAGACTGGTCCCGGCGCGGCCGCCTTGAGGACCTCATACCGCATGTGCAGCGGTTCCATATCAACGAGGTGGATGTGAAGGCGCTGATCATGGCAACGCCTGATATCTGGGAATATCCGATGTGCGACCGCGATCCGCTGCCCCGCTGGACCCATGGCCGGATCACCCTTCTGGGTGATGCCGCGCATCCAATGTATCCTGTGGGATCCAACGGCGCATCACAGGCCATTCTCGATGCGCGGTGCCTGGCTGATTTGCTGGTTTCATCGGATTCACCCCAGTCGGCCCTTGCGCATTACGAGCAGGAGCGCTTGCCTGCGACTGCGCAGATCGTGCGCATGAACCGCAAGGGCGGCCCGGAAGGCGTAATCGACGCCGTGGAAAGCCTTGCACCAGACGGCTTCCAGAATATCGATGATGTGCTGACATACGAGCAGCGCAAATCAATCGTGCGCGGTTATGCGAGCGCCGCAGGGTTCACCCAGGACAAAGTGAACAAGGCGAAGGCGGCGTAACTGCAAGACAGAGGAACACACCATGGTGACATCTGGCCTTCAGGGGGTGATCCCCGTGCTCTATGCCTTCCATCGCAGGGATGGCAGCATCGATACTGCTGCCATGGCGAAGCAGGTCGAGCATTGCGTGGCCGCGGGAGCCGATGGCCTGATGGTACTGGGCCTGATCACCGAGGTCAGCAAGCATTCTTCAGCCGAACGGATGGAGATTGTCAGGATCACGAGCAAGGCGCTTGGCGGTCGCAAGCCGCTGCTGGTCACCACAGGAGAACCGACGCAGGAAGGCCAGCTTGCTTTCGCCAGGGCTTCGCGCGCGGCGGGCGCAGACGTCATCATCCTGCAGCCTCCGCCGGAGCTTGAAGGCGGTGAAACTGCACTCCTGCGATTCTTCGGCGACACTGCGGATGCGCTGGATTTTCCCTGCGCCATCCAGCACAACCCTTTCAATCTCAAGATCAATCTTTCGCTGGACGGGTTGATCACGCTGTGCCGGAATCACCCCAATATCAGCCTGATCAAAGCAGAAGGCACGGCACTCGAGACCGAGCAGCTGATTGCCGCCACCGAAGGCAAAATCGCAGCTTTCACGGGCCATGGCGGCATCGAGTTTATGACGAACCTGCGGTCTGGCGCCGCAGGATTGATTCCCGCGCCGGATGCTCTGGCGCTGCAGGTGCTGATTCACCGGCTGTTTCTGGAAGGAACGCCCGAATCCCTTGAGCGCGCCGAGCGCATCCATCGCGATCTCCTGCCGATGATCGTCTTTCGGATACGCTCGATCGATCAGGCGCTCTGTTATGGCAAGCGCCTGCTGGCCGAGCGGATCGGCGTCGAGATCGTGCATGAGCGCGAGCCATATCTCAGGCCGACCGCGTTCGGTCTGGCGGAAATGCGGCGTCATGCAAAGCATCTGGCCGCAATCGAGGCACGGGAAGGCATTTCCGGCTAAGGTCTTTCCTGTTTCTTAAACCTCCCGCCGCATCGTCGTATCAATGGATATCGTCGCGGCCATTCAGCAGCAGATGCTTGGAGTGCTGATCGAAGCGCTGGGCAAACCGTCGGCCAGCGCCGGTCAAAACACGAACGCACCTGTCGCTGCACCTCTGGACCTGTCAGCGGGCGAAACAATCACCGCTACTGTAGCCGCAGTGAAGCCGGACGGCGGCCTTGTCCTGAACATCAAGGGCCAGCCGGTGCAGGCACAGATCAAGGGTTCCATCCTGCCGGAAGCCGCACGCCAGCCCGGCTCGACTATCCAGTTGAGGGTCGAGACAGCAGGCCAGACGCCACGCCTTGCCTTTATCGCGGTGGAAGCTGCAACAGCACCGCTTGTGCAAACGTCGGCCACGACTGCGCCGCTTACTCCCGCGCAATCCATCCGCATTACAAACCTGGCACAAGCACCGCTTGCTCCGCCGCCCGATCCGGTCACCGCCGCGGTCACCCGCGCGGCAACAGAAGCCGCAGCGAAACAAGGCAGTGCCGCACCGCTTTATGCTGACCTCGCTGCCCTCGCCTCGCGCCCGGAAGCCGCCCTCCCACGCCCGATCATCGCGCTGGCGCAAGCCATCCTCGACAGCCGTCTCGATGGCGACAGGCCGGTGACAGCGGGTGATCTCAAGCAGGCCATCGCGCAAACCGGCATAGCGCACGAGGCCAGTCTGGCACGCGGCGCCCCCGCTGTGCTCGACGCCAAGGTTCTGCTGACCACGCTGCGTGATCTGTTGCGCAATGATGCCCAGCGCTTCACCCCACCAACTCCGGATGCCGAACCGCCCCGGCGCGATGGTGCCGTGCTGGCGCAGAGAGCCACGACGCCATTGCTAGCAGTGGAGACGGATCCTAAGATGATCACAACGACCCTGGCACGCGAGGCAGATCAGGCGGTGGAACGGCTGAAACTGCACCAGATCGCTTCACTGCCCGAGCAACGCGTCAGTGATCCTGCCCGCGTGCAGCAGCTCAGCTTCGAGCTTCCCGTCGCCTTCGGCCAGCAGACGGCCATGGCGGGCTTCCGCATCGAACGCGAGAAACGCCGCGCAAAGGAAGCCAATGGCCAGCCGGTCGATATCTGGGGCGTGCGCTTTGCTATCGACGCTGATGTGCTGGGACCCGTTCATGCCCATGTGCGCCTGTCTGGCCAGACCATATCCGTCTCGCTCTGGGCTGAGGATGCGCTGACCCACCGCGCTTTCGTGGCAGCGATCCCGATGCTGGAAGCCGCGCTTGCAGACAATGCGCTGGAGATAGGCGATCTGATGGTTTTTCCCGGTCGCCCAACCGAACCAAAGCGCACCGCCGCCGGACACGCGCCGCAAGGCCATTTTCTGGACCGCACCTCATGAGCGAACCCGTCAAGAAGCGCGTTGCGGTTGCGCTGGAATATGATTTCAAAGGCGCACCACGCGTCACGGCCAAAGGCAAGGGCCATGTCGCGGAAGCCATTGTCGCCATGGCGCGCGAGCATGGCGTGACCATCGAGGAAAACCACGTGCTGGCCGAAGCACTCTCACAGATCGAGCTCGATGACGAGATACCGGAGGCGCTCTACCGTGCCGTCGCCGATGTGCTGACCTTCGTGCTCAGGGCGCGCGGAGAACTGGGGCGTCAGCGGGATTAAGCCGACCGATCCGCGTACGGCTCTTGTCATTGCAAAGAACTCTCGGTATTGCAGCACAAGACCAATTCGGCAGCGTACCGCCGACCCACGGAGAGGTGGCAGAGTGGTCGATCGCGCCGCACTCGAAATGCGGAGTACCGCAAGGTACCGGGGGTTCAAATCCCTCCCTCTCCGCCACCACTCTAGTTCTTCACATTATGTCAAGGACTTATGAGATATCAATGCGTTAGAAACCATCCGCTCTCACACAGAGAGCTCACACATGGCCTTTCGCATGGCACGTCCAATCATCGACCCGAAAAGCAGGATCGGCATCTACAAGGTGCGGACTGATCGCGCTGTTTTGGGCGCAGCTAAAGGCAGGATCATCGACACCCCGTTTGGCGACTCTATCCGAAACGTCAAGATAGGCGACTTCATTCAGGTTTCTATCTACGCCTGCGATCCGAAGGAGATCAAGGAACAACACGCCGTTGCGGATGCAGCCGTGCGGAGGCTCCGTCTCATGGTCCAGCACCATGCGCACTGCTCGCGTGCGTACCTGAGGCAAAAACTTGTTCGTCGTCTTGCTCGTCATGGCTCCACCTTCTCAGGAGCTGGAGTCTCCGGCAAACCCGGTGCGGTTCAGTCTTCATTTCAAGGCGGCAGTGCGTGATATTGCAACTCTTGGGCGCTGACTCCAGATCAGTGCCATAACAAATACTGCCGCCTGGGTAACGACGATAGTCGGACCTGTTGCAGCATCGATATGGAAACTGAGAATGGTGCCGACCACGCTTGAGCCAATGGCCGCAGTTGCAGCGATGCCTAACATCAGGTCAAACCGTTTGGTCAGCAGGTACCCGATGGCGCCAGGCGCGATCAGCATGGCGATGACGAGAATGATACCGACGGCTTTCAGCGAAGCGACAATGGTCAGGGCCAGCACAGTGAGCAATCCGAAATGCAGGATGTTCACAGGCAAGCCGATCGCGCGGGCATGAGCGGGATCGAAACAGTAGAGAAGCAGATCCTTGCGCCTGGCGAGCACGATCAGGATCGTGGGCAACGTGATGATGGCAACCTCCAGCACATCCGGCCATTGCACGCCCAGCATGTTGCCGAACAGGATGTGGTTGAGGTGCTGGTCCGTCTCGATCTTGGTGAACATCACGAGCCCGAGGGCGAACATGCCGGAGAAGACGATGCCTAGCACCGCGTCTTCCTTGATGCGGCTGTTCTGCTTGAGATAGCCAGTGGCCAGCGCACAGCCGAGCCCGGCTGCAAAAGCTCCGATGGCAAGCGGTATCTTCAGGACAAAGGCAATAACGATTCCTGGCAGCACGGCATGGGACACCGCATCCCCCATAAGCGACCAGCCCTTGAGCACGAGATAGCAGGACAGCAGCGCGCAGACAGCACCCACCAGCACGGCCACGACCAGACCGCGCTGCATAAAACCGTAGGCGAGCGGATCGGTGATCCAGGTCAGCATGGTTGTCAGAATGCTCATGACGCCACTGCTGCCCGTGATGCCCGCCGTGCCGCCAGCCGTCCATGCTTGGGTGCAAAGACAAAAGCGGTCAGAAATACCAGCGTCTGGAACACCACGATCAATCCGCCGGTTGCCCCGTCCATGAAGAAACTGACGTAAGCTCCGAATGCGCTGGTGGCAGCACCGATGACCATGGCAAGACAGATCATCACGCCGAAACGGTCCGTCAGGAGATAGGCTGTCGCGCCGGGCGTAACGACCATGGCGATGACGAGAACAGCACCGACAGTCTGCAAGGCTGCGACCGTGCAGGCACTGAGCAGCACGAAGAACAATACCCGCAATGCCCATGGGTTGAGCCCAACGCTGCGGGCGTGGCTTTCGTCGAAGAAGGCCAGCATCAGGTCTTTCCATTTGAAGCCGAGTATTGTTAGCGACACGGCTGCAATGATGATCACCTGCATCACGTCCTCGTCCGAAATGGCGAGAATGTTGCCGAGCACGATGGATTGCACATTGACCGAGGTCGGATTGATAGAGACGATCAGAAGGCCTATGGCAAAAAACGTTGTAAAGACGAGCCCGATGACAGCATCCTCCCGCAGCATCGTCAGGCGTTTGACGAAGGTTATGCCGAGCGCAGCGATGATCCCCGAAGTGAACGCGCCAACGGCATAGGGCAGCCCCAGCAGATAGGCGACCGCGACACCCGGAACGACGGAATGCGCCAGCGCATCCCCCATCAGGGCCCAGCCTTTGAGAATGAGATAGCAGGACAGGAAGGCACAGACTGCGCCCACCAAAGCACTCACCCAGATCGCCTTGGTCATGTAGTTGTAGGCGAAGGGCTCAAGCATCAGATCCAGGACTTGCGACATGAACATCACGTGATCCCGTTACGCTCGGGTTTGACATGCTTCTCGCGGTCCCGCTCGCCATAAAGCACCAGCGGACGCTCGTCGTCGGTCAGTACCGTCACCCGGCGCTCGTCGCCATCCTCATGGAGATCAGATCCCCCCAGACGGACATGACGCAACAGACCGCCAAAGGCTACGGCCAGATTGGCTTCGGTAAATGTTGTCGGCGTGGGTCCGTAAGCAAGCACTGTCTTGTTGAACAGCACCACCTGGTCGCAAAAGTCAGGCACACTGCCGAGATTGTGGGTGGACACAAACATCAGCCGCCCGTCATCGCGCAAGGCGCGAAGAAGATCGATGATGGCGGATTCGGTTTTGACATCGACGCCAGTAAAGGGCTCATCCAGCAGGATTATCTCGCTTCCTTGTGCCAGAGCACGGGCCAGAAACACACGCTTCTTCTGGCCACCGGACAACTCGCCAATCTGGTGCTTGCGGAAGTCGCTCATGCCGACACGCTCAAGCGCCTGATCGACAGCAGCATGGTCCACCTTGCCAGGAATGCGCAGGAAATTCATGTGGCCATAGCGGCCCATCATCACGACGTCCTCGACCAGAACTGGGAAGTTCCAGTCGACATCCTCGCTTTGCGGCACATAGGCCACGAGCCCCTTCTTGAGGGCCATGTTGACCGGCATACCGCAGATGCTGACCGTCCCAACCGTTGGCGTGAGAAACCCCATGAGCGTCTTGAACAGTGTCGACTTGCCCGAACCGTTGACGCCGACCAGGGCACAGATGGTTGATGCGCCAAGCTTGAAGGACGCATCGCGAACCGCCGAAACACCACTGGCATAACTGACAGTGATGTTTTCGGCTTCGATTGACGGCGACAGGCGGATTGTCACTCGAAAACCTCCATCTGCCGCACCGTCCCGATCACTTCTTGAAGCCTTTCACAATGGTCTCGACCGTCACTTCCAGCAGCTTCAGATAGGTCGGAACAGGTCCGTTTGCCGCACTCAGGCTGTCAACATACAGCACGCCGCCGTAGCGCACACCTGTTTCGCGCGCGACCTGTTTCGCAGGCTTGTCCGATATGGTGCTTTCGCTGAACACCACAGGAATATTGTTCTTACGCACCAGATCAATGACCTTGCGCACCTGTTGCGGCGTGCCTTGCTCATCCGCATTGATCGGCCAGAGATAGGCCTCCCGCATCCCGAAGTCACGGGTGAGATAACTGAACGCGCCTTCGCTGGTCACAAGCCAGCGCTGGTTCTCAGGAATGGTCGACAGGCGCTTGCGCAACGGCTCGTCCAGCGCCCTGATCTCGGCGGAATACGTGGCGGCGTTCTTCGTATAGACCTCCGCATTGGCCGGATCAGCCTTGGCCAGCGCCTTACGGATATTCTCGACATAGATCAGTGCATTCGTGGGTGACATCCAGGCATGCGGATTGGGCTTGTCGGTGTACGGGCCGTCTTTGATCCCCATGGGCACAATGCCATCCGTTATCACGACACTGGGGACGCCCTTCACGTTCTCGAAGAACTTCTCGAACCAGCGCTCGAGGTTCATGCCGTTCCACAGGATAAGATCAGCCGATTGCGCCTTCACCACATCGAGCGGTGTGGGCGCATAATCATGGATTTCAGCGCCTGATTTGGTAACGGATTCCACGATGGCCGCCGTGCCTGCCACATTCTGCGCGATGTCCTGAATGATGGTGAAGGTGGTCACCACACGCAGCGGCTTGCCCGGCGGGCGCGGTGTTTGGGCTTGTGCCAGCGTTGAGCCCAATGACCAACCGGCAATGAGAACAGCTGAGACCGTAAAGACACGCAGCAGGCGCCTGCGAAACACGTTTGTTGGATTGAGTTGGGTAGCTAACATGAGATGCCCCTTGTGCTGGATTGAGATCAGAATGTGTAGCCAAGCTTCAGCTTGGCGATGTGATGGCTGAAATTTGTGGTGTCGAGTGAACCCGGAACGCCTTGAGCTTTTCCGGCGACCTGCACGCCCAAGGTGCCGGACACACTGAGCTTGCCGGACACAGGCTCCCAGAAGAAGGTTGGACCCACGAACCAGGCCTGACCACTGAGCCGATTCAGGAATGCCCCGTCATATGCTCGCAGATGCTGCAATTCGACCCCGACAAACAGAGGGTCAGCCACCTTGAGGGCAGCTGCGGCCCGCAGGTTGAGACTTGAACTCCGGCACCAGGCACTTAACCCAGCGGCCGCAGGCACGCAGCCGTTCAGCCCCAACGGCTCCGCCGTCGCGTAGGCATGGGCAAACTCGATGCTGAATGCTCCAAACAGCCGGTCCGGCACAACAGCGAAATCGGCCAACACCTTGTAAGTGTTCGAAAACTGGCGTGACCGCTCGGAGCCGACAAAAGGCGTCAGCGGATCAGTCAGCCGCGTATTCACCCAGGAGTAGCCGGGCTCGGTCACCAGTGTCAGCCCAATGCCATGCGTTGCACGACCCAGCAGTTTGTATTTGATCTCGATCTGTCCGCCGAAGGCAGTTGTGCGATCTGTTGTTGACGTCAGCCGATCAGTCCCACGTCCGAGACCGATGTTGAGCGAGGGACCGACTTCCAGACAGGGCAACAAGCCATATGGAACACTGGCCTTCAGCGAATGGCCGCTGAATGACCCGCCACGGCGTCCGAAAGCGCCGCCATATTCAAGTCCTGCGCCAAGTGAGCCAGGATCTGCCACATCGGATCCCGACCCGAAACCAAAGACATCGGCTGGCAAGGCACTTTCCTTTGTCTCCTTGCACCCCGCGAATGCAACCTCCTCGGATGGCGTGATCTTGTTCTTGCGAAGATCAGCAGCGCTTGCATATCCCGGCGCTGCGGCCACCAGCGCAGCTGACAACACGCACGCTATCTTGCCGCTTCGCCGACGCCGCCACCAACCCTTGATCATAGTCGTCTCTCCATCATTGAGTGACGACAGTGCTAATGCGAATGATTTGCATCTGTCAATACAGTTGCGAATGATTTGCAAAAATAAGAGCGCAACTGCAAAGCAGTAGGATGACGCTAGAACGGGCGATAAAATCACTTTTGCGTCGGCATTAAGCCTGTCGTCATGCGTATGACCGAACAGCGCAAGATTATCCTGCGCCCGCTGGAAAACAAAGGCGCGCTCCAGCGCCATGCCTTCGACGAGAGGCCACGCGTTTCGAAAACACCGACACCAAACATTATGATCGTCAGATTGGCCTCAATACAGGCACGGACATTGAGTCCCGGTTCGAAAAGTTCGAGAAACGCCAGGCGGAAATTGCGGCTGAACTGGGCCATGAGACCATGCGTCACAAGCTGGAACTGTGTTGCTGCAAGAGCTCATGACGGGTGACTGGAGAGAAACCACACTAAACACGCGACTCGCCTGCCGGATCTTTACAGGGGCGGCTCACAGGCGCGTGTGACAACATTTGAATGTCTGGTGGAATGCAGAAAAACTGATCATTAGGGCGTGTCGTCAGTCCCCAAGACTGCTGCCAATGCGCCTTAGCCTCTGAGCTGGTACCGCTCAATATCGTCCGGAAAGGCTGAAAGCCTACAAATCTCCCATGAGCCTCGGCAGAAATAGCGCGATCTCGGGCACGAAGGTCACAAGCAACAGCGAACACAGCATAGCCAGCACAAACCACAGAACCCAAGGTACGGTTGATTCCATGGTGCAGCCCGCAACCTTGCAGGTCACCATCAGGTTAACCGCCATGGGTGGTGTGAACTGGCCGATGGCGATGTTCATGGTCATGATGATGCCAAACCACGTCAGGTTCCAGCCATAGGTCTTGGCGATGGGCAGCAGGATCGGCAGGAACACGAGGAAGATCGAAACGCCGTCGATCAGCATGCCCGCGATCAGCAGGATAACCGTGATTGCCAGCAGCATCACCGTTTCATTCGCAGTGAAAGAGATGAGTGTTTTGGCAGCCGCATCGAAAGTTCCGACTGTGGAGCCTGCATGGGCAAAGACCGAGGCCAACGCGATGATAATCATCACGACGGCTGATATTTCTGCTGATTGCGCAAGCACCTCGTAGATCTTCTTCATGTCGAGCGTGCGATAAATGAACACGCCGACGAACAACCCATAGAAAACGGCCACGACAGCCGCTTCCGTCGGCGTGAAGGCACCGGAACGCAAGCCACCGAGGATCACGATGGGTGCCATCAGGCCCCAGATCGCTTCCTTGAAAGTCTGCCAGATCGGCGGACGCACAACATTCGGATCCGGCTTGCCGAACCCGTGTTTCTTCGCCAGCCAGATCGCCGGGAACAGCAGTGACAGGCCAGCGAGCACGCCGGGGATCAGGCCACCGAGAAACAGCGCGTTGAGCGATACGCCTGGCACAAGCACGGAATAGACGATGAAGGCTATTGAGGGCGGGATGAGAATAGCCGTCGAGCCCGCCGCTGCCGTCAGGCTGGCAATGTAGGGGCGTGGATAGCCCTGTTTCAGCATGGACGGTGCCAGAACCATCGCAACCGCTGCGGCATCCGCCGGGCCAGAGCCGGATATACCGCCCAGAACCATGCAGACGATGACAGCGACAATGGCTAGCCCGCCCGTGCGGTTACCGATGCAGGCCTCGGCAAAGCGCACCAGCCGTTCGGCCACGCCCGATTTCTCGAACATCATGCCGGCCACAATAAAGACCGGAAGAGCCAGCAGCGGATATTTGGCAATGCCGGTCCAGACATTGGTCGGGAACGCCATGATGCCAAGTTTCTCGATGGCGAGAACGGCAACGCCGGCGATGCCAAGCGCCACGCCCAGCGGCATGCCGATGAACAGGAGGGCAAAAAAGCCTGCCAGCAGGATAAAAGAGCCTTCCGCAACCATCAGGCACCCACCGTGCGGGCAACACGCACGAAGCGGCCAAGAATGCGCAAGCAGATCAGACAGCTCAACACCGGCAGCGCGACGGTGTAGCGCCATTGCGGAATGCCAAGGCCCGGTGAGAGCACCTCGAAGCGGTACTCATCCCAGACATAGCGGGTAGCCAGCCATGTCAGCAGGCCGAACAGTGCGAGGCAAACCGCGAGGATGAACAGTTCCAGCACCCGCTGCTTGGGGATGGACATACGCTCAACCAGAAATGTCAGCCGAATATGCCGGTCACCCGCGAAAGCCGCCGCCGTACCGACCAGCGCGCCGATCACCATCAGCGCCACCGACAATTCCTCCGTGAACGCAAAGGAGATGTTGGTGAAATAGCGCACGAGCACATTGGCGAAGGTGATGAGGCACAGAATGCCCATCACTGCAGCGCCAAAAATGCGCTCGATGCTCTCGGAAACAGCAGGCGGGGCCTCCCCCAGCTTGAGGCCGGGGGCCTGGATATCGGCATGATCAGTCATGGGAGAAGCGCCTGCTGCGAGTGAAAGCTGGACCAGAAAAGATCATGCCCTCGCCGCAATCGCCATTTCGGCCTTCTTCACCAGATCAGCGCCAATCGTCTGCGCCCATTTGTCGAACACCGGGCGCGTCGCTTTCGCAAAAGCCTGCTTCTCTTCGGGAGTCGAATTGACAACAGCGACGCCCCGCTTGGTCAGTTCCTCATAGGACGAACGGTCGGCATCGAGCACACCAAGCCCCTTGCGCGACGCGCGGATATTTTCGGTTGCTGCTTCTTTCGCAGCGGCAGCCACCAGTTCCTTGTCGGCAGCCGAGAAGCTTTCCCAGATCGGCTTGGCCACGTGATAGATCGCGGCATCGGCACAGTAATTCCAAACTGTGAGGTGCTTTTGCGCCAGTGTGTCCATCTTGAGGCCCAGGAATAGGTTCACCGGATTCTCTTGCCCGTCGATGGCACCGCTGGAGAGAGCGGGCTGGAGATCGGCAAAGGACATCTGCACGGGGTTTGCGCCCATCGCGGTGTAGATATCGGAGAAGATAGCCCCGGCAGCGAATCGGATCTTCAGGCCCTTCAGATCATCCGGGGTGCGGATCGCTTTCTTCGAATTGGAAATTTCGCGGAAACCGTTCTCACCCCAGGCCAGCGGCATCACGTCTCGCGTCGCCAGAATCTTGAACAGATCCTGCCCGACAGGTCCATTGATGATGGCATCAAACGCCTTGTGATCCGGCATCAGGAAAGGCATCGAAAACAGCGTCAGTTCCTTCACCTGTGGCGACAGGTTGATCGTCGAGGACACCGTCATGTCGATGACATCCTGACGCATCGCGACCAGCTCGCGCGTTTGGTCGCCGCCGACAAGGGCAGAGCCTGGATAGACCTTCATGTTGATGCGACCACCGCTCTTCTGCGCGACGATCTCTGACCAGCGGAATGCTCCCTCAGCCATAGAGATCGGGCGGTTGCCAACGACCGAGACCTTGTATTCGGTCTTCAGACTCTGCGCCTTCGACACCCATGGCATCGTAATGCCAGAAGCTGCTGCACCAAGAAGCACTGTGCGGCGTGAGAATGGAACTGTCATACTGATCTCCTCCCGAGAGATTGCCCGTTATTTTCGAGGGGCTTTGGTTACATAAAATCCGAAGATCACAAGAGTCGCAACGGAAAACGGATCATCGCGACAAAAGTTCGTTCGCCGCCCTCGTCACCATCTTCGGCGTGATGAAGCATGCGGCCTCAAGCTGTGGCGCAAACGGGACGGGAATCCGCGGCGAGGCCACGCGACGGATACCTTTGATATCTTCCGCTTTCTCTGCAACGGTGGAAACCACCTCCGCCGCAAAGCCGGATGCGCCAACCCCTTCCTGCACCACCACCAGTCGCTTCGTCCGGTTGACAGAAGCCAGCACAGCCGCCTCGTCCCATGGCCAGAGGCTGCGCAGATCGAAAAGATCGACGCCCCTGCCCTGTTCCTTCAGCTGCATGGCGGCAGCCTCGGCCACAGGCATTGCCTGCGCCCAGGACACGATGGTTATATCATCTCCGGCCATAACCTGACGCGCCTTGCCGAACGGAATGGCTGGCCACTCATCCGGCATATCGACGATCTGTTTGAAGAAACTCTTGGGCTCGAAAAACACCACGGGATCGTCACAGCGTACCGCGCTGCGCAAAAGGCCTGCAAGGTCAAGCGCATTGGACGGCGCAACCACAACGAGTCCTGGCACATTCACAAACCAGCTTTCGATCACCTGGCTGTGTTGCGCGGCGGAACCGGGGTGCAAGCCGTGCGGCATGCGCACGACGACACTCGCCCTGCCCTGTCCGCCAAACATGTAACGCACCTTGGCGATCTGGTTCACCAGTTCATCGATTGCCGGCATGACGAAATCCGCGATGCGCATCTCGATAACGGGTCGCGTTCCGACAAGTGCTGCACCGAGGCCCGCGCCCATGATCGTTGATTCTGCAATCGGCGTGTTGACCACGCGCTTTGCCCCAAATTCCTGATAAAGACCCTTGTATTGCTGGAAAATGCCACCGAATTGCACATCCTCGCCCAGAATCCATATGCGCTCATCGCGGCGCATTTCGTCGGCCAGAGTCCGAGCCGCGACTTCCCCCATCGTGAGCGTATTCATCGCGACACTCCGGCGAAGGGCATATCGGCATCCTGCACATCACGGAAAGCTTCAGCGGGCAGAGGTGGCGCGGCGTGCCTTGCGAGTTCCTGCGCCCGTTCTACCGCAGCCGTTGCATCAGCATCGATGGCATCGACAGCCGCCACCGTCATGCCAAGCGCCAACAGATGCTGCCGCGTCACCAACAACGGATCGCGCTGCATCGCCGCATCGAGATCGGATTGCTCCCGGTATGCCGCCGGATCAACCGAAACGTGTCCGCTGAACCGGTAGGTCTTGCACCACAGGAACCGCGGGCCGCCACCAGCGCGCATCTCGGCCACCATGCGCGCCGCAGCTTTGCGGATCGCAGCGAGATCGTTGCCATCCACGCGCTCGCCATTGACACCGCAGGCTTCGGCGCGCGCCAATGGTCCCGGTCCGGCTGTCGTTGTCCGGCTGTGCGTGAAAGCTGAAAAGGTATTGTCCTCGCAGACGAACAGCACGGGCAGCTGATAAATCGCCGCCCAGTTCAGCCCCTCCAGAAAGGGTCCGCGATTCACTGCACCATCGCCGAAGAAGCAGGCTACCACCGCATCCGAACCCAGAATGCCTAGGCCCTGTGCTGCACCAACAGCGATGGGAATCCCGCCAGCAACAATACCATTGGCACCCAGCATGCCCACGGAAAAATCCGCGACATGCATGGAGCCACCCTTGCCGCCGCAGAGCCCGCTGGCGCGGCCATAGAGCTCCGCCATCATGCCGTCGAGGTCAGCGCCCTTGGCGAGGCCATGGCCATGGCCGCGATGGGTGGAAGTAATTCGGTCGTCATTTCTCAAGACGGAGCAGACGCCAACCGGCACGGCCTCCTGCCCCGCAGAGGAATGAATATACCCTGGAATTTCGCCCGATTTCTGGGCCGCAACACAGGTGTCCTCGAAGACACGGATGATTTTCATGCGCCGATAAAGTTCGGCAAACTCACTTGCACGCGCTGTCATCGCTCCCGGCCGGTTTCTTGTCTTCTTGTGATGGCAAGGTCGGTGGCGCGTGAGGCGCTGTCAAGTTAGCATCGCTACGGGCTTCCTCGGGCTCTTGTGAAAAAAGGAAGCCATCTCAACGCTTGCCCTTCCGCCCGGTGGTTGCTACCTCGCACCCCATCATATCCATTCGGTATCGCACGAGAAACAAAACCCATGAACGGTCGTCAGTTCGTCTATTTCATGCAGGGCCTGTCCAAGACCTGGCCCGGCGGCAAGCAGGTGCTGAACAACATTCACCTGCAGTTCTATCCCGATGCCAAGATCGGCGTCCTGGGCGTCAACGGCTCGGGCAAATCCACCCTGCTCAAGATCATGGCGGGGATGGACAAGGAGTATAACGGCGAGGCCTGGGTCGCGGACGGGGCCAGGGTCGGCTATCTGCCGCAGGAGCCGCATCTCGACACCAGCCTTGATGTACGCGGCAACGTGATGCTGGGCGTCGCCAAACAGAAAGCCATTCTCGACCGTTATAACGAGTTGATGATGAACTACACGGACGAAACGGCGGAAGAAGGCGCGAAACTCCAGGACATCATCGACGCCCAGAACCTCTGGGATCTCGACAGCAAGGTGGAGCAGGCCATGGACGCACTGCGCTGCCCGCCAGACGACTGGAAGGTCGACAATCTCTCCGGCGGCGAGAAGCGCCGTGTCGCCCTGTGCAAGCTGCTGCTGGAAGCACCCGAACTGCTGCTGCTCGACGAGCCCACCAACCATCTCGACGCCGAAACCGTGAACTGGCTGGAAAACCACCTGCGTGAATACGCCGGGGCGATCCTGATCGTAACCCATGACCGCTACTTCCTCGACAATGTCACAGGCTGGATCCTCGAGCTCGACCGCGGCAAGGGCATTCCCTACGAGGGCAACTATTCCGCCTGGCTGAAGCAGAAGCAGAAGCGATTGGAACAGGAGGGTCGCGAGGACAAGGCGCTGCAGAAGACCATCGAGCGCGAGAGCGTCTGGGCGTCCTCATCGCCTAAAGCGCGGCAGGCCAAGAACAAAGCCCGCATCCAACGCTATGAAGAACTCGTTGCAGCCGCCAACAGCAAGGTGGTGGACCCGACCGTGATCAGCATTCCCATCGCCGAGCGGCTTGGCGCGAATGTCATCGATTTCACCAATCTCTCGAAGGCTTACGGCGACAAGCTCTTGATCGATGACCTGACATTCAAGCTGCCGCCCGGCGGCATTGTCGGCATCATCGGAGCCAACGGTGCGGGCAAGACCACCCTCTTCCGCATGATCACCGGCGCAGAAAAGCCCGACAAGGGCGAGATCAAGATCGGCGAGTCGGTCTCTCTCGGCTATGTCGACCAAAGCCGTGACAGCCTCGACGACAAGCAGACGGTCTGGGGCGAAATCTCGGGCGGCAACGACATCATCTATCTGGGCAAGCGCGAGGTGAACTCCCGCGCCTACACCTCCACCTTCAACTTCAAGGGCGGCGACCAGCAGAAGAAGGTTGGCATGCTGTCAGGCGGCGAGCGCAACCGAGTGCACTTGGCCAAGATGCTGCAGAAGGGCGCAAACGTGCTCCTCCTCGACGAGCCCACCAACGACCTCGATGTCGATACGCTCCGCCTGCTGGAAGAAGCCATCGAGGATTATGCGGGCTGCGCCGTCATCATCAGCCATGACCGCTGGTTCCTCGACCGCATCGCCACGCATATCCTGGCGTTCGAAGGCGACAGCCATGTGGAATGGTTCGAGGGCTCGTTCTCGGATTATCTTGAGGACAAGAAGCGGCGGCTGGGCGCGGACAGCGTGGAACCGAAGCGGGTGAAGTACCGGCAGTTTACGCGGTGATTCAGTCATCAAGAGAGGCTACGTGAAGAAGATAGCCACCGCCCTCATCGCCTTCGTCCTGGCCTTGCATATCGGCTTCCTCGTGCTCGAGATGTTCTTCTGGA
The DNA here is from genome assembly GCA_031431475.1 of Hyphomicrobiales bacterium. GTDB lineage: Bacteria > Pseudomonadota > Alphaproteobacteria > Rhizobiales > Beijerinckiaceae > JADCCX01. The sequence goes on from JANPDL010000021.1 coordinate 132,487, forward strand.
CCAGCCCCTATGCACTCAAAGCCTTCGGCATGACGTCGGAATTCGCGCAAGCCTCGAAAGTGCTGGCGGCCAATCAGGGTCTCTACAACGGCTTTCTCGCTGCAGGTCTTCTGTGGGGATTGTCGAAGGGGGATGATGGTTTTGCCCTTAAAGTGTTCTTTCTCGGCTGCGTCATCGTCGCAGGTGTCTTCGGGGCTCTTACAGCGAAAACCTCGATCCTGTTCATTCAGGCACTCCCCGCAGCGCTGGCGCTCGTGGCCTTGCTCGCTTCGCGCAGGTCCACGGCGTGATCATCGGACAAGACCCGGATTTCACACCTGATTTTCTCTTCCACCCACGCCCCCACCAGAACGAGGCGCGTGAGAGGATCGTGGCCGCGCGTGCGGAGGGTAAACCCGGATTTCTACTCGGTGACCTGACCGGTCTGGGCAAGACGCTCTCGGTCTGGCTCGCCATCCTTGCGATGCCAGAAGAGGACGTGCTGATCATCTGCCCCAAGGGCGGCATGCCGCAATGGCGGCGCACGATTGCGCATTCCGGGCCGCATACCAAACGTGTGACGATCCTCAACTACGAACGCACGAAATCGCTACTGGCACCGCCCGCTGACAGCAAGCGTCGCTCGGTGCGGGCGAAAAACAATGAGTTGGCGAAGCACGGCAGGCCCAAGAACGTCTGGCCGATCACTGTGTTTGACGAGAGCCACCGCATCCGCAACCCAAACTCTCAGCAAGGTCTCTCCTGCCGCCAGATGGCGGATGCTGCCACGTTCGCAATCTACATGAGTGCAACGGCAGGACAGGCTCCGCATGAATTGTCCTATCTCGGACGTCTGCTGGGCTTCGCAGCGGGTTTGCAGACCAATAGCCTCGATGGCTTCCGGATGCTGATGAAGCAGCTTGGCATCGGCAAGGCGCGCGGGCGCTGGAAGAACTGGTCGTGGAATCCAAATGAGCGCGACCGCAATCTCATGGCGAATCTGCTCTACAAAGGCGACAACGCCATCGGTCTGCGCCGCCGCCCAGGCGATATCGCGGGCTGGCCGGAGGTGCAGAGGGAGCTCGCCCCCGTGGCACTTGATGCACCATCCCGCAAGCTCTACGAGACATCGTGGAAAGCCTTCCGCACGGAACTCGGCCTGCTCGGCGGAAGCACCCGGACGCCCTCGGGACGCGTGGCGGAACTGCGCTTCCGGCAGAAGGCCAGCCTGTTGCGTGTGCCCGGAACCGCCGATTATGCCGAGACATTGCTCGAAAATAGCGAGCAGATCGCGATTTCCGTGGCGTTTCTGGAAACCAGCGCTGCACTCGCCACAATGCTGACCGGGCGCGGTTATCGCACAGGTATCATCAACGGCGAGCAATCGGCTGAGGCCAACGAGAACAGCCGCATCGCCTTCCAGACGGGCAAGCTGGATGTCGTGATTTTCACAGTGACCGAGTCGATTTCGCTGCATGAGCGCGAAATGCCGGGCGGCGAGCGCCCCCGCGCGCTGATCATCCACGATATGCGCCACAGCGCTATCCAGCTCCAGCAGATCGAGGGACGCTGCCACCGCGATGGCCAGCGCGCATTGATCCACTATGCCTATGCGGAAGACACGGTCGAAGAGAGCGTTACCGCCCGCGTCATCGCCCGCATGTCGTCCATGGATGGCATGGCAGGCGACAACATCACCATGTTCGAGGACATCGCCATTCAGATGAATTTGGCCGCGCCATCTGCCATCGGCACCGCCCGTTAACCCTGCTGCTCAACCCCACGTTCACCACGCTTCAAGTTCGCGCCGTCACGGTAACGATTGTGTTGTGCTCTTCGCTCAAATTGAACGGATCAGACGGGATCCGGCAAGTCGAAACGCCATGAGTCCCGCTGCTTGAATGGGTTGTGGCATCATGCGTAGTGTTGAACGTGGTATTGAGGATGTGGTCACACTGCGGCTGCAGCCTGTGGCAGTCGCCTCTATGGGCGCGCTGCACCGCGCCGAAGACTTCGCGGTTACGCACATGCACAGTCTCGCGCTTGGCGCTGCTGGTGCCGTGCTGTCTCTGGCGGCGATGCTGGCTATATCCGACTCTGCCCCACAACTGGTAATCGGTGATCCTGTCATTGTCGGCACCATTTCCGAGACGGCACGTGTGCCTGCACCGATGGCGTGGCAGGTCAGCCGCAAACCGGTGGAGATCCTCACGCTGCAGGCTCCGCAGTTCAGCCGCACGCCTGCGCAATACATGTCTCGCAGCAACGCCGCAGGCGACCGCGAGGATGCATTGACCTTCGAGAATGCAACTGCCGATCTGCCTGAAGCCCGCGTGATCCTGCGTCGCAGCCAGAACGATGCCATAGCGCCTTCGCTTTTCATCGACATGACCCGCCAGCAAGCGGAGCGCGGCATGGCGGTAGCCCGGGCCGGAACACCGGACAAACTGCCGACTAAGTTTGGCGAGATCGAAGCAGCAGACATGACTTTCACCGACAACGACGGGCGTCATCAATCATGTCTCGCCTTCCGATCAATCGGTCCAGTTGGTCTTGCAGGCTGGTATTGCGCGCCGCAGGGCATGGCCGTGGAGCGCCCGGTGGTTTCGTGTTTCATCGACCGGCTGTCATTGCTGAAAGCGGGTAACGACAAGGAATTGCGCAATATCTTTACCGAGGCTGAGCAGCGCCGCCGCCCCTGCCCTAGTAAGACGGCCAGCGCAGGACGAAAGCCGACCTGGCTGGATGCCGATGGCAAGGCTCCCGACATACGCGGCGAGATGACTGGCAGCATTGGCCAGAAGCCGAAGCGCTGAATCACGGTTTTGCGACTTTACGTCAGCCTTTACGCCCCTTACCGTACTAACAGAACTGGAGTTTAGACATGCGCCTTTTCATTGCCTTCACCGCCGTCAGCATTGCCCTCACGGCCTCGTATAGCGCGGCAGAGGCGGCGACTTCCCGCAAAAAATCGCGCGAAATGGTGGTCAAGGTGAAACCGCGCTCGTATCTTGATGCCGGTACATCGGTGCCGCCCGGGGTTTATCAGAACTATTCGCGCGGCCTGACGCCGTTCCGCCCGGCCGATTCGATTGTCCCGACAGGCTCACCACAGCAGCGTTTGCTGCCAGGTGCCTTCGGCATAGCCTGGTAACTGCCTTCACCAGTTAACGTGAACGCGGGCTTTTGCTTCCCGCATAGCTCAAGGCGACGTAGAGATCATATCGATCATGCGCCGTCCTTTGATTTTACCCGTTCTGGCCGTCATGCTCGCACTTATCGGTGTGAGTTTCGGCGTGTATTTCGTGTCGCGGTTGCCGCGCACGCTAACCTTGGCTGTCGGTCCGGCGGGGCTTGAAACGCACCGCTATGCCGAAGCATTGGCACAAGCCGGAATCGACGCACGGGATAGAATCCGCCTCAAGATCGTCACCACGGAAGGTGCGGAGGCCAGCGCCCGCCTGATGGAGACTGGCAAGATTGATCTTGCGATCATCCGCAGCGATTACGATCTTCCCGCCAACGGCCAGTCCATTCTCGTCAACACCAAGCGTATCGTTGTGGTGATGGCCCCGCAACGCGCACGCGGCGGCATTCGCAAGTTTGACGACCTCAAGGGCAAGCGCATCGCTGTGGTGAAGGTGACCGATCCTAACCTGCCGCTGGTGCGCCGCATGCTGGCGGTGGCCGATATCGGCGAGAAGGACGCAACCCTCGTCGAAGCGGAATTGCAGGACCTTCCGGAACTACTGGGTAGCGGCAAAGTGGATGCCGCGATCGCCATTGTCGTACCGTCCGCTCCCACTTTCACGGCTCTGGTGCCGGAGATCGCCAAACGCTTGCCCGGTGGCCTGCGCATCGTGCCGCTGGACGAGGCGCAAGCCATCGCCAACCGCGTCAACGGCGTCGAGATCGCGGAAATTCCCGCCGGGGCATTCGGTGCCAAGCGCCCTGCGGAGGAAGTTGCCACCGTGGCGATCACCTACCGCACGGTAGGGCGCGCCACGATGTCAGAGGACCTTGCGGGCAATGTCGCAAAATCGCTCTATGATTTGCGCACACGCCTGAACCGCACCATCCCCATCGCCTTCACGGCCGAGCCCCCGGATGGAAAGGCAGGCGCACGATTGCCTGTCCATCCTGGTGCAATGGCCTATTTCGATGGTGAATCGAAGACGTTCTACGAGCGCTATGGTGAAATGCTCTTCACCGGCCTGTGGGGAGCCTCGATCCTCGGTTCAGGGTTGTTCGCTTTCGTCGCCTGGGCCAGCCGCAAGCGGCGAGGCGAAGGCATGGGGCTGATCGACGAGGTTGTGACACTCACATCATCCGCACGCGCAGCGTCACCCGACGAGTTGCAAAAGATTGAAGCGCGCGGCGATGTCATTGTTGCCAGTCTCGCCCAGCTCAGGCAGGACGGCGACGTATCGGATGCGCTTATCGAAAGCGCCGCGCTGGCGCTGGATCACTTCAGGAGCGTGGTGGAGGGGGTGAGACGGTGAGCTTCTACCCTCGCCCGCGACACGCTACGGTGCCCTGTCCGAATAACCTGCTGGAGTGCCTTTGCGCCCTGTACTCATTCTCATAGCTCTTGCTCTCGCACTGATCGCAGGATCGGTGGGTGCCTGGTACTGGCTGTCGCTGCCGCGTGTCGTCACGCTGGTGGCAGGCAAGGACGGCAGCGAAACCAACCGCTTTGCCACAGCACTCAGCAAGGCGGCGACGGAGGCTCGCAGCCCGATCCGCTTCACGATATTGAAGTCCTCAGGCGCGGAAGAGAGCGGCAAGCTGCTGGAAACCCGCAAGACGGACCTCGCCATCGTCCGCAGTGATCTTGAACTGCCACCCAGTGGTCAGACCCTCATCATCAACACGAAGCGCGCGCTGGTGCTGCTGGTGCCGCAAAAGCGCGGCAACATCACCGGGCTGTCCGATCTCAAGGGCAAACGCATCGGCGTCGTGCGCTGGACCGATCCCAACGTGCCATTGGTACGCAAGGTGCTGGAAGTCGCCGACATTAAGGAGGCGGATGCCACGGTCACCCAGATCGAGGGGCTTGAAGCCGCGGATCTCATGGCGACCAACAAGCTCGACGCCATAGCCATCGTCGCGCAGCTCACCGCGCCCATTCTCACCGAGATCGTGCTGAAGCTGAACCGCAAGGTACCCGGCGGCGTGAAACTAATCGGAATCGACGAGGCGCAAGCCATCGCCAACCGCGTGGTGGGCGTGGAAACCTTCGATATCCCGGCAGGTGCGCTCGGCACCGGCAGGCCGGAGGAAGAGGCCGACACGATTGCCGTGAGTTACCTCACCATGGCGCGGACCGACATGTCGGAGGATCTGGCGGGCCGCATCGCCAAAACGATCATGGACCTGCGCTCGCGGGTGGGCCGCCAACTGCCGCAAGCTTTCGCGGCGGAAGCACCCGACGGCGACAGCGAATCCCGCATCCCCGTGCATCCCGGCGCGACGGCGCATTTCGAGGGCGAGAGCAAGACGCTGTTCGACCGCTACAGCGAACCGGTACTGACGGGCTTCGGCGTGCTGTCCATTCTGGGCTCCGCCCTCACCGGCCTCTTCGCCTGGATGCAGGGCAAGCAACAGAGCGAGGCGAGCCGGATGCTGGAGGAACTGGCAGAGCTGACGACGAAAGCGCGCGGGGCGGGATCAGTGGCGGAGCTCGACGAGATTGACGCCAAGGGCGACGCGCTGGTGGCAAAACTCTCGCAGGAAGCGGGAGAAAGCGAAAGCGCGGCGGCGATGCTGCAAGGCACCGGCGTGGCGATGGATCAGCTGCGGTATGTGATGGACGGGGCGAGACGGCGGCTTGCCTGACTTCCTTCTCCCCCTGCGGGAGAAGGTGGCCCTCGCGTCAGCGAGGGTCGGATGAGGGGGCTGGCGAAGCCATCATGGCGCAGATGCCAGAGCCTGCCGAATCCGCTGCACAGTAATCTCCGTCGCCCCGACAACAAGATCATCCGGCAGTCGCAAAACAATGAACCCCTGCGAGCGCAGCCAAACATCCCGCACCCGATCATGCGCTATCTGCTCCGGCTCGCGATGGGAGGGTCCATCACTCTCCACAATCAGCCGCTTATGGATGCAAATGAAATCAACGACATAGCGCCCAATCGGCACCTGCCGCCGAAACTTGACGCCGAGACCGTGATTGCGGAGCGTGGTCCAGAGCAGCGCCTCGGCGTGGGACGGAGCCTCCCGCTGTTCGTGGGCGATGGTGACAGCGTGGATGTTTCGTTCGCGGTGCGGCATCAGCCAACTATACTCCCCCTTCTCCCCTTGCGGGAGAAGGTGTCATCCCGTCAGGGATGACGGATGAGGGGTCTTGCGAAGCAATCCTGCGGGACCAGAAGCGCCGCTGATATCGCAAGGCTTCCTTCGGAATTCCCCTCACCCGACCTTTGCTGACGCAAAGGCCACCTTCTCCCGCACGGGGAAAAGGAAGGATGCCGAATCCTTCTCCCCTTGCGGGAGAAGGTGGCGTCGCGGCAGCGATGACGGATGAGGGGTCTTGCGAAGCAATCCTGCAACCGTCGTGCAAGCGGAGCCGGGGGATGGCTGTCGCCATACCCCTCATCCGACCTTTGCTCACGCAAAGGCCCCCTTCTCCCGCAAGGGGAGAAGGAAAGATGCCCGACTTGCCGAGCGCCAGAGCCTCTGCCATCTTCACATCATGCGCTACGTCATCGTCATCGAGAAGGCCGGGAGCAACTATTCGGCTTACGTGCCCGATCTGCCGGGTTGCATCGCGACTGGGGACTCCGTAGCGGAGGTTGAGCACGAAGTCCGCGAGGCGATCCGGTTTCATATCGACGGGATGCGCGAGGATGGGCTGGAGGTGCCCAAGGCAGTGAGTGTGGTGGAGTATGTGGAGGCGTAGGATGGAATATGATACTTCAGTTTATCCCAAATATTAAAGAAACAATTTCTTCAATCATTAAAGCAATTTTTCATTGCAGCTTGGACAGAAGGCGCGAAATTCTCAATAGTTCCGCTAAACGCATAAGTTGAACACATTGTTGGATAATTTGTTGAATGAGCAAATATCTCGGGTGATTTTAAGGCAGGTCGCGCTGTCGGCAGTCGAAATCGGATACTACCACCACCGGTGTCAAAACGGATGACCTCAGTCCGGTCAAACGCAACCTTCTCCCCGAAAATGATGTGATAATTCTCAAATCCAACATTGCGGCACTGCTCAAACCATTCTCCATGGCTAGAGCGCTTGCTGGTCAGCACGACCTGTGGCCCACGTTTGCGTGTGCAGGAAGCAACGACGCGGAAGTCTCCATCGCCAGTTTCCGACATTGCGATCACCCCACCGCGGTATGGCTCAATCCGCCACGACGACCATCGCCGGGGGTCAAATCGGACGCGCAACTCTGTCGCTTCCGCTACGGAAAGCCATCGCATACTTTCTGGTGAAGCCTCATCTGCGAACGCGATCAAACGCGCGTCTGCGCCGACTTTGACCATGTACAGAACAAGCGCTGCCGTCATACGCTGAGTTGAATCCAAGTCCTCACCAGAGAAGAGTTTTTGGCTAGGTGCGGTGAGCGCTGACTCCCTATAAAAGCGATGGACGCCGAACTTATCACCCTCCTCAATCACGCGCTTGATGCCGCCAAGGAATGCGTAGGCGCAGGACGATGCACAGGTTCCAGGTTTTCGCCTTGTTGCAGCAGCGCCTGCTACGCCGACCATCGTTGGATCAGGCTCATCGAGACCGACTTCCGTCGTAACTTCCAATCTGCGGAATAGCTCGCCTAACTTCAAACCAGCAGACAACGAGCCACCCGGAGAATGCAATCGAACTCTACGCCCAGCATAGGGATTTTCTTTAAGAAACAATTCAAAATCACCGGGCGTTGCATCTGTAATTGAGCCTGTTGCTTGAATGAAGGAACAAGGCTCCAAACAGAATCGAACATCATTTCCTCCTTGCGAAAATTTCATTGTCTGCCCCACGGCAATTTGCGGGCAGAAAAACAACAGAAAAATGACTAGATTTCTGATTATTTTCATGGCGTTAGCCATCCTCAAAACAGAAAATACCTCTGCGCCATCGGCAACACGCTCGCAGGCTTGCACGTCAGCAATTCCCCGTCCGCCCGCACCTCATAGGTCTCCGGATTGACCTCGATATCCGGACACGCAGAGTTATGCACCATCGACGCCTTGGAAATCCCTCCGCGCGTGTTCTTCACCGGCAGCATCAGCTTGTCCGTGCCGTATGTCCCCGCAATGCCCTTGGCCAGCGACGCTTCCGACACGAACACCACGGATGAGCGCGTGAGAGACTTGCCGAACGCCCCGAACATCGGGCGGTAATGCACGGGCTGCGGCGTGGGGATGGAGGCGTTGGCATCTCCCATCAGGGCGGCGGCGATGGTGCCCATCTTGATCACCATATCGGGCTTTACGCCGAAAAAGGCGGGTGACCACAGGCAAAGGTCCGCCAGCTTGCCCACCTCGACCGAGCCGATATGCGCCGACAGCCCATGCGCGATCGCAGGGTTGATCGTAACCTTGGCCATGTAGCGCTTGACCCGGAAATTGTCCGCGCCAGGCGTGTCGCCGTCCAGCTTGCCGCGCTGACCCTTCATCTTGTGCGCGGTCTGCAGCGTGCGGATGATCACCTCGCCCACGCGGCCCATGGCCTGGCTGTCCGATGCCATGATGGAGAGCGCACCCATGTCGTGCAGCACGTCCTCCGCCGCGATGGTTTCTTTCCTGATGCGGCTTTCAGCGAAGGCGATGTCCTCGGGGATGGAGCTGTCGAGATGGTGGCAGACCATCAGCATATCGAGATGCTCCTCCAGCGTGTTCACAGTGTAGGGCATCGTGGGATTGGTGGAGGACGGGATGACGTTCTTGTAGCCCGCGACCTTGATGATATCAGGCGCATGGCCGCCGCCCGCACCCTCTGTATGGAAAGCATGGATGGTGCGGCCCTTGAAGGCGCGAAGCGTGTCATCGACAAAGCCACTCTCGTTCAGCGTGTCCGTGTGGATCATCACCTGCACGTCGTAGTCGTCCGCGACCGACAGGCAGTTGTCGATGGCCGCAGGCGTGGTGCCCCAGTCCTCGTGCAATTTCATGCAGGACGCACCGGCCTCGATCTGCTCGATCAGCGCGCCGGGCAGCGCCGCGTTGCCCTTGGCCGCGAAGGAGAGGTTCATGGGAAAGGCTTCCGCCGCCTGGATCATGCGTTCGAGATGCCAGGGGCCAGGCGTGCAGGTCGTGGCGTTGGTGCCGGTGGACGGCCCCGTGCCGCCGCCCAGCATGGTGGTGACGCCGGACATCAACGCATTGTCGATCTGCTGCGGGCAGATGTAATGGATATGCGTGTCGATGCCGCCCGCCGTGAGGATCTTGCCCTCGCCCGCGATGGCATCCGTGCCCGGCCCGATGATGATATCGACGCCCGGCTGCGTATCCGGATTGCCCGCCTTGCCGATGCCAACGATGCGCCCGCCTTTCAGGCCCACATCGGCCTTCACGATGCCCCAGTGGTCGATGATCAGCACATTGGTGATGACGGTATCAACCGCGCCTTCCGCCCGCGTCGCCTGCCCCTGCCCCATGCCGTCGCGGATGGTCTTGCCACCGCCAAACTTCACCTCCTCGCCGTAGATGGTGAAATCCTTCTCGACCTCGACGATGAGATCGGTGTCGGCGAGCCGCACACGGTCCCCCGTGGTGGGGCCGAACATGGCGGCATAGGCGGCGCGGGGGATACGGGTGGGCATGGGTCAGGCTCCGACGTTTAGGCTTATCAACATTTGCGCAACGGAAGCTGCACGGGCTTTGTCGCCTGCCATTCCGATATGTTCAGTCTCAGTCTGATGAAGATACTGAGCGATCTGCTGCGCAGTCTGGCCATGCCGCAGCATTGTCACAACGTCTCCAACATACCGATCATACTCGTCCTTTGGCCACTCATCGAAAGCCGAAACTCCGATCGGATCCCAGAATTGCCAAAGAATGTCACGCACAAGCAAGCGCTGTTCACGCCACAGCTGTTTCTCGGTATCATCCTTAGGAAGCGACGATTTCAATTCACAACGCCCCCATCACATCGCCCCGGAACCCATACGCCTTACGCGCCCCGCGCAGCGGCACCAGCCGCACCTCGCGCGATTGCCCCGGCTCGAACCGCACCGCCGTGCCCGACGCGATATCGAGCCGCATGCCGCGCGCTGTCTGCCGGTCGAAGCTCAATCCTTCGTTGGTCTCGAAGAAATGATAGTGGCTGCCCACTTGGATGGGCCGGTCGCCGGTGTTGGCCACAGTGATCATCTTGGTAGGCGCGCCTGCGTTGATCTCGATATCGCCCTCCGCCGGGATGATCTCGCCCGGCACGAGCCCGCCGGTGCTGGTTTTCATCTTTCCTGCCATCTGGCTCTCCTATTTATCGATCATGCGGCGCGTGAACAAAGCGGCTTCCGGCGCATCCATCACCATCGCCCAGCGGATATCAGGGGTTTGCGCATTCGCAGCCTGCATCAGCGGCTGCACGCTGTCGGGGATGATGAACTCGGCCATCTTGCCGGTCTTGCGGTGACGGAAGACCACGCGACCGAACACGCCATTCTCCGCAAGCTCCACTGCCACCCGCAGTGTCCCCTGCCCCGGCGATGCCATCGTCACCACCATGATGCCGTCGGCGACACAAGGACATGGCGCTGATTTGCCGGAAGTGTAACTCACATCCAGTTCGCGTCGCTCTGCTTCAAGCACCCGCATAGCATCATCACCGATGCGGATGCCCAGCGCGATCAGCGAGCCGAAGCCGCCATGGATCTGCGCCCCGCGTTCGATCCAGTAGTCGCGGTTTTCGGTGGAGCGGTCTTCCACAGGGGAATGACCTGGGTGAGTGAATGCCGGGGTGGTCAGAGCGAGGAAAAGCAGCGCTGCCGTGATGCTGTGCGTCCTTTGAGACGCCGCTTTGCGACTCCTCAGGATGAGGAGATTTGGGTGCTGCATATCACCAATCTCCCTCATCCTGAGGAGGCGCGACAGCGCCATCTCGAAGGACGCACCAATCCCGTGCAGCGCGTCCATCACCACCTACCGTATCGGATCATGCACTGTGACCAGCTTCGTTCCGTCGGGGAACGTCGCCTCCACCTGCACGTCGCTGATCATGTCGGCGATACCCTCCATCACCTGCGCTTTCTTGATCACCTTCGCACCGGCCTGCATCAGGTCCGCCACTGTCCGCCCGTCCCGCGCGCCTTCCACCACGAAATCCGTGATCAGTGCGATAGCCTCGGGATAGTTCAGCTTCACGCCACGCTCCAGCCTGCGGCGCGCCACCATTGCCGCCATTGAGATCAGCAGCTTATCTTTCTCGCGTGGCGTGAGGTTCATCGTTCAAGTCCTTGAAAGTTCATGTCATCCACACCCTTGGCAACCGCCCGTCCAAGCAATGCTCCAGCAGCGGTAGCATGGTCTTGCGCAGGACGAGACCGGACGGTGCCACCATCCGCATCACCAGCAGACCGTCGAACGCCGAAGCGCCGCCGTCAATCCCCGTGCTTTCCATGATGGCCCGCACGGAATCAAGCCTGCTTTCAACGCCGTGACAGGCATGCACGATTGTTGCCAAAGCTGTCGTGGTTTCACCCAGCAGCGCGCGTGAGCCACGCACCGCTGGCCAGTCGCCCCGCGCGCCGCCGATGGCGCTTTCTTCCGCGAAGACAAGCCGCCCGTCCCGGCGAATGCGCCAGCGATCCCGAAAACGTGCCGTGGTCAGTTCCTCGCCCATAGCTTGCCGTCCCAGCAGGATTGCCTCCCCCGCCAGCACATTAGCTCTGCCCGCCATATCGATAGTGAGCGAACGCTCCAGCACGGAATGATCGAACAGGATCGTTTCCTGCGGCAGCCAGCACAATCTGGCGTCGTTTTGCACTTTCAGAACGGTGGAAAGCTTCGCCGTTGCACCGGAAGAAGCGTAGATTTTCTCGCAGGCCTGTGTGGCCAGCACGGCCCGCCCGCCCGTGCCCACATTGACCCTGATATCAAAACGATCCCCGCCCGTCAGGCCGCCAGCCGTGTTGACGACAACGGCCTCGAGCGGCTCGTGTTTCGCCCGCGCGGGAAAGAGAAACCGTCCGCACCCCGATTGATGCAGATCAGATATGGCATCGCGCCCACTTTCTGCACCCACGACAAGCGCAAGCCTGCCAACAGCACGCTCAAGATCATCCGGTGTTGCGGTGGTCTGCTGTATGGGGCCAGGCCGCTCAAGTTCCACGATTTCCATCACAAAACTATAACGAGCCTTCGCATCGGCGCCAGCCCGTGATGATGAATTCAAACATGCGACCGCGAAAGCAACGCGCGGTAAGCATAGACGCAAGTGTTACTGGCTTTGGCGGCCCGTTTTCGCTATGAGATTGACACAAAAAAATCGCATATGCGATGGGGCATACAATGTCATTGGGCGGTCATATCGCCGCGGAGCCGCTTCGGTCGGCTGGAGCGGGGCTCAAATCGATCTTCGGCATCTCGGTCAGCAATCTGTCGCGAGACGAGGCCATCGGTCACCTGCTGCAGGCCGTGCAATACCGGCAGCCTATGAAAATTGCTTTCTGCAACGCCCATACAGCCAATCTGGCCTGGGACGATCCCGCAATAAGGGCGCTTCTGGCGGATTTCACTGTTTTTGCCGATGGTATCGGCGTTGATATCGCGGCCAGGTTGCTGCACGGCAATTCCTTTGCGGCCAACCTGAACGGCACGGATTTCGTTCCGGCCCTGCTAGTTGCCGAGGTTCGCTCTCTGCGGGTTGCGCTCTTTGGCGCCAAGCCGGGCGTCGCGGACAGGGCCGCCGCAATTCTGGCCGACATCGCTCCACAGCACCAGATTACCGCTGTGAGGCACGGCTATTCAAGTGACACCGAAACAGACACGTTTCTCCGTGAGCTCCGCGCCAATCCAGTCGATATCCTGCTCGTTGCGATGGGCAATCCGGGACAAGAAGAATGGATCGCCAGCAACATCTCTGGAGAACTCGCTACGCTTGCCTTCGGTGTTGGCGCGCTCTTTGATTTCCTCGCGGGGGAAGTGCTCCGTGCACCGCTGTGGATACGCCAGATACGGCTGGAATGGCTCTACAGGCTGGGGCAGGAACCGGGGCGTCTTTTCGCACGCTATGTACTCGGTATTCCGCTGTTTCTGTTGCGCGTTGCACTCGTAAGGCTGGGGCTGTTTCGCTTCAACACGCCGAATCAGGGACTGGACGCTGCCTGATGATATCGGGCCGCCTGGCGATCATCACGCCGAGCTATGCCGCAGATCATCAGCGCTGCCTGCTGCTGTGCGAAAGTCTGGATCGCATGGCGACCTGCGATTTCATGCATTACATCGTTGTGGCGGATCACGAACGGGCCCTGTTTACTCCCCTCGAAGGCCCGCGTCGCCAGGTGATTCCTGACAGCATTCTGTTGCCGAAATGGCTAAAGTCGATGGTGCGCCCATTCAGCGGAGATCGTCGAATATGGTGGAGCGCGATGCCCCCTGTCTGGCCAATGTCGGGCTGGCATGTGCAGCAACTCCGCAAGATGCTGATCGCCCGTCTTATCGATGAAGACGTGATGGTGATGGCCGATAGCGACAGCGTGTTCGTGCGCCCCTTCGGCATCGATGCCTTTATACAGGACGGGCTGACCCGATTTTACATCAGACAGAACGGCATCACGCGCAATCCGACATATGCGAAACACGCGTTTTGGGTTCGTCATGCCGCGTCCGTGCTCGGCCTTCCGGCACCTGCCCTGCCTGCTACCGACTACATCAACAATCTCGTGAGCTGGCGGCGCGATCATGCCCTCGCGATGCTGGAACGTATTGAACAACTGAGTGGACGCGAACTGGCGTTAACGCTTGGTCGCTCGCGCACGTTCTCGGAATACCAGATTTACGGAGCCTATGTGGATGGCGTGGTCGGAGGAAGCGGCCATTTCGCCGATCCAGAGCCTCTGAGCCTCACCTACTGGAGCGGAGATGCCCTTACAGAAGTATCCCTGCGAGCCTTCGTTGACAGGCTTTCGCCACGGCAGATCGCAATCTGCGTACAATCCTTCACCGGCACATCAACCGATCTGCTGCGTGACTATCTTTCCGGACGCGCCAGCGCCCGGTAGGTTACAGCGGTCGAGACTATATAGACCAGCAGGAACACACCGGTCAGCTGCAGTGCCCAGACCTCGAAATCGCGAATCTGTGTGAGCAAAGCTGTCATCAGCGACAATTTAAGCACGGCCAGAATAGCCAGCAGTGTAGCGCGCGTAACGACCCTTTCACGAGCATAAAGCAGTTCGCCCTGGTACTCTACGAGGTTTCGCAGCGCCGGAATCGCCAGCATCAGCAGCAGATAAGGTGCAACCTGCTCGACATTCCTGCCTAGAAGACCTGGATGCATCCAGAGCAGGATGATGAAAGCCAGCATCCCTGCAGTCGAGACTATGGCGATCAACCCCTCGATCACTGCGCGGCGGCTGAACCCGCCGATCACCGCGCCATCCCGCATCATGCGCTGCACCAGCATCTGGTTGAAGCTGCGGATGGGCACCGCCGTCAGATCGATCAGCCGCATCGCGATGGCATAGAGCCCCGCCGTCCGGTCTCCCGCCATGGTGAGGACCAGCAGCTTGTCGAGTTCGGACTGCACATAGAACGTCAGTTCTGAGAGCGCCGCCGTAACGGCATCGCGCATGCGGCGGGGATACAGTCGCCAGGCGAAGCGCAAGCGAAGTCTGGGCGCGAACGTCACCAATGCAACAGCCAAAGTGACAGCGTTTGCAAGGGTATAGAAGACAATCCAGCTTTCCAGCCCACGCCAGGGCAGCAAGAAGAACGCGATGGCCGCCAGTGTGCGGATTCCTGATCCGATGATCACAAGCGTCGCGGCGCGTCCGAACCGGGACAAGCCGTTCAACTGGATCACGACATACTCCACCACACGCCACCCAATAACTTCGCAGGCAATGATCGCCAGGAACCAGCCGAGTTCAATACGTCCGGAGAACACCAGTGCATGCACAGCAACCGCAGCAACAAGGATAAACGGCAGGGAAATCACCGCGAAGGCAAACAATCCCGCGACATACACCCCCAGCAAGCGCGGCTTGACAGTGGCGACGCGGTAAACTGGCGAAATGAACCCGAACGCCATGAGCCGGGACAATACGAGTCCCACAGCAGAAGCCGATGCAAAAATGCCGAACTCACCAAGGGTCAGGACATTGGCGACAATGAGGAAATAGACGACGGAGATCACCAGACGTCCGAAAACACCCGAGGTGATCGTCAGGTAATCCAGAATGGTTTTGCGCTGCAGGGGCATTACCCGGCACGATAGCGTCATCCTGTTAGGGTTCAATGAACGCAAGCTTTGCCGTTTATGGGCCATATCGCGTATAAATGGCTGATCCACGGAGGGATGATGCAAACTTTCGATCTGTCGCGACGCACCACAATGACCGGCCTTGCAGTAACCGGGCTGGCAGCATCCCTTGGCGGCGCATCGGCCCAGCCGAAGCGCATCCGCTATGGTGCGGCCGCGATGAAGGAGAACTTTCTGGAGGATCCGCTCTACCGCGACGCCCTCGTCAAGCACTGCGACATCATCGTGCCGATGAATGATCTGAAATGGGAGGCGCTCAGGCCAACGCGGGAGCAATTCAATTTCAGCGATGCGGACCGGATCATAAGCTTCGCCAGAAACAACGGCAAGGATGTGCGTGGGCATGCACTATGCTGGTATGGCGGAATGCCAGGATGGACGAAAGGCTTAGCAACGCGCAAGGAAGCTGAAAGTGAGCTTCGCAAGCACGTCGAGGTAGTCGTTGCGCGCTATCGCGGACAAATCCCGTCCTGGGATGTCGTGAACGAAGCAATCGCGCATGATCCGGCAAAACAAGGGATATGGCGAGACACGATCTGGAACAAACTGCTGGGGCCTGAACATATAGACATCGCGTTCAGCACGGCAGCGCAGGCCGATCCGAAGGCAGAACTCGTCTACAACGATTATGATCTCGAAAATACCGGCGAGCGGCAAAGCCTGCGCCGCCAGCATGTTTTGGCGCTGGTGCGCAGACTGCAGGACAAGAGGATCCCCATCCACGCCATCGGTTTTCAGGCGCATCTCTATGCAGAACAGGCGATCGACAGTGATGGCATCGGGCAATTCGTCAAGCAGCTCAAGGCTTTGGGCATCAAGACGCATGTGACAGAACTGGACGTCATAGACTGGCGATTGCCCGGTCCACCGCAGGAGCGCGACGAGGTCGCCGCGAAGCATGTGAAGGTGTTTCTTGACGCACTCAACGGTGCGGGAGGGCTCGAAACCATCATCACCTGGGGTATCACGGATCGTTACAGCTGGATTCCCGAACATTTCAAGCGAAACGACAAGCTGCCGAATCGTCCGCTGCCGCTCGACAGCGACTATCGCCCCAAGCCGATGATGCGCGTGATCGATGATTTTCGCCGCATCGGTTGATTGCGCCGTTTTCCCGCGCAAATTCAGCCGCATGAGCCTGAAACACGACTTATGGTAAACGAAACCTTAGGAACTTTTTGGCAGGATCAGGCACGTAATTATTCAACCTGAATTTGCTGCTTTTAGTGCAGTTGTATCGCCAGCATCGGTCCGCTTGTCTGCATGTTCCAGTACGATCGCCAAAGCGCAATGCAGGAAACGTCCCGCCCGTCCATGGCCGGGACGGATACTGGCCTTGCAGCAATCCCGGCAGCACTCTGGCGGCGCAAGTGGTGGCCGGTGCTGCTGTCCATCCTGTTTGCGGGATTAGCCGTCGCCTACAGCCTGACATTGTCGGACCGCTACCAGGCCTTCTCGCAGGTGCTGATCGATCCGCGCGAGCTGCGCGCATTGGTCAACGAGGTTTCGCCCAACAACCTGAACAGTGATTCTACCACAGCCTATATCGAGAGCCAGTCGCGAATCATTTCCTCCAACAACATGTTGCGGCGAATCGTGGATCGCGAGGGCCTGGCGCGCGATCCGGAATACTCCGGAACAGGCGGATACCTTTCCCGGCTGTTTCCGACGCCAGGTGACGGCGACCGGACGCAGCGTATCGTCGAACAACTCGGCCGCAATCTCTGGGTCAAGCGTGGCGAGCGCACCTTTATCGTCGATATCGCCGTTTCGGCCTCGACGCCGGAAAAGGCGGCCAGACTGTCAAACGCCTTTGCGGCAGCGTATTTGGAGGATCAGGCCAATGCGCGCTCGGAGGTCAACCGCCGGGTCAGCAGCAACCTGACGGGGCGCCTCAACGAGCTGCGCGACAGCGTCCGTGCGTCCGAGGAAAAGATCGAGGCCTACAAGAACCAGAAGAATATCGTTGGTGCCAGCGGCAAGTTGGTGACAGAGGAGCAGCTTGCCGCCGTGAACAGCCAGCTCGCTTTCGCACGCTCCCGCGCATCCGATGCCAAGGCCAAGCTTGACCAGCTCGACAGCGTGCGCGGGCAGCAGGCCGAGCGCGGTGCGTTGCCCGAGGCCATCAACTCGCAGACACTTGGCCTGTTGCGCCAGCAGCTGGGTGAAGCGCAGCGCAAGGCCGTCAATCTCGGCACCTCGCTCGGGCCAATGCACCCGGAGTACCTGGCCGCACAATCCACCTTGCGCGATGCGCAGCGCGCGGTAGCGGATGAAATTACCCGCATTCGCTCCGCCGCACGGGCCGAGTTTGACCGAGCCGTCGGCAACGAGAAGACGCTGCAGGCACAGGTCGAAAGCCTGAAGAAGGACACGCTGTCCACCAGTCGCGACACTGTGCAATTACGCGAGCTGGAGCGCGAACTGGAGGCCAACCGCGCGGTCTATCAATCCTTCCTGCAACGCGCCCGCGAAACTGGCGAGCAGGAACGCGTCGATACGACCAATGCCCGCATCATTGCCACGGCTGTTCCGCCAATTGACAAGTCAGGACCGCCAAAACGGCTGATCGTGGTGGGAGCGGCAGCGGGCGGATTCGCGCTTGGCTTAGTGTTGGCGCTTCTGGCGGAACTCGCGACGGTGATGGAGCGTCGGCGCGAACACAGGGAAGCGATAGCTGCATCACCAGAGGCAGCCGCAGCTTCACAGCCCGATCATTCGAACCTCAGGCAGGCTGTTCAGCAGCCCGACAGAGCAACTGTGGCCGCACAACAGCCTCGCCCCTCGGCCAACGATGACCTCCTGCGAATGCTCAGGATGCTCGGACAACTGGAGAAGGCGATTCAGCAAAACGGTATGCCGCGGTAAACCGCAGTCCCAGCACCGCAATCAGCAGCGTGAACCAGACCGGGTCTGCCCGCCGGAAATAGTATGTCTCAAGACACATGCCGAGCGAGATGAAAATCAGGATCGATAGGAACATCGTCGCCAGCTTGCGATTGTTCTCTGTCGGCTTGCACATGTGGTAGTCGATCACCGGCTTTAGCAGGAAGATATAGAATACCAACAGCAGGCCGGGGATACCGGTTGTGAGCGCCACATCGAGATAGCTGTTATGTCCGTGTATGATTTTCTCCACGGCCCAGGCCAGCTCAAGACGGGATTCCCCCTGCAGTGTCGTTGATGTCTGCCAGAATCCCTCGAAGCCATATCCAGTCCAAGGGTGTTCGGCGAGCTTCTCGAACCCGTATCGCCAGATATCGAAGCGCCCCGTGAACGTCGGATCCTTCATCACCAGTTTGTTGAATTCCGCAATCTCGGGAACCAGCGCGCCGCCCAGCGTCAGGATCAGCAGCAGCACGACGGGACCAAGGCACAGGATCAGCCGCATACCGAGCGACGGAATGCGCTCCGCAAGATAACCCAAGAGCATGGCCAGCGGCAGCAGCCCCAGCGCAGTTTTCGATTTTGTGAAATACAGAAAGACAACACCGCCGACGAGTAACGCAACGCCAATCCAGCGCCTGCCGATCCTCAGCGCGTAAAGTCCCATGATGGCGAATGTGGCCATCGCCGCGCCAGCAATGTTCTTGTGGTCGTAATGGCCTTTCCATGAGCCCGCATGCTCAGGCTCGAACGGATCGAAGTCTGTATGCTTGCCGAGATTCGGCAGGGCGATCACGCCGAAATAGGCCATCCCCATGACGGCAAGCGCGCATCCAAGCAGCAGATTCTGGAACTGTGAAAAGCGCAGGGGAAGCACGAAAAGACTGGCGGCCAACACCATGATAACGCCTGTGAAAGCGAAGGCCCGAAAAGAGATCGCCAGTTGCGTTGACTGCATCACCGAAGCCGACAACCACAGGAAAAGCACGACATAAGAAGGCTGCAGCAAGGGCCGCATTGCGCGATGGTCGGCGAACCAAGCACCCAGCATGGCAGCAACTGCAAGGCCGGAGAATGTCAATTGATTCAAAAGATCAGCGGCAGGAACTGTACCATCACTCGGTGCGGTCCAGAACGGTCGGGTCGAAATCCAGACAGCCAGCAGGATCGCTACGAACACGACCTGCCGAAAGACATCCCGCACATGCCGCTCGTTGTCCGGCCCGGCGGCCCAGGATTCGAATTCCTGTCGGATTAGCGACATCGGCCAACCATCGAATCTGGCTCCGCCTAGTTTTTCTCAGGTTCGCGGTATTGCTCGATCTTATAGTCGAATTCGGCGAGAATCCGTCCAGCGGCGACCATCATGTGATAGCAGCCGATGTAGAAGGAGCCGGTCTTCCACCAGAGAGCTGGCAGGCGGAAGGGCGAGGCGGCGAGAAGGACTAAGCTCTTGGCAACCACACGGATGCGGCCTGCCAGGCCGGGATGCTGCTTGTGTTGAATATTAGAAGAGATCAGCCCGTTCCTGACAGAACGGGCCGTGATCCAGCGGCGCTCGGTGCGCCGCGCCGGAACCGTTTCGTGAACCAGTGCATCTACGCACCAGTGGAAGCTGAAACCTTTCTCACGGCAGCGCGTGAAGAAATCGGAATCGCCTCCACCAAGGAAATTGTAACGCTCGTCCAGCCAGGGCGGACCCATCGCCTTCAGCACCGAAATTGCAATGAGGCAATTGCCCGTGCTCGTGATCATTGTCGTCGACCCACTGCTTGCGTGGGCTGGACGGAAAACCGGATGCGCACCGAAACGCTTGCCTGCGTTGGCATCTTCAAACACCGGAGAATGAGGACCACCGACGATATCAGCCTGGAAATTTTCGCCTGATGCGACAAGGCACTCGAGCCAGTCCGGCACAGCCACTTCATCGTCATCGATGATCGCTATGTGCGTGAGATTGGGAAAGGTCGCCATCGCCTTGGCGAAGCCAGCGTTGTAGGCATTGCAGTTGCCATGGCGCGGTTCTGCAATGGCGAGGCCACGCGCCTGACCGCAGGCAAACATCGCTTCCGCAACACGAAGGCCCTGGCTTCCCTCAACGTGGTTCTCAACAACGACAGCGGCGAACGACCGGCTGGTCTTCTGGGCCGCCACAGATGCCAGCGTCACCGCCAGATGCTCCGGCCGCTTGAAGGTCGGGATGATAACGGCAATACGCACATCCGCATTGTCCAGCGACGGTTGGCTGGAATCGCGGGAGGACTGCGTTGAATCTGCAGGGATGGCGTCGGCTAGCATTCCTTTGCTTTAACCCACATTGCCTCCGCAACCTAGTATTCCGCCGGGTTAAGGTTTACGACTCAAAGCGTTGCGGCTGTGTTGGTCGGCAACGATTCGCCGCCTGCCCCCTGACGAGATGCGCCTCGCCTTCATCACCTCCCTTTTGCCGACCGGAAGGCCCGATACCGGCTTCGAGATCGCCAATTCCTGCGTGATCGACGCATTGCGGGATGCCGGATGCACAGTCACGCTCTTCGGCTTTCTGCGCAGTGACGAGACAGCGGAGCCACCTGCTGGATCGATTGTCCTCGACCGTATGGTCATTGAAAACGCCGTAGCCACGCGCGGCCAGAAACTGCGCTGGTTGGCCGACAGCTTTCGCCGCAACTTGCCTGTGATCTCTACCAAACTGGCCGCTTTCGGTGAGGCACGGCTGCGCGAAATCATCGACGGACATGGCCCGTTCGATGCCTACGTGATCAACAGCGCGCCGGTGGCAGGCGCATTTCCTTCACTACTCGAAAAACCGTCGATTCTGGTCGCGCACAATGTCGAGCATGCTTCCGCGCGCGAGAATGCTTCCAGCGCAGGAGGCTTGACCGGCAGACTCTACTGGCGTGAGTCCCGTCTGCTAGAGCAAGCAGAGCATCGCGCATTGGCGGCTGCCAAGTTCATCTGGTGCTTCTCGCAGGAAGATCGCGAAGGCTTTGGCATGGACATCGATTCCAAATCCGCCGTCCTGCCCTTGCTGACGCCCGTGGTGGCGAAACTTCCCGAGACAGAGCCCGCGTATGATATCGGCCTGATCGGGACATGGACCTGGCAACCCAACCTCGTCGGCCTGCACTGGTTCCTGGACGAAGTTGTGCCTAACCTGTCTACGAACATGTCCATTGCAGTGGCCGGGCGGCTCCCCGCAGGCTTCCAGACCAGCCACGGGTATGTCAGCCTGCTCGGGCGCGTGCCGGATGCCACAGACTTCGTGGCCTCGGCCCGCACCATCGCGCTCACCAGCCGCAACGGTACCGGCATCCAGTTGAAAACCATCGAGACGTTCCAGTTGGGCAAACCGGCGGTGGCCACCAGATCCTCGATCCGGGGCCTGAGCCAGTTGCCGACGAACTGCCTTGTGGCGGATGATGCCAAAGGCTTTGCAGCCGCGCTGACCAAGCTGGTGTGGGATGTGCGTGCCGAAAGAACGCAGATGGCGGATGGCAGCGCTTTTATCGCGCGGCAGAAGAAGGGCATGCGGGAAGCGGTGAAGCTGGGGTTGCAGGCGATAAAACGTTAACGCCGCGTCCCTTCCCAGCCAACGCCCGGGATCGCATCGATTAGCGCACGCGTGTAAGCATGCTGCGGACTGCCAAAAATCGCCATCGGCGTCCCCATTTCCACGATCTCGCCGTAACGCATCACCGCGATCCGGTCCGCAATCTCGGAAGCCACACGCAGGTCATGCGTGATGAACAGCATCGTGAGGTTCATCCGCGCCTTCATATCGGCGATAAGCTTGAGCACCTGCGCCTGAACCGACACATCAAGCGCTGACACCGGCTCATCCGCGATCAGCAGTTCCGGCTCAAGCGCCAATGCGCGAGCAAGGCCGATGCGCTGGCGCTGGCCGCCAGAGAATTCATGCGGAAACCGCGAGATCGATGCAGGATCTAGCCCGACCAGAGCCAACAATTCTTTGGCTTTTCCCATCGCCTCCGACCGCGCCATGCCGTGCGTCACAGGCCCTTCCGCGATGATCTCGCCCACGCGCTTGCGCGGATTGAGTGAGGCAAACGGGTCCTGAAACACCATCTGGATCTGCCGCCGGAGCGGCTTGAACTCCGCTTGCGAAATACCCGTGATCTCGCGTCCATCCACATGAATCGTGCCACCCGTCGGCTCGATCAGGCGGACGATGCAGCGCGCCAGCGTGGATTTGCCCGAACCGGATTCACCCACAAGCGCCAGTGTTTCGCCCCGCGCCAGAGTGAGGCTCGCCTCTTTCACGGCATGCACCGGTGTCTTCTTCGCAAACAACCCGCCGCGCCAGTATGTCTTGGAAACACGGTCGATCTGGAGAAGCGGCGGCGTATTCACCGTAACTTTCTTGCGCATCGCAAGGCGCGGCACGGCATCGATCAGCTTGCGCGTATAAGGATGCTGCGGGTTGTCCAGCACAGCGTCCCGCGTGCCAAGCTCCACGATCTTGCCGTGCTGCATCACGGCGATGCGATCCGCGATCTCGGCCACAACACCGAAATCATGGGTGACGAAGAGAATGCCTGTACCCTGGTTCTGCTGCAGATCGCGAATGAGCACGAGGATCTGCGCCTGTGTCGTGACATCCAGCGCTGTCGTCGGCTCGTCACAGATCAGGATCGACGGTTTCAGCGCCAGCGCCATGGCAATCATCACGCGCTGTCGCTGACCGCCAGAGAGCCGGAACGGATAGGCATCCACCGTCTGCTCCGGCGAGGGAATGCCGACCTCGGTCAACAGTTCGATGGCGCGGACGCGGCGACTCGCCGGATTGCCCTCGCCATGCGCTTCCAGCACTTCGGCGATCTGCTTGCCCACCGGCATGATCGGGTTCAGCGCCGTCATCGGCTCCTGAAAGATCATGGCGATGTCCTTGCCACGGATGGCGCGCATCCCCTCTTTCGACAGCTTGAGCAGATCGTGTCCACCGAATGTGATCGAGCCCTTCACCGCAGGCAGACGCTTCGGCAACAGCCCCATGATCGCAGATGCCGAGATCGATTTGCCGGAACCGGATTCGCCCACGATGCAGAGGATTTCGCCCTTCGCGAGGGTGAACGAGATATCCTCAACCGCATGCGGTCGATCACCGCCGCGCGGCAAGGCGACCGACAGCCCATCAACCGTTAGCAAAGCATCGCTCATGCCTCGCCCCGGTCGTGCAACCGCGGGTTCAGCGCGTCGGAAATGCCCTCGCCGATCAGGTTCAGCGACAGCACGGTCAGGAACAAGGCAACGCCCGGAAAGACACTCGTCCACCACGCGATGCGAATGGTGGAACGCCCTGAGCCGATCATGAAGCCCCAGCTCATCACATTGGGATCACCGAGGCCCAAGAATGACAGCGCCGCCTCCAGCAGGATTGCCGTTGCCACCATGAACGACGACAGCACCACGATGGGCGACAGCGCATTCGGCAGGATCTGGCCAAAAATGATCTGCGTCGTCCCCTGCCCCAGCACGACTGCGGCTTGCACGAATTCGCGTGATCGCAGGCTCAGGAATTCAGCCCGCACGACACGCGCGACCGGCGGCCATGAGACAATGGCGACAGCCGTAACGATGGATCCGACCGAAGGCTGGAAGATCGCCACGATCAGCAGGGCAAGGATGAAGCTTGGGATCGACTGGAAAAACTCGGTGAAGCGCATCAGCACATCATCGATCCAGCCACCGCAATAGCCTGCGACAGCACCCAGCGTCACGCCGATCAGCAGCGCTGCCAATGTTGCACCGCCACCAACGATCAGCGAAACCCGTGCACCGTGCACGATGGTGGCCCAGACATCACGGCCCAGCATGTCGGTGCCCATCCAGTGCTCGGGATCGAAAGCATCTGTTCGCGGCGGGCCTGCCATGCGCCACGGATCGCCCGGCGCTATCAAAGGCGCAAAAATCGCCAGCAGCACCACGACGGCAAAAATGAAACAACCGATGACAGCACCCTTGTTGCTGGCAAAGCGTTTCCAGAAACCGCTCATCCCTCCACCTCGATGCGCGGATCGACAAGAGCGATGACGATATCGGTGATGAGGTTGATGATCACAGCCATCGCCGATGTCACGATGAATACGCCAAGCAACAAGTTGTAATCCCGCGCCAGCAAGGCCTCGAAGGCCAGCCGCCCGACTCCCGGCCACGAGAACACTGTCTCGACCAGGATCGACCCACCCACGATCTGTCCCGCCTGCACACCGGCAAAACCGATGACCGGCAGGATGGCGTTGCGCAGCACATGCCGCCGCAGGATCGGCCCCTCGGGAAGACCCTTGGCGCGCGCCGTGCGGACAAAATCCTGGCTGGCCACCTCCAGCATGGAGGAACGTGTCAGGCGCGCATAGAGCGCCATGTAGAACAGACCAAGTGTAAGCGCAGGAAGAATCAGGTGCTTCGCCACATCCAGAACCGCCGTTAGACCGGTATAATCCTGTCCGATGCTGAACATGCCCAGCGCAGGCAGCCAGTTGAGCCAGACCGAGAAGACAAGGATGAAGATCAGCCCGACCCAGAAGATCGGCGTGGCATAGAACGTCAGTGCCAGCACAGTCACCGCGCTGTCAGTCACCGTTCCGACTCTACGCGCAGCAACAGCGCCAAGGCTGATGCCTGCGGCAAGCGAGAAGATGAACGCCGCGCTGGTCAGCAAAACGGTCGCGGGCAAACGCTCGGCAATCAGGCTCAGCACACTGCGTTGCACGCGATGGGAAAAGCCAAAATCGAGGCTGGCGATGCCCTTGAGATAGATCCAGAGCTGCACCAGCACAGGCTGATCGAGGCCAAATTGCTGGCGAAGCTGTGCCATGAATTGTGCATCGGCAGCACCGGATTGCCCCGCGATGACGCTTGCCGGATCACCCGGTGCCATACGGACGATGAAGAACGCCACGATAATCACGCCAAGGACGACGGCAAAGGCTTTCAGAAGCCGCCGCCCGAGGAAACCGAAGAATGCGGAGAGGGTCATAAAAAAACGTTCCTTCTCCCAAGGGAGAAGCGAAGATCAAAAACCGTCACCCGAAACTCACATCCGCAAAGTTCGAATGGATTCCCGTACCGCCGGAGATGATGTTCTTCAGCCGCTTGTCCTGAATGGTTGGGAAGGTGAGTTCCATCAGCCATATCTGCGGCATATCCTCGACCAGCACCTTCTGAACCTCGGAGAATGCCGCCTTGCGGGCGTCCGAATTCTGGCTTTCGCGAGCCGTTTTGAAGAGCTCATCCACTTTCGGATTGGCATATCCACCGGTATTGGTGAAGGCCACTTTCTGGATGTTGGTCGAAACATAGGTCCGCTCAACGCCCAGTGTTGGATCACCCCACTGATAGACGAAATTCACCGTGATATCGTATTCCCATTGGCCGAGCTTGCGCGCCCAAGTCGCGGCATCAACCGCTTCCGCCACCAGCTTGACGCCCACTTTGGCATATTGCTGGCGGATGTACTCGCCCAGCCGGTTCCATATCTCGCCGTAAGGCAGCGGCATGAACTTGAGCTCGAAGCGCGTGCCATCGGCTCCCGCTTTCAGGCCCGCTTCGTCCAGCAGCGCGGCAGCCGCCTTTTCATCAAATGCGGGCAGCTTCACCGACGCATCGTGGAAGCGCGTGGCCGAGCTGATCGGGCTAGTCGCCGCCTTGCCGACGCCGAACCAAAGGCGGTTCACGATGAAATTCCGGTCGATCATCATCGACAGCGCGCGGCGCACCTTGGGATTGTCCAGCGGCTTGACCCGATGGTTCAATTCGATCCACGACAGCGGGCCGTAATATTCCCAGCCGTTCATATGGACCTGCAGGTTCGGCTCCGCCTGCATGCGCGGCACGTCGAACGCCTCGATATCGTTGGGTCCGGTGAGTTGCACCTGCCCGGTTTGCAGCGCCACACTGCGCAAGTTGGAATCCGGGATGACCCGGTAGATCACCTCGTCCAGCAGCGGTTTGCCAGCTTGCCAGTACTTGTCATGCTTAACGAGCTTGATGAAATTGCCGCGCTGCCATTCGCCAAACTTGAACGGGCCCGTACCGACAGGCGTCTGGTTCGCGGGCGCGTTACGCATTGCAGCCGCATCCATGCCGTCATAGACATGTTTCGGCATTATCGCGCAGGTCGTGACATCGAACATCAGCATGAACGGCTCGAATGGCCCCTTGAGCTTGATCTCGACCGTATTGGCATCCTTCGCCGTGCAGGTATCGATGCGCTGGAAAATACCGCGCGAACGCGGTGAAAGCTCCATGTGGAACTTCATGATGGAGAAAACCACATCCTCCGCCGAGAACGGCTTGCCGTCATGCCATGTCACGCCGGATTGCAGGTTGAACGTGTAGGTCACGCCATCTGTGCCGACGGTCCAGCTCTTGGCGAGGCCGGGCATCGGTTCAAGCTTGGGCGAATAGGTCAGCAGGCCTTCAAAAATCTTGGAGGCAACTACCAGCGTTGGACCCTGATTGTTGACGCCTAGAACCAGCAGAGGTGGTTCGGGCGTGATCAATGTAGTCAGTACGCCGGTGCGGCGCGCCTGCGCCCACGCACCTTTGCTCATGATGCCAAAAGGCGTGGCAGTCATGGCCGCAGCCAGACCTTTGGTTACGGAACGGCGGCTCATGGAAATGGATGTCGTCATGGAACTCCCCTGCAAATGCTAAAATGCAATAGATCGGCACTTTGCTCCTGACGCAAGCGCTGCAATTGTGAGGCCATGTCGATTCCCGAAAAACCCTTTGATGTGATCATCGTCGGTGGTGGTTCCGCCGGTTGTGTGCTGGCAGCGCGCCTGTCGGAAGACCCCCGGCGCGAAGTGCTGCTGATCGAGGCCGGACGCGACATTTCGGAAGGCAATGTGCCGCGCCAGGTCTTGTCGCCTTATGCCGGTCTCGCCTATTTCGATCCGTCCCTGACCTACACGAACCTGAAAGTGCAATTCGCGACAGGTCGCGGCAACCAGTCATCCACACGTCCGCTCGCGCCCTACAGTCAGGGCCGGGCGCTTGGTGGCGGTTCGGCGATCAACGGCATCGGTGCCAATCGCGGATCGCCCGGTGATTACGATGAATGGCACGCCATGGGAGCAGACGGCTGGACATGGGACAATGTTCTGCCCTTCTTCCGCAAACTGGAACGTGATCTTGATATCGCAGATGACCTGCACGGCAAGGACGGTCCACTGCCCATCCGCCGCGCCCCCGCTGAATGGCGCTCTGGTTTCGTGAATGCCACGGTGGAAACTCTGGTAAAACGTGGCATCGCGGAACATCCCGATCAAAATGGTGCCTGGCAGGATGGTGTCTTCGCCCAGAAGGTCAACCTCGATGAAAATCTCCATCGCGTTCCTACGTCGCTGGGATGGCTGACACCAGAGGTCCGGCGGCGACCTAACCTGACCATCATCACAGGTGTTTCGGTCTCGCGGATCACGAGTGACGGACCGCAGGTGACCGGCGTGATGCTGGACCTTGGCCTGCAACTCATGCCCGTGAAAGCCCGCGAGGTCATCCTCTCGGCGGGCGCACTTCACAGCCCTGCACTATTGATGCGCAGCGGCTTTGGCCCCGTGCCACATCTCAAGGAGCGTGGAATAGCGCCCGTGATGCATCTTGCAGGTGTGGGTCGTAACCTAATGGAACATCCCTATGCGGGAATAGCATTCTACCTGCCACGGGCATCACGAATGACAGGTGATAACCAGCATCATATTCCGGCGGTCTGGCGCTTTTCATCCCAACTTGAGGGATGTCCGTCGGGGGATATGCATCTGGGAATGATGGGCCGCAGCGCATGGCATGGTATCGGCCAGCGCATGGGTGCGCTCGCATTCTGGGTGAACAAGAGTTACAGCCGGGGCTTCGTCGAGCTGGACCGCGATATTGATGCACCACCGGTAATCGACATGCGTTTGCTCTCGGATGAGCGTGATCGCATCCGGCTCAAATCCGCGTTCCATCTCGCGGCCGGTCTGGCCCATGAGATCACGGCGACAGGTGCCGCAGGTGCGCCGCAACCCGCGCGCATGTCGGACCGTGGGCGAAAGTACGGTGCACGCACGCTAAAAAACCGCTTATTGACTGGCCTCGCAGGCGCAGCCATCGATCTCAGCGGTCCCTTCGCGTCCCACCTGATGAACCGGCTGACTGCGGAAGGACCAACCATCGCCGATCTGCTGGTTGATGATGCGGCGCTCGATCAATACCTTGATGAATCCGTCATCGGGGTCTGGCATGCCTCAGGCACATGCCGGATGGGCGCGGCCAGCGATCCCATGGCTGTCACAGATCATCAGGGCAGGGTACGCGGCGTGGCGGGCCTACGCATCTGCGATGCCTCGATCTTTCCGACCATTCCCTGCGCCAATCTCAATGTTCCGGTGATCATGACGGCGGAACGGGTGGCATCGATGATGCAGGATACAAGCATTTGACCCTGCATGCTGGTGATATCGATTAAGGTAAAACTGTGTTACAGCGTGCCTTGATCCACAAAAGCGGGCAGTATGCACTCACAGCGAGTGAGTCATTGCAAAGCGCATTGACCTACGGGTCGGGGATCCACAGTGCATCAGAATGCAACAAATCATCTACTGGGCAACGATATCGCTGATGCGCAATCCGGCAATGCATCCGGCATACTGCTTGAGCGCGATCTTATCCTGTCTGACATGAAGCTTGAACTTCTGGCGCTCATCCTGCGGCAATCGCCCTTTGCAGCGCTGTCCTGGGCTTTCGGCAGAACGTCCGCTACGACACCCATGCCGATCAAGCCGGAAGCCCTGCGCTACAACGAAGCACTGGTTGCATCGCTTCGGCAGCGCATGGCATCTGGCCAGACCGTTGACATCACCAGCGATCTGCCGGCTTTGTGGAAAGCAGCGGTCCTCAATCATCTCGGCCTTACGGCTGAAACGATCCATGCGGCCGATGTCAGGCCATTCGCGATGCAGCCCGCCAGATCGGCTGGTTTCCTGACATACTGCAAGCAGCTGCGTCTGCATCAATGGTCGAAGAACGTCCTCGTCTTCATTCCCGTCCTGATGTCGCACCAGTTCCTCGACATGCAGCAAATGCTGAATGCGCTGCTGGCCTTCATCTGCTTCGGCCTCGTTGCATCGTCGATCTATCTGATGAACGACATCATGGACCTGCATCAGGATCGGCGTCACCCGACGAAATCCCGGCGGCCGTTTGCCAGTGGTGCCATCCCGATTTCGCACGGACTGATGCTGTTTCCGCTGCTGGTCGGCACGGCACTCTTCATCGCGAGCCAGCTGCCCCCGATGTTCGGCGTCACAATGGCGATCTATTTCGCGCTGAATCTCGCCTACACTTTCTATCTCAAGCGCAAGCTGCTGGTCGATGTGCTGGCGCTGTCGGGCGCCTATACGCTGCGGATTCTGGCGGGAAATGCGGCAGGACCCATCGAGATCTCGAACTGGTTACTCGCTTTCTCGATGTTCCTGTTCCTCAGCCTCGCACTGGTGAAACGCTACGTGGAGCTGGATACGGTTGATGCCGACAAGCCCGACGAGAAGCGCGTCATGGGGCGCGGCTACCGCAAGGCCGATCTCGATATGCTGGCACAGCTTGGCGTCGCAAGCGGTTTCGCGGCAGTGATCGTTCTGGCGCTGTTTGTCGAGGGTGCAGGCAAATCCGGCCTCTACACACACCGCGAACTGATCTGGCTGGTCTGCCCCATCGTGCTCTACATCATCGGACGTATCTGGGTTCTGGCGAAACGGCGTGAGTTACCGGATGATCCTATCTTCTTCATCATCACGGACTGGCGCAGCCATCTGATGGGTGCCATCGTCGCGCTCGTCTTCTTCATGGCCGTATAATCGTGCAACGCCATGTCTGATCCCTATCAATCCTGGGGAGGGCTAAAGGCTGGCGATGTGCCGATCCTTCAACCCCGATCCGCAGCTGATCTGAAGATTCCACATGGCCCATGGCTCGCCTTCGGCAATGGCCGCAGCTATGGCGATAGCTGCTTTCCTGCCAATGGCACGATGATCGATATGCGCGGAATGAACCGCGTGCTGAATCTCGATCCTGCGAGCGGTGTTCTGAGGGCGGAATCAGGCCTGCTGCTGTTGGATCTGTTGCCGCACATCATACCCCACGGCTGGTTTCTCGCCGTAGTGCCGGGCACGCGGTTCGTTACCCTCGGCGGAGCTATCGCCAATGATATCCATGGCAAGAACCATCACGTCAAAGGCACCTTCGGCGAGCATGTCCGCGCCTTTGAATTGTGGCGCTCGGACGGACAGAAGCTGCTGTGCTCGCGTGAACAAAACGCCGATCTTTTCCATGCCACCATCGGCGGAATGGGGTTGACCGGCCTTATTACCTGGGTGGAAATCCAGCTCATGCGCACGCCCTCCCCCAATGTGGTGCAGGAGGCTTTGCCATTGGAGAGTCTGGCCGACTTCTTCCGGATCGCTCCAGCGAGCGATGCAACGCATGCCTATTCCGTGGCCTGGCTCGACAGTCTCGCAGCAGGCTCGAAGCTCGGACGCGGCGTGCTGCTCAGGGCCAACCATGCGGGAGAGTCCCTCCTGCCTGCCTACAGGGGTGCACCATTGGTATCGATGCCGTTCACGCCGCCGGTTCCGCTAGTGAATCGCTGGAGCTTACGCGCATTCAACACGTTTTATCGCCACCGAACATTGTCAAAAACAGGCGAACAGCCAGTTCCATACACATCCTTCTTCTTTCCACTGGATTCTGTGGGAGGTTGGAACAGGCTCTACGGTCCAGGCGGCCTGCGCCAGCACCAGAGCGTGATCCCGATAGCACATGCCGAGCGCGTGATTGCCACGATGATCGAAGAAACGCACCGGGCCAGGCACGGCTCGTTCCTTACGGTGCTCAAGCTTTTCTCGGACCGACCGGCTGTTGGCCTCATGTCATTCCCGCACGCTGGTGCCACACTGACTCTGGACTTCCCCTATCTCGGTGCCAGAACCAATGCCTTGCTGGATCGCCTTGATGCACTCACTGTAAACTGCGGCGGTCGCGTGAACCCGTACAAGGATGCCCATATGTCGGCGGCGACCTTTGCGGCTTCTTTCCCGCAGATGAAGGCATTTCAGGCATTCATGGACCCCATGGCACGCTCGCAACTTGCCGAGCGCGTTGGCCTAGTTCCTGCCAGCTTAATGCCCCTGAAAGCAGCAGCCGAATGAGCCTACTGCGCCATCCCGTCGCACCGCTGGCTTTGCTGGCAGCGGCAGTTGTTGTACTGCTGAGCCTGCCTTTGCGTTTGCCCATCGGTCCCAATTACTGGGACCTCTATACCTATGTCGACACGGCCTATCGTATCAGCCTCGGGCAAGTACCCCATATCGATTTTTTCATTCCAGTGGGCTCTCTTGGCTACGCACTCTACATCCTGGTCACCAAGGTCTTCCCCTCAGCGCACACATTGCTCGCAGTGCATTACGCTGTTCTGATCGTCGCGCTACCGCTGATGACTGTCATTGTACTGGAGGCGCAGAAACGCTCGCATGCCGAGGCACTGGCCCTCGCCATCCCGTTCGCGATCTTCGCACTGGTCCCGATCAACGGACTGGAACTTTATCCGTCACCGGGGTTTGATGGCTACGGCAACTACAATCGGCACGTTGCCCTGCTGCTCTATATGCTGGCGGCGAACCTGCTGTTCGTGGAGGATCGTGCCAAAGCGACCGCGATAGCAATGGCGCTATTGGCGACGCTTTTCATGCTGAAGGTCACTGGCTTTGTCGTAGGCCTTTTGCTGGTTCTGCACGCCGCTCTTGCTGGCCGGATCGGTTTGCGATCCGGGCTTGTATCTGCCGTGGCAATCGGTGCAGTTTTCGCCCTCGTGCAATGGCAAACTGGTCTGATCTCAGCATACATCCGCGATATCCTTCACCTCATCGGCATGAATACGGGTTCGCTGCTGCCCCGCATTCTCACGGTTCTATCCTCAAAATTCGATGTCATTGCCGCAGCAGGCACATTGACGCTGCTGCTGTTCTGGCGCGGGCGGGACTTCTTCTTCGATGACGTCAAACTTGCGCTCACACAGAGAAATCTCCCGGCGTTGCAGCGCGCACTGAACGCCGATTTCATCTGGCTTTTGTCACTTCTTCTCGCAGGCACCATCTTCGAGACGCAAAACACCGGAAGCCACGAGTACATCCTGATATGGCCAGCCATCCTGCTGGCTTTCCGCAACATCACCCTGCCCTGGCAGAAACAGGATGCTCTTGTACTGATCGTGATCGCAGCCACGGTTCTGCCAACACCGATCACAATCCTCCACCGCGCCGCCCGCGCAATCGCTTCGGCACCGGTTTATGAGGCGGTGCAGGTCCCGTTGCTGGGACCTTTCGGACGCGTTTCGGTCAAGCCGGATATCATGCGGCAATCACGGGCGATGCTGGCGCATTACCCGATAGCGCGCGCTTCTTATGAGCAACTCGCCAAAAGCAGTGTGCTGCCATCCTATATTCTCTTTTCAGAAATCGATTTTCAAGTGAGCTGGCTGGTGAGCACCCAGCAAGCCGCCGACGCCCTGCTTGCCTATGAGAAAGCCAGCGGCAAAATCTTCCGCCGTATTGTTACGCTTGATTTTGTCGACCCGCTGCCGGTGATCCTCGGACGGGTGCCGCTGAAGGATCTGTCAATTGGCAATGATCCATCACGAATGATCGCACGGCTAAACCCGCAGGCGATGGCTGAGATAGTGTCTGCCGATGCGATCCTGTTGCCGCTCTGCCCTGTTACGGACGCGCGAAATAAGATTGCGGCGGCATATGCGCCAGCCATGACAGGGCGCAGACGCGTAGCGTTGACGCCCTGTTTCGATATGCTCGTAAAGGGCTGATCCGAAGACCTAACCCAGCGCTTTAAGCGCCAGATAATCCTTCACGATCCCGACAACGCCACGCGACAGCACCTCATCGAAGGCTTCGACGAAAGCGTCCACATGCTCCCGCGTGATCGTCAGCGGCGGCTCCAGGCGGATCACATTGCGGTTGTACTCTGTGAAGGCCACAAGCATGGCCTTGTCCTTCAACATCAATGCGCCAAAGAAACCGCAGAGCGAGCCTTTCAGCTTGTCATCCAGCAGCGCCACCATCTGCTTCAGGCCGAACGGCAGTGCCTGGCTGATGTCGTTGAACTCGACACCGATCATCAGGCCCTGCCCGCGCGCTTCCTTGAGCAGGCCGGGGTACTTCGTCACGAGTTGCTTCAGACGCATGAGCAGATAGTCGCCCTGCTCTGCCGCATTCTCGATCAGGTTTTCGTCATAGAGAATATTGAGCGCCTCGATGGAGGTGGCGCAGCCCTCGCCGATCCCGCCGAACGTAGCGGGTGCATGCACCAGCGCTTTCTTCGGCACACCGTAAGCTTTCATGAACACGCCACGTCGCGCGATCATCGCCGCCATCGCGGTCTTGGAGCCGCCCAGAGCCTTCGCCAGCGCCGTCACATCGGGCACGACGCCATGGTGCTCGAAGGCGAAGAAGCGACCGGAACGACCCATGCCGCATTGCACTTCATCCGCAATCCACAGCACACCATGCTTGTCGCACAGCACACGCAATCCCTGCCAGAAAGCGGTAGGTGCCTGATTGATGCCGCCGCCGCCCTGAATCGTTTCCAGCACGATGGTGCCGATCGACGGATCGCTCTCGAATGCCACACGAATGGCTTCGAGATCACCGAACGGCACACGCCGCGTGTTCTCTGTCACTTTGAATTGCTGGCGGTAGAGCGGACCATCGGTGATGGCCAGCGTGCCCTTGGTTTTGCCGTGGAAGGAATTCTCGGCATAGACGATGGTGGCGCGGTCAGGCCCCTGCGCCTGCTCGCAGATCTTCAGCGCCGCTTCCATCGCTTCTGATCCGGATGACCCAAGGAACACCATGTCGAGATCGCCCGGTGCGATCTGCGCGAGGTTATGCGCCAACGCCGAAGCATATTGCGACATGAACGCCATGCAGATGTCCTGTCGGCTTTCTTCCTCGAACTTCTTGCGCGCCGCCACGATGCGCGGATGGTTATGACCAAAGGCGACAGAGCCGAAGCCACCGAAGAAATCGAGTATCTTCCGGCCGTTCTGGTCGATGTAGTAGACGCCTTCGGCGCGATCAATTAGCACCCGGTCGAAGCCAAGCAGGCCAAGGAAATGCAGCTGGCCCGGATTGAGATGATCTGCCCAGAGCTTGCGCACATCCTTGAGACCAAGCTTCTTGGTCTCCTCAAGGGTGAGAAGCCTGGGGCGGTTGGGCAGGCGGGTCTGGTTCAGGGCTGCGGACATGTCTGTTTCCTCAGATCGCATTGACAGTTGTGGTGGCGGTCGCGGCTTTGCCCGCGCGGTACTCGCGGTAGGCCGCTTTCAGCATATCCTCGTCGCGGTGCATCGGCTTCCAGCCCAGGTCATTCCTGAGGGCTGTCGTATCCAGAATGCAGGTCTCGTCCGCGATCAGATACTGTTCGGGGTCCATGATCGGCATGTTGATCGCGTCAAGCGCGGTCAGCGTCAGCTTCACCAGCGATGCAGGCGTCGGCACAAGGAAAGACTTGCTGCCTGCCTCCGTGATCAGGTCACCCAGCAGCTTGCGGATAGGCGGCGGTGCGTCGGAACCAAGGTTGTATTCCTTGTTTGGGAAACCACCGCGCCACGCAGCCTGAGCCGCAGACGCACAATCAAAGACCGAGATGAATTGGTAGGGATTCTTGCCACTACCAATCATCGGAACTGGAAGATTCATGTCGATCAGTTTGAAAAGCTTGACCAAAATTCCAAGTCGCCCCGGCCCGATAATCAGCCGCGGGCGAAAGATTGAGATGCTGAAGCCTTTATCGCGCCACGCCATGCAAAGCTCTTCGGTCGCCAGTTTCGATTTGCCGTACTCGCCCAGCGGCTCCTTGCGGGCGCTTTCGGGCTTGGGAATGTCGTGCGTATGGCCATAGATCATGTCCGTTGTGAACTGCACGAGATGGCGCGCGCCGGTCTGCTCCATGCGGTCCAGCAGATTGACCACGCCGTAGTGGTTTACCGGCCAGAAGAACGCGTGCCGCTCAGCCCGTGTCACGATAGGCGACAGCATCTTTGCCGCCATGTTGTAGACCGCATCACCCGGCTGGAAATCGAGCGCATCAAGCGTTTCCCGCCGACGGATATCGATCTCGACGAACCGCAAATTGGGATGCGGCTTCAGATGCAGTTTCTGGATATCTGCCGCGACGACCTTTTCGCCCAGAGCCAATAGATCAGCCGCCAGTTGCCGTCCGACAAAACCATCACCGCCTATGATGAAATGACGCATGGTTCGACCTCAACTCAGGGAAATGAACACGGTGCCTGCCATGATCAGTGCAATGCCTGCAATGCGGGACGGACCCACATCTTCTCCGAAGACAAGGAAGGCATAGACCGCGACCACGACATAGGCGAGACTCAGGAACGGATAGGCAAACGACAGTTGCACGCGGCTTAGCACGACGAGATGCGACGCCATGCTGACCACGAACAGGCTAAGGCCAGCGAAAACCCAGGGACTGAAAACAACTGAGAAGGCAGTACCGACGAGCCCGCTGATACCGCCACTTCCGGTCGATAGCGAGCCAAACGACAGCATGCCCTTCTTCAACATGATCTGCGCCGCCGCATTCGTGAGAACGGTAAACAGGATCAAACCAATGGAAAGCGTCTTGGGGTTCATGTCAGGTGTTTACGCGCCACATTTGAAAAAAGAGTTCACTCCGTTCTTGGCCTCGCGGAATGCTCTTTCAGGTCCCGGCTATACCGTTTTCAGACCCTTTCTTCAAACAAGCTCTGGAAACAGCATTAGCAAAAAAGGTGAACTCCCCGAGACAAGGC
This sequence comes from Hyphomicrobiales bacterium, assembly GCA_031431475.1. Lineage (GTDB taxonomy): Bacteria > Pseudomonadota > Alphaproteobacteria > Rhizobiales > Beijerinckiaceae > JADCCX01. Next base: position 168,669 of record JANPDL010000021.1, read on the forward strand.
CGCATGTCGTCATTCAAGCCTTGCTATAGGCCGTGCACATTCTTCGATGCGCGAGGCGTATCCGGTTGCTCTTGATAACGGAAGCGGTGTGTCCGATGCTGCGCCCGACAAAAGGATGCACTCATGCTTCACAGACGCAGTCTCCTGATTGGCAGCGCGGCAGCAACCGCAATGCTGCTATCTCTGCCAGCCCGCGCACAGGCCCCTGCCCTCGAATTCCTCACCGCAGGTCCCGGCAGCGCGTTCCTCCCGTATGGCGAAGGCGTTGCAAAAATCGTCAATGCAGCGGGCGTGGTCACACTGCAGATCGTGCAGACCAAGGGCTCTATCGAGAATCTGTCGGCCGTCGAAGCTGCGCCCAACCGCATCGGCACGGCGTTCATCGGCTCGGCCTATGAAGCAATGAACGGCATCGGACCCTTTGCAGCCAGGAAACACAGTAATCTACGCGCCATTGCGCCGATGTACGAAACATCGTTCCAGATAGCCGCCAAAATCAGCAAGAGCATCCGCAAGGTTGCGGACCTTGCGGGTAAAACTGTTGGCGTTGGCCCTGCGGGTGGACCAGCGGAAGCCTTTTTCAAAGGGCTGATCGAAGTGACGGGACTATCAAATGTCACCATCGCCAACGGAACTTCTGCCGAACTTGAAGCGTCCTATCTCGCGGACCGCATAGATGCCTTCTGGCAAGGTGCAAGCATTCCAATTCCCGCTCTTGTCCGGATAGCCAATGCAGCTGATTCAACGGTCTTCGGACTGACGGACCCTGAAGTCGAGGCCATGCTCAAGCGCTTTCCCTATCTTGCAATCGGAGATGTCGCGGCCAATGCCTACAAGGGCCAGCCGCAGGCAATCCGGTCGGTTTCGGCCTGGAACGTGATTGTGGCGCATGCCGGTCTGTCCGACGACACCGCCTACGCGCTCACGAAAGCGATCCTTGGCTCGGACGGCATCGCCGCTGCCACCAATGGTGCTGGTGCATCGACGATGGCAGCCAATGCAACCAAGAACAGGGTTGTGCCATGGCATCCAGGCGCGCTGCGCTACCTGCGTGAAAAGGGCATTGCCGTCTAACTGATCAAGCGTCATGACTGCGCCGGGGAGGACAGGCTTTGGCGCGTTATCTGGGTATTGATGTGGGCGGCAGCGCAACGCGCTGGCATTGCACGGATGAGGCAGGCGCTCCTGTTCTTTCCGGCTCGGAAAACGGCTTTTCCGGCCACATCTACCGCCCCGATGTACTGGTGCGCGCAAAGAATTCAATAGAAGCGATGAGACGCCAGGTCGGGCGCGTCGATGCGATTGTTGCGGGCATAACCGGCCTTTCGCGGGAAACGCCTGAGGCCTTGCGTTTGCATGAACTTCTGACAGCATCATTTGAAACATCAGCCATCACCCTGATGAGCGACATCGAACTCGCCTGCCGCTCGGTCTTTGCGCGTGGCAAAGGCATTCTGGTCTATGCAGGCACCGGATCGATTGCGGCGCATGTCATGGCGGATGGCACCATCGTGACCGCAGGCGGCAAAGGCGTCCTGATCGACGATGCGGGCGGCGGCTACTGGATCGCGATCCGGGCGCTTCGGGCTATTCTGCGGGCAGAAGATACTCAACCGGGAAGCGGCTGGAGCACGCAGCTTGGCCAGGCCATGGCCGAAACGCTGGGTGGCAATGACTGGCCGTCCGTACGGCAGGCCGTCTATGGGAGTGAGCGGGGTGAGATCGGTATGCTGGCGCTGCCTGTTGCGCATGCGGCTACTGCGGGCGATTCGTCGGCGCTGGCCATCTTGACCGACGCAGGGCGCGAACTCGCCAGCCTCGCCAGGATGCTGGAGGGCCGTATCGGACTCCATCCCATCACCCTTGGTGGAAGGGCTTCGGCACTCCATCCAATCATTTTTGAAGGATTGCGCGATGCTTTGCCTGACCGGAACATGTCTTTGAGGGAGATTGATGCTGCGGCAAGTGCGGCGCGGCTTGCTGCGAGGGGTCTATTATTCGCGGACCAGACACGCGCTTAAAAGATTGATTTTGCGATGCCCATGGCTTATGTGGCGCACAGCATGCCGTAAAAGGCTTTCGCTTTTTCTCCATATCGCAACATGCACAGGGATGTGACTTGCCTAAGTTCAGCTTCAATAACTTCTCGGATCGCCAGACAACAGCGACCGAAGCCCGAAAAGCCCTTCTCGAAAAGTTCAAGAGCCGCCCGACAGAGGATGATCCGGAAGTGATCGCCCGCAAGGCCGAGCGCTCTGCAATCCTCAGGGCACGCGAAGAGCGCGAATCCGCTAAAGCTGCGACCAAGGCCGCAGAAGATGCGATCAAGGCCAGAATAAAGGCCGAGCGCGATGCTCAGGAAGCCGCAGAACGCGCGGCACGAGAGGCCCAGATCGAGGCCGAACGTGCAGCCCGCGAAGCTGCTCGTGCCAATCTCGTGACCCGCGCCATCATGGACCAGATGGACTGGAAGGCCCAGCGCCTCGCAGCCCGCAAGAAGCGCTGACGGATCAAGTCATCCTACAAGTATGCAAAACCGCCCGATTGGGCGGTTTTCTTTTGGCAGATACAATCGCGCAACAAAAAGGCCGGGCGGGTGCCCGGCTTTGATGAAAATGTATTTGGCCTGATGTTTTATCAGAACTTCTTGACCAGGGGGGCTGCAACCGGAGCCGGTGCAGGATTATCCCAGCGATACTTGAGCGAGAACGACACGATGTCGATGGAACCCTTGGAGCGACCGTTGAACTGAGCGCCACCCGCAGCATAGGCAGGATTTCCGGCCGGATTGAAGGCGCTGCCAACGGGCACAATATCAACCCTGCCGCTCTTGATGAAGATGTGGCTGTAGCTCAGGTCCATTTCGAGCTTCTCGCTCCACTTGTAAGCCGCGCCCACCGAAAGCCAGGTGCGGTTGCCATCAAGCACGCGCACGCCACGGTTCTCATCCTCGATCGGCGAGATCTCATAAGCGACACCTGCACGGAGTTTCCATGCATCATTAAGCTGATACTGAGCACCAAGTGCGAAGAACCACTCATCCTTGTAGCGGAAACCAAGACCTGTGATCGGTGCGCCGCTTGCGCGGTTCACGACCGGTGCGGTCGCAATACGGCTCCAGTTCGTCCATTGTGCCGTTCCGGTCAGGGTCCATTGATTGCTCAACTTCTGTGAAATACCCAGAGTTGCAATTTCAGGCAGATTCACATTCGCCTTGATCAGGCGGGACGAGACAAAAGCACCGCCAGACGTCGCAACATCAATCTCGCCCTCAAGCGAATGGCGGATGTGCGAGCGATAGCCGAGGCTAATCTCGGTGCCATCCATCGGCTTCAAGGTCACACCGGCAGTCCAACCTACGCCGTAGCCGTCGCCCTTGATCTTGACAGTGGGGACAGCGGCGAGTGCAGGAGCGCCCGGTGAGGCCGAGTTGAGGGTAACATTTAGCTGCTGCAGCGTGACGCCGAAGCCAAAAGCTAGCCAGTCAGTGGCCTTGATGCCGATTGTCGGAGTGACAGCAACGGCACGCACAATTGTCGATGTTCCGTAAGCGCTGCCGGAGAAACCGCGCTCGACCTTGGTCCGGCTACCGAAAGGGGCACCGGTCTGGAGACCAAGCCAGATCATGTTGTTGAGCTGATAAGAATTGTAGGAAGCCGTTGTCAGCGTGTCCTGGTTGATATTTCCAGAACCGATCTGCGGAACGTTGAACGGCGCACCAAGCAAGTTGGCTGCTCCGGTTGAGTTGGTCAGTCGATCCGTCGTAACCGAGGTATTTGGGGCAACAAAAGTGAAGTTGTATTCACTGCGGCGGCCTTCAAAGTTGGTCACGTTGGCCGGGTTCCAGAACATCGAGCCAAGACCGAAAACGCTCGTGCCAGCACCGGCGTAGGAAAAACCCTGTCCCGCAGAACTCTGCTGGCGGCTGGAGAAGCCAGCGGCCATGGCACTCGAAGCAGCCAGAGCAATCACGGCAGCCGATGATCCGGCGAGAAGGGCTTTGGTCAGGATTTTGCGGCTCATGGGCTTCCTCAATTTTTGTTATCTTCGCTATACGCGAGTCTTGAGATTGGTTTCGATCTAAACCCTGCACGGGACAGGCTACCTAAGCAATGGGCGTACACTGCTTCCATCATGGTTTCATTTGTGTTGAAGCATGAAACCAGACTGGCGTTGCGGGATTGCAACACAATGCCGCCGCATTTCATCAAAACCGGCATTGATCCAGCGGTTGGTGAAATCTGCTGTTGCTGCTTCTGTGCAATTTGTCGCATGGTTTTATTCACGTTTTCGAGAGGTAGCCCGCAATGAAACTTGTACGCTGGGGTAAACTTGGCAAGGAAAAGCCTGGAATAGTCGATCCAACGGGAAAGATCAGGGATTTGTCCGGCATTGTTCCGGACATTGCGGGCGCTGTCCTGTCGCCCGCTGGCCTTGCCAAGATTGCCAAGGCGAAAATCGACAAACTGCCTGTTGTGCGTGGCAAACCACGCCTCGGTGCGTGTGTCGGGAGCGTACCCAATTTCTACGCGGTTGGTTTGAACTACGCCGATCACGCGGCAGAAACCGGCGCGGCGATCCCCAAGGAACCAATCCTGTTCAACAAGTCGACCTCGTGCATCATGGGGGCTAATGACGAAGTCATGATCCCCAAAGGTTCGAAGAAGACGGACTGGGAAGTCGAAATCGCCATCGTCATCGGCAGCCGCGCCTCCCACGTCACGCAGAAGGAAGCGATGGAGGTGATTGCCGGGTTCTGCATCTGCAATGACGTCTCGGAGCGCGAGTACCAGATTGAGCGCGGCGGCCAATGGATGAAGGGCAAGGGTTGTCCTACCTTCGGCCCCATCGGCCCATGGCTGGTGACGAAAGACGAGATCAGGGACGTGCAGAAGCTCGGCATGTGGCTCGATCTCAACGGCGAGCGTGTGCAGAACGGCTCGACGAAGACCATGATCTTCGGGATCAAGCACATCGTTTCTTATATGTCGCAATTCATGGAATTGCTGCCGGGTGACGTTATCACCACGGGCACGCCGCCCGGTGTTGGCCTTGGCATGAAGCCGCCGAAGTTCCTGAAGCCGGGTGACGTGATGCGCGTCGGCATTGAAGGGCTGGGCGAGCAGAAGCAGCTCGTGACGGCCTGGCACGCGTAGTTCTGGCGGATTAACCCGTTGGCGCGTATTGCGCGATCCCGTTGCCGAACGACCAGTCCGGCTGCGTGTTCTCGCTCAGCCCGATCATGATATCCTGCGGTCGCATCCCGGCAGTCCGGGAAGCGATCTCTGTGATCTGCGCATAGAGAGCCCGTTTCTGGTCATTGGTCCGTCCGGCACGCAACGTGATGTGCACAATGACAGCATCTTTTCCACGCTCGATGTCCAGAAATGCCGGATCCATCACCAGATCACCCGGCCCATGTCGCGTGATGATCTGGAAGCGATCCGCCGCAGGCACATTGATCGTCACTACCATGGAATCATGCACGGCGGCACACAGCGCTTGCTGGCGCTCCGGGGTGAAATGATCGGGAATGGAGATTCGAACGAGTGGCATGGTCTCCTCCCCTCAGCCAAGTCTGGCGGCATAGCCGCGCATAACGGGTCTTGAGGCCTGCGGCTTCAGGCCCGCCGCAATCTGGGACCAGAACTGGCGCAAAGCCTTCCGGCGCTCGACCATCGCTATCTCCCTGTAAGCATCAACGTTGATGCTGCCATCCGGATGCCGCATCGGGGCGTTGTGGAAGGGTATGAACAAAGGTGCTTTCGTCATCGTCTTTCTCCGGTTTCAATTAACTTCATCGACAGGTCTCTTGTATTTCATTCATTTAAGAAGATAATTCGATCAATTGACTGCACTCTCATGAATTGAAATCACGAATGACCGCATCCCACGACATGCTGACCTTCATCCGCGTCGTCGAGGGCGGCAGCTTTGCCGCAGGCGCAGAGTCGCTGGGCCTGACGCCGTCCGCTGTCTCGAAGCTCGTGAGCCGAGTCGAGGACAGGCTCGGCGTGCGGCTTCTCACCCGCACAACCCGGAAGCTCGCCCTCACCAACGAAGGCACGCTGTATCTGGCGCGGGCCAGAGACATCATCGCGGCCATCGAGACGGCGGAAGAAGAGGTTTCTGAAAGCGCGGCCAGACCGTCCGGTCGCCTCAGGATCAACACCGGCACGGCTTTCGCACGCCACCAGCTGGCACCAGTGCTGTCACGCTTTCTGGCGCGCTACCCCGACATTACGGTCGATCTCGGCGTGACGGACCGGCAGGTGAACCTGCTGGATGAGCATGTGGATATCGCTATCCGCACTGGGCCGGTCAGCGACACAAGCCTCATCGTCCGCAAGCTTGGGCAGGCGCGCCGCAGGATTTGCGCCAGCCCGGCCTATCTCGCGAGCCACGGCACGCCTCAAACACCCGCCGATCTGGCCTCGCACGCCTGCATCGTCGTGAACGGCTATGGCGAACTGGCACATTGGCCTTTCACCACGCCGGAAGGGATCAACCGGATGGCGATCAAGCCGACACTGAGCTGCGACAGCGCTGATGTCGTGCTGGAAATGGGATTGGCAGGCCTCGGCATATTCAGACTGGGTGACATCATGCTGGGCGAGCACCTGCGTGACGGCGATCTGGTGGAGCTGTTGTCACCCGAGCATTCTGCGGAAACCTTCGACATCAGCGTCGTGATGCTGCCCGGTCGGAACCGCGTGCCGCGCGTACGGGTTTTTATCGATTTTCTGGTGGAGGAATTTGGCCGCAACAGCTTGATATAGACGTCTGCCAAATCGGCAATGGCCAAAGCGTTTCAGCCTTGAGCACAATCCCGTCGCGGTGCACTGTCCGGCAAAGGGGATTTTCAGAATGACCAAGGGCGTACGCAAAGGCCTCACCAGCTACGGAGACGCGGGATTTTCGCTTTTCCTGCGCAAGGCCTTCATCAAGGCCATGGGCTATTCCGATGATGCGCTGAACCGCCCGTTCGTCGGCATCACCAACACCTACAGCGATTTCAACCCCTGCCATGGCAATGTCCCGCAACTGATCGAGGCGGCAAAGCGCGGCGTGATGCTGGCGGGCGCGATGCCGATGGTGTTCCCGACTATCTCGATACACGAGAGTTTCGCGCACCCCACGTCAATGTTCCTGCGCAACCTGATGGCGATGGACACGGAGGAGATGGCGCGCGCCCAGCCCATGGATGCGCTGATCGTCATCGGTGGATGCGACAAGACCCTGCCCGCGCAGATAATGGGCGCGATCAGTGCCGATCTGCCCACGGTGGTGATTCCCGTGGGACCCATGGTGGTGGGCCATCACAAGGGCGAGGTGCTTGGGGCATGCACGGATTGCCGTCGCCTCTGGGGCAAACACCGCGCGGGCGAGATCGACGAGGCCGAGATCGAGGTTGTCAACGAGCGTCTGGCGCCATCGGTCGGCACCTGCATGGTGATGGGCACGGCCAGCACCATCGCCTGCATGGTGGAGGCCATGGGATTGTCTCTGCCGATGAGTGCCAGCATTCCCGCTCCCCATGCAGAGCGCATCCGCCTCGCCGAAGCCAGCGGCAGTCTCGCAGCAAAGATGGCGACGAGCGGCGGTCCTCGGCCAAGCGAAATCCTGACACCGGCTGCGATCCGCAATGCCGCAGTGGTGATGCAGGCCATCGGCGGCTCGACCAACGGCATCATTCATCTCGCGGCCATGGCGAACCGCACGCCGCATGGCTTCGATCTGAACATGGTCGACCGCATCGGACGCGATGTTCCAGTCCTGATCGATCTCAAGCCCTCGGGAGAACACTACATGGAGCATTTTCATCATGCCGGAGGAATGCCGAAGCTGTTCCAGAACCTGAGCGAACATCTCGATCTCACCGCCATGACCATCAGCGGTAGGACCCTGGGAGAGATTGCAGCCAGTGCGGAGGATGTGCCGGGACAGGACGTGATCCGCAGCCGCGCCAACCCGATCAAACCGGAAGGCGCCATGGCTGTTCTCCACGGCAATCTCGCGCCGCGCGGGGCCGTGATCAAGCATTCCGCGGCGACGCTTAGTCTATTGCAACACACAGGGCGCGCAGTCGTGTTCGAGTCGGTCGAGGACCTCACCAACCGTATTGACGATCCCGATCTGGATGTGAAAGCCGATGATATTCTCGTGTTGCGCAATGCCGGTCCCAAAGGTGCGCCAGGCATGCCAGAAGCAGGCTATCTGCCGATTCCGAAGAAGCTGGCGCGGGCTGGCATCAAGGACATGGTCCGCATCTCGGACGCCCGCATGAGCGGCACAGCATTCGGCACCATCGTGCTGCATATCACACCGGAATCCGCCATTGGCGGGCCATTGGGACTGGTCCGTAACGGCGACCGGATCGTACTCGACGTCGCGGCAAGGCGCATCGATCTCATGGTTGACGCAGCTGAGCTGGAACGGCGCAAAGCGGAATGGCAGCCACCGGCACATCTGACGGAACCATCACGCGGTTATCTTGCACTCTACCTCAGGTCAGTGACGCAGGCAGATGAGGGCTGCGACTTCGATTTCTGCTGAACAGTGCAATCGCAAGCATCCGCACCTCAGTGGAATAGCCTGTTCGTTGTGCCGCTTGTCACATCCCTGCACTTTCTGATGTTCGATAGAACGAAAGCCGACGCAAAATCACCTTAGTGGAGGAATTGCTGCGGCAGCATATCTGCAAACAAGGGCGTGTCATCAATTCGCCGCGCACCCTTCGTTGGTTGTGTCTGCCGTCACGGCGCGATCATCAGCTCAAGTAGCGGAGATAGCCTGACGTATCCGGTGAAGCGCGATCAGCTCGATCTGCCGAAGCGCCTCGTTCCATTCCCCGTTTTGCGTATTTTTCAGCCGGAGATGGAACTGTTCGAGAATGTCGACCTTGGACAGGCCAGCCACAGCCACGATGAAAGGAAAGCCAAATCTGGCTTTGTATTGCTCATTCAGGTCGAGAAAGTTCCGCTGCTCGACCACTGTCAACTGATTGAGACCGGCAGAGGATTGCTCTGCAGTCGATTCTTTGGTCAGTCCCTTTGCCAGTGCCAGCCGTCCGGCGAGATCAGGATGCGCCATCACAAGGTGCTTGATCCTGTCGGGTTGACCCGCCCGCATGACACGGCACATAGCGGCGTGCAGGCTTCCAGCATCCACTTGCCCCGCAGGCAATCCGGCATCAAACGTGGCTTCCGCGACCCATGGCGAGTGCTCCCAGACCGCTCCGAAGAGTTGCATGAAAGTGGACTTGTCGATCGTATTCAGCGAAGTCATCACGACCCCCGGTAGGTCGAGAAACTCCAGGGAGAAACGAGCAACGGCACATGGTAGTGGCCGTCTGGCTCCGTGATCGTGAACCTGAGCGGGATTTCGTCCAGAAACGGGCAGGTACCAACACCTGCTTGCTGCTCGAAATAAGCGCGAACGGTGAACGTGATCACGTAGGTTCCTGCCTTGTATGCATCCCCTGACAGCAAGGGGGTATCTGTCCGGCCATCCTGATTGGTCTTTGTCTCCGCGATCGCGACGATCTTCCCATCGTCGACGCGGGCCAGCCTTATGGCAACACCCGCTGCGGGCTTGCCATTTGCGGTATCCAGAACGTGCGTTGATAGGCGTCCCATGGGAACCTCCGGTAGTTGATGAGCGCAGTCAATCTGGACCATCAAAGAGGACAAGCCAATCGGCAGATTGTGCTGATTAATTTGAAAGTGATCGATGTGGCCAGCGGCTATACAACAGAGAGTACATTGCCCGAATATGCACGGTGCGGGGAACCAAAAAACAAAAGAGCCCCGTGGGAAACGACCTGCAACAAGAGGGAGGCAAGCATGACAACCGCCACCAATGGCAAAACTCATCCGGTGGATGAGATACTTCCGCCGCCGCAACTCGCGGCGCTCGGGCTTCAGCACGTTCTGGTGATGTACGCCGGGGCCGTCGCCGTCCCGCTGATCATCGGTCGCGCCCTGAAACTTTCGCCGGAACAGATCGCCTTTCTTGTGAACGCTGATCTGTTCTGCTGTGGCATCGTTACCTTGATTCAGTCACTGGGTCTGGGCCGTCATTTTGGTATCCGCCTCCCCGTCATGATGGGTGTCACCTTCGCCGCCGTTGGCCCAATGGTCGCGATGGCGGGTAATCCGGAACTCGGCGTTCTGGGCATTTTCGGCTCAGTGATCGCAGCCGGCATTTTCACGATACTCATCGCGCCATTCATCAGCCGGTTATTGCCGCTGTTTCCGCCTGTCGTGACCGGCACAATCATCCTGATGATCGGCATCTCGCTGATGCGTGTTGGCGTCAACTGGGCAGCCGGTGCGCCAGTCTCGTCAATTCCAGGCTACGGCGATCTGACAAACCTTGGCATGGCCGCCTTCGTCATGGTCGTCATTCTCCTGATCACGCGGTACGGGCGCGGGTTCGTGGGTAACATTTCAGTGCTGATCGGCATTGTCATCGGCTGCATCGTCGCTTTCATCATCGGCAAGATGGGTTTCACGAAAGTGGCGAATGCGGAATGGTTCGGCTTGATCTACCCCTTCGCTTTCGGCGTGCCAAAGTTCGATCTGGTGGCCGTGCTGACCATGTCGCTCGTGATGATCGTGGTGATGATCGAGTCAGCCGGCATGTTCCTGGCGCTTGGCGATATTACTGATCGCCCTGTCAAGCGTGATGATCTGACACGCGGCCTGCGCGTTGACGGTCTTGGCACCGTGATTGGCGGTGTTTTCAACACATTCCCCTACACATCATTCTCCCAGAACGTTGGTCTGGTTGGCGTCACGGGCATTCGCAGCCGCTATGTCTGCGTGGCGGCAGGCCTTATCATGGTTATCATGGGGCTGATGCCGAAGCTTGGTGCACTTGTTGAGTCAGTTCCGCTGTTTGTGCTGGGCGGAGCAGGGATCGTGATGTTCGGCATGGTGGCTGCCACCGGGATTCGTATCCTGTCGGGAGTCGACTACAAGACGAGCCGCAACAACCTCTATGTCGTGGCTGTCTCGATCGGCTTCGGCATGATCCCGCTTGTAGCACCTGATTTCTTCAAGAATATGCCGAAGGAACTGGGGCCGCTGCTGCATTCCGGCATCCTGCTATCGGCCTTCTCGGCGGTGGCGCTCAATCTTTTCTTCAATGGCTGGAAGTCGGAAGATGAGGCGGAAGCGGAGATGAAGCTAGCCGCGGCTCAGGCAGACGGCGGGCATTGAACGCAACTGGATTGAGCTCTGATACTCATTGGCGGACGGAGGAGACTTCGTTCGCCTTTCGCATTTCCGTCTCGACATAACGACGCGCCTCGTCCGCCAGAAAGCTGGCAAAGATGCGGATTTTTGGCGGGACGAGCTGACGCGTCTGGTAGAGAACGGCAAGCGTCACAGGTGCGGGCCTGAAACCGGGCAGAACAGGCACGAGACGTCCCGCCGCCAGATGTTCCGCAACCTCGAAGACCGGCTTGAGCACGATCCCCTGGCCCTCGACCGCCCATTGCGTCAGGAGATCGCCGTCGTCTGCATCAAAGGGGCCGGAAACGGTGACAAGTTCCGTTTTGCCATCCTGCCCGATGATCGGCCAGCGAAACTGTCGGGACCCCGGGAAGCGGAGCAAGAGGCAACGGTGCCTAGCCAAATCATACGGCGTGCCTGGTGATCCCGCGCCTTCAAGGTAGCCGGGTGATGCACAGAGCATACGCTCAACATCTGCGGCTTTTTTCATGATGAAGCTGGAGTCCGTCATTTCCGAAAGGCGCAAGGCCACATCGATGCCTTCATCCACAAGATCAAGCAGATGCTCCGACAGCCGGACCCGGATATCGACGCCGGGGTAAGTGTCCCTGAAGCGGACCACCGACGGTCCCAGAAGCCGCCGGCCCAGCCCGAGGGGCGCTGTCACCTTGATGGCCCCTTTCGGCACGCCAGACTCGTCGCTGATACTGGATTCTGCGCGGTCGGCCGCTTCGATCAAATCCAGCGCACGCTCATGGAATAGCTGACCACATGTGGTGAGATGCATGCTTCGGGTGGTACGGCTGAACAGGCGCGCACCCAACCGCTTCTCCAGCGCCATGATGCGATGACTGACAACAGCTGCAGACAGCCGGAGATCGCGACCAGCAGCGGAAAAACTTCCTTTCTCCACCACGCGCGCGAACAGCGTGACATCTTCAAGCATACCCACGTGCGCTTCCCCTATTTTCGCACTTAATTTGAAAGTATGCGCACAATCTTCCTGCTTTTGAAAGTCGCCAAGGCTGCTACTCTCTCCCAATCGAGGAGAGAGCATCATGGATCCGATCTTGGCAGAATGGGGCAGCATATTGCTTCGCTGGGTCCACGTGATCACAGGTATCGCGTGGATTGGCTCATCCTTCTATTTCATGCATCTTGATGCATCCATCAGGACCATTCCCGAGATACCGGCGGGCAAGGGCGGCGCGACTTGGGAAGTCCACGGCGGCGGCTTCTACGAAGTTAGAAAATATCTGGAAGCACCGGCTCATCTGCCCAAGGAGATGATCTGGCACAAATGGCAATCCTATTCGACCTGGATCAGCGGCTTCTTTTTGCTGGTCTGGGTTTATTACGCACAATCCGACCTCTATCTGATTGATCCGTCCGTGCGTGAGCTGTCACCCTTCCAGGCTGTGATGATCGGCATCGGCGGCCTTGCTCTGGGCTGGCTGGTCTATGACTTGCTCTGCAAGTCACCACTGGCAAAGAACGAAGTGGCACTGGCAGCCGTTGGCTTCGCCTTCATCATCGCCATGACATATTTTTTCCAGCTGATGTTCTCGGGCCGTGGTGCGCTCGTCCACATCGGTGCGATGATGGCGACCATGATGTCTGGGAACGTCTTTCTCGTCATCATTCCTGGTCAGAAAAAGATCATCGCAGCCCTGACATCAGGGCAAGTTCCGGATCCCGCTCTCGGCAAGCGGGCGAAGATGCGCTCGACACACAACAACTACCTGACGCTTCCCGTGCTGTTCCTGATGCTGTCGAACCATTACCCACTGCTCTATTCGACGCCGTATTTGCCTGCGATCGTCGGACTGGTCCTGATCGCGGGAGCGCTCGTTCGCCATTTCTACAACGTCAGCCATGCCGGCAAGCCAGAGCCCTGGTGGACCTGGGCCGTTGCTGCTATGTGCATGTGGCTGGCGCTCTGGATTACTTCCACAGCCTCTCCACTTGGCCGCGAACGGCTCGGCATGGGGCCAGTGCCACCGACAGTCGCGCTAGCGTCACAGCCGAAAGCACCGCAACAGGTCGTCGATATCGTCACGGGCCGTTGTGCAATGTGCCATGCACGGGAGCCGGTCTGGACAGGAATTGGCATTGCGCCGAAGGGCGTTCTGCTCGATGAAGCCCACAGTATTCACCGTCAGAAAGAGGCGATACGCATGCATAGTGTTCTGACCCGCGCTATGCCGCCCAACAACATTACCGGTCTTACGCTGGAGGAACGCCGCACGCTGGCCAGCTGGACCGGAACGCGCTGATCATGCTCCGTCCCGTACTCCCGATCAGGCCATTGACGCGTGAAGCCTTTTCGCCCTTCGGCGATGTGGTCGAGTTCGAAAGCGGCTCGCCGATCACCATCAATGAGGGCTTTGCCGAGCGGGTCAACGGGCTTGCGAAGATCGACATTGCGGGCGAAACAGGCATCGTGAATATATCGCTCTTCACGGCGAAGTTGCGTCCTCAGCCGATCCCGATCCGCATGATGGAGCGCCATCCCCATGGCAGCCAGATGTTCTATCCCTTGCAGGATCGGCCCTGGCTGGTCGTTGTCTGCGGTGACCCTCGTATAGCTGCTTCCTACAGGGCCTTTCGCGCCAGTGGCCTACAGGGCGTCAACTATGCCCGTAATATCTGGCATCATCCTTTGCTTGTGCTAGCAGATGGCGAGCGGTTCATGGTTGTCGATCGCGGTGACCAGTCACCACAGCCGCTGAACAATCTCGAAGAGACTTGGCTTGACGAAGGCCAATGGCTCACACTCCCTGTCGAAGGAAGCAGCTGACGTGACTGACAGAACCTACCATCATGCGTTCGGTGGCCTTCCGCCCCAGACGCAGCTCATGACAGGGCGGGCGATCTTTACCGAGGCCTATGCTGTCATTCCCAAGGGCGTGATGAGCGATATCGTGGCCAGTCTTCTGCCCCATTGGACAAACACGCGCGCCTGGATCATCGCGCGCCCGCTGTCGGGCTTTGCCGAAACTTTCTCGCAATACATCATGGAAGTTGGCCCGCAGGGCCACAGCACCTCGCCAGAGCCCGATCCGGAGGCCCAAGCCGCGCTCTTTGTCGTTGATGGCAGGATCACGCTCACGATCGGTGATGCAACACACACGCTCGATCCCGGTGGCTTCGCCTATATCCCGCCGGGAACACCGTGGACTGTCAAGAACCAGCAGGCACACCCCGCTCGCTTCCACTGGGTGCGCAAGCGCTATCAACGCGTCGAGGGGATAGCGCTACCGGATCCTCTGGTAACCAGCGACAAGCTTGTCGTGCCGACTGCCATGCCTGACACGCAAGGGCGCTGGGCCACGACGCGATTCGTCGATCCCGCCGATATCCGCCACGACATGCACATGACAATCGTGACCTTCGAACCGGGCGGTCTGATCCCATTCGAGGAAACCCATGTAATGGAACACGGGCTTTACGTGCTCGAGGGCAAGGCCGTCTACAAGCTCAACAGCGACTGGGTCGAGGTCGAAGCCGGCGACTTCATGTGGCTCAGGGCGTTCTGCCCGCAGGCCTGCTACGCGGGCGGACCCGGGCCTTTCCGCTATCTTCTTTACAAGGATGTGAACCGCCATCCATCGCTTGGTCTGTAGGCGTACAAATCTAGCCCATTGGCCTGCTTCCACTCTCGCATGCCGAATGATCTTCCCTCGATTTGGTGGACACCAATGCTGGGCTTTCGAGCCCGCGCAGGAGTGTAACACGTCGAACGCGTCGTTTGTTTCCGATCACCTTCAAACGCGAGGCTGTTGATCGTGTTCTGTCGCGTGGACTGTCACCCCGGGAAGGTGGCGATCAAGCCTGGTCTTCACGAGATGGTTCTGCGGCGCTGGGTGAAGGACGCGGACGGCACCACGACAGGCTTGCCACCCCACTCGGCTATCTCAACCACGCCGAAATGGAACGAAAGGCAGCTTAAACCCGTCCACTTTCTCGGGGGAAGATCGCCTCGCCTTTAGGCGACTGGGATGCGATCCTGGGGGATGCAGGAATACAAGCGAGGCGGTCATACGCTCTGCAAGCATGCTTCCAGGGCCTCTCTTTAACCGGCGTCTGAACCAGATGCAAAACTAGATAGACACATCACTGTAACTGTAGAAATATCGTATACGTAAAATGAAACTGGAGCGGGTGAAGGGAATCGAACCCTCGTATTCAGCTTGGAAGTTATATGTTTCTAGCAATTCAGCAGATTTCATCGCGTTTCAGGAGATTAACTTTACACAACGATATCAACATGTTATATGTTTCACACGATTTCAGCTAGTTGCATGCCATTTCCAGAAATTGGGACCACAGTGGGACCACGCATGTATTTAGCTTTGTGTAGGAGCGTCGATTGTCATGCCAAAACTCAAGCTGACTGCCGAAATTGTCGAGCGCGCAAGGCCAACCGCCACGCTCGTTGAATTGCTCGATACAGATGCAAAGGCCCGTGGGCTGGCGCTCCGAATTACGCCTGCCGGAGTTAAGTCATGGTCATTGCGATATCGGCTGAAGGATGGACAACGGAAGAGGACTGTCTTGGGGGCATACCCTGCCATGTCGTTGTCCAAGGCGCGTGACCGCGTTGCGATCACACTGGCCTCCATCGTCGAAGGCAAGGACCCCTCAGAGGACAAAAAGACGGCTCGGGCAACGGCTGAGCGCAATAAGCTCGATACGCTTTCTGTGTTGGCCGAGAAATATTTCATCGAGGCTCCCAAGGGTCGTCATCGCGCTGGAAAGGTCAGAAAAAAGCGGGCAAGCACATTGAAGTTGGAGCGGTATTACTGGGACCGGTTTGTTGACCCCAAGTTCGGCAAGCGATCTCTCCACTCCATCAAACGGGCTGAAATTCAGCAATTCGTCGATGATCAGGAATCAATCTCGACCGCCCGTCAAATTCGCGTTGTGTTCCAGCGATTGTTCGTTTTCGCCCGGTGGCGCGATCTAATCGACATTGATCCATCTCACTTTGTGCAAGTCGATGATCATGACGCAAGGGATAGGGTTCTGACCGATCAGGAGTTGGTCTCGCTCTGGAAAATTCTCGGCGACGACGAAGCCCTTTCACGCCTGAAAGTCACGACAGCCCGTGCCATCGGAATAGCTCTGTGTGGCGTGACGCTGCAACGACGCGGTGAAGTTGCTGGCATCGATTTGTCCGAACTCGATCTGGCACAGAAGACGTGGACCATTCCGGCTGTCAGAGCCAAGAATGGATCAGCCCATGTTGTTCCTTTGTCTGACGAGGCCCTGCGGTTGATTCAGGAGGCTCGGTTACTTCGGCAATGGACCGAACTGCCGGAAAATGAAGGGCCGTTGTTCCCAACTTCCCGAGGAGCCATCAAGGCCATTGATCCTGTGAACCTAACGCGGGCTTTCATCGGGATTGCCAAGGAAGCCAAACTGAACGACGGCCGATTCGACGATGAGATTCTTCAATCGATCAAACAGCAGATCGCCGCGCTT
>JANPDL010000022.1:0-134280 GCA_031431475.1 Hyphomicrobiales bacterium
CGAAAGCAATGATATCGTCACGGTGGAAGGCAACGCCTATTTCCCGGCAGCCGCCCTGAACCGCGCGCTCACTGCGGACAGCACCACACATACGACCTGCGGCTGGAAAGGCGTCGCGAGCTACTTCGACCTTGTCGTGAACGGCCAGACGAACAAGGACGCGGGGTGGTATTACCCTGCGCCGATCAAGGGCGCAGAGAAGGTGGCAGGACGGGTCGCGTTCTGGAAGGGTGTGCGGGTGGAGTGAGATTTTTTATTGTGATTGTACGCTAACCATAGTATGGTGTCCGTATGATCAAGACGATCAAGGGAACGGCGACCCGCCAGTTCATCGAGACCGGCAAGTCGAAGTTTTCCGGATTGGACATGCGGTTGGCTGACAAGCGGCTGTATGATCTTTCCAAAGCGGTATCGCTTCAAGCACTGAGCCCTCTGAACAGCTTTGGGCTTCACAAATTGAAGGGTGACCGAAGCGGCTTTTGGGCAATCAAGGTCAATGGCCCATGGAGGATCGTTTTCAGGTTCGAGAACAGCGACGCCTATGATGTCGAAATCGTTGACTACCACTGAGGAGCAGATGACATGAACGAGGACAATGAAATCTTCCACGCGCCTCCGGGCGGCTGGAAGCTTCGACCTGTACATCCCGGTGAAACGCTGGGTGAAGAGCTCGAAGTGCGCGGCGTCTCCGCCCACGCCTTCGCGCTGAAGCTGCGCGTTCCCGCCAACCGCATCACAGAGATCATCAACGGCAAGCGCGGCATCTCGGCGGAGACGGCGCTGCGGCTCGGGCGGTATTTCGGGAACTCTGCGCAGTTCTGGATGAATTTGCAGGCGGGTTATGATCTGGCCGTGGCGGAACGGGATGTGGGGGAGCGGGTGATGCGGGAGGTGGAGGCGGCTTGAGGGCTGGAGCAAATCTGATCTATAGCTTGTCCACAAATTCAAGAGTGGGCTTGGTCAATGTCTCAGCTATCTGAACTGCGCGATTGATCATTTCCGATATTCTGTCTTCCTGCCCCGAAGCCTTTCGATAAGCCGCCCAGATATCGCCTAAAAGCTGTTCGTGGAGTTCAATGTCTGTGGTGCGACCATCCGGCTGCACCATGCCGATGAGCGTTACAGAAGCGGCACGTACATGCCGGATCGCTTCGTCACATTTATCAAATGCTTCTTTTGCTTCGTAGCCAAAAAGAGCCTGACAAGCATGCTGCTTTGTCATGAAAGCGGCAAAGAACTCATGCTGTTTCTGCATTCGTTCTATTGGCACAAAATAGGTGTCTTTCAATCGACTTATGGAATCGCCGTCACGGGCTGTAGGTTCGCGCTGCTTTCCTTCGCCATCGAACGCTACACCGTTGCGGACAAATCCCATGATCTCCCGAAAGCGATAGGTGTCTGATAGCCACGACTCTGCAAGCTCAAATCGCCGTTTGAATGCCGCCTGCTGTCGCTCATATGAGAACTTCTGCTTGGCAAGCTCCTTTTCAAATTCGAACCGGTGATCTGCGAGCTGTCGATCCGCCAGCATTTTGTCCTTATGCAAAACAATTGTTGTCGAGCGATTGACCAGCATAGCAATTACAGAAACTGTTCCTGCCACTGCGGCGGCTACGACCGCCGGACCAATGAGGTTGCCCCATTCCATGTACAATCCTCAAAAATGAAGGCTACATTCCGCCCAAATACTCCGCCACCGTGAAAATGTCCTTGTCGCCGCGCCCACAGAGATTCATCACCATCAGGTGATCTTGCGGCTTTGTCGGCGCGATCTGCATCACCTTGGCCAGCGCATGCGCTGGCTCGAGCGCGGGAATGATGCCTTCCAGCGCGCAGCAGGCCTGGAAGGCCTCCAGCGCCTCGTCATCCGTGGCCGAGATGTACTGCACGCGCTTGATGTCGTGCAGCCAGGAATGCTCGGGGCCGATGCCGGGGTAATCGAGCCCGGCGGAGATCGAATGCGCGTCCTTGATCTGCCCGTCGTCGTCCATCAGCAGATACGTCCGGTTGCCATGCAGCACGCCGGGGCGGCCGCCGGTGAGCGAGGCTGCGTGCAGGCCTGAGGAGAGGCCGTGTCCCGCCGCTTCCACGCCGAAAATCTCGATCTGCTCGTCATCGAGGAACGGATGGAACAGCCCCATGGCGTTGGAGCCGCCGCCGATGGCCGCGATGAGGCTGTCGGGCAGGCGCCCTTCGGCCTCGTGCATCTGCTCGCGGGTTTCGCGGCCGATGACGCTCTGGAAATCGCGCACCATGGCGGGATAGGGATGCGGACCGGCCACCGTGCCGATGCAGTAGAACGTGGTCTCGACGTTGGTGACCCAGTCGCGGAGCGCATCATTCATCGCGTCCTTGAGCGTCTTCGAGCCGGAGACCACGGGCACAACCTTGGCCCCCAGCATCTTCATGCGGAAGACATTGGGCTTCTGCCGCTCCACATCGACTGCGCCCATGTAGACGATGCATTCGAGGCCGTAGCGGGCGCAGAGCGTGGCGGTGGCGACGCCGTGCTGGCCTGCCCCCGTTTCGGCGATAATGCGCTTTTTGCCCATGCGGCGGGCGAGCAGAATCTGGCCCAGCACGTTGTTCACTTTATGCGCGCCGGTGTGGTTCAGCTCGTCGCGCTTGAAATAGATTTTCGCGCCGAGGCCCGGATTGCCAGTATCCGCCGCAATCTTGCGGCATGCTTCGGTCATGCGCTCGGCAAAGTAGAGCGGGCTGGGGCGACCGACATAATGCTTCAGCATGAAGGCCATTTCGTCGAGAAATTTCGGGTCCGTCTTCGCCACTTCATAGGCCTGCTGCAATTCGAGGATCAGCGGCATCAGCGTTTCCGCAACAAATCGTCCGCCGAACATGCCGAACATGCCGTTCTCGTCAGGACCAGTGCGGAAGGAATTGGGGCGGGCTGGCGCGTTCATGCGATGGCTTTCAAACTGGCGGCAAGGGCGTTCTCGATGAACGTTTTGATTTTATCCACGTCCTTTAGGCCGGGCGCGCTTTCGACACCAGAGGACACATCGACACCGGCCAGCGTGATGCCGAGGGCTTTCACGGTGGTGATGGCCTCGCCGACATTCTCCGGTGTCAACCCACCGGACAGCATGAAGGGCATGAATGGATCGAGCCCCTTCAGGATCGCCCAGTCGAAGGTCTTGCCGTGTCCGCCGGGATAGGCTGCATCCCTCGGCGGCTTGGCGTCGAGGAGCAGACGGTCGATATGGGGGCGGTAGGTCTTGATGGCGGCGAGATCAGCGGTTTCCGCCACGCCCAGCGCTTTCATGACAGGGCGCTCGATGCGCTCCGAGAGCTCCGTGCAACGCTCCGGCGTTTCGGAGCCGTGGAGCTGTATCAGGTCCGGGTTTACATGGCTCATGATGGCGTCGATGCCCTCATCGGAAGGATCAACGGTCAGCGCCACGATGATGGCCCGCCCACGCGCCATGGCGGCGAGTTCGGCGGCGAGTTCGAGGCTGACACTGCGCGGTGATTTGCGGTGGAAGACGAGGCCGACCATATCGGCCCGGGCGTCCAGTGCGGCGTCCATGGTTTCAGGTGTGGAGAGGCCGCAGATTTTGACGGGGAAAAGCGCGCGCCTGGCCGAAAACGCGAGGTCGTTGAGCAAATTAGTATCCCTGAGAAGACCTGTATACCCTTCGACTGAATCACATGTGCGGGCAGCGACACGCTTGAGCGCATTTCGAAGTGGTGGGGGAATCAAGCGCGCTTTCTCTGGCGGAAGCTTCTGCAACTGTTCACCAACAACAAACAGGTTTCCGCTGAGTGCAGGTGATAGTTCGCCGATGATATCTTCTATGACATTACCCATTGTGAGTGACCCTGATCGTCATTGCGAGCGAAGCGAAGCAATCCTGTTGCGGCGCCACTGGAAACTGGATGGCTTCGCTTCGATCGCATTGACGGCTGCTATCACACGCCCAGCTTTCCACCCAGTTCATCCTCGAGATGCACCCGGATGATCTCCTCGAAACTGCTCTCAGCCTTGAAGCCCAGCTTTCCCGCACGGCTCACCGCAAAATTGCGTGGCCATCCTGCGACGATGCGGATGATCGTTTCGTCCGGCTCGCGGCGGATGAGCTTGACGGCCTTTTCGCCCGCGACCTTGCGCAAGGCCGCGATCTGTTCGCCCACCGTGGCGGCGAGGCCCGGCATGGAAAGGTTGCGACGTGTGCCGATAGCCGCCGTGTCCATCGTGGCGGCATGCAGAAGAAAGCCCACGGCGGAGCGCGGGCTGGCGTGCCAGTGCATCACATCCTCGCCCACGGGCAGCACGGCTTCGTGTCCAGCCATGGGTTCGCGGATGATGTTGGAGAAAAAGCCCGAGGCCGCCGCGTTGGGTTTGCCCGGTCGCACGCAGATCGTGGGCAGGCGGATGCCGATGCCGTCGAAAAAGCCGCGCCGCGTGTAATCCGCCAGCAGTAACTCGCCGATGGCCTTCTGGGTGCCATAGCTCGTGAGCGGCGTGGTGTGGAACTCGTCGCCGATGGCATCGGGGAATGGCGAGCCAAAAACGGCGATGGAGGAGGTGAAGATTACGCGGGGCTTGTAGCCATCGCCTGTCAGACGGATGGCATCGAACAGATAGCGCGTGCCATCGAGGTTGATGCGGTAGCCTTTTTCAAAATCCGCCTCGGCCTCACCGGAGACGATGGCAGCGAGATGCAGGATCAGGTCGGGTCTTCCGGCGATCAGCTTGTTAGCAGCACCCGGCACGGCGACATCGCCGGTCAGGGCCTCGAAGGCGAATGTCGCCCCTGCGGGCTTTGTCGGCGCGACCACGTCGTGGCCCGTGACCCTGGTGATTTCCTTGCCGCCAAGGTGTCCGTCGCGCGCAATGCGCTCTAGAAATTTGCGGCCCACCATTCCGGCGGCGCCGAGAACGAGAATATGCATGGTTTTTTCCCCTGCCCCATCGTGGCTGGTCAAACCGACCAAAACAAGCCGCTATACCGCGTTGATCTGCTGCAGCAACAGACCGGGAATGACAATGCCTGATGCTGCGGCCTTCGCACGCAGGTCCATACGGCGCATGCCGGAGAGCCGCGCGCCCGGCTGGCTTTCAATGGCTTGGGCGAGCGTCGCCATGCGTTCAGCGAAACCGCCGTGGCCAAACGCCGAGGGATCAATCGCGAGGATCAGTTGCCCCGTGCGCGGCGGACCGCCCTTGTCATCGAGAAAGGACGAGGCCTCGAAGGCGAAATGCGTGCCTACGACAGCGGCGGCCAGCGCTTCCACCATGAAGGCGAGTGCGGCACCCTTTGCACCACCCAAAGGCAGCATGGTACCTGCGATTCCTCGGGCGGGATCGGTCGTGGGGTTGCCTTCGGGGTCGAGCGCCCAATCATCGGGGATCATCTCGCCCTTCTGCCGCGCGGCCACGAGATTGCCGCGCGCCACCTTGGAAAGTGAGAGATCGACGACCACAGGTGCGCGGCCTGCGAGCGGCGCGGCGAAGGCAATGGGATTGGTGCCATAGACCGCCTTGTTGCCGCCCGTGGGGGCCATGGCGGCAGGCGTATTGGCGAACAGCATGGCCACAAGGCCTTGCTCCGCCAGTTTTTCCACGTGGTGGCCCGCAACACCGCAATGGTTCGAACGGGTGATGGAGGCCGCTGCGATGCCCTGCTTTTTCGCGATGGCTGGCAATTTCTTCAGGGCAAGATCGATGGCGGGATAGGCAAAGCCATCGGCGGCATCGACAACCAGCACCGCAGGCCTTGGCCGAGTCGCAACCGGCTTGGCATCACCCCTGGCCTTGCCTGATTTGACCATGGTCAGATAGGTCGGCACCCGTTGCAGGCCGTGGCCTTTCAGGCCGTCCGCTTCCGCCGCCACCAGGGCTTTTGCGACGGAGAGCGCCACAGGACGCGAGGTGCCACGCTTCTGGAATTCGCGGGTGACGAAGCGGGTGGCGGCTTCGAGACTCAGGGTCTTGTCACGCATTTCAGGCCTCCAGCGCCTTCAGCACATTCGCCACGGTGACATGGCTGACGCGCACGTTCGATTCCTGGGTTACGCCTGCGATATGCGGTGTGAGGATCAGGTTCGGGCAATCCTTGAAAACCGCGCCACGTGCCGCCGAGAGCGGTTCCTCGTCAAACACATCGAGTGCCGCGCCGCCCAACTCGCCCGCCTTCAGGGCAGCGGCCAGTGCCGCCTCATCGACAACGCCACCGCGCGCCGCATTGAGCAGGATGGCATCTTTCTTCATGCGCTTCAGGCGGATGGCATCCATCATGTTGGCGGTCGTCTCGTTGAGCGGCACGTGCAGGCTCACCACATCTGATTCGCGCAAAAGTGGCTCCAGCCCATGGCGATGCGCCATGGACCAGGCCGGATGATCATCGGGCAGATAGGGATCGAAGGCCATGCAATGCATGCCCATCGCACCGGCACGGGTCGCGACTTCGCGGGCGATGGAGCCATAGCCGACGAGTCCCATCACCTTGCCCGACATTTCCCGGCCCATCAGCCGGTTGCGCGGCCATGCTCCGCTGATGACATCAGGCGTGGCATGATAAGCCCCGCGCAGCAGAATCATGGCGGTTGCAATCACCCATTCCGCCACGGAGAGATCATTGGCTCCGCTGGCCGGAAAGACGCCGATACCGCGCGCCTTGCAGGCCTCTGTATCGATATTGTCGAGGCCAACGCCAAGGCGGCCCACCACCTTCAGGTTCGCACAGGCTGCCAACAAAGCGCCGCGCACCTGTGTGCGGTTGCGCACCACGAGCGCCTTGCAGGCCGCTGCCTCGCGCAGGAGATCGTCCGGCCTGTCCACGAGCTTTGCATCGTAAAGCACGCTGTATTTCGACGGGATGGCCTTGAGCGCAGCTTCATCCAAGAATTCCGTGATCACGATATCAGCCATGACAAGCCCCCTTCTTTCAACGCAACAGGATGATGCCGCCGGTGGCGACAACCAGAATGATCAGCGTCGCGCCCATGAACACGGCCACGTGCCGCCAGCCTACAGCAAGAATGGCGGAAAGCGATGTGCCGAGGCCAAGCGCCGCAATCGACAACAGCAGGCCCCAGCGGCTCACCTCGTTCAGGAACGCCTTGACCGGCAAATAGAGCGGCGTGATTTGCGGCATGGACATGGCGGCAGTGTTGACCAGCACCAGCACGAGGAACACGACGGCGAAGACGGGTGCCGGCACCTTGGCGTCACCCGCCTGCTCGCCGCGCCGCATGAACCACCAGCCGATGGCCAGCACCACGGGCAGCAGCAGGAAGACGCGAAAGAGCTTGACCACCACCGCCGTATTACCAACGGAATCTGACACGGCATAACCAGCACCCACGACCTGGGCCATGTCATGGATGGTCGCGCCCAGCATCAGACCGGACTCCCGCGGCGAAAGCCCAAGCCACAGGCAGAGCGGCGGATAGGCCAGCATCACCAGTGTCGAGATGGCATTGGCCATGACAACGGTGAAGGCCGTATCGGCGTCCTTGTTCTTGTAGTTGGGAACAACGGTTGATGTCGCCAGTGTCGCCGACGCTCCGCAAACCGCATTCGCGGCTCCCGCCAGAGCACCATAGCCCGCTTCCTGGCCGAACAGCCGTGCCAGCCAGATCGAACCGGCAATCGTGATCGCCATGGAGCCCACGACCAGCAGGATCGTGCCCAGCCCCAGACCTATGATATCGCCCAGCGCAATCCTGAGACCAAGCAGGCCGATAGCGATGCGCAGAAGTTTCTTCACACACCAGGTAATGCCGGGCTGGAAGCGCGGATCAGCCGCCAGCCGGTTCAGCGCGATTCCGATGAACAGCGCGAGCACCATGGCAGGCAGGCTGAAACCGCTGGTTAGACGCTTCAGCAGTGGCTCCGCCAGAACGGCGGCCACGGCCACAGCCGCAGACAGCGCGATGCCGAGGCCGTTCTTGGAAACAAAAGCCGGAATACTGCCTGTCATTGCGCCTGATGAACCCACTGGAACGTGGAAAACCCGGATGTGAAAAGCCCTGACCGTTTGCGGCGGCCAGGGCTGGATAGTCGAGCCGAAAGTCTTGGTTTTATTGGCTCAGCTCAGTGAAGCGGGGTTGCCTCCCCCATCTTTAGCAGGTTGATCCTGCCCTTTGCCCCCCTTCTGGCGTGGGGGTGTCACCGGCTTTCAACCGGTATTGGTGTGATGCCTTCCCACTCAGGCGCTGCGGTAAAGCTTGGTCATCGAGTATTCCCGATGCCCCAAAGCCTCTGCCGCCGTCAATCGTCCATTCGCGGTACGGAGAATATTCTCGATCAGCATGTCGCCCGCTTCCGGGATGGTGACATCGCGGCGCAGGATGCCCGAGACGTCCACATCGATGTGCTCCGGCATGGTGCGCATCGTCTTGGGATTGCCCGTGATCTTGATCACCGGCACGATGGGATTGCCGATGACATTGCCTTGTCCCGTCGGGAAGGTGTGCACGACATATCCGCCCGCCATCATCAGGGTCACGCATTCGGCGGCAGCCGACGAGCTGTCCATGAAGTAGAGGCCAGGACCCTTGGCCGGTGCTTCAGCCGGATCAAGGATGTCGATGTATTTCGACTCGCGGCCGATCTTTTCGAGATTGCCAAGCGCCTTTTCCTCGATGGTGGTCAGGCCACCCGCGATATTGCCTTTGGTCGGCTGGCTGTCCGACAGATCGGAGGTCTTGTGCGCCTCGATGACATCGTCCTGATAAGCCTTCCACATCTTGTACCAGCGCTCGCCGACTTCCGGCGTTGCGGCGCGGGCCTTGCAGAGGTGCTCGGCCCCGGTAATCTCGGAGGTTTCGCCGAAGACGCCGTAGATACCCTTGGGCAGCCACTTGTCATACATGTTGCCGACGGTGGGGCAGGAGGAGAGGCCCGTGGTCGTGTCGGATTCGCCGCATTTCGTTGATACCCAGAGATCGCCAATGGGGCATTTCTCGCGCTGCAACTCCGAGGCCCACTGGACGAAATCCTTGGCCACGTAGGAGGCGCGCGCGATGGTGGCGATATCGCCATGTCCCTCGATGCCAAAGCCGACGACAGGTTTGCCAGTCTTGGCGATGCCATCGACAACGATCTTGGTCCAGCCATCCTCAATACCGATGACGATCACCGCAGCCACATTCGGGTTGGACCCCGTGCCGATGAGGGTGCGGAAATGCAGATCGAGGTCCAGCCCGAACTGCAGGCGGCCATAGGCATGAGGAACGGCCAGCACGCCTTTGACGTTGTTGGCGACGGCCTCGCAGACCGCGTTCGAAAGGTCATCGAGCGGCAGCAGCAGCACGTGATTGCGCACGCCGACGCGGCCGTTTTCACGCCGCCAGCCATTGAAGAAATCCTTCGTGGCGGCGCGTATGGCTTTTTTGGCGAGAGGACTCTTGAAAGCGGGCGCTTCGATCTTGCGGCCCTTCACGGTCTTTGATGGAATTTTGGACAGGTCGTAATTGGCGACCATCTGGCTGACGGACATGGTTTCTCTCCTTACCAGCGCTTGGTCTTGGCATTGTGGACGTGCAGGTGCTCGCCCTTTTTCACATCGGATTTCACGATGCCGATGTCCTGGGCGTATTTCCAGACGGTGTCGCCCTTCTTGAGATCCTTGAGGGCCACCTTGTGCCCGATGGGTATATCCATCTTGGCTGTGATCTTGAAATCGGAATTGTCATGGGTGATGACAGCCAGCATGTCGGTGCCAGCTTTCAGGTTCTCGACCACGACAACACCGCAGTTGTCCTTGTGGTCGTGCACCAGCAGGTGCGGAGCGCTCATGTGATTATCCTTGTTGGTGTTGTGCCGGGGCGCGGCGCAGAACAAAGTCTTCTATAAGACATAAGACTTGACAGCGTCAATCACTCCTTGCCTTGATGCAGGAGTAATCTGGGATGTTATAATGGCGGGTGTGGATTCTCTAGCTTTCAAGCCGCTGTATCAGCAGGTGCGGGAAAAGCTGACCCAGCGCATTGCAGACGGCCGCTGGAAGGCCGGACAGATCGTGCCGAGTGAAATGCAGATCGCGGCGGAGCTCGGTGTCAGCCAGGGCACGGTACGCAAAGCGCTGGATGACATGACGGCAGCGCGGTTACTGATGCGGCGTCAGGGACGCGGTACTTTTGTTGCGATACACGACGAGGCACGTATTCTCTTTCAGTTCTTCAAGCTGAAGCCGGACAATGCGGATGGCCTGTTTCCCGAAAGCGAGGTTCTTGGAGTCTCCGACGCTCCGGCAAGTGCGGAAGAGGCCGCGAAACTGGGGCTATTCAAGGGAGAGCCCGTCATCCGTATCCGCCGTGCGCGCTCGCTCGCGGGGCAGCGTTGCATTGTTGAGACCATAACTCTCGCAACCGCCATCTTCGACGGCCTGCAGCAAGGTGATATACCCAACAACCTCTACAACACATACGCTGAAAGGTTCGGCGTCACCATTGCGGGAGGTAACGAGATCCTAAAAGCCGTTTCGGCCTCTGCAGAGGACGCGCGTGATCTGGGTGTCTCCGTCGGGGCACCGCTGCTGCTGATTGATCGCGTCGCAACCTCCATCGAGGGGCGGCCTATGGAATGGCGCGTCAGCTTGTGCGAAACATCTGCCATGCATTATGCCACGGAGCTGCGCTGACCATGACCTCCCGCATTCTTCTCGTGACCGGTGGCAGCCGGGGCATCGGTGCGGCCGTGGCCCGCAAAGCGGCGCTGGCCGGGTTCGACGTGGCGGTGAACTATGTCTCGGACGCTGCCGCAGCAGAGCAAGTCGCCCTCGATATCCGTTCGGCGGGCCGCAGGGCTATCACCGTGAAAGGCGATGTCAGCCAGGAGGCTGATATCAGCACGATCTTCAGCGCCGTGGATAATGGCCTTGGGCCAATCACCGATCTCGTGAACAATGCCGGGATCACCGGGCGCAGCAGCCGCCTTGATCTCGCCGATCCGGCTGTGATCCGGCAATGTATCGATATCAATGTCACCGGCGCGATCCTCGTCGCCCGAGAGGCTATTCTGCGCATGGCACCGCGCCATGGCGGCAGGGGCGGGTGCATTGTCAATATCTCGTCCATCGCGGGCAAGCTGGGCAGTCCGGGCGACTATGTCTGGTATGCGGCCTCAAAAGGCGCAATCGACACACTGACCATCGGACTGTCAAAAGAGCTGGGCGCGGACGGCATCCGCATCAACGCAGTGTCGCCCGGGCTTGTTGACACTGAAATTCACGACAAGAGCAGCCATGATGCGGCGCGGGTGGAGCGCTATCGACCCATGGTGCCGATGGGCCGCATCGGACGGGCGGACGAAATTGCGGATGCCGTGCTGTATCTGCTGTCCGATGCCGCGAGCTATGTGACCGGTGCCAACCTTGCAGTAAGCGGTGGACGCTGAGGTGGCTTGCGCCGGACGGTGCGAAGCGCCATCTCTGGGATATCAAAGAGGAATCTCCGCTATGATGCGCGCCCTACTTCTCTCGGCGATCTGCCTTCTCGCACCCGCAATGGCCCATGCCGAAGACCCTGACCTGATCTTTCGCAAATCCACTGTGTTCAAGCTGCTGTCACCGGATGACAAGCTGGCGACCTATGGCATTGATGATCCCGCCATCGAGGGCGTCGCCTGCCATTTCACCGTGCCTGAAAAAGGCGGCTGGAGCGGTGCGCTGGGCCTGTCCGAGCAGGTCTCCGACATTTCACTGGCCTGTCGCCAGATCGGCCCGGTGAAGTTCAAGGAAAAATTCGACCAGGGTGCAGTCGTCTTCCGCCAGTCGCGTTCGCTGTTCTTCAAGCGCATGCAGATCGTGCGGGGCTGCGACGCCAAGCGGAACGTGCTGATCTACATGGTCTATTCCGACAAGCTGATCGACGGCAGCCCCAAGAACTCCACATCCTCCGTGCCGATCATGCCATGGGGCGCGGGCGGCGAAGCTCCCAAATGCGGCGACTGGCTGGGATGACGGCTACAAACGGATTATGAACAGAAAACAACGCGACATTCCTTTTCCGTTCAGTTCTGCCACGCTATCACCCAGACATCGTCATCAACGTGACGCACTTGCCAACAGACTGCAGGTGTCACACGTTCCGGTGCCGAATCTGTCTGGTCTTCGAGCCTGAGACCCGATGGAAAAATCAAGGTTCTATCAGCAGGGGATCCCCCATGTCTTTCAAGACGATCATCGCCGCCGCTCTCTTCACCGCTGCCGCCAGCACGGCGTTCGCACAGTCCACGCAGCCGACAACCACTACTCCTGCCCGCCCCGGCCAGCCGACCACTCCGGCTGCTCCTGCGGCACCCGCCGCTCCTCGCGTGGCCGCACCAGCTCCTGCTGCACAGGGCACGCTGATCAACCTCAACACGGCGAGCAAGGACCAGCTCGATTCGCTGCCGCAGATCGGTGATGCCCGCGCTGCCGCGATTATCGCCAAGCGTCCCTACAAGGACTGGGCCGACTTCACGGCAAAGAACGTGGTGCCGGCCAATGCTGAAGCTGCGATCAAGGACAAGGTCCGTTTCCGCTGATCGGCTGATCCAGTGACAAAGGGAAAGGCTCCGGAAACGGGGCCTTTTTCTTGTTCTGATTGTCGCTGTTCAGACCATCGCCGTGCCGGATATGCTGTCGAGCGCGCCCTCAACAAGCTCACGAACCAATACACGCGCGGGATCAACCGGACCGGGCATCACAATCTTGCCCGGAGCCACACGCCTGAACCCGCTGCGGGCATAATAGGCCTCGTCGCCCACCAGCAATACCAGCCGGTGGCCTTGCACGGTCGCAGCTTCCAGAGCCGAATCAATCAGCGCCTTACCGATGCCCCGCGAGTGGAACGCCGGATCAACCGTCAGCGGACCCAGCAGCAACGCGGGATGCGCACCGACATGGATTCGCGTCAGTCGAATGGAGCCGACGACGAGCGTGCTGACCCTGGCGATGAAGGACAGCGCGCGGTCATGCGGATTGCCTTCACGCAGCCGAAAAGCCGTGCGCGAGAAGCGCCCCGGCCCGAAGGCGCGCTCCTCCAGCAGGTTGATCGCGGGCGAGTCAGCCTCGCGTTCCGCTGCAATGACGATATCCAGTCCGGGCATTACGGCCTCAAGCCTTCGCCGCAGCAGCCAGAAACTGGTCGATGGTGGCATTCTGGGTCTGCCAGGAGCAAACGAAGCGGCACAAAACCTCGCCTTTACACGGCCTGTCAGCCGGGGCCATCGCCTCGTTACGCCAGCGGTAGAATTTATAGCCCTGCGCCAGCAGTTTCTGCTCCAGCCTTTCCGGCATGACTGCGAAGACCTCGTTACCATCCACCTTCCACGCCACGCGCAGGCGGGTGTTGGCTTTCATGCCCTTGGCAAGGCGTTTCGCAGCGCTGTTGGCGTGGCGGGCGAGTTCGAGCCAGTGATTATCTTTCAGCCAGCCCTGAAACTGGGAAGACAAGAGCCGACCTTTGGAAATGAGATGCCCACCTCGCATGCGGCGATACTGCGCGGTTTCAGCCAGGTCCTTGTCGAAGAAGATCACGGCTTCTGCCGCCAGAGCGCCGTTCTTGGTAGCCCCCAGACAAAGAACATCCACACCGGCTTTCCACGTCAGTTCGGCAGGCGTGGCCGACTTTTTCGACAAGGATTGCCCTCCCACAAGCGCATTGGAGAAGCGCGCACCATCGAGATGCACGCCGAGACCGTGCTGTTTGGCGATAGCCGCCAGTTCCGCTGTCTCGGCGGCGCTGTAGCTGGTGCCGCATTCCGTCAGGTTGGTCAGCGACAGCGACGCAGGCTTGACCGAATGGATACCCCGGCGCGGCGCTTCCAGCGCTGCCCTCAAGGTCTCTGGCCTGATCTTGCCGCCGATGCCGGGCAACGGCGTGATCTTGGCGCCACCCGTCCATTGCTCCGGACCACCGCATTCGTCGGTCATGACATGGGCGTCCTGATGGCAGAAAATCTCGCCCCAACCCGGAGTGAGGCAGGCCAGCGCAAGACCGTTGGCCGCTGTTCCGGTGGCCATCAGAAAAACCGTGACATCGCGTTCGAATATGGCGCCGAACTGCTGTTCGACAGCCTTTGCCAGCTCGTCATCACCATAGGACGCCATGGCCCCGCCATTGGCGTCCACGATGGACTCGATCACCTTCGAGCTTGCTCCCACCACATTGTCACTGCCGAAATGCATTCACTCTGCTCCAGATCGCTGCGCCGGTTTCGTTGACTCGGCCTTGCCAAGTGGTATCAGACCCGCACTTTCCCGCAACCGGGAGCCATGCTCCTGATGCAGTCAATGAAGGATCATCCCATGGCGGTTCGTGTTTTCATCAATGGCTTCGGTCGCATCGGCCGCAACATCCTGCGCGCCATCGTGGAATCGAAGCGCAAGGATATCGTTGTCGTCGGCATCAACGACCTTGGCCCGGTGGAGACCAACGCGCATCTGCTGCGCTTCGATTCGATCCATGGTCGCTTTCCCGCTGATGTGAAGGTCGATGGCGACATGATCATCGTCAACGGCAAGAAAATCCTCGTCACCGCCATCAAGGACCCCGCCCTGCTGCCGCATGCCAAGCTGAAGGTGGATGTGGCGATGGAATGCACCGGCATCTTCACCTCGCGCGACAAGGCGGCTGCGCATCTGACGGCGGGTGCCAAGCGCGTCATCGTCTCGGCTCCGGCGGATGGCGCTGATCTGACGGTGGTCTACGGCATCAACCATGACAAGCTGACGAAGAAGCATCTCGTCATCTCGAACGCGTCCTGCACCACCAACTGCCTGGTGCCTGTCGTCAAGGTTCTCCACGATGCCATCGGCATCGAGAAGGGCATGATGACGACGATCCATTCCTACACCAACGACCAGCCCTCGCTCGACCAGATGCACAAGGACCTCTACCGGGCGCGCGCTGCCGCCGTGTCGATGATCCCGACCTCTACAGGTGCCGCCAAGGCCGTTGGCCTCGTGCTGCCGGAACTTGCGGGCAAGCTCGACGGCATCTCGGTGCGCGTGCCGACGCCGAATGTCTCGGTGGTTGATCTCAAGTTCATCGCCAAGCGCGCAACGACCGTGAAGGAGATCAACGACGCGATCATCAAGGCATCGAACGGCAAACTGAAGGGCATTCTGGGGTTCACCGACAAGCCCAATGTGTCCATCGACTTCAACCACGATCCGCATTCATCGATCTTCCACCTCGACCAGACCAAGGTGATGGACGGCACGTTCTGCTCGATCCTGACGTGGTATGATAATGAGTGGGGCTTCTCGAACCGGATGAGCGACACGGCTGTAGCGCTGGCGAAGCTGATTTGATAAACTTCATCTTGGGAGCGAGACATTGAGCATAAGCACCGAGACGGATCATATCGTCGAAGAAGTGGCGGGCTGGCTGGAAACAGCCTTCCCAGGCCACAGGTGCGCGAAGTGCGGACATGCCAAATTCTTTATTCTCGATCCTCCGTCACAGCCACTTGCTAGTGGTCCGCTCACCTATGCAGCTTGGCCTGTTACCAAACTCGCTTGCTCACGGTGCGGCTTTGTTGAAGAACATCTCACAGGCGTTCTGAAAGATACGCTCGAAAAATCTAATTTTCAGCCTTTGGTAGTCGATCAAGTCAATGAATAATATTCTTCGATTTCCAGGGAGCGACGGCTCAGGCCCAGAGGATCCGATGATCGAGCGCATCGAAAAACTAGAAGGCAAGATGGATAAGGTTGAGGGCAGGCTATCATCTATTGAAGTTACGCTCGCCGAGATCAAGGGCCAGCTGTCTCAAATGCCGAAGGCGACCGATTTTGCGAGGCTCAGCGCCGAAGTTGCCGAAGTGAAAGGCCGCGTCGCCAATCTACCCTCGACATGGCAGCTCATGACTTTCACAATCGGATCGGTGATGGCTGCGGCTGGCCTAGCATTTACGATCGCACGATACCTTAGCCCAGTACTAAAACCATGACCTTCCGCACCCTTTCCAACCTCTCCCCCCGCGGCCGTCGCATCCTGCTGCGTGTCGATCTCAATGCGCCGTTCGACAACGGCAAGCTCTCGGATGGCACGCGCATCGACCGCATCATACCCACGATCCGCGCACTGGCGGACAAGGGCGGGCGCGTGATCCTCGTGGCGCATTTCGGGCGGCCCAAGGGGTTTGATCCGAAAGAGACGCTGGGTCCTGCCGTGGCAGAAGTGGCCAAGAGATTGGGCAAGCCGGTGCCGCTGGCGGCGGACTGCATCGGCATCGAGGCGCTCTCCCTCATCTCCACCATGAAGGATGGCGATGTGATCGCCCTTGAGAACACGCGCTTTCATGTGGGTGAAGAGAAGAATGACTCTGCCTTTCTGGCGGCGCTTGCGGCCAATGGCGATGTCTATGTCAACGACGCCTTCTCTGCCGCGCACCGGGCGCATGCCTCCACCGCTGGCCTCGCCCACAAGCTGCCGGCCTATGCCGGGCTGACGATGGAAGCGGAACTGAAGGCGCTGGACAAGGCTCTGGGCAAGCCGAAGAAGCCAGTGGCGGCATTGGTTGGCGGTGCCAAGGTTTCCTCCAAACTCGACCTGCTGGGCAATCTCGTGACCCGCGTGCAGATGCTGATCATCGGCGGCGGCATGGCGAATACGTTTCTGGCCGCGCGGGGCGTGGATGTCGGCAAGTCGCTGTGCGAGCATGATCTTGTCGGCACGGCCCGCGAGATCGAGGCCAAGGCGAAGAAGGCGGGTTGCACGATCATCCTGCCGGTGGATGCGGTGGTGTCGAAGGAGTTCAAGGCCGGTGCAGCCAATCGCATTGTCGATGTGAATGGTGTGGCGGCGGACGAGATGATCCTTGATGCTGGTCCCAAATCCGTCACCGCCGTCAACGCAGCTCTGGCAAAGGCAAAAACGCTGGTGTGGAACGGCCCGATGGGCGCGTTCGAGATCGCGCCGTTCGATACGGGCACTGTCGCGGTGGCGAAGGAAGCCGCACGCCTGACGAAGGCGGGAAAGCTGGTGTCGGTCGCGGGTGGCGGTGATACGGTGTCGGCGCTGAACCACGCTGGGGTGGCCGATGATTTCACTTATGTCTCGACGGCGGGCGGCGCATTCCTGGAATGGATGGAAGGCAAGGTCCTGCCGGGTGTGGAGGCGCTGGGTTAGTTTATAATAATATATGCACTTTAGGCGAATGTGATCTGATTTGACCTTCCCACAGCTTGGCAAGCGTGGTGTTCGGCCCTAACTTCTTTTCAGGCACCATAAGAATGTGCCGAAGCACCGGGAGCGAGACAATGAAAATCACGATCAAGGACGATCCTTCACGCCGAAAATTCATGACGGCCACGGCGGTGGCGGCAGCGGCTGTCACCGTAGCAGCGCCCACCATTGTGAGCGCGCAGGGGCCGATCAGCATGCGCTGGCAGAGCACATGGCCATCCAAGGATATTTTCCACGAATACGCACTGGATTTCGCCAAGAAGGTCAATGACATGACCGGCGGCGATCTCAAGATCGAAGTCCTGCCGGCAGGCGCTGTGGTGCCAGCTTTCGGCCTGCTGGAAGCGGTGTCCAAAGGCACGCTCGATGGTGGCCATGGCGTGCTGGTCTATCATTACGGCAAGCAGACTGCGCTGGCGCTGTGGGGCTCGGGTCCGGGCTATGCCATGGATGCCAACATGCTGCTGTCCTGGCACAAGTATGGCGGCGGCAAGGAATTGCTGGCGGAACTCTATGCCTCGATCGGTGCGAACGTGCAGTCCTTCCCCTATGGTCCGATGCCAACCCAGCCGCTTGGCTGGTTTAAGAAGCCGATCACCAAGGTTGAGGATTTCCAGGGTGTGAAATACCGTACTGTTGGCATTTCCATCGATGTCTTCACCGGCATGGGTGCTGCTGTGAACGCACTTCCCGGCGGCGAAATCGTTTCCGCCATGGATCGCGGCCTGCTCGATGCGGCGGAATTCAACAATGCCTCGTCCGACCGTTTGCTGGGCTTCGCTGACGTTTCGAAGATCTGCATGCTGCAGAGCTATCACCAGAACGCCGAGCAGTTCGAGATCATGTTCAACAAGACGAAGTATGATGCCCTGCCCGACCGGATGAAGGCGATCATCGCCAACGCCACAGAAGCAGCCTCTTCCGATATGTCGTGGAAAGCCGTTGACCGTTATTCCACAGATTATCAGGAGCTTCAGACCAAGGACAAGGTGCGCTTCTTCAAGACGCCGGATGCCGTGCTGAAAAAGCAGCTCGAAATCTACGACCAGGTTGTCGCGAAAAAGGCCGCCGAGAATCCAATGTTCAAGAAGATCCTTGAATCGCAGCTCACCTTTGCACGGCGCGCCACGCAGTGGGAGCAGGACACGGTGGTCAACCGCCGCATGGCCTATGACCATTACTTCGGCCCCAACGGCGTCGCGAAGAAGACCTGAGCCCTTCAGTCCCAGCACAGACTTCCGGTCCTGACGGGCCGGAAGTTGATCTCCTTTTTGCGCCTGACGTCACGGGCCAACCGGTTCCAGATCATGAATGTCGAAAAATTCCTGCACACCATTGATGGTGTGAGCACCTGGGTTGGCAAGGCGGCGGCGTGGCTGATCGTGGGGTTGATGCTTCTGGTCTGCGCCGAGGTGTTCAAGCGCTATCTGCTGAACGCGCCGACGGCCTGGATCTTCGATGTCAGCAGCATGTTCTACGGCACGCTGTTCATGCTGTGCGGAGCATACACGCTGGCGCTGAACGGCCATGTGCGCGGGGATTTTCTTTACAGCTCCTTCAAGCCACGCACCCAGGCGACACTCGATCTGGCGCTCTACATCCTGTTCTTCATTCCGGGTATTCTGGCGCTGTGTTATGCGGGGTATTCCTACGCGGGCGACTCCTGGCGCATTGCCGAGCATTCCAGCGTGACGGCGGACGGGCCGCCGATCTATCCCTTCAAGACGATCATCCCCATCGCGGGCGCTTTCGTGATGCTGCAGGGCGTGGCCGAGATCGTCCGCTGCATCGTGTGCCTGAAGACGGGCGAATGGCCGAGCCGCCTCCACGATGTCTCCGAGACCGATGTCATCGGTGAACAGCTCGCAGCCAGCACGCATGTGGATGAGGAATCCCGCAAGATCGCGATGGAAAAAGCCCAGTCGATTGAAGAATCCGCGCGTCAGCGCGGACGCGGGGGAGACGGCGCATGAGTTTCCTGAGCTCGATCCTCCCTGCCATGAGCGACCCGTCTCTCGGGCTGCTGATGCTTGGTCTCATCGTGGTGGCCATCATGCTGGGCTTCCCGACCGCCTTCACGCTGATGGGCCTGGGCATTCTCTTCGGATTCAAGGCGTTCTACGATCCCTCGCAGGCCTGGATCGACAACCGGGTCTTCGACCTTATGGTGCAGCGCACCTATGGCGCGATGACAAATGATGTCCTGATCTCGATCCCGCTGTTCGTGCTGATGGGCTACGTGATGGAACGTGGCGCGCTGGTGGACAAGATGTTCTATTCCATCCAGCTGGCATTCCGGAATGTGCCGGCATCGCTCGCCGTGGCATCGCTGCTGGTCTGCACATTCTGGGGCATTGCCAGCGGTCTGGTGGGCGCGGTTGTCGTGCTGATGGGCGTGATCGCCTTCAATCCCATGCTGCGCGCAGGCTACGACGTGCGTCTCGCGGCGGGCGTGATCACGGCGGGCGGCACGCTTGGCATTCTCATTCCCCCATCGGTGATGATCATCGTCTATGCAGCGGTGGCCGGACAATCCGTGGTCAAGCTCTATGCAGCCGCCATGTTCCCCGGGTTCTTCCTGGCTTTCCTCTATCTCATCTACATCATCGGCTGGGCGCTGATCGACCCGAAGATCGCGCCGAAACTGCCCGAGGAACAAACGCGCGTACCGGTGCCTGACTGGGTGCGCAAATTCCAGGCGGCCTATGGCTCCAATATGTTCGCGGGAGCCTCCAAGGCGCTCCTGTCGCCTGCAACGGCCAGGGGCATCACGGCGGAAGACGGCCCTATCGGCTTCCGGGGGCTGATCAAGATGCTGGCTTACATGCTGGTGCCATTCACCATTGTGGCGCTGACGCTGCTGACGACGTGGTGGTATGTCGTCATCCACCAGCAGGTAGGAGCACTGGAAGTTTTCGAGGGCGTGCAACAGCTTGGTTCGGCGCCCGTCGAGTCCGCGCCGACGCCCGCCGAACAGGGCCCTCCTGCCGGATTCTACATCACCTTCGGCCTCATCGCCGTGGCCATGACCTTTGTCATGATCCGCTATTACATGCGCATGACCGCCGAGCGTTTCGAAGTGATCCGACTGCTGACGACCTCCATCGCACCGCTGGGTCTGCTGACCGTCATTGTTCTGGCCGTGATCCTCTTCGGCATCACCACGGCAACCGAATCCGCCGCTGTGGGCGCGGCCGGCGCGTTCCTGCTGGCATTGCAGGCCCGCACGCTTGACTGGAAGCGCACGAAGGAAGCCGTATTCCTCACGGCCAAGACGACATCGATGGTCTGCTGGCTGTTTGTGGGGTCCGCGATCTTCTCCGGAGTCTTCGCGCTGCTGGGTGGGCAGGCCCTCATCGAGAAATGGGTGCTGTCGCTGGACCTCTCGCCCATCGGCTTCATGATCCTGTCGCAGGCCATCATCTTCGTGCTGGGCTGGCCGCTGGAATGGACCGAGATCATCGTGATCTTCGTGCCGATCTTCCTGCCGCTGCTCAAGCATTTCAGCATCGATCCCATCCTGTGGGGCGTGCTGGTGTTCGTGAACCTGCAGGCGGCCTTCCTGTCGCCCCCGGTCGCGATGTCGGCGTTCTATCTCAAGGGCGTGGCTCCCAAGCACGTGACACTCAACCAGATTTTCGCAGGCATGATGCCCTATATGCTGATCGTCATCCTGTGCATGGTGATCATGTATATCTGGCCCGGCCTGACTTTGTGGCTGCCGAATTTTCTTTATGGGGCGGGCTGAGCCTTCACCGCTGCACATCCACAAGCTTGCAGGCCTCATTTCCGCCATTCGTGCGGCACTGGTTCACTGCCTTGTCGCGGATATCGCCGAGCGTTCTTGCCGCCTCGTTGTTCTGCCACCAGCCGCAGGATTTGTCGGGCGCCATGGCGAAGGCCTTCGGGCGGCCCTGAGCTGCCTGATAACGCTGCCATGCGCCCTGGCAGTTCGGCGTCAAACCCGTGGGCTGGCCCAATGCCGGAGCGGAGGCGAGCAGTGCCAGCGAGAGTATCGCGATCATTTTGCCTTGCATGTCATGATCCTCCCCAAGCTTCTCATTTCGCTCATACACCATTCACATCAAGGATGCTTTTCGACGTCAAGCAGCCGCGCTATATGCTCGGTCAGACGATCCAGCCTGCCCGAGGAAACGCCATGTCCCGCATTACGCTTCGCCAGCTTCTCGATCATGCCGCCGAGCACAGCTACGGCGTGCCGGCCTTCAACATCAACAACATGGAGCAGGCGCTGGCGATCATGGCGGCGGCGAGCGAGGTGGATGCGCCCGTCATCATCCAGGCCTCGCGCGGTGCGCGCAGTTATGCCAACGACATCATGCTCAAGCACATGATGGACGCCGTCACCGAGATCTATCCGCATATCCCGGTCTGCGTGCATCTTGATCACGGCAACGGTCCTGCGACCTGCATGACCGCGATCCAGGCGGGCTTTACATCGGTCATGATGGATGGGTCGCTCAAGGATGACGGCAAGACACCGGCGGACTGGGATTACAATGTCGCTGTGACGCGCACGGTGGTCGAGATGTCCCACCTCGGCGGTATTTCAGTGGAAGGCGAGCTTGGCGTGCTGGGCAGCCTCGAAAGCGGTATGGGCGAGGCGGAAGACGGCCATGGTGCGGAAGGCAAGCTCTCGCATGACCAGTTGCTGACCAACCCGGACGAGGCCGTGAAATTCGTGGCCGAGACGAAGGTGGATGCGCTGGCCATCGCCATGGGAACCTCGCACGGCGCCTACAAGTTCTCGCGCAAGCCGGACGGTGCGATCCTCGCGATGAATATCATCGAGGACATCCATGCCAAACTGCCGAACATGCATCTTGTTATGCACGGCTCATCCTCGGTACCGCAGGATCTGCAGGACGTGATCAACCAGTACGGCGGCAAGATGCCTCAGACCTGGGGTGTGCCGGTGGAGGAGATCCAGCGCGGCATCAAGCACGGCGTGCGCAAGATCAACATCGATACCGACAACCGCATGGCGATGACCGGGCAGATCAGGAAAATTCTGGCCGAGCATCCCGGCGAGTTCGACCCGCGCAAGTATCTCAAGCCCGCGATGGACGCGATGCAGAAGCTCTGCCGCCAGCGCCTGCAGGAGTTCAACACGGCGGGTCAGGCCAGCAAGATCAAGCGCGTGCTGACCACCGCCGAGATGGCGAAGCGCTACGTGAAGGGCGAACTGGACCCGACCTTCGCGGCGAAGAACGCGGCCTGAGGCCAGCGCAGCGCGTTCTGCGCAGCTGGAATTAACCAGAGATTCACCAATGCCGCCCCGCAATTCACATGGGCGGCATTTATGTTTGACGGATCGTTAACAAGTAAACTAATCTCTTTGCCAGTTGAGCCCGGAGGAACCGGGCCGCATTCAGGGAGAGAGTG
The DNA here is from genome assembly GCA_031431475.1 of Hyphomicrobiales bacterium. Classification (GTDB taxonomy): domain Bacteria; phylum Pseudomonadota; class Alphaproteobacteria; order Rhizobiales; family Beijerinckiaceae; genus JADCCX01. The sequence goes on from JANPDL010000022.1 coordinate 22,555, forward strand.
ATGCCACACGCACGCAAGGTCGATTTCAGCTCCGTTGTGTTCTTCGGCGACAGCTTGACCGACAGCGGCAATCTGTTTGCGCTGACCGGCTTTCCGCCGCCGCCCTATGCACAGCGGTTCTCGAACGGCCCGACCTATGCTGAATATCTGCCCGGCCGCATCGGTGTTACGGCGCAGAACTATGCCTTTGGCGGTGCTGAATCTTCGACTGAGGCAACTGACAGCCCGCTGCAGCAGGCGATCAACCTGACCTCGCAGGTCAATAATTACCTCGGACGCCTGGGCGGGCAGCCCGCGCCTGACGGTACCGCAGCCGGACTGTTCATTGGCAACAACGATTACCTGCGGTTTGTTCCCAATGCCGTTGAGCCCATCCAGGTGCAGGTCGCAAACCTCGTTGGAAGCGTGATCGGCACGATCAACGCGCAGGTGCAACGCCTGCTTGGCGCGGGCGTGGACAAGATACTGCTCTTCACACTACCCAGCGTGGCAGTGACACCGCTCGGCACTGCCCTGAATCCGGCGCAACTGGCGGGCGCGGAAGCCATCAATGCCGCCAACAATGGCGCGCTGGCAACGCTGGCAGCAGGCTATGCACTGGCTGGCGTCGACGTGACACTGGTCGATACGGCGCGCTTTGCCCGCGAGCTTGATTCCGACGGCGAGACTTTCGGATTTCTGGTGACCGATATTCCGATCGTCACCAACAATGGCACGGTGCAAACCGGGATCGGCAACCTCTTTGCGCCGGACGAGATCGCATTCTTCGACGAGATTCATCCAACAACCGCCGCGCATGGCGTTACGGCAGCGTTTGTCGCGGCCACGCTTGAGGCCGACAAGGTGCAATTGCTGGGCGCAGGCAATGACACCGTGACCAGCCTCTTCGGTGATGATCTCATCATGACCGGTGCAGGCAATGACCGCATATCAGCCGGATTTGGCGAGGATACGGTTCTGGCTGGAACCGGTGACGACACGGTCGATGGCGGCTTCGGCAATGATGTTCTTTCGGGCGGCAGCGGCAATGACGTCATCTATGGCGGTTTCGGCAGCGACCTGCTGGCTGGCAACAACGGCAATGATCGCCTTGATGGCGGTTTCGGCAATGATGTGCTGATCGCGGGCCGTGGCTCCGACACGATGGACGGCGGCTTCGGCAACGATATCTTCTACGTGAAAAACGAGGCTGGCGTAGCCGACAAGGATGTCATCCGCGGAGGCTTCGGCTTCGACACTGTGCGGATCGAAATCACGGCGGATATCTGGGCCTCGACAGCGTTCCAGAACGAGTTGACCGCCTCGATACGCCACGATCGCTGCGGCGGGGACTACAATGGCAATATCGCAAGCCTTGGACTGACATTCAGCGATATCGAGCGCCTGGAAATCTTCGTGGGCGATACGCTGGTGCAGAGCTACGGTCGCTCCGGCCCGCCAACCGGGGAAACACAACTGCGGCTGATCGCCGACGCGGATCTCTGGGGCTTTATCTGACCCGTTCCTCCAGCGGCGCAATCTTCCTGTCATATTGCGCCGCAATTCTGCCATTTCTCCGCCGTCCGCTGGTTTGGCCGGTTGGCGAAGAATGGGAGCATATAATGCGCACAACGATTCTTGCGGCGGCGCTGACCGCCGTTCTTTTCACAGGATCAACACAGGCCCAGCAATCCAAAACTCTGGATGGCAAACCGACGCTCGTTGTAGGCCATCGCGGCGCACCGGGTTATTTGCCCGAGCATACTCTGGAATCCTACAAGCTCGCGATCGAGCAGGGCGTGGATTTCATCGAGCCCGATCTGGTTATGACAAAGGACGGCTATCTGATCGCCCGGCACGAACCGATGCTGTCAGGAACCACCGATGTGGCGGAGCGCCCCGAATTCGCCAGCCGGAAACGCAAGATGCTGGTGGACGGTATTGAGACCGATGACTGGTTTGCGGGTGATTTCACGATTATCGAGATTCGCCAGCTGCGCGCCAAGCAGGCGCTGAAAGAGCGGGACCAGTCCCATAACGGCAAGTACCTGATCCCGACATTCCAGGAGATCATTGATCTCGCCAAATCTGAAACGGTCAGGCGCGGCCGCACCATCGGCGTCTATCCGGAGACCAAGCATCCGACGTTCCACAACGCTATCGGCCTGCCGCTGGAGCCTAGCCTCGTCGGTGTCCTCAATGCTGCGGGATGGACGACGCGTGACGCGCCGGTCTTTATCCAGAGCTTCGAGGTGTCCAATCTCAAATTCCTGCGCCGCATCACCAATGTCCGGCTGATCCAGCTTGTGGATGCCGATGATGTCTCTGCAGATGGCAGCGTGGTTCTGGCTGCGCCGTCTCACAAGCCCTATGATTTCGTCATCACCGGCGACAAGCGTACCTTCGCTGATCTGCTCACCAAGAGCGGGCTACAGGAAATCCGGACCTACGCCGACGGCGTCTCGCCATGGAAGCCCTATCTGATCCCGGCGAAACTTACGCTTGGTGCTGACGGAAAGCCTGTCGATCTGAATGGAGACGGGAAGATCGACGAGCAGGATCGCACCCTCATGCCGCCGACAAGCATTGTCGCGGATGCCCATGCGCTGGGTCTGCTTGTCCATACCTGGACCTTCCGCAGCGAGGCCCGGCGGCTGGCGTCGAATTTCAAGGGAGACCCGGCAGCTGAATACAAGCTGTTCTATCAGCTCGGCGTGGATGGTCTGTTCAGCGATTTCCCGGATCACGCGGTGAAGGCCCGCGCGGGAGTGCAATAAGAACGGTCAAAGGCAAGGGTTGCGGAAACGTCTGGCCTCTGGTTGAGAAAGAACCATGTCTAAAACCAGCCTTTGTCTCATCACCCCGCCCGTCACCGATCCGGGGGCGTTCCGCTCCCTGCTGGATGCGGCGCTTGGGGCGGGCGGTATTCAATCCGTGCATCTGCGCCTCGCTGTTTCAGCCGAGCGTGACGCCCAGCATTTTGTTCAGGCCCTGGCTCCTGTCGTGCAAGACAGGGGCGCTGCGCTGATTATCGATCCTCCGGCGGACCTGCGCGAGGTTGCGCGCTGGGGGGCGGATGGGGTGCACATCGGTGATCCGAAGCTGCTGAAGGACGCGCTGCAGGCGCTTAGGCCGGACCGGATCGTAGGGGCCGGCGGGTTGCGCTCGAAGGATGCCGCTATGACAGCGGGTGAGGACGGCGTCGATTATGTTATGTTCGGAGAGCCCCGCGCCGATGGCAGCCTGCCACCGCCGGAGCAGGTGATCGAGCGCTGCCAGTGGTGGGCCGAGGTCTTCACCACGACTTGCGTGGGTTATGCGGCCACGCCGGAGATGGTGACCTCGCTTGCAGTCACGGGCGTGGAGTTCGTGGCTTTGGGCGAATGGCTCTTCAGCGGCTCGCCCGCCGAGGTTGCAGCACGGGTGAAGTCGGCTGCGGCTGGGCTGAAGGACTAATCCTGTCCTCCCCGTCGCGCATCGCCGCAAAGAACCGTCGCCCGTAACCCGCGATCAGCCCGGCCTGATCCTGACCGTTGACGATGCGCCGCGCCTGCATCCATTCCGCGCGCGTTGCATTGAAATAATCACCCAGCTTGCGCCCCGTGAACCAGCCTTCCTGCATACCGAGAATGAGGATGGTGGCCGCATTTTCGGGCTCAAGCGCGCGATCAGGATTGGCCACGAGGTCAACGCCGATCAAATCGCCAACGCGACGATAGTTGTTCTTCCAGGTCAGCTGGACATAGCCGCGCCCGGCATAACGCGCGCCGTCACCGGGCTCCGTATTACCATTGGCGCGGGCGCGGGCGGGGCCGTCGCCCGCAATGTCGTAATTCTCCTGAAAATAGGCCTTGCCGCCACGCTCCTTGATGGGCTGCATCGTGGCGGCTGTTTCATGGAATGCGGTGGCGAGAGTGTAGGCGAGTTGTCGGCGGTCACCCGTTGCGCCGTGCTCCTGATCCCATCGATCAAGGATAATGGTCAGGCCCTTCGCCTGCTTCGGCTGGAGATTGCCGTCGAACAGCGTCTGCCGGATGCGTTGAAAGAAAAAATCCCGGTCGATCATGGCCGTTATCCCTATTGCATTGCATGATGCAATCGCCTCTATCTAGGAATTAAGTCATATATATGGCATCCCAGATGTTTCGCGCTCCCCATCGCGCTTGACCCGCTCTGCCAAGAGAGGCAGGAAACATTCCCGCCCTGTCAGGTGTACCGCTGTTTCTCCCCGCCAATATCTCTCGCCGCCAAGAGCTCCCTATGATCCGCACCCCGCTGATGAATGTCATGACTGCCGCTGTCGTAAAGGCGGCGCGCGGATTGAAGCGCGATTTCGGCGAGGTCGCCATGCTGCAGGTCTCGCGCAAGGGCCCGGCGGATTTTGTCTCGGCTGCCGACAAGAAATCCGAGAAGGTGCTGTTCGAGGAGCTTTTGAAGGCACGCCCCGGCTACAGCTTCAGGATGGAGGAATCCGGGAGCGTCGAGGGCAAGGACAAGACGCATGTCTGGCATATCGACCCGCTGGACGGTACCACCAACTTCCTGCACGGCATCCCGCATTTCGCCATTTCCGTCGCCCTTGAGCGTGATGGCCAGTTGGTGGCGGGTCTCGTCTACAACCCTGTGACGGACGAGATGTACATGGCCGAAAAGGGCCAGGGAGCCTATCTCAACAATCAGCGGCTGCGCGTGGCGCAACGCAGCAATATCAACGAGGCCGTCGTGGTCTGCGGCATGCCGAACCTCGGCCGGGGAGACCACAAGCAGTTCCTCAACGAGGCGGCGCATGTGATGGCTCATGCCGCCGGGATGCGTCGTTACGGTGCAGCGGCGCTTGATCTGGCCTATGTGGCGGCGGGCCGGTTCGACATCTACTGGGAGCGGGGACTGAGCACCTGGGATATGGCGGCGGGTGCCGTGATCGTGCGGGAAGCGGGCGGCTATGTCAGCGACGTGACGGGACACGGTGGCTTCATGGAGACCGGCAATGTGCTGGCCGGCAATGAAACCATGCAGAAAGAGCTGATCGCGCTTCTGAAGAAGGCGCAGACGGCGTAGACACTCGCGAAAGGGCTGGACGAGCCCGCGATCTCTTGATCAAATCAAACCTCGGGCCTGACCGAAAACAGGCCAAGGGGAGAGACGCATGATCAGGACAGTTCTGGTGGCCACCGCCGCAACGATGCTTTGGGTATCTCCCGTGATTCAGAGCCCTGTTCAGGCCCAGACGCCTGCTGCCATGATCGTCGATAAAAAAGTCTTCGAGATGCCAAGCCTGACGACGCTTGGCGGCAAGACGATCAAATCGGTCAAGGTTGGCTGGCAATCCGCAGGCACCCTGAATGCCGACCGCTCCAACGCCATCCTCATCACGCATTTCTTCTCCGGCAACAGCCACGCCTTCGGCAAATACAAGGCCGAGGATGCGGCCGCGGGCTACTGGGACGGGTTGATCGGGCCGGGCAAGGCCATCGATACCACGAAGTTCTTCGTCATTGCGTCCGACACGCTGGTGAACCTCAACACCGGCATGCCCAGCGTCACCACCACCGGCCCGGCCAGCACGAACCCGGACACCGGCAAGCCTTACGGCATGGATTTCCCCGTGGTTGGTATCGGCGATTTCGTCAATGTGCAGAAGGCTTTGGCGGAAAGCCTCGGCATCCGCAAATGGCACACCGTGATGGGTGCCTCGATGGGTGCATTGCAGGCCTATGACTGGGCCGCGCGCTATCCTGACATGGTGGACCGCATCATTCCCGTGATCGGCGCGGCTGAGGCCTCTCCCTGGCTGATCGCCTGGCTTGATGCCTGGGCTTCGCCCATCCGCCTCGATCCGAAATGGAATAACGGAGATTACTACGGCAAGGACGCGCCCAATGCGGGCCTCGCCGATGCGCTGAAGCTCGTCAGCCTGCACGCCAACCACTGGGAATGGGCAGAAAAGGCCACCGGCCGCGCCCATGCCGAGGGCGGCAAGGACCCCGCCATCGACATGGCCAACCGCTACCGGATCGAGACGCTGCTCTCCAGTGGCGGCGCGGCGCGGGCCAAAATCTCGGATGCCAACCACTTCCTCTATCTGGTGAAGGCCAACCAGACCTTTGCACCGGGCGGCGCGCAAACGCTGGAGGACGCCGCGAAGAAGATCAAGGCCAAGACACTTCTGCTTTATGCGCCGGGCGATCAGGTTTTCCCCGCACCGTGGATCAAGGCAACGGAAGCCGCGCTGAAGGCCAATGGCGTCAGCGTGGACTCAGCCGAGATCGCTGGACCGAACGGTCATCTCAACGGCGTTATCGGCCTGGGGCCGCATGGACCCAGGATCACAGAATTTCTGGCAAAATAGAGGCTCGCCCCGGTTTGTCACGATTTCGACACGGTGCCAGTTGTCATTGCGGCAGCCCCGCTGACCGCCTAACCTCTGTCGAAAGAGGAATTCTGCCGCATGCCTGACCCCATCGATATCAGCCATGACCCTTTGCGACTGACCACGCCACAGCGTTATCTGGTGCGTATGATCGTGTTCCTGCTGCTCGCGGGTTTCCTGCTGTTGATCCTGGCAAAGGATTTGCAAAAGGCCTTCATGGCGAACCCTGGGCTCAATGGGCTGATCATCGGCTGCCTCGGCATCGGCATCCTCCTGGCGCTGTGGCAAGTGATCCGCCTGTTCCGCGAGGTGCGCTGGGTGAACGAACTGCGCGGGGCAAGGCCTGATCTGGCCCTGCAATCTACGCCGTCGCTTCTGGCTCCTATTGCCACGCTCCTGGGTGACAAGGCGGGCCGCAGCGTGATTTCGATGAGCACGCTCCGATCAGTACTCGAATCGGTTGGCATGCGGCTCGACGAGATGCGCGATGTTTCGCGTTATCTGACCGGTCTGCTGGTGTTTCTGGGCCTGCTCGGCACGTTCTGGGGCCTGCTGGAGACCGTCAGTTCGGTCGGCGGCGTCATCGGCGCGATGCAGACCGGCAAGGATGCGACGCTGCTGTTCGATGAGTTGAAAGCGGGATTGCAGGCTCCGCTGGCAGGCATGGGCATCTCGTTCTCGTCTTCGCTGTTCGGTCTCGCGGGATCATTGATCCTCGGATTTCTCGACCTTCAGGCCGGGCAGGCGCAGACACGCTTCTACAACGAGCTGGAAGACTGGCTCTCGACAACGGCCAACGATGCGGTGCCTGCCGACAACGGCGATCTCTCCTCGGCGCTGGAGCGGCTCAACCGCCTGATCTCCAGCCAGTCTGGCGCTGCCGTCACCAACCAGTCCCTCGCAAGCCTCGCCGAGGGTATCCAGCAGCTGGTGCAGCATATGCGGCAGGAACAGCAGCAGATCCGTGACTGGGTAGAGGCGCAATCCGAAAGCCAGGCCGATGTGAAGAAGCTGCTGACGCATCTCACGTCTGAAAAGGAGCGCATCTGATGGCTCTGGCGCGCAACCGCCGCCGCCATCAGGGCGTCGATTACTGGCCAGCGTTTGTCGATGCACTGTCGACGATGCTGCTGGTCTTCGTGTTTCTCCTCGCTGTGTTCATGATGGCGCAATTTTTCCTGTCGCGTGAAGTCACTGGCCGCGACGACGCCCTCACACGCCTCAACCGCCAGATCGCGGAACTGACCGATCTGCTGGCGCTCGAAAAGGCCACGGGGCGGGGTCGCGACGATGCGATTTCGGTGCTGACCACGACGCTGGAAGGTGCGCGCACCGAGGCGGACAAGCTGCGGGCGGAAGCTGGAGCGCTGGGCGGTGCGGCGGCAGGCGCTGCCACTGCTCAACGCGCGGCAGATGCGGAGCGCGCGCTCTCGGCTCGTGCTGCTGCGCAGGTCGAAATCCTCAACCAGCAGATTGCGGCCTTGCGTAGACAGCTGGCGGCGCTGGAAGAGACGCTGGGGACATCCGAGCAGAAAGACAAGGATGCACAGGCGCGTATTTCTGATCTGGGAGCGCGTCTGAATCTGGCGCTGGCGCAGCGCGTGCAGGAACTGACGCGCTACCGCTCGGACTTTTTTGGTCGCCTGCGCAATGTTCTGGCCAGCCGCCCGGAATTCCGCATCGTGGGTGACCGCTTCGTGATCCAGTCGGAAATCCTATTCGATGCCGGACAGGCCGCGCTGAACGCCGGTGGCCTGCCCGAACTCGACAAGCTGGCCAATGCGCTGATCGATGTCGCACGGGAGATTCCGCCGGATATCGCCTGGGTTTTGCGCGTTGATGGCCACACCGATGCGCGGCCCATCCGGTCGGTGCAATTCCCGTCGAACTGGGAACTCTCAGCCGCGCGCTCCATTGCCGTGGTGCGGTATCTCGCGACGCGCGGGATTCCAGAGACGCGCCTGCTTGCGGCAGGATTTGGCGAGTTTCAGCCGCTGGAAACGGGTGACAGCGATGATGTTCTGCGCCGCAACCGCCGGATTGAGCTGAAGCTGACGGAACGGTGAGCCTTGGCTTTCGCCTTCCATTCGTTCAGTGATACCGACCTCCCCCAACTCCTCGATCTCTGGGTCGCGAGCTGGTCGGAGGTCTATGCTGATATTGATTTCACCCAGCGCCGCCCGTGGTTTACTGATCATATCGCGGGATGGGTCGCGGATAATGGCCAGTGTCGAATCGCAACCGAAACGAACTCGGGCGCGATAACAGGCTTCATTCTGATCAACACGCGGACGAATCTGCTGGACCAGATTTGCGTAGGCACCGCGTGGAAAGGCCGGGGGGTGGCGGAAGCGCTGATGGCGGAAGCGCGACGGCTTTCACCGCACGAAATCCGCCTCGACGTGAACGCAATGAACCACCGCGCGCTTGGCTTCTACCAACGGGAAGGCTTCGTGAAGACCGGCGAAGGCGTCAACCCGCGCTCCGGCTTGCCGATTTTCCACTATCGTTGGCAGCCCTGATCGCGGCATCGAACTGCAGATGGGCCAAACGGGCGTAGAGCCCGTCCTTCTTCTTCGTGAGGCTCTGGTGGGTGCCTTCCTCGACAATCCTGCCGCCATCCATGACCAGAATGCGGTCCGCCTTAAGCACGGTTGCCAGCCGGTGCGCCACGACGATGGTGGTGCGCCCTTCCATCAGCACATCGAGCGCAGCCTGCACCGCCGCCTCGTTCTCGGCGTCGAGAGCCGATGTCGCCTCATCCAGCAACAGGATCGGCGCATCCTTCAGAATGGCGCGGGCGATGGCGAGGCGCTGGCGCTCTCCGCCAGACAGGGTTACGCCGCGCTCGCCGACACGGGCCTCGAAGCCCTTCTCCAGTGCATCGATGAAGCCCATGGCGGAGGCTTGCTCGCAGGCCTTGCGCAAATCGGCATCAGTTGCATCCGCGCGGGCATAGCGCAGGTTCTCCGCAATGGTGCCGGAGAAGATCACAGGGTCCTGTGGCACAAGGGATATGCGGCTGCGCCAGTCATCGAGGCTGGCCTTGCGGGCATCAACGCCATCGATCAGCACGCGGCCCTCGGTGGGGTCGTAAAAACGGGCCACAAGCTGCACCAGCGTACTCTTGCCGGCACCTGACGGCCCGACAATCGCGATACGCTCGCCCGGCTTGACGGTGAGCGTGACCGGCCCCAGCGACGGCTGCTCGGGCCGCGACGGATAGGCGAAGGAGACGGCATCCAGAGTGATCGCGCCCTGCGGAGGCGTCGGCATGGCTTGCGGTATGGCCGGCTCGTTCACATCCGGTTGCGTTTCCAGCAATTCTGCCAGACGACCCGCAGCACCGGCAGCGGCGGAAATCTCGGTCCAGACCTCGGAGAGCTGGCTGAGCGAGCTTGCCGCAAACACCGCATAGAGAATGAACTGCGACAGCCGTCCGCCCGTCATGCTGCCCTCGATCACGGCCTGCGCGCCAAGCCACAGAATGCCGATGACGCTGGCGAAAATGAAGAAAATCGCGACCGCCGTCAGCAGCGCCCGTGCCTTCAGGCTGTCGCGCGCCGTGCCATAGGCTGTATCCACCGCCTGCGCATAAGTCTGGCGCACACGCCCGCCCGCACCGAAGATCTGCATGGTGCGCGACGCACCGATCTGCTCGGTCGCATAGGCCGATGTCTCGGCCAGAGCATCCTGCGCCTCCCGCGAACGCCTGCGCACGGAGCGGCCCGCGCCGATCAGCGGCAGGATAATCAGCGGGATCGCCACCAACACCAGCGCGGACAGCCGGGGACTGGTCCAGACCATCATCACGGTCGCGCCCATGAATAGCACGAGGTTGCGCAAGGCGATGGAGGCGCTGGCGCCGAAGGCCGATTTCAGCTGTGTCGTGTCTGCCGAAAGTCGCGACACCAGTTCGCCCGAACGCGAACGATCGAAAAAGGCGGCATCCAGCCGCGTAAGGTGGTCAAAAACAGCGGCGCGCAGGTCAGCGACCACGCGTTCACCGAAGGTCATGACGAAATAATAGCGCAGCGAACTGGCCACCGCGAGAATGCCGACGACACCGAGCAACACGCCGAAATACTGGCTGATGAAACTGGCGTTCTCCGCCGTGAAGCCCAGATCCACCACGCGACGTACCGCAACCGGGATCAATAGAGTGGCGGCTGAGGCCGCAGTGAGTGCAATGACCGCCGCCGCAATACGCCCCTTGTGCCGCATGGCGAAGGGAATGAGCGGCAGAAGGCTCCGGAGCGAGGTTTTTGGGGCGGGCTTTTCGCCAGCAATAGCCATTGATGAAACCAATCCGTGTTGAACGCTAACGTACCCTCTCCCGTGACACAGATTGGAACGGCTCGAAAGTGCGATGAATGCGGATCAATGCCGCAGTCTTGCAAGGTCAGTTTTGATCTGGCGCATAGCGGACATGGAAATCGCTGCGAGATATGTCTTTACTGTAAGACTTGCGTTCGATGCCTCGCACCCGCATCTCTGGACCATGGCTGATTCACCCGACCTCGCGCCTTCCCTGACGCTCGATATCACCGGCATGCATTGCGCGGGTTGCGCCGGCGTGATCGAGAAGGCGCTGGAGCGGCTGTCTGGCGCAGGGACAGTCAGCGTCAATGTGGCGCTGGAGCGGGCGGATATCCACGCCGGTGTCGATCCCGCTGCTGCTGTCGCCGCTGTGGAAGCCGCAGGCTACGGGGCAAGCGCCCGTGTGGGAACGCCGCAGGAGCGGCAGCTGGCGCGCGAGCGCCTGGAAGCCGACCGGAGGGCAGATGAGCGCAGGACTTTCTTGCTGTTTGCGGTCTCTGCCCTGCTGTTCCTGCCTTTTCTGGCCGACATGATCACCGCGATGCTAGGCTATGGTCATGGCGCGTTGCTGTCACCTTATGTGCAGCTGGTATTGGCTGCACCGGTACAGTTCATCTGCGGCTGGCGCTTCATCCGGGGGGCTTTCAAGAGCCTGCGCGTCGGTGCGCCCAACATGGATGTGCTGGTGGCGCTGGGCACGCTGGCAGCCTTCGGCCTCAGTGCCTGGCGGGTTTATGAGGGGCAGATTTATGGATGGTCTGCCGGTCATGGGCATGCACTCTATTTCGAGGGATCGGTCGCAATCATCACCTTCGTGCTGCTGGGCAAGGTGCTGGAGGCCTGGGCGCGCAGCGATACGGGCGATGCGCTAGCGGCACTGTCGCGCGAACAGGCCGCGACGGTGATGGTCTATCGCGACAAGGCCTGGAGCGATGTTCCGGCTGCAAGCCTGAAAACGGGCGAGCATTTCGCGGTGAGGCCGGGACAGCGCGCGGTGGCCGACGGCATCGTCACGCAAGGCACGAGCGAAATGGACGAAAGCCTTGTCACGGGCGAGAGCCAGCGGCTGCTCAAGACGCCCGGCACGAAGGTGATTTCCGGCGCGCTCAACGGGGCCAGCATGCTGACGGTGGAAGCCACCGCTGTTGGCGAGGACGCGACGCTGGCACGCATCGCCCGTCTCGTGGAAACGGCGCAGACTTCGCGGGCTCCGGCACAAAAGCTGGCGGATCGCGTGGCACGTGTCTTCGTGCCTGCCGTTCTGTTGATTGCGGTTGTGACCTATGGCGTCTGGTTCTGGCTTGGCAACAGCGAGATGGCGCTGGTGGCGGCAATCTCGGTGCTCGTGGTCTCCTGCCCCTGCGCCTTGGGGCTGGCGACACCCATCGCGCTCGTCGCGGGCATGGGCTCGGCGGCGAAAGCCGGGATTCTGGTGCGCGATGTCGAAGCGCTGGAACAGGCCGCAGGCATAGACACCATCGCTTTCGACAAGACCGGCACATTGACCGAGGGCAGGCCTCGCGTGGCGGCCATATCTGCGCCCGGTGTGGGACCGAATGATGCGGTGAAACTGGCGCTGGCGCTCTCGCTTGGCAGCGAGCATGCGCTGGCCGGTGCCATCCGCGACGCCGCACAGGACCGTGATGTCACGGCGGAGCCAGCCGAAGCTCTGGAAGTTGTACCGGGCGGCGGCGTGAAGGGCATGATCAACGGCGTGCAAGCCCTGTTCGGATCAGCCGAATTCGTGCGTTCCGCCGGGATATCTCTGGGTGTGCTCGAACAGGTGATCAGCCGCGATCCCGGCTTTGGCGAGGCGCAGACGGTGTCATGGCTGGCAGGCGCAGGCCGCGTGATCGGGGCGTTTGCCTTTGTGGATGGCGTGCGGCCCTATGCCGAACAGGTGATGAAGGCGCTCGCCGCGGAAGGGTTGCAGATCGTGATGTTGTCGGGCGATCGGCAAGGGGCTGCCGCAGCCGTCGCCAAGACGCTCGGCATCACCGATGTGCGGGCCGGGCTGAAACCAGCGGGCAAGGTTCAGGCCCTGAAAGCGCTCGCCGCAGAAGGCCGCAGGCTGGCGATGGTGGGCGACGGCCTCAACGATGCACCTGCTCTGGCCTCCGCCCCGCTTGGCATCGCCATGGGTACCGGAACCGATGCCGCAAGGGCCGCAGCCGGCATCACGCTGATGCGGGCCGATCTGCGCCTCGTGCCGAAAGCGCTGCAGGCTGCCCGCGAGACCCGCGCCGTCATCCGCCAGAATCTCTGGCTGGCGTTCCTGTTCAACGGCATCGGCATTCCGCTGGCGGCGCTGGGCTGGCTGACACCCGCGATCGCCGGAGCCGCCATGGCCGCGTCGTCGGTATCGGTGGCGCTGAATGCGATGCGGCTGGCGCGGCGGACGCTGGGGTGAGATCGCCGGTCGGCAATCCATCCACAGCCCTCGCGGATTTGTTTTGCTTTCCCAACGGCCTGCGCTAGGTCTTGCTGCATGTTCGGGTATCTCATACGCAGCGTGTTGCAGGCAATCATGGTCATGGTCGCCGTGGCCTTCATTGCGTTTTCCATGTTCCGCTATGTCGGCGATCCCGTTGCCAGCATTGTGGGACAGGACGCCACACTCAAGGACCGGGAGGAGCTGGCGCAATCGCTTGGATTGAATGATCCGATGGTCGTGCAGTTCGGGCGCTTCCTGGGGAATGCCGCCAAGGGCGATTTCGGCATTTCCTACCGGCAGGGGCGGCCTGTGGCGACGCTTTTGCGGGAGCGATTGCCCGCTACCATCGAGCTCGCGGTCATTTCAGCCGCTCTGGCGCTTGCTGTCGGATTGGGCCTTGGCATCTACACCGCACTCAGGCGTGATGGCTGGGCGGCCAATCTGGTGATGAGCCTGTCGTTGATCGGCGTATCGCTGCCCACATTCCTGATCGGCATCGGCCTCATCTATTTTTTCGGGGTCGTGCTGCGCTGGCTGCCGACCTTCGGGCGGGGTGAAACCGTGGCGTTTGGTTGGTGGACCACGGGATTGCTCACCGAAAGCGGGCGCAAATCGCTGATCCTGCCCGTTGTCACCCTCGGGTTCTATCAGCTTACCCTGATCATGCGGCTCGTGCGTTCCGAGATGCTGGAGGTGATGCGCGCCGATTACATCCGTTTCGCCCGCGCCCGGGGACTGACGGACAGCAGCATCAATTTCCGCCACGCGCTGAAGAATACGATGATCCCGGTCGTCACCATCACCGGCATGCAGCTGGGGTCCATCGTCGCCTTCGCGATCACCACCGAAACTGTGTTCAACTGGCCCGGCCTTGGTGCGCTGTTCGTGAAATCCGTGGAGGTCGTCGATATCCCGGTTATGGGGGCCTATCTGATGTTCGTCGGGCTGATTTTCGTGGTCGTGAACCTCGTGGTCGACATGCTGTATTTCCTCATCGATCCGCGCCTGAGCGTGGGCCGCACCGTGGCGACCAAGTGATGGTAACGTCGTAATGGCAATGGCAGCCCCCAAACCAACGCTCCGCCAGCGGCTCAATGACAGCGATCTCTGGCTGGCCTTCAAGGATTCACCAATTGCCGTGGCGGCCGCGATCACCACGGTCCTGATCTTCGTGCTGGCCTTCTTCGCCCCGGTGTTTGCGCCACAGGACGCCTTCAATCCGGCAGCGCTGAACCTGATGGACGGGTTCTCGCATCCGATGGAGCGGGGCGCGGGCTCCAACATGCTGTTCCTGCTGGGCTCGGATGCGCAGGGCCGCGATATGCTCTCCGCCCTGTTCTACGGCACGCGGGTATCACTGATCGTTGGCCTTTGCTCCGTCGGCTTCTCGATGGTGCTGGGCATCAGCCTCGGCCTCGTTGCGGGCTATGTGGGCGGGCGGGTCGAACAGCTGATCATGCGCATCGCTGATATCCAGCTGTCATTTCCCGGACTGTTGATCGCGCTTCTCATTTTCGGCGTGGCACGCGGACTCATTCCACCCAACAAGCACGAGACGACGGCGCTGTTCGTCATCATCTTCGCCATCGGCCTCGCCCACTGGGCGCAGTATGCCCGCACGGTGCGCGCCTCGGCCATGGTGGAGCGCAACAAGGATTATGTGCAGGCGGCGCGGCTGATCGGCATCAAGGGCCTTCCAATCATGGCGAAGCATATTCTCCCCAATGTGATGGGCCCGGTGCTGGTCATCGCGACCATCAATCTGGCGCTGGCCGTGATCGAGGAGGCGACCCTGTCGTTCTTCGGTGTCGGCATGCCGGTGACGCAGCCCTCGCTGGGCACGCTGATCCGCTTCGGCCAGCAATATCTGATGTCGGGGGAGTGGTGGATTCTGCTGTTCCCCGCGCTCACAATCGTTATCCTCGGTCTGGCCATCAATTTGCTTGGTGACTGGCTGCGCGATGCGATGAACCCGAAGCTCAGGTGACCATGACCCAACCCGTCCTCTCCGTCCGCAATCTCAAGGTCGAGTTCGTGACCCGGCGCGGCACCTTGCGCGCCATTGACGATGTGTCGTTCGACATCGCACCGGGCGAGGTGCTGGGTGTGGTGGGGGAATCCGGTGCGGGCAAGTCGCTGACTGGCACCGCCATCATCGGCCTCATCGATCCACCGGGGCGGATCGCTGGTGGCGAGATTTTGCTGCAGGGCAAGCGCATCGACAATCTGGACAAGGAGTCTTTGCGCAAAATCCGGGGCAAGCGCATCGGCATGATCTTCCAGGACCCGCTGACCTCATTGAACCCATTGTTCAAGATATCCGAACAGCTGGTCGAGACGATCCAGACCCACTCCAGTATGAACGCCAGCCAGGCGCGCCAGCGGGCGATTGACCTACTGATCGAGGTGGGCATTCCAGCACCGGAAAAACGCATCGACGGGTATCCGCATGAGTTTTCTGGCGGCATGCGGCAGCGCGTGGTGATTGCGCTGGCGCTGGCCGCCGAGCCCGAATTGATCATCGCGGATGAGCCGACGACGGCGCTGGATGTGTCGGTGCAGGCGCAGATCATCACGCTTTTGAAGAAGCTTTGCCGCGAGCGCGGCACCGCCGTCATGCTGGTGACCCACGACATGGGCGTCATCGCCGAAACCGCCGACCGCGTCGCCGTGATGTATGCGGGGCGGATCGCCGAGATCGGCCCGGTGCGCGAGGTGGTGCAGCACGCCCGCCATCCCTATGCGAAGGGCCTGATGGGTGCGATCCCCACGCTGGAAGCCACAGCCTCCCGCCTTGTGCAGATTCCCGGCTCAATGCCACGCCTGACCGCCATCCCCCGGGGCTGCGCCTTTAATCCACGCTGTTCCGAGGTTTTCGCGCGCTGCCATGTGGAAAGGCCTGAACCAATGACGGTTGGCAAATCCGAGGTGGCATGCTGGCTTTATGACACGAAGAAAGAGGCCGCCGCATGAGCGCCCCGAAATCCAGCACCGACGCTAACAGCGCCTTCGTCACAGTGCGTGACCTGAAGAAGACCTTCGACGTCTCCAAGCCATGGCTGGAGCGCACAATCGAGCGCGCCCCCAAGCAATTCCTGAAAGCGGTAGACGGCGTCACCTTCGATATCAAAAAGGGCGAGACCTTCGCGCTTGTGGGCGAATCCGGCTCCGGCAAATCCACTGTCGCTCGCATGGTGGTGGGGTTGCTGCCGGTGACCGGGGGCGAGGTGATGGTGGATGGCATCTCGATGACCACGACGGTCGACAGCGCTGCACGGGAAAAGCTGCGCCGCCGCATCCAGATGATCTTTCAGGACCCCTATGCCTCGCTCAATCCGCGCTGGCGGGTGCAGGATATCATCGCCGAGCCGATCCGCGCCTTCAACCTGCTGTCGTCTCCAAAAGACATTACGGACCGCGTCGGCGAATTGCTGACGCTGGTGGGCCTGTCGCCGCTGGACGGCGTGAAGTTCCCGCACCAGTTCTCTGGCGGTCAGCGTCAGCGCGTGGCGATTGCGCGTGCGCTCGCCTCCAACGCCGAATTCATCGTCTGCGATGAGCCGACCTCGGCGCTGGATGTGTCGGTGCAGGCGCAGATCCTCAACCTGATGCGCGACCTGCAGGACAAGATGGGGCTGACCTATCTGTTCATCAGCCACAATCTCGCTGTCGTGCGCCACATGGCCACGAGCATCGGCGTGATGTATCTGGGCCGCCTCACGGAAGTGTCGCAAGCCAAGGAGATGTTCAGGAACCCCCGCCATCCCTACACGCGCATGCTGCTGGATGCGGTTCCGGATCTTGGCATGTCAGGCCGGGCGCGAACCCCGGTGCAGGGCGAGATTCCGTCGCCGATAAACCCGCCATCGGGCTGCACCTTCCATCCGCGCTGTCCTCTGGTGAATGACCGCTGCCGGGCGGAAGCACCCGTGCCGATCCATGGCGTGGCCTGTCATGCGGTGGAAGAGGGTCGCACCGGAACGATGGCAGTCCGGAAAAGTGCCTGACGTTATTCGTCCTCGCCAAAGCGGTTGGCGACTAGCGCCGCGATGGCGTCCAGTGCCTTGTCAGCATCCACACCCTTCGCCGTGACCACGATGCTGGTACCGATACCGGCGCCCAGTGTCAGAATACCCATGATCGAGGTGCCACCTACGGTCTCCCCCGCGCGGGAAACCGTGATGTCGGCATCGAAAAGCTCAACACATTGCACAAATTTGGCGGTTGCGCGGGCGTGAAGTCCCTTGCGGTTGATAATCGGGAGCTCACGGCTAAGCATCCCGTCCAGATCCGCTCCGCTTTCAGCCATGTAACGCCCGCACTTCTATCGTTGCAGGCGCATTATTTGCCTGAAAGTACCCGGCTTGCAACATTGATGTACTTGCGGCCTGCATCCTGCGCCTGAACCACGGCATCCTGCAGCTTGGAGTCATCGCGCACTGACGCCAGTTTGATGAGCATCGGCAGGTTGATGCCCGCGATCACCTCGACATTCGAGCCGTTCATGGCGGAGATCGCCAGATTGGACGGTGTGCCGCCGAACATGTCGGTAAGAACAACAACACCTTCGCCTGTATCGACATGATGGATCGCATCCATAATGTCCTGTCGACGACCATCCATGTCGTCCTCAGGATCGATCGTGATCACGTTCAGTTGCTGCTGAGGACCAACGACATGCTCAAGCGCTGCGCGAAATTCACATGCGAGACGCCCGTGGGTAACCAGGACCATGCCAATCATGTTTTTATCGTTGTTGGTCGAGGGTTGCTCACCCCCGCCTTCGGAACTTTGTAATGATGCAGTGCAGCGCATCATTCAAGGTCTGGGATCGAGAATTGATCGATCTGTGTCTATCTGACCACGGAAATATGGCCAAATCGTTATCAGGCGGGAAAATGCCGCCTCACCCTGCGGCAGGGTGGCACATGGGAGGCTTAGACCCAGAAGCGTTTCCTCAAGCTCGGATGCCTCCGGAAGCCTGCTGGCTGGCGTTTTCGAAAGCTTGAGTACACCCCGGATCACGACGGCTTCAAGAAAGGGCAGTCGAACGATCCCTTGTCCTCTCAATTCCAGCGCACCTTCGATGGCAGCATGAGCCCGTGCCAGAATGCGCCCTTTCTGGCGCTCCAGCAGCACGCGGTCATCCGCCACCAGCCGAACGACGCCATGGGGCCAGTGGGAGATCAGCCGTGCCGCGAGGGAGGATTTTCCCGAACCGCTTTCGCCCAGAATAAGCACCCCGATATCGCCCACGGCCACAGCAACGCCGTGGCAGTTTTCGCATTCCCCGTTCATTTATGGCTATCAGACGCCGGGAATGTCACGGTGAAACAGGCACCATCCTTGCCGTCACGGTTGCTGGCGGTGATCGTGCCGCGATGCGCCTCGATGATCTGCCGCGAAATCGAGAGGCCAAGCCCCGAATTCTGGCCAAAGCCCTGCTCAATCGGTCGGTCCGTGTAGAAGCGCTCAAAAATCCGTTCCAGCGCATGCTCTGGGATGCCAGGCCCGTCGTCTTCCACCTTCGCGATGACTTGTCCGCGCTCGCGCATCAAGCTGACGTGAATCTTGCTGCCTGGAGGTGCGAAAGAACGGGCATTGTCGAGGAGATTGGTGAAGACCTGACCAAGGCGGCTGTCGTAGCCCGTCACCATATACATAGTGTCCTTTGTGGCCTTGTCCGTCCTCGCAGCGGGGTTTGCAGGACGCTTTGCACCCGGCTGGCGTGCTACATCCAGTATAATTTCGGCCTGATCCGCTTTCCGCATGTCGTTCGACATGGACACCACGGCATCCATCAGCAGGGCCAGATCAACAGGCTCCGTCTCGGATTTGGCGAGTTCCGCATCAAGGCGCGAGGCATCCGAGATGTCCGAAATCAGCCGGTCGAGGCGCCTCACATCATGCTGGATGACATTGAGAAGCCGCGTGCGGGATTCGTCATTCTTGACCATCGGCAGCGTCTCGACGGCACTGCGCAGCGATGTCAGGGGATTTTTCAGTTCATGCGCCACATCGGCAGCGAAGCTCTCGATCGCGGCGATCCGGTTGTAGAGCGCGTTGGTCATGTCACCCAAGGCGGCGGACAGATGCCCGATCTCGTCGGAGCGATGGGAGAAATCCGGGATCTGCTGGCGCGACTTGATGCTGCGGCGCACCCGCTCCGCGCCAATCGCCAGCCGCTCCACCGGCTTGGCGATGGTGTTGGCCAGCAGCAGGGACAGCAGCGCCATGATGGCAAAAACACCGGCGAACAGCGTGAGAATGTTCAGCCTTTCATCGGCGATCACCTCGTCGATATCGCCATCCTCGGTGGATAGTTGCAGCACACCGCGAATGACCTTCAGCCGCTGGATCGGGAAACCATAGGAGACAATCGTGTCACCACTGCTGTTGACTCTTACCACCGGGCTGCTGACACCAGTGAAGGCGCGCTGCACCTCTTGCTGGAGCCGCCCCGTGGTATTGTCTTCCGGAATCCCAAGGCCCGTGCGTCCGAAACGCCGCTTCCAGGATGACCACGAGCGCTCGAACAGCGTGGTTTCTCCCGCCGGTGGCAGATCAAGCCGCTGGATATCGCCGCGGGCGTAGAAACTGCGCGTATCGAGCAGCAAGGTACCGTCGCGGTCATAGATTCTGGCGCGCAGGTTGGCAGGCGTCACCAGACGCCGCAGGATTGGCGCGATACGTTCGGGGTTCAGCGAAAATTCGAAAGCCGATGGATCATCCTGCGTGCTCTCGCCGGTCTGCAGATCCAGCAGTCGCTCAGGATCGATGATGATGGAGCCACCATCGACCACAGCCGTGCCGGCGATAGCCGCCGAGATGATCGCGCCCTGGACTTGAAGGCTCTGGACACGCGCATCGACTACGCCGGGCCTGGTCTGGTTCAGCCAGAGGAACCCGACCAGCATGGCCACAACGCCAAGCATGTTGAGGAGCACGATGCGCCTGACGAGGCTGGACCCCAACCGCAGCGAAAGCAGCCGACCGGCCTGACGCAGGAGCAAGCGCAAACGCAGGGCAGCACGCAGCCCGCTTCCACCCTGCCCTTCGGCAGGCGGCGCGGTCTGCTCAAGCTCTTTGGTCGGGCGGTCAAGCAATGCAGATACGCTCCCGTTTCAGCCCAGATATAGGCGCTCGGGATCGCACACGCAAAGCGGTCTGAATTGTGGCGAAATCAGCCCAGCCTTAAAACTAGCCCCGGCCGACAAATGGCATCTTCGTTGCCATCACCGTGACATTGAGCACATTCGCATCCAGCGGCAGGCCCGCCATGTAGAGAATGGTCTCGCCGACATGCTTCACATCCATGAGCGGCTCGACCTTGATGGACAGATCAGCCTGCGGCACGCCAGAGGCCATTCTCATGGCCATCTCGGTCGCGGCATTGCCGATATCGATCTGCCCCACGGCGATGTCGTATTTCCGGCCATCGAGCGACGCCGATTTCGTCAGACCCAGCACCGCATGCTTGGTGGAGGTGTAAGGCGCGGAATTGGGGCGCGGCGCATAGGCCGAGACCGAGCCGTTGTTGATGATGCGGCCGCCGCGCGGGCTCTGGCTCTTCATCACGCGAAAGGATTCCTGAATACAGAAGAACACGCCACTGAGGTTGATATCCACCACGGTCTTCCACTGCTCGTAGGTGAGGTCCTCCAGCGGAATCGGCGGCGCACCGACACCCGCGTTGTTGAAGACCACATCGAGGCGGCCGAAGGCCTTCACTGTGGCATCGAATGCCGCGCGGACATCCTCCTGCTTCGAGACGTCACAGACAGCGACATGGGTTTTCGCGCCCAGTTTCTGCGCCTCAGCAGCCACCTCGTCGAGCATGGTCTTGCGGCGGCCAACGAGCGTGATGGCATAACCCGCGCCCGCAAGTGCCAGCACTGCGGCACGGCCAACGCCTGTGCCTGCGCCCGTGATCAAAGCAACCTTCGTCATGTTTCCGCTTCCCCTGATTGACGCTTGTGTGTCCGCGTGTCTTTGATTTGCCCACGCCTTCGACTTGTCCGACAACCTTACAGAACGAAAAACCCGAGGAACAGCCCTGATGCCGCTTGATGCCGCCACAATCGCAACCCTGAAGCAGGTTACCACCGCCACGATCACCACGGTTCTGCTGAAGAAAGGTCTGCGCAATGTCTGGATGCGCGGCACCAAACCCCTGCGTGCCGGACAGCCACGCCTTGTGGGGCCTGCTTTCACGCTGCGCTTCGTGCCTGCACGCGAAGATCTTGCGACGCCCGAGAGCTGGTCATCGCCCATATCGACCCGCGCTGCCATCGAAGCGATGCCAGCGGGTTGCATCGCAGTGGTTGACGCCATGGGCGTGACGGATGCGGGCATTTTCGGGGATATCCTCTGCGCGCGCATGGCCAAGAGGGGCGTGGCGGGATTGGTATCGGATGGCGTCATCCGCGACTACGCCGGGGTGATGAGCACGGGCCTGCCGGTCTGGTGCCAGGGCGTCGCGGCACCGGCCTCCGTCGCGGGGCTCACCTTCGTCAACTGGCAGGAGCCTATCGCCTGCGGTGGCGTCGCGGTTTTCCCGGATGATATCGTGGTGGTGGATGATGATGGCGCGGTGCTCATCCCGCAGGCCTTGCTCGACGATGTGCTCAAGGCCGCGCCAGAGCAGGAGCGGATGGAGGCCTGGATCATGACGGAAGTGGGCAAGGGCCTGCCGCTGCCAGGGCTCTATCCGATGAATGCCGAGACCAAGGCGCGGTATGAAAAGAGTCGGGTATGAGGTAACTTCTTCCCCTCTCCCGGTTGCGAACGATCTGCCAGCGGGGCCGCGTCTTCTGGTGCTTGTTCACCGGTGCTGGATGCGGTCCTTGATGCGAGGTACCTTGAGCGCCGCCTGGTGCACCTTCTCCCGCAGGCAGGAGAGGGTAAAGGATCACGCAGCCGTCACAAACTCCCCACCGTCTTCAACCGCGCCCTCGGGTGAATCTCCCCTTGCGCCATCACCGCCGTGGTTGGCCGGAAGCGCTCGACAATCGCCCGCACATGCATGCGGGCCATGGACGAGCAGACCAGCACCGGCATTTCGCCCTCGCGCGCAGCTTGTTCGAACACATCGCGCAAGCGCAGCACGAACTCCTGAAGCTTCGAGGGTTGCATCGCGAGATGCTTGGCTTCGGCCTCGCCGACAATGCTCTGCGCGAAAGCATCTTCCCACGCCGGTGACATCGTGATGATCGGCAGGTGTCCCTGCGGCGCAGTATGCTGGGCGCAGAGCTGGCGTCCCAGCCGCGAGCGCACATGCTCGGTGATGAGGCGCGGATCACGCACAGCGCCGGCGATTTCCGAGATAGCTTCGAGAATACCGCCCAGATCGCGGATCGAGACGCGTTCGGCCAGCAAGAGCTGCATCACGCGCTGGACGCCCGTGGTGGAAATCTGCGTCGGCACAATCTCCTTGAGCAGGTCCTGATGCTCCTTTGGCAGTTCCTTCAGCAGCTTCTGCACCTCGACAAAGGACAAGAGATCGGCCGTGTTGTTCTTGATCACCTCGGTGAGATGCGTTGAGATGACCGTGGCGGCATCCACCACCGTGTATCCCCGCAACTGTGCCTCCTCGCGCATACCCTGATCGATCCATGTCGCGGGCAGGCCGAAGGTGGGCTCGGTCAGATGCTGGCCGGGCAATTGCACCTGGCCGCCCATCGGGTCCATCGCCATGACAGCACTTGGGTAGACCTGCCCCTGGCCAGCTTCCACTTCCTTGATGCGGACGATGTAGGTGTTGGATTCAAGCTGCACGTTGTCGAGAATGCGGACGGAGGGCATGACGAAACCCATCTCGCCCGCCAGTTGCTTGCGCAGTGCCTTGATCTGCTCGGTGAGGCGGTCGTGGCCGTTTTCGCCATTGACCAGCGGCAACAGGGCGTAACCGATCTCGATCTTGAGATCATCGAGCTTGAGCGAGGCCGAGATCGGTTCCTCGACCTGTGTTTCCTGCGCCGTAGCAGAGGCTTTCTCAAGTGCGTTCCGGGCTGTCGCCTTGTCCTCGCTGCTGTGCAGGCGGAAAGCGATCCAGCCTGCCGCAATGCCAAGACCCCAGAACGGGATGATCGGCATGCCGGGCAGGATGCCGATCACCAGCATGACAGCTGACGACATGCCCAGCGCTTTCGGATAATGCGCGAGCTGCTTGGTCAGCGCCTTGGAGGCCTGACCGGAAACACCGGATTTCGAGACGAGCAGGCCCGCCGCAGTCGAGACGATCAGGGCCGGAATCTGGGTGACCAGTCCGTCACCGACGGTCAGGATCGTGTAGACTCTGCCCGCATCGCCGAAGCTCATATTCTGCTGGGCCACACCGATGATGATGCCGCCTATGACATTGATGAAGGTGATGAGCAGGCCTGCGATGGCGTCACCGCGCACGAACTTGGAGGCACCGTCCATGGCACCGAAGAACGAGGCTTCATCCTCCAGCGCCTTGCGGCGGGCTTTCGCCCCTTCCTGATCGATCAGGCCCGCGTTGAGATCGGCGTCAATCGCCATCTGCTTGCCCGGCATGGCATCGAGGGTGAACCGCGCCGCAACTTCTGCAATACGCCCCGAACCCTTGGTGATGACGATGAAGTTCACGATCACCAGAATCGCGAAGACGATGATGCCGATGACGAAATTGCCCGCCATCACAAATTGCCCGAAAGCTTCGATGACATGGCCGGCGGCAGCGGTTCCGGTGTGACCATTGGCAAGGATCAGGCGTGTCGAGGCCAGGTTCAGCGCAAGGCGCAGCATGGTGGCGATCAGCAGCACTGTCGGGAAGATCGTGAATTCGAGGGGTGCCGCAATGAACAGCGACACCATCAGGATCAGCACCGACAGGATGATCGAGACCGCCAGAAAGAGATCCAGCAGGAAGGGTGGCAGCGGAACGATCAGAATCGTCAGTATCATCATCACGCCGATGGCCAGCGCGATATCGCCACGCTTCAGCATATCGGTGATCGTGGACAGGCTGAAGCCGCCCGATGTCGCCACCGCGCGAACGCCGCCTTGTCCTGCCGTTACATCCGTCATCGTCAGCCCAGACCCCAATGCGGGGCCGCCAAACGCAAGCCCTCACACCCGGCAATCTTTGCCGGGTCTATGGTTGAGAAGTCGTTAATGGGCGTGGGGTGTTATCACCACGTCAGAAATGTGGATTTATTGCCCAGAGTCCCGATTTTGCCTGTAACGTGCCGTGAAATATCCTGAATTGCATCAGAGCGAGATTGCGAACGGTCGAACGCCTGTCCTAACTGATGACAAGCCCTGCCATCACGACCGGTTTCTGGAGGAAACACACCATGTTGCTACGCGCCTCAACCGCCGCGCTCCTGCTCGGCGTCTCACCGCTTTGCGCCGCCGAAATCACGGCATCCTCAAAAATAGACGGCGTGATCGTCTATCCAGGCGTCGCCGCCATCACCCGTATCGTCGAGGTTGATGTGCCTGCGGGGCAACACACGCTGGTGATCGCGGGCCTGCCGCAATCGCTTGATCCGAATTCACTCAGGGTCGAAGGCATTTCCACTGGGCAGTTGCAGATCGACTCCGTCGAGATGCGCACGCAACCCATCGCCGGGGTTACGCCGCCTGCAGGAGAGGTGGCGCTGCGCCTGCGCAAGTTGCAGGAGGATCGTGTCAAGAAGGCCGCCGAGGTGCAGGCGCTCACGTCAAAGCAGGCGATGATCACGGCGATTGGCCAGCAGGCATCATCCATTCTGGGCGGCAAGGAGAAGCCGCTTGATCCCGCCGAATGGTCGAAGGCCTGGGATGCGGTTGGAGCGGGCCTGCAAAAGGTTGCGGAAGAGTTGACAGCTGTCAACTCTGGGTTGCGTGCAATCGACGAGGAAATCGCCGCCATCAGCCGTCAAGCTGCTGGTGGCCTTGGCGGGGCCGGACCCCGCGCAGGCGTGACACGTGCTGCCAATATCAGCGTCGAGGCTGCGACAGCCGCGAAGGCAACGCTCAAGCTGACCTATCAGGTCGGCGGTGTCTCTTGGCGGCCATCGTATGATGCCGCGCTTGCCACGGGATCGGCGCAGGTGAAGCCGAAGCTTGCACTCGTCCGCCGCGCTGTGATTGCCCAGCGTACCGGCGAGGACTGGTCCGACGTGACGCTGGCGGTCTCGACCGCGCAGGCCCGTGGCGGAACGGCAGCGCCGGATGTGCCGCCGATCCGGGTGGCGTTTAACGAGCCATCGGCGATCACGCAGAACGCGCCGAGTCTGCGGTCGCGGGCGCTGCCTGCTCCGGCTGCGCCAGCAACGATGTCCATGGAGGATACCTTGGCGCGGCGACAAAATCTGGGGGAAGTCGCCAAAGCTGCCGAGCCCATCGCCCAGCAACAGGCCCAGGTCGAAGTCGCAGGCTTCTCCGCTCAATTCGTGGTACCGGGCCGCGTCTCGATCACAACGGACGGCAGCACGCGGTCGTTCCGCCTTGGCAGCCGCGATATCGAGCCGACGCTCGGCGTGAAAGCCGCACCGGGCATCGATCCCAAGGCCTATCTCGAGGTGCGGTTCACCAATGAGGAGGAAGCGCCGTTGCTGCCAGGCGAAGTGGCGCTGACCCGTGATGGCGTCTTCGTCGGACAGGGCCGCGTCGGTCAGGTGGCCTCGGGCGATACGGTCGACATGGGCTTCGGCGCGGATGACAAGGTGAAGGTCACCCGCGTTCCACTGCGCCGCCGCGAAGTCGAAGCCAGCTGGACGCAGGGCAACCGCAGCGATCTGCGCGAGTTCAAGACGACGGTGAAAAGCCTGCACGACAGGCCGATGCGGATCACGGTTCTGGACCAGACGCCGTTCTCCGAGAACACGGCGATCACGGTGGAGACGATCCCCAACATGACAGTTCCTACCGAGAAGAACCTGCAGGACAAGCGCGGCGTGCTGGCCTGGAGCTACGATTACAAGCCGGGGGAGGAGAAAGAAATCCGCCACGGCTTCCGCATGCGCTGGCCGAACGAGCGCGAACTGATGCTGGAACCGCAGGCGGTTGTTCGCTGACGATGAATTTCAGGCTTTACCTACAAGCCTCTTTCGCGTAACCGCCCATCGGAACAGCCCGGCCCCGCGCTCATCCGCAGCCGGGCTTTTCCTTGCGGTAACTGTGAGCAAGGTGAAATCCCATGGGCAATGTTGTCGTGGTCGGAGCCCAGTGGGGCGATGAAGGCAAGGGCAAGATCGTTGACTGGCTCTCGGAGCAGGCCGATGTCATTGTGCGCTTTCAGGGAGGACACAATGCCGGGCATACGCTGGTCATCAACGGTGTCGTCTACAAGCTGAGTCTCTTGCCCTCGGGCATTGTGCGGCCCGGCAAGCTCTCCGTCATCGGCAACGGCGTTGTCGTCGATCCCTGGCATTTCGTCGAGGAAACCGCGAAACTGCGCGCGCAGGGCGTCGCGATCAGCCGCGACAACCTCCGCATCGCTGAAAACGCCACGCTGATCCTGCCCTTGCACCGTGAGCTGGATCATTTCCGCGAGACCTCCAACTCCGGCATGAAGATCGGCACCACCAAGCGCGGCATCGGTCCTGCCTACGAGGACAAGGTCGGCCGACGCGCCATCCGGGTGATGGACCTCGCGGACCTTTCGAGTCTCGGTCCGAAGATCGAGCGCTTGTTGACCCATCACAATGCGTTGCGGCGTGGTCTGGGCATCGACGAGGTCGATGGCGAAAAGCTGCTGAAAGAGCTCAGCGAGGTCGCGCCCAAAATTTTGCCTTTTGTCGACAGCGTCTGGCAATTGCTGGATCAGGTTCGCCGAGCCGGAAAGCGCATCCTGTTCGAGGGTGCGCAAGGAGCGCTGCTCGATGTCGATCACGGGACATATCCCTACGTGACGTCGTCCAATATTGTCGCCGCGCAGGCCGCCACCGGTTCGGGCCTCGGGCCTGCCGCTGTGGGTTATGTGCTGGGCATTGCCAAGGCTTATACAACACGCGTTGGCGAAGGCCCTTTCCCGACCGAATTGTTTGACCAGATAGGCGAGGAGATCGGCACGCGCGGCAAGGAATTTGGCACCGTGACGGGTCGCAAGCGCCGCTGCGGCTGGTTTGATGCAGTTCTGGTGCGCCAGACCATCTGCACATCGGGCATCAACGGTATTGCCTTCACCAAGCTGGATGTGCTGGACGGGTTCAAGGAACTGAAGATTTGCACGGGCTATCATCTCGATGGCCGCGAAATCGACCACCTTCCGGCCAGCGCCGCCGAGCAGGCGCGTGTCACGCCGATCTATGAGACCATCGAGGGCTGGAGCGACTCGACTGCGGGCGCGCGCTCCTGGGCAGATTTACCTGCGCAGGCCATCAAATATGTCCGCCGCGTCGAGGAATTGATCGGCGCACCCGTCACGGTTCTTTCAACAAGTCCGGAACGTGACGATACAATCTTGATGCGAAACCCCTTTGAAGGCTAAGGGGCAAGTCAATGTTTGTCTTTCACCATCTGAGCACATCAGCGTTGTGTGTTGAGAGGATAGCCCTCTTGGCACAATTGCACGGATATAATGGCTGATTACTATCCCCTTCTGAGCAAGGCCGTCGCGGGTCTTGATCCCGGCACGCCAGAGGCGCGGCAGTCGATCTATGATCGCGCCCGCATGGCTCTGACGCGCCAGATGGCCTCGATGGACCCGCAGGTTGCGCAAGCCGTGATCGACCGGGAAATCGCCGCGCTGGATGCTGTGGTGCAACGGATCGAGCGGGAAGTGGCGGGGCTGGATCCGGAAGAGCCGGAAACTGTGGCCGAGCCCGTCATTCCTTCCGAATCGCCCCGTCCACAAGTTATGCGCCGTAACACTGCGAAATCACGCAAACCCATGGTTGCCGTCGGATTGGCGCTTGGTTTTGTGGCGGTTATCGCCATCGCGACACTGGCCTTCCTGAGGCGTAACGAGCCGCCCGTCATGGCGCAAAGGTCACTGCCCGCAGCGAAAGCCCCGCAGACGGAAGCCACACAGATTCCGACCAAGACGGTAGACCGTGTTCAGGCCGGTGCCAGCGAACCGTCGGCAAGAATTGAACCACCAGCCAGAATTGCAACACCGACACCACCACCTGCAGCACAAGCTCCCGTGCCTTCGCAGACAGCGCCGCCACCACCTGGCATCGCGGTTCCACAAGCTCCGGCCCAGCCCCAGATCGCGGTTGCGAACCGCATGGCGTTGATACTGGAGGGCAAGGAAGATCCGCAGAAGCTCGATGTGAAGCAGGGCACAGTCGTCTGGCGTACCGAAATGGTGAGTGGTGGCCAGGGCCAACCCTTGCAGCTGGCGATTCGTGCGGTGGCCGAAGCGCCGGAGCTTCGGATACGTGCGGAAATCACGATCCAGAAAAATCGCGATGCCGCTTTCCCGGCATCGCATACGATTCAGGTCCGGTTCTCCTTTCTCGGACAATCCGAGATCGGGGCCGTGCAGAGCCTAAGCCAGATCGAGTTTCGTCAGAGCGAGAACCAGCCGGGATACTCGCTTGCCGGGCAGGGGATCGCCGTGATGGAGAATGTGTTTCTCGTAGCCCTTGCCCAGATTGAGCCTTCGCAATCCCGCAATATCGAGATGATGCGTGCGCGACCGCTGATCTACATGGAGTTTCAGCTCGTCGGTGGCCGCCGCGGCGCAATGGTGCTGGAAAAGGGTGTCAGCGGCCAGCAGGTGTTCGAAGACGCTTTGCGCAATTGGCAGTAGCCTGAAAGTAAAAAGGCGCAGCGGTCTGCCGCGCGCCTTTCCGGATATCACCTACGTCCGGTCATTCCCCCCGGAGCAAAAATCTGGTCCGCGATGAAAGAGCCTGACGGGCTTTTATCCCCAGTTTCGGAATTAATGGATGGTTTTGTTGTCCACTTCCTCCCGAAGCTTTTTTATCGCATCCTTCAATTGCAGTTTTCGACGCTTCAGATCGGCGATCTTCGTGATGTCGGCATTCGCATGCTGTCGTTCCGATTGGATCTGCGTATCCAGCGTCCGGTGCTTGCGCTCCAGTTCTGCCAGGTGCGTTTCAAGGGACATAAGCTCACCTCCTCTGTTAAGGGCTGATTTCACGAATCTGGCACAATCCCGATTCACTGTCCAAGACGTTCCATTGCGCAGCGCAGCAATTCTGGATTGCCCGACGCACTGATGCTTGACTTCCGGGGTTGTGTTGCGAGACATGGGCCTTGATAGCCAAGGTTGATGCAAAACCCGGCTTTTTCGGGATGACGCGCCAAGAATGTCGATCATTGCTTCCGATGACGAACGGATCACGCTGGAGCGGGAGCTGCAGATGCTGCATCAGGAGCATCGCGATCTTGATGCAGCCATTCTTGCGCTCGAACGCATGGACAGCCGCGACCAGTTGCAGATCCAGCGCCTGAAAAAACGAAAACTGGTTCTCAAAGACCGGGTTGTCGAGATTTCTGGCAAGCTACGCCCCGATATCATCGCCTGAATCTGCCGAAAGAACCGACATGGCCCAATCCAACCTGGCCCAATCCGAGAAGCCTGTGGCGATCATCATGGGAAGCCAGTCCGACTGGGCCACCATGAAACATGCCGCAGCCACGTTGGACATGCTCGGCGTGGGCCATGACACCCGCATTGTCTCGGCCCATCGCACGCCGGACAGGCTCGTGGCCTTTGCCAAGGGGGCCAAGGCCGAGGGCTTCCACATCATTATCGCGGGGGCAGGAGGCGCCGCGCATCTGCCGGGCATGACGGCTTCGATGACAGAGCTTCCGGTGCTGGGCGTGCCGGTCGAATCGAAGGCGCTGGCCGGCGTGGACAGCCTGCATTCCATCGTGCAGATGCCCGCCGGTATTCCTGTGGGGACGCTCGCCATTGGCAAGGCAGGTGCCATCAACGCCGCCCTGCTGGCCGCTGCTGTGCTGGCCCTGCACGACGAGGCCCTGGCCACCCGTCTGGCCGACTGGCGCCGGGCGCAGACCGATTCGATCGCGCACCGTCCCGTCGATGTGACGGAGAGCTGAGGCCATGGCCGAACGTCCCATGCTTCCCGGCGATACCATCGGCATCCTTGGCGGCGGCCAGCTTGGCCGCATGATTGCACTCGCGGCGGCGCGTCTGGGCTTTCGCTGCCATATCTACGCGCCCGAACCGGAAAGCCCGGCCTTCGATGTGGCCGCGCACCATACGGTTGCGGCCTATGATGATGAACAGGCGCTGCGGCAATTCTCCACTCTGGTGCAATGCGTGACCTACGAATTCGAGAATGTGCCTGCGCGCACGGTCGAATTGCTGGGAAACCGTGTTCCCGTCCGACCTGGTGCGAGGGCGCTGGCGGTCTGTCAGGACCGGGTTTTGGAAAAGACTCTTGCCCGTGACCTCGGTGCGCGCACGGCAGAATTCGGCATTGTCGACAGCGAGGACGAGTTGCGCCTGCGCATCGAGCAGATCGGCACTCCCGCGATTCTCAAGACCCGGCGCTTCGGCTACGACGGCAAGGGGCAGGTTGTCATCCGCTCGCTGGACGATGCGGAACGGGCCTGGGCTGCCGTGAACGGCGCGTCCTGCATCCTCGAGAGCTTCGTACCCTTCACGCGCGAGGTCTCGGTGGTGGCCGCCCGTGCACCGGATGGTAGCATCAAGGCGTTTCCCGTGACGGAGAATGAGCATCGCGACCAGATCCTCCGGCGATCCGTCGTACCCGCGACCATCCATCCCCTGACGGCGCGGGCGGCCATCGACATCGCGGGCAAGATCGGCGCGGCGCTCGACTATATGGGGGTGTATGCTGTGGAGTTTTTCGTCGCTGGCGAAGGCCAGCAAGAGGCGCTCTACGTCAACGAGATCGCGCCAAGGGTCCATAATTCCGGCCACTGGACGCTGGACGGTGCGGATACATCGCAATTCGAGCAGCATGTACGCGCTATTACAGGATTGCCGCTGGGTTCTACGGCGCTGAGGGCGCCATCGGTCGAGATGACCAACCTGATTGGCGCGGATGCCGAGCGCTGGCGCGATTTGCTGGCCGAGCCGGGTGCGCAATTGCATCTCTATGGCAAGGGCGAGGCCAGGCCCGGTCGCAAGATGGGGCACGTCACGCGGTTGCTGTCGCAGTAGCGAATGCAAATGGCTCTAATTGACGGAAAAACACGTTTCTGATAGCTGATCCTGCCTGTGGATGGGGCCTGCGCCCTTTCTTCATTCATTTGCTATCCACCGACAGAAACAAAGGTCAATCCGGTGCAGGTTGTCGTCCGCGAAAACAATGTCGATCAGGCACTGCGTGTGCTGAAAAAGAAGATGCAGCGTGAAGGCATCTTCCGTGAGCTGAAATTGCGCGGACAATACGAGAAGCCATCGGAGAAGAAGGCCCGTGAAAAGGCAGAGGCCGTGCGCCGCGCGCGCAAGCTGGCCCGCAAGCGTGCCGAGCGTGAGGGTGGTATTGTGGCCAAGCCGCGTGCGCCCCTACGCGCAGGTGCTGGTGGCGGGCGGTCTTCGGGTGCGCCATCTTCCGGCGGCGGCACTCCCCGCCCGTGATCGATTTCGGGGTGAAATCCTTATGGTTCACCCAATGTTAAAGGCGCTCGTGTCACAACGCGGGCGCTTTATCATTTCAGGGCTGCATTCGATGGCCGGTCTTGAACAGCAGGTGATAGGATGCATGTGACAGTGACAGGTCTGACACTCCAGGAATTCCGCCGTGGCCTTGCCGTGGCAGGATTGGCCGTTGCATTGACCGGTTGTGGCACGTTCGATGGTGGTGTGGGTGGATCAACCCAGCGCGGCCCGCGCTTTGCCGAACTGGACGACCCCAACAATGCCAATCCAAACGCGTCGCAAAACAACATCGGATCGCTGACGGAAGTCATCAGCCGCAATCCCAATGACGCGACGGCCCATAACACGCGTGGCGCTGCTTTTGCCCGCGCGGGACGCTTCAACGAAGCAATCACCGATTTCAACAGAGCGATCCAGCTGGATCCAAACCAGGCACCCTCGTTTCTCAACCGTGGGCTCGCCAGCCGCCAGACCGGCCGAACGGATGCCGCGCTGCAGGATTTCAACCGTGCCATCTCGATCGACGCCAACTATGGCCCGGCCTATCTGGCCCGCGGCAACCTCGTGCGCGGACAGGGCGACAATCAGGCGGCGATTGCGGATTACAATCGCGCTATCCAGCTCAACCGCGAAGGCGCTGAGGCCTATCACGGGCGTGGCTTGGCCTATCAGGCTCTTGGCGATCACACCCGCGCCATCACCGATTTCGACGGGGCCATCGACCGCAACCCCTATGTCGCACCGCCCTATCTCGGGCGCGGCCAGAGCCTCATTGCGGCTGGAAAATTCCAACCAGCCATCGAGGATTTCAACGCGGCGCTCAACGTCGACAACAAGAATGCCGAAGCCTGGGCGCAGCGTGGCATCGCCTTCGAGCGCATGGGCAACGCAAAGGAAGCCAATGAAAGCTTCCAGAAAGGCCTGATTGTCGACCCCAACAACCGCACAGCCGTTGATGGTGCTCGCCGCACTGGCGGCGGCGGCGGTAACTGGTTCCGGTAATTGGAATCAGCGCTGAAGTTCAGCCACGAAGCCTCTGATGGCATCGCCCCCGCTGTCACTGAACGGCGGGACATGGCAGACCCTGTCGATAGTGACGAGCCGAAAGGGACCGCCAAGCCGTGACAGCAGTGCTTTACCACCGGCGAAGGGCGTGACCCAGTCACCAGTGCAATGGATGGCGAGAGTGGGGATTTTCACAGCAGGCGCGGCCAGATCCGCCCGGAATGGATGGCGCAGCAGCAAGCTGATTGGCAGCCACCAGTATCTGTCAGCCGCGATGGAGAGATAGGGCGAATCGAGGATCAGGCCTTTCACCGGTGTCTTCGCGGCCGTCATCACGGCAATGCCGGAGCCAAGCGACTCGCCGAATATGATGATCCGCTCGGCTCCGATGCCCTCCCGTTTCAGGAACGCCAGAGCCAGGGCAACATCCTCGTGGAAGCCGGCTTCGCCCGGTTCGCCCTCAGAGCCGCCATAGCCACGCCAGCTGACCGCGAGCAGCCCCGCTCCGTCGCGTGTCAGAAATTGGAAGCGATCCGCACGCCGGGCCAGACTGGCCGCATTGCCGTGCAGGTACAGAAACACCGGATGCGATGCATCGGCGGATACGACGTGCCAACCCAGAAGCAGCGGCTGGCCCGGCATATTCAGCGTGACCTCGCGGACCTTGCTCAGTCCGACACGCGCAGGATCAATCCGCGTCGTATCCGGCCTGAAAAGCAGTGATTGCTGCTGTGTGTAGAGCAAGCCCGCAAGACCAAGATAGGCCAGCGCAAACAGGCCGACTGCGGCAAGGGCGATTCGCTTCAGCATTCTCATGAACCGACAACAGTCGTTTCGAGGTATCTGATGCAAGCGACAGTTGCGTGAGACGTCATCATTCATTTCCCCAAGGCAAGATCCATGTCCCCAAGGCATGGGTTGAATCAGCCTTCCGCGTTGGAGACACGCCAGCATTGTGGCTACGCATAGGCATGCTTGTGCAGAATTTCCCGACATGACGACCCGCGACTATCTCCTTTATGCTGCGGCGGTGTTCTGCTGGGGTACCAGCTGGCTGGCGCTGCGTATCCAGGCCGTGAGCGCACCGCCGGAAACGGCCGTGTTCTGGCGTTTCGTCCTCGCGACACTGCTGATGGCGCTGTGCGCTTTCATGGCAAAAGAGCGCTGGCGCTACGCACCACGGGATCATGCCCGCTTCGCCATCATGGGTGTCGGGATATTCTCGTCGAATTTCATCCTCTATTACCACGGCAGCAAAGTACTCACCTCGGGCCTGCTGCCCGTGTTGTTCTCGTTGGCCGTTGTCGGCAATCTGGTCATGGGGCGGCTGTTCCTGGGGCAGGCCGTGACAGGACGGCTGGTGCTGGGTGCTGTCATTGGCATCACCGGCGTTGCATTGATGTTCTCTGCCGAGTTCGCCAGGACCGAGGCGGATGCGGCGCTACTCACCGGCATCATTCTGTGTTGCGTTGGCACTATCTCGTTCTGTATCGGCAATACGGCGTCGGCGCTGGCATCACGCGCCGGCATCAGCGTGATCGCCTCGACTGCCTGGGGCATGATCTATGGCACGGTCTGGACCGGTTTCGTCACGCTTCTCAGAGGCGAGAGCTTCGTCGTGCCGCTGACGGCACCTTTTCTGATCTCGCTATCGTGGTTGGTGGTGGTGGCGACTATCATGGCTTTTGCGGCCTATCTGACGCTGGTCAAGCGCATCGGCCCAGCGCGTGCAGGTTTTGCGACCGTCATGTTCCCGGTCGTCGGCTTGCTGGTCTCGACCTTTGCGGAGACGCTGGTTCCCGGCGCTCAAGGCAATTATGTCTGGACGATCAGCGCCTTGACCGGCATGGCCATGGCCATCGGCGGCAATGTTCTGGTGCTGCGGCGATAGCCATCTACCTCCGACCGCCCAGCAGGCTGCCCAGGATACCGCGCACGATTGCAGTGCCGACCTGACGCCCGACGGATGACGCCATGGAGCGCGCCGCGGAGTTGATCGCCTTTTCGCCCATGGATTGCTGCTGGCGCACTTGCCCGCCGCGTGGGCCGGTCTGCGGAGCAGATCCTCCACCGAAGATGCCGCCAAGAATATTGCCGAACATACCGCCTGCACCGCCGGATTCCTGCGCCGGGGTCTGATGCTTCTTCTGCAGGATTTCGTAGGCGCTCTCGCGGTCGATGGTGGTGTCGTATTTGCCTGACAGGCCCGACCTCTGCATTGCCTGCTTGCGCTCTGCCGGAGAGATAGGCCCGACCTGAGCGGTTGGCGGCTTGATGAAAGTGCGCTCCACCATCATCGGCGTGCCCTTGCCTTCCAGCATCGAGACCAGCGCCTCGCCGACCGCAAGCTCCGTGATCACGGTTTCGGTCTTGAATTTCGGGTTCTGGCGGAAGGTGTCGGCAGCGGCCTTCACCGCCTTCTGGTCGCGTGGTGTGAAGGCGCGCAGTGCATGCTGCACGCGGTTGCCGAGCTGGGCCAGAACTGTGTTGGGCACATCCAGCGGGTTCTGGGTGACAAAATAGATGCCCACACCCTTGGAGCGGATGAGGCGAACCACCGTCTCCACAGCATCCAGCAGGGGCTTGGGTGCATCATTGAACAGGAGATGCGCCTCGTCGAAGAAGAAGACCAGCTTGGGCTTCTCGGGGTCGCCCACCTCGGGGAGATTCTCGAACAGTTCCGACAGCATCCAGAGCAGGAAGGTCGCGTAAAGCTTGGGCGACTTCATCAGCTTGTCGGCGGCGAGAATGTTGATGATGCCCCTGCCGTCGCGATCGGTGCGCATGAAATCCATGATATCGAGCGCAGGTTCAGCGAAGAAGTTCGCGGCACCCTGGTTCTCGAGCACCAGCAGCTGGCGCTGGATCGCGCCGATGGTCTGGTCAGAGATGTTGCCGTAGGTTGCCATCAGCTGCGACTGCAGGGCGTTGTCCTGCGCGATCTCGGCGATCAGCGAGCGCAGGTCCTTCAGATCGAGCAGCGCCATCTTGTTGTCGTCGGCATATTTGAAAACGATGTTGAGCGCGCCTTCCTGCGTCGCATTGAGCTCCAGCAGTCGGGCGATGAGCAGCGGCCCCATCTCGGCCACAGTGGCGCGGATCGGATGGCCCTGCTCGCCGAAGAGATCCCAGAACACCACCGAGAATTCGTCAGCCTGATACTTCAGGCCCATCTCCTGCATGCGCTTGACGAAATGTGGCTCGCCACGGCCGGGCGCGCCAAGGCCGGAAAGATCCCCCTTGATGTCGGCAGCAAACACCGGAACACCTTCGGCGGCAAAGCCTTCCGCCAGCGTCTGCAATGTTACTGTTTTGCCCGTGCCGGTCGCGCCCGTCACAAGCCCGTGGCGGTTGGCCAGCTTGAGCGTGAGTGCCTGCAATCCGCTCGGGCTCTTGCCCACCAGAATCGTTCCCTCAGGAATACTCGCCGTGGTTTTTGTCCCCGTGATCGTGCCAGCCGGTGTTTTCGCCATGGTTTTAGTCCCCGTGATCGGGTCCCTATAGCCCGTGTACTATCGCTTCGCCAGACGCCTTTCGGTTGAAGACGCTTCATATGTGAACCAAATTCACTTGCGATACAGGATCGTCCTGTCATAGGGGTTCGATATGGACCGGGCGGATATGTCGTCAGCCCTTCAGGAGGATACCATGGACGAACTCATCAACCGCCTCGTGGCCAATGTCGGCATCGACGCCAGTCTCGCTCAGAAATGCGTCGGCATCATCCTGGGGTTCCTGCAGAAGGAAGGCCCGGCTGCTGAAGTCGGCCAGATGCTGGAAGCCATGCCGGGTGCCTCGGACCTGATCGCAGAACATGCAGGCAGCGGCGGCGGCGGTGTTCTGGGTGGTCTCATGGGCATGATGGGCGGCGGCGGCGTCATGGGCCTCGGCCAGCAACTGATGGGCGCAGGCCTGTCGATGGGCCAGATGGGTGATGTCGGCAAGGAACTCTTTGCCTACGGTCGCGAGAAGGCCGGCGAGGATGCCATGGGCACGATCGTGGGATCGGTTCCGGGATTGAGCCAGTTCGTGTGATGGCGTCATCCGTCAATCTCGACGCGAAGCTTTCGACGTTCACGTCGCACTGGAGCCCGAAGATTGTTGCCGGCTACAACGGCAATGATGTCATGGTTGTGAAAGTGAAGGGTGAATTCAACTGGCATTCGCATCCCGACACGGATGATTTTTTCCTTGTCCTCAAGGGCAAGCTGACGATCAGGCTCAGGGACGGCGATGTAACGCTCGGTCCCGGTGAACTCTATGTGGTTCCAAAGGGCGTCGAGCATTGTCCGGTGGCAGAAGAAGAATGCCATCTCATGCTGATCGAGCCGCGTGGTACGCCCAATACGGGTGATGAAAAAACCGCCGCGAAGAAAACTCTGATCTGACCGTCGGAAACTTCTGACAACAGCAGGGGCCGCCCGCATGTGATGCGAGCGGCCCCGCTCCTGTCCACCCCGGCGCAGATTAGCTCCGCCACCGGGTCGACGCAGCATCTCGGGCAGCCCCCCGCCCCAGACGCCGATTCTGCAATCATCACATGACGATGACTTTGGTTCCCACGCGCACGCGACCATAAAGGTCAGTGACATCCTCGTTGCGCATGCGGATGCAGCCGGATGAAACGGCCTGACCGATGGTGTGCGGCTCGTTGGTGCCGTGGATGCGGTAGAGCGATGATCCGAGATAGAGGCCGCGCGCACCCATTGGGTTTTCAGGTCCGCCCGCCATGTAGCGCGGCAGATCGGGGCGTCGCCTGAGCATTTCTGCCGGTGGACGCCAGTCCGGCCATTCCGCCTTGCGGGTGATGGTTTTCACACCGGCCCACTCAAAGCCGGGACGACCGACACCGATACCGTAGCGACGGGCGCGACCGTTGCCCTCGACGAGATACATGAACTTGTTCGGCGTATCGATGACGATGGTGCCGACGCTGTGCGACCCCGCATAATCTACGACCT
Organism: Hyphomicrobiales bacterium; assembly: GCA_031431475.1. GTDB lineage: Bacteria > Pseudomonadota > Alphaproteobacteria > Rhizobiales > Beijerinckiaceae > JADCCX01. Next base: position 60,150 of record JANPDL010000022.1, read on the forward strand.
GCGGCAGATACATCGGGTCCATTGCCCGCTCGACCTGCCGGAAATCCGGATTCAGGGCCGCCTGCTGCTGGCCGGGATGGGGCCGCGCACCCGGCTGCGGCTCCATCGGCAGCTGCCCGCCCTGGAAGGCCGGAGCATAGGCCTGATAGGCCTGTGGTTGAGGCTGGGCAGGTTGCTGGGGATAGGCAGGTTGCTGGGAATAGGCAGGTTGCTGCGAATAGGCCTGCGCGCGACCGGGATTGCGTCCCGTCATGAGCATCTCGATGAAGCCGCCACCCATGGTGGACTGGCCGGACGAGGCTGTGTACCCGCCGGAACGAGCATAGGGATCGGCCAGGGCAGCCGTTCCCGTGAGCAGGACAGCAGCCATCGCCGCGCCTGCAAGAGGAGCCGTGTGTTTCATGGTGAACCTTCAATACGCAACACGAAGGGGACTGGAAAACGCCTGCGCAAGGCCTGCATTTCCCGACCAGACAAGAATAGCCGAGATGCGGTTTGCAACGGTTAACGCAATCGAAAACAGATGACTTAAATCACTGATATGGCGTTTGATTTCCGTTATGCTTGCCAAGTCGTGAAGATCAGGGCCGTATGGTTTCCAGCGGCTGAAGAGGCGTGGTTTCCCCTGGGTTAATTTCGACCGGTTTGAACGGTATTTTAACCATGGCCGGGCTAGGTATCGTGCAAAGACTGTCCGGGGCCATAATGTCGCTGTCACGCAAGACCTTCACCATCGAGAAATCCATGCTGCGTGAGGCGATGACTGAGGAGCAGGCTCTCGCGGTTTTCGAGCCGACGGCTGCCATTCCCGAATCTTCCGATATCCGCAGGGTGCTCGCCAAGCTGGATGAGCTTGGCACGATGCTCCAGCCCACGCAGTCCATCATCTCCAACATCGCGGAAGCCTATCGCCGCGAGGTAATCGAGGTGATGAAGCTGCGGGAGGAAATGGAAATCATCCAGACCGCGATCCGGGAAACCAAGCGTGAGGTGGTTTCTCTTCATGCGGCCAATCCCCGGTCCGTGACTGTGCATCACGCAGCAGGCGAGCTTGGCGCGGTTGTTCTCGATACCGAGGGTGCCACGAACAACATTCTTGCAGCCGCCGAGCGTATCGAAATACTCGCGGGCGTGATTCAGAGCGAGACAACCAAGGACGGCATGAAGAAGCGCGCGGGCGAGATCGCGGCAATTGTCATGTCAGTCTATGAGGCCTGCAACTTCCAGGACATCACGGGACAGCGCATCACCCGGGTGTGCGAGACACTGAACTTTGTGGAAGGCCGTGTCGGCCGCATGGCGGAGATCTGGGGCGGTCTCGATTCGCTCTCCACAATCATGGCCTCCGAAATCGAAGCCCTGAACGAGGAGCGCAACGCTCTTGGCACGCATGCTCTGGCTGCTGGCCCAGCGCTTGCAGGCGAAGAGGGCCAGACCGGCCATGTCGGCCAGGATGATATCGACGCGCTTTTTGATTGATCCGGGTTGAGGTGTTAGTCCGCTTCTGTCACCGTGTCGGGGAATGACGCTCCAAGCCCTCCTCGCCAATTTCCCGACCGATCCTTGGTTCTATGCCATCGGCTTTCTCGCCGCATTCCTGATGGCAGCCTCCAAAGGCGCATTTGGCGGCGGGCTGGCAATTATCGGCGTACCGATGCTGTCGCTGGTGATGGACCCCATCGCTGCAGCCATCGTGGTGGCTCCGCTTGTGGCGTTCATGGACCTTTTCGCACTGAGGGCCTTTCCGCCATCAACGTGGTCAAGGCCTGATCTGAAATGGCTGGCGCTCGGCCTCATCATCGGCATCGCCATCGGCTGGCTGGTCTTCGAATGGGTCGACAAGCGGTATATCATCCTGATGATCGCGCTTGTCACGCTCACCTTCACCCTGCGCTGGTTCCTACAAGGGCGTCTGGCCAATCCGCCGCCGCATGGCGTGCAGCCGGGCAAAGCCGTCGGCCTGTCGGTAATCAGCGGCTTCACCACCTTCATCGCCCATGCAGGCGGACCGCCCGTTGCGATGTATCTGCTGGGGCGGCAACTCGACAAGACGGTCTATGCAGGCACCACCATTGCTGTCTTCATGCTGGGCAATTTCATCAAGCTCGTGCCGTTCACGAAGCTCGGGCTTGATCGCCCGGAAACATTGTGGGCCGCGCTGGCGCTGATGCCTGTTGTGCCCTTCGGAGTCTATGCGGGCAAATTGCTGCATGACCGGCTGGATCAGCAGAAAATCTATCTCTGGTGCTACTGCTTTCTGGCGGTCGCCGGACTGAAGCTGCTGTGGGACGGTGTGAGCGGTTTTCTGTAAACGCTACGGTTCTTCCGTCTCGATATCGATGCGCTTAGAGCATCCCCATGTTCGAAGCACTTCTTCAGTTTCTTCCACAACGAAATGCCGCGCGGCATCGCGATCGTATCCCTCAGTCAGCAGTGCATCATAATCTGTGTGGCGATGCCTGATATGGGCGACGATGGCCAGCCACAGCGCCGCACCGATGGAGAGATCGGCCCGCGTCAGCTTCGCAGCCCGCTCGAGCACCGGCTCACTGTCCGCATAGGGAATCAACGGTGCGAGGATGCGCAGGGCTTTACGGATAGCTTGATTGCGGTGTGTGAATGCTGACATGGATCAAAGCGGCGTCGAGCGACGCGCAATAGACGTACTTGCAACATGATATCCCACACCCCTTCCATAAACGAAAGGGCGCTCCTACATCCTTTCTATCGGATTGCCTTTCAGGGATCCACCGATCCACCTTCGCCTCATCAGGGAAGCTGACACATGAATTTCGAGAAATACACCGAACGCTCGCGCGGCTTCGTGCAATCCGCGCAGTCGCTTGCTACCCGCGAGAGCCACCAGCAATTCGCGGCGGAGCATCTTCTGAAGGTGCTGCTGGATGATCCGGAGGGCATGGCCAGCGGGCTCATCACCCGTTCCGGCGGCGATGCGCGCCAGGCGCTGAAACTCACTGAACTGGCATTGACCCGCGTGCCGAAGGTCACGGGTTCCGCTGCAGGCCAGGTCTATCTCGCGCCGGGTCTGTCCCGCGTTTTCGCTTCTGCTGAAAAGGCGGCGGAGAAAACCGGCGACAGCTTCGTGACAGTCGAGTTGCTGCTGCTCGCGCTGGCGCTGGAGAAAGATACCGAAGCCGGCAAGGCGCTGGCCACGTCAGGTGTCACCGCGCAGGGCATCAACAGCGCCATTACCGCGATCCGCAAGGGCCGCAAGGCGGATTCCGCTACCGCCGAGAATGCCTATGACGCCCTGAAGAAATACGCCCGCGATCTCACGGAAGCCGCCAGCGAAGGCAAGCTCGATCCGGTGATCGGTCGCGACGAGGAAATCCGCCGGACCATTCAGGTCCTCTCGCGCCGCACCAAGAACAACCCCGTGCTGATCGGCGAGCCTGGCGTCGGCAAGACGGCGATTGTCGAGGGGCTGGCACTGCGCATCATCAACGGCGATGTGCCGGAATCGCTCAAGGACAAGAAGCTGATGGCGCTGGATATGGGCTCGCTCATTGCGGGTGCCAAATACCGTGGTGAATTCGAGGAGCGCCTGAAAGCCGTGCTCAGCGAGGTCATGTCCGCCGATGGCGGTATCATCCTCTTTATCGACGAGATGCACACGCTGGTCGGTGCGGGCAAGGCGGACGGCGCGATGGATGCGTCCAACCTTCTCAAGCCGGCGCTGGCCCGTGGTGAACTGCATTGTGTCGGCGCGACCACTCTGGATGAATACCGGAAGCACGTGGAAAAGGATGCAGCGCTGGCCCGCCGGTTCCAGCCTGTATTCGTGGCGGAGCCGACGGTGGAGGACACGGTCTCCATCTTGCGTGGGCTCAAGGAAAAGTATGAACAGCACCATGGTGTGCGCATCCAGGATGCGGCGCTGGTCGCGGCCACCACGCTTTCCAACCGTTATATCACCGACCGGTTTTTGCCGGACAAGGCCATCGACCTGATGGACGAGGCTTCGGCGCGGCTGCGCATGCAGATCGATTCCAAGCCCGAGGAACTGGACAGCATCGACCGCGAGGTGATCCGTCTCAAGATCGAGGCTGAGGCTTTGAAGAAGGAGCCGGATGCCGCCTCGAAAGACCGTCTGGTCAAGCTGCAGAAAGAGCTTGGTGATCTCGAGGAACAATCAGCGGCGTTCACGGCGCGCTGGCAGGCCGAAAAGGACAAGCTGGGCAAGGCGGCTGATCTGAAGAAAAAGCTCGATGATGCTCGCGGAGAGCTTGGCCGCGCGCAGCGTGACGGGCAGTTCCAGCGCGCGGGTGAACTGGCTTATGGCCTGATCCCGGAACTGGAGAAGCTGCTGAAAGTCACCGAGGAGGCTGAGAGCGGCGGCATGATGGAGGAGGCTGTCACACCTGATCACATCGCGCAGGTCGTCTCGCGTTGGACCGGCGTCCCTGTGGACCGGATGCTGGAGGGTGAGCGTGAGAAGCTGCTGCGCATGGAGGAATCCATCGGCAAGCGCGTCGTGGGACAAGCCGAGGCCGTGCATGCCGTATCCACCGCCGTGCGACGCGCCCGTGCAGGCCTGCAAGACCCCAACCGCCCCATCGGCTCCTTCATGTTCCTCGGGCCAACAGGTGTCGGCAAGACCGAACTGACCAAGGCGCTGGCAGCATTCCTCTTCGACGACGACTCGGCGCTCGTGCGTCTCGACATGTCGGAATATATGGAGAAGCATTCGGTTGCCCGGCTCATCGGCGCGCCTCCGGGCTATGTCGGTTACGAGGAGGGCGGTGCGCTGACTGAAGCCGTGCGGCGCAGGCCCTATCAGGTGGTGCTGTTCGACGAGATCGAGAAGGCGCATCCCGATGTCTTCAACGTGCTGCTGCAGGTGCTGGACGACGGTCGCCTGACCGACGGTCAGGGCCGCACGGTCGACTTCCGCAACGTGCTGATCATCATGACGTCGAATCTCGGTGCGGATTATCTCGTCAACCAGCCCGAAGGACAGGACACGGACATGGTGCGTGACGAGGTCATGGGCGTGGTGCGCGGGCATTTCCGCCCTGAGTTCCTGAACCGCGTGGACGAGATCATCCTGTTCCATCGGCTCCAGCGCTCGGAGATGGGAGCCATCGTCGATATCCAGATGCTGCGGCTGGCCAAGCTCCTGGCGGATCGCAAGATCACACTGGAGCTGGAGACGGATGCCCGCCAGTGGCTGGCCGACAAGGGCTACGATCCCGCCTATGGCGCGCGGCCGCTGAAACGCGTCATCCAGAAGCACGTCCAGGACCCGCTGGCTGAGATGATCCTCGCGGGCAAGGTCAAGGATGGCGAGAGCGTACCGGTGGCGGTTGGACCGGGTGGACTGATGATCGGCGATATCACGGTGGGTGGTGAAAAGCGCCCGGTGGGGGTGGCGCTGAATTGACAGGCGCGTCAGCATTTATAGCAATATTACCCCATGTTATCGAAATTCGATAACATGGGGTAATATTGCTATAAACAGATCAACCCTTTGCACATGCCCATGCTGGCTGCTATCCACACTCCCGGAAGAGAACCGCTCCCGGTGGGGTGGCCGGACTTCAAATCCGGTGGGGGCTGTCTGACGGTCCCGGGTGGGTTCGACTCCCGCTCTCTTCCGCCAATCAACTACAGACGAGCCGCCCGTGACCCTGTCCAATCCCGTTCTCGATGCCATCCGCGCCCGCAAGCACATGGGGGCGCTCATGCTGCAGGTTCCCGGCCCGAATGTGGCCGAGATGGATGCGATCCTCGAAGCCGGAGCCGCTGCGCCGGACCATGGCAAGGTCGTGCCGTTTCGCTTCGTCGTGGTACCAGACGCCATGCGGCAGGCCTTTATCGATGCCTCGCTTGCAGCTTTCAGAACAGCCGTTCCCGATGCGGATGAAGTCGGGCTGAAAAAGGCTCGTGGCAAAGCGGAACAACCGCCCGCAATCGTGGCGCTGATCGCACGCATTGATGCCGGACATCCCAAGATCGTGTCCTCGGACCAGTGGTTGACCGTGGGCTGCGCGATGCAGAACCTCTGGCTCGCTGCCGAAAGCCTCGGCTTTGCCTGCGGTGTCTCGTCCGGCCGCCTGATGGACACGGATATCATGCGCAAGGCTTTCGGACTGGCCGACACCGAGGCGCTCGTGTCTGTCATCTCCATCGGCACGCCGAAAGAGCGCCTGCCGCCGCGCACAAAACCTGCGCTGGCGGATGTAGTCCGTCAGTTCGGCTGATCCATGGGTCTGAAAAGCTGGCAGTCACTGGCGCAGGACATCGCCGCATTGGGGAAACCCGTTGCGGGGACGGCGAGTGTTTCGCTGCGCGGATCAAGCGGGCGCATTCTGGCGCGACCTGTCTTCGCGAAACATCCGCTCCCGGCTCTGGCTCACGCCGTGATGGATGGTTACGCGCTAGGAAGCGTACCGCCGGGACAATATCGCCTTCTGCCGCCCAAGCCTGAGCGGCTTGGTGTCGCGGATTCGGTCGCAATTTCAGCCGGAGAAGCCGTTCCGCTCGGAACGGCCTCGGTTGTTCTGGCGGACAAGGCTTCCCTTCAGGTTGACCAGCTGATCGTCAGCGACCCCCAGCTGAAAGACAACATCCGCCGAGCGGGCGAAGAGTTTCAGCCCGGAGCGGAGATCCTGAAGCCAGGGACAACGCTGGATGCACGGCATGCAGCCCTTGGAGCCGCCGCTGGCGTCGCAATGTTTGAGGTTTACCGCAAGCCGCGCGTGGCGCTGCTGGCCGTGCACGATGGCGCAGGTGCGTTGCCGCATCTCGCGGTTTTCAGTGCCTTGCTTGCAGGTGCTCATCTTGATCTGACAACGGGCGTCTCGATCCGTTCGGCCATGCTGGCGCTGCAGCTAGAGAGTCAGACCACCCGCTGCGACCTGATCGTCGTCGTCGCGGAAAGTCTGGGCGGCGAGGATGGTCTTCTGGCAAAAGTGGTGATTGCATCAGGGGGTGAGCCCGGTATCCACCGCGCCGCGCTGAAACCCGCTAAACCCGTCATCACTGGCATGATCAGCGGCAAGCCTGTTCTCGGTCTTGCCGGAACTGCCTATGCAACCACGGTGGCGGCGCATTTATTCCTGCGACCGTTGCTAAGAAATCTCACTGGTCTTGCTGTCGATGATCCTGTGATTCCGGCTTTTGCCGGATTCAGCCGCAACCGCGAGCGCGGACGGGCAGAAGCGCTGCCGGTGTATGCGAAGCGTGATGGTGCTCGCCTTGTGCTGACCCCTGCGGGGCGGTTTGGTCAGCTCAGTGCCCTGGCAGGAATGGATGGCTTTGCCTTGATCGAGGCGGAATCAGGCGATGTCATGCCCGGTAGCGCAGCGCTCTACCATCCGCTGTTGATGCCGCTGGTCTGAACCGTTTTCGGGCGGTGCTCACCTCGCAAACCATGCTATCCCGCCATCATGGCCATCCGCCGACTCGAACCCGTTCTCATAGACCAGATCGCCGCCGGTGAGGTGATCGAGCGGCCTGCTGCCGCTGTGAAAGAGCTTGTCGAGAACGCGTTGGATGCTGGTGCGACCCGCATTGGTGTCGAGATCGAAAGCGGCGGGCGCAGCCTTATCCGCATCACTGACGATGGGTCCGGCATGAATGCCGCTGATCTGGAACTGGCGGTGGAACGCCATGCGACGTCCAAGCTGCCGACCGGCGATCTCATGGCGATTGATACGTTGGGCTTTCGCGGCGAGGCGCTGCCTTCCATCGGCGCTGTGTCGCGGCTGGAGATTCTCACCCGCGCCGCGGGACAGGACAATGGTGCCTCCATCCGCATCGAAGGCGGCCTCAAGCATCCGGTCAGGCCCGCCGCCATGGCAAGGGGCACGCGCATCGAGGTCCGGGACCTATTTTTTGCCACGCCCGCACGGCTCAAGTTCCTGAAAGGTGACCGCGCCGAGGGTCAGGCCGTGGCACAGGTCGTGAAGCGTCTCGCCATGGCGCATCCCGCCGTGCGCTTTTCCTTCAGCGGCGAGGGTGCGGCGAACTTCGATTACACTGCTTCGGGGGATACGCCAGAAGGGCGCTTGCTGCGTCTGGGGCAAGTGCTAGGTGCTGAGTTTCGCGACAATGCCGTCGAGGTGCAGGCGGTGCGCGAAGGGCTGGCCATCAGCGGCTTTGCGGGGCTGCCGACGTTCCACCGCGCGACGTCGCAGGAACAATATCTCTTCGTCAACGGCAGGCCGGTGCGCGACAAGCTGCTGGTGGGCGCTGTGCGTGCTGCTTACGCCGATTATATGCCGGGAGACCGGCATCCTGTGCTGGCCCTCTTCGTGATGATCCATCCGGCCGAAGTGGATGTGAACGTGCATCCGGCCAAGACGGAGGTGCGCTTCCGCGATCCTGGCCTGGTGCGCGGCGTGCTGATTTCGGCGCTCCGGAATGCGCTGCTCATGGGTGCGCAAAAGGCATCCACTACCGGTGGCGACCGCACACTGGCGGCTTTGGCGGCGCAGCCCATGATGGGGCGCGGTTACTCACAAAGCTATCGCCCGCCCGGCGGCGGTGACTGGCGACAATCTGGTCATTTGCAGAAGTCCTGGGCCGTGCCTCAACACGGGTTCGGTGAGCAACCACAGGCCGCATTTGACGCAACCGGCGCGCCTATGGCCGATCCTCGGGGGCATCTTTCGGATGCCACGCCCGAACTCATGGCCATGCCGCTGGGCGCGGCGCGGGCGCAACTGCATGACAGCTATATCCTGGCGCAGACCGGCGATGGCGTGGTCATCGTGGATCAGCATGCGGCGCATGAGCGGCTGGTCTATGAGCGGCTGAAGAAACAGCGGGCGGAGAATGCCATCCCGCGCCAGCTCATGCTCATCCCCGAGATCGTGGAGCTCGATCCATCAGATGCGGCACGGCTGGCGGAGGCGGGCCCAGCACTTGAAAGCCTTGGCCTGTCTCTCGAAAGCTTTGGTCCCGGCGCAGTCGTGATCCGCGAAGTGCCATCTGCCATCGCCAATGGTGATCTTCGCGGGCTGGTGCAGGACATCGCGGACAATATCGCGGATTGGGGTGGTCCGCTGGCGCTGGAGCGCGCAGCGGATCATGTGCTGGCGACCTTTGCCTGCCACCACTCGGTGCGTGCGGGTCGCCGTATGAAGCCGGAAGAAATGAACGCGCTGCTGCGCGAGATGGAGATCACGCCCGGCTCCGGTCAGTGCAACCATGGCAGGCCGACCTATGTGGAACTGAAGCTCGCGGATATCGAGCGGTTGTTCGGACGGCGCTGACAGACGAGGCCGTAGTCACCTCAGTCCGCATCATCCACGGCAGATATTGTCGGTGGCTCGGGCGGGCCTTTCTTCGTTTCGGGTGTCGCTTTACCCTTTGGCGGCGGTTTGGCGGGTGGCGGTGTATCCGCGCCCTGATGCGTGATGCTGCACAGCATCTGCAATCCCGGTGCTTCGGCGGGCAGCGCCAGTTTGGTCACCGCTTCGGAGCATTTGATCCAGTCCTCGCGTCGGCCCAGCAGATACTCGATCCGTGCATAGAAAAGCCGGAAGCTACCGACATACACCTGGTTTTCGCGGAAACGCTCGCTGAAGCGACCGGATTGCGCCGTGCCGCGCTGGATCACGCGGACGGAGGCGCTGGCACCTTCGCTGTTCTCGGAGGCGTGGAAGGTCCAGCGATCCTCGCCATCCGCCGTCGCCAGCACGGCATAGATGAAGAACTTGCGGCGCGCGACGAAGCCCTGCTTGCTGTATTCGACCTGGATGTCACGCGGGTCTGAATGTTTTACCACGGCTTCCGCCGCCGCAATCACCCGCGCCTTGCTTTCGCCCGGCCAGACACGGGTCGCCTCGCGCATCCAGTCGGCATGGCTGGTTGTGCGCTCCGGGCGAGCGCAGGCGGTGAGCGACAGCAGCAGAAGGAGAATGAGAACGCGCATACGCTATTGAAGCGCGTTTGCAGTTCCGGCGTAACTCCGAGAAATCAGGGGAAAATTGCGCAATTCCACGGAAAAATCACATCCGGAAATCTTCACCCAGATACAGCCGCCGCACATCGGGGTGATCGATCACCTCCTGCGGCTTGCCCTCCATCAGCACCTTGCCGGAATGGATGATATAGGCGCGGTCCGTCAGGATCAGCGTCTCGCGCACGTTGTGGTCGGTGATCAGCACGCCGATGCCGCGTGCCTTCAGGTGATGCACGAGATTCTGGATATCGCCGACTGCAATCGGGTCGATGCCCGCAAAAGGCTCGTCGAGCAGCATAAACTTGGGGCGACCGGCCAGTGCGCGGGCGATCTCGCAGCGGCGGCGCTCACCGCCGGACAACGCGATAGCGGGCGACTTGCGCAGCCGTGCGATGTTGAACTCCTCAAGCAATTCGTCAAGCTGCTCTTCCCGGCGCTTGCGGTTGGGCTCCACCACTTCGAGCACAGCGCGGATATTGTCCTCAACAGACAGTCCGCGAAAGATCGAGGCTTCCTGCGGTAGATAGCCGATGCCAAGGCGCGCGCGGCGATACATCGGCAGCGGTGTGATGTTGTTGCCTTCCAGCGTGACCTCACCCTCGTCCGCCTCCAGCAGGCCGGTGATCATGTAGAAGGCCGTCGTCTTGCCGGCTCCGTTGGGTCCCAGCAGACCGACAGCCTCGCCCTTCTTGACATTGAGCGTGACGCCGTTGACGACACGGCGGCCCTTGAAACTCTTGCACAGGCCATGGGCGGACAGTGTATCTGCCCCACCAAGAACAAGAGGTGGCGGCGCGGGACCTTGCGCTTCGGCAGGTAAAGTTATCTTTTCGCCGGAAAGCCCCTGGACCAGATCGTCCAGCATCGGGTCAGCCGGAGACACGGGCACCGCAGGAGAAGGCGTCTGATTGCGTTTCCAGAATGGAAAATTCACGAGGGTTGTTCCGTTTGAGACAACAGCACCTGTCCAGCAGAGCCGGATGCACCACGGGAAAGACCTAACGCGGAGTCATCCGCCATGCAAATGGCAACCGCGTAGTCCCGATGTGTCAATTTGTGGGCGCAGAGCCGTTGGTGCGCTTGGGCGGGGTCTTCGGTTTGCCTTCATCCTGGCTGCCCGGCGTGAACACTCCCTGCACGCGCCCGTTGGGAGTGACGATGGTAGCGATGCCGGTTTCAGTATTGTAGGTCATGTGCTCGCCGCGCTGGATATTGGGGCCGTCAGCCACCACAGCACTGCCCGTCAATGTCACGATCTTGCCGATGGCATCATAGACCATCTTGTTGGATGTCATGGTCTGGGTACCATTGACCACGCTGACAGGCCCCGTGAATTCGATGCGCTTGAGCGCGCCATCCTGTGCGGCCTGATTGGACGCGGCAGGAGCGGTGCCTTCCTTCTTCTCCTGGGCCTTCTTGTTATCGTAGAAGATTGTCATCACGGTCGAACGTGTCGTAGCAGTTCCCCGCACTGCGATCACGTCGCCGCTGTAGACAGCCTTCTGTTCCTTGTCGAAAACCTCGAGCTTGTTGGCATCAATGCGGATCGGGTCCTTGGAATTGTTGCTGCCGAAGCCACCGAAAGGATCTGCCTTCTTGGGCGTCTCCGGTTTCTTTGCGGCCTGCGCCATGGCCTCGTTTGCCGGAAGCAGGGAGTTGCTACCGAGCACGATGGTGGCACAGGCTATCAACGGTTTGAAAAAGCGTGTCATTGCGTCGTGTCCCTGAGTTCGACCGGTTTTTTCGCTTCGCCCGAAATCGGTTCATCCTGCGGGATGAGGATCGAGCGCACCCGCCCCTCGAAAATGGCGTGCTTGCCGTTGTCGCGGACCTCGACACTATCGGCACTGATCGTGCCAGTCAGCGACCGCACGGTGACCGGCTCCGTCGAGATAACATCGCCGCTTTTCATGCTGACACGTGCCGAGAGCATGTCTGCCTCGTAGCCGGTGTCTGTCCGCAACCGGACATTGCCCTTGAGGTCCAGCCGGTCCGCCGTCTGGTCCATCCTGCCCCAGTCGGACGTCAGCCGTACGAACTTTTTGTCATCCTGCTCAAGGCGTGCCGTGAGCTTGTTCAGTTCCACCACGGAGGGCTGCTTCAGATCCTGAATCGCCTGAAAAGCCGTCACCTCATAGGCCTTGTTGTCCTTCTTGAAACCCGAAAGCTTGGGCGATTCCATCGTCACCTTGCTGCCGGAAACAGAAATGGGGCCGATCTTGACTTCCGCGACGGAGCGGGCGAACGGCGCCACCACACCCCACGCTATTGGGCCGAGCACGGCAGCGACACAGGTTACAGGAATGGCCTTGCGCAAGAAGCGCACGCGCCTGCTGTGGCGCATCGCGGTGTCATAGGTACCGTCGTTCACAGGCATGGCGGAGAGAGCAGGCTGCGCCTGTCTACTTCCCATCCGTGCCCGCAATGCAGCGACCAGCTTCATGAACATCCCGAGATTATCAGTCTCCATCGTTACATCAGATGGAATGGCGAAGTTATGGCAGAAATATTGAGTTTTGGTCTCTTTTTTCAACCCACATCAGCTGTGCGCGAAAATATCCGCTTCCGGCCAGCCCAGCAAATCAAGTTTCGCCCGCGTCGGCAGGAAACTGAAACACGATTTCGCGATCTCTGTGCGGCCTTCGCGAGCCAGCATTACATCCAGTTTGGCGCGCAGTTCATGCAGGTGCAGCACGTCCGATGCCGCATAGGTCAGCTGCGCATCGGTGAATTGTGCTGCACCCCAGTCGGATGATTGCTGCTGCTTGGACAGCTCGGTTCCCGTCAGTTCCTTCACCAGATCCTTGAGTCCGTGGCGGTCTGTGAAGGTGCGGGTCAGGCGCGAGGCGATCTTGGTGCAGTAGATCGGCCCGGTGACCACCCCGAAACTGTTCAGCAGCACCGCCACATCGAAGCGCGCGAAGTGGAAAATCTTCACGACATTGCGGTCTTTCAGCAGCTTCACGAGGTTGGGAGCCTTTTTCTGTCCCGCCAAATTCTTGCCCGCCATGATCTGCACGACATGGGCATTCCCGTCGCCGGCCGAGAGCTGCACGGCGCAAAGCCGGTCACGATGAGGGTTCAGCCCCATGGTTTCGGTATCGATTGCAACCGCCGCGCCGAAATCGACACCGTCCGGCAGATCGCCCTTGTGGTAATGGATGGTCATGGAACAGCCCGTTGTTTCAGATGATTCTGACGCTGTAGCGGCTTCGGCACCAAGCGTCCAATAGCAGGTTAGTCTCCAGCCTCCGCTATCCATTCCTTGACGCGTGCGAGATGATCATAATCGCCACCGTCGCGGGCTTTCTCGATCATGCGGCGCGAGAGGAAACCGTCCTCCTTGCGGCGGAGTTTGTCGAGTGCGTGCTTCAGGGCTTCGATATGGCGCTGTGCCGCCGTGAGGATATCCTCGTCCTCAAGCGTTATGGCAGTCTCGCGCGGATCGGTGCCAACTTTCACGTAGAAGATGCTATTGATGCCGCCAGCCTGCACATCGTCGAATCCACCTTTCGCCGCTATGGCAGCCATCAGCGTCAGCTGCGGCTCAAGACTGAGTTTGACCTGTTTCGCCGAAGGAGGATTGCCGCTCTTGTAATCAAGGATCACAAGCCCGCCATCCGCCGCAGTATCAATGCGGTCTGCCTGCGCACGCAGCTTGAACATGGTTCCGTCTGCTAGTGGGAAGGACAGCGATCCGCTTGTTTCGACGGCGCTGCTCGCAATGCTGCCTCGCCGCGCCTGTTCCCAGTCCACGAACCATTCCGCGACTTTCTCGAACACCGGCCACCAAAAGGCGCTGACTGATTCGATGTGCCTGTAGGGCGCAAATCCGGTTTCGCCTCGCGCCATCAAGTCCGCCAGCGGATCATCCGGCCACGCCTGCTGCGACGCCTTGATGAATCCGGCCAGAACTTCGTGAATGATCGTGCCACGATCGCGCGCATCGACACTGGATTCCATTGGCTCCAGCGCTTGCAGCCCGAGTACATGCCGGGCGTAGATCGCATAGGGATCACGCACCAGCGTGGCGATCTCGGTGACGGAGAGCGACTTTGGCTGCAGCGCCGCATCTGGCTTCGGATTGGGCCGCTCTGCCGTTGGCACCACCGGGGCCTCGTCCATCGCAGCCGCAGCCTCGATCAGCCACTGACCGCGCGCACGCATCGCTTTGGCCGCATTCTCGCCGACGAAGGCATCAAGCCGACGCAAGAACCGCGATGCCACCATGGGCGTGCCTTCCACCGTCATGGCGCGGGCGATGATGGCTTCCGGCGCGCCCAGGGCTTGTCCAAAATCATGGGCGCTCTGGCCGATACGCCGCTCGGGCGAGGACAAGCCAAGCTCGGCCCGCATTCTGCGGTTGAGGAACGGGTCGGTGCGCACTTCAGGCGGCCAGATGCTTTCGTTGAGGCCACCCACAACGATGCGGTCGGCCTCCATCAGCCGCGCTTCGAGAAGTCCCCAGATCTTGATGCGGCCCTGCACAGGTTGTGCCGGCGAAATCATCTCTCCCGCGATCAGCATATCGAACAAAGCGGCATAATCCGCGAAAGAGATTGCCGGATTGGAGCCGGTGGCAAGAAGCTGATCAAACACCCGGCCCAGCGCCACGGCATCCGCGCCTGTGGCGGCACGGTCGCCAGCGAGAGCTTCGAGGGCTTGCATGTGTGACTTCGCGAGACGCGACAGTGGATGCGTCTTCTCCACCAGCGCGGCCAACGGCTGCATGGCGATCAGGAAAGCGGCAAGCAGAGCTTTTGCCTGTTCGAGTTCCTCAGTTGATATTCTCGCGAGTGGCACCGGCGCATGGTGGTGATTGATACGGTCCTCCGCATCATCCAGCGAAGCGGCGATGCCAGCGAGCCCCTGCCCCAGATCATGGCCGCGCAAACCGGTGATCTCAAAAACACGCGCTGCTTCCGGCGCTCCGATGAACAGACAGGGATGTGACAGCACCGCCATCGTCGAAGTCGCGGTGAAATCCTCTGTGACAGCACGGGCTACCAGCCGCGCAAAAGCCCCTAGGGGAGAGGCATCCAGCGGTGTTCCCGCTGAATCATCCGCAGCAATGCCCCAGCGCCGCAATTCCATCGACACACGCTGCGCCAGGGCCCGGTCCGGCGTGACCAGAGCGGCGGTCTTGCCGTCCGTTTCCAGCACCTCGCGCAGCGCAACCGCAATGGAGAGCGCTTCGCTGCGCTCATCCGGCGCTTCGATGACACTGACATTGTTGAGGCCGTCGGACAGCGCGGCAGCAAGATCACGGCGCATCGCGGGCCAGTCGTCGGTGGCCTCAGCCGCCCGCGACGCGGCATGGACCAGGCCTGTGCGGTGCAACAGTGGTTCCGGCGAAACTCCGATTTCGTCCACGCCCTCCCGCTCCACACCAAGACGGGACAGCAACCGTTTGAGCGCGGCCTGCGGATGGCCGGGCTGCGCCGCGCCGGGGTCCGGCTGATCTGCCACCAGGGTCCAGCCGCGTTCATCCATCGACTTGTCGAGACCTGGCAGGACAACGACGCCATTGGGCAGCCGCGAAATGGCGGCAAGCAAACCCGCCGTGGCTGGCACCGTGCCGGTGGAGCCAGCCGCAATGACAGGATGCTGAGGTCGCTCGCGCTTCAGGCGTTCGGCCTCGGCCGTGAGCAGGCGGTTGAGCCGTGTCGAGGGATCAAGCTGGCCCAGTTCTTTCAGAGCCTGCGGCCATGCCTCGCCTGCGATGGCGAGAAAGTCCCGCGTCATCGACCAGTATTCATCGAACTGACCCGGCGCGAGAGCACTGACCCGGTGCCAGTCCACGCCCTCGATGGCGAATTCGTCGATGAGGCTGGCGAGATCCCCGGAGAGAGCAAAACTATCAGCAAAACCGCCGCCGATGGTGAACCCGTCACCCGCAGCCGCCAGTTTCTGCATGTCCCGGCTGTTGCGCCATCCCTCGATCAGGCTGGTCAGCAACAGGCGGCGCTCAAGATCGCCTATGGCAGGCGGGATATCCGTATCAGCGCTAAAGGCCTCTGGTGTGAGGATGGCACGTTCTTCAAGATCGGACGGATCACCCAGCGGCACAATGCGCGGCAGAAGCACGGCGCGGGGTTGCAGCCGCTCGGCGAAAGCATGCGCCAGCGCGCGGGCAGCGCGCCGTGTGGGAACATAGATCGTGGCGCTGGAGTAATCCCGCTCACCTTGAGGAAAGCGGACGCCGAGACTGCCGTCCATGCAGGCCGCGACAAGCGTGGTGAGAAAGGGCGCACCGGGCGCTATCGTCTTGACATTGCGGCTCACCGGGCACTCCGCCGAATGGCCGCCTCGGCCTCAGGAATTGCATCGGGCGTGCCGACGTGCATCCAGATGCCGTCGAGCCGCAACCCGTGCAGGCGGCCCTTGTCTGCGGCTTCATCGAACAGCTTGTTCAGCGAAAAAATATCCGGCTTGCCCGCGAACAATTCCGGCTTCCAGATGCCCGCACCCGCATACACAAAGGGTGTCACCTCGGATCGGGCGGCGCGGCGAAGACGACCGTTCTGGTCCATGGCAAAATCACCCCGGTTGCCCCAGCCTGTGGCGCTGGAGGAATGGGCAAGGAGCAGCAGGATATCCATGGTCTCAGGATTCCACTGCTCGCGCAGGCGGTTGAGGCTTGGCTGCGGGCCATCCACCCAGATCGCATCGGCGTTGAGGATGAAAAACGGCCCCTTGCCCAGATGCGGCATTGCCTTTTTAACGCCACCGCCGGAATCGAGCAGACCTGCGCGTTCGTCGGAAATGGTGACGCGGGGCTGCCTCACCGCCTTCACATGTGCTTCCATCTGGTCCGCCAGATAATGCACGTTGACCACTGCATCGGTCACGCCGCCATCGCGGCAATAATCGAAAATGTAATCCACCAGTGCCTTGCCCGCCACCTTGATCAGCGGCTTGGGCATTATATCAGTGATGGGCCGCATGCGCGTGCCAAGTCCTGCAGCAAGCACCATGGCGTGATTGATGGGGTGAGGGCTTTGGGGCATCGGGGTTCAACCAAAGAGATCGGTTTGGGGCTTTTCGTCCAGTGGCTTGTGTTTCGGAGCCTGCGGTTTGCCGCCCACAACAGCGCCGAATGACCCGTCCGCGACCCGCACGGTGATGGCGCTGCCAACCGCTGCCGCAGCCACGGTGCGCACGGGCTGGCCCTTTTCATTCAGGACAAGCGCAAAGCCGCGCTCCAGCACGCCTTCGTAGCTATAGCCCCGGAGCAGTTTCGCAGCAGTGTCCAGCCGGTCGCTGCGGCGCTGGAACTGGCGACGGAGTGCAGGAAGCATGCGAATTTCAAGCGCCGCGACTTTCTCGCGATCGCGTGCAATCCCGGTTGTGGCCCGCGACAATCGCCCCTGTAAGGCATTGATCAGCCGGTCTGAAACGGATTCCAGCTTGCCACGCCTTTTGGCCAGTTCCGAGCGCGGTGATCTGTTTTCGAGACGGTTGCCAAGCCGCGAAAGGACGATCCGGCGGGTGTCGAGTCCGGCCTTTAGCCCGGATGGCAGCCGCTGGATTGCCACATCCAGCCGCTGCCTCGGTTGCGCCAGCAGGTTCTCGGGTGTCGGCATGGCTCGCGCCGTGGCGCGGAGTTCTGTTTTGCGGCGCTCCACCAGACGCCGCAATCCGCCACTGAGCCGTGCGCCCAGATCGCCCGTGGTCGCCAGCAGTTCAGCTCGAACCGGCACGATCATCTCCGCTGCGCCCGTCGGTGTCGGCGCACGCAGGTCAGCCACGTAGTCGATGAGTGTCGTATCCGTTTCGTGTCCGACGGCTGAGACCAGCGGAATGTTGCTTTCGGCAGCGGCACGCACCACCGCCTCATCGTTGAAGCCCCAGAGGTCTTCGAGCGAACCGCCGCCCCGCGCCACGATGATCACATCCGGCCTCGGGATCGGACCGCCCGGTTCAATTGCGTTGAAGCCGCGAATACCCGCCGCCACTTCTGCAGGGCTCGATTCTCCCTGCACCCGCACAGGCCAGACCAGCACATGCAGCGGAAAACGGTCTTCGATGCGGTGGATGATATCGCGGATCACGGCCCCTGTGGGCGAGGTCACCACACCGATGACGGCGGGCAGATAGGGCAGCATCTGCTTGCGCGCCGGATCGAACAGGCCTTCCGCTGCGAGCCGCTTGCGGCGCTCTTCCAGCTGCGCCAGCAATGCGCCGACGCCTGCGGGCTCCATGGATTCCACGATCAGCTGGTATTTAGACGAGCCCGGAAAGGTCGAGACCTTGCCGGTGGCGATGACCTCCAGCCCTTCTTCAGGCCGCGTCTTCATGCGTCCGAAGACGCCTTTCCAGATCACGGCATCGATCTTGGCGGACTGGTCTTTCAGACCAAAATAGACATGGCCCGACGCCGACGGCCCGCGATATCCCGAGATTTCGCCGCGCACCCGCACATAGCCGAAGGCGTCCTCGACCGTGCGCTTGATGGCGCCAGCAAGGTCCGAGACCGAGATTTCAGGCAGGTTGTTCGTCGTTTCCGTCATGGCTCACAGGCTTGTGTTTCTCTCTGTAGAACGCTGCGGGATTCGGTGCTAGGCCCGTCCGCGATCCAGACCACAGGGAATTGCCATGAACGTGCTCCTCATCGGTTCCGGCGGGCGCGAACATGCGCTTGCATCTGCCACCTCCCGCAGCCCGCTGCTGACGAAGCTTTTCATTGCGCCGGGCAACCCTGGAACGGCGGAATGCGGCGAGAATGTCGTGATCGATATCGCGGACCACCGCGCGGTGCTGGATTTCTGCCGCCTCATGCGCATCGGCTTCGTTGTGGTCGGCCCTGAAGGACCACTTGTTGCCGGCCTGGCCGATGATCTGCGTGCAGGCGGCATTAAGGTATTCGGACACAGCCGCGCAGCCGCGCAGCTTGAGGGCTCGAAGGCCTTCACCAAGATGATCTGCGATGCAGCAAACATCCCGACCGCTGCCTATGGTCGCTTCAGCGATGCTGTGGCAGCCAAAGCCTACATCCGTAAACAGGGCACGCCCATCGTGGTAAAATACGATGGCCTCGCGGCAGGCAAGGGCGTCGTCGTGGCCATGACGGTCGAAGAGGCGGAAACGGCAATCGACGACATGTTCGCAGGCCTGTTCGGCGATGCGGAGGTTGTCATCGAGGAGTTCATGGAAGGAGAGGAGGTGAGCTTCTTCGCCCTTGTCCATGGTGAGCAGGTGCTGCCACTTGCCGCAGCTCAGGACCACAAGCGGGTGGGAGATGGCGACACCGGCCCCAACACAGGCGGCATGGGGGCCTATTCGCCCGCACCTGTGTTTACGGACGCGATGCAGGCCGATGTCATGGAGCGCATCATTCGCCCTACCGCACGGGTGATGGCGCAGAAGGGCATGCCCTGCGACGGCGTTCTGTTTGCGGGCCTCATGATCACGCAGGATGGCACCAAGCTGATCGAATACAACGCCCGCTTTGGTGACCCCGAATGTCAGGTGCTGATGCTACGCCTGAGGGATGATCTGCTGACGCTGTTGCTGGCCTGCGCCGATGGCCAGCTCGACAGGGTCAGCGTCCGCTTCCGGCCTGAGCCAGCACTCACCGTGGTGATTGCAGCACAGGGTTATCCCGGAGAACCACTGAAAGGGACCGAGATTCGCGGGATAGACAAAGCCTCCGCAATGGATGGCGTCACTGTTTTCCATGCAGGTACGAAGATGAGCGACGGCAAGCTGATCGCCAACGGCGGACGTGTGTTGAACATCTCCGCCACGGGCAAGACGGTGGCAGAGGCCCGCGCCCGTGCTTATGCGGCGGTGGATGCCATCGACTGGCCAGAAGGTTTCTGCCGACGGGATATTGCCTGGCGGGCAACACAGGGTTGATCTTGATCGACCGCACTGCCACCTTCCGTTCACTGGAGCACTGCCATTAACTGGAGCACTGCCATGTCCGATCTTGCTGATCTCTTCCCCGGCTTCGAAAGCCACTGGATCCCCTCGCCGGAGGGAAAAATCTTCGCCCGTAGCCACGGCACGGGCGAGCCGCTGATCCTCATCCACGGCTTCCCGCAGACCCACGTGATGTGGCACCGGATCGCGCATTCTCTGGCACAGCACTTCCGCGTGATCTGCATGGATCTGCGCGGCTACGGCTGGTCCACTGCGCCTCATGCGGATGCATCACACGAAACCTATTCCAAGCGCGCCATGGGCGAGGATGTGCTGGCCGTGATGGAGCATTTTGGCATCGTACAGGCCGCTGTCGTGGGCCATGACCGGGGAGCACGCGTCGCTTACCGGCTGGCGCTCGACCATCCCGGTCGCATTTCAAAGCTCGCGGTTATCGACATCCTCCCCACCGCTGCAATGTGGGACCTGATCGAGCAGCCGAACTCACCAGTCGCGCCGCACTGGAAGTGGCTGGCGGAGCCTGCCCCCCAGCCGGAAAACCGCATCAAGGCCAAACCGTCGGCCCTGATCGACGAATTGCTGGCAAGCTGGACCGAAACGAAAGACCTGAAGAGTTTCGATGGTCGCGCCGTGGCGCATTACCGGGCTTTTGTGCAGGATTCATCCCGCATCACTGCGATGTGCGAGGACTACCGTGCTGGGGCCACGCTGGACCGCGCGGCAGATGATGCCGATCGCAAGGCGGGCAAGACCATCTCCGCGTCGATGCTGGTGCTCTGGGGCAGCGTCGGCATTCCCTCGGCCAGCCCCGATCCGCTGGCCCTGTGGAAGCCCTATGCCCCTGGAATTACCGGCAAGGCGATCAGGGGCGGGCATTTCCTGCCGGAGGAAAATCCGCTGGATACGCAAGCCGCCCTGATGGCGTTCCTCACCGCATGAGCGGAGCTGTCGCAGAACGCCGCATCGGCCTTGCTTTGGGCGGTGGCGGTGCGAAGGGGCTGGCGCACATCGTGGCGCTGGAAGCCTTTGATCAGGCGGGAACCCGGCCCGTCGCGATCACCGGCACCTCCATCGGCGCGATCATCGGCGGGGCCTATGCGGCGGGCTATTCCGCCAAAGCGATCCGTGATCACGCCCTGAAAGTCTTCCGCGACCGCACTGATGTGATGGCTAAAATCTTCCGGGCGCGCACCGGATCGTTTTCGGATATTTTCTCCGGCGCTTTCGGCAATATCGTGCAGGTCGATGGCGAAACCATCCTGCGCGAGTTCTGGCCACCATCGATGCCGGAGCGCTTTTCCGATCTGCGCATGCCTTTCGTTGCTGTTTCGACCGATTTCTACGGCCGGGAAGAAGCCGCGATCAGTGAAGGGCTCATCCGTCCCGCCGTCGCGGCATCCCTCGCGATTCCGGGGTTGGTAAAGCCGGTTTCCATCAACAGCCGGCTGCATATAGACGGTGCTGCGGCCAATCCGCTGCCCTTCGACCGCATGCCGGTGCCCTGTGATCTGATCATCGCGATTGATGTCGTGGGCGGTCCGGAGTCAGACGACGCCTCGACACAGCCATCGGTTCTCGAAGCGACACTTGGTGCATCGCAGATCATGCAGATGGCGATCATGGAGGCCAAGCTCGCCAATGCCTCGGCCAAGGTTCATCTGCTGCAACCAAAGGTGGCCGGGTTCAGTGCGCTCGATTTCTTCGCGGTGAAGCAAATTCTGGTAGCGGCGGAACCGATGCGGGCCGAGATCAAGGCGCTGATCGGGTAGTCGGCTCAGCTCGCGTTCTTGCGCTCCAGAAAGTCCCGCATGCGGGTGAGCGCCCGGTCGATATTCTCCAGGCTGTTGGCATAGGACAACCGGATATAGCCCTCGCCGAAGACGCCGAAATCCGGCCCTCCGATGGTGGCAACACCTGCATCCTCCAGCAGAGCCGACGCCAGCGCCTTCGCCTTCCATTTGGTCCCGGAGACATTGGGGAAGGCATAAAATGCGCCGGTCGGCGTGGCGCAGGAGACGCCGGGCAGCTTGTTGAGCCCGGCGACCACGGCTTTCCGCCGCAGGTCAAATTCCGCCACCATGCTGGCCACCGCGTCCTGCGGACCCGTCAGCGCTTCCAGTGCCGCCCATTGTGCGGGCGCGTTGACGCAGGAGAAAGAATTGACCGCCAGCTTGCGCGCGGCCTCGTACAGCTTGCCGGGCCAGACGGAATAGCCCAGACGCCAGCCCGTCATGGCGTAGGTCTTGGACCAGCCGTTCAGCAGAATGGTCCGGTCGCGGATTTCGGGATAGGACAGCAAGCAGACATGCTTCTCGCCGTCATAGAGCATCTGGTCGTAGATTTCATCTGACATGATGGCGACGCGCGGGCGATTGGCGAGGCCCTTCACCAGCTTGTCGACCTCGGCTTTCGGCGTAACGCCACCCGTGGGATTGGCCGGTGAATTGACGATGAGCAGGCGGGTTTTTGGCGTGATCAGAGCCAGCGTTTCCTCCGCCGAGAAGGCGAAATTGTTTTCCTCGCGGATCGGCACAGGGATCGGCGTCGCACCCGTGAACTCGATCATCGAGCGATAAATGGGAAACCCGGGATCGGGATACATGATCTCGACACCTGGCTCGCCGAACATCAGGATCGCCATGAACATCGTGACCTTGCCGCCCGGCATGATCATCACTTCCTCGGGCGAAACCGAGACGCCGTAGTGCCGGTGCAGGTCAGCTGCCACGCCCTCGCGCAACGGCAAAATCCCGTTGGCGGGCGTGTAGCCGTGGTGACCATCGCGCAAGGCCTTGATTGCGGCTTCCACGATGTTGGGCGGTGTGGCGAAATCCGGCTGGCCGATGCCCAGATTGATGACATCCTTGCCCTCGCGCATGAGATGCGTGGCTCGCGCCAGAACGGCGAAGGCGTTTTCCTCACCAATGCGGGAAAAGGCCGCGATAGGTTCAGGCGTCATGGGGCGTTGTCCTCGGTACGTTTCCTGCCGTTATGCGCGACAGCATGGTCAGGCGGCAAGCGAATTGCCGCGCGCCTTCAGAGCCTCAGGCCCTTGGCTTTCATGGCCACCGATATCTCGTCCAGTACAGCCGGATCATCAATCGTCGCGGGCATGGTCCAGGGCGTGCGATCCGCGATCTTCTTGATCGTGCCGCGCAGGATCTTGCCGGAGCGCGTCTTGGGCAGGCGTGGCACCACGATAGCCAGCTTGAAGGCCGCCACGGGACCGATCTTGTCGCGCACGAGCTTGACGCAACCCTTTTCCACTTCGTCAGCGGTTTCGTTGACGCCGGATTTCAGCACCATGAAACCGCAGGGTACCTCGCCCTTGAGTTCATCCGCAATGCCGACGACGGCGCATTCCGCCACGGCCGGATGCGAAGCGATGACTTCTTCCATGCCGCCGGTGGACAGACGATGCCCCGCCACATTGATGATGTCATCGGTACGGCCCAGAATGGTGATCATCCCGTCAGAATCGATGATTCCGGCGTCCGAAGTGGAGTAATAACCCGGGAATTGCGAGAGATAGGCCTCCCCGAAGCGCTCGTCTTGCTTCCAGAGGGTCGGCAGTGCGCCTGGCGGCAGCGGCAGCTTCACGGCGATGGACCCCATCACGCCCGCAGCAACGGGCTTGCCGCCTTCGTCGAGGCATCGCACGTCGTAGCCCGGCATCGGAGCCGAGAGCGCGCCGTGACGCACCGGCAGCGGCTCGACACCCAGCGGATTGCCCGCGATGCACCAGCCCGTCTCGGTCTGCCACCAATGGTCGATGACCGGGCGGTTGAGGATGGTCTCGGCCCAATCCACTGTAGCAGGATCAGCGCGCTCTCCCGCGAGAAAGAGTGCGCGGAATTTTGACAGGTCATGACCCGCCATCAGCTTCGCCTGCGAATCCTCTTTCTTGATCGCACGAAACGCCGTGGGTGCGGTGAACAGCGTCGTGACGCCATGCTCCGCGATCACCCGCCAATACGCCCCGGCATCCGGTGTTCCCACCGGCTTGCCCTCGTAGATGATCGAGGTGCAGCCCGCGAGCAGCGGCGCATAGACGATGTAGCTGTGGCCGACGACCCAGCCGATATCGGATGCCGCCCAGAAGACCTCACCAGCGCGCACTCCATAGAGGTTAGCCATCGACCAATGCAGCGCCACCATGTGCCCGCCATTGTCGCGCACCACGCCCTTGGGCTTGCCCGTCGTGCCAGAGGTGTAAAGGATATAGAGCGGGTCGGTCGCCTTGAGTTTCGCGCAAGGCACGCCGTTTCCGGCCTTCACCGACTTCTTTGCAGTGGCGAGCCCCTTGGTCCAGTCCTGATCGCGGCCCTTGATCATTGTCGCCGCGAGTTGTGGCCGCTGCAGCAGGATCACCTTCTTGACGGCGTGCTTTGCAAGGCTGATCGCCTCATCAAGCAGCGGCTTGTAGGATACGATTTTCTGTCCTTCGATACCGCAGGACGCCGCCATGATCAGCTTTGGCGTCGAATCATCGATGCGCGTTGCCAGTTCTTTTGCTGCGAAGCCACCGAAGACGACGGAATGCACCGCACCGATGCGCGCGCAGGCCAGCATCGCGATAATAGCCTCGGGGATCATCGGCATATAAATGATAACGCGGTCGCCCTTCCTGATGCCGCTGTCGAGGATCATGCGGGCTGTCGCCGTTACCTCGGCCAAAAGTTCGGAGTACGTGATCGTGCGCTTGGTGCCAGTGACAGGGCTGTCATGGATGAAAGCCGCCTGTTTGCCGCGCCCGGCGGCCACATGTCGGTCAACCGTGTTGTGGCAGGTGTTGCAGACCCCGTCCGTGTACCAGCGGCCATAGACACCGGCTTTCGAATCAAAGGTGATCGCGGGAAACCGGAACCAGTCGATGGCACGGGCCTGCTCGCGCCAGAAGGCCTCCGGATGCCTGTGACTGTCCGCATGCAGCGCGGCATAGCGGGTCCCGACAGGGGGGTTGGGAGCCGACATGGCGATCCTCCGGAATAGCTCTGTTATTGCAGATATCTATTGCGCCTTGATCCGCTAAGCGCAACGGGATGGCGTATCGACTTTGGACGCAAGACGATGGTTGAGCCCACGGCTCAGCCGCATTAGAAGCAGCGAATGAGCATCACCGTTCGCTTCGCACCATCCCCCACGGGCTATCTCCACATCGGCAATGCCCGCACCGCGCTGTGGAACTGGCTGATTGCCCAAAAGGCCGGTGGAACTTTCATCCTGCGCCTGGATGACACGGACCGCGACCGTTCGACCGAAGTCTTCGCCGCGGCCATCATCGAGGACCTGGCTTGGCTGGGCATCCATCCAGACCGGCTGGAGAAGCAGTCAGACCGCGTGTCGCGCTATGCCACGGAATTCGAACGCCTGAAGACGGCTGGCCTGGTCTATCCGGCCTATGAAACGCCGGATGAACTGGACCGCAAGCGCAAGCGCCTGCAGGCCCGCAACCTGCCGCCGGTCTATGATCGTGCAGCGTTGAAACTCACGGGCGAAGAGCGTGCCGTACTGGAAGCAGAGGGCCGCAAGCCGCATTGGCGCTTCCGGCTTTCAGGAAAGGCTGTTGAATGGGAAGACGGCGTGCGTGGTCCCGCCCGAATCGAGACATCGGCTTTGTCCGACCCGGTGCTGGTGCGTGAGGATGGTACGGTGCTTTATACCTTTGCCTCCGTCATCGACGATATCGATATGGGCGTGACCGATATCATCCGGGGCGAGGATCATGTGGCCAACACCGGCGTGCAGATCGAGCTTTTCCGAGCTTTGGGCGCTACTCCACCCCGCTTTGCTCACCACAACCTGATCATCGCGGCGTCGGGCGAGGAAATGTCGAAGCGCAAGGGCACGCTGTCGCTGCGCTCGTTTCGCGATGCTGGGGCGGAGCCGACAGCGCTTGCCGCTGTTGCCGTGCTCACCGGCACATCCGAATCCGTGCGACCCGTGTTGCATCTTGATGATCTCAGCGGATTGATCGCGCTGGACAAGCTGTCACGCGCGCCCACCAAATTCGATCCCGCTGAAGTGATGCTGCTGACAGCCAAGGGTTTGCATGAAACACCCTATCGCAGCGTTGCCTCTCGATTGGCGGCATTGGGGCTTGCGCCAGACAAGGCCGAGGCCCTGTGGAATGCCGTGCGCGGCAATCTTTCTGTCTTCGGGGATATCACGGGCTGGCGTGATCTTGCCTTCGGCGATGCGGCTGGTGTGATCACAGAGCCCGATTACATCGGCACCGCGATCGAGCATCTCCCGGCGGAACCGTTCGGTGAGCAGACCTGGAGTCTCTGGACCGAGGCGCTGAAACAAGTGACAGGACGCAAAGGCAAGCCGCTGTTCATGCCGCTCCGGCTAGCGCTCACGGGGATGGAGCACGGCCCTGAGTTGAAGGGACTGCTGCCCCTGATGGGCCGCGCGAAAGTTCTGGCGCGATTACACGGACGCTGCGCGTAACGCCGTCCTTGCCGCGCATCTCGCGGACTTCGCCCTGCTCCGATGTCACCATCCGGTCTGCAGGAATATCAGGTGGCGGTTGCGGGGGAGCAGGTGGTGCGGGCGGCGGGCGGTTGCCGAACAGGCGTGTGTCCTGCTTGCGCCCCGGAACCGGGGTCATGCCACGTAACGGCGCATCGTCGTCCGGATCGCGGTTCAGCACGTCGAAACCTTCTCCGGGCGCGCGATCCAGCGGATTGAGGATCTGGGCCTGTCCCTCGCCGATGGCTTCATCGGGCCGACGGCAGAAACAGCTGGCGTCATAGGTCTTGCGGTAGCGGAAGGCATTTGCCAGATCGCTGTAAGCCTCGCCGTCGGGAGAGCGCGCATTCTCGATCTCGCCCGGATTGAAGAACATCTTTGTCTCGGTCGCGGGACACAGCGATTGGCAGACTGCATCACCATCTTCACGCAGTGAGGCACCACGCACATGCAGCGGGAAGTAATAGCCGTCGCAGGTCCGCACACACACCGCCTTGCCACCAGTACCGCGGATACGCGCCTCGATGCGTGGCCGGTCGATATCATCCGAATTGATCTCGCCCCGGCGGCGCGTGCCATCGTCGAAGAGACCTGCGGTAAGGGGCCCCGAGCGCGTTTCCGGCGCGGTGGGCGAAGTCCGGCAATTGTGGCTGACCAACATCGACATCAGCTGCCGCCTGCGGCCTTCGTCGGGACCGTACGCCGCCCGGCTTGCCGATTGAAGCTGGGCCAGCCTTGCGCGGTAGCCTCGACATTCCATCGGCGGGGGTTGGCCGAAAAACAGAAAGGTCTGCCGGTCGCAACCGATTGAGCGCATATGAGCATGGAGCTGATGCGCTTCGACGGCGGCGCGACCCGCAATCTGGCGCTCGCGCGACGAAGGGCCACGGCTAACGCTAGAAAGTTCGGCCTCGATACTGCGGCAGACATTGGCCAGCGCCGGTAGTACCACAGCCAGCATCAGGGTTGCCGCAACGGCAGCCACAGTGAACAGTCGATGGAGGCAGGACAGCCGACGCATCGCGAATGCATGCCTGAAAGGCAGTTAGCGCTGGGTTAAGTTTGCCGCAAACGCCGGGCTTCAGAGGTCAATGCGACGAGAATATCATCCAGCGCGGTGCGATGATTGGTGGCGAGAGCCCGAATCAGTGCCTTCTGGTAGGTCTGCGCCAGTGGGATGATATCGCGGTAGACCGCATCGCCCTGCGATGTCAGCGCCAGAAAGGCCTCCCGCTTGTCCTGAGGATTGGACGAACGCACCACAAACCCGCGCCGCTCCAGTTCCGTCACCGCACGACTGACCTTGGTCTTGTGCATATGGCTATGATCGCCGATCGCCTTGGCGGTGCCTTGCCCGAATTGTCCCAACGTGGCGATCACGCGCCAGCCTGGGATATCGAGGCCGAAACGTTCGGAATAAACGCGCGCCAAGCCTTCGCTGACCTCAGCGGCCAGCACATTCAGGCGATAGGGCAGAAAATCCTCCAGCAGGAGCGGCGGGTGCAAGGACCCTGCCGCACCAGACTTAGCCTTCATACTTCTCGACCTTCTGTTCTATCGCGCCAAAGATGGAATGGCGTTTGTCGTCCATCATCTCGATCCGCACGGTATCACCGAAGCTCATGAACGGGGTCACGGGCGTGCCGTGCCGGATCGTCTCCACCATGCGTTGCTCGGCGATGCAGGCATAGCCATGGCCGCCTTCTGCGATGGGCAGGCCGGGTCCGTCGCTGACATCCTTGTTGGAGACGGTACCGGAGCCAACGATGGTACCCGCCGTCAGAACACGTGTCTTTGCGGCATGTGCGATGAGATCGGCGAAGGAAAACGTCATGTCGACGCCAGCATTGGGACGGCCAAACAAGGTACCGTTGAGAATGGTGGTCAAAGGATGCAGCACTTTGGTGCCCAGCCAGTGTTCGCCCAGTTCATCCGGGGTGATGGCGACTGGCGAAAAAGCGGTCGATGCTTTCCCCTGGAAGAATCCAAAGCCCTTGCCAAGCTCCGCCGGGATGAGATTGCGCAACGAGACATCGTTGACCAGCGTCAGCAGGCGAATGTGCTTCGCGGCATCGTCCGCTTTAATGCCCATCGGCACATCGCCGGTGATTACAGCGATTTCGGCCTCAAAATCGATGCCATAGGCCTCGTCCGCCATCGGGATCGGATCACGTGGGCCATAGAAACTGTCGGAACCACCCTGATACATCAGCGGATCGGTCCAGAATTCACGGGGCATCTCGGCTTTGCGGGCGCGGCGCACCAGCTCGACATGGTTCACATAGGCCGAGCCATCCACCCATTGATAGGCACGCGGAAGCGGGCTTTCACAATGCCGTTCGTGAAAACGGTCAGATGGCACGGCGTTGTTTTCCAGCGCGAAAGCCAGGTCCCTCAAGCGTGGCTCGGCGCGATCCCAGTTGTCCATCGCCTCCTGCATGGTGCGGGCAGCGGACGATGCATCGGTGCAGCGCGAAAGATCGCGGGAGACGACCACAAGACGACCATCCCGGGTACCGTTCTTCAGCGTCGCAAGTTTCATTGTGGAGAACCTGTGTTTGTGGTTGTCTGGGAGAGAGGCCAATTGCCTGTGCCTGTAAAACAGCCTGTCCGGGAGAATTTGTCCAATGAAAAGACGTAGTTTTTTGCACGGTGCTGCTCTTGCAGCCGCTGCAACAGCCATTGCGAAACCCGCCATCGCCCAGTCCATGCCCGAGGTGAAGTGGCGACTGACGTCCAGTTTCCCGAAGTCGCTCGATACGATTTTCGGCACGGCACAGACGCTTGCGCAATACGTAAGCGACGCCACGGACGGGAAGTTCCAGATCCAGACCTTCGCAGCGGGTGAGATCGTGCCGGGCCTGCAGGCTCTGGACGCCGCGTCCAACGGCACCGTGGAATGCGCCCATACGCCGACCTACTTTTACACAGGCAAGGAGCCCGCGCTGGCGCTGGGCACCGGGATTCCATGGGGACTGAACGCCCGTCACCAGCATTCCTGGTGGCATTTCGCGGGCGGCGAAGCCATCGTCAACGAGGCTCTGGCCAAGTTCAACACAATTGGTCTCGTGTGCGGCAACTCGGGTACGCAGATGGGCGGCTGGTTCCGCAAGGAGATCAACACTCTGGAGGATCTGAAAGGCCTGAAATTCCGCATCGGCGGCACGGGGGGTGCTGTTCTGGCCAAACTCGGCGTCGTGCCGCAGCAGATCGCGGCCGGTGATATCTATCCGGCCCTTGAGCGCGGCACGCTGGATGCCGTCGAGTTCGTCGGACCCTATGATGACGAGAAGCTCGGCTTCAACAAGGTGGCGAAATACTATTATTACCCCGGCTTCTGGGAAGGCGGTGCCATGCTGCACCTCGTCATCAACAAGGAGGCCTGGGAGAAGTTGCCGAAGCTCTATCAGAACATCCTCAGGATGTGCGCCGAGAGCGCCAACAACTGGATGCTCGCAAAATACGACGCGGTGAACGCGCCCGCATTGCGCCGCCTGGTGGCTGGCGGCACAGAATTGCGCGCTTTTCCAGCGGCAGTGCTTGAAGCGTCGTGGAAGGCGTCCGAAGAACTCTACGCCGAATATTCGGCCAGAAGCCCGATTTTCAAGAAGGGTTATGAGTCGATGGTAGCATTTCGCAACGAGCAATACACATGGGCGCAGATCGCGGAATATGCCTTCGACAGCTACCAGATCCGGCAGTTGAGGCGGTAAAAAGCCTCATTTCCATCCAGATCAGGAACAATCCCGTAACTCACCTGTGACGCCGCGTGCGCTCGACAGCATGTGCCGACCGCTGTAGTGCGTCCTATTGATTATTTGGGACTCTTTTTAACAATGAATCTGATGATCCGCAGTGGTGAGCGAGACCCGCGCGAGGAGGCCAACCGGGCTTTCCGGCTGCCGGGCGATCATCCGCGCGTCATGGGCGGCAAAGTCGGCGTTCTGGTGCTCAATCTCGGCACACCGGATGGCACGGGCTACTGGCCCATGCGCCGCTATCTCTCGGAATTCCTGTCGGACAAACGCGTCATCGACTGGCCGGCCGCTGTCTGGCAACCGATCCTTCAGGGGATAATCCTGTCGATCCGCCCCGGTCGCAAGGGCAAGGATTACGAGACGATCTGGAACAAAGAGAGAAACGAAGGGCCACTGCTGACCATCACGCGCAGCCAGTCCGAAAAGCTTGCTGCTGAGCTTTCCATGCTATCCGACAAGATCATCGTCGACTTCGCCATGCGCTACGGCAATCCGGCGACAGGGCCTGCGATCGAGAATCTGATGAAGCAGGGCTGTGACCGCATTCTGCTGTTGCCGATGTATCCGCAATATTCCGTGGCGACGACCGCGACCGCCGCCGATCAGGCCTTCCGGCAGCTCATGAAGATGGAATGGCAGCCGTCCGTGCGCGTCGCCCCGCCATGGCATGATGACCCGGTCTATATCGATGCGCTGGCCGAAAGCGTGCGCGAGCATGTTGCAACACTGGATTTCGAGCCCGAAGTGCTGCTGGCCTCGTTCCATGGTGTGCCGAGGCGTTATCTGATGAAGGGTGATCCCTATCATTGCCAGTGCGTCAAGACGGGCCGTCTGCTGCGCGAGGCGCTGGACTGGCCCAAGGACAAGTTCGTGCAGACCTTCCAGTCGCGTTTCGGGCCGGAGGAATGGCTGAAGCCGTATACCGATGTCACGGTGGAAGAGCTCGCCAAATCAGGCGTCAAGCGCATGGTGATGATCGCGCCCGGCTTCTCGGCAGATTGTCTCGAGACGCTGGAAGAGCTCGATGTCGAAAACCGCGAGATTTTCGAGCACAACGGTGGCGAGCATTTCTCCTATATCCCCTGCCTCAACGACAGCGACCTCGGCGTGAAAGTGATGAAGCATGTCGTGATGCGGGAACTGGGCGGTTGGGTTTAAACTTCCAGCCGGAACGGCACGCCTTCGAAGCAATCCTCGCCGCGCCCGATCTTCTCGGCTGCCGCAACCATCCGCCCTTTACGCCCCAGAATCTGATCCGCGACGGCGACCAGTCGCATGTTGGGCGTTGCCGTTGGTGAGCGCTGGCGGATCATATCCGCGATCCCCCACTCATTGCGCTCCGGGTTCAGCGCGCAAGCCGTAATCATCGCCGCTGCCGTCGAACGGCTCACTCCAGCATAGCAATGAATCACCATGGGCTGCGCCTTGTCCCACGCCTTCACGAAGGTGAGAAGCTTGCGCACATGCTCTTCCGCAGGGATGATATGCCCGTCGAGCGGCTCGGTGATATCGCTCATGGCGATATAGAGATGTCGCTCCTCGGAGATCGATGCAGGCCTCGTCACAGGCGTCTGCGCATTGATCAGCGTCAGCACATGGCTGGCATCGATCTGCTGCACTGTGCGCGGCAGGCGGGCGAGGGAGCAGACTTGCAGGAAAGGCATTCAATACTCCTGATTATGGATTTGCCAATGCGCCAGACAATGTTTCAAACCGCGCGACGAAAGCGATTTCCGCCTGTTCCGTTGTCCAGGGTTCCAGCATGTCGAGGATACGCCGGGGCAGGTCAACCGGTCTACCGAAAAACCGCTCGGCCTCCTCCAGCGAAAACCCGGCAAGTCGCGTCGCCTCGTGATACGCCGCTATAGCATCGGCGTCCTTGGTCAGCACCCTGACCGGACCCTTGATTTCCGGCGGCAGGCCGAAACGGATCATCACGGCGGCGAGAATACGCGCCTCCACGCCCTTGTAGGCATCACCCAGCACCGCCTTGAAGGGCGAGATGATGTCACCGATGACATATTCCGCCGCATCATGCAGCAGCACGACGAGCGCCATCTTCGGCGGCATGTCGAGCAGGTTGTTCTGGGCAATCGCCTCCACCAGCAGCGAATGCTGCGCCACGGAGAAGGGATAGGGTCCCTCGGTCTGGCCATTCCAGCGGGCAACGCGGGCGAGGCCATGGGCAATATCCTCGATCTCCACATCAAAGGGCGAGGGATCGAGCAGGTCTAGCCTGCGGCCCGAGAGCATGCGTTGCCATGCCCGGGGAGGAGGAGATTTTTTGGCCATCTCAGCGCTTCGGCATCACGATCGTTGCGCCCAGCTCCGCCACCTCTGCATGACGGTAGCAGCCGACAAGATGGTCATTCACCAGCCCGCAGGCCTGAAGGAAGGCATAAACGATGGTGGGACCACAGAAGGTGAATCCGCGCGCCTTCAGGTCTTTCGAAATCGCCTGGCTCACCTTTGTCTCGGCCTGTACCCCCGAGCGTGACGTCAGGTTGTTTTGCACCGGGCGGCCATCGACGAATTTCCAGAGGTAATTGGCAAACCCCTCTTTCTCCTGAATCTGCAGGAACACCCGCGCGGACGGCACCACGCCCGTAATCTTGGCGCGGTTTCTGACAATTCCCGCATCTTGCATCAGCGCTTCCAGCTTCTCAGGTGAATACCGCACCATTGTCTGCGCATCGAAGCCATCGAAGGCCTTCCGGAAATTCTCGCGCTTCCTCAGGATCGTGATCCACGAAAGCCCGGCCTGAAACCCGTCGAGTACCAGTTTCTCGAACAGGGCGCGGTCGTCAGTCTCAGGCACGCCCCAGTCGGTGTCGTGATACGCCACATAGAGTGGATCGACGCCGGGCCACCAGCAACGGGTCTTGCCGTCGGGATGGGTAATGAGGCTTTGGGGTTCGGGCATTGTGCGTGTCTCGAGGCTCGCTTCGCTTCGCACCTCGACATGAGGAGAACGGTAACTACAGTGTCTATAACATCCTCATGTCGAGGTGCGAGAGAGGGAAGCGAAAGAGCCTCGAGACACCAACAGGATAATTCACCTCAAGGCAGCGGCCAGTTTGCCATCCACCACCCAGGTTTGATCACAGTGACCGGAACACCGCCTGCCGTGATGGGCGTGCCTGCCGCTATGGCCTCCGCCGCACGATCAAGCCGGATCAGGGCCAGACCCACGCCATTGGCTGCGGTGCCTGTGACACCCAAAGTCTTCTCACCCGCCATGACAGACGCACCGCTGGAGGCAACAAACCCCTCATCATAGCGCAGCTGCACCAGTCGGGTCCGCGCCGTACCGCGGTGCTGCATGCGCGAGACAACCTCCTGTCCGACATAGCAGCCCTTTTTGAAATCGATGCCATGGAGTTGGTCCATGTTGATCTCGTGTGGAAAAGCGTCGCCCAGGACAAAGTCGAAGGCGACCTCGCCGATGCCGAGTGCGGCGCGATGGGCGTGGTAATCATCGAGATCAGCCGGGGCTGCGCTGGTTTCAGCAATGACGGCATCGGTCTGGCTTTTATGAGCCATCAGCCGGTAGCCCAGCGTGGGCAGGCGTGGATCGGCGAAGGCCAGTCCGAACCCAGCGATATCCAGATCGGCCCCCCAGACCGCGATCACGCCAAGCGTCTCCGACAGGTTCTCGACACTCACTTTGGCGCGCAGCTTGTAGAAGGACAGGCGCTTGGCAAGTTCTGCTGCCGATACCAGCGGCACATCGCAATAGAACCCGACGCCATCGTCCGCAGCAGCCTCCGTCACAAAAAAATCCGTGATGATCTTGCCCTGTGGTGTCAGCAGCGCGGTGTGGATGGCTTTGCCCTCTACCACGCCGTCCATGCTGCTGGTCACAATGTTGTCGAGAAAGGCCCGCGCCTCGTCTCCCGTCACCCTGACGACGCCCCGGTTGGGCAAACCCACAGCTTTCAGACCGGCAATCATGCGTGAAAGCACTCCCTGCTTGAGCTCAATGAAAGCGTTACGTAAGGCGTGGAGCATCTGGCCACAAGCGGAGCGGACACCATGTCCCGGACATTCGACACGATCCTGAGGGGAGGCACCGTCGTGAACCACGACGGCACTGGCATCCGCGATGTCGGGATCACGGCGGGTCGCATTGCCGCCATCGGCTCTCTGGCCGGGGCGAGTGCGGGCGAGACAATCGATTGCAAGGGCCTGCATGTGCTGCCCGGTGTCATCGACAGCCAGGTGCATTTCCGCGAGCCCGGCCTGACCCACAAGGAGGATCTGGAAACCGGCTCCCGTGCGGCTGTCATGGGCGGCGTGACGGCGGTTTTCGAAATGCCCAACACCAATCCCCTGACGACCACGCCGGAAGCGCTTGCAGGCAAGCTGAAAGCAGCCCGCCACCGCATGCATTGCGATTTCGCCTTCTGGGTCGGCGGCACGCATGAGAACGCCAAGGACGTGCCAGAACTTGAGCGCCTGCCCGGTACGCCGGGCATCAAGGTGTTCATGGGTTCATCCACCGGGTCACTGCTGGTGGAGGATGACGACGGCGTGCGCGAGATCCTGAAGCGCACGCGCCGCCGCGCCGCATTCCATTCCGAGGACGAGGCGCGGTTGCGCGAGCGGATGTCCTTGCGTGTTCCGGGTGATCCCTCCTCGCATCCGGTCTGGCGCGACGTCGAGACGGCGATGCGCTGCACGCGGCGGCTTGTCTCCATCGCGCGGGAAACGGGTGCGCGCATTCATGTGCTGCATATTTCGACCGCGGACGAGATTGCCTTCCTGCAGGCGCACAAGGATGTCGCGACCTGCGAGGCGACGCCGCATCATCTCACCCTTGTAGCACCCAATTGCTACGAGCGCCTCGGTGCCTATGCGCAGATGAACCCGCCGGTGCGCGATGACAGCCACCGTCAGGGCATCTGGGGTGGTGTGACACAGGGCATCATCGATGTGCTGGGATCCGATCACGCGCCACACACGCGGGAAGAGAAAGAGCATGCCTACCCGGCGACTCATTCCGGCATGACCGGAGTGCAGACACTGGTGCCGATCATGCTGGATCACGTGAATGCAGGCAGGCTGTCGCTGGAGCGCCTCGTGGATCTGACCAGTGCTGGCCCCAAGCGCCTGTTTGGTATCGCGAACAAGGGGCGGATAGCAGCTGGCTATGACGCCGACTTCACCATTGTCGATCTCAAGCGCCGCGAAACCATCCGCAACGACTGGATCGCCTCGCGCTGCGGCTGGACACCTTATGACGGCGTCACGGTTACGGGCTGGCCAATCGGTACGGTTGTAAGAGGACGCCGCGTGATGTGGGATGGCACCCTCACTACAACCAGCACGGGAGAAGCTGTGCGCTTCGAGGAAGCCGTTTCGACCTGATATTTTTGCACAAGCGAAGTTTCATTTTTTTGACACAATTCACGTCAAGCCGCTTGACATGCCTCTTTTGAGCCGCAGTCTGTCTTAACGCAAATGTGATCAGAAATAGTCTATTGATATCAGAGGCTTGGACTGTAAGGCCCATCGGCCTAAACCGTTAAGAGAAGTTTACGAACAAAAGCCAAATTGATGAATCAGATCATTCCGGATGCGGAATAATTAGACAGGCCAAGCATTGGGTTGAGGCTTTCGCCATCGATTCCAGCGGCTTAGTTCAACATCAACGACCTGTGGATAACCTGTCGCATTGGACGGGTTTTGATACTTGCCGCCGCCCCTGCCGAAAAGCAGTTGATGGGCTTCGAAGAGGCTGTGTAGAGAAATGGGTGTCGCCACTTGGCGGCACAATCTCCTGATCAAACAGATGATCCGTCGGTTCGTCCATGGGCGCGCCGTGAGATCTTTTGTCTTTCAGTTCTGGAGGGAATGACTGTGCAAGGCGGGGCTGTGAAGTCTTGCCGAAAACAGACTTCGGCTGGATTCGGGGCTTTTCTCAAGGCCGAGGACTGCCGCAAGACAAGGCTGACGGCAAGGATTTGTCGAGAGCGGCAACTTTCTAACAGGTATGTCGTTTTGAGGATGAGACGGGGCTGGAATGAGACGGGGCAGATATAGAAACAGGGAAGGAATCGAGCATGCTGCATGACCTTGTCGTGCCTGAGATTCCGTACCGGCCCCTGATTACGAAGGCCTTGGCGGATGACTTGAAACCAACAGGTAAACAGCTGCGTTCCGCTGCTTTCTGCTGACACCTCCGCGCCATTCCTGAGGATGCGGGTAACAAAATAAAAACAATCAGATGGAACGGTCATGTACTCGAAAACCAGCAATCATACTGACGATCCATTCCCCTTCGGCGGCGGCGCAGCCCATGTCGATCCAACGGATAGGCCCATCGCCCCCCTTGGCGATCTCAATCCTATCTGGCAGCGTTTGAAGGCACGCCTGCGGGCCGAATTGGGTGAAGATGTCTTCAACAGCTGGTTCCCACGCATGGAGCTTGTGGAAGCAGTGGATGGCGTCGTGCATCTCAGTGTTCCGACCAAGTTCCTGAAGAGCTGGGTCAACAGCCATTATCGCGAGCGGATTCGCCGACTGTTTGTCGAGCAAAATTGTGGCGTCGAGGATGTCGAGCTTGTGGTCCGCGTCACTGGTCAGCGGACAGCTGCAATCCGCGCTGCCGTTCGGCCCCAGCCGATGGAAGCCGCGCGCGCACCTGCTCAGTCCATGGAAAAGCCGACGCTTGGCCAAATGATGCCGGTTCAGGCTGACCCCGGTGGTTTCGTTGGTTCGCCGCTGGACCGCAGGTTGTCGTTCCAGTCTTTCCTCGTGGGACAGTCCAATGCTTTTGCCCATGCAGCAGCGCAGCAGGTGGCGCGTGCTCAGCCCGGCGACAAGCCGATCTACAATCCGCTCTACATCCATTCCGCCGTGGGCCTCGGCAAAACCCACCTCTGTCAGGCGCTGGCGCAATCCATGGAGGATTCAGGCCGCCGTATCGTCTATCTGACGGCGGAACGCTTCATGTACGGCTTTGTCGCCGCGCTGAAATCACAGACGGCAATCGCCTTCAAGGAGCGGCTGCGCGCCATCGACGTTCTGGTGATTGACGATGTGCAGTTCCTGACCGGCAAATCGATCCAGCAGGAATTCTGCCACACCATGAATGCCCTGATCGATGCGGGCAAACAGGTGATCATCGCGGCGGATCGTCCGCCCTGTGATCTGGAAGCGGTCGAGGATCGCATGCGGTCGCGATTGCAGGCTGGTCTCGTGGTCGAGATGAGCTCCCTGGACGAGGCCTTGCGGGTAAAGATTCTGGAAACACGTATCGCGGCGGCCCGCACGCATCTGCCGAATTTCGATGTTCGCCCGGAAGTCGTGATCTGGCTGGCGCGGCAGCTCACGGCCAATGGCCGCGACCTCGAGGGTGCGGTCAACCGGATGCTGGCCCATGCCACGCTTTCAGGCGTGCCGCTGGATCTATCGACAGCGGAAAGCGCTATCAAGGATCTGATCCGCACCCGCGAACCCCGCAAGGTGAAGATCGAGGATATCCAGCGCCTTGTGGCCAACCATTACAACATCAGCAAATCCGATATCCTGTCTTCGCGCCGCACCGCCACGGTCGTCCGGCCGCGTCAGATCGCGATGTTTCTGTCGAAGGCGCTCACGCTCCGCTCCCTGCCCGAGATTGGTCGCCGCTTTGGCGGCCGGGATCACACGACCGTGCTGCATGCGGTCCGCAAGATCGAAAGCCTGACAAGTCTGGATACGGCGCTTGCCGGTGAGATTGATCTCCTGAAGCGCATGCTGCAGGAGTAGGGAATCGATGCTTGGGGGCCTTGCTGCATCACGCAACCTGTGGATGACACCGGTCTGAAGTAAGCCCTTCGTCAGTCGCTGCATTGAACCCCTTGAGTTTTGGCGCGGGGCGCGGCAACGTCTTCGCCCATATGATGGAATGGTTTTGTGCATTGCGCATTCCATCCCCTGAGTTTTTGAGGCCAGAACACCCCATGAAAGTCACTGTCGAGCAATCTGCGCTGCTGAAGTCGCTGGCCCATGTCCATCGCATCGTCGAGCGCCGCAACACGATTCCCATTCTGTCCAACGTGCTGTTGCGCGCCGCTGGCGGCAGCCTCCAGTTGAAAGCTACGGATCTCGACATCGAGGTGGTGGAGACATTGTCGGCGGAAGCCACGCTGGATGGCGCAATCACGGTTCCGGCCCACACGCTCTATGATATTGTGCGCAAATTGCCGGATGGGGCGCAGGTTGCCATCGAAACCGCGATTGATGCCGGGCAGATTGTCCTGCGTTCCGGTCGCTCGCGCTTCACATTGCAGGCGCTGCCCGAGCAGGACTTCCCGGATATGGCGGCGGGCGAGCTCTCCCACCGCTTTACGATCGCCGCGAAGGAAATGCAGCGCCTTATCGAAAAGACGCAATTCGCAATTTCCACTGAGGAAACACGCTATTATCTCAATGGCATCTACATGCACACGGTCGATACGGACGCGGGGGTCATGCTGCGCGCGGTCGCCACTGACGGGCACCGCCTTGCACGATCCGAACTGCCAGCACCCGCAGGCGCCGCCGGCATGCCAGGCGTGATTGTGCCACGCAAGACAGTGGCCGAGGCGCTGAAGCTCGTGTCGGAGCATGATGGCGAGATCTCGGTCGAGCTTTCGACCGCCAAGATACGCTTCGTTATCGGCAACGTGGTGCTGACCTCGAAGCTCATTGATGGCACATTCCCTGATTACACCCGCGTTATCCCTGTCGGAAACGACAAGCGGCTGGTGGTGGAAAGGGCGGATTTCACCCGCTCCGTCGACCGTGTCTCAACGATTTCATCCGAGCGTGGTCGCGCTGTGAAACTGTCGCTCACGGATGGCAAGCTGACGCTTTCCGTCAACAATCCTGATGCCGGCAACGCCGTCGAGGAGATCGAGGTGGATTACGATTCCGGCCCGATCGATGTGGGTTTCAACGCCCGCTATCTTCTGGACATTGCCAACCAGCTTGAGGGTGATACCGCGCTGTTCAAGATGGCTGATCCGTCTTCCCCAACCCTAATTCTGGACCGTGAAGGCTCATCCACGCTCTATGTGCTGATGCCGATGCGCGTCTGACCGGGGAGATCATGACAGCCGTCCGGCGTCTGGTTCTCTCCGATTTTCGCAACTATCCGACGCTCGATCTTGCGGTTGATGTGCCGATGGTGGCGCTGGTCGGTGAAAACGGCGTTGGCAAGACCAATATCCTCGAAGCCTTGTCGCTATTCTCACCCGGGCGCGGGTTGCGGCGGGCGGATTTTGGCGAAGTCATCCGACAGGGCGCGGCGCATGGCTTTGCAGCTTCCGCCGAGATCGGGGGGGCCTTGGGAAATGTGCAGCTTGGGTCTGGATATGAACCGGGTGCTGATGGTGGCCGCCGCTGCCGTATTGATCGTGAGCCCGTCAGTTCGGCCACGGCTTTTGCCGATCATTGCCGTATCATCTGGCTGACACCGGACAATGACGGGCTGTTTCGCGGTCCCGCCGGAGATCGCCGCCGGTTTCTGGACCGTCTCGTGCTGGCCGTGGACAGCAGCCATGGAACGCGGGTGAATGCGCTGGACAAGGCGCTACGTTCGCGCAATCGCCTTCTCGAAGACGCCAAACCAGATGTGCAATGGCTCGACGCCGTAGAACGCGAGGTCGCCGAAACCGCCATTGCCGTGGCTGCCGCGCGCCGGGAGACCGTGACCAGACTTCGTGGCGTGATCGACGCGGAGCATGATCCGGAATCGCCTTTCCCCTTTGCCATGCTGTCACTGGAGGGTGATCTCGAGCAAGTGCTGGACGATGCGACCGCGCTTGCCGCCGAGGACTGGTATCGCCAGACCTTGCGGGATAATCGCTGGCGCGATCAGGCGGCGGGACGCACCTTGATCGGACCCAACACCTCCGATCTGGTGGTGCGCCATGGCCCCAAGGACATGCCCGCCGAACGCTCCTCGACGGGCGAGCAGAAAGCCCTGTTGATCGGACTGATCCTCGCGCACGCACGTCTGGTGCAGCAGATGTCCGGCATGGCTCCTCTGGTTCTTCTTGACGAGGTGGCAGCACATCTCGATCCGCGCCGCCGGGAAGCGCTGTATCAGCGGCTGGCAGGACTTGGTAGCCAGGTCTGGATGACGGGGACGGACCGGTCTCTTTTCGATACGATGCCGCTGGAATCCGTGCTCCTGACCGTGCAGAAGGGCCAAGTTGGATAAGACCGTGCTGGTCAAGCGGGTTGGGATCAAGGCTTAATGGAAATTTGACTCCAGTTGTGCCACTGTGCCGCAACAATAGGGGCGCGGTGCACAATCGCCGGACTTTATTCCAGAACAGAATTCTTTTTTCGGGCCTTGAGGCCCATTCGGGGCGACCCATGACAAGACCCGGCCAGCAAAAGCGTTTGGCTTCCGAGCAATTGAAGACGTTGCGCCCGTCATTCCTCGGCATTGGTGCATTCTCGGGCTGCATCAACCTCTTGATGCTCACCGGTTCCATCTACATGCTGCAGGTCTATGACCGCGTCCTGACCAGCCGCAGCGTTCCCACGCTGATCGGTATTTCGCTGATCGTGCTGGTGGCTTTCGTATTGCAGGGTTTTCTCGATACGATCCGCACGCGCATGCTGGCGCGGACTGGCGCTCAGTTCGACGAGGCGCTTTCTCCAACCATCTTCGACATGATGCGCAAGCTGCCGCTCAAGGGCGCGCGCAGCGATCAGTCCATGCAAGGCGTTCGTGATCTGGACACAGTTCGCAGTTTTCTGGGTGGCATGGGTCCGACAGCGTTCTTCGACATGCCTTTCATGCCGATTTTTTTCATCGGCTGCTTCCTGCTGCATCCTTATCTGGGTTTGCTGGCCCTTATCGGCGGCGTTGTCATCATCGGCCTGACTTTGTGGACCGAACACTTGACCAAGAAGGGCACGCTGGCGCTGACCTCAGCCGGGGCCGAGCGCATGATGCTGGCGGAAGCCAGCCGCCGCAACGCGGAAGCTCTTCAGGCCATGGGCATGGGAGGCGTGTTCCGCGAGCGTTGGCGCAAGGTGAATGACCGTTTCGTCAGCACGCAGCTTTCGGTCTCCGACGCCAGCAACAGCATCGGTTCCGCCGCAAAAATCTTCCGCATGGCGTTCCAGTCCGCGGTGCTGGGTTTTGGTGCCTGGCTCGTGATCCAGCAGCAGATGACGCCGGGTGCGATGATTGCGGCCTCGATCCTGACCTCACGGGCACTGGCCCCGATCGAGACGGCAGTTGCGCACTGGAAGGGTTTCGTGGCGTCCCGCCAGTCCATCGGGCGGCTTAACGATCTGCTGGCCCATGCTGCTGCCGAGCCGGAACGCACTGTATTGCCCGCACCGCATATCCAGTTCACGGCGGATGATGTGGCCGTCGGCATTCCCGGTCGCCAGACACCCATCGTGGTCGGTGCCAGTCTTGTGCTGAAGGCCGGCGAAGGACTCCTGCTCATCGGCCCGAGCGGCAGCGGCAAATCCACACTGGTGCGTACATTGGCCGGTGTCTGGCCACTGATGCGGGGCAGCGTGCGTCTTGATGGCGCGGCGCTGGACCAATGGGATCCCGAACAGCTGGGCAGCCATGTCGGCTACATGCCGCAGGATGTGGAGCTGTTCGAGGGAACAATTGCCGAAAATATCGCGCGTTTCAATCCGGATGTGAAGGACGAGGAGATCGTGGCCGCTGCGCAAGCCGCCGGGGCGCATGACATGATCCTCAAATTTACTGGCGGCTATGACACAAAGCTCGGTGAATCCGGCATGACGCTCTCAGGCGGGCAGCGCCAGCGCGTCGGTCTGGCCCGCGCCATGTTCCGCGATCCGTTCCTGCTGATCCTGGACGAACCGAATTCCAACCTCGATGCCGATGGTGAAACAGCGCTTGTGCATGCGGTTTCCGCCATTCGCGAGCGCGGTGGTGTCGTGATCATCGTGTCGCACAAGACAAGTCTGCTCAATGTGATGGATTATGTCG
This sequence comes from Hyphomicrobiales bacterium, assembly GCA_031431475.1. Classification (GTDB taxonomy): domain Bacteria; phylum Pseudomonadota; class Alphaproteobacteria; order Rhizobiales; family Beijerinckiaceae; genus JADCCX01. The sequence continues at coordinate 102,172 of JANPDL010000022.1, forward strand.
GTCGTGTGCATGAAGGCCGGTTGCAGGTCGTGACGCGCGACGAATATCGCCAGAACATGGTGAAGGCCGCACAGGCGGCCCAGCCTCCGATGGCACAGTCTCCTTCGGCACCGCATCCCTTTGGTGCCGCGCCATCAAAACGCGACAATCTGCAACAACCACTCGCGCTTCTGCGTGCCGGGGCAACCCCCGGCGGGCAGACCGCTGCGGGCAAGGACAGCTGATCATGCACCCTGACAAGAAGCCTTCGGCTTATTCCGCCTCCATGCGGCGGGCCTTTCTGGCAGGCGTCTCGGCGCTCGGGCTTTTCGGTGGCACGATTGGTCTGTGGGCCGCAGTGTCTCCCCTGTCCGGCGCTGTGGTCGCGCCCGGCCAGTTCGTGGTCGATACCAACATCAAGAAGATCCAGCACCAGACCGGAGGTATCGTCGCGGTGCTGCCGGTTCGTGAGGGACAGCGCGTCAAGGCGGGCGATCTTGTGCTGCAGCTCGACGAGACGCTGACGCGCGCCAACCTGCAGGTCATCGTCAAGCAGCTCGACGAGATCATGGCCCGCCAGTCCAGGCTGGAAGCCGAACGCAATGGCGGCGATATGGTACTGGCTCCCGAGCTTCAGGCCCGCATGAGCGTACCCGATGTGGCGAAATCGGTTGCCGATGAAGCCCGCCTGCTCGAAACCCGCCGCTCGCAACGCGATGGCCAAAAACAGCAGCTGGGCAAGCGGGTCGAGCAGCTGGGCGAGGAAATCTCGGGAATTCAGGCCCAGGTTATCTCCCGCGACGAGCAGATACGGCTTCTCAAGCTGGAGCTTGGCGGCCTGCGTGACCTCTTCAAGAGCAATCTCGTCCCGATGACCCGCATCATGCCGGTGGAGCGCGAAGCCGCCAATATGCTGGGCCAGAAGGGGCAACTGGTCGCGCAGAGGGCGCAAACCGAAGGCAAGATTTCTGAAATCCGCGTCCAGCTGTTGCAACTCGACATCGATATGCAGACCGAAACAGGCAAGGAATTGCGTGAGTTGCAGGCCAAGAGCGCCGAGCTGCAAGAGCGGCGCGTGGCTGCCGAGGACCAATTGAAGCGCGTCGATATCCGCTCGCCTATCGACGGCTATGTGCACCAGCTCAACGTGCATACCATCGGCGGTGTGATTTCGCCCGCCGAGCCCGCCATGCTCATCGTGCCATTCAATGATGAACTGCAGATCGAGGCGCGGGTAGCGCCCACCGATATCGACCAGCTTTTTGTCGGACAGAAGGGTGTTGTGAAAGTGCAGGCGGGCAACCAGCGGGCTACGCCGGAGATCGCCGGCACCGTCTCGCGCATCGCTGCCGATGTCACCCGCGAGCAGCAGACCGGGCAGGTCTATTATCTCATCCGCCTGTCGCTTCCTGCGGAGGAGGTGGCGAAGCTGGGTGATCTCAAGATCATGTCCGGCATGCAGACGGAAACCTATATCCAGACCTCGGAGCGCACACCATTCCAGTACATCATCAAGCCGCTGAAAGATCAGTTCAACCGCGCCTTCCGCGAGCGGTGATCGCAGAACGGTGATTTCGCGCCGCATTGCAAGTTCCGGCCTGACGCCCTAATTCAGTCGTGACATGACCGATGCCCTCTACAGCCTCGCCAACCCGCAGCGCTTCAGCCGCTGGGCTGACCGCCTGCTGCCCTGGTTGGCGGCGGCCACCGTCATCGCTCTCCTGATCGGCCAGTACGGCGCGTGGTTCGTAGCCCCGCCGGATTACCAACAGGGCGAGACGATCCGCATCAAATACGTGCATGTGCCTGCGGCGTGGATGGCGATGTTCGCCTGGATCATGATGTCGGCTTCCGCGCTGGGTACGCTGATTTTCCGTCATCCTTTGGCCGATGTGGCGCAGAAGGCAGCCGCTCCCATCGGAGCAGCGTTCTGCACCGTGTGCCTGATCACCGGATCGCTCTGGGGCAAGCCGATGTGGGGGACGTGGTGGGTCTGGGATGCGCGCCTTACATCGATGCTGGTGCTGCTGCTGATGTATTTCGGCGTGATGGCCCTGTGGCGCGCCATCGATGATCAGGGACAGGCTGCGAAGGCCGTATCCATCGTCACGCTGGTGGGGGCCATCAATATCCCGATCATCAAGTTTTCGGTCGAATGGTGGAACACGCTGCACCAGCCGGCCTCGGTTCTGCGTCTGGACGGCCCGACGATTCATTCTTCCATGCTTTGGCCGCTGCTGGTGATGGGACTGGCGGCTGCGCTGTTGTTCACGACACTGATGGTCCTGCGCATGAGGACAGAGCTGATGGAGCGGCGGCTGCGGCGGCTGGCCATGAATGCAGCGCGGGAGAGCATCTAGTGCAACAACTGCTAGACCAGTTAGGCAAGAACAGCGGCTTCATCCTCACGAGCTACGGGGTGACGATCCTGATCATCGGCGGGTTCGTCTGGCATTGCATACAGCGTTACGCTGACGCAAAGCGGCGGTTTACCGAAAAGCTGGGCCCTGACAATGGCTGAGGCCGCACCTGCGCCGCGCAGGTCTTTTCTTGTCATGCTGCCGCTCCTCATTTTTGGTTGCATGGCGGCATTATTCCTTACCGGTCTCTTTGGCGGCAGCGGTAACCGCCTGCCCTCGACCATGATCGGTCGTACCGCACCGGATGTTGCGTTACCTGCATTGGAAGGCGCTGCTGTTTCAGGCTTCGGCAAGGCTGATCTCGCTTCTGGTCGCGTCACGCTCGTGAATGTTTTCGCGTCATGGTGCGCGCCTTGCCACGCCGAGCATCCTTTGCTGATGGAACTGGCGAAGGACAACCGGTTCCGTATTGTTGGTATCAACCAGAAAGATACGCCCGAAAACGCCCGCCGCTTTCTGGGCGCTAAGGGCAATCCCTATGCCGCTGTCGGTGTCGACCCCAATGGCCGGGCCTCCATCGAATGGGGTGTGTACGGCGTGCCGGAGACGTTCGTGGTGAAGGGCGATGGCATCATCGCGCACAAGCTGGTTGGACCGCTGACCGAGGCCAATCTCGCGGGGTTCAAGGCCGAGATCGATAAGGCGCTGAGATAGATCCATGACCGGGCAGGAGCGCTTTCGCTGGTCCGTCTGGCCTATCTGCGTGGGCTGGTTACTGGCGTTCTGGCTGGCCTGGCACGGGGCGAGCGATCTCTCGCTCCTGTTGAAGGGCAAGATGATTTTCCGGGGGTTTGTCTTCGGCTTTCTGGAAAACCTGCCGGTTACGGCTCATATCGGCCTCGCCATCGCACAGATCGCCTTGCTGGCGCTGGCCTTGCCATCCCTCATCGGCTTCATCACGCGCCGCACCTTGCTGGCCATCGGCGATACCGGCCTCTCCTTCGACCGCTGGATCGGCTGGCGGCGCATCGAATGGGCGGACATTGTGAGGCTTGAGTTTTCCTTCGGCGATGCGGTGTTTTCCTTGCGCGAGAACGGCAAACTCACATCGCTGCGCTTCCGGCCCTGGACGATTGGTCTGGACTCGGAGGGATTCCTGGCCCTTGTCGAGCGACACCAGCCACGCCTGACACCGGATGAGGACGAAGGTCAGCCCTGGGGGCGTTCGTCTTCGTTCAATGCGTAGCGCTGCAAGATACCGACCTGGGACATGGCGAAGACGATGGTCAGCGGCATCACACCCCAGACCTTGAAGGCCACCCAGAAATCGGTCGAGAACATGCGCCAGACGATCTCGTTGATCACCGCTAGCACGAAGAAGAACACGCCCCAGCGGAAGGTCAGTTTCTTCCATCCCTCCTGCGTCAGGCTGAACACGCTGTCCAGCACATAAGGCAGCAGCGGACGGCCCATGGCGAGGCCACCCAGCAGCACCGCACCAAACAGCGAATTCACAATGGTCGGCTTCAGCTTGATGAAGATATCATCGTGCAGCCACAAGGTCAGCCCGCCGAAGACCAGCACCACCGCCCCTGAAACCAGCGGCATGATCGGCAGCTTCTTCAGCAAAACCATGGTCAGCACCAGCGAGATCAGCATAGCGATCATGAAGGCGGCGGTGGCTACGAAGATGCCGCTCTGCGGGCCGTCGATCAGCGTTGCAGGCAGGAACGTCCGCAGCAGGGGGCGGAACAGGTCCGGCTTGTTGTTGGACAGGAAGAACACCATCAGCGGCCCCATCTCGAGCGCGAGCTTGAGCAGCGCGTTCTCGGGGGGCTTGGGTGTATCAGAAACAGGGGGAAGGTGCAGGCTCATGGCTGATCGATATAGCGCTGATTGCGGTGAATCATAGCCGTTTGATGGATGTAACCGGACCAAAACTCTTTTCTAGAATCCTGGCGGCCGCCTCCCGCAGCGGTTCGCTCATCACCATCATGTGATGTCCGTTGGCATGCAGCAGGGTCTGGGCATCGCGCATCACGCTGCAATGGCCCTTCCAGAATACGGCATCGCCGCGCCTCAGACCGGAGAGTTCCGGCGTCACCGGCAGGGTTTGCGGAAAGAACCTTTCCAGCATGTCGCTGTCACGCGGTGCCGCGATTCCTGCCTCGTGCAGGGCGGTTTGCAGCAGGCCCGAGCAATCGAGTCCAACGCTGGTGCGCCCACCCCAGAGGTAAGGCGTACCCATATAGGTCTCTGCAACGCTGACAAAATCGACTGCAGGATTTGTCACTGGCATAATGTGCGCGGCATAGACATACCCGCCCCGGTCGAGCACGGCGAAATCCTTCTCGAAGCGTGTCACCGAGAGTTGCGCGCCCTGCGGGGCCAGAACCGGATCAGGCACCTTGATGCTAGGACCTGAATAGACATAGCTGCGCAGCACACTGACGCGGTGCGTCGCCGGAGCCCCCGCGGGCTCAAGGCTGACCGAGGGAAGCCAGCCCACATAGCCGTCGCGCGTGGCTTGCACGTAGCTCCAGCCCTCCATCTCGTCGAAGAGGGTGACTGCTTCCCCGAAGATCACTTCGGTATCGATGCCCGCATCCGTGCCAGGTCGTGGCCGCAGCGCCGTTATGCCAGAGGCCAGCCGCATGGGTTTGCCTCTGGTTCCGGCGGGGACTTCAGGCGTCAGGCGGGTGTCCGGGGCGCTCACAGGTGCAGTTCTCTGGCGTTGGTAATCACGAGATCGCCCAGCTTTTCCAGATAAAGCGCGCCTTGCACAGTCCTTTGCACGATGACATTGCGACGATCCGCCGGATCGCGCCGCCTCGCAACGAGATCCTTCTCGCCCATGGCATCGAGCGCGCGGGTGATGACGGGCTTGGTGACATTGAGCTTGGCAGCAAGGCCGCGCACGGTATGCGGCGGCAAGTCCATGTAGATCGTCAGCAGGATGGCGAGCTGCCGATTGGACAGGTCTACGCCGCCCTCGCGCACCTGGGCGAGGGACACATCGTGCAGCAGGCGCAGGGCCTGTGAATGGCTGAACTCAACCGACATATCCGTGACATTGGCACAAAACCGTTACGGAGCCGTATTGATTCGCTTGAGAGGGTTAAGATGCAAGAGGTTTGCTTTTCCTTCTCCCGCTTTTGGGAGAAGGAGAAGCCTGCAGGTCTTCGCTGATAACTTGTATAAAGCAGGAAAACCAAAATGGTCGCCCGCATCGCTCTCGCCCAAAAACTTCTCTTCAAGCTCAACGCAAGAGCGCGCGATGCACGCTTCCAGTTCGCCAATGCAACGACAAATCAGATGGTCGCTCAAACGTCTCAGCTTCACCTCTCCTCCCTCTCCAAAAAACGGGAAAGGGAAAGGAAATGGCGCTAAATCGGCTTCCGCCCCGTCAAACCTTCCGACAGCATCCGCCGGACCTGATCTTCCGCCTGTTTCGTGACCGCTTTACGATCTGTCTCGGGACCCAATGCAATCGGATCACCAAACCGCAGCACCATGTCCAGCGTGCCACCCCTTAGGATTCCCATGAGATGCGGCACCATCTCCATGTCCCCATACCAGCCGATGCGGGCGCGGCCCATGCGGCCCGTCGGCAGGCCGTCCGCGCCGTTGTAGGCCAGCGCAACGGGCTGCAACCAGACCTGCTGGGTCGGGCTTTCCGACAGGATGGCATCACGCGCCGCACCCACGAGAGCTGATCGGAATGGCAGGATGCGGTTGCCATCTGACGTTGTGGATTCCGCGAAGATGACGATGGGGTCTCCCTCCTCCAGCCGCGCCGCAATCTCGCCATTGGCCTTGCCCGTCTCGCCACGCCGGTTGCGGTCCACGAAGATCGAACGTTGCAATTTGGCCAGCAGGCCAAACAGCGGCCAGGCCTCAACCTCGGATTTGGCAATGAATGCCATCGGCATCACAGAGCCAAGTGCCGTGATATCCAGCCACGAGACATGGTTGGCGAGAATGAGCATGGGGCGGCCCGTGGCGGGCGCTCCCACCACCTTCACACGCAGGTTGATGATCCTGGCCACGCAACGGTGAAAGATCAGCGGCAGCCAGCGCTTTGTCGGCAGGTTCAGCTTCCAGCTGGCGTATTGAAACGGAAACAGCACGAGGGCCACAACCACGATCAGGGCGCCCGTGACGCACATGCGGAATGTGCCTTTGGGCTGGGTCACGTCATCGATGAAGGATGCCATCTACAGGGCCCGCCGCATGACAATGGCGGTGGCTGCCGAGCCATCCGCCTTGCGGTAATAGGCATCACGGCGCGAGACATCCGTGAAGCCCTGCCGTTTGTAGAGGGCGATGGCAGGCGCGTTGCCCTCCTCCACCTCCAGAAACAGCGTGCGGATGCGATTCAGAACAAGCGCCTCGCGATGCGCGGCCAGCAGCCGCCCCGCAATGCCCTCGCCCCGACGGCGGGGATGTACGGCGATGGAGAGAATTTCGGCCTCATCCGCAGCGACACGCGAGAGCACGAAGCCCTCGGTGCCGCTGTCGTGTGCGGCGGCATGGGTCAGGATGTTTTCCTCCGCCAGCAGGCGCTCGAATTCCATCAGGCCCCAGGGACGGTCAAACGACGTCGCATGGATTTCCGCCACGTCGCGGGCGTCCGTCATCTCGGCATGGCGGATGACGAGAGGGGCTTTGGCGCGGCCGAATCCGAAGATCATCTGTGCTGCACTCCCTGCCTGGGAACAGCCTTGCTCTCCTGCGGCGTCGCACTTGGCGCACGCAGATACAGCGGTTTGGGAACGGCGGTGGCGGGATCGGCAGCCAGACCGAGGCGCGCCACCCAGGTGACATCCGGTGCTGCCCGCATATCGGCAATGCTGGCCTTCAGCCCCAGCGACATGGCCTCGACCGCGAGCGCCGCAGCACCCGAACCCGCAAGCTTGACCGGGCCGGAGCCGATGGCGCGGCCAGCTTCCTTCAGACTGATAACCCGCGGGAGAACGATGGTGCGGCCAGCAGCCGTGAAGGCCTGGAAGAACACAGCGCCGTGCCGCGCATCGATGCCGACGGCGATCACGCCCGATTCCTCGGCGTTGATGAGGGGCGCGGCATAGGCCGAGAGCGTGGACACGCCCACCACGGGGATTTCGGCGGCGAGCCCGATGGCGCGGGCGGCAGCGATGCCTATGCGCAAACCGGTGAAGCTGCCGGGGCCGATGCTGACGGCCACACGCTCCAGCGAGGTGAAACCGCCATCGACCAGCTTCATCACGCGCTCGATCATCGGCATCAGCGCCTCGGCATGGCCGGTTGTCATCTCCTCGCTGTCGAGCGCAATCGGCAAAACGCGGCCCGCCTCCATCACGCAGACGGAACAGGCACCAAGCGCGGTATCAATCGCCAGAACGCGGCGCGGACGGGGGGGGACGGCAGGATCAGTCATTCCCACTGCTGTGCATCACTTTCAGGCGGATTTGAAGCGGGAAGCGAGGGACATGACAGGAAAACCCGGTTTAACCCGCCACCTTGCCGAAATCGGCGACCGTTGCCGTCACACGCCGCAGCTGGGCCAGCAGGCGCAGGCGGTTGAGCCGCACCTCGGCTTCAGGGGCATTGACCAGCACAGCCTCGAAGAATTCATCGACCGGTGCGCGCAGGCGGGCCATCGCGGCCATGGCTGCGGCGTAATCCTCCCTTGCCATCGCTTCGCTGACAGTCGCTTCCTCTGTTGCGAGCGCCTTCTGCAGGTCGTGCTCCTGAAAGGCGACGAGGAATTCTGCATCGACAGCCCCCTCGAAAGCCCCTTCACCGTCCTTCTTCTCCTCGGCCCGCAGGATATTGGCTGCGCGCTTGTAGCCCGCAAGCAAGGTCTTGCCGTCTTCCGTCGCGAGGAAGGCGGAGAGCGCATGGACGCGGTTGACGATGGACAGGAGGTCGTCGCTGTTTCCCTTCCCCCCTGGGGGAAGGTGGCCGCCGGAGGCGGACGGATGAGGGTGAATCCCTGCCGTCCGGGATTTGCCCTCATCCGTCAGGCTCCGCCTGCCACCTTCTCCCGAGGGAGAAGGAGAGGCGTTTGCGCCCGCGCCCAGCACCGCATCCACCAGATCATGCCGCGCGCCCTGCTCCCGGAGCATGACCTTCAGGCGTTCGTGGAAGAAGGAGAGGAGGTCAGCCATTTCTTGTGCTTGAACAACTGGGTCTTTCGAATCGTGGAACTGCGGGACCCTTTGAATCTCAAGCTTCGTAATGCCGACCAAAGACATCTTTATTGGGTTTGTTGTCGGTGTTTTTAGTTTTTGCCTCACACCAAACAGTTTGTCCCCCAATTCAACCCTAACCCCATTCTCCACCACCAGCCGAATAACCCCCAGCGCAGCCCTTCTCAGCGCATACGGATCCTTGCTCCCCGTTGGCTTTTCATCAATCGCCCAGAAGCCCACCAGCGTATCCAGCTTGTCCGCCAGTGCCACCGCGATACTCACCGGCTTCGTCGGCACGCGATCCGATGGACCTTGCGGCTTGTAGTGTTCCTCGATGGCCGCGCAGACCTCTGATACGTGGCCTTCGAGCCCGGCGTAATACCGCCCCATCAGCCCCTGCAATTCCGGAAACTCGCCCACCATCTCGGTCGCGAGATCGGCCTTGGCCAGCATCGCGGCTTTCCGCGCAAGCTTCGGATCAGCCCCCACCAGCGGCGCGATCTCCTCGGCCAGCGCCGCGATGCGCTCGACGCGCTCGTATTGCGTGCCGAGCTTCTCGTGGAAACGGGTTGTCTTCAGCTTCTCGGCCCGCACCTCCAGCGACACCTTCTGGTCGGTCTCCCAGAAGAAGCGCGCATCGGACAGCCGCGCCCGGATGACGCGGCCATTGCCTGCAATGATGACCGCGCCACCGTCATCGGCTTCCACGTTGGCGGTGGCGATGAAGCGGTTGGCGAGCTTGCCCGTTTTCGGATCGCGCACCACGAAACATTTCTGGTTCGCCCGGATCGTCAGACGCACGGCCTCCTGCGGCACAGCGAGGAATTCTTCCTCGAAACTGCCCATCAGCGGCACGGGCCATTCCACGAGGCCCGCCACCTCGTCCGCCAGCGCCTCATCCTCCACCAGTTCCAGCCCCTGCGCAAAACAGAGCTGTCTGGCCTCGTGCAGGATGATGTCCTTGCGGCGCGTGGGATCGGCGATCACCTTGGCGGCTTCGAGTTTCGCCAGATAATCATCGAGGCGCTTCACCTTGATAGGCTTTCCGTCGCTCATGAAACGGTGGCCGTAAGTGATGTTGCCCGACGTGATGCCGCCTGCCTCGAAGCGCACGATCTCCGGCTCCTCATGCTCCTCCGCGAAGGTGCACAGGATGGAGCGCAGTGGGCGCACCCAGCGGAAACTGGTGCCGGACGCGCTGTCCGCACCCCAGCGCATTGATTTCGGCCAGGGGAAGCTCTTGATCACAGCGGGGATGATCTCTGCCAGCACCTCGGTCGTCGCACGGCCCGGCCTTTCGATCACGGCGATATAGCTGTCGCCCTTTTTCGGATCGCTCTGCACGATGGCCTGATCGATGGAGGTGAGGCCAGCGCTTTTGAGAAACCCGTCAATCGCCTGCTGCGGCGCGCCGACGCGCGGGCCTTTCTTTTCCTCGCGCACGTCCTGGCCCTGCTTTGGCAGGCCATGGACCGCAAGCGTGAGACGACGCGGCGTGACGAAGGTGCGCGCGCCTTCATAGAGGAAGCCAGCTGAAACCAGCTGGTCCGTGACCAGCTTTTTCAGGTCCTCCGCAGCACGCGCCTGCATGCGGGCGGGGATTTCTTCGGAGAAGAGTTCAAGGAGAAGATCAGCCATGGCTGTGGCTTAATGCGGGGAGAGGAAGCTGTCGAGAGCGCTACTTCCCAACCCGCGCTGTGATCTCGATCTCCACCTTCATCTCCGGCTTCAGCAGCGCCGTGACCACGTAGATGCTTGCCGCAGGGCCGATGGTGCCCAAGACCTCGCCACAGACCTTCAGCACGGTCTCGCAATAGCTGTGATCGATGACGAAATACTGGCAGCGCACAATGTGCTTCAGTGAGGATTTTGCCTCTTTCAGCACGCTTTCCACCGTGCGGAAGATGTTGCGCGTCTGCTCCGCCACGTCATGCGGCATCGACATGCTGGTGTAATCATAGCCCGTGGTGCCGGAGATAAAGACGAGATCGCCATCCACCACGGCGCGGGAATAGCCATAGGCCGTCTCGAACGGGGATCCCGTGGTGATGAGCTTGCGTGTCATGCGTAGACGCCTGTCATGCGGGCCTCGCGCCGCTTCAGCAGCAACCATCCCACGATCAGGAGATTGATGCCATTCCAGAATAGGCCATTGAGGAACGCCATGCGGTAGGACAGGAAATAATCGAAAATCCAGCCTGAAAGCACGCCGCCCACTGCCATGCCGAGGATGGTGGAGGTGATGACGATGCCGATCTTCGCGCCGGCCTCCTCCGGCGGCAGGTATTCCCGCGCGATCACAGCATACATCGGCACGATGCCGCCCTGAAACAGGCCGAAGATGGCAGAAATGACATAGAGCGAGGTCAAGCCATCGAACCAGAGATAGAGAAACAGGGCTGCCGCCTGCATGCCGGAGCCGATCATCAGCACGGAAAGCCCACCGATGCGATCCGCCAGAAAGCCTGAACTCACCCGGCTGATGATGCCCAGCGACAGCATCAGCGACAGCATTTCCGCACCGCGCGCCACGCCATAACCAAGGTCGGCACAATAGGCCACGATATGCACCTGCGGCATCGACATGGCGATGCAGCAGCCGAAGCCTGCGAAAGCCAGCGCCACCAGGAACGTGTTGGTGGAGACACCAAGGCCCAGCCGGTTCGCCGCCGCTTTCGCCTGCGAGCGGTCCACCGAGGGCTTGCGGCGGAACGCTGGCGCGATCAGCAGCATGAAAACGAACACGAAGAGGCCGACCGCCATATGCGTCCAGCGCCAGCCCTGCGCTTCCATCAGCTTCTGGAAGACGGGGGACCACAGCGCTCCCGCGAGATAATTGCCGGTGGCGGTGATGGCGACAGCGAGGCCCCTGTTTTTCTCGAACCAGTGCGAGATATCGGCGATCAGCGGCGCAAAGCCGATGGAGGCCCCGATGCCGATAAGCACATGGGCCAGCGCGAAGGTGAGGATGGAGGGCGACATCCCCGCCAGCACGTAGCCCAAGCCCTGTGACACGGCTCCGATGACGATGGGCAGCACGATGCCGAAGCGGTCCATCAGGCGGCCCATGCCAATGGCAGCGGCGGCAAAGCCGATCATCATGCAGGTGTATGGGAACGACGCCGAGCCTCTGAGCGTGCCGAACTCGGCCTGCACGGTGGGAAGCGCGACCACGACCGACCATGAGCCGACGCAGGCGATGGTGGCGAGCAGCAGCGACAACGCGAGGCGGAACCAGGCGTAGTGGCTGTCGGGGGCGTAGCGAGAATCGGCTGGCAAGGCTGTCATGGCCCTGTTATCACGGGCGCGACAAGCTGCCGTCAAACAAGCTTATGTGATGGAAAAATTGCATCCGGGTTGTGCTTTTAAAGAAGTTCCTTCGAATCAAGTCCTGAACCCACTCCTTGAACCAAGGCGCAACGGTTGCTTCCACGCAGCTGACGCTCGTGCTTCAGCAGTGTAGCCATTTGCAATCTGATGAATGTTATACTATAACGAGCTATACCAAGCCCAGAGTTTGTCCCATGGCACAAGTCCACCAGCATCATGCTGTTTCGCCCCAGCCGCATTTCTCGCTGCTGCGGCTGTCTGCGCCTGAGCGGCTGGCAGGCGTGAGCATTGTGATCGCTGCCTTGTGGCTTGGTGTCTGGTGGGCGCTCTGATCATGGCCGCTTCCGCAGTCCATTTCAGCGATCTCACGCTGGGCTATGACCGGTACCCTGCTGTGCATCACCTCAACGGCATTGTGGATGCTGGCAGCCTGCTGGCGGTCGTCGGACCCAATGGTGCGGGCAAATCCACCTTGCTCAAGGGCCTCGTCGGAACCCTGAAACCATTGCAAGGCACGATCGGGCTGGGATCGATCAAGCGTCAGGACATCGCATATCTGCCGCAAGCCGCTGATATTGATCGCACATTTCCATTGTCTGTATTCGATCTCGTTGCCGCCGGAAACTGGCATCGCAAAGGGTTGTTCGGCGGCTTCAGCCGGGCTGACCAGCACGCCATTTCCGATGCCCTGATGGCGGTTGGCCTTGGCGGCTTCGAGAACCGCGTAATCGGTGCTCTTTCAGGAGGACAACTCCAGCGCGCTCTGTTTGCACGCCTGCTGCTGCAGGACGCCAGGCTGATTCTTCTTGACGAGCCTTTCACCGCCATCGACACCAAGACGACGGCGGATCTGCTGGCTTTGATCAGCCGATGGCATGGTGAAAAGCGCACAGTGATCGCCGTGCTTCACGACATGGATGTGGTTAAACAGCATTTCCCGCAGACCTTGCTGCTGGCGCGAGAGACCATAGCCTGGGGCGATACGGTCGAAACATTGCGCCCCGAAAACCTGTTGCGTGCGCGCCGCATGATCGAAGCGCATGATCCCCACGCCGCCGTTTGTGACCGTGCGGCCTGATCTCTTCTCGTCCTGAGCCTGTCGAGTGATGATCTACGACGCACTCTTTGCCCCATTCGCGGAATTCACCTTCATGCGCCGCGCACTGGTTGGCGGTCTTGCCCTGTCCATATCAGGAGGCCCCGTTGGCGTGTTCCTGATGCTGCGTCGCATGAGCCTGACGGGCGATGCCATGGCCCATGCCATCCTGCCCGGCGTCGCCGTGGGATATCTCCTGTTCGGCCTCTCGATCTGGCCGATGACGCTGGGAGGGTTGATTGCCGGGTTTGCCGTGGCGCTGCTGGCCGGTCTGGTGGCGCGGGTCACCGTGCTGAAGGAAGATGCATTGCTGGCCGCATTCTATCTGCTGTCGCTGGCACTTGGTGTCACCATTGTATCGCTCAAGGGCTCCAACGTCGATCTACTGCATGTGCTATTCGGCTCTGTGCTGGCCCTTGGCGATGATACTTTGCTTCTGCTCGCCGGAATTTCCACTATCACACTTGCGGTCATGGCGCTGATCTACCGCCCGCTGGTGCTGGATACCGTGGACCCCGGTTTCCTGCGCTCCGTCTCGGGCTCTGGAACGCCGGTGCATCTGATCTTTCTGGCGCTGGTAGTTCTGAATCTGGTGGGCGGCTTTAACGCGCTGGGGACATTGCTGGCCGTCGGCCTGATGATGCTTCCCGCCGCTGCGAGCCGCTTCTGGTCGGCAGATATCACCGCCATGATCGGAATCTCCGTGCTCATCGGCTGTCTCTCGACCTTTGGTGGTCTGCTGGTATCGTATCATGTCAGCCTTGCTGCAGGACCGACGATCATTCTGGCGGCGGGGACCCTCTATCTCGTTTCCATTGCGTTTGGCCGCAGGGAAGGACTTGTCTGGAAGCTCTTCCCTTCGCCTCATCTTTCTGCTTGAATGGTATAACATTACAAATTCAAGGAGAATGCCATGCTGACCCGCCGTTGCCTCCTGTGTTCAGCTGCCGCCCTTGCCATGCTGACCGGAACCATTCCTCCTGCAATCGCGCAGGAGGCAAAGCTTCCCGTCGTCGCGTCCTTTTCCATTCTCGGCGATATCACCCGGATGATCGGTGGTGATCGCATCGCGCTGACAACATTGGTGCAGCCTGGCAGTGACGCGCATGTGTATGTGCCGACACCAGCCGATGCGAAGGCGGTAGCCGAAGCCAAACTGGTCATCACCAACGGGTTTAAATTCGAGGGCTGGATGAAGCGCCTGATTCAGGCCTCCGCCAGCAAGGCAACCCTTGTCGAATCTGCAACGGGTGTGAAAGGACGCGTCGAGAAAGACGCGCATGGCCATGGCTCCAAGGATAAGCACAGTCATGATCATGCCGGGCTCGATCCGCACGCCTGGCAATCCGTGGCCAATGTGAAGCTCTATGCCGCCAACATCCGCGATGCGCTTGTGGTGGCCGATCCCGCAGGCAAGGCGGCTTACGAAGTCAATGCGAGCCGCTATCTGGCGGAGCTTGATGCGCTGGAAGGCGAAATCCAGACGGCGGTCGCCAAAATACCGGGTGACCGGCGCAAGGTCATCACCTCGCATGACGCCTTCGGCTATTTCCAGCAGGCTTATGGCATCACATTCATCGCACCACGCGGCGTTTCCACCGAAGCCGAGGCATCAGCGAAAGACGTGGCGCGCATCATCCAGCAGATCAAGCGCGAAAAAATCACTGCCGTGTTTATTGAAAACATCTCCGACCAGCGCCTGATCCAGCAGATCGCGAAGGAATCCGGTGCCACCATCGGTGGCACGCTGTTCTCAGATGCACTTTCCAAGGCTGATGGCCCCGCACCCACTTACATTCGGATGATGCGTCACAATATAAGCATGATAGCAGAAGCACTTCAGCCCAGAAGCTGACCCAGACATTTATCCGAGAGTTTTGCCATGCCCGAAAAAATTCCCGTTACTGTCCTTACCGGCTATCTCGGTGCGGGCAAGACAACGCTGCTGAACCGCATTCTCACCGAGCCGCACAGCCAGAAATTTGCGGTCATCGTCAATGAATTTGGCGAGATAGGCATCGACAATGAGCTAATCGTGGGGGCCGACGAAGAGGTCTTCGAGATGAACAACGGCTGCATCTGCTGCACCGTGCGTGGCGATCTCATCCGCATCATCGAGAATCTGATGAAGCGCCGCGACAAGTTCGATGCCATCATTGTGGAAACGACCGGCCTTGCCGATCCTGCACCTGTCGCCCAGACCTTTTTCATGGACCAGGACGTGCAGGCCGCCGCCCGCCTCGATGCCGTGGTGACGGTCGCCGACGCGATGTGGCTGAAGGACCGCCTCAAGGACGCGCCGGAAGCCAAGAACCAGATCGCCTTCGCCGATGTAATCCTTCTCAACAAGATCGACCTAGTCACCCCCGAGCAACTGCGCGAGGTGGAAGCCCGCATCCGCGCCATCAACCCCTATGCGAAGCTCCACAAGACGGTGAAGGCCAGCATTCCGATCAACGAGGTACTGGGCCGCAACGCCTTCGATCTCGACCGCATTCTGGAGATCGAACCAGCCTTCCTGACTGCGGATGACCACGATCACGAACATCATCACGATCATGACCACACCGGTCCGGATTGCGATCACCCCAGCCACAAGCATGATCATGATCGCGGTCATGCGCATGCCGCCCATTCACATGGTGGGCTCAAGCACTACCACGACGAGGACATGCAATCCGTGGCGCTGGAGATTCCCGGCGATGTGGACCCCGAGAAATTCATGCCCTGGATCAACGACTATGTGCAGACCGAAGGGCCGCATATCCTGCGCTCCAAGGGCATCCTCGCCTTCAAGGGCGAGCCCAAGCGCTTCGTCTTCCAGGGCGTGCATATGGTGCTCGACGGTGACCTTCAGCGCGACTGGCGGCAGGACGAGAAGCGCACATCAAAGATCGTCTTCATCGGCCGCGAATTGAAGCGCGACGAGATCGAGAAGGGTTTTCGCGCCTGCGCGGCGTGAGGAGAATGCCTTGATCTGCGGGACGTCTCTTGTTTGACCGGATAGGTCTTGCCCTTTCCCGCGTTCCGGCGTATCGGACCGCCCGGAATGCTGCGGTAGCTCAGTGGTAGAGCACACCATTGGTAATGGTGAGGTCGAGAGTTCAATCCTCTCTCGCAGCACCAGTTTTTTTGGTGATATGACAATAACTTAGGTGATATCAGTGCGCTCTGAAATGACCGCTCTCACACAGAGGGCTCTCACATGGCGCTGATAATGGCACGTCCAATTAAGTCGTAAAGCTCTAGTTGAACCGCCCCGAGTTGCTCGGAGGCCATTTCATTTGAGTCACGCTGCCAGCCTCTGCTCGTTAAGCATGGCGTAATAGCGTTCCTCGGCTTCTGTCGGCGGGATGTTGCCGATGGGCTCAAGCAGCCGACGGTTGTTGAACCGGTCCACCCATTCCAGAGTGGCGTAAGCGACGGCTGCAGGCACGCCTCTGCGCCAATAGTATCGCAAGGGATATTCCGTTAGCGGTAGGGACAAAGCATCGCTCGACGCAGAACGGCCTCAAGCACCGCACCCCATATGCGCACATAGCCCATCAGGCTCTAAGCTCGTCTGGCTCCCTCCTTCAAGGTCGCCAACTTTGCCCAGGCGATTTCGGGATCGACTGAGCCAAATCCTGCAAAGGTACCGAAGCCGCAATCCGAGCCAGCTATAACCCGCTCCCGCCCGACAATCTGTGTGTAACGTTCAAGGCGTTGCGCGACGAGGTCTGGGTGTTCGATAAAATTGGTCGTTGTGTCGACAACTCCAGGCACAAGAATCTTGTCATCCGGGATTTCCTTGGCGCGATCGCGAAACACTGTCCATTCATGGCCATGGCGTGGATTGGCGGTTTCGAACAGAAGAAAGGCCGCTGGCACACGCATGAGCAACGGAAAGACCTTGTCCATGTCGATATCGCAGCAATGTGGCCCTTCATAATTACCCCAGCAGATGTGAAGGCGGATGCGGTCGCGTGGAAGCCCGACCAAGGCGTGTTCAAGCGCCTCCACATGCGTAGTTGCGATTCTCAAAAACTCTTCATCTGAGAGATGTGTGAAAAGCATATGGCGTGAAAGCGCCAAATCTGGACAGTCAAGCTGAAGGTCAAGCCCTGAATCCAGAATGGTTTTATATTCATCGTGCATCGCTCCTGCGAGCGCTTCCAGATAAGCCTCTCTGCTGGGGTAATACGCATTCTGCAAAAATAGCGAAATGACACCTGGTGAAGCAGCGTTCATGAAACCGCGCTCAATACCATGAGCGGCCATTCCTGCCTTGAGTGCCGCGATATCTTTTGTAAGTTCGCCTTGCCCTTTAGAAACGACGGGACCAATGCATTGCGGACGGGCATATTTGGGTGTTCCGCCTTGCTTAGCCAATCTTTCAAGAAATGTCGGAAAGAGTTTGAGGTCACCGGGTGGATTACGCGGGCTGTCACCGCCAAAGCCTGTGTAGCGATCTTTCACATAGGTTGCGTAGGAGATTTTCGAGGTTTCTCCATCGGAAACAATATCGATGCCCACTTCCTTCTGGCGGCGAACAAGCTCCATCACAGCATCAGCCATACAGGCATCAAAGGCGGCCTGATCGAATCCTTCGCCCCTTTCACGGGCGAACAGAAAATCGACGACAGCCTGCGAGCGTGGCAATGAGCCGACATGGGTAGCGAGCAGGGACATTGCTTTATTCCTTACAACAGCCGACCGGTTGCGCCGGCGGGGTCATCGGTATTCATGACGCGATAGAGCGATGCTTCGCCGGTCACTGCGACGCCGAGCGAATGATCAACTCCGGGCGGAATCGCGACAGTGTCGCCGGGATTCAGCACTGTTGAGCCTCCGCCCCATGTCAGACGCCAATGCCCGCGCATCGGCATCAGTATTTCATGGCGACTGGTGCTGTAAGGCGTTGCTGGGATCGAGTTTCGGGAAAGCAGCTCCACCTCGAAGCCCGGCCTGTCACGCAGCTTTGCTTGTGCACCAATCACCTTGCAGGGCTGGTGGTCGGCCAGCGCCATCAGATCCCAGTATCGCGCGACATGGTTGGGTATCACGTCTTTTGTTGCACGCTCGGGATAGGCTTTCAGTTCTTCATCGGTGAGCAGTGGCATGGGCTTTATGCCATCTGGCAAATGTTGCCCCTTCTTTGTGTCATAGAGCTTGCCGTTATTGCCCAGAACCAGACCGTAATCCTTGGCATCTGTGATAACTTGCGGTGCCCAGATTACACCGCCACCCGCATCATTGCCGCCAAGAATGGCCATGATCATTCCATAATCAGTCCCAATGTTTTCAAACGCGCGGAAAATACCAGTGGGAATATTGATGATATCCCCTTCCTCCAGCACAACCTCGCCAGCCTTGCCCCAGCGCCCCCAAAAGAAACGCCAGCGGCCTCTGAGCACAAAGAACACCTCGGCTGTGCTGTGAGAGTGCAGCGAGTTGCGGCATTTAGGCGGCTGCCCGGCTGCTCCGATATTAAAGCCGGGTGTTTCACGGATATGCACGTGCTGATCCGGACTTTCCGAAACACCGCCGCCAATGATCGTGAAGTTTTCCTTCTGATCTGAGCCCGGAGTATGGGCATCAATGAAGGCGGTCTTGCATGGCCGCAGTTCGCCGTAGCGGACGATGCGAGCTTCCATCTGCTGAGGAGTCATAGTTCACCTGTGTGGAGGAGAATCTGCTTCCAGATCGCGACTTCATCATAAAGCGTGAACTCACGTCTGAGGCCCACGCCGTCGGGTCCGAAAGGACCGAACTCGGCGTGCGACATGCCCATCACGTGCACACGCGCGCCGGTTGGGCGACCGAACGCGCCCCAACCGTCGTGTGTGCCATCCAGAGACCAGCGGATCGCTGCACGCGGCGGCATCATGCCGCCTTCCATGCCGATGCAATGGTGAATGGCGAATGTGGCGGATGGAAATGCAGAGCGAAGGCCAACCCAGAAGGCCGTGACCGCCTCGTGCCCGACGGCTTGCCGCGCACCCGAATATTCGCCGATGATTGCCCGATCATAGCTTGCATGGATACGTGCAAAATCCGCCGCCATGATGCGTGTCAACGTATCGGCGTAGCGCTGACCCCAGGAATTGTCGTTGCCCTTGCCATGGTAGCGGCCCTGCACATCCGTCTCTGGTGTGAACGGGCGGGTGGCGCGCTCGGGCCCGCCTTCACGCTTGATCAGTGTGCGGACATAGTCAACCGGCTCCATGCCAAGCTGCCTCACAATGCCACCGTAATCTCGCACCAGCCATTCATCATAGATCGTATCGGCCTTGGCTGCGCAATCCGCGATGACGCGCACTACAAAACGGCGTCCTGTCGCAGTGCCGAAAGCGCCGTCATGCGCATGTGTGGCTGTCGTGAGGATACGATGCGAGGAGAGGAATCCAGCTTCTGGATCACCCGAGAAAATAACATCCTCGCCATAAAGCTGCCGGTCCGGAAACTCATGGATGGTCGCCATGGTCGATGCGATGACCGCCTGATTTCCCACGCCAATCCCCATGGGCGAGCGCACCGGAATGTCGGCGGCGTATGTGTGGTTGAGAGTGGCGACGCCACGATCCTCCCAGATCTCCTTCGTGACGCCGATGATGTAGTCCGGAAAATCTTTCCAGCGGTTAGAGAAGCCTTTCAAGACGTATATCCTTCCGGAATGCGGGCGGAGCGGCGGACCATGAGTGGCCCGTCGATCCGGATGTGACGGGGTGAATGCTTGCCCTCGATCTCGTCAAGCATTGCATCAACCGTTGCGGACACCATGCGGTTGACGGGCTGGCGAAGTGTGGTGATCGCATAGGCTGGCCAGGCCGCCATCGGCACGTCATCGTAGCCGACGATCGAGACATCTTCGGGAATGCGCAACCCAAGGCCAGACCTTAGCTCATCCATGACGGCAAAAGCCATGTGATCGTTGCCAACAAAGATGGCGTCCGGGCGTTCCGTTGACGTGCAAAGCTCGTGAGCAACGGCAGCAGCACGCTCACGCGAATACTCCCCGTCAATCATGGCGAAAGGTACAAGGCCGCTGGCCTCCATGGCGAGGCGAAAGCCGGTGGCTCGGTCGCGCCCGGTCGAGGAGCCCTGCCAGCCCATGATGTGGGCAATCCGCCGATGCCCGCCAGCGATCAGGAATTCCGTCGCGCGCCGCCCCCCGGCGATGTTGTCGCTGGTCACCTCGCTGATCCGGGAATCGTCCTGACCGCGGTTGAACATGACGACGGGAATGCCCGCTGCTCTGCAGCGCGTGGTGAGGTCATTGGTCATCGCAACGGACGCTGTGATGATGCCGTCGACCTGATAGTCGAGAAGTTCATCCAGCACTTCCGAGACTTTTTCTGTTGCGTTCTCGGCCATGAAAACCAGGATATGGTAGCCGCGATCCTGAAAGGCTCTTGAAAGCCTCTCCAATGCCAGCGGATAAAACTGGTTTTCAAGATAGGCCACAACGAGACCGATGATCCGGCTGCGCCCTGTGATCATCGCGCGGGCTAGCACGTTGGGCCGGTAGCCTAGTTCCTCGGCTGCTTTCCGCACCTTCTGGGCTGTTTTGGGCGAGGCCGAGGCTCCCGGTGTGAAGACGCGCGAGACAGCTGACTGCGAGACGCCTGCCCGTCTGGCGACATCGACGGATGTAATTTTTTCGACAATGCGAGGGGCGCTCATTCTGCGGTCCACCCACCATCAATGATCAGATGGGTTCCCGTCATCATTGCAGAGGCATCGGAGGCAAGGAAAACGACAGGTCCCATCAGATCTTCAATCTCGCCGACACGCCCAAGCTTTATCTTGGCAAGAATCCAGGCCCGCCTCTCGGGATTGGCCAGTGTCTGTTCCGCCAGGGGCGTGCGGATGAATGTCGGGCACAGCGTGTTGACGCGCACGCCATGCGGTGCCCATTCCAGCGCCATCGCTTTCGTCATGCCCTCGATCGCGTGCTTGGAGGCACAATAGACCGCGCGGTCGGGCCCGCCGACATGGCCCATCTGGCTCGAAATGTTGATCAGACTGCCGGGCTTTTTGGCCGTAATCAGGCCACGCGCCACCTCGCGGGTCAGGAAATAGGCGGCGCGCAAATTGAGGTCCATGACAAGGTCATAGGCGTCGACAGTGGTGTCGAGTGCGGGCGTGTGCCGGGCGAGGCCCGCGGAGTTCACCAGAACTTGGAATGGGCCCGTCTCACTGATGAAAGCTGCTGTCCGTTCTATATCAGTAATATCAAGCGCCTTGGTCGATGCCTTTGCTCCTGTGGCCGCAATTGCCTCGCAGGCCTCCGCAAGCTCGGCCTCGCGGCGCGCGACGAGCCAGACCTCGGCACCTGCCTGGGCCAGAGCGGCGGCTGCACCAAAGCCGATGCCGGAGGATGCACCCGTCACCAGAGCCCGGCGACCGTCGAGACGGAAGGAAGGAGTCTGCGGTAGTTTCATTCCGCCGCCACCCCGTAGGCGACGTTCTTTCGGCCATAGCGTCGCACCCTGATGTTGCATTGCTCGGCATGGCCGACGAAGCCTTCCAGCATGCAAAGCCGTGAGCCATATTCGCCGATGAGTGCTGCGGCTTCGTCAGTGAGGATGCGCTGGTAGCTGTGGGTCTTCAGGAATTTACCGACCCAGAGGCCGCCTGTGTAGCGCCCCGCTTTGCGCGTTGGCAGCGTATGGTTTGTACCGATCACCTTGTCGCCATTGGCGACATTTGTGCGTGCGCCAAGAAATAACGCACCATAGGAATGCATATGTTCGAAGAACCAGTCATCGCGGTCAGTCATCACCTGCACGTGCTCATAGGCCATGTCATTCGAGACCTTGAGCATCTCCTCATGGCTATCGCAGAGTATGATATCGCCATAATCGCGCCAACTGGCCGAAGCGGTAGCCGTTGTTGGCAGGATTTTGAGCAAGCGCTCGATCTCAAGCAAGGTTGCATCAGCAAGGCGGCGGGACGTGGTAATAAGGCAGGCTGGTGAATTATAGCCATGCTCTGCCTGTCCCAGAAGATCAGTTGCGCATAATTCAGCATCGACAGTGTCGTCGGCGATAATCATGGTTTCGGTTGGCCCTGCAAAAAGATCAATGCCAACCTTGCCATAAAGCTGACGCTTGGCCTCCGCGACAAATGCATTGCCGGGACCGACCAGCATATCCACCGGTTTAATGGTTTCAGTGCCCAGCGCCATCGCACCAACGGCCTGAATACCACCAAGCACATAGATTTCATGTGCGCCGCCCAGATGCATAGCCGCCACAATCGCCGGATGCGGTGCGCCCTTTGCGGGAGGTGCCGAGGCGATGATGCGTGGGACTCCTGCAACAGATGCCGTGAGCACAGACATGTGCGCCGAGGCCACCATGGGAAATTTTCCGCCCGGCACATAACAGCCGACGGATTGCACCGGGATGGTGCGATGCCCGAGGATCACGCCAGGAAGCGTCTCGACCTCGATATCCGTGATGCTTGCTCTCTGCGCTTCGGCAAAGCGGCGGATCTGAGTCTGGGCGAAACGGATGTCTTCCATGTCGCGCGGGCTGACCTTCTGCATCGCTGCCTCGATCTCTGAGGGCGTGAGGCGGAAGGCGGCAGGAGAGTAGCCATCGAACTTTTCAGACAAGGCGCGAACTGCGGCGTCTCCGCGCGTTTCGATATCATTCAGAATGGCTTCGACACTGGTCCGGACCTTGGCATCGTCTTCTGCGCGCTCGATATCCGGCTTGCCAGATTTGAGATGGATAATGGTCATCGAAAGAGCTTTCAGCTTTGCTTGCCGGACGGCACAGGCCTGTCGATACGGGCCCCTGTCTCGCGGTTGAACAGATGACAGATACGCGCCGGTACATGCGCCGCGAGCGGCGCTCCGATGGTGATCTTAAAATCCTTTGCTGCCTTGATGGCCACAAGCGATCCGCCTGCCTGCATCGTGACCATGGAGGAATCGCCCAGCAGCTCCATGGAGTAGACAGGTGCAGCGATTTCGCCCTTGCCGGCGACTGCCGCATCCTCCGCCCGGAAGCCGAGTGTCACAGGCCCATCACCCACGTCGCCAAAGCCCGGGATGAGGACGCCATCGGCGGTGAAGCTTCCGCCGTGCAGAGTACCGTTCACCAGATTCATGGCCGGATTGCCGATAAAGGCAGCGACGAAAGTATTGGCAGGTCGATCATAGATCTCCAGCGGCGTGCCGACTTGCTGCACCTCGCCCCGGCTCATCACCACAACACGATCAGCCAGCGTCATCGCCTCGATCTGGTCATGGGTGACATAGATCGTTGTTGTCTTAAGTTCGTGGTGCAGGTTCTTGATCTGGGCCCGGGTCGAGACACGGAGCTTGGCATCAAGATTCGACAGTGGTTCATCCATCAGGAAGACCTTGGGCTTGCGAACGATAGCGCGAGCCAGCGCCACGCGCTGGCGTTGACCACCGGAGAGGGCAGCAGGCTTGCGATCCAGGAACTCGGTCAGCTCTACCGTTTCTGCCGCGCGCATCACCCGTGCGTTGTGATCTGCCTCCGGAACCTTGCGAACCTTGAGCGGGAAGCGGATATTTTCGTAGATCGTCATCGTTGGATAAAGTCCGTAGGACTGGAACACCATGGCGATGTCGCGATCCTTCGGATCAAGATTGTTGACCATGCGGTCTCCAATCCAGATCTCGCCGTCACTCACATCTTCAAGCCCGGCGATCATGCGCATTGTCGTGGTCTTGCCGCAGCCTGAAGGTCCCAGCAGCACGAGAAACTCGCCGTCTGCGATATGAAGGCTCATGGTCTTGACGCCGACGACAGAGCCCCAGCGCTTTGAAATATTTTTCAGTTGAATGTCAGACATCGACTACCCCTTGACTGCGCCAGCAGTCAGCCCGGAGACGATCTGACGCTGGAAGAACATGATGAGGATGAAGAGCGGTGCCGCGACAGATACAACCGATGCGACAGCAAACATGACATTTCCTTCAGTCTGCGTGGTGCCGAGGAAGCTTGCAATCTTTGGGATCATCGTCTGGTTCTCTTTCGAGAGCAGCATCGCTGTGACGATGAAATCGTTGTAGGCGAGAAGGAATGAGAACAGCCCCGTAGTGATCACGCCCGGCCACATCACGGGGATGATCACATGCCTGAATGCCTGGAAGGGCGTACAGCCATCGACACGTGCGCTTTCATCAAGATCCCTTGGAATATTCTTGAAAAAGGCGGTGAGCATCCAGAGCGTGAAGGGTTGGTTGATTGCGACAAGAACGATAATCGCTGTTGGCAGATGCCCCCACATATTCAAGCTGTAGAATGGCAGAAGGTATCCCGAAACCAGCGTGATTGGTGGTATGGCACGAAAGACAAGCGCCGTGATCAGTAGCCAGAATGTGTAGCGATAGGTTGAGCGGCTGAGCGCATAGCCACCAAGTGTGCCGATTGTCAGCGAGATCACCACAACACAGACAACAACAATCGTGGAATTCAACGCAGCGAGCCAGAATTCTTCCTTTATCCAGGCGCCGAAATAACCAGCTCCCGTGAAGGTGCTGCCATACTCATTCAGCGTGAGGGGACCAGTCAAAGCCTGACGCCAGTTGGCTTTCGAGAAGAAGTCACCCTCGACCTTGAAGCTACCCCAGAAGGTCCATGCGAACGGAAAAATGGCGATGACGAGCCAGACCAGCAGCAATACGCTGAGGAGCAGGGTCAATGGGAGCGAACGCTGTCCGGGTTGTGCAGCCATTTTCCCTCCTCACGCCTTGCCGAAGTTGCGCCATGTCCGGACAAGGACAGGCGAAAGCAGCACGAGAACACCGGCAACTGTGAGCACGGATGTTGCCGCTGCTGAGGAAAGCAGGCGTGTTTCGCCGCCCAGATCAGAATAGATGAAATAGGATAGTGATTGGGCGTGCGCGCCCGCATTGAAACTGACAATCGGCTCGAAGACACGGAAATTATCCATGATCTTGATCAGCGCCATGAAGGTTGTGAGCGGCAACAGGTGCGGAATGATGATGAAGCGGACACGCTCCCACCGGCTTGCACCATCAATCATAGCGCTTTCCAGCGTATCCTGCGGAACTGTCTGCAACCCGGCATAATAAACGACGAAGGCAAATGGTGCGCTGGACCACGTGCCATAGACAATGAGCATGATCCACGTGAGCGGTGTCGAAGCCTTCAAAGACAGGTTGGGATCATTCGCCAGCCATTGCAATGCTGTGCCAATGACGCCGCGCGAGTCGACCATCCAGAACAGGATGAGAGCGCCGACCAAAGGCGTTATGATCATTGGCAACAGCGACATGAAGATTACCGGGCCGCGCAGCATCCGAGGAATGGTGTTCACGCCAAGCGCGATGAAAAAGCCAAGAATGATCGAGAGCGGCGTGACAAAAGCCATGTAGGTGAGCGTGAAGACCAGAGCCTTGTAAAACGGCAGGTTCATCAACCGGTTCCAGAACGCGACAAGGCCTGATGTGCTGGTCCAGATCTGGTTTATCTCCATGAACGCGAGGTGCGAGCGATCAGTGTAGGTTCCAAGGCCCACGAAGCGCCCCAAAGGTTGCTGCTCGCGAATTGCACGGGTTGCCGCCTGATCAATCGTCGTCGATTTTGTGCAGCCAAACGGCGTGCAGTTCTCGACCTCGATGATGACCTGCTCATGGGGCGCATAGACTGACTGGATCAGCACAGAGATCAGGGGCAAGGCAATGAAGAGAAACATCGCTATGGCCGTCGGCAGGAAGAACTGCAGAAACGTCTTGTGTTTCATGGGTCCGGCTCCAGAAGGACACAGAAAAGGTTACCGGAAAGGCGGTTACTGCCATCCGAAACATTATCGACCGATTGTCGCGCCCGGCAAAGCAGCACGCATGGCCGGGCACGTCAGTTCCTACTTTTTAAGAAAGCCCTTTTCCTTCGCGGCAGTGCTGTAGGCGGCCTCGATATCGGCAAGCGTCGTCGCTGCATCCTTCTTGCCCGTGAGGAATGGCGCTATGCCGTCGCCCAGAGCGGTATGCAGCAGGCCCATGTAGGGCAACATCGGATACGGTTTTGAGCCCATTGCCATGGTCTGCATCACGCCCTGGTTGACGGGTGCGGGTTGATATCCATTGATCATCCAGACCGCCTGGCCCATCGTCTCGCCATTCAGGATCGATGATGACGTGCCGTTCTTCAACGCCACAAAGGTTGCCTTGGCGTCGTCATCCGAAACATTCTTCGCCACGGTCCAGCCATCCCACCACAGTGTCGTGGCCGGCGTCTTGCCACCACCGACTGTCATCGGCGCGCCGACCATTGTCGCGTCTGCCACCTTTGCATCGTTTCCAGCCTTGTCCATCAAGACGCCGCTGCGTGAGCCCCACATATTCATCAGTGCGACATTGCCGGCCTTCCATTCGGCCGAAGTAGCGTTGGAATCGTGGGTCAGGAAATCAGGATTCATATAGGCGGTGAGCGCTTTCATCATATTCAGGGCAGCCACCCCTTGCGGGTTGTTGATCGAAATCTCGGGCGTGCCAGCTTTGTAGAACTCTCCGCCATGGCCGATGTACATGTTCACGAATTCAAGGGCGAGATTGAAGCCCGCCAGATAAGCGCCGCCAACCGGGTTCTTCATGATCCCCTTGTCGCGGATCAACTTGGCCGCTGCGAGCATTTCCTCATAGGTTTTTGGCGGGGCAACACCGATCTGATCCAGCACATCCTTGCGGTAAACCAGATGCTGGGCGTTTGCCATGAACGCCACGGCCATCACCTTGCCGTCAATGGTGATGAGCTGGTTCTTTGGAATGTCCTTGCCGTGGGCCGCAACGAGATCGTCGAGCGGTCGGATCACATCCTCGTTCATGAGCCCGATAATGGACGATGTCGCGACAATCGCGGACGTATATTCCGCAGGCTTGCCCTGCATTCCGGCCACATTAATCTTCTGATGATTGGCAGTCAGGTTTGACTTTACCTCGACTGGGCCGGAAGCGCATTTCGCTGCGTTCGCCGCCACGGTCTTGATCGCCGGGAACTCATTGCCGACTATATTCACGCGGCCGCTTGTGATGCCACAATTCGCACTTGCCATGCCGACTGACGCCAGCAGTGCGGCGAAAGATGCGGCTAGTCTGAATGTCCTGTCCATGATGCGCTCCCTCTCCCTGAGTTCATTCTGGCGACCCTGTTCCCCGCCAATCTCGAAACGTTGCACTTTTTGCAATCGTATGCAAGAGCAACTTGAAGATGCTGAAAAACCGATTGAAGTTGCACTACCAAAACCCTTTCCAGTGAAGGATGCCATGAGTGTCGATGATGCCATGACTGTCGGCTTCGATCCTTCCGCCTCGCCGTCTTGCCTGATCCGCGAAAGTGTCTTTCGCCGCCTGCATGATCTCGCTGAAGCAAAACCCGCCGAACTTGCAGTGCACCTCAATACGCTGGCCCATCCGGGTGCCGCGTGGCGCGTATCACACCCGATGAACACGTTGTTGGGACTCGAAGCGGTCGCAGCACAGGTGTATGGGCCTCTCAAGCAAGCCATGCCGGACCTCGAGCGCCGCGACGTCATCTTCCTAGGCGGTGTCTATCAAGACCGCAGCTACATCGCCACGATCGGCCATTATTATGGCACCATGCGCGGAGATTGGCTCGGAATTCCGGCCACGGGCAAGGCGATCTACCTGCGCTATGGCGAGATCTATCACGTCGATGCCGACGGCAAGGTCCTGCAGGCCAATCTGCTTTGGGATGTGCTGGATGTCATGCGCCAGGCAGGTGTCTGGCCGCTTGCCGCACCACTCGGTATTGCGGAAATGTGGTCGGCGCCGTTTACGGCAGATGGTATCCGTCTGGCACCCTCAGACCCCGGGCAATCCGATCTCAGTATTGCCCAGATATTGGCCATGCACCGCACGCTGGCGGAGCATGACGACCGCAACAGCCTTTCGCGCCAATCACTGATTGACATGCCGCAACGGGAGCACTGGCACCCGAGGATGATGTGGTACGGTCCGGCTGGCATCGGCACGACACGCGGTCTTGACGGGTTTGTCGATGGTCATCAATTGCCGTTCCGCATGGCGTTCCATCGGCCGCAAGGCAGTTTTGATGAGGTGACAGCCGAACGGGAGCGCCACGGTGCAGGTCATTACATCCGGATCGGCGATGGGCCGTACTCTGTCACAGGCGGCTGGCCGTCTGTTTATGCGATGCACAACGGAGATGGCTTCTGCGGCTTGGCCTCCACAGGCCGCCCAGTGCTCATGCGCGTGATGGACTTTTACCTGCACCACGAAGGGCTGATCCGCGAAAACTGGGTCCCGCTCGATATGCTGGACCTGCTCAACCAGATGGATTTCGATGCGCTCGCTCGCATGCGGGACATACTTCGACGAGGCTCTTGATTGTCAACAGCCGCCTGCTGCAGCCCTCTTCGGGGATGCTGCCTGCGGGTAATTTCAGTCTACATACGACTCTCAATCGTTGCTTCGCAACACCGAAGGAATCACAAAAGGCTGATATCACTCATCTTCTTTTCGGTCAGACTCCTAATGCGCTCCGCCTTCGTCTTGAGGCTGTTCAGCACATCAGTCAGGGCGGATCTGGTAAGAGCCTGATTTGAAAAGGGTTGAGTGATTTCAGCCAGTTGTGATTCCATCGGTTTGCGACAATCGAGGGAGATCAAGATGGCCTGGACCAAAATCACTCGGCTTCAGTATGAGCGCTGCGGCTTGCGCTATGCAAGTGATCTGACAGATGCGGAATGGGCGCTGGTTTCGCCGCATCTTCCAGGACGCAAGCGGATCGGGCGGCCGCGCACCACCGACCTGCGGGCCGTGATGGATGCGCTTTTGTACATTGCCTCCTCGGGCTGCCAGTGGCGGGCCTTGCCGCATGACTTTCCGCCGGTCTCAACGGTGCGGGGCTATTTCTACGACTGGATGCGCCGCCGTCTGTTCGCCACGCTCAACCATCTGCTGGGGCTGGCTTCCCGTCCGGCCTTCTCGCGGGCGAGCATCACCAGCCAACCGGTCAAAACCACGGAAAGCGGCAGCCCCAGAGGCTTTGACGCGGGCAAATGCATCAAAGGCCGCAAGCGCCACATCGTCACCGACACGCAAGGCAACCTCGTCGGTCTCGTCGTGCATCCTGCCAGTATGCAGGACAGGGACGGCGCACCGCTCGTGCTGGCCTCAATCCGCGCTCGCTATCCGTGGCTGCGATATCTCTTTGCCGATGCGGGCTATGCGGGCAAGAAACTGAGAGCAGCGCTCGTGCCGATGGGCCGATGGACCCTGCAGATCATCCGTCGTTCCGACACAGCCAAGGGCTTCGAGTTGCTGCCACGCCGATGGGTTGTCGAACGCACCTTCGCCTGGCTCAACCGTTGCCGTCGCCTCGCCAAGGACGTCGAGGCAACCATCGAAAGCGCAACCGCATGGATCTTCGTCGCCCATATCCGCGCGCTCACCCGAAGAATTGCAAGGCCCTGATATCAAACAGGGAGTTCTGAATCAGACTCTAAGTCAGTGTGTACTGGTGCGAGACACTTTCGCCAATTTGATAGAATTAATGTCTCGATTAGAGAATATATGGTTTGATATGGAACATAATAATAGATATTTACTTTATGTTGCTTGATTTATTGTAATAACAATAAATTAAAATAGATTATTTTTCGAGCATGAGCGGCGTCACTAAACGTGGCTGTGTAAATTCAGGAGTTTCATATGATGTCCCGTTCTTTCAAAATTGCCTTCGTAACAGCAGCTTTGCTGTCCAGCACAGGCCTTGCGCAGGCCGGTGGTTCCGGTTGCCAGACCTGCTACCAGCACGTCGTGCATCCCCCGCAGTACCGAACCTTCGACGAGACAGTGCTGGTGCGTCCAGCGCAGACGGTTGCGCATCGCACGCCAGCCGAGTACGGCACGGTACATGAGAATTTTGTGATCCATCCGGCCCGTACTGTCGCCCGCGAAATTCCCGCCGAGCACAGCACGATTGCCGAGCAGGTCCTGGTGTCTCCGGCCCGCAAGGAGTGGCAGGTGACCCGGGATGCCCATGGCCGCGAGATCGGCTGCTGGGTCAAGATCCCCGCGCAGTATGCAGTTCAGCATCGCATCGTCGTCGTGCGCCCGGCGCAGATCGTGCATGAGACTATCCCGGCTGTGCATGGTAGCCGCGCCCGTCAGGTCATGGTGCGCGCGCCGCAGGTCCACCACGAGGTGATCCCGCCCCAGTATGCCACCCGTCATCGCACCGAGATGGTCGCCCCCGCCAGTTCCAGCTGGCAGCCCGTCGGCGGTCATCACCGTCAGCGCCATTGATAACAGCTTTCCACACTATCAATTTTTCTGAATGCGCCGGGCCCGTCAGCCCGGCGTTTTCATGTCGGCTGTCATCGCGTTTGCTGATGGATTGCGCGCCACACAGTGATTGTTCGAATGTCTGATTCTGGCCTAACGTGGGTCCACACGCTTCAGCCGGGGAATGGTCCATGTCCGCAGCCGTCACCAGAACAGTCTATTCAACCGGGGCCGTCATCGCAGCGGGTTGCGCTATTGCCATGCTCGGCTTCGGGCCACGCGCCACCATGGGCTTCTTCCAGCTGCCGGTCATTTCGGAAAATGGCTGGGGGCGGGACACTTTCGGCTTTGCCATTGCGGTGCAGAACCTGTTCTGGGGCATCGGTCAGCCTTTTGCGGGAGCGGTGGCCGACCGGTTCGGCACGTTGAAGGTGCTGATTGGCGGATTGATCCTGTATGCCGCCGGCCTCGTGCTGATGACCCTGTCCACTTCGCCCGCCATCTTCACCCTGACTTCGGGTGTGCTGATCGGCTTCGGGCTCTCGGGCTGCTCGTTCAACCTGGTCCTTGCTGCTTTCGGCAAGCTGCTGCCACCGGAAAAACGTCCCATGGCGCTGGGATTTGGCACTGCCGCAGGTTCGTTCGGACAGTTCCTGTTCTCGCCGCTTGCGGTTGGCCTGATCGAGGGAACGGGCTGGAAATGGTCGCTCATTGTCTTTGCTGCTCTTCTGCTGGCGACGATCCCGCTGGCCTGGTTTCTGGCGACGGAGCCCCGCCAGTCCCTGTCCACTGACAGTGAGGCTGACAAGCGCACGCTGATGCAGGTTCTGGCACAGGCCTTCGGCCACACCAGCTACATCCTGCTGGTGCTGGGCTTCTTCACCTGCGGGTTCCAGCTGGCATTCATCACCATCCATTTGCCGGCCTATCTCAAGGATATCGGCATCAATCCCGGCATCGGCCCCTGGGTGCTGGCGCTGATCGGCTTGTTCAACATCGTGGGCTCGATCGGCGCGGGTTATGTGATGACGCGTATGCCCCGGCGCTATCTGCTGGCGATCATTTACACGCTGCGTTCCTTCGCCATCATCGCTTTGCTGATGCTGCCGCCATCCACCGCGCTCGTCCTGGCCTTTGGGGCTGCCATGGGGCTGCTCTGGCTCTCCACGGTCCCGCCCACGTCCTCGCTTGTCATGACCATGTTCGGAACGCGTGATATGGCGATGCTCTATGGATTCGCCTTCTTCAGCCATCAGGTCGGCGGCTTTCTGGGTGGCTGGCTCGGCGGCGTGTTCTACGAATGGTACGGCAACTACAATCTTGTCTGGTGGGGCTCCATCGCGCTGGGCTTTGCCTCCGCCGTGATCAACCTGCCCATCGTCGAGAAGCCGGCCCCTTCCCCAACGGTTCCGCAACCGGCATAAAGCTGGATTAGCCTAAGGGTGAGGACAACCGGATGACCAGTTTTCGTGCGTATGTCGTGGACAAGCCGGACGGGCAGTACACGGTCAGTGTCAAGACCCTGACCGAGTCGGATCTGATGGAGGGCGATGTCACCATCCGCGTCCTCAATTCCACCGTTAACTACAAGGATGGACTGGCGCTGACCGGCAAGGCACCCGTGGTGCGGAAGTTTCCGCTGATCCCCGGCATCGATCTCTCGGGCGAGGTCACGGCCTCCACAAGCCCCGATTTCAAGCCGGGCGACAAGGTGGTGCTCACGGGGTGCGGCGTGGGCGAGACGCATCATGGGGCCTATGCCGGGATGGCGCGGCTCAAATCCGAATGGCTGGTGCCGCTGCCCGCAACCATGTCGCCCGCGCACGCCATGGCGGTCGGCACCGCGGGGTTTACCGCCATGCAATGCATCATAGCGCTGGAAAAACACGGACTGACGCCGGATCGCGG
>JANPDL010000023.1:0-43919 GCA_031431475.1 Hyphomicrobiales bacterium
TCGACGATATGCGGGCATCCGCGCGGTATCGGGGCGAGATGGCGAAGGCGCTGCTGACCAAGGCGCTGATCGAGATCGGCGGCGGTGCGAACACCCGCATTCGTGCGCCAAAAGCGATGGAGATGTCCAATGCGTCTTGAGGGCTTCGGCGTCGAACCACCGGTCGCGGAATATGACAAACCGGAACATGCGCTCTCCGTGGTGCGCAAGCCGATCCCGCATGATTCCTCCGTGTTGTATGTGCAGGGTTCCGCTCCCTACATCGATGACATTCCCGAACCAGCAGGTTGCCTTCATCTCGCCATCGGCGGGTCACCCAAAGCGGCGGGCAAGTTGCTCTCAATGGACCTGTCGGCGGTGGAGGCGTATCCCGGCGTTGTCGCGATCATCACCGCGAAGGACGTGCCGGGGCGGAACGACATTTCGCCCGTGGCGTGTGACGAACCTGCTTTTGCCTACAGCGAGATCCTTTTCCATCAGCAGCCGCTCTTCGCGGTGGTCGCCGAAACGCGGGATGCCGCTCGCCGGGCCGTACGGCTCGCGAAGATCGAGATCGCTGCCGTGAAGCCGCTGGTCACAGTGGACGATGCCATCGCCGCCAACAGCATGGTCCAGCCGGATTATGCCTTCGTGCGCGGCGATGCCTGCAAGGCCATCAATGCGGCAGCGCACCAGCTCTCTGGTGTTTTCCATATCGGCGGACAGGAGCATTTCTACCTCGAGGGGCAGATTGCGCTGGCGATTCCTGGCGAAGGGCAGGACATGCACGTCATCTCCTCCACACAGCATCCGACCGAAATTCAGCACGTCGTGGCCCGTGTGCTCGGCCTGCCCGACCATGCGGTGGTCGCTGAGGTGCGGCGCATGGGCGGCGGGTTCGGCGGTAAGGAGAGCCAGGCCACGCAATGGGCGGCGATTGCAGCGCTCGCAGCGCGCAAGACTGGCCGTCCCTGCAAGCTTCGGCTCGATCGGGACGCTGACATGGCGATCACGGGCAAGCGCCATGATTTCAGGTTGGATTATGCCGTTGGTTTCGACGGCGCTGGCAGGATTGAGGGCATCCAAACCACATTCAATGCGCGCTCCGGCTGTTCGCTGGACCTGACATCAGGTGTGGTCGACCGCACAATGTTCCATGCGGACAACAGCTATTGGCTGCCTGAACTGAATATTCGCTCACGACGCCTGAAAACCAACACCGTGTCCAACACAGCGTTCCGTGGCTTTGGCGGCCCGCAGGGCATGCTGGGCATGGAGCGGGTGATCGATCGAATGGCGTGGGCCACGGGGCGTGACCCGCTTGATGTGCGCAAGGCGAATTTCTATGAGCCGGGAAAAGACACGACGCCTTACGGGCAGACGGTCTCCGACAACATTATCCTGCCGCTTGTCGAGACACTTGAGCAGACATCGGAATACCGCAACCGCCGCGCGGCAATCGCGGCGTTCAATGCGTCCAGCCCTATCCTGAAGCGTGGGCTGGCGCTGACACCGGTCAAGTTCGGCATCTCTTTCACCCTGAGCCACCTCAATCAGGCAGGTGCGCTGGTGCATGTCTATCAGGACGGTTCCATCATGCTGAACCACGGCGGCACCGAGATGGGCCAAGGGCTGTTCCTGAAGGTGGCACAGGTGGTGGCGGAAGAGTTTGGCGTTGGTATCGAGCGGGTGAAGATCACCTCGACGCGCACGGACAAGGTACCCAACACAGCGCCAACCGCTGCCTCCGCCGGGTCTGACCTCAACGGCATGGCAGCCCGCAATGCGGCGCGCGTCATCAAGGAGCGGCTCACGGCATTCGCGGCGGAGATCTATGGTGTCGATCCGGTCCGCGTACGCTTCCGGAATGGCATGGTTTTCGTGGGCGATTTCAGTTTGCCATTCGGGGAACTGACAAAGAAAGCCGTTCTGGCGCGGATTTCGCTGTCATCGGCGGGGTTCTACCGCACACCGGATATAACCTGGGATCGGGCGAAGGCGACGGGCAATCCGTTCTATTACTTCGCTTATGGGGCCTGCTGCGCCGAGGTGGAGATCGATGCGATGACGGGTGAAAACCGTGTGGCGCGCGTTGATATCCTGCATGATGTCGGGCGGTCACTGAATCCGGCGATTGATATAGGCCAAATCGAAGGCGGCTTTGTGCAGGGCATGGGCTGGCTGACGACGGAAGAGCTTGTCTATGACAGTGAGGGACGGCTGCGTACGCATGCGCCATCGACCTACAAAATCCCTGTGGCGTCTGATATTCCCGCTGATTTCCGGGTGGCGCTTTGGGACGGGATGAATACCCGCGACACGATCTATGCGTCCAAAGCGGTGGGCGAGCCGCCGGTGATGCTGGCCATCGCCGTGTTTTGCGCCATGGCGGATGCCTGCGAGGCGGCAGCGCAGGGTGCGGGTGCGCGTTTGCATGCGCCAGCGACGCCGGAAGCGATTCTGAAAGCTGTGCAAGGCTGGTGACCGGCAAGGCTGGTGATCGCGCTGGTCCATCAGGCAAAAGAAAGGGCGGCTAACTGTTTCCAGTTAACCGCCCAAGTCCCGAACCATAGTGGTCCGGTATGGCTCTGGTGACCAGGATCCCCGGGGGGCTGGGGGGCTGACGAAGTCCGGAAACCCCGTCACCAGAGCCATGAGGCAACAATCACAAGATCGCGTCGCAGTGGGGCGGTGGCTGGGCCAGAATGCGGCAAAACAAAGATTTATCGGAGGAGCCAAAAAAATCTCATCAGTATAAGGATAGATTAGTCGGCTTACTTGACGACGGTGACGCGGTAACCTGCCTGCCGGTAGAGGCTCACAAGTCCCATATCGCCCGGCAGATGCAGGGCCCCAACGGCGATAAAGGCACCACCCTTGTCGATCAGCGGTTTCGACTGGTCGCGCATGATGATATTGCGGTCATCCAGTAGGGATCGTGTGAAGCTTGACGTCTCATTCGGGTTCTGGCCGCGCAGGATTTCGCCAATGCGCGACAGGGCCGTAAGCTCCCCCAGCCGGTCGCCGATATAGGCCTGCGTCATGGTTTCGCGCATGTTGGCGATCTGGGCGGCCCCGCGCGCAGTCTCGATCAGGGCGATAGAAGGGTTGAACCCGCCGATCTTCCTCAGAACCGCGATCTGGTCTTCGAGCTTTTCCAGCCCGACGGGATTCTTCCCGGCTTTGGCACCAGCCACGCCGATCTTTTCATCCACCGAAATGAGGCCGAGAGCCCGCCGTTCGCGCTCGCATTGCGGCGAGGACAGCGCGACGATGAGGAACCAGGTTTCAAACCTCTCGGCGCGTTCGGGGGATATGCCGCGTGACTGCAATGCAGCCTCGACAAGCGTCCGATTGGACCGGGGCGAGAGGCCTTCCAGCGCATTGCCGCTGCGGGCCACGCCCGCCATGGCGATCTGCTGTGCCGCCTTGTCTTTCAGTCCAGGTGTCACAAGTTCGCTGATTTCCACGGCGACTGAGCCGCTGCGGGCGATCAAAGGACGGATACGATTCATCTGCCGATCAAGCCTTGGATCGGTAGAATGCATCGTCCCGAAGAGATACGACGGCTGCACACCGGGCTTTTCGACCCGCCACAGCATCCCATCCCCATTGGGGATAAGGCGCCCAGCCGCGATGATCTTCTGGTGGGTTTCGGGCTCGGCTTTTGCCATAGCCTGCATCAGATCGGTCGCGCCGCAGGTCGTGGGGACAGGTTTGGCAAAAGCGGGGGAAAGCAGGGCCAGCCCAAAGACGATGGATACAATGGATTTATGCATGGGTCAGAGCTTCCGGAGTGCGACGTCTTCGATCAGATGGCTTGCACCCTTGCGCAGCACGAGGCTGGCGCGCGGACGCGTGGGCAGGATGTTCTCTCTTAGATTGGGAAGATTGATTTTCTCCCAAAGGCCGGTCGCCACTCCGAGCGCATCTTTTTCCGACAGCTTTGTGTAGCGTTGGAAGAAGGAGCGTGGGTCCTGGAAGGCTGTCAGACGCAGACGCATGAAGCGCTCGATATACCATTCACGGAGATTGTCTTCCGCAGCATCGAGATAGATCGAGAAATCAAAGAAATCCGAGACGAAGGCGATGGCACGGCCATCCCTGGCCAGTCTGCCCGGCTGCAGCACGTTCAATCCTTCGAAAATCAAGATATCCGGCCGGTCTACCGTAACGCTTTCGCCCGGCAGCACATCATAGCTCAGGTGTGAATAGGTCGGGGCCTTCACGTTACGCTCGCCCGCCTTCACGGCGGATAGAAACCGCACGATAGCCGACGCATCATAGCTTTCGGGGAAACCCTTGCGCTCCATCAGGCCAAGGCGCTGCAATTCCGCGTTGGGCAGCAGGAAGCCGTCGGTGGTGACCAGTTCCACTTTCGGCGTGTTGGGCCAGCGCGAGAGCAGCGCCTTGAGCACGCGGGCCGTCGTCGATTTGCCCACTGCCACGGAGCCCGCCACGCCGATGACATAGGGAGCCTTGCCGTCCTCCGCCATCAGGAAGCGCTGCGTCGCCTTGAACAGCCCTTGCGTGGCCGCGACATAAAGCGAGAGCAGGCGCGACAGCGGCAGGTAGATCGCCACGACCTCCTCCACCGAAATCGGATCATTGACGGATTGTAGCCGCACCAGGTCGTCGACTGTCAGCGTCAGCGGCGTGTCGGCACGCAGTTGCGACCATTCCTTGCGCGTGAAAACACGGTAGGGATTGGGTTGCTCCAGCAGCTGATCCGTGAATTTCTGATCCATCGGTCACAAAACCTTGCGGGAGGCCTTTTCGGCCAGGCCGCTTTGCTGCGTGCGACGCTGCAACTCGTCCATCACGGCGGTCAGCGGAATGTTCATGCCATGCATCACCACCAGCAGGTGATAGAGCACGTCGGCGGCCTCGTTCGTCAGCTCCTCCGGCTTGTCGGCGATGGCCGCGATCACAGCCTCCACCGCTTCCTCGCCCAGCTTCTTGGCGGCGCGCTCGATGCCGTCTTTCAGCAGCCGGGCCGTGTAGGAATCTTCCGGCGACGCAGCAGCGCGTGCACGGACGATGATTTCCAGATCGCTCAGTGTGAAGGCGCTCATGAACCGTGCAATAGCAGAAAATACCGCTCTGGCGACTGGATATTGAGCAGAAGCACATCTGTGAGCTGTCTTTCAAATGCCCGCGCATATTGACAAAACGCCACTTTCGTTGCTTCTGCAGCGCAGCATCCGGCTTTCCGCCGGTTCGCGGATCTCACCCATGCGTTTTGTCGCTACAAAAACAACGACCAAAACCACCGCCACGCCGAAAGGCGTGACGAAAGGCTGACGTCTGCCTCGATCTCGGGAACTCCCCCGGCGGGGGACAGGTCAGGGTCCGGCGGCGAGAGCCTTCCGGATCAGGTTCCGGGGGAGACCATCAAGAGTTCAACTCTTTTTCGACAGTCAGGACAGTGATTATGGGTTTCAAGATCGCAATTGCAGGTGCCACGGGCAATGTGGGCCGTGAAATGCTCAACATTCTTGCCGAGCGCGCTTTTCCGGTGAGCGAAGTGGTGGCGCTGGCCTCGCAGCGCTCCATCGGGCAGGAGGTTTCCTTCGGTGACAAGACGCTGAAGGTGAAGGCGCTGGAGCATTATGATTTTCGCGGCACCGATATCTGCCTGATGTCAGCGGGTGGCGATATCTCGAAGCTCTGGTCGCCGAAGATCGGCCAGCAGGGCTGCGTCGTGATCGATAATTCCTCGGCCTGGCGCTACGATTTGGATGTGCCACTGATCGTGCCCGAGGTGAATCCCGAGGCTATCTATGGCTTCTCGAAGAAGAACATCATCGCCAACCCCAATTGCTCAACGGCGCAGCTCGTGGTGGCGCTGAAGCCGCTGCATGATCGCTTCCAGATTAAGCGCGTCGTCGTCTCGACCTACCAGTCGGTTTCAGGTGCCGGCAAGGAAGGCGTGGACGAACTGATGAGCCAGACGCACGCGATTTTCTCGGTGAAGCAGCCGGAAACGCGCAAGTTCACCAAGCGCATCGCCTTCAATGTCATCCCCCACATCGATGTCTTCATGGAGGACGGCTACACCAAGGAAGAGTGGAAGATGATGGCGGAGACGAAGAAGATCCTCGATCCCAAGATCAAGCTGACCGCCACATGCGTGCGCGTGCCGGTGTTCGTGGGGCATTCGGAATCCGTCAACATCGAATGCGCAAAGCCGGTTTCAGTGGAGGAAGCGACCGCTGTGCTGCGCGCCGCGCCGGGCATCCAGATCATCGACAAGCGCGAGAACGGTGGATATATGACCCCGCATGAAGCGGCGGGCGAGGACGACACCTACATCTCCCGCATCCGCGAGGATATCACGGTCGAGAACGGCCTGGCCTTCTGGTGCGTCTCCGACAACCTGCGCAAGGGCGCGGCGCTCAACGCCATCCAGATCGCCGAGCTGATGGTGGCCAAGGGCCTGCTGAGCGCGAAGAAGGCGGC
Source organism: Hyphomicrobiales bacterium (assembly GCA_031431475.1). Classification (GTDB taxonomy): domain Bacteria; phylum Pseudomonadota; class Alphaproteobacteria; order Rhizobiales; family Beijerinckiaceae; genus JADCCX01. Next base: position 6,442 of record JANPDL010000023.1, read on the forward strand.
TTGAGCATGGTTTTTCCTTCTCCCCTTGCGGGAGAAGGTGCCTGCCGGATGGCAGGCGGATGAGGGGTAGCGCCGAACCATCCGTGCAGTAAAAAGCGACAATTCCCAGAGTTCAGCACCACCCCTCATCCGTCATCGCTGACGCGACGACACCTTCTCCCGCAAGGGGAGAAGGGGGTGCCCGCTGGAATTGAATCGTTCTATCCACGCTCTCCCGGTGAGGCTTTCACGCCACACCTGCGGCCTTCCCCGCAAGACGGTGAACAAATTCCCCTCGTTAACGCTTGATTAGGGTTTCCTTGTTACTGTGAATTTACCCAAGTTTTTGCGGGTCGAGTGGCTCCTGTCCACTTGTTTGACGCCTCCCTAAACTTTCAAGGCCCGTTTCGGCGGGTCTTTTTTTTGTGGCGTCACTGCCAGGTGGAACATGCGTGGCTCGTTGAAAATAGGAATAAGTTGACAACTGTCAACTTTCGCGAACGTAGGGGGGCAAAAGCACACCGGAGGTCGTGCGTGCTTCGAGATGGCGCAAGAGCGCCTCCTCAGCATGAGGGTGTTCGGGAATTGTCCGATACTGGGGTAATCCTACTCACTGACGCCCGCGCAAGCCTCAATGGTCCTCATGCTGAGGAGGCGCTCTTGCGCCGTCTCGAAGCACGCAGGACGGTGGGGCCAGAGAAGTTTATGCGTGCCGGGATCGTCATCGCCTGACACTTCGCCCTCATCCGGCGCGAAGTCGCGATGCGACTGGGAATTCTGCAATTGATATGCTGTCCCCGTAATACTGTCCCCGTAATACCCCGACTGGGAATTCTGCAATTGATATGCTGTCCCCGTAATACCCGTAATACCCAAGCTTCCGACGAGATGGCCGTCCAGCGTGAACTTTCGCCCTGGGAACAATTCTTCAAGGCGGTCCGTTGCCTGATACAGGTCTTCCAGAAGTCTGCGGACTTCATCCCAGTTTAGGTTGACGCTCACAGCCTAAACTCATCTTTTGCCAAAATATTCACCCCGCTCAAACAATCGCCTCCAGCCCCTTCCGCCTGACAATCGCCAGCAGTCGCAAAGCCGGACCACCCGGCCGCTTGACGCCGCGTTCCCAGTCGGAGACGAGGTTTTTTGAGACGTTGAGATACGAGGCGAAGACGGGCTGGGAGACAGCCTCTTTCTCGCGGATCGCCCGGATGGATTCCGGTTCAAGCAACTCGGGTGATGTGACACAAAGAGCATCAAACCGGCGCATCGTGATTTTGTCGATCAGTCCCGCCTTCTCGAAGCCTGCTGCCGTCTCGTGTATCTCCGCGAGGATTCTACTGGTTTTTTTCATTGTCATCGCATGTCACCTCGATCAGTTCCTTTAGCAGGATGGCTCGATCCCAGTCCGCTTGCTTAAAATGGTCAAGCCCTTGGGCGAAAAGCTTGAAGGCCGCGAGTTCCGTCTTGTTGATATTGGACCGCTCGTTCTTGGCAAATCCAAAGGCGAATGTCGCGCTGCGTCCTGCCAGATAGACGATCACCGATCTGAAGCCTCCTGACCGCCCTTCATTGGGCCGGGCTATGCGCTGCTTCACCAGGCCACCGCCAAGCTCTGCATCGACTTGCCCCCGTAACAGCCGGATAACGGCCTCACACAGACTCGCATCGGAAATGCCGCTCTTGAGATAGAACCGGTGAAAGGTGCGAGTCTTGAAAACTTTCATCCTGCCATCCCTAGATATAACACTTTGTGTGATATATCAACCCCTCACAACGCAAACCCGCCATCCGCCAGATGGATCTGCCCGGTCGTGTAACTCGCCTCGTCACTCGCCAGATACACCGCCAGCATGGCGATTTCCTCCGCCGTGCCCAGCCGCCCCATGGGCTGGCGGTCGATGAAGGCTTGTCTGGCCTGCGCTTCGGTCACCTTGGTGAGCGCGGCCAGATCGCGGATGCGGCCGTCGAGCGACGGCGACTGGATCGTGCCGGGGCAGACGGCGTTGGCGCGTATCCCGCGTTTGATGTAATCGGCGGCAACCGCCTTGGTGAGGCCGATCACGGCGGCTTTGGTCGCGCCGTAGGCATAGCGGTTGGGGATGCCGCGCACCGATCCTGCCCCCGATGCGATGTTGACGATGGAGGCCGAATGGCCGGTCGCATTTGCCCGCTCCAGCATGCCCGGCAGAAAGGCCTGAATGGTGCGGTGCATGGATTTCACATTGAGATCAAAGGAGAAATCCCAGTCGGCATCGGAGCAATCCAGCACCGTGCCATGATGGACGTAGCCCGCCGCATTGACCAGGATATCGATGGGGCCAACCTTCTCCGCGAAGGCCTGCACGGCCCTGGTGGAGCGAACATCAAGCTTGCGCTTCTTGGCTTTGGCCAACCCTTCCAGCAGCACGACATTCAGGTCGGTCGCAAACACCGTGGCACCCTCGCGCACGAAAGCCTCGGCGATGGCGCGGCCGATGCCCTGTCCCGCCGCCGTCACCACGGCCGTCTTGCCTTGCAAACGCTTTGTCATCGCTGTTTCCCCCGTCGATTTGCTTTGTACTTATGGTAGCGTGCGAATCTCCGCAGCCGCAAGCCATCCTGCAACAAGCCATCAACAGGGCCATTCCGTGACGTCACAAGACCCTGAACACATTGCGCCGATGTCTTACCGCCGGGCGCTGATCATCGCAGCCCTGTTGAATTTCATCATGATGTTCGTGGAGGTCGGCGGAGCGCTCTACGCCAATTCCATCGCGCTGATGGCGGATGCGATCGATTTTCTCGAGGATTCCGTGACCTATGTGCTGGCCATCGCGCTGATCGGGCTGGGCCATCGGCCCCGCGCGGCTTTCGGGGCAATGACGGCGTTCCTGATGTTCGTGCCCGGTGTGTGGATCGCCTGGAAGACGATCAACCAGTTGCTGGAAGGCCTGCCGCCCGATCCGTTGCCCATGGGGGCCATCGGCCTTCTGGCGCTTGCCGTGAATGTCTATTGCGCCTTCATCCTGCTGCCGCACCGCAAGGGCGATTCCGCCCATCAGGGCGTGTGGCTTTCCACCCGCAACGACGCCATCGCCAATATCGCCATCGTGATCGCCGCCGTGATCACCGCGTTCTGGACCTCGGTCTGGCCGGATGTGGTGGTTGGACTGGGGATTGCGGTGCTGAATCTGCACGCGGCCTTCCTCATTGCCGTTCTGGCGTGGAAGGAATGGCACGGGAAAGTACCTGCTCGCCCCTGATAATCACGCGATAGAGTGCCAACTTACCGATTTTCCCCATACGTAAGAACCCATTAACGGCCTGAGTGGTTGAATAGAGGCTGGAAACCAAATAGTGTGCACTGCAATAAAAGAGATACGGCTGGCCTGCAAAGGCTTCCCGGGAGGAAGCTGAGACCACAACCGTAAGGCCCGCCATCAAGGTCGGCCGAACAGAGGCATGGGGCAGACCGGAATGAATCGCAGTCTCTATTTCTTCTATGAGTCCACATTCATGGCCATGGCTCCGGCCCGCGCCATGGCAGAAGCCACCAAGCTCTTCTACGCCAACCCTGCCAATCCGCTGACGCATACGCAGCTGGGCCGCACCATGGCAGCTTCCGCCGAGATGTTCGAGCGCGCGACACGGCGCTACGGTAAACCGGCCTTTGACCTGCCTTTCACAGTCGTGGACGGCAAGGAGGTATCTGTCACCGAGCGGATCATCTGGAGGAAGCCGTTCTGCCAGCTTCTGCATTTTGACCGGTTGCTGCCATCGAAAATGCCAGCGCAGCCCAAGGTACTGATCGTGGCCCCCATGTCCGGCCATTATGCCACGCTGCTGCGCGGCACGGTGGAAGCATTCCTGCCCACGCATGAGGTCTACATCACGGACTGGATCGATGCCCGCATGGTGCCGATGGCGGACGGCCATTTCGATCTCAACGATTATATCGACTACATGATCGAGATTTTCGAACTGATTGGTCCTGATGTGCATGTCATGGCTGTCTGCCAGCCGTCAGTGCCCGTTGCTGCCGCCGTGGCGCTGATGGAAGCCAAAGACAGCCCGTCTGTTCCGCTTTCCATGACGCTGATGGGCGGCCCCATCGATACCCGCAAAAGTCCCACCGCTGTCAACAAGCTGGCGGAAGAGCGCGGCATCGACTGGTTCCAGAAGAACTGCATCATCAAGGTGCCGTTCCCCAATCCCGGCTTCTACCGCGATGTCTATCCCGGCTTCCTGCAGCTTTCGGGCTTCATGGCCATGAACGTCGACCGCCACATGACGGCGCATTGGGACATGTACAGCCATCTCGTAAGCGGTGACGGTGATTCCGCTGACAAGCACCAGGATTTCTACGATGAGTATCTCGCGGTGATGGACCTGACGGCGGAGTTCTACCTGCAGACGGTCGATGCAGTTTTCGTCAAGCATGCGCTGCCCAACGGCACGCTGACGCATCGCGGCACGCCGGTTGACCTCAAGGCCATCCGTCGCTGCGCCCTGATGACAGTCGAGGGCGAGAACGACGATATTTCAGGTGTTGGCCAGACCAAGGCGACGCATGACTTGTGTGTGAACCTGCCGAAGGACAAGCAGCTCTATCACCTGCAGAAGGATGTCGGCCATTATGGCGTGTTCAACGGCTCGCGCTTCCGCAAGGAAATCGCGCCTGCGATCAAGGGTTTCATGGCGAAGAACAACACGGTAACTGTTGCGAAGACACGCCAGAAGCCAGTGCTGGTCACCACACGATACGCGGCGGAGTAACGCTCTCGCGAATCAGCCGCGATTCGCCTAGGTTATCCTCATGCTGCAGCGCATCCTGAGGCTTATCGATCCGCCTTCCGAGGAGAGGATTGAGGTCCATCATCTGGGGCACGTCTACCCCGTGATCATCCGCCGGACCGCGCAGGCCCGGCGCTACACCCTGCGCGTCAAGGCCGCGACACGCGAAGCTGTGCTGACCATGCCCTCGCGCGGCAGCATGGCGACAGCGAAAGATTTCGCGGCACGCCACGGTGGATGGCTGGCGGCGCGTTTCCAGAAACTGCCTGATATGGTGGATTTCACACCCGGAGCGCTGGTGCCTCTGAGGGGCGTCCAGCACGCCATCGTGCATCGGCCCGCAAGCCGGGGCGGGGCCTGGACCGAAAGCGGTGTTGATGGCACGCCGGTGATCGCTGTGGCGGGAGAAGCCTCTTTCATTGCCCGGCGCGTGCGCGATCTGCTCAAGCGCGAGGCCCGGCGGGATATCGACGAAGCCGCCCGCCGCCATGCCGCGAAACTGGGCGTGAGCATCAAGAAGATATCGATCAAGGACACCGTCAGCCGCTGGGGCTCCTGCGCGTCGGATGGCTCCTTGTCCTTCTCATGGCGCATGGTTCTGGCACCACCGTTCGTGCTGGATTATCTCGCGGCCCACGAGGTGGCACACCGGGTCGAGATGAACCATTCCAGCCGCTACTGGCGCGTGGTGGCCTCGATCTTCCCGGACTACGAGCGGGCGGAAGCCTGGCTGAAGCGCCACGGGGCGGAGCTGCACCGCTGGGGTTGATGCTGCTTTCAAAGCGGGAATTTTCAATGTAGGATTGATCCTACATTGACGGAGATCCCGTGCGCACATCAACCATGACATCCCGCGAGTTCAATCAGCATGTCAGCCGGGCCAAGCGTGCGGCTAAGGACGGCCCCGTCATCATCACGGAGCGGGGCAAGCCGAGCTATGTGCTGATGCGGCATGAAGAGTTTGCGAAGAAACCGGCCTTGCCCAATCGTCCGCAGAATGCACTTGAGGCACTGACGGACCCGAATGCGTCCGATATCGATGTGGAGTTTCCCCGTCTTCAGATCAGCTTCCGGGAAGTTGATTTTAACTGATGTACCTTGCCGACACAAATGTCATATCGGAAGTCCGCAATGCCAGACGGAGGGACAAAGCCGTAGCGGAATGGTTTGTGGCCCAGCCCGTCAGTGGTCTGTATCTGTCCGTCGTTACAATCCGGGAGCTTTATTTTGGTGCTTACCGCCTGAAGCAAACGAACCCCTTGGTCGAACGTGAATTGATCAACTGGATTGAGGGAACGGTGATCCAGCTGTTCGGCGAACGCATCCTGTTGATCGACATCGAGACAGTCCGCATCCACGCCAGCCTGGCGCTGCCAAATTCAAACATGACGGGTGATTCACTGATTGCTGCAGCCGCACTCAGGCATGACCTGACTGTCGCCACACGTAATATAAGAGACTTCACTATCTTTGGTGTCCGAACCTTCAACCCCTGGGAATTCCGCAGCTGATCACCTCAAGCGCTTCCCGCGCATCCAGCCGACCATCATACAGCGCTCGGCCCGTGATCGCTCCGGCGATCCTGCGGTTTTCCGGCTGTATCAGCGCCTTCACATCATCAATCGAGGCCAATCCGCCTGAGGCGATCACCGGAATGGACAAAGCCTCCGCCAGTCCTCGCGTCCCCGTCATATCCAGCCCCTGCAACATGCCGTCGCGCGCAATGTCGGTGTAGATGATGGCGGCGACGCCTGCATCCTCGAAGCTACGACCCAGATCGAGCGCAGAGAGCGCCGATGTCTCGGCCCAGCCCTCGACGGCCACCATGCCATCCCGCGCATCAATGCCGACGGCGACTTTGCCGGGGAAGGCCTTTGCCGCCCGCTTCACGAATTCCGGATCGCGCACTGCCGCTGTGCCGATGATGACACGGGCGATGCCCTTGGCCAGCCAGCCCTCGACCGTCGCCATGTCGCGGATACCACCGCCGAGCTGAACGGGAAACAACACCCGCGCGAGGATGGCATCCACAGCAGCCGCATTTATCGGCTTGCCCGCAAAAGCCCCGTCGAGATCGACGACATGCAGCCACGTAAACCCATCCGCCTCGAAGCTTGCGGCCTGCGCTGCGGGATCGTTGTTGAAGATGGTGGCCTGCGCCATGTCGCCCTGGCGCAGACGGACACAGCGGCCTTCCTTGAGATCGATGGCGGGATAGAGAATCACGGCTTCCACCTGAGGAAATTCGCCAGCAGCGCCAGTCCGAGCTTCTGGCTTTTCTCGGGATGAAATTGCGCGCCCGCGATATTGTCCCGCGCCACGATGGCCGTCACAGGCGCGCCGTAGCTGGCGCGGGCGATTACGTCATTCTCATTGTCCGCCATCAAGTGATAGGCATGCAGGAAATAGGCGTGCAGGCCATGCTCGCCCAGTGCGATGCCATGGGTGAGCGCATGCGGCTTGTGATCGTCCAGCGTGTTCCAGCCCATGTGCGGCACCTTCAGGGCGGGATCGACCGGCCTGATGCGGTCCACGGAGCCGGGCAGCCAGCCCAGTCCTTTAGTCACGCCGTACTCGGTACCCTGTGTCGCCAGCAACTGCATGCCGACGCAGATGCCCAGAAACGGCACGCCGTCGTGGCGCACACGCTTTTCCAGCGTTTCCACCATACCGGGCGCGGCTGTGAGATGCGTCATGCAATCCGCATAGGCCCCGTCACCGGGCAGCACGATGCGGTCGGCCTCGCCAACGATCTCCGCGTCGTCCGTGATGGTGACGCTGCCCGCGATCCCGGCATCGGCCATGGCACGTTCCAGCGCCTTGCCTGCGGAATGGAGATTGCCTGCGCCGTAGTCGATCAGCGCAACTCTCATACTTGCCTCACGCCTGTCCCCGCGACGTCGGGAAGATGCCGAGCACGCCTGCGGGTGGTGGTGTTACGGATGGCGATGGCGGCATGCCCTGCACAGGCTTCGTTGCGCCTTGCGAAGCTGTCCAGTCCTTGAAAAACCGCCGTTCGCATTCATCGAGCGAAGGCCCGCTGACTGTGCCTGCATGCGTCCAGCCAAGCCGTGCGAAATTGCGGCGCATCCATTCGTGGCCCTCAAGGCCGATGAGCAATCCCATCAGCGCCGTCACGCCGCCATAGGCAAGGCGCGGCAGGGCAAGTTGCCAGAACGCCAGCGAGACAAGGCCGAACAGCACGCCATAGGCAATGGCAGGCAGCCACAAGCGTTTGGCAAGCAGCCAGAGCCCGGTAAAAGCAAAGCCGAAGATGGCGAAGCCCTCTTTCACGAAGACAGCCTTTTCCGCAACATCGTCAGCGGTGATGGCCTCAGGCGGGAGATGAACGGTGTAGATCGCCATTACGTTGACAATGTCCCTTTGGTTGAAGGCACCCTGTCCTTCATGCGGGCATCCACCGCCACCGATTGGCGCAGGACCCGGGCCAGACCCTTGTAGCAACTTTCGGCGATATGATGGCTGTTGGCACCATAAAGCGTTTCCACATGCAAGGTCAGGCCGGCATTCATCGTGAAAGCCTGGAACCACTCGCGCACCAGCTCAGAATCGAAAGTGCCTATCTTCTGGGTGGGAAAAGCCGTGCGGAACACCAGAAATGGCCGACCCGAGATATCCACCGCAACACGCGTCAGCGTCTCGTCCATCGGCATCAAGCAATCAGCGTAGCGCGTGATGCCCTTCTTGTCGCCAAGCGCTTCCTTGAAAGCCTGACCCAGCGCAATGCCGATATCTTCCGCCGTATGGTGATCATCGACTTCGAGATCGCCCTTGGCCTTGATCGTCATGTCGATGAGAGAATGGCGCGAAAGCAGCGTCAGCATGTGGTCGAGAAAACCGACGCCCGTGGCGATCTCGGCCTTGCCGGTTCCATCGAGGTTGATCGCGAGGGAGATTTGCGTCTCCGCTGTGTCGCGTTTCACGGCTGCTGTCCGCATGCTCAGGGAACTCCTTGCGTTGGCAGCGCTCTAGCAGGGGGAGTGGGTGAGGGGAAGTGCATGGTATCGCTTCCTTCCCCCGTGGGGGAAGGTGTCATGCCGCAGCAAATTTTGCAGACTGCATAAATTTGTCTGCACTGGCATGACGGATGAGGGCAAATCCCAGCTTCAGGGGTTCACCCTCATCCGGTCGCCAAACGGCAACCACCTTCTCCCTAGGGAGAAGAAAGAAACTGAAGCCAGAACACCTCGCCTTCGCTTTCTGCGCTGTCCAGCCAGAGGAAGGGCATGTCGGGAAACTCCGATTCCAGAATGTCACGATCCTCGCCGATCTCGCACAGCAATCCACCGTCTGGCGTGAGATGCGCCACCGCACCTGCAATGATCTTGCGCACCAGATCAAGACCATCATCACCACCGAGATGAGCCATGCGCGGTTCGGCTGCATATTCCGCCGGGAATGCCTCAACCACGTCCCGTGCCACATAGGGCGGATTGGCTATGATCAGATCATAGCGCTCGTTTTTGACTGGCTTGAACAGATTGCCCTTGAGCACCCGCACGCGGTCTTGCAGACCGTGATCGGCGATGTTCTTCTGCGCGACGGCCATCGCATCAGCCGACAGCTCCACGGCGTCCACCGTTGCCAACGGGAAGCGCATGGCGGCCAGAATGGCGAGACATCCCGAGCCGGTGCAGAGATCGAGAATGCGCGTCACGTTCTCAGGTGCGCTGATCAGGCTGCCATCCTCGGAGCCAAAGAGTTGATCGGCCAGTTCTCCCGCCAGCATTTCGCCAAGGTAAGACCGCGGCACAATGACCCGCTCGTCCACATAGAAGGGTACGCCCTGGATATAGGCTTTCTGCACCAGATAGGCCGACGGTTTGCGCGTCGTCACGCGCTGCTCGATAACATCCGCCAGCACCTTGCGCTCCGCAGGAAGCAACCGCGCATCGAGCCATGGCTGCAGTTGATCGACGGGCAGATGCAGCGTTTCGAGAATGAGAAAGGCCGCATCGTCCAGCGCCGTCATGACACCATGGCCATGCACGAGGCCTGCCGCATTGAACCGGCTGACGGCGAAACGCAGGAAATCCCGGATGGTCAGCAATTCGCTTGAGGCAAGACGGAGGTCGGCTGTGGAGAGTGTCATAGGCATGGGTCTCCATACATGCCGAGAGGCGGGCATGAAAGGGCCGCCATGAAGCGCGACCGTTTGCCTATGGACGCAGGGGCCAGGTCGGCCTAAATCCGTGACATGCATTCGCGGGGTTTCCACAAGCTGTTTCGGGAATGGATGGCGCTGTTCGCCATTCTTGCCATGGCGCTTGGACCACTGGCGCTTCTGACCAGCCGCAGTCTTGCGGCACAGGAGCGCGTGAATGTAGCGGCGGGTTTCGCGTCGCTGCCTGTCTGCGCTCCGGGTGACAGCATCGACGGGCTTTCCGCCAAGACTGGAGGCGGAGTTTGCGATCATTGCATGCCGGCCCTTGGAGCTGCGCCCGTCCTGGCGGAGGCTCAGCCCGGTGCATGTATCTTTTCAGCTGCACTTTTCCCCGCCGATACCGGACCCTCCGCCCTTTTGTCGCAGCTTCGGCTGCCCCCTGCCACCGGGCCGCCCGTTTCCTGATCGAAACAAATTCCACTGGCTGGTTTACCGGCTTTCACTATCGTCTTTCTGATCAGGAATATCCCATGTCATTCACACGTCGCGCGGCCATCATCGCCGCCACCAGCACTGTTCTGCTTGCCGTCTTCGCACCCGTAACAAAAGCCCACAGCTACAAGATCGGCAATCTCGAGATCGGCCATCCCTGGACGAGGGCAACACCACCTTCCGCCCGTGTCGCGGGTGGATTTCTCAAGATCACCAACAAGGGCTCCACACCGGACCGGCTTGTTTCCGCGACCTTCATTGGTTCCACCAGCACCGAGGTGCATGAAATGGCGCATGAAGGTAGTGTGATGAAGATGCGCGAATTGCCCAAGGGTCTGGATATCAAACCGGGCGAGACCGTGGAACTGAAGCCCGGCGGTTTCCATCTTATGTTCATCGGCCTGAAGGATGGGTTGAAAGAAAAGGATCGCCTGAAGGGTGAGCTTGTCTTTGAGAAGGCCGGTCGCATCGAGGTCGATTTCGCGGTGGAAAGTATGGGCGCGCGGGGCGGCGAGCATGATCATCATGATCACGCTCCAGCCAAAACCAACTGAGGAGACCGCCATGAGTCCTCTCAAATTCATCCGCTACGGTTCCTGGGCCGCGGTTGCCGGTCTGGGCCTCCTTATCGCCTTCGTGCTGCTGACGCCGCAACCAAAGCCGGATCAAGCTGCGGGAGGGCGCATCGGCGGTGCCTTCCAGCTGGCGCAGGCCAAAGGCGGTGTGCTGGACAGCGCTACGTTGAAGGGCAGGCCGTATGGCCTGTTCTTCGGCTTCACACAATGCCCGGATATCTGTCCGGGCACGCTGACCGAAATGACCGCGCTGATGGATGAACTGGACAAGGGACCTCTGGCCGCGAAGCTGAAGGATTTCCGCATCCTGTTCATCACAGTGGACCCGGAGCGGGATACGGCTGATCTGCTGGCCAATTATCTCTCGGCCTTCGATGCTCGCATTCTAGGCCTGATTCCCACGATGGAAACGCTACCGGGACTCGCGAAGCAATTCGCGGCCTTCTACCAGAAGGTGCCGACATCATCGGGCTACACGATGAACCATACCTCGGCGGTCTATCTGTTCAATGGCGAGGGTGTGTTCAGTGGCACCATCGACATTCAGGAGAGCAAGGCCAGCCAGAAGGCGAAGCTGGAGCGGCTGCTGGGGCGGTGAGATATTTCCACAGGAAGCCAATACGGGTGCGCTCCGTGTTCAACTTCGCGAATTGACAACGCCAAAACACCGGAACATATACAGAACTCGGAGGGCATCAAAATGCTGTTCAAAACGCCACGTTACACACACTCGGTGCCGGGCGATGTCCATATCGCTCGACAGGACAATCTTGAACTTATGCGCTCAATGCCGGAGAAATCGGTTAAATTGATCATCACTTCGCCTCCTTATAACATTGGTAAGGAATATGAAAAAAAAACAAGTCTCCATCATTATATAAGTGACCAGTCGAAAGTTATTTCCGAATGTATCCGCATCCTTGACGATAATGGATCAATCTGCTGGCAAGTTGGAAATCACGTTGTAAATGGAGAAATATTTCCTCTCGATATCATTCTTTATAATATATTTAAAGATCATGATTTAAAACTAAGAAATAGGATTGTATGGCATTTTGAACATGGACTCCATTGTACAAGAAGACTTTCTGGCCGATACGAGACAGTCCTTTGGTTTACAAAAAACAATGATTACGATTTTAATCTTGACAGCATTCGTATACCATCAAAATATCCAAATAAAAAACATTTTAAAGGACCAAAAATTGGACAACTATCTGGAAATCCCCTTGGTAAAAATCCTGGAGATGTTTGGAGTATCCCAAATGTAAAAAATAATCATGTAGAAAAAACAATACATCCGTGCCAATTTCCCGTAGAGTTAGTTGAAAGATTCGTCTTAGCATTAACAAACGTAAACGATATAGTTTTTGATCCTTATGTCGGCGTTGGCTCGTCGATTATTGCTGCCTTAAAGCATGGAAGACAAGGAATAGGCTGTGATGTAGTTGAAGAATATGTAGATTGTGCTTGGACAAGAGTGAGCGATCTCAGGGCGGGAACGCTAAAGACAAGGCCAATGTATCGTCCCGTCTATGACCCTTCGAAGCCGAATGGTGGACATAAGTGAAGATTATTCAAAGGCATAGCCATTTGAATGGCTTTGAGTTCCTGATGTATCATAAGCCCCATATCTGGGCGGAAGTCGAAGCGGCAATTGCAGCGGTTGACGCAGAAGCGTGCCGGACCAAGGTGTCGAAAGAAAAAACGAAAGCTGGCAAGATTTTATTATCGCCAGTTGCCATGAATAAGGCGTTTGAGCATGAATTTGAATCGAAAGGGTGGAAAGAGAAGCGCACAAAGAATTGGTTGTGCCAAGATATCGAATGCGTAAAACACATCGTTCGGCTGCCCCCGTCCCAGCAAAAAGCTGAAATTGTAAAACGGGGCCTTGAGCCGCTGGAAACGTATAATCAGACTGATTTTGTTAAAGATCGAGTGGCGGTAGAAATTCAACTCGGCAAGTATGCTTTCGTAGCGCACGATTTGTTCGTTAAGCACATGTCATTTTTTGTTAATGACGATATCGACGTTGGAATTGAGATTGTTCCCATGAAGCAAATGGAAGCACAAATGTCTTCCGGCGTAGCATATTTTGAGCGCGACCTATTTAACGTGTTGAGGCAAGGTCGTGGTATTCCTGCAGTACCGATTATACTCCTTGGCATTGCGCCTTGAACCAAAAAATTAGGCAACTGATTTCAATTGTATAAATGGCGCAAGCTTGGTTTTCTATGACCGCCAGTCTCTCAGCAACTCAGCGCCTCGCACCGCCTGAGATTAGCCAGTGCCTTCTGCTTGCCCGCCAGATCGACATACCCCACCACGGCTTCGCGTCCGGCCACGAAGGACGGCGTTGCCGTGAGGCCGAGATTTTCGCCGAGCCGCGAGGCCAGCACCAGCGCATCCGTCACCTTGTCGCTGTCGGCATCTTTGATGAGTTTCTCGCGGTTCGCGCCCAGTTCAACGGCGGTTGTGACGGCACGCCCGGCATCGACGCGACCGCGCAGTCTGAACAGGGCCTCGTGGAGCGCGAGATAGCCGCCCGGTGTTTTCTGCATGGAATGCCCCAGTGCCACGCGCGAGGCCTCGATCGAGGCTTCGCCGAGAATGGCGTAGTTGATCAGTACGTAGCGAAGGCCTTTGTCGGCGCTGAGCAGCGGCTTGATCTCTGCCGCTGTGCGTTTGCAATAGGGGCAGTTGTAATCGAAAAACTCGATCATCGTGGCATCACCGCGCGGATTGCCGAGAATGATCCGGCCGGGCAGAGTCAGCACTTCGCTGGCCAGTTCCGACGGCAGATGCAGGACGCGCGCTGCGGCTTCCCGCGTCAGACCGGTGACGGCAAGTGCGCCGGAACCCGCAAGAAGAAAGCGTCGCGAGATCATTCCGCCGCCTGCTTCAGGCTCTCCTGCGCATGCAGCCAGCGTTCGGCCTCCAGCGCCGCCATGCAACCAAGCCCCGCCGCCGTCACGGCCTGACGATAGACATCATCCGCCACATCGCCCGCCGCATACACGCCTTCGATGTTGGTGGCTGTGGAATCGGGAGCGGTCTGGATATAACCGTTGGGACGTACATCGACCTGCCCCTTGAACAGGTCCGATGCAGGCACGTGTCCGATGGCGACGAACAGGCCATGGACCTTCAGATCGCTGACACCGCCCGTCACTACGTTCTTGATCTTGAGATGCGTGACACCCAGCGGGTTATCCTCGCCGCAAATCTCCTCGACCGCACTGTCCCAAATGATCTTGACCCTGGGATGCTTGAACAGGCGGTCCTGCAGGATGCGTTCGGCTTTCAACTCGCGGCGGCGATGAATGAGGGTGACGCTCGACGCGAGGTTGGCGAGATAAAGCGCTTCCTCGACTGCCGAATTGCCGCCGCCGACGACCGCCACATCCTTGTTGCGGTAGAAAAAGCCGTCGCAGGTCGCGCAGGCCGAAACGCCGAAACCCTTGAATTTTTCCTCCGACGGAATGCCCAGCCATTTCGCCTTGGCGCCGGTGGCGATGATCAATGCATCGGTTGTGTAGGTCTGGCCGTTATCGCCGGTCAGGCGGAACGGATGCTGCTTCAAGTCGACCGCCGTGATGTGATCGGAGATCATCTCGGTGCCGACATGCTCGGCCTGCGCCTTCATCTGCTCCATCAGCCATGGCCCCTGAATCGCCGTGGCAAAACCGGGATAATTCTCGACATCGGTCGTGATCATCAGCTGGCCACCCGGCTCGAAACCCGAGATCAGCATCGGCTTCAGCATGGCACGCGCGGCATAGACCGCAGCGGTGTACCCGGCAGGGCCGGATCCGACGATGATGACTTTGCGGTGTTCTGTCTTGGTGGTCATGGCATCTTTCCGGAATTCTGGCGGCGCATCGCTGCATAGGCTTTCGCTACGGCAATCGCGATGACCGGAGTGGCATCTAGGGTGTCATAGGACCATGTTTCAAGAGCGCCGGACAGCGGACGCACAGCTCCGTGCTGCACAAGACCGCTCACGAAGGATGATATTTTCGTGTGCCCGCCAGTTGGCGTGAAGAGATGGATCGGCTTGCCCGTGGCAGAAGCCTCGCCCAGCATGTTTACGCTGTCTGCCGTGACCACGAGATGATCGGCATGGGCGAGGATCGCGAGATAGGGGTTTTCGCCTGAGCCATCCCAAAAGAAACCGCCGGTATCGGCGCAGAGTTTGCGGACCGCGCTGGCAAGAGCCGCTGGCGTGCGGCGCGATGGCGTGACGATGAGATTGGCTCCAGCCTGTGTCAGCCCAGTCAGATCGCTGACAAGACGCTCGATGTCCTGCGGGGTGAAGCGGTGGTGCTGGCTGTCGCCGCCGAGGATAATCCCGACGGTCGTGTTGTCTGGTGCGAGCCAGGACGGTTTTTGTCGCAACGCTTCGGCCAGCCGTTCTGGCGAGATGCGGTGAGGCGAGGTCAGCGTTACAGTCACATTCGTGCCGCGCAATTTGTCATGCTGTGGCACCCAGATGACATCGGCG
Source organism: Hyphomicrobiales bacterium (assembly GCA_031431475.1). Classification (GTDB taxonomy): domain Bacteria; phylum Pseudomonadota; class Alphaproteobacteria; order Rhizobiales; family Beijerinckiaceae; genus JADCCX01. The sequence goes on from JANPDL010000023.1 coordinate 21,890, forward strand.
GCACCCGTTCCGGTGCGTGGGTCCTTGAGAAAAACGGTGGGTGTCCGCGATCCGGCTTCCTGCTTGATCCGCCTGAGATAGGCCACGGTGCGTCTGCCTGACGCGATCACGATATCCGGCCAGGGTGGCGAGATGGGACTGCCTGCCTTGTCCGGTGCTTCTGCCGGATCGACAGGTCCCCATGGCATGATCCAGACATAAGGTATGCGCGGCTTCACCCGGCGAATATCCGCCACAAGTCCCAGCCGCTCGGCAACGCCCAGGCACTGTGCCTCGTCACCAGCCTTGCCATCGCTCAGCACCCAGCAGGTCGCGCCGGAAACGATGCGTCGGGCGTCAGCAAGTTGCTGATCTGCAGCAGAAAATGTCACAGGTGGCATGCCATGCGCAGGATTGTGTCTCGTTATAGTTTCGCTCACAGTAATCTTCTACTTACCACCGGAGAAGCGATTTGCGCCACCGCCTCGATACGATCGACATGAAGATCCTCGCCCAGTTGCAGGCAGACGGGAGCATCACCAATGTCGAGCTGGCCCGACGCGTGGGTATCTCTGCGCCGCCCTGCCTGCGCCGGGTGAAGTCGCTGGAAGAAGCTGGCCTGATCAAGGGGTATCGCGCGCTGCTGGACAGCCGCCAGCTTGGTTTCGGTGTGTCCTGTTTCGCGATGGTGCAGCTGAAGAGCACCACGAAGGTTGAGATCGACGCATTCGAGGCGCGGATCAGATCGTGGGATGCTGTGCGCGAAAGCTGGACGCTGTCAGGCGATATCGACCTGATGCTGAAATGTGTTTTTCCCAATCTGGAGGCATTTCAGGCCTTTGTCTCGGAGTTGACGGCGCTGCCCAACCTTGCTTCCGTGCGTACAGCCTTGGCCCTGTCCAAGGTCAAAGACGAGCCGACAGTGCCGCTCATGCCTTCGGGTTTACCTTCCTGACCATTTCTGGCGAATACGCGGGGCATGGAAGCAGTTTGGCAAGGATTTTAGGCCAGTATCAAACGGTCATTCTAGGGACCGTCAATGTCATTCATCGACAACACAAAACTGCAGACATCGCCTTTTGCCGACGTCCTGGTGCGAAAACTTCCTTTTGTTTTTGCGACAACGATCTTCCTTTCAGCGCTGCTGCTGTTTGGCGTCCAGCCCATGTTTACCAAGATGGTGCTGCCCGCACTGGGTGGATCACCAGCAGTCTGGTCGGTGGCCATGGTGTTTTTTCAGGCCCTGCTGCTGTTCGGGTATATCTATGCCCATCTCTCTGTTCGTTTCCTGACGCCGGTTCAGGCCTTGGCGCTGCATGCCTTGCTGATTGCCGCTGCCCTGATGGTGCTTCCACTGGCAGTCTCCAAAGTGTTTGGCGCACCACCTGAAAGCGGACATGGGCTCTGGCTCATCGCCGTATTCACGACTTCGGTTGGACTGCCATTCTTTGTACTCTCTGCCACTGCGCCACTGCTTCAGGCATGGTTCTCGCGGTCAGGGCATGCGCGGTCGGCAAATCCCTATTTTCTTTACGTCGCCTCTAACCTTGGCAGCTTCGCGGCACTACTGGCCTATCCGCTGCTCGTCGAGCCACTGATGGCTCTTCAGACGCAGACCCGAACCTGGATGGTGCTGTTCGCGGCTCTCGGTGCAGGGCTGATTGGCTGCGGCATACTCGCGGTGCTTGGTCAACGCAGCAGCACTACAACCGTTTCTGACGCGGCTTCGGCGGATGACCGGACAGCCATCCCGCTATCCTGGCAACTCCGTGCGACATGGATTGGCCTTGCGGCGGTCCCGTCCGGCTTGCTGGTCTCGGTGACAGCGCATCTTTCGACCGACGTAGCGTCAGCTCCACTCCTGTGGGTGCTGCCACTCGCGCTGTTCATGTTGACATTCATTCTGGCCTTCCAGGATATCACCGCCAAAAACGATCAGCTGTTGCAGACAACCTTCGCGCGGACCCTGCCGTTCCTCGTGATGTCGCTGTCGGGCTACGGTTTGCCGCTGATGCTACAGTTCGTGATCCATCTCGGGGGGCTGTTCCTGGCAGCGATGGTGTGCCACCGCCGCCTCTACCAGCTCAGGCCGGATGCATCCCAGCTGACGGAATTCTATCTCTGGATGTCGTTTGGCGGCATGCTGGGAGGCCTTTTCGCCGGTCTGCTTGCTCCAGTCCTGTTCGATACAATCCTCGAATACCGCATTCTGGTTGTTGCCGCGTTGCTTTGCCTGCCTACCGCTGCCTTGGCACCATCGATCAGTAAACAACTGGGATTTGTAGCGGTTGGCCTGGCTGCGGCGGTACTCTTCGGTCTCGCCGTCCCGTATTTCCAGTTCCAGAGTGTCAATCTCGTCAAGCCCTTATGCCTTGCATGCGGGGCCGGTTTTCTCGCGATCATACTGTTCAACCGCAGCGGGCCAATTGCCAGTGCGGGAGCGGCTGTCGCTGCCTTTGTAGTGCTGACGCCGATTGCCGGTTCTCAACCTGAAGCGGTGGTGAGGTCATTCTTCGGGGTGAACTACGTGAGACTCGACCCTGGCGGCGAGATGCGGATCCTTGCACACGGTTCCACGATCCACGGTGCGCACCGCGTATATCTTGCAGACGGCAGCCCGATGAAAGGCCGTCCACAGCCAACAACTTATTATCATGATGACGGCGGCATCAATGTCGCGCTCCGGGCAGCACGCACCCATGCCGGTGGTCAACTTGGCAATGTTGCGGTCATGGGTCTTGGCGCAGGTGCAATGGCTTGTCAGGCAATACCGCGGGAGAACTGGGTGTTCTTCGAGATAGACAAGGAAGTTGTTGCCCTTGCACGCAGGGCAGACCTGTTTCCGTTTATCAGTACCTGCACGCCGGATGCCCGTATTGTTATCGGTGATGCACGCCTGACGTTGCAAAAAGAGACGATTAAATACGACGTCATCATCCTGGATGCCTTCAGCTCCGATGCAGTGCCTGCACATCTTCTGACCCGAGAGGCCTTTGCAGTTTACCAGGAGCGTCTCAATCCCGGCGGTACGATCATCGCCCATGTTTCCAACCGCTATATGGATATCCGCACTGTGGCTGAAGCAGGCGGTCTCGATATGGGGATGGCCGTTGCATCAGCCGTTCTGGATGTCGATACCAGCCAGGAAAAGGCGAAGCTTCAGATGGCAGTACCAACCAACACAGTTGCGATGTCTCATAACGCCGGTAATCTGGAAGCGTTACTGGGGTCGGGAAAATGGCAGGTGCCAGGCGATGGCGTCCGCTCGAACCTGTGGACCGATGACTACGCCAATTTGCCTGCCGCTATGTATCGCCTGTGGCGGGACAAGCCGGCAGGGCAGCGACCCTGAATTCTCTAGATTTTCTTGGCCAGCCAATAGGCGAAACTATTGCACAGGATGTCGGTTCTCACCCTGGAAGCATAGCCAACGACACCGACTGCGCCAAAATCCGGGTTTGCCGAAACGATCAGGGGAAAGCGCTGGCCGCCTACGATGGCCTCACCCTCAAGCGAGTCGAGGCTCGTGGTTCCCTCGCCGCTCGAGAAGGCATCGCGGATATTCGTTGCCGCCGCATTGGCAAGCCAGACGGTAGTTGGACGAACCGTCAGCACGGGCGCATTGCGCGCTCCGGGATTGACACGACCGGCGAATGCTTCCGGCAACTTGACCGCAAGGCAGGCCTGCAGGTCGCGGCGTGTTACCGCTGCACCGCCGGGTATGCCACTCATGTCGATCTGGATACCGCGAAAAATAGCCTGCGCCCGGCTTTCGCCCGTGGCTGATAGCAGCGCCAGCGCGGCACATGCCGCCAGAACACCATTCTTCACGACGTTACCGGAATACAAGACCTGCAATCTCATAACTCTTACCTCCACCGGGTGTGTTGACCTGAACTGAGTCGCCCTTCCTCTTGCCGATCAGGGCGCGGGCGACGGGAGACGAGATCGAAACCTTGCCAGATTTCACATCGGCTTCCATATCGCCGACGATCTGGTAGGTTTTTTTCTCCTCGGTAGCTTCGTCGATCAGCGACACCGTCGCGCCGAACTTGACCGTATCACCACCCAATTTGGACGTATCAATGACATCGGCGCGGCCAAGCTTGTCTTCAAGCTCGGCAACGCGACCCTCGTTCATCGACTGGGCTTCCTTGGCAGCGGAATATTCAGCATTTTCCGAAAGGTCGCCATGGGCGCGTGCTTCCTGAATCGCGAGGATGATGCGCGGGCGCTCCTCGGATTGCCGGAATTTCAGCTCTTTTTCCAGCGCCGCAAATCCAGCGACGGTCATCGGTACTTTGTCCATAAGGGGGGCTCCCCAGCAAAATAAGTCCGCACTCCGGGGACAACCCGGCCAGCGAACGAGAACGACATGTTTGGGTGCGGCTGACAGGCCCCTCCACACCGAGGGAGAGAGTTGCGGGATCATGGAACCCGCATTCTCTGGCAACGGCTGCTGTTTCACTCCATTCAGGAGGATGCAACCGGCCTTGCCGCATTCAGAGAGTGGGGTATCGGCGGGGAAATCGCAAGAGGAACGATCCAGGATCGTTCCTCTTGCGATGGTAAGTTCTCTTACAGAAAATAATCCTGTAGCGGCCTCACCTGCAGATCACCCGCCAGATACGCCTTGATCCCTTCGGCGGCGGCGATAGACCCTGCCAATGTCGTGTAATACGGCGTCTTCTGCAACAGCGCCGCGCGGCGGAGCGAGCGGCTGTCTGCCAGCGCCTGCGCACCGTGGGTTGTGTTGAAGACGAGCTGGATATCGCCGTTCTTGATGGCGTCCACGATGTGCGGCCTGCCTTCGGAGACCTTGTTGACGCGCAAAGTCGGTACGCCTTTTTCCTCAAGGTAACGCTGTGTTCCGCCGGTTGCCGTTACCTTGAAGCCGAGCTCCACCAACATCCGGATGGAGGGCAGTAACCGGTCCTTGTCGTCATCCTTGATCGAGACGAAGACCTTGCCGGACGATGGCACCTTGGCACCGGCCCCCAACTGGCTCTTGGCGAAAGCAACGCCGAAGGAGCGGTCTAGGCCGATAACCTCGCCGGTCGAGCGCATCTCGGGGCCAAGCACCGTATCCACGCCCTGGAAGCGGGCGAACGGAAATACTGATTCCTTGACGCCGACGTGCTTGAGCACCTTGGACTTGAGGTTGAAGCTCGCCAGCTTCTCGCCCGCCATGACGCGGGCAGCGATCTTGGCAAAGGGCTCACCCATCACCTTGGCCACGAAAGGCACGGTGCGCGATGCACGCGGATTGACTTCGAGGACATAGATCACACCATCCTGGATGGCGTATTGCACATTCATAAGGCCACCGACCTCAAGCGCAATCGCCATGGCCTTGGTCTGGCGCTCGAGTTCGGCCAGCGTTTCCTTCGACAGCGAGCGCGGCGGCAGCGAACAGGCTGAGTCACCCGAATGGATGCCGGCCTCCTCGATATGCTCCATGATGCCCGCGATGAAGGCATCCTTGCCGTCCGCGAGGCAATCCACGTCGATCTCAACGGCATCCGACAGATAGCGGTCGAACAGGATCGGATTCTTGTCGAGCAGGCTGTTGATCTGGCCCGTCTTGTCGTTGGGATAGCGCTGCTTGATCTCGGATGTGACGAGACCAGGCAGGGTACCCAGCAGATAATCGTCGAATTCTGTCTGGTCGCGTACGATGGCCATGGCCCGGCCGCCCAGCACGTAGGAAGGACGCACAACGAACGGGAAGCCTAGGTCTTCGCCCACGCGGCGCGCCTGTTCTACGGAATAGGCAATGCCGTTCTCGGGCTGCTTGAGCTTGAGCTTGTCGAGCAGACGCTTGAAACGGTCACGGTCTTCCGCGAGGTCGATGGCATCGGGCGATGTGCCCAGAATGGGTACGTCCGCCTCTTCCAGTGCGCGCGCCAGCTTGAGCGGCGTCTGGCCACCGAACTGCACGATCACGCCGTGGAAAGTGCCTTTCGAGCGTTCGGTCTCGATGATTTCCAGGACGTCTTCTGCCGTCAGCGGCTCGAAATAGAGACGGTCCGAGGTATCGTAATCTGTCGAGACCGTTTCAGGATTGCAGTTGACCATGATGGTCTCGTAGCCCGCATCGGTCAGCGCAAAGCAGGCATGGCAGCAGCAATAGTCGAACTCGATACCCTGGCCGATACGGTTGGGACCACCGCCCAGAATCATGATCTTCTTCTTGTCCGTGGGCCGTGATTCGTCGGCCTGATGCCCGGCGAAATCCGGCTGGTACGTCGAGTACATATAGGCCGTCGGTGTGGCGAATTCCGCTGCGCAGGTGTCGATGCGCTTGTAGACCGGGCGCACGCCGAGTGAGCGCCGGAAGGCCCTGATCTCGCCTTCGCTTTTGCCCGTGAGGGAGCCCAGACGTGAATCGGAGAACCCGGCTGCTTTCAACTGGCGAAATGCACCCGGCGTAGTCGGCAGGCCGTGTGCCTTCACACGCTGCTCAAGATCGATAATGCCCTGCAGCTGCTCGATGAACCAGGGATCGATCTTGCAGAACTGGTGCACTTCCTCGTGGCTGATGCCCATGCGCAGCGCCTGCCCCACCTTGAGGAGCCGGTCCTGCGTGGGCGTGCCAAGCGCAGCTCGCATGGCGTTACGGTCTTCGTCCCGACCTTTGCCCAGACCTTCGATCTCGATCTCGTCCAGCCCTGTGAGGCCGGTTTCGAGCGAGCGCAGCGCTTTCTGCAAAGATTCCTGGAAGGTCCGGCCGATGGCCATCGCTTCGCCGACGGACTTCATCGATGTCGTCAGCACCGGATCAGCACCGGGGAACTTCTCGAAGGCGAACCGCGGAATCTTGGTCACGACGTAATCGATGGTCGGCTCGAACGATGCTGGCGTCGCACCGCCGGTTATATCGTTGGCAATCTCGTCCATGGTGTAGCCCACAGCAAGCTTGGCGGCGACCTTGGCGATGGGGAAGCCCGTGGCCTTGGAGGCGAGCGCGGATGAGCGGCTGACACGCGGGTTCATCTCGATCACGATCATGCGGCCCGTTGCGGGATCAACCGCGAACTGCACGTTTGAGCCGCCGGTTTCGACACCGATCTCGCGCAACACGGCGAGCGAGGCATCGCGCATGCGCTGGTATTCCTTGTCGGTCAGCGTTAGCGCCGGGGCGACAGTGATCGAATCGCCTGTGTGCACGCCCATGGGATCGATGTTCTCGATGGAGCAGACGATGATGCAGTTGTCCGCCTTGTCGCGCACAACCTCCATCTCGTATTCTTTCCAGCCAAGCACACTTTCCTCGATCAGGACCGTATTGGTTGGCGAAGCGTCGATGCCGCGCTCGACGATCTCGATGAATTCTGCCTTGTTGTAGGCGATGCCGCCGCCGGTGCCGCCCATAGTGAAGGAGGGGCGGATAATGGTGGGCAGTCCGACATGGTCGAGGGCCCTCAGGGCGTCGGCCAGATTGTTGACCTGCTCGGATTTCGGCGTATCCAGACCAATCTTCGTCATGGCGTCGCGGAAGCGCAGCCGGTCCTCGGCCTTGTCGATGGCGTCGGCAGTGGCACCGATCATCTCGATACCGTGCTTTTCAAGTACGCCCATCTGCTCCAGCGCCAGCGCGCAGTTCAGTGCGGTCTGCCCGCCCATGGTCGGCAGCAGCGCGAAGATCGTGCCCTTCGGCACATTCGCCTTTTCCTTCTCGATGATCTTGGCCACCACTTCCGGCGTGATCGGCTCGACATAGGTGGCGTCGGCCAGCTCCGGGTCGGTCATGATCGTGGCCGGGTTGGAGTTGACGAGGACGATGCGGTAGCCCTCGGCTTTCAGCGCCTTGACGGCCTGTGTGCCGGAATAATCGAATTCGCAGGCCTGTCCGATGATGATCGGACCAGCGCCGATGATCAGGATGGTGGAGATATCGGTGCGTTTTGGCATCGGGTCACGGCGGTTGCGCGGCATGATCCCGGTGCGCGTGAAGCGTCCGGCGAAAAGCTCGCGTCAGTGAATGGCTAAGCGGGTGCTATAGACGGGGCTTTTGCGAGGGGGAAGCCAAAAAGACTCATGATACAGCAACAAATCACGGCTATTGAAGGCTTATGACAAAACCCCCATCACAACCTGGCGGACTTATCGCGCAAATCCTCGCCTTCACCAGCGTCGGCGTCGGCGCCGCCATCGTCCATTATGGCCTGCTCGTGGGCCTAGTGGAGCTTGGGCGCTGGCGAGCCGTACCGGCTACGCTTGTCGGATATGTCGGTGGTGGCATAGTCTCTTACTGGCTGAACCGCACCCACACCTATCGCAGTGACCGCCCGCATGACGAGGCTGGATGGCGGTTTGCGGTGGTGGCGGCTGTGGGCTTTGGCATCACTTACGGCGTGATGCATGTCCTCGTGGAGCGGCTGGCGCTGCCATATTTCCCGTCCCAGATCGCCACAACGCTGGTTGTGCTGGTCTGGAGTTTTGTAGCACATAAATACTGGAGTTTCGGGAAGGGTTAAACCGCCACCTTCGCCACGAACGTCATCCGGGCCTGATTGTGCCCGAAATTCGGACGTGAGCGCTCAGCCGAGAAGCCATGGCGCGAGAGCATGGCGAGGAAATCGTATTCGCTGTGCATAGTGAAGCCGAGTTCACCGCGTAGCTTGCGATAATCCGACAAGGCTGTCCGGACAAAGCCCATCATTGCCGCCCCGACAAAGCCACCCTTGAGAGCGAAAGATAGGAGCGCCGTGGCATCGGTTATCGGGCTGACATCGGGTGGCACCACATCCGCGAGGACAAGCCGCCCATCGGGTTTCAGCAGACGCCGCCAGAGCGAAAGCAATGTCGAAAGCTGGTCAATCGTCAGATATTGCAGCAGGGAGTTGACCACGATCAGGTCGTAAGCCGCGTCAGGCGTGGCTTCCGTCTGGTCAGGTGACTGGGCCTCTATCTTCGGAATCGTGGCGATCCGCTCGGCCAGTTTTTCGCGCACGGCGGGGGCGGCGTCGGAGCAGACGAGCCTGCTGCAAAGCCTTGCGACATCCTCCGAATAGAGTGCCTCGCCGCAACCGTAGTCGAGCACGACTGCGGTTTTTGATTTGATGTGACGCCCGAAATCGCGCGCGATGCCTGCGGCGTGCAGCGCCTTGTGCCGGTCATTTACATAGATCGGATGGTCCGAGTTCCAGTAATCGATCCAGCTGGCCATGGGTCAGGCCGCGACCTTCGCCGTCTTCATCATCGCGACAAAACGGTCGAACAGATAATGGCTGTCACGCGGGCCAGGGCTGGCTTCGGGGTGATGCTGGACCGAGAAGGCCGGGCGATCCGTCAGTTCGATGCCGCAGTTGGAGCCATCGAACAGCGAGCGGTGGGTTTCCTTGGCGTTTGCAGGCAGTGTCTTCGAATCCACCGCGAAACCGTGGTTCATCGACACTATCTCCACCTTGCTCGTGGTGTAGTCCGTCACCGGATGGTTGGCACCGTGATGGCCCTGTTTCATCTTCATCGTTTTGGCACCGATGGCGAGCGCCAGCATCTGGTGTCCGAGGCAGATGCAGAACATGGGTATCTTGCAATCCAGCAACGCCTTGATCACGGGCACGGAATACGCGCCTGTGGCCTCAGGGTCACCCGGTCCGTTGGCGAGAAAAACACCGTCCGGCTTGAGCGCCAGAATATCTTCGGCAGAGGCAATCGGCGGAACAACCGTCACCTTGCAGCCGCGCTCGGCGAGAAGGCGCAGGATGTTGCGCTTCACGCCGTAGTCGATGGCGACCACGTGGAACGTTGTCTTGCCCTGTTTGGCGAAATGGCCTTCCTTCCAGTCCCAGTCTGCCTCTTCCCAGCCATAACGCTGGCTGCCCGTCACCAGCGGAACCAGATCCTGCCCAGCCATGGAGGGCAGGGCTTTTGCCTTTTTCTGCAACGCCGCAAGATCGAATGTCCCGGCTGGGTTATGGGCGATCATGGCGTTGGGCATGCCGTGATCGCGGATCAGGGCGGTGAGTGCGCGCGTATCGACGCCTGCCATGCCGACGATGTTGCGTGTCTTCAGCCACGCATCGAGATGGCGCGTGGAGCGGTAGTTCGAGGGCGAGCTGATGCCTGCATGCAGCACGATGCCCCGAGTGCCGGATGCAGCAACCATGTTGACGGTTTCGACATCATCCTCATTCACGCCGACATTGCCGATGTGCGGGAAGGTGAATGTGATGATCTGTCCGGCATAGGACGGATCGGTCAGGATTTCCTGATACCCCGTCATCGCGGTGTTGAAGCAGACCTCGCCATCGGCTTCGCCCGTGGCTCCAAGGCCAACGCCTTCGATCACGGTTCCATCCGCCAGCACCAGCACGGCGGTCGCTTTGGGTTCGACCCAACCGGCGACACTCGCGTCCGCAGTTGAGACTTGCTGATTGGCTGTCGTCATTCTATGCCCTCGCGCGCCGAATGACCTGCGCGGTTGATCCGCTGCAGCACTGGCAAGACAACTTTCTCGCTAGGTGGCGGTGTTAGGCGAGACATCCCATATGGTCAACCGCATCACGATGTTCCTGAAGGGAAAAAGCCATGGGTCTGCGCGACAAACTGATGGAAGACGTCAAGCTCGCCATGAAGGCTGGCGAGAAGACAAAGCTGTCGACGATCCGCATGATTCAGGCGGGACTCAAGGATAAGGATATCGAGGCCCGCGGTCTTGGCAAAGGCCAGCTCACCGATGATGATATCCTGCCGCTGATGCAGAAGATGGTGAAGCAGCGCCAGGAATCAATCGCGATCTACACACAGGCGGGACGCCTTGAGCTGGCGGCTGGCGAGCAGGCAGAGGTCGAGGTGATCAATGCCTATCTGCCGAGGCAAATGGACGAGGTAGGCATGAAAGCCGCCATCATCACCACCGTGGCAGAGACGGGTGCCGCGTCCATGAAGGACATGGGCAAGGTCGTTGCGGCACTGAAAGCGCAATACGCGGGCCAGATGGATTTCGCCAAGGCGAGCCAGATGGTTAAAGCTGTACTCGGTGGATGACATCGCGTGTGACCATCGTCACAGAACTGTCATGGACCAGAGGCAATGCACTCGCGCGACATGAAATGACGGCATACGTGGAGTTGATGCATGGCGAAATCTCGCGACATTGATGCCGTTGGTCAGGCGCTGACGCTGGCCGCACGCCGCCACCGGGCCTATATGGCAAGTCTGCTGTCAAACATCGGCCTGTTCCCGGGGCAGGATCAGGTGCTGCAACTGTTGGCTCATCAGGACGGCGTCACCATGTCGGCCATTGCGGATGAATTGCGAATCAAGCCGCCAACAGCCTCCAAAATGATCGCGCGCATGGCTACGCAGAGGCTTCTTGAGCGTCGTGGAATGGAAGATGACGCGCGGCGCGTGGCCGTTTTCATCACTGATGAAGGCCGCGGGCGCATGGATCAGCTGCGCAAGACGGCGAAAAAGGTAGAGAAGCAGGCGCTGGCTGGCCTCGATGACAAGGATATGCGTCGGCTGCGTCGGTTGCTGAAGAAAGTTGCCCGCAATCTCGGTGAGCAGACGCCCGCCGATCCAATGGCCGAGATGGACCTTGAGGAGACTGAAGTCGCGGCCTGAAACCGGCTCGTTCACCGGCGCGTCCCACCGTCGTTGCGTTTTTGCAACAAGCTCCAGTTTCGCGCGGTTTGATCGCTCCATGGTGTGGTTAAGCGTTAACCTTAACCCCTCCTTAGTAATTTACTGCCATTTTCCCTTGCGTTGGCATCAGTGTCGGACCGTTGCGTATCTCTGGTCTGGCCATACACAAGGGACCAGACTTATGGGCAGCCTCAAGACTCTCGCTCTCGCGGGCGCCGTATTTGCCGGAGCGACAGCTGTCGCATCTGCAGCGGATCTTCGTTATCCTCAACCTGTTGGCCTCCCGCCACCACCTCTCGCGGCTCCGATTGCGGAAGCGTCAGGCTGGTATCTGCGCGGTGACATTGGCATCGGTGCGCTGGACAGCGGACGGCCTGCCTATTCGGACAATCCTGCCGGGCTCATCTTTCATGGCCCGCAATACGGTGCCCAGGTCTTCGGCGGCGTTGGCATCGGCTATCAGTTTAACAGCTGGCTCCGGTTCGACGTGACGGCCGAGTACCGCAGCGGTGCCGGAGGCCGTGGCTTCGTATTCAACGATTCATATCGTCTCGATGATGGCATAACTACCTTCTCGGGCACGAATCGTATTACCGGTCGCTTCACGGCCACCGTTCTGATGGCGAACGCCTATATCGATCTGGGAACCTGGCATGGAATTACGCCATTCGTCGGTGCTGGCGTCGGCTACGCCAGCAAGACGCTCGGCAGTATCAAGGACAACGGCTACGCCACTGCAGTCACGAACGCGACCGGCATCATCACCAACAACTCCTTTGTACAGGGTTCCGCCGGAAACAAGACGGCAACCGGCATGGCCTGGGCGCTAATGGCCGGATTTGCTGTCGATGTGACGCAGAACGTCAAGGCCGAATTCGGTTATCGCTACCTCAACCTGGGGAAGATCGAGACGGGCATTTTCAATTGCGGCGGCTGCAACTACACGCTGCGTGCGAAGGATGTGGAGTCGCATGAACTCAAGGTTGGCCTGCGCTATATGTTCGGCGGACCGAGCTACGCGGCAGCGCCATATCCGGTTGAGCCGCCACGTCTGGTCAAGAAGTTCTGATCCCTACATCCTGTATTTCTTCGGAAAGCCCGGCCTTGTGCCGGGCTTTCTTCATTTGGGACATGATTATTTTTTGTCAAATAACTGATTATTAGGGTTAATCAATCATGATGACAGAAGTGTAGCCATATTGGCTGCGGGTGTTTCGGAGAGTCCTCCATGCGTCGTTTAGTTGCCGTCATCGGCGTTCTTGCAACCGCAGCATTGTCTTTCCCTGCCTGCGCGGCGGATATGGCACCCGCTCCGGTGTTACGAGGGGCATTGCCCGCCACTGAAAAATCAATCGACTGGAGCGGCTTCTATCTCGGTGGAACAGGAAGCTACGCTGGCATCAACACCACTTCCAACAGCGCAAGAAATTCGATGGATCCTACCCTGCGGCAACTCGTCAGGGGCTCGGTTGTTGAGGGGGGAATCTCGACGATGCCCCTGATCGAGCAGGGCCGTTCGCAGAACCAACGCGTCGGATTCGGGCTCTACGCCGGGTACAACTGGATGATGGATGACTACGTGATCGGCATCGAGGCCGATTACACCCGCGCCAAGCTCGAGGGCGGCTTCACAGGGGATCGCAGTGGACGCATCGGCGGTACCGTCAGCGACACTCAATATGACTGGACCGCCCACACCGAAAAATCCTACAAAATCACCGATTATGGCTCGGTCCGCGGACGCATTGGCTTTGCTTGGGACAACTTCTTGCCGTATGCAACCCTTGGTGTGGCCTACGCGCGCGCAAGCTCAGCGAGTTTTGCCACCATCGCAAGCTACCAGCGCACCTACGACGCCGCCGGCATTATCACGAGCCAGGGCCCTACGCTCTACACGCCATCCTTCCTGGCAGAGCAAAACCGCTCCAAGCTATTTATCGGCTATGCACTTGGCGCTGGTCTTGATTACGCGCTGTCATCAAACATCGTGGTACGCGCCGAATTACAGCATCTCAGATTCGTAAATGTCGCCGGTAGCACACTGCAGCTGAATCAGGCCAAACTCGGTGCCGCAATCAAGTACTGATTGACGATCCGCCTTTTCGGCAATTCCCGGAGTTACTCAGCCAATACACGCGTGGAAGGAAACGTCACTTCGACCAGTGTACCCTTGCCGGGATCGCTTTGAATCACAAAAGCTGCCCGGTTGGCTTCCACAAGGGCCTTTGTCAGTGGCAGACCAAGCCCTGTACCACCCGATGAGTGCGCTCCTGGAATCTGGCGGAAGGGCTCCATCGCTGTCTTTACGTCATCCGGTGTCATGCCGATCCCGGTATCTCGAACACGAATGGTCACCTCGCCGCGTTCGGTCAGCGATGTGGATACCAGAACCTGGCCACCTGCTTCCGTGAACTTGGCGGCATTGGACAGCAGGTTCAGCAGTATCTGTCGTATGGATCTGTCATCTGCCACGACAGGCGGCAGGCTGGCAGCCAGTTGCGAGCGGACAATGACCTTGCCGGCATTCGCCTGCGGCTGGATCATGCTGACACAGGCCGAAACCAGCGCATTCAGATCAACGCTGCCGAAATTGAGCTCCAGCTTGCCCGATGCAACCTTGGACAGATCGAGAAGGTCATTGACCAGCGACACCACATGCTCGCCCGACGCATTGATATCCTTCACATATTGCTTATAACGGTCATTGCCGACAGGGCCAAAACTTTCTGACATCATGACCTGCGAGAAACCAATGATGGCATTGAGCGGGGTGCGGATTTCGTGGCTGATACGGGCCAGGAAATCGGTTTTGTGGGCGCTTGAATCCTCTGCTGCGCGCTTGGCATCCATCAGGTCCGATTCGACCTTCTTCCAATGCGTGATATCCCGCAGGACAGCGCAAAACTTCGTCGCACCGTGGCTATCACCGACGCGGCCAATGGTCATGAAAAGGGGGATGACACCGCCATTGCGCTCCCGGCCACGTACATCGCGGCCATCGTTCAGCAGACTGCTTACGCCATTGCTCTTGAGACCCTCAAGATAATCCAGAGCGGCGGCATGACTTTCGGGCTCCAGCAAAATGGTGATGCTCTCGCCTACAATCTCATTCTGATCAAACCCGAACAGGGCCTCGGCCGACCGGTTGAGATTGAGAATGCGTCCGGTCGAATCGAGCAGGATGACGCCGTCGGTCGCGGTTTCAAGCACAGAGTGCAACTCCCGCAGCTCGACTCGCAACGACAGCATGTCAAGCTCGAGCATCTTTTGCTGCTGCAGGGTCGGATTGTCTGATGCCCGACGCAGCGAAGTCAGTGTCGCGGGGGTACCATCCCAGGTAATGGCCTGAATGGTCGCATCGACAATGATCGAATCACCCGCATGGTTGGTGATGGAGAGTGAACGGCCAGACTCCATTCCCTCGTCAGAGCGCTTGTTGAAGAGGCTTTCTGCGCCACCCGATTTCAAAAAAGACCCGAGATCGGCGTAACCCGCGAGATCGAGCAGCGCGCGGTTCGCAAAAACAGCATTGCCTTCCTGCATGACCAACAGCCCGAGGGACAGCCGTTCCACGATCTCACTGAATGCACTTTGCAATGCTGTGACATCAGGTTTTGCATCACGACGGTCCTGCAGCGGCTGGAACGGGATCACAGAAGCCACAGAAGTGCTGTCATCGCTGTTTGTGTCAGTCTCTGGAACGGGATTGAGCCGTATGCCGCCACGTTCGAGCAGATCCTTCTTCAGGATTTCGAGCGGCCGCGGGATTCGAGGCACTGCGGTCGACAGCGCGGCAGGCAGGACTGGCGGAGGTATAATCGCGGCAAGGGACTTGGCAATCTCCCGGAAGGTTTCACGCTCAACCTGGCTCAGCGATGATTTCATGGGCAGGTTTGACATGCTGCGGAGGGACGCCTCAGCCACATCGGATTTGACCAGAAAGGTCCGTATGTCCGCTTCATTCTGTGCGATCGCAGCCTGCTCGCCGGTCGATGGCAGCGAAAGGCGCAAGTCTCGAGCTTCATCTGGTTTTGCAGATACTTCCAGCACAGTTATCGGAGTGTGATCAAAAGAAAGCTGTTTGACCACAGCGGGACCGAACCGCTCTTCGGGTCGCTCAGTGATGGGCTCAACATCCCCGGCCAGCGCGGCTTTGGCACTGCCAGGACGGATGACGGCGCGTTCAATGCGGGCAATACCATAGCCCCTGAAACCGGAAAAGCGTGAGCCTTCGAGAACCGGCATGCCCGCCATCTCGACCGGCACGCCGAGAAGGGTGTCTTCGACGGGCCACATGACGGGTGGGGATGACCATGTATCCCTCGACCGGAAACCTGCGCTGACACCCTCGGTTTCCATGATATCGTAACGGCCAATGATCTCGTTCCAGGTCTGGCCGATGACCATCGCGTGGGAAGGCCCAACCGCATCGGCAAGCTCTCGCGAGAGATGCACAAAGCGGCCGGTTGCATCAGTCTGCCAGACAAACCGCAACGGGCGGCGGGCGTGTTCGGGTGTTTGTGTCCAGCCCGGGACAGATGTTCGATCCTGTGCATCGGGCGGTGATGCAACGGGAGGGACGGTTTCGCCTGGAGCGGTTCTGGCCGCCTGTTCAGCTATCGTATGATGTTGAACTGGAACATCCGGCGTTGGCATTTCCGGCGGCGCTGTGTCGATAGTCGGCTGCAGGCGATGGACAGGGTCAGAGGCCTCTGCCCTCCACCCTTTTGCCGCGAAAGGAACGTGTGGCTCTTGCTCGCGGATATCCGCCATGCTGCGCGCTGGAGCGCCTATGGCAACAGCCAGAAGTCCAAATCCGCCTGATTCCAGCGGCACATGGCGGCAAAGGCAGGTGTAGACGCCGCCCCGCTGGCCATTTGCAATGGTAATCTGTTGAACGCGGATTGGCTCCCGGTCAGGTTCCAAGAGTTGCAGCAACGGCAAAAATCCCCGGAACGTGGAAGCATCAGTGAGAACTTTGGCATGGGCTGGGTCCATCACACCGATCTCGTTACCAGCGCTGCCAGAAATCCACAGCAGTTCCTCACCAGCGCCTGACCACAGCCATGCCTTGCCGGAATCGGGGTCCAGTGGAAAATCTCCCAGCGATGTCACCAGAACGCTTATGGCGTTGGTCACGGGCGGTTTGACTCACAAATTCGCCGACAGGTCCTTGACCGCGGCTCATGGCTAATGAACGGTGAATATATCCGTTCGAATGCCGTTTGAAAGCGGCAGGCGGGTCAGAAACGTCTTTCCTTGCCGTTAGTATTAACCGGCAGGAGTGGCGCAGCATCGCGAGGAACCATGTCCGATCCGTTCAAGACACCGAAACTCGAAGTACCGGCAGAGATGCGGGACCTTGCCAACAAGAGCGTCGAGCAGGCGCGGCGAGCCTTCGACAGCTTCATGGGCGCGACCCAGCAGGCTGCGGGCAATATGCAGGGTTCTGCCCAGAAAGTGCATGAAAACAGCATGAAAGCGACGAAAGAGGTCGTGGGATACGCCGAGCAGAACGTCAAGGCAGCGCTCGATCATGCACAAGCTCTGGTGAAGGCCAAGGGCTTCGACGAGGTGATGAAGCTTCAGACCGAGTTCATGCGCAGCCAGATGGCCGCCCTGCAGGATCAGATGAAATCCATGGGTAAAGCGGTCGAGGCTTCCGTGAAGCCGAAGAAATGATTTCGAGGCCATCCCGCTTTTCAGGCTTGGTTTTGTGTTCCTACGTTCTAATGCCCGTCCCATAACGGGAAGTAGGCTAGGATTTCATGTCTGCTCTGGATCTGGCAATCGCCAATCTTCTGTCGCCGATGGTGCTGTTTTTCGCACTCGGTCTTGGTGCCTCGCTGGCCCGGTCCGACCTGACCGTGCCCGAAGCGATTGCCAAGTTTCTGGCGCTGTACCTGATGATGGCAATTGGCTTCAAGGGCGGAGTCGCCGTTGCGAAAAGCGGGCTTGATCTGACGCTTGTCGGCGTGATGCTGGCCGGGATTGTGCTGTCGGCACTGATCCCGCTCATCGGGTTTGCGCTGCTGCGATTTTCTACCAAACTGTCCACGGTTGATGCGGCGGCTGTTGCTGCACATTACGGCTCGATCTCCATTGTAACCTTCGTGGCAGCAACGCAGACGATGACAAGCCTGGGCTTGCCGTACGAGGGCTATCTGATTGCCGTGGCGGCGGTGATGGAAACGCCAGCGATCCTTACTGCGCTGTTTCTGGCGCGAAAGGCACGGGACGCAGCCAAACGGGGTGAAGACGAAGGCATGGGTACCTTGCTGCGCGAGATAGGCTTAAATGGCTCGGTCGTCATGCTCATCGGATCGTTTGTCATCGGCTGGATCACCGGCGAGCGGGGCATGAAAGCAGTTTCGCCCTTCGTGAATGATCTTTTCTTCGGCATGATCTGCCTGTTTCTGCTCGACATGGGACTCATTGCGGGGCGCGGCATGCGGGAAGGCATGAAGGCCCTGTCGTGGCCTGCCATTGCATTCGGGCTCTACATGCCGCTGATCTCGGCCGCACTCGCGGCGCTGGTCTGTCTCGCCCTCGGGCTTTCGGTCGGCGGAACGGCGCTGATGATCACATTGGCGGCGTCGGCCTCCTATATTGCCGTACCAGCAGCGATGCGTCTGGCACTCCCGGAAGCCAGACCCTCGATCTATCTTACACTATCGCTTGGCGTGACATTTCCGTTCAATCTGGCGCTGGGCATTCCGCTTTATGTCTGGCTCGCCGGCGTGGTGAAAGGCTGAAATTCCGTGCAGACCTATCTGAAAAAACGCATCGCCATCGTCATCGAGCAGCCCGCATTGAACCGTGTGCTCGACAAGCTCGATCAGCTCGCGGTCACGGGATACACGGTCTACCCTGTTATCGCCGGACGTGGACGCGAAGGCTCATGGAGATCAGATGGCATGGTGTCCGATGCCGGTCGCATGGTCAGTGTCGTCTGTGTCTGCGATCCATCCAAGGTCGAATCCATTATCGATCCAATTTACAAGATCGTGTCACGACAGGTCGGCATCATCACGATTTCCGACTGTGAAGTGATCCGGCCGGATCATTTTTGATGGGTGCAATTGCTGCTTAAACCCCATAAAGGAATCGTAATAATATCCCTTAATGGCTGATGAGAGCGTACAGCATGCTACCGGACCGACTCGTCGATGGCTACAAGGCGTTCCTGAGTGAGCGGCTTCCTAAAGAGCAGGCCCGCTTCACCGAACTGGCGAAGACCGGCCAGAATCCTGATGTCATGATCATCGGCTGCTGTGACAGCCGCGTTTCGCCCGAGGTCATTTTCAACACACGCCCGGGCGAGGTGTTCGTGGTACGCAACGTTGCCAATCTCGTTCCGCCTTTCACACCGGACGGCGAATTGCACGGAACCTCGGCGGCGCTTGAATATGCAGTGCAGGCATTGAAGGTGAAGCACATCGTCGTGATGGGCCATGCCCGCTGCGGCGGTGTCCGGGCCTTTGCGGATGACACACAAGGGCCGCTATCCCCCGGTGACTTCATTGGCAAATGGATCACCCTGCTGCGTCCGGCTGCCGAGCGTACGGGCGGTCAGGGCTTCAACGAAGCTCTGACAGTCTTCGTGGAACGCTTGGCGCTGGCCGGCATCCAGACATCTCTCGCCAATCTACGCACGTTTCCTTGTGTGCAGATTCTTGAGGCGAAGGGTCGTTTGCAACTGCATGGTGCCTATTTTGATGTTGCGACCGGTGTTCTCATGGTGCTGGATGCTGCGTCCGGACAGTTCCGCCCTGCAGTGGGCAAGATGCCGAAGCGGGTCTCTATGATCCGCTGTGTTGGAGAGCCTGACGCGGCATAATTTTTGACTTGATAGCGATATAAAGATATCGTTATATCATCCTAGTTAGCTTAATTGCAGATCTGGCATTCACTGTTCGTGGTTGGTGATGCCGGAATTTCCCTGTAGAGCGCTCGCATCTGAACAAACCGCTTTTCTGGAGCACCAAATGTCTGCAGCCACACAAGCGAAACTCTCCAACAGTTTCTTCGGTGCCTCCCTCGCGGATCGCGATCCGGAGCTTGCCAATGCTGTGGGTCTGGAACTTGGGCGTCAGCGCGACGAGATCGAGCTGATTGCCTCCGAGAACATCGTGTCGCGCGCCGTGCTGGAGGCGCAGGGCTCTGTGATGACCAACAAATACGCCGAGGGCTATCCGGGACGGCGCTATTACGGTGGCTGCCAGTTCGTAGATATCGCCGAGACGCTGGCCATCGAGCGGGCGTGCCGCCTGTTCGGTTGCGGCTTCGCCAATGTGCAGCCCAATTCCGGCAGCCAGGCAAATCAGGGCGTGTTTCTGGCACTGATGCAGCCGGGCGATACGTTCATGGGCCTCGATCTCGCCGCCGGTGGTCACCTCACGCATGGTGCCGCTCCCAACATGAGTGGCAAATGGTTCAAGCCGGTGCGTTACACGGTGCGGACAGACAACCACCTCATCGATATGGATGAGGTGCGCCGCATCGCTCAGGAGACGAAGCCGAAGATCATCATTGCGGGCGGATCGGGCTATTCGCGCATCTGGGATTTCACGACATTCCGCGAGATAGCCGACGAGGTGGGTGCCTATTTCATGGTGGATATGGCGCATTTCGCTGGTCTGGTGGCGGGTGGCGCGCACCCATCGCCGTTTCCGCATGCCCATGTCGTGACCACGACGACGCACAAGACGCTTCGTGGCCCGCGCGGCGGCATGATCCTCACCAATGACGAGACTCTGGCCAAGAAAATCAATTCCGCGATCTTCCCCGGCTTGCAGGGCGGCCCGCTGATGCATGTTATTGCGGCCAAAGCGGTGGCCTTCGGTGAGGCGCTGACACCGGACTTCAAGCTCTATGCCCATGCCGTTGTCGAGAACGCCAGGGCGCTGGCCGGGACGCTGAAGACAGCCGGGTTCGCCATCGTCGCAGGCGGCACGGACAACCACTTGATGCTGGTCGACCTGCGCCCAAAGGGTCTCAACGGCAAGGCGGCGGAACAGGCGCTGGGGCGGGCCCACATCACCTGCAACAAGAACGGCGTGCCCTTCGACACCGAGAAGCCGACGATCACCTCAGGCATTCGCCTTGGCTCCCCCGCCGCGACATCGCGCGGCTTTGGCGTGGCCGAATTCAAGCGCGTGGGCGAGCTGATCACCGAGGTGCTGGATGGTCTCGCGAAGAACGGCGAGGCGGGCAATGCAGCTGTGGAAGAGGCCGTGAAGACCAAGGTGCACGCATTGACACGGCGGTTCCCGATTTATTGATGGTTTCCCGCGTTAGGGCGCAATATAGCTGCGTCTGAACGGGGATATCCAATCATGCTGCTCGGCTGTATCGCCGATGATTTCACCGGCGCGAGTGATCTCGCCAACACGCTGGCCAAGGGCGGCATGGCGACGACGCAGTTCGTTGGTATTCCTGATGGCGCGGCGTCGGCGTCCTGCGAAGCGGGTGTTGTTTCGCTGAAAAGCCGGACCATTCCTGCGGCTGAAGCCGTGGCCCAATCACTGGCTGCGCTCGACTGGCTTCTGGCGCAGGGCTGCCGGCAGATCCTGTTCAAACATTGCTCGACCTTCGATTCCACGCCCGGGGGCAATATCGGGCCGGTGGCGGAGGCTCTGCTGGAGCGTCTCGGTGGCATTGCCGTGGTCTGCCCGGTGTTTCCGGCGACGGGGCGGACGCTGTTTCATGGCCATCTCTTCGTCAACGGACAGCTGCTGTCCGACACCGGCATGCGCCATCATCCGCTGACGCCGATGAGCGATCCGGACATTCGCCGCTGGTTGCGGTTGCAGACGAAAGGCGAGGTCGGGCTGGTGGCCTATCCTGTGGTGAGGCAGGGCGCTGGTGCAATCCGCGCGGCTCTTGCTCAGGAAGCTGCTGCCGGTCGTCGGCTTGTTGTGACGGATGCCGTTGTGGATGACGATCTGGTCGCTCTGGGAGAGGCGATTGCGGATCACCGGCTGGTGACAGGCGGATCAGGAATCGCGCTCGGCCTGCCCGCCAATTTCAGGAAATCGGGATTGCTGTCTGGCAAAGGCTCCACCTTCACGGGCGCTTCCGGCAAGGCGGCGGCACTGTCTGGCTCGTGCTCCACGCAATCGCTGGCGCAGGTCGAGGCCTTCGCCAGACACCATCCTGTGCTGGGGCTTCTGCCAGATGCCGTGATGGACGGCAGCATGTCCGTGGAACGGGCGTTTGACTGGGCCATGGAGCGGATCGACGCCATGCCGATGGTCTATTCCTCCGCTGCGCCGCAGAGCGTGAAGGCGATGCAGGACAAGTACGGGCAGGAAAAGGTGGCCGGGGCCATTGAGCATTTCATGGGGCAGCTCGCCGTTAAGTTGGCGGGTGCCGGTGTCACACGTCTGGTGGTGGGTGGCGGCGAGACCTCGGGTGCCGTGGTGACAGCGCTCGGTATCGCGGCTTTCGCCAT
>JANPDL010000024.1:0-150046 GCA_031431475.1 Hyphomicrobiales bacterium
GTCGCCGCCCTCGTCGGCATCGTGATCGAGCGCGGCGTGATCCGCCATCTCTACGGCCGTCCCCTTGAGACGCTGCTGGCGACATGGGGCGTCAGCCTGATCCTGCAGCAGGCAGTCCGCACGATGTTCGGGCCGACCAACCGAGAGGTAGGCGCTCCCAGCTACATGTCCGGCTCCCTCGACATCTTGGGTCTTGAGATCACCTATGCGCGGCTCTGGATCCTGGTCTTCACGCTGATTGTTTTTGCCGCGCTCCTGCTGGTGCTAAAGGCCACTCCGCTAGGCCTGCAGATGCGCGCTGTCACCCAGAACCGCCGCATGGCATCTTCCATGGGCATCCGCACGCGCTTCGTCGATGCCATGACCTTTGGTCTCGGCTCGGGCATTGCCGGCATCGCCGGCGTAGCGCTCTCCCAGATCGACAATGTCTCGCCCAATCTTGGCCAGAGCTATATCATCGACAGCTTCATGGTGGTGGTGTTCGGTGGTGTCGGCAATCTCTGGGGCACGTTGCTGGGAGCCTTCATCCTCGGCATCGCCAACAAGATTCTGGAACCTTTTGCAGGAGCAGTACTGGGCAAGATCATCATTCTGGTGCTGATCATTCTCTTCATCCAGAAACGTCCGCGCGGCATATTCGCGCTCAAAGGCAGGGCTATCGAACAATGATGGCTGTCGAACAATGATCACGACGCGCTTTCTCAAACTGATCGAAGGTCGCGGCCTCATTTTCCTCGCCATTGTCTCGGCGGTCATGGTGCTGGTGCCGTTCTGCAATCTCGCGCTGCCGCCCTCCTCTCCTTTCCATGTCTCAAATGGTACGGTTGTGCTGCTGGGCAAATATCTCTGCTACGCCATGTTCGCGGTCGCTCTGGATCTGGTTTGGGGCTATTGCGGCATTCTCAGCCTAGGCCATGGAGCTTTTTTTGCGCTCGGTGGCTATGCCATGGGCATGTACCTCATGCGCCAGATCGGCACGCGCGGCGTCTATGCCAATCCTGTGTTGCCGGATTTCATGGTGTTTCTGAACTACAAGGAGTTGCCGATTGCGTGGTGGGGTTTCCAGAGCTTTCCCTATGCCATGCTGATGGTGGTTTTGGTGCCGGGCATTCTCGCTTTCGTTTTCGGCTGGCTGGCCTTTCGCTCGCGTGTCACCGGCGTCTATCTCTCGATCATCACGCAGGCCATGACCTATGCGCTGTGGCTGTCGTTCTTCCGCAACGACATGGGCTTTGGCGGCAACAATGGCATGACCGATTTCAAGGACATTCTGGGCTACAATATTCAGGCGCAGACGACGCGCGCCACGCTGTTCATGATCACGGCCATTGCGCTGATGCTCACGTTCGTGCTGGCCCGGGTCATCGTCTCCTCGGCCTATGGCAAGGTGCTGGTGGCGATCCGCGATGCCGAGAGCCGCACGCGCTTCATTGGCTACAGGGTGGAACATCACAAGCTGCTGGTCTGGGTGGTATCCGCCATGATCGCCGGTGTTGCGGGTGCGCTTTATGTGCCGCAGGTTGGCATTATCAATCCTTCAGAGTTCCACCCGGCGAATTCCATCGAAGCGGTGGTGTGGGTTGCGATTGGCGGGCGCGGAACGCTGGTGGGTGCGGCGCTGGGTGCGGTGGTCGTCAACTACCTCAAGACGGTCTTCACCAGCGGACCCTTGGCGGCCTACTGGCTGTTTGCGCTGGGCGGGCTTTTCGTCATCGTTACGCTGGCGCTGCCCAAGGGTATTCTGGGAGCGTGGGAACAATTTCGCGGAAAGGCAAAAGCACCGCCCGCCCCTACGCTGCCTGCGGCCGATGCCGGAAAGGCTGCCTGAGCCATGTCCGATGTTACCCAGTCCATTCTCTATCTCAATGACGTCAATGTCTCGTTCGATGGCTTCAAGGCGCTGCGTTCTCTGTCTCTGACGCTGGAGCCGGGCGAGATGCGCGCCATCATTGGCCCCAACGGCGCGGGCAAGACCACGATGATGGATGTCATCACCGGCAAGACCAGGCCCGATGAAGGCGATGTGCTGTTCAACCTCGGCAAGGTGGATCTCACGCGCTACGACGAGGCCGCGATTGCTGAAATGGGCATTGGCCGAAAATTCCAGAAGCCGACGGTGTTCGAGAGCCATTCGGTGGCGGACAATATCCTGCTCGCTTTGAAAGGTCCGCGCGGGCCATTCTCGGCGCTGTTCGGGCGACGCAACCACGTTGCTGCAGAGGAGATCGACAAGATTCTTGGCATTGTGCGCCTGACAGATCACCGTGCTCGTCTGGCCGGTGATCTCTCCCACGGGCAGAAGCAATGGCTGGAGATCGGCATGCTGCTGGCGCAGGATCCCAAGGTGTTGCTGGTGGACGAGCCGGTCGCCGGCATGACGGATGCGGAAACCGAGGAAACCGCCGTGCTTCTCAAGGAGATCAACAAGGATCACTCGATCATCGTTGTCGAGCACGACATGGGCTTCGTCCGTGCATTGAACTGCAAAGTGACCTGCCTGCACGAGGGTTCGGTTCTGGCCGAGGGTTCCATTGATGCGGTGGCGGGCAACGACCGTGTCATCGAAGTCTATCTGGGGCGGTAAACCTTGGTGTCAAAATTTCACACCAAGGTTCTCCTTATCTATGTCCAATCTGCAAGATTGGATATGCGACTTTTATCAATCAGAAAAAACTCACCGTCTGTTTCATATCTTAGTACGTCAGCACCATCCTTTTTTTCCTGTATGTTATCAGAAATGTTTCGCCAGACATTTTTGCCAATTCGTTCTGCTCCAAACCACGATTTCAATTCCCATCTTTTGAAGCTCGTTACGCCCGTTTGGGCGAATTCTTCCGCACGATGCTGAATGGTATCCATATGTCTTTTCTCCATAATATTCTCCAATATCTGACGGGTCCTCCATCAGTGATACTGTTCATATAGCGCCACTAAATGAAAGTCAACACAAATATGCTTAGTGTCACAGAAATTTCCTTGCACTACGGCGCGGCGCAGGCCCTGCGCAAAGTCTCTATCGGTGCCAAGGCAGGCGAAGTGACTTGCGTGCTGGGCCGCAACGGCGTGGGCAAGACATCGCTGATGCGGGCCATCGTCGGGCATCAGGCGATTTCGGCGGGCACTATAGCCCTCAACGGTGTGTCCCTTGCCGGTGCGCGTCCCGAGGAACGGGCGCGGCGTGGCATCGCCTATGTGCCGCAGGGCCGCGAGATTTTTCCGCTGCTGACGGTGAAGGAGAATCTCGAAACCGGGTTTGCGCCGCTGAAAAGCGCGGACCGCCATATTCCGGTGGAGCTGTTTGATCTCTTCCCGGTATTGCAGACCATGCTGGGCAGACGCGGTGGCGATCTCTCGGGCGGTCAGCAGCAGCAACTGGCGATTGCCCGCGCGCTCGTGACGCGGCCGAAGCTGCTGGTGCTGGATGAACCAACAGAAGGAATCCAGCCTTCGATCATCAAGGACATCGGTCGCACGATTTCGTACCTGCGCAACAAGGGCGACATGGCCATCCTGCTTGTCGAGCAATACTTTGATTTTGCCAAGGAACTGGCAGATCAGTGGTACGTGATGGATCGCGGCGAGGTCACGCTATCGGGCGACCGCGCCTCCATGGACGAAGACGAGATTCGGCGGCGCATGAGCGTCTAGCGGTCGCTAGTCCGTGGGTCCAATGCGTCCCGCAAGCCATCTCCCAGAAGGTTGAACGACAGCACCGTCACGAAGATGGCGAGACCGGGAAAGATCGCCATCCAGGGCGCGTTCGAAAGGAAACGCTGGGCTGAATTCAGCATCGATCCCCATGACGGTTGCGGTGGCTGCTGACCAAGGCCCAGAAACGACAGCGCGGCCTCGGCGATGATAGCAGTGGCGATTGTCAGTGTCGCCTGGACCAGCAGTTGCGGCGCGATATTGGGCAGGATATGCCGGAAGGCGATCTGGAAGGGCGTGTTGCCTACGGATCGCGCGGCTTCCACATAATCCTCAACCTTCACCGAGATCACCTGCCCGCGCGTCAGGCGGATGAAAATCGGCATGGCCGTGACGCCAATCGCGATCATGGCGTTGGAGAGTGATGGCCCCAGGAAAGCCGCCATGGCGATGGCGAGAATGAGGAACGGGCAAGCCAGCATCGCATCGGTGAAACGGCTGATGATGCTATCCACCCAACCCCCGCGATAGCCTGCGAGCAGGCCCACCGGAACGCCCAGCAGCAGCGCGATACTGACGGAGATTACCCCGGCGGACAGCGAGGCGCGCGCGCCATAGATAATACGCGAGAAAAGGTCGCGCCCCACCTCGTCTGTGCCGAACCAGTAGAGCGCGGATGGTGCTTTTCGCACGGTCGCCCATCCCTGTTTGACTGGATCATGCGGCGCGATCAGGGGAGCAAAGATCGCGAAGAAAGCTATCAGCAGCAAGACGACAAGCGCTACCATTGCGCCTTTGCGATGCCGGAGCTTGGCCCAGGCGCGTCGGATCGGGCTCTCGACGGGAGGATGCAATGCAGGGTTGGCAAGGACAGCGGACATCATTCAGCTCCGCAGCCTGGGATTGACAAGGATATAGCCGATATCCGCCAGCAGATTGAGCAGGATGTACGTGGTGGCAGTGACGAGAACGACGCCTTGCACCACGGCGTAATCACGGTTGAACACAGCATCCACGATCAGTTTGCCAAAACCCGGAATGGTGAATATCTGTTCGGTCAGCACCGCGCCTGACAACAGCGTGCCGAACTCGAGCGCACCCAGCGTGATCACCGGCGTCAGCGCGTTGCGCATGACGTGTTTCAGGATAATTTTGATCTCGGACTGGCCCTTGGCGCGGGCCGTACGGACATAGTCGCTTTCAAGTGCTTCCAACATGGAAGCGCGGGTGTGGCGCATGAGGATACCGGCGATGGAATTGCCAAGGACGAAGGCTGGCATGATCGTTGCCCGCATTGAGGCCCAGAAATCCTCGAACGGGCTGACATAGCCTGACGCGGGTAGCCATCCAAGTTGCACGGAAAACAGCAGGATCATCATGATGCCGAGCCAGAAATTAGGTGTCGAGATGCCCCAGAGCGAGAGCCCATTGACGGCATAATCCCAGCCTGTATCGCGCTTCACAGCGGAGATCACACCCGCCGTAATGCCGATGGCTAGAGCAATGATGATGGCCATGAAAGCAAGCTGCAGCGTCACCGGAAATTTCTGGATCACGAGATCGGCAACGCTGGCCTTGAGCCGCATGGACTCGCCGAGATTTCCGGTCAGCACGCCGCCGATCCAGTAGAGATATTGCATGGGCAGCGGCTGATCCAGCCGGTACTGTTTGCGTATCTGGGCGATGACCTCAGGGTCATTCTCCTCGCCAGCCATGACCGTCGCGGGGTCACCCGGCAGGAGTTGCTGCAACAGAAAGATTATCACCGACACGAAAAAGACGGTCGGGAGCAATTGCAGCAAACGCCTGCCGAGAAGGGTGAACACTGGGGTACTGACTCAGTTTAGCTTCAGGCTTTTCACGCGCACCAGACCATCGGGTATCTGGCTGTAGCCGACAAGGCGTGTGGTATGTGCGATGATATTGAGGCGATGGTAGAGGTAGATTACCCCACCCTCATCAATCAGCTTCGCGGTTGCCTTCTCATAGACAGCCTTGCGTTCCGCAAGGGTGCTCTTGGTGCGCGCCTCATCGAGCCATCCGTCGATTTCCGGGTCGCTGTAGCCGCCATAGTTGTTGGGCTGGTTTGTCTTGGCGAAGGTGAAGATATTGCCATCGGGATCAGTTCGGCCAGACCATGCGAGCATGAAGGCCTGATAGCGCCCGGCTTCCGCTTCAGCGAGGGAAGTAGCAAATTCCGTAACGCGGATTTTCATATCAAAACCGGCTTCCGATGCCATAGCCTGAATGACCTCTGCCACTTGCCGCGTCTCGGGATTGTTAGGCACCATGAAATCGATAGCAATTGGTGTCTTCACGCCCGCATCTGCGATCAACTTGCGCGCCTTCGCCAGATCCCGTCCAGGCGCTGGAAACTTTTGCTGATAATAAGGGTTGGTTGGTCCCACCCATTGGTTGCCCGGTGTGAACTCACCATTGAACACAACCTGATTGATAGCAGCGCGATCAATGGATGCAGCCAGTGCCATGCGGATTCTCTTGTCCGCGAAGACCTTGGCGGCTTCGCCCTTGCCCACGTTGATCGTCATGCCCTGATAGCCAAGCTCCGGCGCTGTCACCAGCTTCAGGCGGGTGTTGGCGCGGATGTCTTTCATGTCTGTCGCCAGTGCGCGCTCGATCAGATCGAGCTGCCCCGCACGCAGATTGGCAAGGCGTACTGTTGAATCCACGACCGGCAGGTAGGTGATGCGGTCGATATGCACATTGTCCTTGTCCCAGTAATCCGCGAACTTCTGCACGATGATGCGGTCCTGCTGCACGCGCTCGACGAACTGGTAGGGCCCAGCGCAGACCGGCCTCAGACCGAACTTGTCACCCGCCTCCTTCGCCGCTTTGGGCGAGACCATCATGCCCGAGCGATCCGTCAGCTGGGCGATCAGGGGCGCAAAAGGTGATTTCATCTCCAGCCGGATGGTCAGCGGATCGACCACAACGACTTTGTCCACGATGGAAAGTTCGGGGCGGCGGAACGAGCCCTGCATCGTCATGTGACGATCAAGCGAGTATTTGGCCGCTTCGGCGTCCAGTACCTCGCCGTCATGGAACTTGACGCCGGGGCGCAGCTTGATCGTGACGGACTTGCCGTCGGTGGCGGTCTCATGGGACAGCGCGAGCTGTGGCACGACGTTGAGCTTGTCATCAATGTCAAACAGCTTGTCGCAGATCGAGGCAAAGACGATGCGCCCGACATAAGTGCGGGCGGTCGTTGGATCGAGCGCGTCAGGATCCTCGGCGAGGCCGATGCGCAGGTTGGTCTGAGCTGATGCAGCCATGGTACCAGCAGTCAGCATGA
Organism: Hyphomicrobiales bacterium; assembly: GCA_031431475.1. Classification (GTDB taxonomy): domain Bacteria; phylum Pseudomonadota; class Alphaproteobacteria; order Rhizobiales; family Beijerinckiaceae; genus JADCCX01. The sequence goes on from JANPDL010000024.1 coordinate 6,962, forward strand.
ATGCTGTTGCCGCCGCCTTGAAGATTGAAGTCATCACTGGTCTCCCTGATAATTAAATATCAAAGCACGTTTCGTGCCGGTCAGTCTTTGGCATGCGCTCAGTCTTTAGACCTTGCCATGGATTCCGCGATCTTCCGCTCGATCTCTTCCCGGCCCACCACGCCTGCCGGATTGGCACGGGTCGGCATGCATGTGCGATAGTGGATATAGCGCTGGCGGCTGACCTCCTCGAGCCTTGCGAGCTCGGCCAGCGGATCAGCATGATCATCAACGCGCATGTCGAACAGGGGATATTCCTCCTCGTCATGGATGAGGATGGCGGCGGATTGTCTGCCTCGCTTGTCACCGCCTGCGGCCTGTCCGGCATTCAGGGCGGCGATGAATCGGCGGGGAAAGGGCATGGCGCTTTCAGACGCAAAGACGCGCGCGGTTTCCTCGATCACCCTTGGACCCGCCAGCATGTTGCCCGCGACGGAGAAATGATCGCGCACCAGATGTCCGGCCCAGGGCACGCAGGTGTCGCCCGTATAAGTGGCAAATCGGCCTTGCAGGTCCATCACATGCACCTGCCGGTCGGAGCGCCCCTCGTCGCCCGCCGTGACGATGCGGATGACATCGGCGGCGCTGGCTCCGGCCTTCAGCAGTTCAAGCCCACGCGAACCGTAGAACGGATTGATGAAGGCCTGCGAGGCAATAGCACCAACTCCGGTGGCAATGAATGGCACGCGCGCCCCCACTGCGAAGGCGCAGGTCGTGACGGCGATGCCGATATGGCCGGTGGCGGGATCTTTCGCGATGATAGACCAGGTCATGCTTTATCTCCCCACCGCATAGCCCTGCATGCCGCGCGGATTGGCGGCAGCCCTCAGCATCGGGCCATCCTTTGCGGCAGCCACGAGGCGGCCTTCGGTCCAGTTGCCGCCGACTTCGACCTTGTGACCTCTGCGCTTGAGTTCCTCTATGGTGGCTTGAGGAAACCGGCCTTCCACCACCACCACGCCGGGCCGGGCCTTGCGGGGCCAGAAACTCTGGGGAAAATGCTCGGTGTGGAACGCTGGCGCGTCAATCGCTTCCTGCAGGTTCATTCCAGCATGGACATGGCGCAGGAACATCTGCGGAATCCACTGGTCCTGCTGGTCACCGCCCGGTGAGCCCCACGCGAGATAGGGCTTGCCATCGCGCAATGCCATGGTGGGCGAGAGCGTGGTGCGCGGCCGACGGCCTTCGCCCAGCGCGGATGGATGTTCCGGATCAAGCACGAACATCTGGGCGCGCGAGCCAAGGCAGAAGCCCAGTTCCGGGATGATGGGCGAGCTTTGCAGCCAGCCGCCGGATGGCGTTGCGGCGATCATGTTGCCATGCCGGTCGATCACATCATAGTGAACGGTATCGCCGCGCATCACATCCGCCGTGCCACGCTCGCCTGCACCGTGTCCTGTATTGACGCGGTTGATCTCTCCCACGGTCGGCTCGCCCACGCCCATGGCACCGACGGCCTCGCGCTTGCCATCCGAGACATTGAGAGCAATCGCCTTGCCGCGCCCCGTGATCACGCCCGGACGCTGCTCCATGCTGGCGGTATGGTTGATCAGCTTGCGTCGTTGGTCGTTGTAGGCATCGGACAGCATCACATCCAGTGGCACATCGACGAAATCAGGATCGCCCAGGAATGTATCGCGATCAGCGAAAGCGAGCTTGGACGCTTCTACCACGAGATGCACAAAATCAGGACCGCGCACATCCATCCCGTCCAGATCAAATCCCTTGAGCAGGGCAAGCTGTTGCAACGTGGCGATGCCCTGGCACCAGCCGCCAGGCTTCAGCACGCGGTAGCGGCCATAATCGTAGCCAACAGGCTCTTCCTCGGTGGCGCGCCATCCCGCCATATCATCGCCGGTGAGCACGCCCTTGTTGCGTTGGCCGGATGAATCCATCAGCGCCTGGCTGCGGCAGAAGCGATCAATGGCCTGCGCCACAAATCCCTGAGACCAGACCAACCGAGCCTTTTCAATTTGGCGGATGCGGTCGCCGCCCGCACTTTCAGCTTCGATCAGGATGCATTCATAGGTATCGGCCAGTTTTTCGTTGCGAAACAGCGAACCCGGCGCAGGTGGCGCGCCATTGGGCAGGTACAGCGCAGCAGACGTCGGCCATTCCTTCTCGAACAGCTCGCGCACCGTGTTGATCGTGGCGGTAACGCGTTCGACCACGGGATAGCCATGCCGGGCGTAGTGGATGGCAGGTTCCAGCACCGCGCGCAAAGTCACGCTGCCATAGTCCCGCAGCACCAGCATAAGAGCATCGAATGTGCCGGGAACACATGTCGCGAGCAGGCCGGAGCCGGGAACCATGTCCATGCCGAGCGATTGGCAAAGCGCGATTGTCAGACCTTTTGGAGCAATTCCCTGCCCGCAGATCACCTTCATGCGCTCTGTCGCGGCATCATAGACCATGATCGGCGCATCGCCGCCGGGGCCATTGAGATGCGGCTCGACGATCTGGAGAGTAAAGTTTGTAGCGACGCCCGCATCGAAAGCGTTGCCGCCACGCTCCAGCACACCCATTCCGACGCTGCTGGCCACCCAATGGGTCGAGGCCACAACGCCGAAGGTACCCAGAATTTCGGGGCGCGTTGTAAAAGAGTCAGTGGTAACGAAAGACATACGGCTTCCTGGGCGGCCTCAGCGGCAGCAGATATTTGTCGTTCTTTTTTGCTTGACGGCATTTTTGGCAAATGCTGCGCCGTGTCAATGAAAACCGGAGTCTGCAGGCGCGACAGAGTTACCCCTGCTGGTCCATGGACAGCCACAGTCTCATGGCAGACAGTTTCAACATTGAACACCTGCAAAGCAAGGAATGCCGACAATGAGCAAGCCTGCCGTAAGCGTTATCGTTCCGCTCTACAACAAGGCAGAAACGGTCGAGGAAACGATCAACCGCGCGCTGTCACAGACATTCACCGATCTCGAGATCATCGTGGTGGACGACGGTTCAACCGATGGCAGTGCTGCGCTTGTTGCAGGCATTTCCGATCCGCGACTCACACTGATCTTGCAGGACAACGGTGGTGTTTCCGCAGCTCGTAACCGCGGGATCATGGCAGCGCAAACCGACTGGATCACCCTTCTGGACGCGGATGATCATTGGGACCCGGATCATCTGGAGCGTCACTGGCAAGCGATCCAGACGGCGGATGCGGATGTCGAGGTTGCATTTTCGAATGTCCGGCTCGAAAGCCGTCCCGGTCAGCCAATTATAGCGGATGATATCCCGGCAGGTCCCATCGGGAACTATTTTGATTTTGCGCTGAAGCAGGGCGGATATCCCAACATGACGAGCGCCATGATCCTCCGCCGTGATGCAGCGATTGCGGCAGGTTTGTTCACAGTGGGCGTTGCAATGGGGGAGGATCTCGACTTGTGGTGCCGGCTCGCCCTGCGTGCCCCGTTGTTCTATACTGGTTCGTTGACTGTCACCTATAATGATGTTCCGCGCGGGCATAATACTGCGCGCAATCTGGCACGGCGACCTGAGTTTCCCTTTTTCGCGGCCTGCCTGCCGACACTTCTGGATCGGGGTGAGGTTCCGTCTCATCTCGAAGCCAGCGCGGGACGTTATGCCAATTTTCTCGTACTCGAGTATGCAAGGCAACTGCTGGATCGCGGGCTTAACAGGGAAGCGCGGGGCGTTTTGCATCATCATTGCGATCCGCGCCTTGATCCCATGCGCTTTGGCCGTCGTTACGCTCGTACATACGGCATAGGACGTGCCGCTTTTGCGCTCTCCGGTGGCAGAATCCAGTCAGGCTGAATTCACCGAAGTCTCCGCCTGTCCGCCCTCACCCAGGTAGAACGTTTGCCCCGCGCAAAAGCCTTGACGGTACAAAGCACGCGGACCATGTGCCGGGGTAGTTGCAGCAGCTCATAGCGACCTATCAGATCTCGTCCACAAAAGTGCCATGCGGTTACAATTGCAAAGCATGACAGCGCAATGCCAACGGATGTGATCGCCAGCGGCAGCCATTCGCCAGTCACTGTCCAGAGCATTATGCTGCCTGCAAGCAATCCAGTATGGCCCGCTGCCAGCAAGGTCAGCGGCGGCACCATCACATCTGCGGCCAGCGCCAGCAGCGGCAGGCTGCGGCGGTGAATGGCCAGCGCGACCAGTCGCGGTGCATGGGACAGGATGATCGCAAGATGGCCGTGAACCCAGCGCTGCTTCTGCTGGTCGCGGCCTTCTGCTGTTTCAGGAAACTGGCTGATCAGGGTCACATCCCGGAGATAGCGTGGCGGCACGCCCGCGACGGCACACTCGAGTCCGATCAGCAGATCTTCGGTTACATGTCCCGTTGCAAAAAGCCCGGGACGGACCAGACGTGATGGCAAAGCCATGCCTGTGCCAAAGAGCTGGCAGGGGAGACCAAGCCTTGCATAGCCTGACGGGCGAAAATCGTTGCGCAGCCGCCAGGCAAATTCGCTGATGCGGGATGCTCCGGCATCGTCCTTATCCACCGTCATCAGGTTGCGGCACTGAACTGGCGTTCCCCAAAATGCGGTGGTGCTGGCAAGCTGCACCAGACCATTCGCCTCGAAGCGGCAATCCGCATCCACGAAAACGAAAACCTCAGCTACGCCGGGACCCAGATAGTCCAGTCCAGCAGCAAGGGCATACCCCTTGCCACGCAGATCATTTTCTTTGCGTACCAGAACCTCTGCACCGGAAGCGCGCGCCACTGCAGCCGTGCAATCAGAACAATTGTCCGCGACCACAAGCAGCCGGTCGCCAGGTTGGAGACTGCGGCGGAGATGATGGACCGTTCCGGCGATGCCCTCAGCCTCATTATGAGCAGGGACGAGAATAGCGAGGGACGGGCGGGAGACTGACTGTGGCGGTGCCGGTTCTGGCTTGAAAAGGACACCGAAAGACTGGACGGTCAGGGCCAGCGTCGAGAGCAGCACCAGCGCCGATGCGGCAATCAGGATTGTTTCGAGAATTACTGTCGTCATCGCCGTATTCCCGGCAGGCTGTAGCCAATGGCCTTGGGGCGAGATTTGTCAGCCGGAGCACGTTCCAGGCCATCGTTTGCAGGCCGAAGCAGAAAACTGCAGCCGTGCATCCCTAGAATTGCCCGCATGCGCCAACCCCTGGCATGGATCGAGAACTGGCGATGCATGCGATACTGATGGCCGTGGGCAAGCAGAAGCAAGCCAAGGGTTGAAGCATCAAGCGACATGGCCTCATCAAGGTCAATGACGAGATCGCCCGGAGTGCGGCAGACCGAAGCGAGGGCCTCTCTCAACAGCTGAAGATCGTCTCTCCTGAAATCGCCAGTAAGAAGAAGCCGCCTGCCCTGCCCGTCCGGCTCAAGGCGGAGTTGCACATGGTATCGCTTGTGGTTTTGGCCCTGTCGCAGCTTCGAGACCCACCGGGACGCAAGTTGCGGCAGAACATACCGCAAAGTGATGCTTGCGAGTGTTCCAGAATCCGCCAGGTAACGCCGCGCCAGATGTGGTTCCTGTCCGATCCGCCAGAGCCATTCAAAGCCGCTGTTTCGCCATCCTTCGGGAGCGCGCTTCACTGTACCCGCAGTAAAATGTATGGTTGCGCCAAGATTGGCGATGACGGGCGCATGCAGTGCAGCTTCATTGCGAGCGATCCAGAGCACACCTTTGCGTGCACCGATGGCAACAGTGACCAGATCGGGCTGGGCCGCGTTGATCGTCCGGATTGTTTCAGGCTCGCACAATGACTGTAGCGAACCAAATCCCGGCGCAACAGCTCCAACGCAGCGCAGGCCAGTCATATTGCTGCCGAGGTTGCGCTTGAGCCGCGCAGCTACATCCTCTTCGCCGCCGAAGAAGAAAACACGCGTCTGCCGCAATGACCGTCCGAGTGCAGCGAAGAGATCAGCCCCGCTCACACGTTCCGGAAAATCCTGACCCAGCCACCGCGCCAGCCAGACAAGCGGCATCCCGTCCACCACCGAAAGATCGGACGCCAGCAGCGCCGACCGGAAAGATTTGTCCGTGCGGGACAGTCGCAGCAGGTTCAAATTGGGTGTTACGAGATGGCAACGCTGCCGGGTTGATGCGGCATGCAGCAAGCGATCGGTTGCCTGAACCAGAGTGACGCGGTCAAAGAGCAGGCCAAAAAGGCAGACGACGTCCCGGTTGAAATCAGGCGCGATGTCGGGCGGTAGCATCGCCTCTCGGCAGGAACTGGCTGGCAGAAAGGGCGTGGCCCTGATGAAAGTGTCTGATGCGTTTTCCATGGATAGAGAAGCTATGGAAAGACATCCCGCTTGATGATCCGCATGGAGAGTGAGCGCGACCGCACATCCGCACTAGCCCGTTCGTCCTGCGCCTCCGTGCGATGCCCCCTGTGATGCGCAGATGGGAGAATGGCGGGTTGTATATCCAATGATCTCGCTGCGTCGGGGACAGCATCCTCTCCCTTCGGATTACTCCTTCCAGACGTCTCTGAGAGTGACCGGTTCCGATGATATCCCCAAGGCTAGCCTTTTGCGCTGCACCATCGCCTGTACACCGCCATATCACCGACATGACTTGCAGCATCATGGGCATATCGATCACGGATGAACGGAGATGTGGATGGCTAATGCCCTTATCAGTCGCAGGACAATGGTTATGGCGGTACCCGCTCTGATCCTGTCTGCTCGCCAGACGGCTCCCGCTCATGCCCGGACGTCAGGTGCCGCTACAGAGCGACGCTCTCTGATCATGAAACCGGACCGCGAGTTTGCCGCCTCGTGCCATGTGCATCGCCCTCTCACAGCCAACACGATAAAACTGCCGCTGTCAGATGCATTTGTTGGCGACCTCGTGCGACAGGTGCGTGTCCACAGCACAGCCGTCAATATCGACCAATATACCCCGCCTCTCTACATCGTCGGGCCAGATGCTCCTGTCATGCGGGTAAGGACGGCACGCTCGTCGGACCCGCGCTGGTCCTTCGGTCCACTGCAGCGACAATGGACCGATGTTCCAAGGCCGGAGGATTTCCGCCCATCCAGCGGAACGGACAAGGACGCGATCATTTACCAGCCCTCAACCGGTCGTTACTTCGAATTCTGGGGGCTAGAGCCCGATACCGCGACGGACACTGGTTCCACCGCGAAGCAGCTGCCAAACTGGCAGGCGGCATGGGGTGGGCGGATTGACGATCTCGCGAAAAGCCCAGGCTATTTCCTGCCGACGTCAGAAGGTCACAAGTTCGGGGTGACCGCAACAAGCCTTGCGTTGCTCGCCGGATTGATGACAATCGCCGAGCAGAAGGCCGGTACGATCGACCATGTGCTGCACATAGCGCTTCCTGAGACGCGGCTTGGAGCCTGGGTGCATCCGGCGCAACGGACAGATGGCGCGGTGGACAGGCCAGATGCCATTCCCCAAGGCATGCTGTTCCGTTTACCAGCGAATATCGATCTGGCCAGCCTCAGGCTCGATCCCTTTGTCCGCATGATCGCCGAGGCTGTCCAGAAGCACGGCATGATCGTTCGCGATACGGCGGGCGTGGTGGCGTTCTACGCGGAAAATCCGCTGCCCTCACCGCCGCTGACGCATCCCTATTTTGGTCAGGGCGGCATCTTGCGTTGCCCTGAGGCAAAGGCAGTCCCCGCCTGCTATCCCGACGGCAACAACAGGCTCTCAGGTTTCCCGTGGGAGCGGCTGGAGGCGGTTCAACTCGAGGCCGATCCCTGATTGTCTTTCGCGACGATGCGCCGAGCCCTCGCTATCTCTCACCAAACCCGGAGCCTGACCTGATGCTGGATGGTGGCCACCGCAGATTGCAGTTTTCCTTCGCAGACACCGAGGATTCGCCACTGCCGCGCGTGGCCTGGCGTGATGGTGTCGATATCGGCGTGCTGGTCTCGAAGATCAACCGGCAGCGCCGGTTGTTGCGACATGGCGCTTTGCTCGGTGTGATCGCCATGAGCGCGCTGGCCGCTACATGGCTGCTGTTGCGAACACCGACATGGAGTGCAGGCACGGAGGTGCTCGTATCCAATACTACGCTGCAACTGTCCGGTCAGGACGCGGTGGTGACACAGCTGATGGTCGAAAACACACTTCTGCAGAGCCAGATGCTGTTGGCACGTTCCAGCGCAGTGATGGAGCGCGTCGTGGGCAAACTGGGATCCGAGCGTACGGCCGCATTGCTGCCGCAGCCTGGTCCTCTCACTGGCCTGCGGCGGTTGTTCAGTTTCGGCAAGCCACCCGCACCTGAAAGCGCCGCAGGCAAGGCCGAGCGCCAGGCACTGATCCAGTCACTGAAATCAGAACTGAATGTATCGCGCTCGGGGGCCAGCCAGATCCTAGCCTTTCGTATCCGCGCATCCAGTGCAGAGGCTGCCGCCGAACTTGCGAATGAGGTGACGCAGGCTTTTCTTGCTGAAACACGCGAGATCAATGCCGTTGTCACGACAAGTGGCGTCTTCCGTGAGCGTATCCGCGTGCTGGGGCCAACCACGCGGCTGATCAGCGATGCCCATCCCCCGGCGGGAAAGGATGGGCTGCGGACCTTGCTGGTCATGGCAGGCGCCCCTGTCCTGGGCGCGCTGTTCGGACTGATGGCTGCCCTGGCGTTGAGTGTGCTCAACCGTCGCATCTGGAGCGGCGAGCAAATCTCGCAGCAAACGGATGCCGAATTTTTCGGTTACGTTTCGCTGCACAAGGTTGGCATCGCCCAGGCCATTTCGGGGCATGGCCGCGAACCTTCAAGCCTCGCCGCAGGGCTGAGGCGAATCCGGGCGGCTGCACTGGAACGGCGTGGAACAAAGCCACGGGTTCTCGGTATCACGAGCTTCAGCGGCGATGTGTCACGAACAACCTTGGCAACCGGACTTGCGTTGCTTTTTGCTGCCGAGGGACGTCGGGTACTTCTGGTGGATGCTGCGCTTGAGACGGCGTGTCTGTCGCGCAGTCTGGCGCTGGAGGACAGACCCGGACTGCATGATGTGCTGAGTGATCCGCAGACTTTCACCGGTGCCGTCCAGCGCAATATCCGGATTGATCTCGATGTCCTGCCCATCGGTGAGCCCAACGGCGATATTGATACCCGGTGGCCACAGCTTCTCAAGGCGATCGAGCGGACTCCCGAGTCGCATTATGACTGGGTGATCATGGACTTGCCGCCTTTGCAGCCCACTGCCGACGTCCGGGCGGCAGGTGCGGTGTTCGATGATCTCATCCTGGTTATCGATGAAGGGCGCGTCACATCCTCGGTTCTGGCGCATGCCCTGAAAGGCCTTGGTGCGAGCCGGGACAAACTGCTGGGGGCACTTATCTGCGAGGAGCAAGCGCCATTGCCTCTTTCTCTGAAACGACCGTTGCGGAATGTGAGCGCATGAAAAAACCATGGATCGGAGGCTTGATCCTCTCACTTGCCTTGCTGCCTGAATTGGCAAAGGCTGATTATCTGCTGGCTCCGTCGGATGCCGTGCGCATCAAGGTTCGGGACTGGCCTGATCTTGCGGGCGATTACACGGTCGGCCCTGATGGGCGCATCGCTATGCCGGTGATTGGCGATCTCAAGGCGCAAGGCCTGAGTGCCGCAGCACTTGGTCAAGCTGTGGGCGAGGCGATCAGGCGAAACTCCGGACGGATCGAGGTCACCGTTGCTGCGGTCGAGATTATCCGCTTTCGTCCCTTTTTTGTCATGGGAGATGTGCAGCGTCCGGGCGAGCATGTCTTCCGCCCCGGTCTGACCGTTTTGCAGGCCGTCAGCATGGCCGGCGGATACTACCGGCCCGCCAGTTCTAATCTGATCCGCAGCGACCGCGAGATAGCCCTGGCAACAGGTGACATAGAAAACAACGCCTTGCGGCTCATGCGGTCGCTTGTACGCGCCGCCCGTCAGGAGGCGTCACTTGCGGGCAAGGCCGAGATCGAGTTTCCGCCGGAATCGCAGGATCGTAAGGGTGAAGCATCCGTTGCTGCAGCGATGGACAGCGAGCGTGCTATTCTCGCACTGGAGCGCAAACGTATTGCAGATGAAATGCAGTCGCTCGAGAACATCCGGAATCTTTATAACCGCGAGATAGCGTCACTGAAGGGACAAGGGGAAGCCCTCAAGCGTGAGCAGGACGCTATCCAGAAACAACTCTCGGAACTGCGGGGCCTCGCCGGTCGCGGGCTGGCGCTCACGCCCAATATCATCACGCTGGAACGGACGATTGCCCAGAACCAGAATGAACAGCTCGGCGTTTCTACCGCCAGCGTGCGTGCGCAGCAGAACATCGAGCTGGCAGAACAGAAGCTGCGTGACCAGAGTGCCGAACGGTGCCGCCAACAAGCGATCGAGCTTCAGGAGGCGCGCAACGAGACAGCCGATGCTCGCCAGCGCATGACGACGGCACAGGAGGTGCTGGACGAAGCGCTGGTAACCGAGAGGACCGAAGGCCGCAATCCCGGCACCGAGATCATGCAACGCCGAATGGTAATGCTGGTGCGGAGCGAAGCCGGAAAGCCACGCGAGTTCCCCGCTGATGATGCAACGCTACTACTGCCAGACGATGTTCTGAAGATAATGCCTCTGCCACCCCGACGGGTTGCGAACACGCGAACTGGTCAAGCCGTTCAGAATCCGGCGCGGGCTTCCCAGTTCATGGTTTCTCCCTGAGTCGGGCAGGCTGCGACACCCAGCCTTTTGCCAGAGGCAGCGTTGGAAAGGCGCTCTTCTGCCGGAGCCACTGTTTGGCAGCCCTCGTCCAGAAACGCTCCCAATGGAATGTCGACAGGTGCGCCAGAACGAAAGTGATCGCGATGCTCAGGGGTCGCTTGACGAGATATTTTTCCATAAGCGTGCCTGCACTCCACCAGCCATGGGCCGTAAGCGGATGAATGACATAAAGTGCGTAGGAGATTGTCGCGATGTAGCGCGGAACTTGGGCACCAAGAGCTTTACGCAATGCGCATATAGGCAGGCTCAAGGTCGCGATCAGAAGCCAGGCCGTCACATAGGGCCGCAGGAACTGCAGCCAGCCACTGGCGGGATGTGATGCCAGACACCAGGCCGCGAGTGCGAGACACCAGAACCGCGGCAAACCAGACAAGCGCTCCAGCCAAGTCCGGGACAGTGTTGCCACACAGGCTCCCGCCAGAATCTCGTCCACACGAAGGTGGGTCACGATAGAGAGATGAGCACCTTCCGAGATGCGAAGTGACGTGACCGCAACGCATAACACCCAGACCAGCAGGACAGCCTTGCGGTGTATCAGCATGAGCAGGGCGACAGCTGCATAGAAATGCACCTCGACGCCGAGTGACCACAGATGCTCGGTCTGGGGCAGCATGAGGTCTGGACGATAATTGAGATAGAAGCCGAGACCCGCCAGAAGCCCTGCATTGGACAGCGGATAGATGAGAAATACGATGCCGACGTAAAGCCAGGCCAGTGGCAGCAGCCGCGCCAGCCGCCGGATGATGAAGTCCGGCACGCTGCTCTTGTCGAGGCTCCGGACTATCAGAAATCCGGACAGCGAGAAGAACAGGCTCATACCCATCGCACCCGCTGTTGAATTCAAATTCCATGCCTTTGGACCAAGGGGCAGCAGGTGCGTCGCCAGCACCAGAAGGATGCTGATGGCACGCAGGCCATCGAGAACGGGAATCCGCTCTTCTTCCTGCTTCAGGCTTGAGGGAATTTCCATGTCACGGGCTATCGCTGGGCCACGGCACGCAGGCGTTGCCTGGCGATCATAAGAGGTGGTCCAAGGGGAGAATCCCGCACCCAGCGACGTGCAACTTGCGGCAATCCGTGCGTTTCGGACTCCACGCCAAAGACCGCCACATCGTGACCAAACATGCGACTGTCCTTCTCGTGAAAGTCACGCTGCGACCGCCTGGTTTCTGCAAGGTAGAGAGCATGAGAACATGGTTTTGCCATGAATAATTTGTTCGGCGTGATCGCGAATGGGCGCAGTTCTGTCGCGGGATCACAGAAGTATCGTGCGGCCCCGGTCGAGACATCGGGCCAGCTCTCGTTGAAATAGTCGTCGAGGATCACAATGCCGTCTTCCGCAAGTGATCCTTCCGCAAGCATCAGGTCGTTCAGCGTGCAGTCTTCTGTATGCCCTCCGTCAATAGAGAACAGGCGGCAACGACCGACGCGCTGAAGGATATCATTGGTGCCAACTTCAAGCGATGACCTCTGAAGCACGACCAGCCGCTCCATCGATGCGTAATCCGCAACGTTGCGCAGGAACTGGTCCCGGTCGCCGAATCCGGACCTGTCCGTGTTCAGATGTTGGTCACCGAAGACATCGATGGCGATGGCCTGCTCAGAGTTTTTCGTCAAAAGCTTCAGCAGGATAAACAACCGTCCCATATGCACGCCGATCTCGGCAACGGAGCCATTGATGCTGCGGGTGGATTGAATCCGGGATAGCTCTGCAATGAAGGCTGCGCTGTAGGAATGGAGCCAGCCCGGCACGGTCGTGTGCCGACGCATATAGGTTTCGATCTCGCTCACAGGCTTCCTCCGTGACTGACGCTGCGCGGCTTCCGGACTATGTTCAGCACATGCTCCAGAACCGTATTGATGTGATCGAGCAGCTCATGACGGCATACGCGGATCGCCAGCAGCCAGAGGCCTCCCGCGGCCAAAGCAGACAGCCCAAAGGCGGCGGGAAAGCCAAGCACTCCGCTGGCGTGCAGCTCGCGGGGGATCAGAATGCCGGGAAGGCTCGCAAGCGTCAGAGCAAGACTGCGACACCACACGGCCATCAGTTCCGCAGTGCGAAAGCCCACGGCTCCCCGGAGCACAAAGAAGTACCATACGGCAAAGAAGCCGCCCCCGAAGCTGATGGCCCAGATTGCAGTCCCGGTTTTCAGAATCATCAGCCCGGTGACAAGTGCCGCGAGCGTTACGACAAAAACTGCAAGTTCCGAGACGAACAGCAAACCAGGCTTGCGCTTGACGATCAGAACGTCGTGGTGTGGCGCGACAGAAAGCGACAGCGCGTGACCCAGCGCAATCGGCGGGATCATGGCACCGGCGGCGCTCCAGTTCGGCCCGTAGAGTAACGTCACCAGCGGCGTGGCCCAGAGTGCCAGCGCAGCATAGGTCGGCCAGGCCAGACCCGTGATCACCTCGACGATGCGCAGATACAGAGGTGCGATATTGCCCTCGCGCCGTTCAGCTTCTGCCAGTCCAGGCAGCATGGGTCGCGTCACTGCAAAGAAAAAACCATTGAGCACAAGTGATGCCAGTGAGTGCGCGCGTGCGAAGAGCGCTGCTGTGCCCAGTTCAGTTACCCGTCCCAGTAACAGTTGCGGTGTTGATGTTGCGGTACTGCCGACTGCAAGCGTCGCTGACATCCAGCCGCTGAAGCGCAAGAATTGCAGCCAGTCCCGAAAACGCGGGATCATCGACAATGTGTCAGGCCGGTAGGCCAGCGTTGCGAGCGCCGTTGCAACAGCGCCCGCCAGGCTTCCCCAGCCAAGAGCAATAGCACCGTAATCTTGCAAGGCGAGTGCAATGGAAACGATGCTCTGGATCGCAGCACCACAAAGACCGATGACCAAAAGGGCGTCAAAGCGCATCGCGCGCGTCAGCAGAACTGTCGCAGGAAACACGAGCGACAGCGCGAGCGGGCCGAAAGCAGCAATACGCAAAATGGACCCAAGCGTCTCGTCGCCATAGAACAGAGCCAGCGGGAAGCTTGCCGCAATCAGCGCCGCCGTGATGAGCAGGGTCAATGCAATGCTCAGGCCGAAGCCCGAGCGCAGCAATGTTTCATCATGCTCCGTCGCACTGATCACGTAGGAGCCTATGCCAAAGTCTTTCAGGGCCATGGCAATGAAGAGCACTGCAATGGCAATGGAATAGGCCCCGAATTCAGCGGGGTTCAGCAATCTTGCTATGATGAGCCCCGTTCCGAACGAGAGGATCATTGTCGCGTTCTGCTGGATGACAGACCGAAGTACCGCATGGCGCAATCTCATCGGCGGCTCTCATCATAGGCCAGTTCGCGTGAGGTTGGCAGTCCAGGTCGCAGCATGGGTGGTCCGGATGGCTTCATTGCCTGTGCCATAGCCATTGCTATCTGACCCTGGATTCGCGGCAGCGTGTAGAGCGCTTTTGCCAGACGGTAGGCGGCATCGGACTGCTTCAAGGCCACCGCGTCGTCGGTCAGAAGCTGGATGCAGGCCTCTGCGAAAGCGCCTTCCGGATCTCGGATCATGGCGTCACGACCGTCGTGAAAAGCCAGGCCTTCGCATGCAATGGAACTGGCCACGATGGGTCTGCCGAAGCCGGCGGCCTCGATCAGTTTCAATCTTGTGCCTCCCCCGTTCCGCAAGGGACAGCAGACAATGCGCGTCCGCGCATAGAGCTTGGGAAGATCATCGACAAAGCCGGGGAACTCCACATCTTCAGGTCTTTCATGGAAAGACGGGATTCTATCCGGGTTGGCGCCTGCAATTATCAGCTTTGCATCGCCTATTCTGGCCCGCACGATAGGCCAGATACGGGCAATCAGAAGCTCGGCCGCTTCGGCATTCGGGCCATGGCCATAATTGCCCAGAAATAGTGCCGTCATTTGCGCTGAAAGGGGGTGCTGGCTATTCGGAATCGCAACCGCGTTGGGTACAACCACGACCCGGCGCGTATCGAAACCATCCCGTTGAAGCCTGCCCAGATCATGCTCCGAGCAAATGAACGTGGCTGACGCCCGATTGAGGGCTCGGCGCTCTTCCGTTGCCAGTGCCGGGATTTCCAGCCTGGCCCTGAAGGATGCGATACGGCCTGCAGGGATTGTTGCTGCTCTACAGCGGACAAGATGTTCGACATCATCAAGGTCAAAGAAGACCGGCGTGTTATTGATGCCCGCTCTGGCAAGGGCAGTCATTGCGGGTAGCCGGTGCGCAAAGATCAGCCCTTGCCGGTTTTGCTCCTGCCAAGCTGATACAGCCGCTCTCAGTGCCAGAACCGGAGCCGCCCCGAGAAATGGCCTGAAGGCCCCACGCCAGCGCAGATGCGTTAGGGCCAATGGTGTTTGCCAGGGGCGGCGGGGCGCGAGATCGAGAGGCAGCAGCGTGACACGCACTGGCGTTCCCCAGTATTCTGATCCGATGGCGGAGGAGCGTTCTTCTTCTCCGGGAACGAGGCGCGCCTTTTCCGTAAAGTGCAGGATATCGACAAGCCCATGCAGCTTGCCCAGGACCTGCAAGAACATGCGCAGGCGTTGATAAACACCGTGGTGGTCATGGGCGGGATCAGGTGGTTGCAGGACCGTGATGACAATGCAGGACATGCTGGAACTATAGGCATGCCGCGCCGGAGAGATGAGGTCCGCAAGGGTATGCATACCTTGGGATGAGTGCGGTCGACGGTTATCCGAAATTGCCGTTTGCCGCTCGGATATCGTCATGGTCATGCCGTGATACTCCCGGCAATATTCCTCCATGAGAGCGAGGATCTGCATGAGAGCGAGGACCTGCATGAGAGCGAGGATCTGATGGTGAGCCAAAAAGCAGCAGTATGGCCGCTGGCCTCCCTAAGTGCGGCAGAGAGACAGCCGACAGGAGTATCGGCTGCTGTGGAAGTGCAAGCCCTTTCCGGTCTCGATCCGGCTGACATGTCGGTCCGGGCTGAATCGAAACTTGTGTATCTTGTCAGCAAGTATCCTTCCATCACGCACACATTTATCCGACGGGAGATCAAGGCGCTTGAAGCGATGGGTTTCGAGATCCAGCGCGTCTCGGTGCGCGATGGTGGCCCGCTTGTCGATCCGGTCGATCATGAGGAACGGCAAAAGACCATCCGGTTGCTTGATGGTGTTTCCCGTCTTGTGACTGGTGTTTTGTGGGCCTTGCTCAGGTATCCCTCGGGATTTTTCTCGGCTGTGGCGCTGGCCACCCGGTTGTCATTCCGCAGTGACCGATCTGCGCTGCACCACCTGGCCTACCTGGTTGAGGCGTGCGTGCTGGCCCGGGTTCTCCATCGCTCGGAGGCACGTCACATTCACGCTCATTTCGGCACCAACCCTGCCGAGGTGGCTATGCTGGCAGCAGCCATATCAGGTGTCAGCTACAGTTTCACGGTACATGGCTATGACGAGTATGATCGTCCGGAATTTCTCGGCCTCGGGCTGAAGACCCGCCGCGCGCTGTTCGTGGCTTGTGTGAGCTTCTATGGCCGGGCCCAGATGCTGCGCTGGTGTGACAGGGCTGACCGCGACAAGATCCATCTTGTCCGCTGTGGTCTGGATATGGACGCCCTTGCAGCGCCGCATGCCGTTAAACCTTGCCTCCCCCGTTTTGTCTGTGTAGCCCGGCTGTGCCGCGAGAAGGCGCAGGAAACGCTGATCTCGGCGGCGGCATTTCTCATGGCGCGGGGGCGCTTGTTCGAGATTGTCATTGTTGGCGATGGCGAGACACGTGCAGAACTGGAACAGATGGTTGTGAGCGAGGGACTAGAGGACCATGTGCGCCTGACGGGATGGCTGTCCGGCCCTGACGTCCGTTTGCAGATGCTGGAAGCGCGGGCTCTTGTGGTGCCCAGCTTTGCGGAGAACCTCCCTGTCGTCATGATGGAGGCCATGGCTTTGTGCAGGCCCGTCATCGCGACCTTCATCGCCGGTATCCCGGAGCTCGTTGTGCCTGATCAGACAGGCTGGCTCGTTCCCGCGAGCTCCGTGGAAGCGCTCGCCGATGCGATGGAGGTTTGCCTCGACACATCCGATGCAGAAATGGCAAGAATGGGCGAAGCTGCGCGCACACGGGTTCAAGCCATGCATGACGTGGCGAAGGAAGCCAGCAAGCTGGCGCAGCTGTTCCCACGTTAAGCCGTACCCGATGGCCCATCCACAAGCGCCCGGTTGATGAAGATGCAATCCGTTTCCAGCAAGCGGGGAAAGGCACCTTCGTTATTGGGTACGATGGAATTGAGATCAAAGCCGCGCATCTGGAAGAAAGCCAGTGTCTCCGTGATATCGGGAATTCCCTCATAAAGCTTCTTGATCGCGGTCTCGGTCTGGATCGCCACGAAGGACGACAGCAGGACACCGGCACCTTCCGCCACAGCGATATCATTGCCTTGCGTATCCATCTTGAGATACGGGCGTCTGAAGCCAAGCTCCTTGCTCCAGCGCGCGAGCTCTGCGGCAAGTGTAGAGGTCGTGAGCGCCAGTTCTCCGTCGATTCTGACCTGCCCGCCGAAAATGGCCTGGCCCAGTCCGCTTGGCTTGCGCAGTGAGCTGAACTGCGTATCGGCGGTTACCCGGAAAACGGCATCCCGCGTTTCCCGGTCCAGTGCCACGCCCCGGATGTGCCACGCGGCATCAAAAGAGGCCTCTCCTGCGAGGGCATCCGCAAGTTCGGGCACGGGTTCGAACGATATGATCGGCCCGGCATAGCGGATCCGGTCGCGCAGCATCGTGGCGTATTGCCCGCTGTTGGCTCCGACATCGAAGACGCAATCCACGGCGAAAGTATCAAAAATTCGGCGGATGCATTCCTGCTCGTAAAGACCGCCCACGGCCTGTGGCGGTACGATATGGGCCCCGATGGCCTGGCCCACGGCATCGGCCATCTTGCGTTTCAGACTGCGCATCTTTCCTCCTGATGTGTCAGGCCCGTGCGGGCGTTGGTCTTTGCTGTTTCCGGATTTGGCGACTCTTCCGGGGGGTCTCCTGTTGCATCAGAGGTGTGGAGGCAATGATGGTTCCCACCGTGAACCAGAAAAACCACTGGAACTGCAGGTAATCCAGCATGTTGTCCGAACTCGCTACGAGCATGTGCGAGGCGCACAGCAGCGCGAAAAGCAAGGTGCCGGGAAAGTCGACCTTGATGCGTTGAGCCAGCATGATGAAGAGCGTGATGAAAACCGCAACAAAGGCTGCAACACCCACAAGCCCCATTTCGAAATAGATCTGGAGTGCCGCGTTATGCGCCCCCACACCTTCGGGGTTAGCTCCGCGCGAGAAGAAAAGCGGCACATAGGAGACATAGAGATCAAGCCCATGCCCGAACAGCAGCGAAGGATTCTGTCGCAACCATTCATAGGTTTCGGACCACAGCAACTGCCGCCATGCGTAGGAATTGAGATTGGCAAAGGTATCATTCGTATTGCCCCCACCCAGATCTAGGATGCGCTCGCCGATGCCCGGAATCAGCAGGACGATCGGAAGCACAAGGATTCCCCACAGCCAGCGCCGGTCATTGACCAGCGCATGACCGCCAAGGATCAGCACCATCGCGATCCAGGCGCTCCTCGTCTTGGTGGCTAGCAACAGGAGCAACAATACGCCTGCATAGCTCATCAGCCATCGGATCTGACGGGGGGACAATTGTACCATGCGCGATGCCATCATGAAGAGGATCAGCGTCAGGACGCCCACGAGGTAGAATGCAAGGATGTTGGGATGCGTGAAGGTGCTTTCGAGCCGCTCATCATCCAGAAGTATCGCGGGTGTGGACAGCACCTCGACGACCCCGACAGTCGCCGGAATGACGGAGGAGGCCAGCGCCGCCTTCAGGCAATCCAGCGCATCCCCGATGCTGTCGATCAGCGCAAAAGGCAGCGCCAGCACGGCACCATAGGTAACAAGGGTCAACAGCAACCGCACTCCAGCAGAGGGGTCGGGAGAATGCAGCAGTGATGCTATGGCCGCCAGCAAAACGCTTGTCCAGGCCAGGACAGGCGGTGCGAGCATTGCACTCGGACGCCTGACTAAAGCCAGTACTGCGAGGGCAATCATCAGCAGGTTCAATGCGGCGCCTGGACCATTCGCGGAGCCTGCCAAAAGCTTGATGCCATCAAAGGTCTTGTCGCAGGCAGGGCGGATAGCGACGAGAGCAAGCGCAGTGCGACGCGCGCCAAATATTCCTGTCAACGCCAAGGATGCGACGAGCAATGCGAGAATGAGGATCAGCATCAAACGGTGTTGCCGTGTTCTTGCTGGGAGGGAAACAGACCGTCGGTATACATCCGTGTGATCATCAGGCGTACCACCCCTGAGCCCTCGCCAGCGACCAGTCGTGCGATTAGATTTCCCCGGCTAGGTGACAGAACATGTGTTCATCCCCTGACAGCTCTCGAAACTGAGGCAACAGATTTCCAGAGGATCGAATGATGAGACGTCTTCCCATGCGACATACACAGGCAAAGGCAGCTGTTCTTGATAATCCTGCTCCACGTACGAAGCGTCCACTATCCCTCCCTTATGCCGCGTTGCCACCTCTGTTTGTCTTGGTCGATGGTCTGATCATTCTCGTGAGCGCAGTCAGCGCCGATTTCCTGTATCATCGCTGGCTTTATGACAGTCGCAGCGACTTGCAGCTCAGCCTCGGCATTGGCCTTGCGGCCGCCGTCCTTTTCATTGCCGCGACGCATGCCAGGAAGTTCTACGGTGGTGTCCGGACCACGAGCCTTCGCCAGCATGCAAAGGCGGCTTTTGCCAACTGGCTGCTGGTCTTTGGCGGCCTCGCCTGTATCCTTTTTCTGCTCAAGATGAGTGATGCTGTTTCGCGCGGCGGCCTGCTTGTATTTTTCATCACGGGCCTTGCCGGACTTCTTTTCTGGCGCGTGCTTCTCAAGCGACTGTACCTGCGTCTGGTCGTGGCCGGCACGCTGTCAGGACCACGCGTTGCCATTCTCATCGAATCCGGGCGCACGGATGTGGCAATGCAGCTGCAGCGCTTCGAGCGGTACGGCCACAGGGTTTCACGCCTGTTTTTCCTTCCAGATCATCAGGAGTCCGCTGTGCGCATGACAGCCGTGCTTGATGCATTGATCTGTCACGTGAGAGAGCAGCGCGTCGATGAAATTCTCGTGCTCTCGTCGTGGGGGCGTTTTTCGGCGACAGAGGTCTTGCAATCCGCATTGTGCATGGTGCCCGTGCCTGTGAAGCTGATCGCCGATAATGAGCTGGCGCGGGCGCTTTCATGCACGTCCTGTGATGTTGGTGCCGCACGCGCCATTGTTCTGAAACCGGCGGCTCTGAGCCAGAGCCAGAGTTTCTTCAAGCGCACGTTCGACGTCATCGTTTCGGGGCTGCTGCTTACGATGTTGATCCCGGTCTTTGCAGTGATGGCCTTGATGATCAGACTGGATTCAAAGGGCCCAGTCTTTTTTCGCCAATGGCGTGGTGGCTACAATGGACGCCGATTCCGGATTTTCAAATTTCGCACGATGCGCGTGCAGGAAGATGGCGCAGCGGTTCGTCAGGCACGGAAGTGTGATCCACGTGTCACCCGTGTCGGACGGGTCCTGCGCCTGACCAGCATCGACGAACTTCCCCAGCTCATTAATGTGCTCATCGGAACCATGTCGCTTGTGGGACCACGTCCGCACGCGACTGCACATGACGCGACCTATGCCGGTCTGATCGAACCGTATCGTGCACGTCACAATATGAAACCGGGAATCACTGGCTGGGCGCAGGTCAATGGATGCAGGGGCGAGACGACCGAGGTCCGGCAGATGCAGAGGCGGATCGAACACGATCTGTCTTACATTCAGCAATGGTCGTTGCTTCTCGACCTGCAGATCATCCTGATGACAGCGCGCGAGGTGCTGGCACCACGCAACGCCCATTGAGTTTCTCGCATGTGTATGGATAAATTCGCAAATCTACTGGATGAACCGAGCCGCTGTACCAATCATTGAACCGCTCTCGACCGCAACCTCCTGAAGTATGCCGTCATCCGGATCGAGAGCCTCGTTGCCGATACCATTGTTCATGGCCCAGATAGCAGCCTGCGTCCGGTTGCTGACGCCAATCTTCCGCAGGATCGTCTTGACATGCGCTTTAACAGTGGCCTCGGCGATATCAAGATGACGTGCAATATGCTTGTTGGAATCGCCTTCAACGATGCGCCGGATGATTTCGGACTCGCGTACAGATAATCCGCCCGCGCCTTGAAGTGCCTGCCCTGCGTTCTGGCTGGAAATCGATACTGCTGCCGCATCCATTGCCGGGATTGCCACTGCGCCTGCCGGCCAGATACGTGAATCCATGACGAAGATATTGTCTGCAACAACCGCTTGCAGGGATTTGATCAGGCCTTCCGCGGAGATAGACGTCAGCAGGATTGCATTGGCTCCAGCTTCCATTGCAGAAGCCAGCACCTCGAAATCGCTCTCACTCGCAAGTACCACGATGCGCGCATTCGGGAAGGCCTCGCGGTATTGTCCGATAAGGGAAAAGAGTTCTGTCCGTTCACGGGCGAACATGATGAGGATGGACGGTTCTTCCTGCTTCAGCACGGCATCGGGTTCCAGAGAGCATGTTCGCGGGGCAAATTCCGTTCGCTCCAGCAGCAATCTGAGGCCTTCTCGTACAAGACTGTCATTCTCGACGATGAGAGTTGGGTAAGTTCCGTCCACGGCTGGTCTCCACTCTTTCCAGAATCAATACAGGAGCCCGAGGCCCTTGAAGCGTCACGTCCCCAAATGATTGTTGTCGGTACCTTTTTGACCCGTTGGTGATACGCCAAAGGAATGTACCGCTGATACTTTGTCGCTCCGACTTATGACCAGAACATGGCCAAGTGCATTTTCCTGACACATTCACGCCTCGGGCTTTGGTGCTGTCAGATGTGAGATGAATGAATCAGCCCACCAGTTGGCGTTCTCGGCGATCACAGAAGCCTGCATGGCCCGCCAGCGCCGACGTCGCTCGCGCAGCGGCATCGACAGCGCCGCTTCAATGGCTCCCGCTACCTCTGACTTGTCGTAGGGATTGACCAGAAGAGCCTTCCTGAACTGTGCAGCCGCACCGGCGAAGCGCGAGAGAATGAGAACGCCAGGGTCATGGGCGCTTTGAGCAGCAATGAATTCCTTTGCGACAAGGTTCATGCCGTCCCGCATCGGTGTGACCAATGCCACCGACGCTGCATTGTAGAGACCGGCCAGCACGCTGCGCGGATAACTCCGGTTGATGTAGCGGATCGGTGTCCAGCTTGGTTCGCCTTCGGCTCCGTTGATGCGGCCCGCCGTCTCGGCAACCTCCTGGTTGATCGCCTCATATTCCGGAATGTCAGACCGCGAGAGCGGTGTGATCTGCACATACTCGACTGTGCCACGTCGGGAGGGTTGATCGGACAGAAACTGCGCATAGGCCTCCATCCTTTGCGCAACACCCTTGGAGTAATCCAGCCGGTCAACGCCAATGATCATCCGGTGCGTCCCGATGCTTTCGAGTGTTTCTTCCACGACGGGATCGGTCGCATCAGAATGTGCCGTCTCCGCGAAAGCTTCGGGATCGATGCCGATTGGCAGGACAATCACTTTTACAGCCCTGTCTGCGAGCCGATACCAGCGTGGCCCCCTTCTAAGCCCCTGATCCCGCACGCCGGTAAACTCACGCGCACCAATTTCGAGACGCAGGCACTGGCCGAAATGCTCGGCGTCCTGCGCCGTTTGCAATCCGATCACATCGAACTGCATCATCGCCCGCAGGATTACGCAGGCATTGGGGAGGCTGCGAAAAACGGCTGGCGGCGGCCAGGGAATGTGGTGGAAATAGCCGATCCTCTGCCGTGCTCCGAGTTCCGCCAGCGCTCCAGCCAGCGGCATGAGATGATAGTCATGCACCCAGATCTGGTCATCCGGTCCGGCGCAAGCCATGACCTGCTCTGCAAAGGCACGATTGACCCTGAGATAGCCCGCGAAATCCTCCTGTGAAAATGTCGTTAGCCCCAGTCGATAGTGCATGAGCGGCCACAGCGCCCGGTTGGCAAAACCTGCGTAATACTCATGATAGTCCTGCGATGTCAGGTCGATAAGCCAATAGGCGACATCATCCTCAGTGAGATACCTGACGGATGGTTCCTCTGCTTCCGACATGTCCCCGCTCCAGCCAATCCAGGTGCCGCCCAGGCGCTGCAACGCTTGCAGCAAGGTGCCGGCCACGCCGCCTGCTGTGGACTCGCCCGCACTGCCAATCATGACGCGATTCGAGACAATGATCAGCGCCATTACAGGGCGCTCGCTTCCACGGTCAGTGCTGAAGCTTTGGTGAGCCGATTGATGAAGTTCAGGACGTTCCGGCATGAGGCCAGCTGTGTCTGTGCACCTGTCCGCCGCTCAGGCAGGCCGACCAG
This sequence comes from Hyphomicrobiales bacterium, assembly GCA_031431475.1. Classification (GTDB taxonomy): domain Bacteria; phylum Pseudomonadota; class Alphaproteobacteria; order Rhizobiales; family Beijerinckiaceae; genus JADCCX01. Next base: position 30,034 of record JANPDL010000024.1, read on the forward strand.
GACGCCGATCCCGCCGAAATGTATGGCAGCCTTGAAAGCCGCTTCATCCGTGAGATCATCGCCAAAGTACACCGGCTTTCGGTTGCGAAAGGCCATGCCCCGCATGATGGTAGTCAATGCGTTGCCCTTGTCAGGCCCGCCAATGCGGATTTCCTCCACATACTTCCCCGAGAGGAGTATCAGATCGTTTTCCGACTCCTGAACCAAGGCCTTGGCAAAGGCTTTGACCTTCCGCGCATGACAGGGTTCTGCGCGGTAATGGATAGCCATTGCCGCACCCTTGTCTTCGAGCAAAAGCCCCGGATTCTGGACTACAAATGCAATGACAATTGGTCGCAATGCATCGAGACGCTGCATTGTGGGTAATACGGAAGCCACTGGTTGGTGGCCTGTAAAGCGCTGTTGCAGGCCATGCAGGCCAGCCATTTCAAGACCCGGAACGGGCAGCAGTTTCTCCAGCGTATCAATTGTTCGTCCGCTGATGATGGCGACCGCACCACCCGTTTTGTTCCTTAGGCTGGAAAGCATGCTCGGAAGGTGGAGGGGTATGTGGACAGCATCCGGATGGTCGGCCAGTTCGATCAGCGTTCCGTCGAGATCAAACAGATAGGCATGTTCGGTCAAAGACGGATTGAACAGGGTTTCGGGACGGGGAAGCGGCATGCGGTTCATGACTGTTGATCCAAATTCATCTCCCCGTCACCCCGCCCAATGGAAAGGGCTATCTGGGCGATACTGTGGTGATACGAACAGACTGTTGGTCGACGTGTCCCGGAGGTTTCAGTTGCAAGGTGCCGTTCCTGCCCTGTATGCGCTCGAGAACAGATGGATGGAGTTTCGTTGAGTCCCATGAGCAATAACCGCCATCAGGTCGTCATCATCGGGTCGGGTCCGGCGGGATTGCTGCTCGGTGCCCTTCTGGCCAAAGCCGGGATTGATGCGATCATTCTGGAACGCAAATCCCGGGATTATGTTCTCGCACGCATCCGCGCCGGCGTTCTGGAACAAGGCACGGTAAACCTGCTGCGACATGTCGGTGTGGCAGAGCGTCTTGAACAGGAGGGCCTCGTCCACGACGGCTTTGCGCTGGGTTTTGCCAACAAACGTCTCAGGATTGATCTCGCTCAACTGACCGGTGGCAAACACGTCACGGTCTATGGCCAGACCGAAGTGACGCGCGATCTCATGGATGCGCGGATCGCAGCAGGTCTGCCCACAGTGTATGATGCCGACAACGTGGAACTGCATGATTTCGACAGTGCGTCGCCGCTTGTCACCTACGAGAAGGATGGCGTGAAACACACCATCACCTGCGATTTCATCGCGGGCTGTGATGGCTTCCACGGTGTCAGCCGCAGAAGCGTGCCGCAGGATGCGATCCGGCTGTTCGAGCGCGTTTATCCGTTTGGCTGGCTCGGTGTGCTCGCCGATGTGCCGCCCTGCTCACACGAGCTGATCTATGCCGGACATGACCGCGGCTTCGCGCTCTGCTCCATGCGCTCGAGTACGCGCAGCCGCTATTATATCCAGTGCCGGTCCGACGAGGACGTTTTGGCTTGGTCCGATGATGCATTCTGGGATGAGTTACGCCGCAGACTCGACCCCGAGGCTGCCGACAGGGTGATCACGGGGCCTTCGATCGAAAAATCCGTGGCACCGTTACGGAGTTTCGTGGCGGAACCGTTGCGCTTCGGACGGCTGCTCCTGGCCGGGGATGCCGCCCATATCGTGCCACCAACGGGTGCCAAGGGACTCAATCTCGCAGCGGGTGATGCCTTCTATCTGTCGGAAGCACTGATTGAGTTCTACCGCGACCGTTCCGACGCTGGGATCAACCACTATTCCGCCAGGGCGCTGGACCGGATCTGGAAGACCGAGCGGTTCTCCTGGTCGATGACAACACTGTTGCATCGCTTCGATCACCATACGCCTTTCGAGCAGCGCATGCAGGATGCTGAATTCGCGTTTCTGGAATCATCGGTTGCGGCCAGGACGGCGTTGGCCGAGAATTACGTTGGTCTGCCTTTGATCTGAGCGCATGGCCGCTGAAATGAACGCCGCTTTGGGAGGAGCATGAGCCAGGCTATCAATCGCCGGTTATTGACACTTGGCACTGCCGTAAGGCCTCGGTTCAGGCTTGGGTAATCTCTCTTCCCGCAGTAGTCTCAAGAACGCAATAGGGGCGTGAAGTCTCGAGGATCTACGTTCGCCGGTAGAGATCAGCGCCGAAATTCCGTCTTGGGTCCATCTCTGGCGCAAGCTTTTCCCTAGGCTCTGCTGCCTTGCCGCCCGTGCGCGGCAGGAAGCGACCGGAACCGGCTGTAGCTTGTAGCCTTCCGTCCGCCACCACCACGTCCCCGCGCCGCAACACTGTCTCGGGCCAGCCCGTGATCTTGCGTCCGGTGAAGGGGGTGTAGCCTGTCTTGTCATGCATCATGGCATCGCTGAGCGTGACTTTCTTCTTCGGGTCCCACACCGCGATATCGGCATCCGCGCCGATCGCGATGGAGCCTTTTCTGGGGTGCAGATTGTAGATTTTTGCGGGTTCCGTGGCTGTGACCTCCACGAATTTCATCAGGCCCATCCGGCCTTTCGACACCATGGCGTCGAACAGCAGCGGTAGCCGCGTTTCAAGGCCGGGCTGGCCATTGGCGATCTGCTTGAAATTGGCATTCGGGCCTCCGCTCAGCTTGCCGGATTTGTCAAAGCGATAAGGCGCATGATCGGAACTGATGGTCTGGAGATCACCCAGACCAAGCGCCTGCCACAACGCTTCCTGATCATCCGCAGTGCGGGGCGGCGGCGAGCACATCCATTTCCCGCCTTCAAGGCCCGGACGATCCAGATCAGCGGCGGTCATGAAGAGATATTGCGGGCAGGTCTCGCCAAAAACCTTCTGGCCTGTTCCACGAGCGCGGCGGATGATGGCCGCACCCTCCCGCGTCGAGACATGGAAGATCATGATCGGCTGGTCGATCAGCCCGGCCATGGCAATCAGGCGCTCGAAGGCTTCGGTCTCGGAAACACGCGGATGGCTGACGGCGTGGTATTTCGGTGCCGTATAGCCGCGCTCCAGCAGGCGCTTGCCCATCCAGGCGATCATGCCGTGGTTCTCGGCATGGACGCAGACAAGCGCCCGGTTCTCCCGTGCTGTCATCAACACGTCGAGCGCCTGTTCATCCTGCACGCGCAGGCGGTCGTAGGTCATGAACAGCTTGACCGAGGCATGGCCCGCCTTGATGGCAGCCGGGAGATCGGTCCTGATCAGCTGCTCGGTGGCATCCGCGATGATCATGTGGAAGCAATAGTCGATGATCGCACCTTTTTTGGCCAAGACAGCATAATCCTCAAGCACCTGCGGCAGTTCCATGCCCACGTGCTGGGCCGCGAAGGAGATCACCGTCGTGGTGCCGCCGAAAGCCGCCGATGTCGTGGCGCTTTCCCAGGTGTCGGCGTTCATCAGGCCGCCTGCCGACAGCTGTTCGATATGGCAATGGCTGTCGATGCCGCCGGGCAGGACGTAGCGGCCCTTCGCATTGATCTCGCGGGTTCCCGGACCCAGCCTCTCGCCAAGCGCCGTGATCCTCTCGCCTGTGATGCCGACATCCGCTTTGAACACATCGGTTGCAGTCGCAACTGTGCCGCCCCGGATCACCACATCGAACGCTGGTCGTATCATTCCAGACTCCGCTTGCTTCCATAACTTGCCTCGCACCCGGCGATGGCCCAGTCTCCTGACCAACATTCACCCGCTTCCGTCATTCTGCAAGAGAGCTTTGCCCCAAATGTCGCCCCTGCCCAAGACTCGCGCCCGTATCCACGTCATCAATCCCAACTCAAACCAGATTGTCACGGACGGGCTGGCGGAGGCGCTGAAGCCGCTGATGTTCGCGGACGGGCCAGAAATCCTCTGCACCACATTGAAGGAAGGGCCCTACGGCGTCGAGAATCAGGCTCATGTGGAAGAAGTGAAGATGCCTCTGAGGCGTCTGGTGGAGAGCGACAACCGCTCCGATGCCTTCATTATCGCCTGCTATTCCGACCCTGGTCTCCATGTCTGCCGCGAGGGCACGACGCGGCCTGTGTTCGGTATCGCGGAATCGGGCGTGCTGACGGCGCTGGCGCGGGGAGACCGCTTCGGCGTCATCGCCATCGCCCAGCGCTCCATCCGTCGCCATATCCGGTACCTCCGCGAGATGGGGCTGTTGGAGCGGCTGGCCGGTGAGCGTCCGCTGGATATGAGCGTGGCGGAAACGGCGTCGGGGGATGGCACTCTGGCGAAGATGATCAGCGTGGGACGCGACCTGAAGGACAGGGATGGCGCCGACGTGATCGTCATGGGCTGCGCTGGCATGGCGCGGCACCGCAAACCGCTGGAGGATGCGCTCGGTATTCCGGTGATCGATCCCACACAGGCGGCGGTGACAATGGCTCTGGGGGCTGTGGTGTTTGGCCGGTGATGTGTTGGAGTCATTGACAACAATTGAGATGTTGGAGTATATTCCAACATGAAGGTGGTTGCACTCCTGCGGGACCGCTTTGCAGTCAGTGATAGCGCATTCGTTGAGATTGCAATCTGGAGAGTGCCGAACCCGGTTCGAGGATCGCTGCATGGATTCAAATACAGGCTGGCGCTCGTGGCAAATAATCACTGTATTCTTCGATACGACAATGAGGCTGGGAAGGGCGACCACAAGCATGTGGGAGAAAACGAAGTTCCCTACGCGTTTGTGGACTTGCGCAAACTGGAAACAGATTTTTTCGAGGATGTTAGGCAATGGCTGAAGACAGGACGCACGACTTGAGCAGCACTGTAACGATTGGTGTTTCTGCGCTGGACGACGTGCAGGGCAGAGTTCGTGCCGCTTTCTCCGGTGAAGCTCAGGGCGCTTTCATTTCCTTCGTTTCACCTGAACTGATGTGGAAAGTGCTCACCGCCAAGCGCTGGGAGATCATCCGGGCCATGACCGGAGCGGGAGACCTTTCGATCCGGGAGGTGGCGCGGCGCGTGGGGCGGGATGTGAAGGCAGTGCATGGTGACGTGACAGCCCTGATCCTGGCGGGCGTGCTGGAGCGATCAAAGACTGGTGTTATCTTTCCCTATGATTCCGTCCGCGTTGATTTCACGCTGACCAAGGCCGCCTGAAGGGGCTCATTCTCCCCTCCGCGCCGCCCATTCCGCATAGCTCTCACGAGTCAGATCAAACCGGTCATTCTGCCTTGCATATCCATTGGCAAAAAGGCGGCCGACCGGCTTGTAGTCCGTGAGGCTGACCCGCAGCGTCTTCTCATCCACGAGGCCAGCGCGGGCGTGGACATGCATGACCTCGCCGATCAGCAATTCGCGCGTTGGCCCAAAAGACAGTGTCATGTGCTTCCTGCATTCGAAAGCAAACGGCGCTTCGGCAATGCGCGGCACAGCAAGCGTCACCCCGGGTTTTAGTGTCAGTCCCGCCGCCTCGATCTCGCTGATATGGGGCGGAAAATCGATGGCTGTGATGTTCATCCCGTCCGCCAGAGCCTCATCCACCATATTGACGACAAACTCGCCGGATGCCGCGATGTTGCGGCTTGTATCCTTCGGAATGCGGCCATTGCCTGCTTTTGCTGGCTTGTGCTGCAGGCCGAGTACGATCAGCGCCGGGTCTTCCGAGAAGACATTGAAGAAGGAAAACGGTGCGGCATTGACCACGCCATCCTCCGAAACGCAGGTCACCAACGCTATCGGTCTCGGGCAGATCGCCGCGCACAGCAGCTTATAACGCTCCAGCGGCGCGAGGTCAGAAAAGGCGGCGGAATAATCGTTCAAGGTCTTACTCCGGTTCCACAACGCCGACTTGTGCGGTGATGCGTCCGTAATGCTCTGGCCTGCGGTGGCGCTTGAAATCGAAGATGGTTTCCTTGCCGAAGCGCGTGGCATCGAGATCGCAGGGATGCACCAGTACGCCATCCTCCTCGCCCGGCAGTTCCGCCACCACCTTGCCATCGGGATCGACAATCATCGTGCCGCCCATGAGGTGATGTCCGTCCTCGCTGCCAGCCTTGGCCACGGCCACCACCCAGGTGGAGTTCTGGTAGGCACCAGCTTGCAAGGACAGGCGATGGTGAAACAGCCGCTGCTCCAGCCCCTCCCCCGCCTTCTGGCTGTTGACCGAAGGCGTGTTGAAGCCCAGCACAACCATCTCCACGCCCTGCAGGCCCATGACCCGGTAGACCTCGGGCCACCGCCGGTCATTGCAGATGCACATGCCGAAAAGCCCGCCCATGGTGCGCCAGACCGGAAATCCCAGATCGCCCGGCTCGAAATAACGCTTCTCCAGATGCTGGTGGGTGCGGTCAGGGTCAAACTCTACATGCCCAGGCAGATGGACCTTGCGGTAGATGCCGATAGTCTTGCCCTCGCGATCAACCAGAATCGAGGTGTTGAAATGGCGGCCTTCTGGCGTGAGCTCGGCATAACCGAAGCTAAGACCCATCCCGTTAGCTTTCGCCCGGTCAAACAGGGGTTGCACTGCGGGGTTCGGCATCGCTGGCTCGAACCAGTGATCCGCCTCGGCGCGGTCTTCGTGGTGCCAGCGCGGAAAGAAGGTAGTGAGCGCCAGTTCTGGATAGATGATAAAATCCGCGCCTTTGGCTTTCGCCTGCTCCATCAGATCAAGCATGCGCGCCACAACCTTCTGGCGTCCTTCCGCCTTCTGGATCGGCCCGAGTTGAGCAGCGGCTACTGTGATGATGCGTGGCATGGCAGGCTCCGATTATTGCGCGACGCGATGTTCAAGCCTGCTCATGAGGCGGACAAACGGCCAGAGCAGCAGGAGATAGATGCCAGCGGCCAGCACCACCGGCGAGGAATTGTAGGTGACGGATCGGGCCATTTCGGCCGAGTGCAACAGCTCCGGCAAGGCGACGACCGATGCGAGCGATGTCAGCTTCACCACCTCGATGGTGTTGGAGACAAGATCGGGCAGCACATTGCGCACGGCCTGCGGCAGGATGACATGCGCCATGATCTGTGGTCCGCGCAGGCCCGTCGAGCGCGCCGCCTCCCATTGTCCACGCCCGACCGACTCGATACCTGCACGGAAGATTTCGCCGTAGAAGCTGGCGTTGTTCAGCAAAAAAGCCAGACAGACCGCCATGAATGGCGAGAGCCGAATGCCTGCGAAAGGCAGACCTGCATAAATCAGGATCAGCAGCACTAGTGGCGGCAGGGCGCGGAAAAGCGTGATGCAGGCCGAGACCGCACGGCGCAGAACCGCGCTTTTCGCCTGCGAGGCCAGCGCCACCAGCAAACCGCCTGCAAGGCCGAGCGGGATGACCGCAGCGCAGATCAGCAGCGTCATCGTCAGGCCCTTGAGGATCAGCGGCCAGGCCTGCCGCATGATGTCGAGGTTGAAAAACTGCTGGGCGATCAGGTCCATTGCCTTATGCCCTCTTCCAGGCGAAGCGGCGCTCGATCCAGCCGCCGAGCATCACAACCGGAATGAAGATGAAGAGATAGGCGAAAGCACCCACCATCAATGGTGTGGCATTGCCAGAGAATGACACGGCTGTGGTCGCCTGATTGAGGATTTCACCCACGCCGATGACGGTGCCGAGCGCCGTGTTCTTGGTGATGGCAATGGTTCGGTTGGTGAGTGGCGGAATGGTGAGGCGCACGGCCTGCGGCAGGATCACATGCGTCAGCATCGGCAGGAAGCCAAGGCCGGTGGAGCGCGCCGCATCCCATTGCCCCTTGCGCACCGAGAGAATACCCGCCCAGATGATCTCCTCGACGAAGGCCGCGAGAACAAGCGATAGCACGAGCCAGAGTACGGCAAAGCTCGACAGGTTGATGCCAAGACCGGGCAACCCGAAATAGATCAGCAGCACGGGCACCAGCGGTGGCAAGGCGCGCAGCACATCGACAAAGATGATGATCAGCGCGTTGATCGCCTTGATTCCGCGGGCTCTCACGATGGCGAAGGCAAAGCCCAGTGCAAAGCCGGTGATCACCACGGCAACGGCAATCTGGATCGTGATCAGCATGCCTTTGCCGATCAGCGGGATGCTGGACCGGATCAGGTCAGGCCTGAAGAACGTATCGAGGAAATGCGCCAGATCCATCAGATCGCTACCATCAGCGCACAATCTCCGACACAAAAGCGCGGGTCCGCTCCTCCTGCGGCGCGCCGAAGATCTGGGCAGGGCTGCCCTGCTCCACGATCACACCCTTGTCCATGAAGATGACACGATCCGCCGCCTCGCGAGCAAAGCGCATTTCGTGGCTGACCACGACCATGGTCATGCCCTGTGCCTTTAGGTCGCGCATTACAGCGAGAACAGAGCCCACAAGCTCGGGATCAAGCGCCGATGTCGGCTCGTCAAAAAGCACGATCTTCGGCTCCAGCGCGAGACACCGGGCAATCGCGACACGCTGCTGCTGGCCACCCGAGAGCTCTGAGGGATAGGCCGCGGCCTTGTCGGCCAGTCCTACACGGGCGAGCGCCGCCCTGCCCTTTTCGTCAGCAACCTCACGACCCAACTTCAACACCTTGCGAAGCGCGAGCGTCACGTTTCCAAGAGCGCTCATGTGCGGATAGAGATTGAAAGACTGGAAGACCATGCCGATCTTCAGCCGCATCGCTGCAAGATCGGTGGATGCCGCCAGCATATCCGTCCCGTCCACAATAATCTGGCCGCTGTCAGGCTCCTCCAGCCGGTTGCAGCAGCGCAGCAATGTCGATTTCCCCGAGCCAGACGGGCCGATGACGAAGACCAGTTCGGATGGCTTTACTGCGAGGTCAACGCTTTTGAGAACGGGCAGCGCGCCAAAACTCTTCACGAGACGGCGCACATCGAGAATGGGCGCCGCCGAAAGCTGATCGGACATGTTTATGCGTCAACCGCAGGACGGAGTGCGTGGGGTCGGATCATAGCCTGGAAGATCAGGCACGCCGGTGCCGGCGAATACCGTCACGGCGGCGGAGCCGGGCGCGGGCTTGGTGCCGAACCACTTCTCGTGCAGTTTTGCGACTGTGCCATCGAGTTTCAGGCACTCAATGGCATTTTCGAGTGTTGCTCGCATGGGCTCGTTGCCTTTGCGGATTGTCATGGCCCAGACAAGGCCAGTTGAATGCAGGTAAGAGAGCTTCAGCGCCGGGTTCTGCTTCACCGCCCATGCGCCGACCGTGTTGCCCGTGATGTTGGCAGCGGCGCGTCCCGCCATCACGGCCTGCACGGCGTCGGTCTGCGTGCCGAAACTCTCGACCGTCCAGCCGATCTGGGCCTCAAGGCCTCGCGCCCAGGAATCATAGGCCGAGCCCTTGTTGACCGTCACGACCTTGCCTTTGAAATCCTCGAGTTTTGTCGCGACAGGCTCATTGCGGCCCACGACGAACTGGAAATCGGTATTGAGATACCCTTCCGTGAACAGCATGCTCTCGGCCCGCTCCTTGGTTGCCGTCACGGGTGCCGCGATGAAATCATAGGTGCCTGCCTGCATGGCGGGCAAAAGGCCCGAGAATTGGGCGGAATCGATCTTGAGCGGGCGCTTCAGTTTTTCACCGACGGCTTTGGCCAGATCAACATTGAAGCCCTGGATGCCGCCGGTAGCGAGATCGGGAAAGGCGTGGGGCGCGAATGTGCCATCCACGGCGGTCTTCAGTTCCTGTGCGGCAGCGCCGCCTGCTGCCAGCAATATGGTAAAAACCATGCTAAAACCCGTTTTGATCTTCGTCATGATGCGCGTTCCCCTTTGCCGCTTAGGTTCTCAAATCAAGCAAAGGCTAGGCCAGTGTGAATGCGCTTGGCAAGAGCATTGCTAGGGTTGCATGTCACCACCATTGACGAGGAGGGGACACATGGCCTTAGCTGGGAAAATTCAGGGGGAGATAGCGATGACCAGATTGCGTATATCGATGACAACTGCGGCAGTTTGCGCGGCCTTGAGCGCAGCCCTTGCCAGTGCTGAGGCCAAAACCCTGCGCTGGTCGTCACAGGGCGATATTGCCACGATGGACCCCTATGCGCATACCGAGAGCTTCACCTCCAACATGCACCATCATATCTATGATCCGCTGGTGCGGCGGAACAAGGATCTGCAGATCGAGCCCTCGCTGGCGACAGCCTGGACCATCGAGGCCCCGGACCGTTGGCGCTTCAAGCTGCGGCCCGGCGTGAAGTTCCACAATGGTGCTGCCTTCACGGCTGATGACGTTGTGGCCTCGATCACGCGGCTGATCCATCCGGGATCACGCGCCAAGGGTAATCTGTCCAACGTGACCAGGGCCGAGAAGGTGGATGACCTCACGGTCGATATCGTGCTGAACGGGCCCTATCCGCTGCTCCTGAATGATCTCTCAGGCGTGTTCATCATGAGCAAATCCTGGCTTGAGGCCAACAACGCCGTCATACCGGGCAACACCACCACGGGCGTCACCACATTCGCCTCCACCAACGCCAACGGCACCGGCCCCTTCGTTCTGGAGAGCTACCAGCCCGACAACCGGACCACGATGAACGTGAACCCAAACTGGTGGGACAAACCGGCGCACAACGTGACACGCATTGAGTTCCGGCCGATCAAGTCCGATGCCACCCGCGTTGCGGCCTTGCTTTCGGGCGAGATCGACATGATGGCACCTGCACCCCTGCAGGATCTGGCCCGAATCAGCGGCGCGGATGGCTTCAAGGTGATTGAAGAGCCTTCGCTGCGGCTTATCTTCCTCGGCCTCAACCACCGGGCGGAATTGCAGGGCGATCCCGGCAAGCCCAACCCGATGAAGGACAAGCGGGTCCGGCAGGCTTTGTGGCACGCCATCGATCTCGAAACGATCCACCGCCGGGTGATGCGGGCGAAATCCCGCAACGTTGGCACCATGGTTGCCCCACCGATCCCGGGCTATGCCGCAGCGCTTGACTCGCCGCTGCCGTTCAATGTGGATACGGCCAAGAAGCTGCTGGCGGAAGCGGGCTTCCCCAATGGCTTCAAGACCAAGCTCAACTGCTCAAATGACCGCTACATCGCGGACGAGCAAACCTGTGTCGCCATTGCTGCCATGTGGACCCGGGCCGGTATCACAGTTGAGCTAAAGACCGAGAGCCGTGCCACTTACTTCCCGCTCGTCGACAAGGGCGAGAGTGACGCCTATATTCTGGGCTGGGCCACGCTGCCGCCCATGGACAGCTATTCCGTGGCTTCCGCGCTGTTGCATTCGAAGACGGGCGCGTTTGGCGGCAATAACCCCAATGGGCTGGCTGATCCGCGCCTGGATGATCTCACAAAGAAGGCTGCGGTGGAACTGGATGAAACCAAACGCCGTGCTTTCCTGACCGAAGCGCTGAAGATCACACGGGACGAGGCCTATTTCATCCCTCTGCACCAGCAGCCCGTGGCCTGGGCCATGAAGAAGAACATCGAGGTGCCGGTGTTCGCGGATGAGTATGTGCGGTTGTGGTTTGCGACGGTGAATTGAAGCGCACGCAGCCATGCTGCGTATCCTTCTCTCCCGTCTCGCCCAGATGCTGATGGTCATGGCGGCGGTAACCGCCGTTGCCTTTGTCATCTTCCGTTATGTCGGTGACCCCGTCCTGATTATGTCGCGCGAGGATGCCACGCCTGCCGAAAAAGTGGCGTTGCGTGAACAACTCGGGCTTGATCAGACTGTCGTGGTGCAGTTCGCAAAGTTTGCCGGCCGCGTGGTGACCGGCGATCTGGGCAACAGCTTCCGCAACCAGCGACCGGTTTCAGGACTGATCGCTGAGCGCCTGCCCGCCACGCTGGAGCTGGTTCTGGTAGCGACCGTGCTGGCACTGGCTCTGGGTATCCCGCTCGGCGTCTATTGCGCCCTCAAGCCTGCAAGCTGGCTCACCCGAGGTATCCAGACCGTATCCCTCATCGGCATATCAACACCGACCTTTGTCACGGGCATCGTGCTGATCCTGATCTTTTCGGTCTGGTTGAAATGGCTGCCGTCTTTCGGGCGTGGTGACGTGGTGAAGCTCGGCTGGTGGAGCACTGGCTTCCTCACCACCAGCGGCCTGCGCTCGCTCGTGCTGCCCTCGGTCACGCTGGCCTTGTTCCAGGTAACACTGATCATGCGGCTCGTGCGCGCCGAGATGCTGGATGTGCTTTCGTCAGATTATATTCGCTATGCGCGGGCGCGGGGATTGCCCGCCGGGTACATCCATCGCAAGCTCGCCCTGCGCAATGCGCTGATGCCGGTGATTACTGTCACTGGCCTGCAGATAGGCGCGCTCATTGCCTTTGCCATCGTGACGGAAACCGTGTTTCAATGGCCGGGCATGGGACTGCTGTTCATCCAGGCCGCGTCCTTCGTGGATCTGCCCGTCATGGCGGCCTATCTGCTTTTTGTTGGCTTCATCTTTGTTTCTCTCAACATGGTCGTCGATGTGATCTACGCGCTGGTTGATCCCCGCCTGCGTACAAGGGCTGCGTGATGGCGATCACGCTCACCAGCAAGAGGAGGCTTGCCCCGGTCGGAGTGCTCGTGGCGGCTGGCATTGCCGCGCTCCTGATCCTCTCGGCAGCTTTCGCCCCCCAGATCGCCCCTAGCAATCCGCTCGATCTCGCCACGTTCAATCTGGCAGACAGCGAGATCCCACCGATGTGGGCAGAGGGTGGCGACCGGCGATTTCTGCTTGGTACCGACAATCAGGGCCGCGATATGTTGTCGGCCATTCTCTACGGCGCGCGCGTCTCAATCATGATCGGCGGCGGCGCGGTGCTGCTGGCGGCTGTCATCGGTGTGTCACTCGGACTGATCGCAGGATATCTCGGCGGGCGCACTGACGCGGTCATCATGCGCATCGGCGATGTGATCCTGTCCTTTCCAACTATCCTGCTGGCCTTGCTTGTGGCTGGCCTTGCCCGCGCCGTCTTCCCGGAGGCCGCAAACCCGCGCTACGTGCCATTCGTGCTGATCAGTGCCATCGCCATCCACGAATGGGTGCAATACGCCCGCACGGTGCGCGCAGCCACCATGGTGGAAAGTGCGCGGGATTATGTGAAGGCTGCGCGCGTCATCGGGCTGCCCTCAACGCGCATCATGTTCCGGCATATCCTGCCCAATGTGATGAGTCCTGTACTCGTCATCGCGACGATCAACCTGGCCGGTGCCGTATTGACCGAAGCGACGCTGTCGTTTCTGGGCGTCGGTATGCCGCCGACCTATCCCTCGCTTGGCACGCTGATCCGCATCGGCAATGAATTCGTTTTCTCCGGTATATGGTGGATTGCGCTCTTTCCCGCGCTCGCTCTGGTGATTCTCGTACTGGCCGTGAATGTGGTGGGTGACTGGCTGCGCGACAGGTTCAATCCGAAGCTGAGGGGGCGGGGATGAATGTCGTTCCAGCCCTCGCCATCGAGAACCTGCGCGTTGAATATCCCCGTGAAGACGGCGGCATTTTGGTGGCTGTCGATGACGTCTCGCTCACCATCATGCCGGGCGAGATTCATGCGGTTGTCGGCGAATCCGGCGCGGGCAAGACCACGGTCGCCAATGCGCTGATTGGCCTGATTGAGAAGCCAGGGCGTGTCGCATCTGGTACCATGCGCATCGGCGGGGCGATCCTCGATCCTGTCACGGGCAAGGGCGAAGGCCTGCAACTCGGGCGCGATATCGGCGTGATCTTTCAGGACCCGATGACGAGCCTCAATCCGCTGTTCACCATCGAGAGCCAGTTGACCGAGACAATGCGCTTTCATCTCGGCCTCAGCGCTTCTGAGGCGCGCGTGCAGGCGCTGGAGCTGATGCACGCCGTCGGCATTCCGGAGCCTGAGCGACGGCTGAAGAGCTATCCGCATCAGCTCTCCGGCGGGCAAAGGCAGCGTGTGGTCATTGCGGCGGCGCTCTCCTGCAATCCCAAATTGCTGGTGGCGGATGAGCCGACCACGGCGCTCGATGTGTCGATACAGGCGCAGATTCTGGCATTGATCAAGGATCTGACCCGCACGCGCGGTCTCGGCGTCATGCTGGTCACACATAACATGGGTGTTGTGGCGGAGACCGCAAACAGCCTCACAGTAATGGTGCGCGGCAAGGCGGTGGAGCAAGGGCTGGTGGTCGATGTCCTGCGCAATCCGCAGCACGCCTATACGCGCGGGTTGCTTGCCGCAGTGCCACGCTTCGACCGGAAACTGGAGCGTTTCGCAGTGATGGCCGAAGGCGGTGGGAAGGCGGAGACGGCCCGCAAGGCAATCGCCGGACAGAAACAAAGCACAAAAGGCAATATGGCAGGTCCCCTCCTGAGCGTGGACAATCTGGTGGTGGATTATACCACGCGCGGTTGGCTGCCTGGTAGCAAAGGCCGCACCATGCGCGCTGTGGACGGCGTCTCGTTCGAGATCCGGAATGGCGAGACGCTCGGCCTCGTGGGCGAGAGCGGCTGCGGCAAGACCACGGTGGCAAGTGTTATCGCCGGTCTGGTCCAGCCGACATCCGGTCGCGTGCTCTATGGTGGTGAGCCCATCGCAGGCGATACTGCAACGCGCGGGACTAGACGTGCGTCACGGCAGGCGCTGCAGATGATCTTTCAGGACCCCTATGCCTCGCTCAATCCGCGTATGCGCGTTGGCTCGATTCTGGCGGAGCCCATTCTTTTCTACAAGCTCGCGGCAAACAGGGCCGATGCTGCGGAGGATGCCGCCATTCTGCTCGAAGCGGTTGGGCTTGACCGCGAGCATGCGGAGCGCTTTCCCTTCGCCTTCTCCGGCGGTCAGCGCCAGCGCATTTCCATTGCTCGGGCGCTCGGTGCGCGGCCTCGCCTGCTGATCTGCGATGAGCCAACGTCGTCGCTGGATGTCTCGGTGCAGGCGCAGATCCTGAACCTGATCAAGGATTTGCGCGATGCCACGGGCCTCACCTTGCTGCTGATCAGCCACGATCTCGCGGTGGTGCGCCAGATGTGCGACCGCGTGGCGGTGATGCAGACCGGCAGGATCGTCGAGATGAACGACACCGAGACGCTCTTCGATGCGCCGTCGCACACCTACACCCGCGAGTTGCTGTCGCTCGTGCCTCGCATTGACCGCATCAGCGCCGCCTGACATCCAAGGGAGACAATCATGGCTGATATCCTCATCATCAACGGCATCGTGGTCACGATGGATGGCAAACGTCGCGTCATCGAGGATGGCGCCGTGGCGATCACGGGTGATCGCATCGTGGCCGTCGGCACCACGGCGCAGGTCATGGCGAAGCATCAGGCGAAGAAAGTCATTGATGCCTCACGCAAGATCGTCATGCCCGGTTTCATTGATGCCCATGCCCATGCTGGTCACGGCTTCATCAAGACGCTGGGTGGCGGCCGATCCGACCTTTGGTACGAGGCCTGCGGCTATACCTACACGCAAGGGTCCACGCCGGAGTTCTGGCGGGCTGAGGCGCAGCTGGCGGCTCTGGAGAGGTTGCGCTTCGGTGTCACCACGGGCGTCTCGCTGCTCGGTGGCGGTGACACGATCCTGCGTACGGATGAACCGGTCTATGGCGATGCGCATTGCGATGGCGTGAAGGAGGTCGGCACCCGCTCGTTTGTTGCCGTCGGCTCTACCCGCCCGCCGCATCCGCTGACATATGGCCGCTGGAAGGGCAAGAAAGCCGTGACCTATCCCGTCACGTTCGAGCGTCAGTTCACGACCTGCGAGACGCTGATCAAGAACTGGCATGGCAAGCACGGACAGCGCCTCAATATTGCGCTGATCACGCCGACGTTGCGCGAGGAGCATCACAAGGAATTGTCAGCTGAGGATATGGGCAAGGCGATGGCGCAGGCAAAGCAGGTGAGCCAGCTGGCGCGCACCAACGGTCTTGTCTTTACCCAGGACGGACACACCACGGGTTCCGTCACTTTTGCCCACAAGATGGGCATCCTTGGGCCAGAGGCACTGCTCTCCCATTCCACCGGGTTGACCAAGAAAGAGATCGCGATCTGTGCAAAGACTGACACCAAGATCGCCCATAACCCCAGCGCCATCGCTTCGGTGCTGGCGCGTTGTCCGGCCATCGAATTGATGGACGCGGGTGTGACCGTGGCGCTCGGTTCCGATGCTACCGCGCCGGACCGCAACGGCGATATGTTCCGCCACATGCAGCAGGCAATGCATTATCACAAATCCTTCTTCAAGGACCCCAAGGTGCTGCCGCCGGGCAAGGCTCTGGAGATGTGCACCATCGATGGTGCCCGGGCGCTGGGCATGGAGAAGGAGATAGGTTCCCTCGAGAAGGGAAAGAAAGCGGATGTCGTGCTGGTCGATATGGCGCGGCCGCATCTCTATCCGTTGCATATGCCGGTCTATCGGCTCGTCTGTTTCGCAAATGGCAATGATGTCGCCACAGTCATCGTCAATGGTCGAGTGCTGATGGAAGACCGCAAGGTGAAGAGCGTCAATGAGGAGAAAGTGCTGGAAACAGCGCAGGTCGAAGCCGAATTGATGCTGGATCGCGGCAAATTCCGGCCCCTGCTGAAAACGCTGCCGACCTTCTGGGGGCATACGCGGGGGTAAAAGACTGGAACTTTTGGGGTAACCTTGGCATTAAGGGAGCCAGATAGATATTCCGTCCATCCCCCCCGATTCAGGTGATTCTAGATGATTATAGTTCCAACGATCATGTGCGGCGGTGCCGGTACGCGGCTCTGGCCAGCATCGCGCGAGTCGATGCCCAAGCACCTGCTGCCCATGATGGGCGGGCTCTCGACCTTCCAGCGCACGGTGACGCGCTTTGAGGGTGAGGCCGGATTTGGCAAGCCCGTGGTCATCACCAGCGCAGATTCGCGCTTTCTTGTTGGCGAGCAACTTGCTGCCATCGGCGTGGAAGCCGATATCATCCTCGAACCCAGCCGACAGGATTCAGCTGCTGCTGTGGCCACCGGAGCCGTCCATCTCGCTGCGACGCGCGGGCCAGATGCGGTCTGTCTGATTCTGGCGGCCGATCACGTGATCCATGACACCAAGGCCTTCTGTGCTGCGGCCCGCGAAGCTGCAACCGGTGCCGCCACAGGGCGCATCATGACACTCGGCATCAAACCGACGGCACCCGCTACGGGCTACGGGTATATTGCACCGGGTGCCGCCATTGCAGGAACGGCATCATTCCAGCTGCGGGAATTCAAGGAAAAACCGGATGCCGTGACTGCGGCCGGTTACATCGCCAAAGGTTATCTCTGGAACAGCGGCAACTTCCTCTTTCAAACCAGAGTGATGCTGGCGGAACTGAAGGCCCTGGTGCCTGCCGTCCTTGCCGCTGCACAGGGCGCTTACGACAAGGGTGAGCGTGACGCCGATTTCATCAGGCTCGATGCAGATATTTTCAAGACCGCACCCAAAATCTCGATTGATTTCGCTGTCATGGAGAAAACGAAGAACGCAGGCGTTACGCCTTATAATTCCGACTGGTCTGACATCGGGACATGGGATGCGCTATGGAAGGCTTCGCCTCAGGACGAGGCGGGCAATGTCATCTCCGGCGATGTGAAAACCATTGATGTCAGGCGCAGCCTTGTCCAGAGCGACGGCACGCTGACAACCGTATTGGGTCTTGATGATGTGGTCGTGGTCGCCACAAAAGATGCCGTGCTGGTCACGTCCCGCGCCCGCTCCGCCGAGGTCAAGGAACTGGTAACTGCGCTTCGGGCCGATGGCCGCAAGGAAGCGGATGAGCACAACCGCATGTTCCGCCCTTGGGGATGGTACCAGCGCATCGACATCGGCCCGCGCTTTCAGGCCAAGCGTATTCACGTGATTCCGGGCGGCAGGCTGTCGCTGCAGAAGCATTTCCACCGCGCGGAACACTGGGTCGTGGTTCAAGGAACAGCAGAAGTCACCGTCGACAAGAGCGTGTCCATGGTGCGTGAGAACGAGGCGATCCACCTGCCACTGGGTTGCGTGCACCGCATGGTAAACCCCGGCAAGATCCCGCTGGAGATCATCGAAGTACAGATCGGCTCCTACACGGGCGAGGATGATATCGTCCGGATCGAGGATGTTTATGGGCGGTAGATACAACAATCACCGTTCGGTAGCACTTTTATAGCGAAAATCACTATTTTTAGCTGAATTCTGAGAATGATATCTCGATTTTGCGCTGCTATTCTGGCTGATACCACGGCCAGCGATGGCCAAGCGCGAGGCAGGCACCATGTCATCTCATCAGTTACCTCCCGCCTTTTCCGAGCCTTATGCGGCCGATGACAACGCCATTGCCCGTGAGCTTTTACAGCAGGCCGCACTCCCACTGGATGCCGAGGCTCGTATCGACAAACGCGCGACGCGGCTGATTGAAGCCATCCGGTCTGCTTCAGGCGGTATCGGTGGCGTTGAAGAGGTGCTGCGGGAATATTCTCTGTCCACCCGGGAAGGCCTGGCCCTGATGGTTCTGGCAGAAGCACTCCTGCGCGTGCCTGATTCCGCCACCGCCGATCGCCTGATCGAGGACAAGCTGGGACAGGGTGACTTCGAGCACCACAAGTCAAAATCCGACTCGCTGCTTGTTTCGGCCTCGGCCTGGGCACTGGGCATGACGGCCCGCATTATTCAGCCCGGTGAAACGCCGGAAAGCGTACTGGGACTGGTCGCCAAGCGCATCGGACTGCCCGCTGTTCGCACGGCCACTCGGCAGGCCATGCGGATTATGGGATCGCATTTCGTCTTGGGCCAGACCATCGGCGAAGCTCTGGACAAGGCAGGTGCCGGGTCCGCGCGCGCCTTCCGCTATTCCTTTGATATGCTGGGTGAAGGCGCACGAACGGCTGACGATGCAGAGCGGTATTTCCGCTCCTATGCCGATGCGATTGCGGTCATCGGAAGCCGGGCGGGCAATGAGCCCCTCCCCGCTCGTCCTGGCATTTCGGTCAAGCTCTCCGCGCTACATCCACGTTATGAGTCCGTAAGCCATGCCCGCGTGATCGATGAGCTGGTGCCGAAAGTCATTAGTCTGGCCGAAATGGCCAGGGCGAGCGACCTCAACTTCACGATCGATGCGGAAGAAGCGGATCGGCTGGAGTTATCGCTCGATGTGATCGACCGGGTTGTCGCCGCACAGTCGCTTGCGGGATGGGACGGCTTCGGCCTTGCGATCCAGGCCTACCAGAAGCGCGCTGCCGCTGTCATCGATCACATGGCGGCGCTGGCCCGTGCCCATAACCGGCGGTTCATGGTGCGGCTGGTGAAAGGGGCTTACTGGGATACCGAGGTCAAGCGTGCGCAGGAGCGCGGCCTCGCGGGATATCCCGTCTTCACCCGCAAGGCGATGACCGACCTGAACTATGTGGCCTGCGCCCGGCAGATGCTTGATCTGCGCCCGCTGATCTATCCGCAGTTCGCCACGCACAATGCGCTGACCATCGCTGCTATCAGCGAGATCGCCGGTGGCTCCGAGGGTTACGAATTCCAGCGCCTGCATGGCATGGGCGATGCCAGCTACAAAGCGCTGCTGGCAGAAGATAGTCGCTTTGCCTGCCGCACCTATGCGCCGGTGGGTGGCCATCAGGATCTGCTGGCCTATCTCGTGCGCCGCTTGCTGGAAAACGGTGCTAACTCCTCGTTTGTGAGCGTGGCGGGTGATCCGTCGGTGCCGGTGGCCTCGCTGCTGGTACGCCCGGCTGTGAGGGTTGGGGCGGCCAACGCAGCGGCGAATGCGAACATACCACTGCCGGCGGCTCTTTTTGGCGACGAACGGCGCAATTCCTCAGGTGTGGAATTCGGTCACGGTAAAAGTCTATCCGCATTGGCCAGTACAGCAGCGCAGGCCAGCGCCAATGGCTTTCAACCCGCACGTTCTCTCATTGGCGGCAAATCGACTGCCAGCAAAGCCAGTACGCTGCACTCGCCAATCGATGGCAAACCCGTCGGCGAATGGGCAGAAGCTTCGGAAGCCGATGTAAAGATGGCTGTCGAGGCCGCGACGCGCGCTTTTCCCAAATGGGATTGCACACCTGTTGCAACACGGGCAAAGGCGCTCGACACATTGGCTGATCGGCTGGAAGCCCGTGCACCACTGTTTCTCGCCCTGCTGCAATCTGAGGCTGGCAAGACACTGGATGATGCCCTGGCGGAATTGCGCGAGGCCGTCGATTTTTGCCGCTACTATGCTGTCGAGGCGCGCAAGCACTTTGGTGCGTCGGTCGCCCTGCCCGGACCAACCGGCGAGGACAATCATCTTGTTTTGCGCGGTAGAGGCGTTTTCGTCTGCATAGCGCCGTGGAACTTTCCGCTGGCGATCTTCCTCGGGCAGGTCGCCGCGGCACTGGCGGCAGGAAACACGGTCGTGGCGAAGCCTGCACCGCAGACACCGTTGATTGCATTCGAAGCTGTTAAGCTGGCGCATGAGGCAGGAATCCCCCCGGATGCGCTGCATCTCGTACTGGGCGGTGGTGGTATCGGCGCATCTCTGGTCACCCATCCGGCAATAGCGGGCGTTGCCTTCACTGGGTCGACCACGACTGCGCGGGCCATCAACCGCACGCTGGCGGCGAAAGATGGTCCTATCGTGCCGCTGATCGCGGAGACCGGTGGGCTGAATGCCATGATCGTCGATGCGACGGCCCTGCCGGAACAGGTGACGGATGATGTCGTGATGTCGGCTTTTCGCTCCGCCGGTCAGCGCTGCTCAGCCTTGCGGTTGCTATGCGTGCAGGAGGATGTCGCGGACAAGATGATCGAGATGATCAGCGGAGCGGCCCGTGAGCTGAAAATCGGCGATCCACGCGATCTTTCGGTGCATGTCGGCCCGGTTATTGACCATGCGGCCCAGGCACGGCTCGATGCCCATGTCGCGGCCATGACTGCCGCAAAGCGCGTGGTCTATGCTGGAACGGTTCCTGCAATCAACGGCACCTATGTTGCGCCCCATGTTATCCGGCTCGACAAAGTCGCGGACCTGATGGCGGAGCATTTTGGCCCACTGCTGCATGTCGTACGCTACAAGGCGAAGGAACTCGATCAACTCATCGCTGCCATCGGCGCGACAGGGTATGGCCTCACGCTGGGCATCCATTCACGGATCGAGGAGACGGTTCAGCGGATCACCGGGCGCCTGCCCATCGGCAATATCTATGTGAACCGCAACATGATCGGCGCCGTGGTGGGCGTACAGCCCTTTGGCGGTTCAGGTCTTTCAGGCACCGGACCGAAGGCTGGCGGCCCTCATTACCTTATGCGGTTTGCGACGGAGCAAACGATTACTGTCAATACGGCGGCTGCAGGTGGCAATGCCGCGCTGATGTCGAGCGGTGAGCAATAGGTCTCATGGAGGTTCCGGCGGTTTTCCTTGTTTTCCGGGAAACAGCCGGTAGTGTGCCGCCGCTCTGACCGCCTTTTTGACGCGGTCGCAGACCGGAGTTCTTTGCCTTATGGCGCGCATCGTGATGGTTGGATCGGGATATGTTGGCCTCGTGTCCGGGGCCTGTTTTGCCGATTTCGGTCATGATGTGATCTGTGTCGACAAGGATGCCTCGAAAATCGAGCAGCTGGAACAGGGGATCATGCCGATCTTCGAGCCAGGATTGGCGGAGCTGGTTTCCAAGAATGTTGCGGGTGGTCGCCTCGCCTTTTCCACGAATCTCGGTGTTTCCATCGCCGGTGCCGAAGCCATCTTCATCGCGGTTGGCACGCCTTCGCGGCGCGGTGATGGTCACGCGGATCTGAGCTATGTCCATGCAGCATCCCGTGAGATCGCTGAGGCCCTAACGGGTTATGCGGTCATCGTGACCAAATCCACGGTGCCTGTCGGCACGGGCGATGCGGTTGAGCGGATCATCCGCGAGACCCGGCCAGACGCTCAATTCTCGGTTGTTTCCAACCCGGAATTCCTGCGCGAAGGTGCAGCTATTACCGATTTCAAGCGTCCGGACCGTATCGTGATTGGGGCCGAGGACGAGCCAGCGCGCGAGGTGATGCGCGAGATCTACCGTCCGCTCTATCTCAATCAGGCACCCCTTTTGTTCACGGATCGCCGGACCTCGGAACTGATCAAATATGCGGGCAACGCCTTCCTTGCCATGAAGATTACCTTCATCAACGAGATCGCCGATCTGTGTGAGGCCGTGGGAGCCGATGTGCAGCAGGTGGCGCGAGGCATCGGCCTTGATAACCGGATCGGTGCGAAGTTCCTGCATGCCGGGCCGGGCTATGGCGGCTCCTGCTTTCCGAAGGATACGCTCGCTCTGATCAAGACAGCGCAGGATTATGGCACGCCCGTCCGCATTGTGGAGACCGTCGCCAGCGTCAACGACCAGCGCAAGCGCGCCATGGCCCGCAAGGTCATTCAGGCCATGGGCGGTGAGGTGCGCGGCAAGCGGGTGGCCATTCTCGGCCTCACTTTCAAACCGAACACCGACGACATGCGGGATGCACCGTCTATCGCGGTGATCCAGGGCTTGCAGGACCATGGAGCCAGCATCGCGGCCTATGACCCTGAGGGTATGGAGCAGGCAAAGCTGGTACTCACGGGCATCGACTACGTCAGCAATCCATACGCCTGCATGGAGGGAGCCGACGCGCTGGTAATCGTCACCGAATGGGAGCAGTTCCGGGCGCTCGACATGCGCCGCATCAAGGAGTTGTTGCGCCAGCCGCTGATCATAGATCTGCGGAATGTCTATGCGCCTGATGAGGTGCGGCGGCATGGGTTGCAATATGTCAGTGTGGGGAGGCTGTAGGACAGCATGTCACGCCGCGTCATCATCACCGGAGGAGCCGGGTTCATCGGATCAGCCCTGTGCCGCCGTCTGGTACGCGCGGGTGCCGAGGTGCTCAACCTCGATAAATTGACCTATGCCGGCAATCTCGCCTCGCTCACCGAGATCGGTAACGCGCCGAACTACCGTTTTGCCGAAATCGACATCTGCGATGCCGCTGCCGTGACCCAGGCCTTCGAGAACTTCCAGCCCGATCACGTCATGCATCTCGCGGCGGAAAGCCATGTCGATCGCTCGATTGCTGGCGCGGGCGCTTTCATCCAGACCAATATTATCGGCACTTTCGTGCTGCTGGATGCAGCGCGGCGATACTGGTTGGACCTGAAGGGCGACAAGCGCGATGGTTTCCGATTCCTGCATGTTTCGACCGACGAGGTTTTTGGCTCTCTGAATGACACGGGCCTCTTCACCGAACAGACGGCCTATGATCCAAGCTCGCCCTATTCGGCCTCCAAGGCGGCGGCTGATCATCTCGTCGCAGCCTGGACGCGGACCTATGGATTTCCCGGCATCATCTCGAACTGCTCGAATAATTACGGGCCCTATCATTTTCCCGAAAAGCTCATCCCGCTGATGATCCTCAACGCGCTCCACGCCAAGCCATTGCCGGTCTATGGTGCAGGGGGCAATATCCGCGACTGGCTCTACGTCGATGATCATGCAGCAGCGCTGGATATCATCATCAACCGTGGCCGCATCGGCGAAAAATACAATGTGGGTGGCCGCAATGAGCGGACCAACATGGATGTCGTGAATACGATCTGCGCCATCCTTGATCGCATGCGACCCGCTGGTGGGCCGCATGCGCGATTGATCACCCATGTTGCGGATCGCCCCGGCCACGATCAGCGCTATGCCATAGATGCCAGCAAGCTGGAGTCGGAACTCGGCTGGCGCGCCAGCGAGACCTTCGATAGCGGCATCGAGAAAACCGTTGCTTGGTACCTGGCCAGCGAATGGTGGTGGCGGCCCTTGCGCGAGCAGGTCTATGCGGGCGAGCGTCTTGGGCTTCTGGAAGGAGCCGGTTGAGATGCGCATTGCGGTGACAGGCAGGGGCGGGCAGCTCGCATCAGCGATGCTGGAAAAGGCGGCGGCGATGCCCGACATCAGCCTCATGGCCTTCGTCCGCGCCGCTGTCGATCTGGGCCATCCAGACTCCGTCCTGCCCGCCATCCGTGCGGTTAAACCGGATATCATCGTCAACGCGGCGGCCTATACAGCGGTGGATCAGGCAGAATCGGAACCGGATGTCGCCATGGCCGTGAATGGCGCGGGCGCAGGGGCAGTCGCAGCTGCGGCGCATATCCTGGGCATTCCTGTCGTGCAGATTTCGACGGATTATGTCTTCGACGGCACAAGCCCCCTGCCCTACCACGAGGATGACAGCGTGAATCCGGTCAGCGCCTATGGCCGCAGCAAGCTTGAAGGCGAGCGTGCCGTCGCTGTTGCCAATCCGGATCATGTGATCCTGCGCACGGCCTGGGTCTATGCCGCGGAGGGCAAGAATTTCCTGCGCACCATGCTGCGCTTGGCCGAAACCAACGACACGATCCGTGTGGTTGCCGACCAGCATGGTGCGCCGGGCTATGCGCCTGATCTTGCCGAAGCTGTGCTTGCGGTCTGCCGCAACCTCCTGTCCAATCCGCAGCGACTTGAGATGCGCGGCATCTTCCATATGGCTGGCGCGGGCGAGGCGACCTGGGCGGATTTCGCCGAAGCCATCTTCGCGGGCTCCGCTGCACGTGGCGGGCCTTCTGCCATCATCCGGCGGATCACCACGACGGAGTATCCCACACTGGCGCAACGTCCTTCCAACTCACGGCTGGATTGCAGCAAGCTGCGGACCGTGCATGGTATCGCCCTGCCGGAGTGGCGGGAATCGCTAGGCCATTGCCTTGACCGGGTGTTCACGAAGGACAGTCTTGCATGAAGGGCATCATTCTCGCGGGTGGCAGCGGCACGCGGCTGCATCCGATGACTCTCTCGATCTCGAAGCAACTCCTGCCGGTCTATGACAAGCCGATGATCTATTATCCGCTGTCCGTGCTGCTGATGGCAGGCATCCGCGAAATCCTGATCATCTCGACGCCGCATGATCTGCCGATGTTCAAGCGATTGCTGGGCAGCGGCGCACAATGGGGCGTGAGCTTCCACTATGCCGAGCAGGCCTTACCCAATGGTCTGGCTCAGGCCTTCGTCATTGGCGAGGAGTTCATCGGCGGCGACCGGGTGATGATGGTGCTGGGCGACAACATCTTTTATGGCGCGGGCCTGATCCAGTTGCTGAAGCAATCGACGGAGCGCAAGTCGGGCGCGACGGTGTTCGCCTATCATGTGCCTGACCCTGACAGATATGGCGTGGTTGAATTCGACAGGGACTTCCGCGCGGTTTCTATAGAGGAGAAGCCGCTGAAACCCCGCTCGCGCTGGGCTGTCACGGGGCTCTATGCCTATGACAACGATGTCGTTGGCATCGCGAAATCCATCCGGCCTTCGGCGCGTGGCGAATACGAGATCACGGATGTGAACGCGGCCTATCTCCAGCGGGGCGACCTGCATGTCGAGCGCATGGGGCGCGGTTTCGCCTGGCTCGATACGGGTACCCCGGATTCCCTCACCGATGCCGCGAATTTTGTGCGTACCATCGAGGCCCGGCAAGGCATGCGCATCTGCTGCCCAGAAGAAATCGCCTTCGAAAACGCCTTCATCGACAGAAAACAGCTTATCTTGCTGGCCGAAGCCCTGGGCAAGAGCAGCTACGGGCAATACCTGCGGCGCATCGCCGACGAAGCAGCCTAGGACGACAATGCAGTTCACTCGCCTTGCCATTCCCGATCTGGTCCTGATCGAGCCGAAGCGTATCGGTGACGCGCGCGGATCGTTCGCCGAGATATTCCGGCAGGATCGTTTCACGGCCGAGATAGGTCCAGTCACGTTCGTGCAGGACAACCAGTCCCGTTCCGCCCTGAAGGGTACCATCCGTGGCCTGCATTTCCAGAGGGAGCCGCGTGCGCAGGGCAAGCTTGTGCGGGCGATCAGCGGTGCAGTGTTTGATGTCGCGGTTGATATCCGCGTGGGCTCGCAAAGCTTTGGGCAGTTCGTGGCGTTGGAGCTTTCGGCGGAGAATGGCCATCAACTCTGGGTCCCGCCGGGCTTTCTCCATGGCTTCTGCACGCTGACGGATGACGTGGAACTGGCGTACAAGGTGACAGATTACTACAGCCCGGAGCACGATGCGGGCGTGCGCTGGGACGATCCCGACATCGGTGTTCCCTGGCCTGTGGATGCAGCGGTGGCTGTGCTTTCAGACAAGGACCGCAAGACACCCTTTCTACGCGCATTGATCCCATGACGGTTACCGCTGCCGGAATTCGGTTAAATCATTGACTTTCACATACAATAGTCGCGGATAGCGGTCCTGTCAGGCAAAAAGAGAACTTGTCGTCATCATGCAGTCGCTCGCTCGCTCCCTCGTGTCCCGCACAATTGCCGTCATAGGCCTTGGCTACGTGGGTTTGCCCGTGGCTGTTTCCTTCGCGCGCTCGGGTGCCAGGGTCATAGGCTTTGATATTGCCTCCGACCGCGTTGCTGAGCTGGTTTCCGGACTCGACAGAACCCGCGAGATCGATGCCGGGGATCTGAACAATTCTTGTCTGCATTTTACCGCCGATCCGCAGGCTTTGAAGGCAGCCGACTTCTTCATTGTGACGGTGCCCACACCGATCGATGCGGCGAAGCGGCCTGACCTGGGCATTGTCGTGGCAGCCTCGCGCACTGTCGGCGCTGCCTTGAAGAAAGGGGACATCGTGGTTTATGAATCGACGGTCTATCCCGGTGCAACCGAGGAGGTCTGCATCCCCGTTCTTGAACAATGCTCGGGTCTGGTCGCAGGGCGTGATTTCTTTGTCGGATACAGCCCGGAACGCATCAATCCCGGTGATCGCTCGCACCGGTTCGAAACTGTGGTCAAGGTCGTCTCGGCACAAACCCCGGAGGCTCTGGAGATTGTCGCCGGGGTCTACGGCTCTGTTGTGACCGCAGGTCTCCACCGTGCCCCAAGCATTAAAGTGGCTGAGGCGGCGAAGGTGATCGAAAACACACAGCGCGACCTGAACATCGCCTTGATGAATGAACTCGCCCTGATCTTTCATCGGCTGGGGATTGATACAGGCGATGTACTTGCTGCTGCTGGATCGAAGTGGAACTTCTTGCGGTTTTCGCCAGGGCTTGTGGGTGGCCATTGCATCGGTGTTGATCCCTACTACCTGACACACCGCGCCGAACAGGCGGGCTACACACCCGAGGTCATCCTTGCCGGACGCCGTATCAATGATTCCATGGGGCCATGGATCGCACGCGAATGCGTCAAGCGGTTGATGTCGAACGGAGGTGGCAGCGTCGTTACGGTTCTGGGAATCACGTTCAAGGAAAATGTACCCGACATTCGCAACTCAAGGGTCGTGGATATCATATCGGAGCTCCGCTCCTTCGGGCTGACCGTTCAGGCTGCCGATCCGTTGGCACACAGCCCGGAATGCGAGCACGAGTATGGGTTCCCTCTGGTGCCAGTGGAGAAGCTGAAGCCTGCGGATGCCGTGATTCTTGCGGTGCCCCACAAACCCTATCTCGATGGCGGCTGGCCCTTCATTACATCTTTGTTGAAGCCGGATGCCAAGCTTATCATTGACGTCAAGTCGTTGCTTGACCGGGTCTTGAAGCCTCATAATATCGATTTGTGGCGAACCTGAGCAATTCCGGCACGCCGTCTGACAGTCTTGTTAGGCTGTGCTGAGAACCGATCCGATGAGTGTGTTTTCAACGTGTCTCAAGTCTCCATCTCCCGCAAAATGAACAACACATCGTGGCGTTCTCCAAAACGCCCGTGCGGGCAACGTGAATTTCTGGCCAGCAAACCTTGGGCCGGCAAACCTTGGGCCAGCATGTCACTTCGGCTTGTCTGGTCTTTGGATCGTCTCCCCGATCAGCCCGCGGGGCCGCCAGATCAGCATTGCCACGAGCATCACGCCGATCAGCACGATCTGCAGCGAGGCTCCGCGCGCCTGTTCGGCCTGCGGCAGCAGCGAGCGGATCAAGCCGCCGGAGAGGGTCCAGACGAGCCAGACCGCGAAGGCCCCGAGGATAGCACCCCGGTTGTTGCCCGCGCCTCCCACGATCAGCATGGCCCAGATCTGGAAAGTCAGGATTGGTAAAAAGTCTTCGGGCGCGATGTACGCCACGAAATGCGCGTAGAGCGCCCCGCCAAGCCCCATCAGAGCCGAACCGATGACGAAGGCCTGAAGCCGGAAATGAAAAGCGCGTTTGCCCAGGGCTTCAGCCGCTGCCTCGTCCTCCCGGATGGCGCGCAGCACGCGGCCCCAGGGACTCTTCGTCAGAGTCTCAAGTGCCAGATAGGCCAGAAACAGCAGCGTCAGCACCATAGCCAGATAAGCCGCGTTCCATACGGCACCCGTGCCCAAAGTGGCCTGCAAAGGCCTCGGAATGAACTGCAATCCGAACGGACCGCCGGTGATGCCACGGGCGTTCAGGGCGACCAGTTGCAGCGTCACGGCAATGCCGAAGGTGGTGATTGCCAGGTAATCATGCCTGAGCCGCAACGCCGCTATGCCCACGAGAAACGCGACAAGACTGGCCGCCAGTGCGCCCCCGATCCAGCCCACGAAGACAGGCAGTCCGAACCCGCCAAGGCTGTCGGGATAATCCGGCGCGGTCAGGATGGCCGATGTGTAGGCGCCGACAGCAACAAAGCCTGCAACGCCCACGTTGAAGAGTCCGGTGAAACCCCATTGCAAGTTCAGACCCAGCACGATCACTGCGAAAATGGCGGCGAAGGTGAGGAAGAACACACCGTAGGAGGTGAAAGACAGCAGCATATCCATGTCAGGGCCGCTCGCCGAAGATGCCGGTGGGGCGCAACAGAAGAATGCCGATCAGCAACAGAAACGCCGTCGCGGCGCGATACTCTGCACCGAAGAGTGGAACCGAAAGGCTCTCGCCGAGGCCAACGATCAGTCCGCCCAGAACCGCCCCATAGACGCTGCCGATGCCACCGAGGATCGCCGCCGCGAACAGCGGTAGCAGCAGGTCCAGCCCGAGGCCGGGCCTGACCTGCACAGTGAGCCCAGCGAAAGCGCCCGCCACAGCAGCGAGCATCGCTCCGATGATCCACGTCAGGCGAATCACGGCTTCTACATCGATACCGGTGACGCGGGCGAGATCGGGGTTTTCCGATGTTGCGCGCATGGCCTTCCCCATAGTGGTGCGCGTCAGGAACAGATGCAGGCATAATACCGTGACCGCCGTCAGTCCGAGCACGAACAACTGGTCTGGCGTGATTCGGATACCACCCCAGACATCTCGCGGCAGGACGCGAATCGCGATCTGGATCTCGCGGCTGTAATATTCGGGAATGCCGCCGTAGGTGAACATGACAAGGTTACGCAAAGCCAGGGCCACGCCGAAGCTGGCAATGACGAGCACGATGGCTGTACCCTTGCGCCGCAGTCTGGCGAAGACAAGCCGCTCCACCGCCAGTGCGATCAGTGCCGTTAGTATCGCCGCGACCAATAGCCCGGCCAGCAACTGCCAGCCGAAGGAGAACGGCCCGATCGGTTGCATCACGCCGCCGCCCGAGACAGTCATGAACACGCCAAGGAAAGTCAGCGTCAGATACGCCCCCCAGGTCAGCAATTCGCCATGCGCAAAATTGGCGAAGCGCAGGAGCGAATAGGTCAGGGTAACGCCGATAGCGCCGAGTGCGATCACGGATCCCACGATCAGGCCGTCGGTAATGAGTTGCAGCATCAGGCGCTCACCTGTCTGGCATGGCCGAAATAGATGTCCGCCAGCACGACCGGATCGCGCAGATCAGCTGCCGCGGCCTGCAGCCGCTCCCGGCCATCGACCAGCACGGCAACGCGATCGGCAATGGCAAGTGCCGCCTTCACGTTTTGCTCAACAAGCACGATGGTCACCCCGCTGTCGCGTACCTCCCTGAGGCGCGAGAACACGACTTCTACCAGTTTGGGCGACAGGCCAGCCGATGGTTCGTCGAGGATCAGAACACGGGGCCTGGACACCAGAGCGCGGGCGCAGGCCAGCATCTGGCGCTGTCCACCCGAGAGACGCCCCGCCTTCAAGCCACGCAAGCGGGCGAGATCAGGAAACAGGGCTTCCAGCTCCGGCAGCCGTCGCTTGCGGTCTACCTTCATGATGGCAGCGGCAAGATCAAGATTCTCGACCACGGTGAGGTTGGCAAAGATATTCTCGGTCTGCGGCACGAAGGCGAGACCCTGATGGACCATGCGATGGGCAGGCAGTTGCGTGATATCGGTCTCGCCGAGATATACGCTGCCGCCCGTCACAGGAACCAACCCGGCGATGGCTTTAACCAGCGTGGATTTGCCGGCACCGTTGGGCCCGAAGATGGCGAAGATTTCGCCCGTTGCAACGCTTATGGTCGCCCCTTTCACGATGGACAGGCCGGGTTCGTATCCCGCGACGATATCCTGACAGGTCAGCGCTGCTGTCATGCGGTATTGCCAAGATAGGCGTCGATGACACGCGCGTCGCGAATCACGTCGGCGGGTGTCCCCGAAACCAGCACTTCCCCCTCCGCCATGACGATCACCTCGCGGCAGAGCGCCGTGATTACATCCATGTTGTGTTCGATAATAAGAAATCCGACCCCGCGCCGATTGAGTGTCGCGATTTTCTCCACGATGGTTTCGAGCAACTGCGGATTAACACCCGCTCCCGGCTCATCCAGCAGCACAAGGCGTGGATCGGCGGCCATGACGCGGGCGAGTTCCAGCAACTTGCGCTGCCCGCCCGAGAGAATACTGGCGGGCGAATGCGCGAGAGGCGACAGCCCGACAAAATCGATCCATGTGCGCGCGGTCTCCCGCACCCGCTTCTCCCCTGCCCTCACCCGTCCCGGCTGCAGCCAGTTCAGGTAGAAAACCTCTCCGGGTTGGCCGAGTGGCGCGAGCATGACATTGTCGAGTACCGACATGGCCGGAAACGGTTTCGGAATCTGGAAAGTGCGGCCAAGACCGCGCCGGAAGATGGCATCAGGCCTGAGGCCGGTGATGGGCTGGCTCTCGAACGTTACGCTGCCTGCGTCTGGTGCGAGACTCCCGGCGAGGCAATTGAACAGTGTGGTCTTGCCCGCGCCATTGGGGCCAATCAGCCCGGTTATTCCGCCCTCCTCCAGCGTCAACGCCACGCCGTTCACCGCGGTCAGTCCGCCGAAGCGCTTGACGATACCGGTCGCCTTCAGCATGGCGCGCCGTTGCCTTGCAGGCGGCTCGCGTTCATGGTGGCGGGGAAAGACACGATCTCAGGCGGGTACGACATTATGGGTGATAGTACATTCGAATTGCACGATCTCAAGGTGGAGGTTGTGGCTCCTGAAGGCGCAACGATCTATTGTGGGGCCAAACCGGGCGATTTCTTCGAATTGCGTGGCGAGATGCTGCATTTGCCCGATGGTCAGGGATTCTCGATGTATTCGCTGGCTGCCGTTTTGCCGCTTCTGGCGGCGAAGCAGCGCCCGACCGCTGCTGCCGACTGGATGACGACCGACGCCGAGGTCGCCTGCCCCGATCCCAACTGCCCGACACGGCTGCGGATAACCCGGATTGGCAAACGCGTTTTCCGTCACAGCGAAACAACGGCGGTGCCGATGCCCGGCAAAGGAAAGGCATGAGCGTCGAACGTTTCACGCTCCAGAACGGTTACGACATTTCGCGCATTATCCGGGGCGGATGGCAGCTTGCCGGCGGCCATGGCGACATTGACCGTGTCCGCGCCATTGCCGACATGGCCGCTTTCGTCGATGCCGGTGTGACCACCTTCGATTGCGCCGATATCTATACCGGCGTGGAAGAGATGATCGGCGTGTTTCGTGGCGAAATGCTGCGTCTGCGTGGTGCGTCGACGCTGAAGACCTTCAAGGTCCATACGAAATTCGTGCCGGACTATCGTCTTCTGGGTCGCATGACCAGGCGCGATGTCGAGACGATCATCGACCGCTCGCTGCAGCGGCTGCGGACGGACAGGCTCGATCTTGTGCAGTTCCACTGGTGGAATTATGCTGCGCCGGGGCTTGAGGAAGCCGCGCTTTGGCTGAAGGATTTGCAGCACGCGGGCAAGATCGATCGCATTGGCGGCACCAATTTTGATGCCTTCAATGCCAGGCGGATGCTCGATGCTGGTGCGCCAGTGGTCTCCATGCAGACCCAGTATTCCCTGCTCGATCTCAGGCCCGAGAACGGCCTGACCGCGCTGTGCTCCGCCACCGGCATGAAGCTGCTCTGCTACGGGACTATCGCAGGCGGGTTTCTCTCATCGCGCTGGCTGGATCAGCCCGAGCCCCAGGAGCCGTTGGTCAACCGGAGTCTCGTCAAATACAAGCTGGTTATCGATGATTTCGGCGGCTGGCACCTGTTTCAGGAGCTGTTGCATGTGCTCGCACGCATCGGTGCCAAGCATGGTGTCAGCATCACGGCGGTGGCGACACGGCACGTTCTGGACCGGCCCCATGTTGCAGGCGTCATCATCGGTGCGCGCTACGCCGAGCATCTCAACGACAATATCAGCGTTTTTCGTTTCGCACTGGATGCTGCGGATCGCGCGGCCATTGAGGCTGTTTTGCTGCGGCGGACAGGCCCTTCCGGCGATGCCTACACGCTGGAACGCGACAAGGAGGGTCGGCATGGGCGGATCATGAAGTACAACCTGAACAAGGATTAACGCAGTGCCAGGAGAGCTTTTTGCGATTGCGCAGCGCGAGATCGTTGAGTTTCACGACGCGATCCAGCGCTGGTTCTCCGACACCGAGGTGGACGAAATGACCTTCGAGCGCATCGCCCGTTCGCTGGCTGTGGATTTTTCCATCACGACGCCAGATGGTCGACAGATCGCCGAACCACTGGTTTCGGATTGGCTCCGCAGGGGGCGTGGCTCGCGCGACAAGGACTTTAGTATCTGGATCGAGCGGTTCCGGCCTGTCATCGAACAGGGCGATCTGGCGGTTGTCATCTACGACGAATGCCAGCATTGCGACGGCAAGGATACGCGACGGCATGTCACCGCCGTTTTCAAGCGGGTGCTGGCAGCACCGCTGGGTGTACAGTGGGTGCGGGTCCACGAGACGTGGGCGGCAAAGCTGGGTGGCCTGAGCGCTACGCCTTGAATTTACACCCCCTTGCCAACCACTGAAAAACCCTGATGATCCTTCCATCCGACCTCTGGAGGGTTCCATGCTCAAGTCTATCCGTATCGCCGCGCTAACGGCTTCGGCCACCATCGTTTTTCCCGGCTGGTTGCCGCCGTCCGCCATTGCGCAAGGCTGCACACACACCATCGGGATGGTCGTATCGCTGACTGGTCCGGCCGGGCGCTTCGGGCAGGCTGCGTCCAAATCCGCCGAACTGGCCTTCAAGGACCTCAACGCGGCGGGCGGCGTGGCGGGATGCCAGCTTGCGCTTGACCTGCGCGATGCCCAGAGCCAGGGAACGGTCGCTGTCGATCAGGCGCGCCAGCTTGTGGATCTGAAGAAGGTGCCAGCCATCCTGGGCGGCATTATCTCCTCCGTGTCCATCCCGATCCTCACATCCGTGACGGCTGATGCGGGAGTGGTGCAGATTTCACCGGCATCCTCCTCACCAACGCTGACGCGCATCGCAACGGAGGGCAAGGCCAAGGGCATGTTCTTCCGCACCATTACATCAGACGCCCTGCAGGGTGTGGCTGCCGCGAAATACGCCATCGACCAGAACCTGAAGGAACTGGCGATCATCCATGTTAACAACGACTTCGGCGTCAACATGATGGCTGAGTTCACCAAGGCCTATGTCGCGCTGGGTGGCAAGATCATCTCCACCACGCCCTACAACCAGAACCAGCCGAGCTATGCGCCCGAAGTGACAGCGGGCCTCAAGGGCGATCCCAAGGCGCTCTATCTCGTGGCTTATCCCGGCGACGGTACCAATATCGCCCGCACTTGGATCAGCCAGGGGGGTGCTGCGACCTTCCTGCTGAACGACGGCATGAACAGCAAGGATTTCATTGAGGGCGTGGGGGCAAAGAACCTCAACAATGCCTTCGGCACCTCATCTGGTACGGTCAAGACGCCGTCAACAGAGTATTTCGCCACGGCCTATCCCGCGATGTCGGGCGGCTTTGACGCCAATGCGCCTGCTGCTGACCGCGCTTATGATGCCGCAGCTATTCTTGGCCTCGCGATCGCGCATGCCGGCAAGGCCGAGAGCGCGGCAATCCGCGAGTCGATCCGCAAGGTGACGGGGAGCGAGGGCGAGGTTATCCATGCCGGGCCGGACGGTTTCAAGAAGGCACTGGAACTGATCAAGGCGGGCAAGCCCATCCGCTACGTCGGCGTCATCGGCGCGGTCAGCTTCGATGCCAACGGCGATATCACCGGCCCCTTCCGCAAGTGGCGTCTTCAGGATGGCGTGGTCACCACCGTGGGTGAAATGACGACGGACGAGGTGAATGCAGTGAAGGCCAGGATCAGCAAGTGACCTCCAGGCCGCTGTTGCGCCCTCCCCGCATAGAGCTCGCATCCGGCCTCGAAATCTCCCGCATTGTCACGGGCCTCTGGCAGGTCGCTGACATGGAGCGTGACGGATCGACAGTTGATCCCGAGAAGGGTGCGGAAGCGCTTGCGGCTTATGCTGCGGCCGGATTTGATACGTTCGACATGGCGGATCACTACGGATCCGCCGAGGTCATCACGGGGCGGCTTTTCGATCAGATTCGAACCGGATCGCTGCCCGGCCCGCGCCCGAAAGCCTTCACCAAATGGTGTCCGACGCCAGGACCCATGACGCCGGAAACTGTGCGCGCCGGTGTGGGACGTTCGCTGGAGAGAATGCAGACGGATCGCATCGATCTGATGCAGTTTCACTGGTGGATGTTCGAGCATCCTGCCTACATCGACGCACTGGCCGAAATGGCACGGATGAAAGCGGAGGGCTCCCTCTTTCATCTCGGGCTCACCAACACGGATACGGATCACCTGCGGCTGCTGGTGAAACACGGTATTCCGATCGTTTCCAACCAGGTCAGCTTCTCGCTGCTGGACCGCCGCGCGGGCGGCGCGATGAGCACCCTGTGTGCGGAAACCGGCGTGAAGCTGTTGACCTATGGCGCATTGTGCGGCGGGTTCCTGACAGACCGCTGGGTCGGCAAGCCGGAACCGCTGGCTGCAGATATCCCTGACTGGTCCAAATCGAAATACAGGCGTTTTATCGACGCCGCTGGTGGCTGGCGCGCGCTGCAGATCATTCTTGCTGCAGCCTCGGCAATTGCCAGGAAACACGGCGTCTCTGTGGCCAATGTTGCCACACGCTGGGTGCTGGAGCAGCCCGCTGTCGCCGCTGTGATCGTCGGCGCGAGATTGGGCGAGCGTGAGCACCGCGCGGATAATCTGAAGCTGTTCAACTTTGCGCTGGATGGCGACGATCACGCACGGCTTGATGCGGCGTTTGTGCAGACCAGCATTGTTCCGGGCGACTGCGGTGACGAGTATCGCAAACCTCCGTTTCTCACAGCTTCGGGCGACCTCAGCCATCACCTCGAAAGCTTCCCCAAGGTCTACAAGGCAACGCCCGTATCAGGCAGGCCAAGCCGACAGCGCGTTGATTCGGGCAGTGTCTGGGAACCCATCGCGGGCTACAGCCGTGCTGTTCGTGTCGGGAATACCATTTCAGTCAGCGGCACCACTGCCACCCATGGCAAGGGCGAGGTTATCGCGCCGGGGGATGCCACGGCGCAGACCGTCTATATTCTCGATAAGATTGCCGCGAGCCTCTCGGCTTTGGGTGCGAGCCTCGATGACGTTGTCCGGACCCGAATCTATCTGGCGGATGCCGACGACTGGGAAGGTGTCAGCCGCGTTCATGGACGCGTTTTCGGAGATATTCGCCCTGCCAATACCTTGCTGGAGATCAGTCGTCTGGTCGGTGACGGCTACCGCGTTGAAATCGAGGCTGATGCAGTCATCAGTCCGGATTTTGTAGCGGATGAATGAAAATCAGCTCAAACCAATCTGCTCCCGGGCCAATCGTTAACGCGCGTTAACCAAAAATCTCTTGACGCGACTCGGAGCTTCAGTCGTTCATAGCAACGCTTTTGAGCGGTACACCGTGAATAAGCGTGACTGACGGAGTGAAGTGTGAGTGCAGCGATTGCCAATGTAGGTACGGATGATGCGGATCGGCTGATCGCAGCAGATGCTGCCGCATTGTCAGCCGAACTGCAACGGCTGCGGTCGCGGTTGTTTCCGCCATCATCTGACAAGAAGCTGCGGCGTTTCACATCGGGTGAGGCTGCGCGTCTCATTGGGGTTTCGGACAGTTACCTCCGACAGCTTTCGCTGGAGGGGTCCGGGCCTCAGCCCGAGACCGGTGCGGGTGGTCGGCGGCAATACACACTGGAGGAGATCAACGCCTTGCGGTTGCATCTCACACAGGCCAGCGGGGGGCGCGGGCGTCGCTACCTGCCGCACCGGCAGGCGGGCGAGCATGTGCAAGTCATCGCCGTCACCAATTTCAAGGGTGGCTCCGGCAAGACCACGACGGCGGCGCACCTGGCACAGGGTCTTGCGCTGAAGGGATACCGTGTTCTGGCGGTCGATCTCGATCCGCAGGCGTCGCTGTCGGCGCTCTTCGGCATCATGCCGGAATTCGATGTGGGCGAGAATGAAACGCTCTATGCCGCTATCCGCTACGACGACAAGCGCCGCCCGGCTTCCGAGGTCGTGCGCAAGACCTATTTCCCCGGCCTCGATCTCATCCCGGCCAATCTCGAATTGCACGAGTTCGAGCACACGACGCCCAAGATGCTGGCGTCGCGCCGCCCCGGGGACGGTACGGAGGCGCTGTTTTTCACGCGCGTGCGTGCGGCGCTTGAGAACGTGGCAGATAATTATGACGTGATTGTCATTGATTGTCCGCCACAGCTGGGGTTCCTGACTCTGGGCGCGCTCTGTGCAGCATCCGGTTTGCTGGTGACGCTGCATCCGCAGATGCTGGATGTGGCATCAATGAGCCAGTTCCTGTTCATGACAGCCGATCTCCTGGCGGTCGTTCGGGAATCGGGCGGGCGATTGTCCTACGATTTCCAGAGCTATGTTGTGACGCGCCACGAACCCAATGACGGTCCACAGGCGCAGATCGTGGGCTTCCTGCGCAACCTCTTTGGCGCGCGCGTGCTCACCAACACGATGCTGAAGTCGACGGCCGTCGCCGATGCAGGGCTCACCAAGCAGACGCTCTACGAGGTGACGCGCGAGGCCTTCACGCGTACGACCTATGACCGCGCGCTCGAATCCTTTGATGCCGTGAACAGCGAGATCGAGGGCCTTATCCTGAAAGCCTGGGGGCGCAGCCACGCGGCGAACGGGAGTGCTGTCACATGAGCCGCCGCAGGGATGATCTGAGAGCCCTGTTTGCGGGTGATACCGCGCCGGAAACGAAAGCTCTGGTGCCTGCCGCCTTGCGCCCCATGACAGGGATTGTCTCGCCGACTGCAGCCCCCTCCCCTCTTCCGGTCCCGCGCTCCGGTTCGGGTGCGCTGAAAGCCATGGGCCTTGAACTGGACGGCATGAAACTGGCGGCGGAGGAAGCAAGCGTACTGCGCGAGACGCTCTCGGGCGGTGAGATGGTTGTGCAGCTGAATCCCGTGCTTGTGGACGCAGCCTTCGTACGTGATCGCATGGACGAGCTTCGCGAGGCCGACGGCGCGCTGGAAGCCTCAATTGCCGAGCACGGCCAGCAAGTGCCAATTCTGGTGCGTCCGCATCCCGTTAAGCCTGGCCATTACGAGGCGGTCTATGGCCATCGCAGGCTGTCGGCCCTGCGCCGTCTCGGGCTGCCTGTTCGCGCTGTCGTCAAGGCTTTGAGCGATGACGAGCTCGTCATTGCCCAGGGCCAGGAAAACAACGCGCGGCTCGATCTCAGTTTCATCGAGCGAGCCCGATTTGCGGCGGTGCTGGAGGAGCGGGACTTCTCCCGCCACACGATCATGGCGGCGCTGGATGTGCATAAGGCCGATATCGCGCGCTACATCGCCGTGATCGAGAGCATCAACAGCCGGCTGATCGAACGGATTGGCCCTGCGCCCAAGACGGGTCGGCCGCGGTGGATGAAGCTGGGCGAGTTGCTTGGCGGCAAGAACGTGCCGCACCCGGTCGAAGCGTTGCTGGCATCTGCCAGCTTTGCGGCGTTGGACAGCGATCAGCGTTTTGCTGCCGTGATTACGGCGCTGACGGCGAAGCCTGTGCGTGATGCTGATGCATTTGCGGCGGGCTGGCGCAGCGCCGATGGTCGGCTCGAGGTGACGCGCAGGCGCGGTACGACGTCTGGCCAGCTTCAGTTCGGTGGCAAGGATTCCGCCGCCTTCACCGCGTTTTTGCAATCACGGCTCGATCAGCTGCATGCAGAATTTTCTGCGGTAGCTGCCAGCGCCGGGAAGTCCTGAACCGCGTTCCCGTAACTCCAAGGAGAGCATTGCAAAAGAGAAAGGCCCCCAGACGTTTCCGCCGGAAGCCCCTCTGTAGTCTCGCAAGCCCAGAGAATCACTTCCGCCTATTGCTGTCAAGAGTCGAAACGCCTTTTGGGTGTGCATGATCCCTTTTGCCTCGCGCCAAAGCTGAGGCTGAACCATGTCCCTGTCCCTTTCAACCACGACGCCCTTTGGGCGGCGTCCGGCTTCTCTTGGCCAAATCGCTGCTGGGATGGATCTGAAACGCAATATCGACGCCGCAGCGGCTCCCGGCTCCAACGCACCGGAAGCGGTGAACAAATGGAAGTTGTTTCGCACCCTGACGGAGATCCGCGAAAAACTTGGTGTCTCAGATCGCGCGCTGTCAGTGCTCAACGCGCTGCTGTCCTTTCATCCCGAGACGGCGCTGACGCTTCCCAGACGCGCGGTTGAGATGGAGGAGGGTGAAAGCAGTCTATCCTGCGATCTCATCGTCTTCCCCTCGAACAAGGCGTTGGGCCTTCGCGCGCATGGGATGGCCGAGAAAACGCTGCGCCGTCATCTGGCGGCGCTGGTTGAAGCCGGACTGATCATCCGGCGCGACAGCCCCAACGGCAAGCGCTACGCCCGCAAGGACGCAACAGGCGAAGAGCGCTTCAGTCATGTCTATGGTTTCGACCTGACACCACTTGTCGGCCGCGCGCCTGAGCTTGAGAGCATGGCGGATGATTTGCGTCGCGCAGCCCGCGTCCGCACGGTGCTCAAGGAGCGGATATCGCTGCATCGGCGCGACGTCGCCAAGCTGATCGCACTTGGCCTGGACGAGGGCGTTGACGGTCCTTGGGAGGATTTCCGTCAACAGTTCATGCGGCTGGTGGCTCCGCTGCGCCGCATTCACGATGATGCAGGGCTTGAATCGCTATCAGAGGAGTTAGCCGCTTTGCGTAGTGCAGTTGAGAGAGCACTCGAGAGTCATGTTAGTATTCTAAATATGACCGGCAATGACGGCAATTTCGACCGGCAACAATCTAATTCAAATACACAACTACACATAAGTTTTGAACCTGCTTCCAAAAAAGAAGGGGGGCTGTTTCTAGATAGCGCTCCTGAGCAGAAGTCTGGAAAGTCTGATGCGTCAATACCCCTCCCAATGGGCATGGTGCTTGAGGCATGCCCAGATGTGCGGGATTACGGTTCTGATGGGGCTGTGAGATCCTGGCCGCAATTTATCGACGCAGCGCGCACGATCCGCCCGATGCTGGGGATCAGCCCTGATGCTTGGATAGCGGCGGTTGACGTGATGGGAGAAACGGGTGCGGCGATTGCCGTGGTCGTGATCCTGCAACGATCGGAATATTCATCCGAGGCACTGATGACGATTGGACCCGACGGGAAAAAGTTGACAGCTGTCAACTTTTCACCGGTCATCAGTTCACCCGGTGGGTATCTGAGAGCACTGACTGAGAAAGCGGCGGTGGGCGAGTTCTCACCCGGGCCTGTGTTGATGGCGCTAATCGGTCAACGGATGAAGGCAAAGCGGGCAGGGGGTGAGGCGCAAAAAGTTGACAGCTGTCAACTTTTGCATCGGTCAGACCTATGACTTCGGTTGTCTGTATGATCACGATTAAGCCAACTTCCATAGGTTCACTCATTGGTGTGTCCTTCATCAGAGAGAAGGCATGCCCAGGAGGTGCCAATCATGAGTGTATTGCTGGAACGCGTAGCTCGAACGCTATCCTTGACCAGTCAGCTGGCTGATGGACTGAGTGCCGAGGCGTTGATGCTCCACAATGGCAGTGTGGCATCCAATACCATTGGCGCTCAGTTCTGGTGCATTGTTGGTGCGAGAGAAAGCTACGCCCGCGCGTTTGATGTCGGCTTCTGGCAAGGCTTTGCCTGCAGCTTGCAGAGCACCGAAGTGCCCGATGCCGTTCGTATCGCGTTGGCGACATCAATGGCCAAAATCTCCTCATGTCTGGAACACGCGGCCCTGCATGTAGATACTGCGCGGGAACATATCCTCGTCGATTTACATGAGCATGAGACACAGCATCATGGTCAGCTTATCCGTTATTTTTATGCAAACGGACTGACCTTCCCCCAAGCTTTTGCGAAGCGATATGGATTGGAGCAGCCTTCAGCTGCCGAGCGTCAGATTCGGTCTTCGTAAGGTTACAACCCCGCCGCTTTCGTCAAATTCACCCGAAACCGCTCTTTCCGTCGCTGATACCGCCGGGTCATCTCCACCGAAGCATGGCCGAGCTGGCGCTGGGCATCGGCTTCGCTGATGTCGGCGGAGGAGGCGAGACCGGCCCTAAGAGAGTGGCCACCGAACAGTGCCTTGCGCTCGACCTCGGGCAGATCGGAACGCACGCCGGCTTTCAGCGCAGTGGATTGTACGAGCAGCGCCACATGCTTGGCGTCGAGGCGCTCGGAGCCCACGCCGGTGTTTTTCTCGCGCACGCGGCGGAAGACAGGACCATGCGAGATACGGGCGAGTTTGAGCCAGAGTTCCAGTGCTACCACCGGGCAGGAGCGGTCCGACGAGCCGCGCCCCACCTCGACCTGTCGCCAGCCCGTCTTGCCGCGGATCGTGAGCAGCGCGCCATCCTCCAGGATCTCGATCCAGCCGCCGGTTTCGGGTGTCTGTTCCGGTCCGCAATCAAGCCCTGTGATCTCGGAGCGGCGCAAGCCACCCGCGAAACCGAGGAGCAGGATGGCGCGGTCGCGGTAGCCCCGCAGGTTGTTCGGCAGAGTGGCGCACATCGCCAGAATATCCTCGGCGAAGAGCGCTTCCTTCTGCTTTGGCGGTCGGGCATGCTGGCGGCGAATTCCGGCCATCACATCAATGATGTGTGGGTCCTGGCGGGGGAGGGGAGTGCTCGCCGTGCGGTAGGTCGTGGTGATGGCAGCGAGGCGGCGTTCGATGCTGGACACCGCGGCTTTTGCCACGCCATCGCCGGATGCAGAGGCCGCAAGGTAGAGGCCGACCACTTGCGGATCGGGCAGGGCGGCATCGAAGCCCCGTCGGCGACACCAGCGTGCAAACTGCGCCCAATCCGAAGCATAAGCCTTCTGCGTGTTGGCGCTGGAGCGGGCGGCGGCGTAGTCGCGGGCTGTGTTGGCCAGGCGGGCGAGCGATGGCGATGTTGATTCCGCGAGGGCTGGCAGGCGGGGAGGGACCGTCTCAGCCTCTGTGGTCGCCGCGACGATCGTCTGGTTCTTGTCCGCGTTCACAGGTTCAAGCTCCCAGGAGCCGTCTCGACCGGATCAAGCACCCTGACGCCGGTCGGCAGCAAGTGCCGGAGATTGCGTGTCAGCACGGTGAGCCCATGAACCTCCGCTGTGGCGGCGACGATCAGATCCGGCAGTTCGATGACCATCGGACGTGCGTGCTCGGCCAGATGCGCAATCGCGACGGCGACGGCTGCGTCGAGCGGCAGGATGCGGTCGGTGAAGTCGCGTCGGATCGCCTGGGCCAAAGCTTCGATTTCAGCGGCGCGCGCCGTCTGGCCAAGGCGGCGCAGCTTGAGCAGGCCGTTCTCGATCTCTGTGAGCGTGATGGCGGAGAGAGCCAGTTCCAGCCCGTGTTGCCCAAGCCAGGTCGTCAGGTGGCCGCGCTGATCGGCGCGCCGTGGATCGAGCAGGGACAGGACATTGGTATCGAGGAGATAGCGCAGCGCCATCAGCTGAAGTCGCCTCCGAGTTCGCGACCTGACCGCATCCAGTCAGGCCGCTCCAGGGCGTCGTCGGAGAAGGCGCCGGCCTCGCCCAGCGCCAGCAGCGCCGCACCCAGATTGCCAGAGACAACGCCGCCGTGTTTCAGCCATTCGGTCTCGGAAACGACCACGACCGTTTCCTTTCCGTAGCGCGTCACACGCTGTGGCTCGCCTGCGAGCGCGCGATCGACGACTTCCGAGAAACGGCTCCTCGCCTCATGCACCGAGTAGCTGCGCATCTCACTCTCCATCGGTTAGATATGTACAACATATATTAAATAATGTACGAATACAACGCTGTTTACCGAAAAGCGCCAGAGCGGTCGACACCTCTCCGGTCACGCCGCGTGCGGCTGGAGTCGCCGGGCGGATGTACGGTCGATCAGAGCGCAGTTTTCGCGCGATTCAGGGCTGCAAATCACCATATCGGAGCCTAACCCAAAAATCGCCGATAAGGCAAACTTATTGGGTATATTATCCTGCATACAGGCGCGGCGGTTAAGTCATAAAAATATCGCCAATGCGCTGTCATCAACTTGGTGCAGAGTCGGAGCCGTAATCAGAATTCTGACTTCGTGGCCCGGATCACGCGTTTGCTTTGGTTGCTTCACCGATGGCGCAGGCCGTCAACGCCGCATTGGGCGAGCCTGCAAATAGAGCGAAATTCAAGGGTATTGGTGCTGTCATGCCCCAGAAACGTGGATCGGATGGGTTGCAAAGCATGGTCGCCAGTGAGGCGGATAAGTGGACGCCGGAGATCCGCGCTGCCAACATCCGTAGCCCCTGACACTGAACGCGCCGGGTGTATATGGCCTGGCGATCAGCCGCAAATGCATGAAGCGGTTGACGCTGGATTCCTTGATATATGCGGTGACAAAAACATGGCGACAAGCTGTATCATTTTGACGTCGCATTTTATGGCTGCACGATTCAAATTGCCTCGACAAGTCCGATGGGCCGCCCCATCCTGATCTCCGGGAGACGGGCGCAATGCAGCAACATGTGCGGAGTACAGGACCGCTGAACCAAAAGGCTACAACAGGTACTGGTTTGGACAATCCCGTTATTCTCGAAATCATCCGCGGAGCGATTGGCGCTGTCCAGAGCGAGATGGAGGCACTGATCGAGCGCACGGCGATCTCTGCATTCATCCGGGAGAAAAAGGACTTCTACACAGGCCTTTTCGACAGTCACGGGGTTATGGCCGTGGGCTCGATGGTGCCGGTGTTCGGCGACATGACAGGGCCTGTGCTTGCGGCCTTTCCTGCCGATACGATGCGGCCTGGGGATGTCTACTGGTATAACGATTGCTATGGCTCTCGCGGGGCTGTGTCGCATTCGAACGATCAGGTGCTGATTGCACCGGTGTTCCAAGACAATCACCTCGTGGCCTTCGTGATGGCCTGGGCTCATTTTGCCGATATCGGTGGCCTGCGTCCCGGCTCGATCAGTCCGGATGCCACCGATATCATGCACGAGGGAATCATCATTCCTCCGACCAGGCTCATTGACGCCGGTGTGGCCAACGAGGCGGCGCTTGCGATCTTCCACCGCAACTCCCGCTATCCCCAGCAGAGCATCGGCGACATGCGGGCGCTGATGGCCAGTGTCGAACTGGGTGTGCGCCGTGTCGGCGAGATTGTGGTACGCTTCGGGGCAGACATCTTCCATGATGCACTGGAGCAGCTTCTTGATCGCACGCGACGGCTTGTGCGCGGCAAGCTCGCGGAAACCTTTGCCTACGGCACGCATCGCTTTACCGATGCAATTGATTCCGACGGCCATGGTTCAGGCCCTTTCAAGCTGCGTTTCGCGCTGACGCGGGAGAAAGGTGATGACGGGCAGGACCGCTTCATTTTCGATGCGACCGAAACCGATGATCAGGCCTTCGGTCCCGTCAACTTTCTCATGAACCCCGGTGTGCCTGGCATGGCGCTGGGGCTCTATTATCTCGGCGGTGACCCCGCGCAGGTCTGCAACGCCGGTGGGCCGCAAGCACTGGATGAAGTGCGGCTGCGCAAGGGTTCGCTGCTCTGGCCGCGCTTTCCTGCCGCACTCGGCATGCGCGGGCTGACGATGATGCGGGTGCTGGCTGGCCTCAATGGCCTCGTCAATGTGGCGGGAGGCGGCGCGCCCGCTGCACATTCCGCCTATGTCATCACCATCTTGCGCGGCACTTACCGCACAAGCGAGGGTGCTGTGGAGAAATTCCTGCTGGCGGACGGCATAGGCGTCGGTTACGGCGCGAGGCCCTTCGCGGACGGTATCGATGCG
Organism: Hyphomicrobiales bacterium; assembly: GCA_031431475.1. Taxonomy (GTDB): domain Bacteria; phylum Pseudomonadota; class Alphaproteobacteria; order Rhizobiales; family Beijerinckiaceae; genus JADCCX01. The sequence goes on from JANPDL010000024.1 coordinate 74,250, forward strand.
GTCTACTTCGTGGCTCAGGAGAACTACCCCGTCGAGTTTCTCGAGCTTGGCTATCCGGTTCGCCTGCGGGCCTACGGTGTGGTGTGCGATTCCGGTGGGCCGGGCCGATACAGGGGTGGCTGCGGAATCGTGCGTGAGTACGAGATCCTGGCCGAGGAAGCCATTTTCGGCATCCGCATCGACAGCGTGAAGAACCCGCCGTGGGGCATCGCCGGTGGCATGTCAGGCGGCACTGGCCGCGCCGTGGTCAATCCGGGCACACCGCAAGAGCGCAATCTGCCACCGCTCTCCGATGGCCACACGCTGAAATACGGTGACATTTTGCGGATAGAAACGGGCGGAGGCGGTGGCCGGGGTCACCCCTTTGACAGGCCGCACGCAGATGTTCTGGAAGACGTGCTGGGTGGCTTTGTCAGCCCGGAAGCAGCGCTCCGCCACTATGGTGTCGCGATCAACGGGCGTGCAGTTGATGCAGCCGAAACGGCCCGTTTGCGCGAGCATCGTCCCGCGACAAAGGCTTTCCACAGGACGGAGTATGTCGATGTCCTCTCCTGAGATCGGCATCGCCGACACTGGCCTTGCCGTGGCCGTTGATATTGGCGGCACTTTCACCGACGTGGCGCTGCAGGACCGGGCGACCGGTCGTGTCTGGCGTGCCAAGACGCCAAGTGTTCCCTCGGATCCATCCGAGGCTTTCATGCGCGGGGTGGGCCTTGCGCTGAAGCAGGCCGGGCGGGAAGCCGTGACTCTCGACCGTGTGCTCCATGGGACGACGGTCGCTACCAACATGATCCTCGAGAACAAGGGAGCAAAGGCTGCTCTCATCACGACAGCCGGGTTCCGGCACGTATTGACGATAGGTCGGCAGGATATCCCCCGACGCGCCAATCTCTACGCCTGGGTAAAGCCTGCGCGGCCGGTTCCTGCCTCGCGCATTGTCGAGGTGCGCGAGCGGATCGCGGCGGGTGGTGGTGTGCTGGAGCCGCTGGATGAATCGAGCGTGCGCGATGCGGCGAAGGCGTGCCGCGCCATGGATGTGACAGCGGTCGCAATCTGCCTGCTGCATGCCTACGCCAACCCTGCACACGAGCGCAGGGCGGTGGAAATCCTGACGGAAGAACTCCCGGGAGTTTCCATCACGGCCTCGACCGAAGTCCTGCCGGTCGTGCGGGAATACGAGCGCACTCTGGCAACGGCGCTGAACGCGGTCGTCACTCCGGGAGTTGCAACGTATATCGGGCGTCTGGAGCGACGGCTGACCGAGATGCAGGTCGAAGCACCGTTGCTGCTGATGCAGTCGAACGGTGGCGTTGCAGGAGCGCCTCGCATTCGCGCAGCCGCCATCACAACGGCGCTTTCCGGGCCTGCGGCAGGCGTCGTCGGTGCCCGGGAAGCAGCGGCTGATTGCGGCATCTCCAATCTGATCACGGTCGATATCGGCGGTACCAGCGCCGATATATGCCTCATCGAGAAGGGGAGAATTGGCCTGACGCAGAGCGGGCAGGTCGGTGACTGGCCACTGCCGTTGCCCATGGTCGATATGGTCACGATCGGAGCCGGCGGTGGCTCCATCGCGCGCCTGAAGGATGGTGTGCTGGCGGTAGGGCCGGAAAGTTCAGGTGCGGTTCCCGGACCTGCTGCCTACGGACGCGGGGGTATGCTGGCAACGGTAACAGACGCGCATGTGGCGCTGGGGCATCTGCCTGCAAGCCTGCTGGGCGGTGGCATGCAGCTTGATGTCGAGGCATCGCGGCGTGTGATCGAGGAAACCATTGCCAGCCCGCTTGAGCTTTCGGTGGAGGCTGCAGCGAGAGGTATCCTCGCCATTGTCGACAACAACATGATGGGTGCGCTCCGTGTGGTGTCTGTGGAGCGCGGGCACAACCCGGCCGATTTCGTTCTGGTGCCGTTTGGCGGCGCCGGGCCGCTGCACGGTTGTTCGCTGGCAAAACTGCTGGGGATGCAACGCGTGATGGTCCCGGTCGCGCCCGGCGTGCTTTGCGCAGATGGTTTGCTGGCGGCGGATATCAAGGCTGAATTCAGCCGCACTCTGGCGCGAGCCGGAGCGGTTGACATGGTGGCTGCGGAAGCGACGTTCGCGGACCTTGCGCAGCAGGCAAATGATTGGCTTAGGAGCGAGCGGGTGGCGGAATCCCGCAGGGTGTTCAGCCGGACAGCGCTGATGCGGTATCGTGGGCAGGGCGGCGAGGTGGCGACGCACTGGCATAGCGATGCTGAGGCACTGGAAGCAGCCTTCGAGGCGCAGCACCGTGCGCTCTACGGCTTTACTCTCGATGCGCCGGTTGAATGTGTCACCCTCAGAGTCGAGGCTGTTGGCAAGGTTGCCCAGCCGCCGCGTCAGACTGTACGGCAAGGGACCGGCGCGAAGCTGTCATCCCGCCACGTCATGCACATCGAGGATGGGCTTGCGGAAGTCCCCGTCTACGACCGCGCCACACTCGGGGCTGGTGACAGCTTTGATGGGCCTGCCGTTGTCTCCCAGCTTGACGCCACGACACTTGTCCATGCTGGCTGGCGAGTCGAGGTTCAAGCAAGCGGCGCCCTGATCATGACGAACACCCAAGCCTAGGACTTCAGCCCAAAGATGACGACCGCAATCCCGGATTCTGCCGATAACATTGGCCGCGTGCTTGCGTACATTGATGCGCGTCGCGATGAATATGTTTCCCGTGTGATGGAGTATGTGCGCCATCCCAGCATCAGCGCCCAGAACATCGGCATCACGGAAGTGGGTGCGATTCTGCTGGACATGCTCGGCAAGCTCGGCCTTGAGGTGCAGTCCATTCCAACGGCCCGCCATCCGATGATCCTGGGCTGCTGGCATGGCAAACCCGGTGCGCCGACGGTGATCCTCTACGGACACTATGACGTGCAGCCACCGGAACCACTTGATCTGTGGCTCAGTCCGCCCTTTGAGCCCACGATTCGCGACGGACGCATCTATGCGCGCGGCATTGGTGACAACAAGGGCCAGCACTTCGCGCAGCTGATGGCCATCGAGGCGCATCTTTCCGTCACGGGAACGCTGCCCTGCAACGTTATCGTGCTGCTGGAGGGCGAGGAGGAGATCGGCAGCCCGCACATCGCCGAGTTCGTGCGGGAGCATGCGGACAAGCTGAAGGCCGATCTCGTCGTGACCGCCGACGGGCCGCTGCATATCTCCGGATTGCCCATCGTCACTTTTGGTGTTCGGGGAGTGGCATCATTCGAGCTCAGAGCGAAGACCGCCAGCCGCGATATGCATTCCGGCAACTACGGTGGCGTCGCGCCCAATGCGATATGGACGCTGGTGCATCTTCTGGGCACCATGAAGAACGCGCGCGGAGAGATCACCATCGAGGGACTGCACGACCGGATTGTCCCGCCCTCCAATGCCGAGCGCGAGGCGGCGGCTACCTTGCCGCTCGACCTTGCGGGCACGATGGCTGATCTTGGGCTGAAGCGCCTTGATGCGCCTGCCGAAAGGCCATTCTACGACCGGCTGATGTTCCATCCGACGCTGACGATCAATGGCCTGCACGGCGGTTATGGCGGCGCTGGCAGCAAGACAGTGCTGCCCTCCGAGGCAGTCGCCAAATGCGATATCCGGCTGGTGGAGGCCATGACTCCGGAAGATGTTTTCGCGAAGGTTGCCGCCCATGTGGCGAAGCATGCGCCGGAGGTTGAATGCGTGCCGCAGGGCGGGATGCTGCCGTCGAAGACATCGGTTGAATCGCCTTTTGCGCCGGCGGTGATTGCCGCCTCGCGCACGGGCAACGGTGTGGAGCCGCTGCTGTTTCCGCTTCTGGGCGGCAGCCTGCCGGATTATGTGTTCACCAAAATACTGGGCCTGCCTGCCTTCGGCACGCCCTATGCCAATGCGGACGAAGCCAACCACGCGCCCAATGAGAATCTGAGCCTCGACTGCTTCCACAAGGGCATCCGCACGGGTGCTGCCCTGTTGAGCGAGTTGGGAAAAATGCGGGTGTGAAGCTGCGCCAGCTCAAGCGCCATTTTCGACGAGAACCTTGCCAATAGCTGTTCCGCTTTCAACCAGTTCATGCGCCGCTGCTGTTTGTGCCAGGGCAAACACTGACGCAACCGGATGAACAAGGCGGTTGCCTTCAAGCAGGGCCGTCACGTCGCGGATACCGGCCTTTGCACGTTCATGGGTGAGCAGCATGCCCTGCACGAAATGCAGCGTCACGCCCTTCATGGCGAAGGCGTAATAGGGGAGGGTGGGCTCGCGCACCCGGCTTGATGAATAGCTTGCGATGACGCTGCGGGGGCGAATGAGCGCATGGTCAATAGCGAGATTAGCGCCGAAATCCACTTCGATGATCCGGTCCACGCCGCGCCCCGCTGTGAGGGCCGTTACGGCGGCGACCACGTCCTCGTGCCGGTAGTCGACGGTCGCATCTGCACCCAGTTTTTGAGCATGCTCGGCCTTTCCAGATGAACTGACCGTCGCGATGACGCGCGCTCCGCTCAGAACCGCGATCTGGATGGCATAGGCCGCCACTGCTCCCGCCCCGCCATGGACCAGAAGAGTCTGCCCCGTCACCGGCCCGTCGCGCAGCACGGCGTCATGAGCCGTCAGGAACGGGACACCCAGGCAGGCGCCGATCTCGAAGTCGACACCCTCCGGCAATTGCACGGCATGATCCCCATGCACGACGGTGAAATCGGCCGCCGCGCCTGCATTAGGTGCGTGGAAAATCCAGACGCGCTGGCCGACCCGCGCCTCCGGCACGCCTGGTCCCACACCGGCGATGACGCCAGCACCGTCAGAATGCGGGATGATGCGCGGGACCGGGAGGCTGCGGTTCAGCCAGCCCGCGCGCTTCTTGACGTCATGGGGATTGACGCCGGAGACATGCACGCGGACCAGGACCTCGTTCGGCCCCGGAGAGGGACGTGGCAAATCGCCGATCTGCAGCACCTCCGCCGCCGGGCCGCAGCGCTCATACCAGACAGCCCGCATCGTTTCCGGCATGGTGATCAGGCGAGCGCTGCGTCGATGATCCTCGACGCCTCGCGCATGGCTCCGAGGTACCGGTTCTGCCCCCGCAGAAGCTGCGTTTTTATAAAGCCCACATGAACCGGATCAGCCCCCGAGATATTGCGTGCGCACGCCATCGTCGGCAGGGGCGGGCAAGCATAGGCGGGATCATGCCGGAAGCGTGGCTGCTGTGTGAAGTTGATCGGCACCAGTACGCGGGCAAGCCGCATAAGTGCTTCATTGGCGCTGGCTTCATCCACCTTCTTTTGCCTGATCCGGCCATAAAGCGTCTCAAGTTTTGCCGCGAACGCTTCGGTCACTTTCCGCGACGGCGACAGATCAAAAGCCTTGCCTGCCGCCTTCTGATAGCTGTCGATAGCCGCAAGGAACTCAGCCACCCCTTCGCGCCAGTCGACAGGAATATAGGAGGCATTGGCATGGCGGAGGACCGACAGCAGATAGATACGCATGTCCGTCATCAGCACGTTCTTGTCGGCGATCTCCAGCGTGTCGTTTTCCGTATGCCAGGCGATGTTCCCGCCGCAGCCGGAAACAGCATAGTATTTTTTTTCGGCGCGCAGATCGTCCGGCATCGTGGAGGACAGCATGAAATAGCTGGAGATGCCGATATTGTTGAAGGAGTAGTCACCGGCCTGATTGGGCCGCTTGAACACCGGCTCCTGTCCGGCGATCTCGGAAATGATCGCCGACACATGCGCCCGGGCCTCGGGCATGCAGGTCGTCTGGTGATAGCTGGTGGCCCAGCGACATCCAGGCGAATCGCAGTTGATCTGGGCCACGCAGGCCTCGTCCAGATCCGCCGCGAAATGGCTCAGCCGCTTGTTTTCCGCAGCCGCGCGCGATTCAAGCACCCGCCAGAAATCCTGCTCCAGCGCGAATGATCGGCGGCGACCGCCGAATGTCAGTATCCGCAATCTAGGAGCCGCCTGGGCCTGCCGGGTCATCGCGCGCTTCGCCCCACTGACCTCAGCGTTCGGTCAAGGATTCGCGCCACGCCCGATTGATCGGTTTGAAGAGGTAGTTGAGGATCGACTTTTGCCCTGTGATGATGTCCACGTCCGTGATCATCCCGGGAATTATCGGGAACAACCGTGTTCCCCGTTTCAGCGCCGCCTCGTCGGTGCGGATGATGACGGAATAGAAATTCTCTTTCTGGTTGGTGTCGAACAGGCTGTCCGCCGAGATGTACTCCACCGTCCCTGTCAGTCCGCCATATTGCAGGAAGTCATAGGCGGTGACCTTCACAAGCGCCCGCTGATTGGGCGTGATGAAGGCGATGTCCTGCGGTCGCACGCGCGCTTCCACCAGCAGCTTGTCCTCCAGCGGCACCATCTCAAGCACCTTTTCACCCGCATTGAGGAATGCGCCGATCGTCGTCACCGGCAACGCGTTGACGATTCCGTCGACCGGCGCACGAATGTCGGTGCGCTGCACCCGCTCCTCCGCGCCCCGCAACGTTTGGGTGACCACGGAAAATTCGGATTTTTTGGTCGTCAGCTCGCCGGCGGCCTCGCGCCTGAACTGCAGCACCTGCTCGTCGATCTGCAGCATCGCCTCTGCCGTGGCAGCCTCCAGGCGCACCAACGTTTCCCTGATCGTCGCCAACTGACCCCGGGCCTCGATCTGCTGTCGCTGCACCCGGATCAACTCTGTCTGAGCTACCAGGTTGCGGGCGGCCATGGGCGTGATCATCCTGAGCTCGCGGTCGGCCAGCTGCAGGCTCTCCGTCAGGCGGGTGATGGTCGTATTCGCCTCTGCGGTCTCTTGCCGCCGCTGATTGGCGCGTTGCCTCAGCACGTCGAGACGCGCATTCAGGTTTTCCCGGCGGATCGCCTGCAGCTTCTTCTCGTTGTCGCAGACCGCCTGCGCTGTCTGGCGGATATCAACCGGGCAAACATAGGCCGTGTCGGCTCCCGAAGACTCGATCTCCAGACGGGCGATCTGGGCCTGCAGCGACCGGGACTGCGCCTCCACCTCCTGGGCGCGGGTGGCGTTCGGTGTATCCTCCAGCTTGATCACAATGTCGCCCCGGTGGACCTTTTGCCCGATGCGCACGGTGATCTCGCGGACAACGCCCGCTTCCGGCGTCTGCACGACCTGGACGCGGCTGGACGGGATGACTTTTCCGGCCCCTCTCGTCACCTCCTCCAGTTGCGTGAACCCCGACCACAGGAGCAGCGTCGCCAGAAGAACTCCGATGCTGATGATGACATATTTGGCGGCAGCAGGCGGCTGCTCGGTAGCGGAGAAAACCGCCGAGTAGGCTTCCATACGCGCGGGCAGTTTGATTACCGAATAGTGAGGCTGGACCTTCAAATCGTTAGCCATCGATTGCGCCTGCTTTCACCACAGTTTGTGACAGCAGCAGATACATAAAATTCGAATCAATACAATAAGCCAGAATTACGCCGGCACCGGTTCAATACCCCACGGAAAAGGGGACAGCACCGTGCGGACTTCATTGGTGAAATGGCGAAAGATCGCAGGCAGCCTTGGTTTGGTCGTGGCGTTACAGGCTGCCGCGCCGCCAGCGCTCGCGAACTTCAGCGACTTCCATCTGCGCCCGGCGTTGACATTGGAGGCGCCGCCAGTCGTTCTGCCGACCTTCGCTCGGGGCGATCGCACTCCAGAGCTGGCCACGGGCGGTTTGCGGATCAACGCGCCCGTTTTCTCATCTATGCATGAGAAATTTGGAGGTGCTGCAGTCCCTGAACAGCCGCGCTCCAGCGCACAACTTCTCCTTGCTTCGCTTTCGACGGACATCCGGGTGATGGCCGAGCGGTTTGGGCCGTCACCAAGGCAAAGCCTCGCTCACTCCGACGGAACCCCAAGGAACCTGTCGGGAAGCGTCGCGATCCGCATCTCCAGTTCGGTCCACCAGAAGAACTGGAGCCGCATTCTGGCTGAGCACGCCGATCGCGAGTTGCTTCGTCCTTGTGACGCGAACAGGCCCAACTGCCGCAATCCACGCTTCCGCAGCATGCAGCAGGTCGCGCATGAAGCCGCCGGCATGGACATCCAGGCGAAGGTTCAGCTCATCAACAGCTACGTGAACCGCGCCATTCGCTTCGAGGACGATATCGACCTCTATGGCCTCGCGGACCACTGGGCCACGCTCGCGGAAACGGTGCGGCACGGTCGGGGTGATTGCGAGGATTTCGCCATCGTCAAGATGTGGCTGCTCCGGGCCGCCGGAGTCCATGAACAGGACATGCATCTCGTGATCGGGCGCGAGACCCGGGGCGAGAGGGATCACGCGGTCCTGGCGGTTCGCGTCGATGGACAGCAGTCTCTGTATCTCGACAATCTGGCCGATCGTGCCTACTCAGCGCATGACAAGGATAGATTTGCACCGCTTGTTTCCCTTGGTGCCCATGGGTCGTTCATTCACGGCTATCGTACCGGCGCCTACGAACTTCGGCGCTAGCTGCGAGCTTTCAATAGGTTATCTATCCGGGTCTGCCGTTGGAGACTGATGCTGCGACACACGAGCAACGTCAGGAGAACCCGGATGAACGTTTACAAGAATGCGCGATCCGCGCCGCGCTGCGAGCGCGATGTCGAACACCTGTCGCTGGTGCGCAAGCCCATAGAGTAGGACAACGTTGATATCATGGGCCAAGAAGAAACGTATCACAACGCAGCAAGGATCAATGTTGGAGACGCTGCTCAGGCCGCCAAGGCACGAGATCGTGCGCACAGGTGGCTCGGTTTGTTTGAACAGTCCGGGGCGGCTTTATAAGTGGTTTCTGCCCTTGGTTATGCCGCAACCGGGATTGGCTGCAGCGCGTTGAAGTAGGCCTGATCCGGCGTCTGCCGACCCAGGCTCTGATGTGGTCTCCGGCCATTGTAGAAGTCCAGGTACTTTCCGATCGAGGCGCGGGCTTCCGGCACGTTGGCGTAGGCCTTCAGATAGACCTCCTCGTATTTGACGCTCTTCCAGACCCGCTCGACGAAGACGTTGTCGCGCCAGGCCCCTTTGCCGTCCATGCTGATCTTGGCGGCGGCTTTGCGATGATGGTTTGCTGAAACAGGATTGCCTTCCCGTTTCGATCAATCTATGCATACATTAACAAACGCATTCATCAACGCATCTTTTGCGAAAGGAGATCCGGCCCATGTCAGCAGCACACGCAACGATGAGCGCGGCTTCTGCAGACGCAATGCTTCCGCTCGAACGTTTGTCATTCATTGGCTCTGGCCTCAGTCGGCCAGAATGCCTGGTGACGCATCGGTCTGGCCTGATCTTCACGGCAGACTGGACCGGAACTGGTGGTGTTTCAATTGTCGCGCCGAACGGGAATGTCAGTCGCATTCTGGCACGCGAGGAGGGCCGGACGCTGCGGCCCAACGGGATCGCGCTTGAGCCCGGCGGCTCGTTTCTCATCGCCCATCTCGGCGTGGATGATGGCGGCCTTTTCAGGCTCCACCCTGACGGCCGCGTCGAGGATATCGCCTTGCACATCGCGGGTGTTACCATCCCGCCGTCGAACTTCCCGCTGCTCGATTCCCGCTCGCGGATATGGTTGACCGTCTCGACCCGTGTTTCGCCGCGTGCGGATGACTATCGCCCGACTGCGCAGACCGGCTTCATCGCGCTGATCGAGAATGGTGTTGGCCGCATCGTGGCTGACGGCCTTGGCTATGCCAATGAATGCGCTCTTTCGGCGGATGAGCAGCATCTGTTCGTCAACGAAACCTTCGCTCGTCGCCTGACGCGGTTTGATGTCGCCGCAAATGGCGACCTGAGCAATCGCACCACTGTCGCAACCTTTGGCGCGGGTACGTTTCCCGATGGCGTTGTGCTCGATACCGAAGGTGCAGCCTGGGTCACCAGCATTGTCTCAAACAGGGTGCTCAAGGTTGTGCCCAATGGCCTGATCTCGACGGTACTTGAGGATTCGGATCCCCAGCATCTGGCCTTCGTGGAGAACGCATTCCAGTCCGCAAGCATGGGGCGCCCGCATCTCGACGGCGTAAAAAGCCGGGTCCTGCGCAATGTCTCCAGCCTCGCCTTTGGGGGGCCGGATTTGCGCATAGCGTACCTAGGATGCCTGCTGGACGACCGGATTCCCTACTTCGAGGCATCCGCGACAGGAGCCTTGCCCCGCCATTTCGACTCTGACCTGGGGCCGCTGAGAACCTTGGCGGCATCCAGCTCAACTGCACTGCCGAGGACATCATGAAAGCAAACGACACGTTCAACATCTGCGTCCTGCCAGGCGATGGAATTGGCATCGAGGTCACGGAAGCCTGCATCGCCGTGATCCATGCCGCCACAGCGCGGATCGGCGGCGTCAAACTGATGCTCGATCAGAAACCTGCCGGCGCGATCTGCTATCGTGATACCGGCGTTGCGCTGCCGAAGGCCTCGCTTGACGCTGCACGAGATGCCGACGCGATCTTGCTTGGTGCGATGGGCTGGCCGGAGATACGCTATGCCGACGGCACCGAGATCGCCCCGCAAATTGATCTCAGGATCGAGTTTGGTCTTTATGCCGGCGTTCGCCCTGTCAAGACGCTGCCAAACATGATGCCGGTTCTGGCCGATGAGCGCGCGAAGGCACTCGACTTCGTGGTCATCCGCGAGTCGACCGAAGGGCTGTTCTCGTCGCGCGGCAAAGGTGTGATTATCGATGATCGCGAGGCCCGCGACACGATGGTCATTACGCGCGACGTGTGCGAACGGTTGTTCGATTTCTCGTTCCGTCTGGCCCGGACCCGCAAGGCTGCTGGCGGCAAAGGCATTGTCACCTGCGTCGACAAAGCCAACGTGTTTGCGAGTTTTGCCTTTTTCCGCAAGGTCTTCGACGAACGCGCCGCGCTGTTTCCCGACATCAAGGCCGAGCATGCCTATATCGACGCAACGGCGCTTTACATGGTTCGCAAGCCTTGGGATCTCGATGTGCTGGTGACCGAGAACATGTTTGGCGATATCCTGTCCGACCTTGGCGCTGGCCTGATGGGTGGCATGGGCTTTGCGCCATCTGCCGATATTGGCGATACCCACGCTGTGTTCCAGCCCTGCCACGGAACAGCACCTGACATCGCAGGCCACGACAAGGCAAACCCGGTTGCGATGTTCCTGTCCGCCGCCATGATGCTCGAATGGCTCGGCGAAAAACATGATAGCCCCCAGGCGGTCGCCACCGCTCAACTGATCCGGAATGCGGTCGACAGGACATTCGCCGATGGCCTGAAACCCTTCGAAACCGGTGGGCGGGACGGCACGAGCAAAATCACGCGCCTGGTGCTGGATGCCTTGCAGACAGCGGAGCCGATTGCGGCATGAGCGCTTCGCCAATCCGTGTTGCCGCTATCGGAACAGGCTATTTTAGCCGCTTTCAGTATCGTGCATGGGCGCGGATTCCGGCGGTCGAACTGGTCGGCGTTTGCAACCGGACACTGGCTTCGGCCCAAGTCCTTGCCGGTGAATTCAGGATTCCTATCATCACCGATGACCTGGACCAGATGCTGGAACAGGCAAAGCCCGATCTGCTCGACATTATAACGCCGCCAGAAACCCATCTCGCTGCGATCAGGCTGGCTGCGGCTCGAAAGATCGATGTCATTTGCCAGAAGCCATTCTGCCAGAATGTGGAGGAGGCGAAAGAGGCCGTCCGGATTGCCGACGATGCTGGTATTCAGGTCATCATCCATGAGAACTTCCGCTTCCAGCCATGGCATCGCGAGATCAAGCGGCTGCTCGAGAGTGGCCTGCTCGGGCAGGTCTATCAGGCGACATTCCGGCTGCGTCCGGGCGATGGGCAGGGTCCGCGCGCCTACCTTGATCGTCAGCCGTACTTCCAGACAATGCCGCGCCTTCTGGTGCATGAAACCGCGATCCATCTGATCGACACGTTCCGCTTCCTTTTCGGCGACGCTAAAGCTGTTTTCGCAGCTCTGCGAAAGCTGAACCCGGTGATCGCGGGTGAAGATGCTGGCATGATCATGTTGGACATGGCCAATGGCGTCCGCTGCCTTTTCGATGGCAACAGGCTGTCGGATCACAAGGCCAGCAACAGACGTCTGACTATGGGCGAGATGCTGATCGAGGGCGAAAAGGGCGTCATTTCGCTCAATGGCGACGGTGAGATCATGTTCCGCGCCCATGGCAGCAATGACGCTCTAAAAATGCCCTATGCATGGAATGACGCTGATTTCGGTGGCGACTGCGTGCACGCCTTGCAACAACACGTCATCAACAATCGACTTGGGCGCGGGCCTGTGGAAAACACAGCACGTGACTATCTCAAGAACATCCTCATCGAGGAAGCTGTCTATGCCTCTCATACCGAACAACGTTGCATCTCCCTCTGAACCAGTGAGTGATCCCAGTCGCATCTCAAATGCGGAAAGGGCCTATCGCGCGCTGAAACAGCTGATCCTGACAAATCAGTTGCCGGCCGGAAGCCAGTTGCTGGAGCAGGAGGCTGCTTTGCAACTGGGGATGAGCCGCACACCTGTGCGCGAGGCCATGGTCCGTCTCGAACAGGATGGCGTAGCGGAGATCAGGCCTCGTCATGGCATGCGTGTCTTGCCGGTCTCTGCCGACGACCTGCGTGAAATCTATGAAGTTTTGACATCACTCGAGTCGACCGCCGCAGACCTCGTGGCGAGACGCGGTGTCAGCGCTGCCGAACTCGCGCAGTTGCAGCAAGCGGTGTCCGATATGGATACAGCACTCGCCATTGATGATCTGGAGGCTTGGGCGGCTGCCGATCAGCGCTTCCACTCGCTGCTGGTTGAGCTGACGCGCAACCAGCGTCTGCAGCAGATCGTGAAGCAACTTGGTGAACAGGCCCATCGCGCCCGCATGTTGACCTTGAGACTGCGTCCAAATCCGGTTGGCTCCAACCGTGATCACGCCATGTTGGTCGCTGCCATCGCTGGCCGCGATGCGGACCAGGCCAGATCAATCCACCATGACCATCGCGCCAAAGCAGGTATCATGCTGGTCGAGCTACTGGAAAAGCTCGGGTTCAGATAAATTTGAGCCAGCCTGTTGGGGTTATGCGCGCAGGCTTTTGCCGATGCCGGTACGCGTGTTTCGCTCCTCCTCGCTTCAATAGCAAAAACAAAGGGTTAAATTTACATGTCCATGCAGGAAAGGCAGTTTGGCGGAACGTCCGACGATCGCGACTTCTGCTACAACGCAGTTAAGCTAGAACGGCAATACATCACCGCCAGGACGACGATGTCCGCCGCCGTGGGCGGTCCGGCACATATCGAATCGTAGGGTTGATACCGTTTCGCAGAAGGGTTGAAGACCTGCGCACACCGCTCTTACCACTGCAATATCCAGTTCAGGCCGAGTCAGATCAATGCTGACGACGGGATATCCAGAGCTCTGAATGGCTTTGCTGATGTCGCATCCTGAGATGTTCCCAGTTCCAGATACCCTCGCTGCGGTGAGCAGAGGGCAATCGGTTGCGTTAAACTCGGCTCGCCGCAGGTGATGCCGATCCGCTTCATTGAGAACCGCCTCGCCTGCTCCCTGCCGCTTCAATGCTGCGAGCACGGCCGAGAGCTCCATTTGGCCAAGCTCACGCAAGGCTGCATCCGCGGCATCCTCCTGCTTTGGCCGACAAGCGATGCCCACGGCGAGGCCATGACCGGTTAAGTCGTGTGAGCAAGCCGCCACGACTGGCACCCCAATATCTGTTGTTATATCAATGAATTGTGTAATCCGAGAGGTATCGCTTTGCCTTAGCTTGGCAAGCAGTGCCACCGCAAAGCCCGCTAAATCTTGTCCGATCGAAGCACCTTGCCTGCCGCCTAGCCACCACATTGCTGCAGCATCTCTTTCGATCAGTTCAAGAAGCGCCCGCTCAAGGGCGGCCGCGATGTTGGTGCCCGCCGCAACTCCGCTGCTTAGCGCGCCTGCAGGCCCCAGTGTTCTGCGGTCCTGTGATCTCCGGAGAACAATGTCAGCGGGTAGCCGTATCGGGTACCCATCCGCCAGATTGATGCCCGCAATTAGGTCGATCGGGCCCTTGGCAGTTTGTACAAGCCCATTGATCCAGCCGCCACCGAGCTCCGGAAAAGTATCGGCATCGCATAGATCTCCCGCCTGTTCGAACTGCGACAGCAATTCTGCTGTCTCGCCCAGCAAGGACACCAAAGCATCACCCAGAGTCCAGCCATTGCCCGTGACGCTGAGCGGAGTGGCGCTTTGGTCCAGGGCCTGTAGGCCGGGCCGCACCAGGCCGCCAACAATCCGCAAGCCTGGCGCATATGGTGACTTCAGTTCGAAAACCCGATCGAAACAGGCGAACATGCGTGGAAGCTCCGGACCGATGTCGGGCCGCTGTGCCAGAGCGAACGCAACGTCGGAAGGATCGAGAGGTGCAAGCATACCCTTACCATTGCGCAGCGACAGCGGATTCCGCAAGCGGGCTGATGTGGACAAGAATGCCAGTGAGTGCAGGCCCAAATGTCTTGCCAGCCGTCACAATGCCATAGCCTGCCATCAAAGTGGCAGTGACTATCTTGATGATCGTGAAACGCTGCATCACATGCTTCCGGATTCTAAACCGTGAAAACAACACTGCTGCCGCAATTGCATAACCACCACAAAGGGCAGCCGTGCCGAATACCAGAGGTGCTGCCATCCCGGGCGCGAAAAGAAGGCTGTTTCCCCCGAGCAAGGTGGCTGTGAAGTAAGCGGCCGTAACAGGGTTCGCGAAGCCACAAGCGAGGCCCAGCAGTAAATCCGGGATGACTCGACGAGGAACGGAGGCGCTATCTGGCGCGCAAGGTACCTTGGCTCGTACGATTCTCAGCGCACTGAAAAGCAGCAGGAACGCACTGGCGAACGATAGACTTTCGCGAAAACCGGGGCCTGCGATATCTGCCAGAGCGTGGATTATCGTGAGCAGCAGCGCTGCACCGCAGGCGATCGCCAGTGCGAGTGGGAGAGCAGAGCGCAGCCCATTGGTTGCCGCGACGTAGCTGACGACCAGAAGATTGGGGCCGGGGACAGCAAGAATGACAAGATATCCAAGCCAGAACGTTGAAAGAGCCGCTGCAATCTGGCCTGCTTCGCCAGAAGATGACAGCAATATGTGTGTCTCGGACATGAGCCTTCCTCCCAGGGGTTTGCCGCCTTCAGAACTTCAGGAAGAGCAGCAAGGTCCCGGCAACGAGGCCGAACCCGAGGAACATCAAAACCAGGGAGTAGAATGACGATTGGCATGCGCTCCCAGCCAGGTCGGTTGCTTCGGAAACGGGGGCCTCGAAATCTGGCTGGGTTGGATTGACGCCCAAGTCTCGAACGAGGTGGGGCATCATGGAGCCTTCAGTGAATGCCAAAGGCTTGGGGTGGTGTTGAACGCTTGTCATGGCCTGATCTCCCTGGCGAGAAACGCTGCCAAAGGAGCTGGCCGTTCTCGTGGGGTAACCTTCAGGCAACCGTGTCATCCCGACGTGAACCGAGATTTGACGATGGTTTGACGCCAGGCGGCTCTAAGTCGCCCTCAGGTTGAGAGCAACGACAGACGGAAGGGGCAGCGATGCATGGATGGACGCTTGAAGGGAAGATCGCGACCGGTGCGCCCCATATGTTTGGGCCGCCATCAGGCCCTGCCGATATCCATAGGGGCGCGCTGATCGCAGGATCAGGAACGATTAGTGGCACAGATCGTCAAGACGCACATTTTCTGTTGGCCAAATTGTCCACCCGAGCCCAACTCCATGACGAAGCCGGGCAATCCCGGACGGCCTTCTGGAGGGACCGGCTGAGACCTGATCTGCCACCGCAAGCCAATCCTCGGCTTCCCTCCGGCTACACCTACCTGCTGCAGCTCGCGGCCCACGATCTGGTGGATACGGGACCAGCCGCATTGGTTGCCGGCGTATCCGCCCCCAACGCCAGATCGCGGCCGCTAATGCTGGACACGATCTATGGTGCCGGACCTGACGGCATGCCCTCGGTCTACAGCGCCGCCGACAAGGTGACGAACAAACTCGGCTTTGCCGATCTGGACCGGGTGCCACGCCGTTACCTGCGCACGGCACCACTTGCGGGGCGGCGGCCTCAGGGCGCAATGTTCTGTCCGTTCAGCGATATCGCCCGGGGTTCTCAGCCGGTGGCTGATGGTGGTTCAAACTGTGATGCAATGCTTGCTGACGCCAGGAATGACGCTCATGCCATCATGTCCCAGATGGCCGTGCTGTGGCATACCTTTCACAATATCGTAGTTGCGCGGATCAGCGAGCAGATTGGCAATGCTTCCAGGATCGAGCTGGCCTATCGGCGTTTCGCATTGGCCAAGGCCATTGTCACACTGATCTTTCGGCGAATTGTACGCGATGACTTGCTGGCGCGGATTCTGCACCCTGAGGTTGCTGCGCTTTATGGACAGAAAAGCGGCTGGAATGGTGCGCTGGTCAACACATTCACAGGCGTTCCGCTTGAATTCACCCGAGGAGCTTTCCGCTTTGGCCATGCCATGGTCAGGGACAACTACATCATCAACAGCATGGCCAACGTTGACCACACCGACGGAGCTTTCCTCTCACTGAACAGCGCGAGAAAACCCGGCGAGATGCCGCTCAAGGCAGACTGGATGGTGGATTGGGGTTTCTTCTTTGACATGAACAGCCCTGGGATGCCTGATCCACGGCTGAATTTTAGCAACCGGATCGGTCCACGCTATGCCAATGCGGTTGAGACCACCGAAGAGTTCGAGCCAAAGTCCAAGGTCGATAATCGCGGCCTCATGCACCGTGATCTCAAATCTGCACTGTACGGTGGCATGTGGAAAGTGCCGTCGTTGCTTGAAGCCATGCGCGGAAGGTTAGCAGCGCGATCATCGACATCCCTTCCCCTTTTTCCGGACTGGTCCGGCGTTCGCAACCGGCTCGAAGCCTGGCTGGGGCAGGAAAAGAGCGCTGACGAGTTTGAAATTGGTGTCGAGGATATTGCTAAGATTGCGGCTGATCCGCCTTTACCGTTTTACATTGCCTTTGAAGCGGCCATGAACCCACAATCCGAAGAGCCCGATACAACGGGTATGGGACAGCATCTCGGCCCCGTCGGTTCCGTCATTGTGGCAGAAACCGTTCTTGGCGCGTTGCGGTCTGTGTCTGTGGTCGCCGAAGAACAGAACCTGTCACTCGCTGATGCCATCAAGGCTGCGTGCCGTGATCTGATAGGATCCGATGCACCAAGCGTCATTCCCGGGCTTACTGATACCGCCGCACCGCCACAAACGATGGCGGATCTATTGCGTTTCATGAAGGCTGCAGGCGCATTCGGCAGCTAAGGGCAAGCCTGCGATTGGGCGTGCGTCGCACCGCGCACTGATTCCGATCATTCAAAGGTGCAAAGGAAAATCCTATGGCAAACAACATGAAGAGCTTCAACGTGAGCGACCCGGAGCGCTGGGGCATGCTCGTCAAATCATGGTCGACGGGAGTGAACTACTTCGATCCCAGCAAGCCCGCACCCACCGTGCCGCGAACGCTTGAAGAGCTTCTCGAGCAATGCACGCGCTTCCGGTGCGGTGCCACGGTTGCGAGCTGGATTACCGATATTGCAATCATGACAAATGGCGCATCGGTCCTTGGTCTGCGTATCCCTCCAGCTGCCAGGATCAAAGCGGGTGAAGCGCGGATCAAGGCAGCCAATACGCCGGTTCCCGGTACAACCCAGCCTGATCCTGACCTGGCACCCGGTGACTATCCCATGCCGGACTTCTACGCGAAGTTTCTCACCCTCAAGCCTACCGAGCGGGACCTGGATACCTTGATGAAGTTCCATCACAAGCGCATCGGCGAATACACTGTAAACAGCTGCACTTGAAAGCAGCAGGGTCTAATCCTGAAGCGATTCAAAACGGGCTGCGCCAAGGTCAATGCCCGTCCGCGCGAGTCCGTCACGCAATGCGGCCCATGGGGCTTCGCTCGCGAAGGGAAACAACTTGAGAAACCAACGCCCGATAGTTTCATTGTCGGGCGGGGGGCCGCTCACCCAGCCGTTGCGTATGTTGATGGCGAAGTCCTCGAAGGCGACTTTTGCTTCTTCGATCCGGCCCAGATTGCCGAGCGCCGCCACGTACCACCCCTTGCTGCTTGGCAGGCTGCTCCAGACGCTGCTGTCCACATCCACGCAGGCCTGATAGTCGCCCCGGGCGAATGCGATATGTGCCCAGTACAACAGATGGAGAGGCGTGGGTACCACGCTCAATTCCAGGCCGAGTTTTGCCCTGTTTAGCGCAATGTCATGGCGAAGCCCGCAGGAAGCACCCCATGCCCCCGACATCAATGTCCACGGATCATTGTCGTTCAGATCAACCGCAAGGTCATGATGAACGGCAGCCCGTTCGTGCTGACTTGCCATTGCATAGGCCCAGCCCAGCGCCAGATGACCACGGGAATCGACCGGATCAAGCCGAACGGCTTCAAGGCCGTATTCGATGGATTCCGCCATGTTCGACGGTGTGCGGACATGCCCGAGCTGCACGAACTGGATGGTATTGAGCATTTGTGCCACAGTGCTGAAGCCCGGCGAGAAGCCAGGGCAATCCCGTGTTATCGTCCGCATGGCATCAAGGCCCATCTGCCAGCGCACTGGGTTCCATGAAAACACATCGGATTGACCACGAAGCCACTGGTCGTAGGCTATAGTGTCAACATTTGCTCCATCGGTTGCTGCAGCCAACCGCCCTGAGGAGACCTGTACGTTCAGGACTGCGGCCAGGCGCCGGACAATGGACTGCTGGGCCTCCAGCCATTGATCGGAGGCGATACGAAACCGTTCGCTCCACAGATAGACCCCCGATGCATTTTCCCGCAGCATTAGCGCAAGGCGAATGCCGTCCCCTTGTGCAAATGCGCTCGCCTCGATGGTATATTCATCCGAAATGGTACCGGCGGGAGCGACGCTGTTGCTCTCACGTATGGCCCATTCCCGGAACCGCACCAGAGATGACAGAAGATCCCGCCTGAAGCCATGCACCATGTAGTGCTGGGCTTCAGGCACGCCGTTCAGGTCAAAAGGAGCGATTGCGATAACAAGCCTGATCCGCGGGTTTATCCTGCCAGCCAACAGGCCGGGTTTGACGGGTCTTGCGAGGGGCTCGGGCATTCGTACACCGACCGAAGTGTTTCCCTCTTGCTCTTCGGCAAGCTTGATCTGCACGAGGAGATCCTGGGTCTGACGGGAGGGCTCGGTATCATACTCCTCGCCAAGAAGATCCCAGAGGCCTTTGTAAGCGTTCAAAGCACCGGCCGTGTCGCCCTGTTCAAACCGGGCTGCCATCAACTGCCGAACACCAACCTCATTGGTCGGATCGATCGCACACAGAGCACGCGCCAGCTGTTCTCGCTGGAGGGTCGGCAACGGGTCTTTCGCCAGTGCAGACTCATAGCGTGTGGTGAGCGTGCTTTCGAAGTGCCGTCGCCGCGTCGTGACCCATGCCTGGAAAGCAGGATCAATTGACTCGAGTGGAGCCAGAAAATCGTCCAGAATGTTTGTTCGCCCGAGGATTAGCGGATCGGCTTCGCCATTTGAGGCCGCCGCGACAATGTCAGTGACGTCAGTAGTGATGTCGCAATTGCTCAGCCTGATAGCGTGTTTTTCTGCTTCCAGTCCATCGAACCCAGCGGCTGCCAGAGCATCGCGCAACTCATGAATTGCCTGCCTGAGAGAGGCGCGCGCCCTGTCAGTTTCCACCTCACTCCACAACAGGCCGACCAATCGTTCACGGGACATTTCCCGATCATCCGCCAAGGCCAGGCAGGCCAATATGGCTGAGGATTTGCGGGTGGACAGCCTGACTTCGCGGCCCTGCACCTTTGCCCTGAACGAACCGATCAGCGTGATCGAAAGGTTTACCAAGGCCATTCCCATTCTCGATGCCAGAGAGAGGTATCTAAGACCAATACCGGACTGACGTTGTACTTGGCCGGATTTGCGCAGCCGATGCTGCGCCGATCAGCCAAGGCTTTTCCAGGCTCCTCTCGCAGACCGGCGGCGAAACCTTGATCACCCAAACAAATCTGGACGGGGAATTCCGCTACGTCAACACGTCTGCATCGATAGCTCCAGATACGGCTGTCGGCATACATCTAACGATGAGAATGAGCGCATTTTCGCCACTTGCATACAGCTTATTTGAGAATGGTGGTTTTCACGAAGTCTCGAAAGGACATGATGTGTGAGAATGGAGATGGTCGCCGGATCGGGTCCTGATGGGGGAATTTGTCGAAGTGGATGTGGCTGTTACCGCCGCCTTCCCTCTGCAGAGCGGGCGTAAAGAATACCGCCAGTATCCTTTTTCTCGCCCACCAAAGAACCCGAAGCTCTCAACCACGTGAGAACCGTAGATTCTCAGATAGCCTGTCCAAAGCCAGGTTCATTCTGAAATAAAGTGTCCGTTCTCAAATGACGCCAGTATGACTAACCCACTGAAATCGCTCAGCGCGGATTCTCATGGTTGGCTGTATGCTCACAGCTGTCGCTGGCGTGGCAGCGTTCCCCGTGCAGAACAAGGGGAACGGAATGGACGCAATTGCAGCCGCATCCGATACCCCGCCGTCGAGGACAATGCCGCTCACGCCCTTGACCAGCAGATGCGTGGTCATGATGTTGCCCATGAAAGCCGTGCGGTTCTCGCTGTCCATGGCGACGGCAAGGATCTGGCCAGCAGCGATGTCGGCCACGGACAGGGCCTGCAGATTGGGGCACAATCCGGCCGTCTGCTGCTCAACCAGTTCTTCACGAACCGGGATGGTTCGCACCGTAAACGCGGGTCCGGCGAACTTTACCGATGCCGGCTTGAGGGGCTTTGGCCCGAATATGAAGGTGTTTTTGTAGCCCTTGCGCCAGAGCAGCGAGACGACCGTTGGTACCGCCGGCTAAAGCAGCAGTGTGCAGGTTGCCTCAGGAAGCACGAAAGCGTCAGCCATTGTCCATATCCCTTGCAGCAAACGTGTGTTCGTATTTCAGTAGAATTGTCTGGAGCAGACCGCACCACTGCCCGATTTTCCAATCAACATCAGCTCCGCCGGGACAATTTTCCAAGGCTCCCTCTTTCGTCTTTGGGACAAGAGTGGGATGGTCACCAGCTGACGGCATGCGCCAGCCTGGAGGAGAGACTGTTGAACACGGATAGCAAACTTGGTGTCGGTGTCCTTGGCGCTCACACATGGGCAGAAAAGGCGCATTTGCCGGGATATGCCGCTGATCCTCGCGTCAATCTTGTTGCGATCTGCGATGTCGTTCCCGAGCGTGCAGAAGCGATGGCCAAACTCTTTGGAGTGCGGAAAATCTATTCTGATCCGCTCGCCCTGATCAACGACCCCGAGGTCGAGATGGTTGATGTCTGCACGCCGACCGATACACATCTTGCGCTTGGACTGGCGGCCATCGCAGCCGGAAAGCATGTGCTGTGCGAAAAGCCCATTGCCCGTGATGCTGCTGACGCCTTGCGTCTGGCCCGTGCGGCAACGGCAGCGCAGGTCAAGACCAAGGTCGGCTTCACATTCCGATACTCGCCTGCCCTACGCCAGATCCGGGCCTGGATCGCCGATGGCACGCTGGGTGATATCTTCCATGTGCATGGGCTTGAACAGAACAGCCAGTTCCTCGATCCCATGTTCGAGCTCCGGCAGGTGCCAGCAGGCATTGATTTCCTGCCAAAGCATCCCATTCCCCAATCCATTGTCGGATATGGATCGCATCTGGTTGATCTGATGCGCTGGATGGGTGGCGAGTTTGCGTCGGTCGCAGCAACGATGAGCAGCTATGTGCCGGAGCGTATCGTGCGCGGATACACCGGCATGCAGCGGATCAACGCCGATGACGGAACAGTCGCGCTGGTCGAGTTTGCCTCCGGTGCGCAGGGCATGCTGCAAACCTCGATCGTTGCTGTTGGCAACTATCCCGGCATCGAAATCCGGGTTTACGGTTCGAAAGCAGCAGCGGTAGGCCGCCTGGTGACGGAACGCGGCGTGGCCGAAACGCTGCATTTCGCTACCGCCGGGAATGTCGAGTTCGAGCCAGTGATCCTGCCCGCATCGCATTTCCCGCCGGGGACAAGCGTCAGGACGGAGTGGCGGGAGCTTTACTATCGCAACCTGATCCGGCTCTGGGTCAGTGAACTTCTGGAGAACGGAGCTCCGGACGGTGATTTCCATGACGGCGTGAAAAGTCAGGAAATCGTCGATGCCTGCGTCCGCGCCCATGTCGAGCGCCGCTGGGTTGACCTGCCATCGGGCAGCCATGGCTGAGAATGCACTCGCACAGCTTGTCGAGCGGTTCCTGGCGCATCACGCGACGTTCTTTCCGGTCGATGCGACCTTCATGGGGCTAGCCGGAGCCGATCATCGGTTGCCGCCTGCGGATTCGGTCGCTCCGTTGAGGGAGCTTGAGGCGCTCGCTGAGTTCATGCAGGCTCTTGATGCTTTGCCCGCAGCCACGACCGTCAGCGACCGGCTCGAGACGAAGCTGCTGCGGGCAGCGCTGGCTCATGCAAGGCTCTCGGTCGAGGCCCGCCCGCGGTTTTGCCAGCCCAACTGGTACTCGGCTGAGGCTGCATTTGGCGTGATTTCGCTGCTGTTGCCGTCAGCAACCGCTGGTGCTGGCGAAGCGCTATGCGCCCGGCTCGCAGCCATGCCAACCTTCCTCGGCTCTGGTATGGACTGGCTGTCTGGAGCAGCGGTTCCGCCTGACTGGGTCACGCGCGCGCGACGCGAATGCGGTGCCTTGCGCCGACTGCTGACAAGCGGCATTCGCCTGCACGCGATATGGAGAGATGATCTCGATGCCCTGTGCGGCGCAGCCACAGCTGCGCTATTCCAATTTGAAAGTGCACTTGACGGATTCCCTCCGCAAGACCCTGCCTGCGGGCTGGATATGCTGAATGTGCTGATGCGCGATGTGCACGGCCTGCCATGGTCGCCGGATGAAGCTGTGGCCCTCGCCGAGGAGGCGTTCGCGCGGCTTGGCAGCCAGATTGCCGATCATGAGCGCCGGTTCGGGGTGGACAGCCATAGCGCTCCCGATATTCCAGCGCATGATCTGCCCGGTGCTTACAGGGAGTGGCACAACCGCGCGTTCGAAAGTGCCGGTGCGCTGGTCACGCCGGCCAGTGATTTCGGGCTGTCTTTCGAGCCGCTGCCTGCCTGGGCCAAGGACATCGCCGGAGATCTCTATTTCCTTTCCTACCGTTGTCCGCCTGCCTATTCGGTGGCACAGCACAGCCACTACTGGACCGCTCCGGTCAGCCAGTCTCTCGTTGCCGTCAAACAGACCCATGCCGTGCATCACGGCTCCATCGGCCACCACACCCAGAACGCCCGTGCACGTCAGGCTGTATCAAGGCTGGCGCGGCTTGGTGGCAACGATTGCGCGAGCGGGATCGGCTTCCTGTCATCCGGCACCATGGTCGAAGGCTGGTCATGCTATGCGACCGAACTGATGGCGGAGGCGCGCGGATTCTACTCGCATGCCGAAGAGCGCGCGCTGCTGATGGCCGACCGCCGGAATGCAGCCAGTGTGCTGGCCGATATCCGGTTGCACACAGGCGACTGGACGCTGGAGAAAATGCGCGACTTCTACAGGGATGAAGCGGGCTTTCCCGAGGCGCGCATCTGGGGAGAAACCACGCGCAACTCGATCCTTCCGGCCACGCGGCTGATGTATTTTCTCGGCACCGAGCAGATCAAGGGCCTCCGCCACGAGATTGGTGGCGATCCTCGAATCTTCCATGACGTGCTGATCAGCCACGGCCATGTGCCAGTCTCCTGGATCGCCGAAGAGATGCGGTTGGCTCGCGCTTAAACATCACCGGCAAGATGACAGTCTGACCAGTGTTCCGGCGTCAGTTGCACGCGCGGTGGCGGGACCGACCGGCAAAGCTCCGTGGCGGCAGGGCAGCGCGGTGCGAAGCGGCACCCTACCGGACTTGAGGTGAGCGCCTGCGCCTCGCCTGCCAGCCGGATACGTATGCGCTTGTGGCCGATCCGGTGTTCGGGCACGGCACCGACCAGCAGACGCGTATAGGGGTGCGTTGCGGCAGCAATCAGAGTCTCGGTGGGCCCCTGCTCGACAATGGCACCAAGATACATCACCGCAATGCGTGACGACATTGCCCGCGCTACTGCCAGATCATGCGTGATGTAGAGCGAGGCAAGGCCCAACTCGCGGCTGAGGCGCAGCATGACGTTCATGACACCGGCACGGACCGAAACATCCAGCATGCTGACGGGCTCGTCAGCGACCAGCAAGCGCGGATCAAGGACCAGCGCGCGCGCGATGGCGACGCGCTGAAGCTGGCCACCGGACAGATCGGCAGGATAGCGTCCGGTATAGCGCGACGCAGGCCTGAGCTCGACCTGATCCAGCGCTGTCTCGGCCAGCGCACGACGCGACGCGGCATCGCCGATGCCGTGAATTTCGAGTGGCTCCATCACGGATTGAATCACAGTGTGGCGCGGATCAAGCGCCTCGTAGGGATTCTGGAAAATCATCTGCACCCGGCGGCGATACGCCTTGAGCGCCGCTCCATGCAGATTGGCGACGTCGGCTCCTTCAAACCGCAATGCACCGCTGCTTGGCTGTTCCTGCAGGGTGATCAGCTTTCCGGTCGTGGTCTTGCCCGATCCCGATTCACCCACCAGCGCCAGGATTTCACCGGGTGCCAGATCAAGATCGATACCATCAACTGCGCGGAGCATCCGGCGTTCGCCACGCAGCAGGGCAAGCGGGCCTCCCCGTAGCGGATAGAGTTTTGTCAGCCCCCTGACTTCCAGAAGCGAATTCATGCTGTCCCGCCGGATGGAAAGTGGCAGAGCGCATCATGATCAGTGCTTATGGCCACGCGCGGTGGCCGCTCTGTGCCGCAGATCGTCTGTGCCTGGCCGCAGCGTGGAGCAAAGCGGCAACCCGGAGAGGTTTCTCCGGTGCTGAAAGGCTCACCGGGAAGGCCTGCCAGAGTTCGCCTGGGGCCAGACACGGTCGGCAGCGCATCCAGCAGCGCCCTTGTATAGGGATGGCGTGCGTTTTCGAAGATCGTTGCTGTTGGAGCCATCTCGACGATTTCCCCGGCATACATCACGGCAACGCGTTCGCAGGTTTCCGCGACAGCGCCCATGTCATGTGAGATCAGGATCAGCGAAAGGCCCATCTGTCGTTTCAACGCATCAAGCTCGCCTAGTATCTGGTCCTGAATCAACACATCCAGTGCCGTTGTGGGCTCGTCAGCGATCACCAGTTTTGGCTCGTGCAGCAGGCTGAGTGCGATCATCACGCGCTGCCGCATACCGCCAGACAATTCGTGCGGATATGAACCCAGGCGCTCGACCGGGATGCCGATCATGCCAAACACCTCGACCACACGTGCCAGTGCCTGCGCTTTGCTGGCCTCAGGCCGATGCAGCCTGAATGCCTCTATCAGTTGCGCCCTGACGGTCATCACCGGATTAAGTGCGTTCATCGCGCTTTGAAAAATCATCGAAGCCGTGGTCCAGCGCAGCCCGGCAATCGTGTCGCGCCCGTCTTTCGTCACGCGCCGTCCGTCACGCAGAACAGGCTTGCCACCAATATCGACATCGCCGTCCGCGGTCATTGCATTGGGGGCCATCACCTGCAGGATGGCAGCACCGAGACTGGATTTGCCACACCCGCTCTCGCCGACCACACCAAGGCTCTCGCCCTGCCGCAGCTGGAAGGATACGCCGTCAACGGCCACAATCGGGCCGCTGTGCAGCATATAACTCATGCGCAGGCTGGAAACATCGAGGATGGTTTCGCCAGCACCCGGCTTGACCTCGCTGATATCGACCGCAGGTTTTTGCGCAGCACGGGCCGTCAGGCGACGGAGTTGCGGATTCAGCACCTCGTTGAGCCCGTCGCCGAGCAGGTTGAACGACGCCACAAGCAGCAGGAGTGCGATGCCGGGAAAGATCGACATCCAGGGTGCTATGCGTAACTGCCGCTGCCCGTCGAAGATCATCCGGCCCCAGCTCACGGAGTTCTGGTCACCAAGACCAAGGAAACTCAGACCGGCCTCGGTGAGAACCGCCAGCCCCATCAGGATCGTGGCATCCGTGATGATCGGAGCAAGGCCGTTCGGGACGATGTGGCGGATCAGCGTGCGGGAATGCGAACCACCGGCCGCGCGCGCGGCCTGCACATAGACGCGTGATTTCAAACTCAGCACTTGCGCTCGCATGATGCGGGCCGAGCGCGGCCATGTCGTCAAGGCAATGGCCAGCATGGTGAATTCCAGCCGCGAGCCAAAAAGCGCGACAATCAGCAAGACCAGAAAGAACGACGGGATCAGGAGAAAGACATCGATCGTGCGGCTCAGCAATGTATCGATCAGGCCACCGAAATAGCCGGATATCGAGCCCAGCACGATGCCGATCAGGCTGGCAATGGCGGATGAAACGATGGCAACCACCAGCGCCAGCTGTGCACCCCATGCCAGTCGCGCCAGCACGTCACGGCCATAATTATCCGTGCCCAGCCAGTGGGCAGCACCGGGTGGCTCATAGGGAGATGCCTCCATGCCATTGGGATCAGGCAATGGCAGCCAGGGCACCGTCAGGGCAATGATCACGGTGATCATCACGATGACGGCGCTGATCATGAACGCCCAGCGACGTGTCAGGGCCAGCAGCGCCGGTCCCACCTAAAGTCCAACCCGCGGATCAAGCACGGCGTAGACAAGATCCGTGACCAAGGAGGCTATCGCCACGGTGATGGACATCGCAATGAAGGCACCCATGATCACCGGCGTATCGCGGGCCAGGATTGCATCATAGATCAACCGGCCAAGCCCGGGCCAGGAGAACACGGTTTCGGTCAGCACTGCACCTGTCAGCAACAGCCCAAGCTGGAGTCCAAGCACCGTGACCACGGGCAACAGCGCATTGCGCAAGGCGTAGTGCATCATGATCGTACGGTCGGGAAAACCGATTGCCCTGACCGTCGTGATGTAGCTCTCCGCCATCACCTCGGTGACCGCACTGCGCGCCAGCCGCACATACTGCCCGACCGACACGGTCATCAGCGCCAGAACCGGCAGAACCATATGATAGGCAATGTCGAGAATCCGCCCCAGCCCCTCGCGCGGTCCATCGACACTCGTCATGCCCATGGCCGGGAAGAGCTGGATCTGCACGGCGAAGAACAGAACCAGCATAAGGCCGAGCCAGAACACCGGGATACTGAACAATCCGACCGCCAGCGCGCTGACCAGGCTGTCCGTCGTCGAACCAGGCCGCCGCGCGATCCATGTCCCGATCACAGTGCCGACAATAACGGAGAGCGCAAGACTTGTGCCCACCAGCAACAGCGTTGCCGGGACACGTGACATGATCTCGGAATAGACCGGTTCGCGGGAGCGGAAGGACACCCCCAGATCGCCTGACCCGACCTGCACAAGGTAGCGCCAGAGCTGTTCGAGGAAAGGCCGGTCGAGCCTATAGCGTTCGCGGATTGCCGCAAGATAGGCCGGATCCGCTGTGTCCCCCGCAAGGATGGTCGAGATATCGCCAGGTGCCAGATGAACCAGAAGGAAGTTGATGATGATCACGACCAGCGTGACCGGGACCAGCTGCAGCAGCCGGGAAATGATGTAACGCCGCAGGTTCATGCAGGTTGACCGGCTCCAGGCCGTGTTCTGGTGCCCATCACCGGCCGGGCGGCGTTACGGTATAATATCCAAACCATGTGATGGCCTTGTCGAACGCCTCCGGCTCGGTGTTGAACCCTGACCAGCCAGTCCGGACGATGGTTGTCTTCTGCTCATCGAACAGGTTGATGTACGGCAGATCCCGCACAATCAAAGCCTGAATCTGCTTGTAGATCCGGACTCGCTCCGCCTTGTCACGCAGGGTCGAGGCGCGGGTTGCGAGCTGGTCAAGCTCGGGGTTGGAATAGCTCATGTTGTTGCGCCCGCCGCCCGTCATGAAATGCTCCCGGAAGGAATCCGGGTCAGGACCATAGCGGGTGAAATAGCAGGAGATATCGAAGTTCTTTTCCGCCTGACGGCGGAACCACGTCGCCTGATCGAACTGCTCGAGCTTTGCGTTGATCCCGACCTGACGCAATTGCTGCACGAGCACTTCCATCATCGCCTTGCAGTCCGGAAAGTTGGGATTGGTCACCGCAATATCGAAGCGCCATCCGCCCGCACCGCGTGGCAGGCCGGCTGCATCGAGAAGAGCCTCTGCCTTTGCACGGTCAAACGCAGGGAAGCGGGCATCGCGGTTGATCAATTCGCCCTGGCTCTCGACACTGGCATGCACGGCCGGGCGCCAGAAGCCGCTGAACGCCAGACGATTCATCGCGTCGCGGTCGATGGCGTGGGCAATCGCCTGACGGACTTCAAGTTTGTCGAGCGGCTTTCTCGTCAGGTTCAGCTGGATGTCACGGCTGAAATGGGACGGTGTGAACACGACCTTCACCTTGGGATCACGACGCAGGGCTGCTACCTCGGCCAGTGGCGGCGCATATTCGTAGTTCAGAAACTGCAGGCGCCCGCTGTCAAATTCGGCACGCGCCACGTTGACATCGGTCACCTGCCGGAACACCAGCCTGTCGATCTTGGAGGGACCACGGAAATAGTCCTTGTTGACCTCCAGTTCGACCAGCCCGCCGCGCTCCCAGCGCACGAACCGGAATGGTCCGGAGCCGACAGGTGCATTGACGTAGGGACCTTTATCGAAACCATCCTGGCCTTCCCAGAGATGCTTTGGGTAGATTTTTCCGGTCCATGTCGAGACCTGCGCCAACATCGGAACGAAACCGACTTCCGGTTCGATCAGGTGTAGAACAACAGTGTGATCATCCGGCGTGGTGATCTCGCGGACGTTTTTCAGCACCACGAAAGCCGGGTACTTGCGCGCAATCACGGTGTCGAAAGTGAACTTCACATCATGCGAGGTGACCGGCTTGCCATCATGCCAGAGCGCAGTGCGGTGCAGCCTGAAGGTCACTGCCTTGCCATCCTCGCTGGTATTCCAGCTTTCGGCCAGATCACCATAGGCACCGGTACCCTTGTTGACGCCCCAGTCGATGGCGACCAGATGGCTGTAGACGTTCGACGTGGGCGCAAAACCAAGCGAGTCGGCTGCAAAGTTCGGGCTCAGTGTCTTGGGTTCACCAAGCTGGGGCACCACCAGGGTTGCAGGTTGCTGGGCTCGTGCAACTGGAGCCGTCATCATTGTCGCGGCCAGCAAGACAGCCGCAATGCACCGGCGGGCTAAACTCGAGAGAACCATGAAAAATCCCCGATTTTTTTGAACATCAACTGCACCGTGGCACGCTCTGCACTAGAGTGTTTCATCCGCCGGGAGGTTTGTCCATGCCTAAACCCCGATCTGCCGGTAGCGACCTTTGCCTGCTTTGGAACCAAAGCTTGCAGCGGGTAAGGCGAGGTGATCCACTGCGTTGTCTAGTCAGCTCCGCCGACGAAGTCTGGCTGGCACTGTCACGTTGACAGGTGGTGAGTGTTCCAGGTTGAGTCGGCCCTATGAGCACTATTCGATCGGCACTGTTGCATTCACTGGCTGAGGCTGCGTTTCTGTTTTTGATGCTTCGATTTCAGGCAGCGATGCCAAACACTATCGGCCTAATGAAACAGAGCTGTTCGGTGCCCGGTCAGCGGGTGAGGCGCGGGTTGAGGACATCGCGCAACCTGTCGCCAATCACATTGACGCTCATGATGGTGATGAGAAGCGCGAGACCGGGAAAGAGGCTGACCCAGTAATTGCCGCTCATCATGAACCGGAACCCGTTGGCGATCAGCAGCCCGAGCGAAGGCTGTGTCGGCGGCAGGCCGAGGCCCAGAAAAGAGAGAGTTGCCTCCAGTGAAATGGCGTTAGCAACCTGCACGGTTGCGATAACGGTCAGTGTTGGCATGCAGTTCGGCAGGAGATGCCCAAACAGAATGCGCAGGACGCCAAGGTCCAGACCGCGCGCAGCCTCGATGTACTCCCGCGCATTTTCGACCAGCGCGACCCCGCGGACAGTGCGGGCAAAGAACGCCCATTGCACAATCACGAGGGCAAGAATGATCTTGGCGGCTCCGCCTCCCAGAACAACGAGGATAACAAGCGCCACGAGAATAGGTGGCAGGCTGAGTTGCAGGTCGACAATGCGCATGATGATCGTGTCGGTCCAGCCGCCGCGGTATGCTGCCAGAAGTCCAACGGCGGTGCCGATCACGAGCGCGATCCCTCCGCTCAGAACACCCACCATCAGGCTTGTCCGCAGCCCATAGAAGATGGCGCTTAGGATATCCCGGCCTTGCCCATCCGTCCCCATCAGGAACAGCATGCCACCCATGCTGCGGGAGCCAGGTTTCTGCAGGTTGTCCATCAAGTCGATCTGCGTCAGGTCATAGGGATTTTGCGGCGAAATCAGTGGCGCTAGAATAGCCACTGCCAGCACGGCACAGAACGTCAGAAGCGCCGCCACAGCTTCATTGCTCTTCACGAAGTCCCGGGCAAAGCGACCGACCGCGCCCCGCTCTTCGGCACTGGGCTCCGGCTCTTGCATTGTCATGTCTGCGCGGCGCGCAAACGCACGCGAGGATCGAGGATTGAATAGATAATGTCGACTATGAGGTTGATGACAACGAAGATCAGGACGACCAGGATGAGGTAGGCGACGATCAGCGGTCGATCGAGCACCTCGATGGCGTCGATCAGAAGCTTGCCCATGCCTGGCCATGAAAAGATCGTCTCTGTGACCACTGCGAAGGCGATGGTGCCACCAAACTCCATGCCGATCACCGTAACGACCGGAATCATGATGTTCTTGAGGACATGGGTCATCAGGATGCGTGACCAAGCCACACCCTTTGCCCGTGCGAATTTCACATAATCCGTGAACATCACCTCCCGCATGCCGGCCCGCGTAAGGCGGATGATGAGAGCGATATTGGCGATGGCCAACGTGAACGTCGGTAGCGCCAGATGCGCGAGGCCGTTCCATGTGAGGATTGAGAGTTCAATCCCCAGTATTGTCACGGTCTGACCGCGCCCTATGGCCGGTAGCCAGCCGAGCCAGAGGGCGAAGACCATGATCAGAATCAGTCCGACCCAGAAGGTGGGCACGCTGAAGCCGATCGTCGAGATCGCCATAATGAGGCGACTCGACAGCGCCTCGGGCTTCAGACCCGCCCACATGCCGAGCGGAACCCCGATGACGACGGAAAGCAGCACAGCCGCGAATGCAAGCTCAAGCGTCGCCGGGGCGCGCTGTAAAATGACCTGCAGTGCCGGAAGACCATGCTGGAACGAGTTGCCGAGTTCGCCTCGAAGCGCATTGCCGAGGAACAGGAAGTATTGCTCCCACAGCGGTCGGTCGAGGCCGAAGCGGGCTTTCAGATCCGCCAGACACTTCTGGTCGCACTCCTGGGCCGCGAAAATGTCGGCGGGGTTGCCGATGACGCTGACGCCGAAGAAAACGATCAGTGTCATCACCAAAACGACGAACACACTTTCTATCAGGCGCCGGAGAATGAATTGCGACAACGGCCTTGGTCCCCGAAAGTGTCTGCCGCCCTAAGGCTTCTGCGAAACGTCCCAGGCGTAGGTCCGCTCGTTCACTCGCGGCCTGTGGACAAGCGTGATCTTGTGCGCCCAGTTGTTTACCTGGAAGTGGATCGGGATCAGGGCGTAGTCGCGCAGGCCGATCTCCGTCGCCTGAACGAGAAGCGGCAGCCGCGCGTTGGCGTCGATCGTTGTCCGTGCTTTCCGCGAGAGCGAGTCAACGCGGGCGTTTGTGTAGCGCCCCCAGTTGGCGTTGCCGGAGCCAGCCTCTGGATTGAAGGACTCAAGCAGGCCACGCACGGTGTATGTTGCTTCGCCCGTTGCCGTGCCCCAGCCTGACAGCCAGACTGAGAACTTGCCGACGTCGAAGCCCGGGATGCTCATAGGGTCGCCGCGGATGACTTCCGTGAAGAAGATATTGCGTGGCATGGCGGAAACGTCGGTCTGGATGCCGGCTCGCGTCCACATCTGCGCGACGGCCTCCATGATCGCCTGGTCGTTGATGTAGCGGTTATTGGGACCATGCAGCGTGACGCGGAAGCCCTGGCTATAGCCTGCCTGCTGCAGGAGCTGGCGCGCCTGCTCTGCATTGAAGGCGTCGACCTTCAGTGCGTCCGAATACCCGAAAAAGCCTGGTGGGACGACATTCCCGGTGGGCAGAGAAGCTCCGCCCATGATGCGGTCCCGGATCGCATCGCGATTGATCGCGAGCGACATGGCACGGCGCACCCGAACATCGCGCAGCGGATTGATCACGGCGGGTGAACCGTCAGCATTGCGGACGAAGGGCTCCATGTCGCGGAAGCTCATCTGGATGTAGATTACCCGGTCCGATGCAATTTCGCTGATGGCGAAGCGGCTCCCGGCCTGTTTCAGGCGAGGAAGATCCGGTGTCTGCGGATAATCGATGATGTCGACGTCACCGTTCATCAAGGCGGCGAGACGCGATGCATCCTGCGTGATTGGCCGGAAGACGACGCGGTCCCAATGGGGCTTCTGCCCCCAATGGTCGGGATTGCGCTCGACAACGACGCGCTCACCAGCGCGGAATTCCACGAACTTGTATGGCCCGGTGCCTATGGTCGCCTTGCCGTTGTTGAAATCCACCGAGGGCTGCACGTTGGCCGCCTTGTGGGCTGCCACAATTGAGAAGAAGCTCATCTCCTCAGGCATTGTAGGGAAGGGGCCGTCCGTACGGATCTGGATGGTTTGGGGGTCGATCTTCTCGATCCGCTTGTTGCCGTTGGTGAGCACGAAAGCGGGGCTAGCGATGGCGCCCTGAATGCCAGCACGCAGCCGGTTGAAGGTGAAGACAACGTCATCCGCCGTGAAGGGCTGGCCGTCGTGCCATTTCACGTTCTCGCGTAGCTTGAAC
The DNA here is from genome assembly GCA_031431475.1 of Hyphomicrobiales bacterium. Taxonomy (GTDB): domain Bacteria; phylum Pseudomonadota; class Alphaproteobacteria; order Rhizobiales; family Beijerinckiaceae; genus JADCCX01. Next base: position 107,165 of record JANPDL010000024.1, read on the forward strand.
TCCCAGGTCGTGTCGTTGATCGAGCGCCATGACGTTGCCAGCCCGGGGATGGGGCGGGAGTTATGATCCATCGCGACCAGCCGCTCGAAAATATGGTCCTCGACCTGCTTGTCTTGTGGGAATTGCGACCAATGCGGGTCCATCGAAGCGGTCTCGCTTCGCACCCCGATCGTCAATGTGGTGGTCTGCGCCCAAACCGGCGTGCTCAAAGCAGTCAATACGACGAACGCAATGTGAAGCATCAGCCTCATGATCGTCCTCCCGGCACATCTTGACTATGCCCGGAACCGTCATGCGGAGTTTCGGGCCGCCTAGCGAGACGAGTATGCAGGCCGCAAACAGCTGCGGCAACAGAATTCGTATTGTGTACGCTTGTTCGCAATGCGAACAAAAAATCAGCGATCAACCACGAAAAGGTCCTGAAATCCTGTCGTCAGCTGCTCGCCGCCGGCTGGTCGTGCCACAATGACATCTTCGACCCTCGCACTTGGCCCCGCCGCCTGGAAAATCGACGGTTCGATGGTGAACATCATGCCTTCGCGCACCATTGTCCGGTCGCCCTTTGTGAGAAACGGCGGCTCGTGCACATCCCAACCGATGCCATGGCCCAAGCGATGCCGGAAGAATTGGCCATAGCCAGCATCGACGAGATATTGCCGGGCCGCATGATCGACCTCCTCGCATGTCATGGCACCTGCTTTCAGGGCCTTGATGCCTTCCCGCTGGCTCTCCATGATCAACCGATGGACCTTCACCTGCTCCGCCGAAGGCGCCCCGAAGCTGACGGTTCGACCGAAATCATAGCAGAGCCCCTTGTGGGAAGCGCCAAAATCGAAAAGTACGGAGACAGGTGGCTGCAGCACACGCTTCCAGCTTTCCAGCCGCTTGCCCATCAAGAGAGGATGGTTTGGACCGGAATTGTAGAGGGAGGTCGTGAATGTCGCGCCGAGCGAGCCGTGGCGCTTCATCTGGTAGTCGACCTCGGCGATGACATCGAGTTCCGTCATGCCGAACTTCAGCTTCGGCAGCACATCGGTGAAGGCTGCTTCGGTGATCCTGCCGGCCTCGCGCATTGTGGCGATTTCCTCCGGGCTCTTCACCACGCGCATCTCGCGCAGGATTTCAGTGGCTGAGACAAAAACAGCATCCGGCAGGATGCGCTGGAGATGCACAAGGGATTCTGCCTCCGCCTTGTCGCTGACGGCGACGCGCGGCCTGGCCGGGAGCTTGAAGCCCTTGAGGATGTCCCGCACCATCATCTCGGGATCATCCCAGTCGCCGAGCACCCTGATCTCGATCCCCTGCGCCCCACCGCGCCCGCCATATTCGGCCGTCATCCGCGGCAGCGCGAGAACCGGAGAATGGCCGGGCGTCATCCAGGCCCCCTCCAGCCAGCCACCGGGGTGGAGCGTCACGCCGAAGTTTGGAATATCGCGCGGAATTCCTGCGAGATAGTCGAGATCCGTGCACAGTGGAATATAGGCCAGATCAGCCTTTCCCTCGAGCAGCTTCCGAAATCTCCCCATCCGGTCCGGATCCGCGCTCATCTCATCCCCTCGCTTTGCCTGCAGCAATTCAAGTCTATTCCCAAATAGCCGCAAAGCGAAAGCCTGTTCGCTTGACGGCGGCCATGATTGGGTCTGACATGGGGCTCGGCCAAGTGGTCTTGAGGGAGGATCGTGCGATGAAACCTAAACACTTGCTGATGTCTGCATGCGCTGCGGCATTCATTACGGGCACCGCTTTCGCCCAGACACCGTCGGGTGTGCTTGTTGTCGCAAAGAACATTGATGACATCGTGAGCCTGGATCCGGCGCAAGCCTATGAGTTCACCGGCGGAGAGGTGGTGTCGAATATCTACAGCAGGCTTATCCAGATCAACCCATCGGATTTCAGCAAGCTGGATCCTGATCTGGCAGAGAGCTGGACAGTATCAGCCGATGGCAAGTCTATCGTGTTCAAGCTGCGCGCCAATGCAAAATTCTCTTCCGGAAATCCGGTGCGGCCCGAGGACGTCATCTTCTCCTTCCGCCGGGTTGTTTTGCTGAAGAAACCGCCGTCGTTCATTCTCGCCCAGCTCGGCTGGAACGTGGACACGATTGACCGCATGGTGCGAAAAACTGGCGACAACGAAGTGACGTTGACCATCGCCGACAATCTATCGCCGGCATTCGCGCTCAACGCCATTGCAGCCCGACCGGGCGGTATCGTGGATGAGAAGGCGGCCATGGCCAACGCCAAAGACAACGACCTGGGCAATGCCTGGGTGTCGCGCAACTCCGCAGGCTCCGGCCCGTTCGTGCTCCGCAACTGGCGCCCCAATGAAGTCGTCGTCCTGGAGGCGAACCCGTCTTACTACGCCGGCACACCAAAGACCCGGCAGATTGTGCTCAACCATGTCACCGAGCCCACCACGCAACGCCTGATGATCGAGAAGGGCGACATCGATATCGCCCGCAATCTTGGTCCCGACCAGATCGACGCACTCAAGGGCAAGACAGGCGTCAAGGTTGAAACACACCCAGGCGCGACCATCCATTTCTTCAGCTTTAATGTGAAGCACGAGAAGTTCCGCAACCCGGCGCTCTGGGAGGCGATGCGCTATCTGGTCGACTATGACGGTATCGCCGACAAGCTGATGCGAGGCCAGTTCAAGGTGCACCAGACGTTCTGGCCGGCGGGTTTCGCAGGTGCCGTGACCGATCGTCCCTACACGCTCGACGTCGCCAAGGCTAAAGACGTGCTCGCAAAGGGTAACATCCCGGCTGGCCTGGCCATCGACATGGACATTATCAACCAGGCTCCTTTCCCGGAAATCGCGCAGTCCATGCAGGCGACGTTCGCGCAGGCCGGGATCAAGCTGAACCTTTTCCCGGCGACAACGGCGCAGGTGATCACCAAGTATCGTGCCCGCACCCATGAGGCGATGCTGCTGTACTGGGGACCGGATTTCATGGATCCTCACTCCAACGCCAAGGCCTTCGCCTACAACACCGACAATTCGGACGGAAACTACCAGAGCACGACGACCTGGCGAAACTCCTACATGCCGCCAGCTGCGATATCGGCGCAGACCACGGCCGCTTTGGCCGAGCGCGACCCGGAGAAGCGGCTGGAAATGTACAGGGTCCTTCAGCGTCATGTGCTGAAGGAGTCTCCGTGGGTGACGACCTTCCAAGCGCAATGGCAGTATGCCATCCGTGACAATGTCAAGGGCTTCGTCCATGGGCCATTTGCCGACTACGTTCGCTACGACAAGGTGACGAAGTAGCGGCGCGGGACGGGCGCACATCATGAGGGGCTCCGGCAGCGTCCTGAAGGTGCTGGCACTCGGCGTCATCACTCTTGCGATCACGCTGTTGGGCTTGCTGGTCTGCACTTTTGTCATCGGTCGAATCATGCCGATCGACCCCGTTGTGGCGGCAGTGGGTGACAAGGCATCCGCCGAGACCTACGCCGCGGCGCGCGAAGCGCTGGGACTGGACAGGCCGTTGTACGTCCAGTTCTGGCGATATGTCGCTGGCGTGGTGCAGGGCGATCTTGGCCTTTCGACGGCGAGCGGCCGGTCTGTGGCGGAGGACATCGGACGGGCCTTTCCCGCGACTGTCGAGTTGGCGACGCTGGCAATTCTTGTGGGCACGATGCTGGGTGTGCCGCTCGGCGTCTACGCCGCTCACAAGCGCAACCGCTGGCCGGATCATCTCATCCGCATCACCTCTCTGATCGGTTACTCCATACCAATCTTCTGGCTGGGGTTGATCGCGCTTCTCGTCTTCTACGCCGAGCTCGGCTGGGTCAGCGGACCCGGGCGAATAGGCACTGTCTATCGTTACACGCTGCAGGAATGGAGCGGCTTCCTGTTGATCGATACCCTTCGGGCCGGTGACACGGGCGCTTTTCGCTCGGCGTTCTCTCACCTGATCCTGCCGGCGACGCTTCTGGGCTATGTTTCGCTCGCCTACATCGCGCGGATGACGCGGGGCTTCATGATCGACGAATTGTCCAAGGAGTACGTGACGACCGCCAGGATCAAGGGTGCTTCGGAAGCACGCGTGCTTTGGCTGCATGCCTTGCCCAATGTCATGGTGCCGCTGGTCACGGTCATCGCGCTGTCCTTCGGTCACCTTCTGGAAGGGGCAGTCCTGACAGAGACGGTCTTCGCCTGGCCTGGCATCGGCCTGTATATCACCAGCAGCCTGTTCACTGCGGACATGCCGGCGGTGCTCGGCGGTACGCTCGTCGTCGGCGTGTGCTTTGTTGCGCTAAACAAGCTGGCGGAGCTCCTTTATCCGCTGCTCGATCCGAGGACGCGGGCGACATGAGCGCGAGCATTTTGGCCAATGAGCCGCGCTCGCGCCGCGAGGCGCGGATGCGACAGCTGAAGACCTCGATATGGCGTGTGCTGCGCAATCCCTCTACTTTTTTCGGCGGGGCGATCATCCTGCTGCTCATCGTCATGGCTGCAGCGGCGCCGCTTCTTGCCACGCATGACCCGGTCGCGACCAACCTTTCGGACCGGCTTGCCGCGCCGGGCGCCAAGCACTGGCTGGGCACCGACCAACTCGGCCGCGACATCTACAGCCGGCTGCTTTACGGGGCGCAGCCAACGCTAGCGATCGTGCTTCTTGTCATCGGCATCTCTGCACCGGTTGGTCTCGCGGTGGGATTGCTCGCAGGCTATCTCGGCGGTTGGGTCGAGGCTTTGCTGATGCGTCTCACCGACATCGTGCTGGCCTTCCCGCGGCTCATTCTGGCGCTTGCGCTCGTTGCTGTGCTCAAGCCAGGCCTGATCAATGCGGTGATTGCGATCGCGATCACGGCATGGCCGAACTATGCCCGCATCGCACGGGCCGAAGCGCTGGCGCTGCGCAACGCCGAGTACGTGCTGGCCGCGCGCGGCCTCGGTATGGGCGATGCACAGATCATGACGGGGCAGATTATGCCCGCCCTGTTGCCCTCGGTGGCTGTGCGCGCAACGCTCGACATGGCAGGAATCATCCTGACTGCGGCGGGCCTTGGTTTCCTCGGACTCGGCGCGCAACCGCCGCTTGCTGAATGGGGTACCATGATCTCGTCGGGCCGGGATTTCATCTTCGACGCATGGTGGGTGGCGGCTGTTCCAGGCATTGCCATCCTTGTGGTGAGCCTCGGCTTCAATCTGATGGGTGATGGCCTGCGCGACGTGCTCGATCCTAAGCACCATGAGTGACACAACCCCCCATCTCCTTTCGGTTGAAGGTCTGACGGTGACCTTTCCGTCGCCACAAGGCGCGGTTGCGGTTGTGAAAGATGTGAGCTTTCGCATGAGCCGCGGGAAACTCGGCATTGTCGGCGAATCCGGCTCAGGAAAATCGATGACAGCGAAGGCGCTGATGGGTCTTGTCCCTCCACCCGGCCGGATGACGGCGACGCACCTCCGGCTCGGCGACGACGATCTCGCGGGGCTCAACCCCGCAGGTTGGCGCGCTCTGCGTGGTCGGCGCATCGGCATGATACTGCAGGACCCTAAATATTCGCTCAATCCCGTCCAGCGCATCGGAGTCCAGATCGAGGAGACGCTCAAACTCCACGGTGCTTATACGAAAGCCGAGCGAAGGGCGAAGGCGGTAGAAGTTCTGGCCACCGTCGGCATCGAGGATCCGGAGCGCATGTATCGCGCCTTTCCGCATGAGCTATCCGGTGGCATGGGACAGCGCGCCATGATCGCAATCATGCTGGTGCTGAGCCCGGATCTTCTGATCGCCGACGAACCGACCTCAGCGCTGGATGTGATCGTCCGCGAGCAGGTGCTCTCCCTCATCGACAGACTGCAGGCCGAGCGCGGCATGGGGCTGATCCTGATCAGCCACGATCTGCCGATGGTCGCGCGCTTCTGTGAACGCATTCTGGTCATGTATCGTGGCCGCATTATCGAGACGATCGAGAGCAGTCGGCTCAGCGAAGCGCGCCATCCCTACACGCAAGGTCTCGTCGCCTGTCTTCCCTCACCAACCTCCCGCGGGAGCGACCTCCCGGTTCTGCAGCGGGACCCGGCCTGGGAGCAGGCGTCGTGATCGAGGTACGTCATATTGATGTGTACCATGGCGCTGGCGCGACACGCTTTCACGCCGTGCGCAATGCGGATCTTACGGTGGCCCGCGGCGAAAGCTTCGGGCTTGTCGGCGGTTCCGGCTCAGGCAAATCGTCTCTGCTTCGCGTTCTCGCTGGATTGTCGCGGACATGGACCGGCTCACTCACTATCGCTGGCGCATGCATGACGCCGGGGGTAAAACCTGCGCGTGCTTTCCACAAGCGGGTGCAGATGGTTTTCCAAGACCCATACGCTTCGCTGAATCCGCGCCATACGATCGACAGAGCGCTCGCCGACGGGCTGGAATTGCACGGATTTTCAGATATCGACCGGCGTATAGCGATGGCGCTGGATGAGGTGGGCTTGGGTCCGAGCTTCCGCTTCCGTTATCCCCATGAACTCTCGGGTGGCCAGCGCCAACGCATCGCGATCGCACGAGCTGCGGCGCTCGAGCCCGAAATCCTGCTGCTTGACGAGCCGACAAGCGCGCTCGACGCCTCGATCCAGGCCGAGATCCTGAACCTTCTGATGCGCATAGGGCGGGAACGCACACTGACGTCACTCTTCGTCAGTCACGACCTGTCCGTTATCGGTCATGTCTGCAACAACGTCGGCGTGATGCAGCAGGGCGAGATCGTCGAGCGTCTGACGGCTGACGATCTCGTTGGGGGCCGCGTGAAGCATGACTACACGCGGCGTCTATTGGTAGCTTCTACCGGCAGATCAGTTTGACGCGCGCCGTGCCGCCTCGATTTCGTTGGCAAGAGCCTGGCCATTGGCTCCGGCGTCCTTGAGGATCGTTTCCCACGATGGACGGGATGCCTCGCGGAATGGGCCGATAGCCGGTTCTGTGACGGCAATCCCTTTCGCGCGCACGGCCTTCAGCCCCTCTTCGCCTAGATCGTTGTGGAACTTCAGGCCGGCGGCAATGGCTTCCGGCGTGACGGCGCGGACGAGTGCCTGCACGTCGGCGGGCAGCGCGTTGAACTTCGCCTGCGAGAAGGCGAACATCGTTGTCGACTGATGGAATCGCGTCAGCGCGTAGTGCTTGGACACTTCGAGGAAGCGATCCGCCAACATGGCGTCGGGTGAGACCTCGAGGGCGTCAACCACGCCATTCTGGAGCGCAAGAAATACTTCACCATAGGCCATCGGCGTCGGTTGCGCGCCGACGGCAGTGTAGGCCTGCACCCAGCCCGGCGTTTGCAGCACACGGATCTTGAGGCCCCTGAGGTCGGCAGGCGTATTAATCGCCTTGTCGCGTGTTGCGATGTGGCGTTCGAAGATACCACCGAAGGCGAGCCCGATCATGCCATGCGGCTCGACCAGCTTCAGCAAGCGTTCGCCCATCGCCCCGCGCAGGATGCGCTCCGCCTGATCGCGGTTATCGAAGAGGTGCGGGAGCGACAGGACCCGGAACTCCGGAACCGTCGATTCCATGGAGCCAAGACCGAAGAAGCCCGCATCAATGACGCCGGTGCGCAGCGACTGGATGATGCGGCCTTCATTGCCGAGCGCGCCGCAGCATTGCACGTTCACCTTCACACGCCCGTTAGAGCGGGCTTCCACCAGTTCTTTGAATTTGAGGCCAGCTGCATGATAGAAGCTCTTTTCACTGAGCACATGGCCAATGGTGATCTCGGTTTGGGCACGGGCAGCGCCTGCCCATGTCACGACGCCGATCAGCAGCGCCATGATTGCCGTTAGGATACGCATGTCTTTCCTCCCTTGTTGAACTAGCGGATCAGCGCCAAGCTGAGCCATGGTACGTAGGTTATGATCAGCATGTTGATGACGAGGACCCCCAGAAACACAAGCAGCGGACGCATCAACTGCTCCATGCTCACGTTGGCGATACCGCAGGCGACGAAGAGGTTCACGCCGACCGGAGGCGTCACCATGCCGATTGCGAGATTGACGATCATGATCAGGCCGAAATGCACGGGGTCGATGCCCAATTGCGTCGCCACCGGTGCAAGCACGGGCGCAAGGATGATCAATGCTGCGAAGGTCTCCATGAACATCCCGACAACAAACAGGAAGAGGTTCACCAGAAGCAGGAACACCAGCGGATTCGACGATACGCCCCGGATGGCCGAGGCAATCTGCTGCGGAGCCTGCATCAGCGCCATGGCATAGGCGAAGACGAAGGCGAAGCCGACGATCACCATCACCACAGCGGAGGTGAAAGCGGATTCGGCGAAGATCTTTGGCAGGTCGCGGAATGGAATTTCGCGGTAGACGAAACAGCCAAGGATAAGAGCATAGGCGACGGCCGCGACCGCTGCCTCCGTGGGCGTGAAGACGCCGCCGTAGATGCCGCCCAGAATGATGAAGGGCATGACAAGGGACAAGCTGGCCCGTCGTGTCGCCGCGCTGATGCCCAATACGTAAGTCTTCAGTGTGAAGGTCTCGCGTTCGCCGTAGCCCTTGATGGAAGAGACGACCACGATGGCGAGGATAAGGCTGAAACCGATCAAAAGACCGGGCAAGATACCTGCGATGAAAAGATCGGTGATCGAGAGGCCGGTTATCACGGCATAGATCACCATCGGCACCGACGGTGGAATAATGACGCCGAGCTCGCCGGAGGATGCGACCACTGCTGCGGCGAAGGGGCGGGGGTAGCCCTTCTTCTCCATCTCGGGGATCAGCGTGGAGCCGATGGCGGCGGCAGTCGCGGCCGAGGATCCCGAGATCGTGGCGAAAAGCATGGATGTCAGCACTGTCGCAGCCGCCAGTCCGCCACGGAGAACACCCACCAGCGATACCGCGAACTCGACGAGTCTGCGCGCGACACCGCCGGTCATCATCAGGCGCCCCGCAAGCACGTAGAGCGGTACGGCGAGGAGCACGAAGCTGTCGAGCGAATCGAAGATGACTTGCGGAATGGCGATCAGCGGCAACTTTTTCTCAAGAAAGTACGGCAACGCCGCAAGACCCAGCGCGAATGCGATGGGCACAGAGAGGGCGAAGAGGCCTAGCATGACAAGGACCAGAAACGTCATCCCGTCACTCCGTCGCGCCGAGGGACGATGTTGCCCGCATGTCGCCGCCGGGCATAAGCGCTTCCGCGATGAAGGCGAGCGTGTTGACGATCATCAGCGCCGCGCCGACAGGCATCGCCCAATAGACCCAGCTCTTGCTGATCTGCATCACGGGGCTCATCTCCGAACGACCGATGAGCTGCACGAACTGCCAGCCGTAGACGAGCAGGATGCCGAAGAGCCAGAGGCACAGGCAGAGAGCCAGCAAGCGTGCAGCGGACCCCAGCCAAGGCGGCAGCCAGTTAATGACGAATGTGAGCGCGATGAGCTGCATTCTTCGGCAGCCCACGCCTGCTCCCAGGAAGATCATCCAGACCAGGAGGTATCGCGCCAGCTCCTCGGTCCATGGCGCTGCGATATTGATGCCCGCGGCAGTCAGCACGAAGCGTACAATCACCTGCATCAGGACAACAATGGATATGATGGCGAGCAAGAAACCAAGTGCGTAATAGACCGCACGGTTCACACGATCCAGTATGCCGAACACCATGCGCATTCTGCGTTACCCTAACTCGTCAGACAGATCAGATGGACAAGATATCCGCTTTCCGATGTCATCGCTTGCAGCCTACACGGATGCGCGGCTGGCACAAGATGTTCGCAAGACGGTTTTTATGTTCGCAATACGAACAAATCGAACTGGATTCCCGTTGATACTTCCGCCATCGTATGGGGCGGAGGAGATGATGCATGTCTGGCGAACTCGACGGCAAGGTCGTGCTGGTTACAGGGGGGTCAAAAGGGATTGGTGCGGCCGCCGTTGCGGCATTGGCCGCAGCAGGTGCATCGGTCGTCGTGCATTATGGCGGCGATCATGGGGGTGCTGAAGCTGCGGCTAAAAACCTGCCTTCCGACCGCAAGCTCCTTGTGGCCGCCGATCAGGGCGCTCCAGCTGATATGGACCAGCTTTGGCAGAAGGCCCTCGCCTGGAAGGGCCGGATCGATTGCGTTGTCCTGAACGCAGCGATCCTGCTGGACAAAGGTGGCGTGGAAGACCCAATCGAGATCTGGGAAGATTCCTGGGACCGCCAATGGCGTGTCAACGTGCAAGGGCCGACACGACTGATGCGCCATGCAGTGACGCATTTTCTCGACAGCGGTGGCGGTGTGCTTGTTACGATCTCAAGCTGGGCCGCGCAGCGCGGCGTCACCAACCCGCGCATGATCGCCTACGCCGCCAGCAAGGCGGCAGTCAAAGCAGCGGCGCAGACAATTGCGCGGGGCTACGCAAAGGACAACATCCTTAGCTACATCATCGCGCCTGGCGTGGTGCGCACCCGTATGTCGGAAGACTTTGCGGCCTTGCAGGGCGGCGAAGACAAGGTGACAGCCACACTCGCGATGGGTGAGTGGGTGCCGCCGTCCGATGTGGCCGAACTGGTGGCATTCCTCGCCACCGGAAAGGTGAAGCACCTTTCAGGAGCCACACTTGATGTGAACGGGGCAACCTATGTCCGCTGAAGGACTGCTGGCCGGTCGCTGCGCGGTCGTGACCGGCGGAGCGTGTGGACTCGGCGCGGCCATCGCCCGACGCTTCAAGGCGGAAAGTGCGCGCGTGGCGGTGCTGGACTTGCCGCAAGCTCTGGAGGCCAGCGACGCGCAGCTGGGCGATCTCGCTCTTTCCTGCGATGTCTCGGACGAGGTGCAGATAGCCGCTGCGATCGGGGAAGCCGCGCGGCATTTCGGCAGGCTGGATATCGTCGTCGCTATTGCTGGCGTCGTCCCGCCATGGCGCACCGCCGGTGAGATCGACATGGGCGAGTGGGACCGCGTCTTTGCTGTGAACGTGCGCGGCGTGGCGCTGGCGATCAAGCATGCTGCGCCGCGCCTGTGTGCAGGCGGCTCCATCATCGCCATGGGATCGATCATGTCTGCCAGCGGCGCTCCGGGACAGATGCTTTATACTGCGACGAAGCACGCGGTGCTCGGCATCGTCCGTGCCGCGTCGCATGACCTTGGACCAAAGGGTGTTCGTATCAATGCGCTGGGGCCGGGGTCGATCGCGACAGCCGCACTGATTGACAGGGTGGCCAGCCGGGCCGCCGCTGGCGGATTGCCGCCTCAAGACGCGCTGGCGGCCATGGCGAAAACGCCGCTGCAGCGCATGGCGACTGAGGAGGATGTTGCGCGAGCGGCGCTTTTCCTCGCCAGCGATCTCTCATCGGGCATCACGGGCAAGTTAGTGCCGGTGGATGCCGGCTTGTTGCCCTAACGCCCCTGCGCTGCGGCGCGGCGTTCCAGATAGAAGCCGTACTGCATCGGCAGAACCTCCTCCGGCTTCGGATGCCCCAGCGCGATAGCAGCACGGTACGGCCAGGCCGCATCCGCGATCAGTTCGCGGCCGAGCGCCACGAGGTCTGCCTGACCGGCGGTGATGACGCGTTCGGCGGCTTGCGGATCGGTGATCATGCCGACGGCCATGGTCGGGATATCAGCGCCACGACGGATCGCTTCCGCCAGCGGAGCCTGGAACGCCTCCTCCACCTTCTGCGGCAACAGCGAGGCCGCGACCTGCATGCCGCCGGCGGAGCAGTCGATCAGGTCCACGCCCTCTGCCTTGAGCGCGCGCGCCAGCGCGACCGAATCCTCCACCGTGAGGCCACCTTCCTGATTGTCTACGACCGAGGCGCGGTATGCGACCACGACGCCCTCCGGCACGGTACGGCGCACCTCGCGAGCGGCTTCCAGCGCCAACCGCATGCGGCCCTCGAGCGAGTCGCCATAGGAATCCGTCCGCCGGTTGGTGATCTGCGACATGAAGGAATGGATCAGATAGCCGTGGGCACCGTGCAACTCGATGATCTCGAAGCCTGCCTTCACCGCGCGCTTCGCCGCCTGCCCGAAGGCGTGCAGGATGTCGGCAATCTCGCCGGCGGTTGCCGGGCGCGGGGTGCGGAAGGTCGAGCGAACCTTTACAGCACTCGGGCCGATGATTTCCCACATGGGTTCCGGGCCGTCCTCCGGCAAGGAGCCCGCGCCCTCCCACGGCCGCTGCGTCGCCGCTTTGCCGCCAGCGTGGCCGATCTGAACGCCGGGGACCACGCCATGCGCCTTGTGTAGCGCCGTGATCCGCGCCCAGGGTTCGATCTGCGCATCGTCCCAGAGGCCGGTGCAGCCGTGGGTGATGCGCCCGTCTCGCGTCACGGCGGTCGCTTCCGCGATGCAGGCGCCGACGCCGCCCAGCGCAAAACGCGCATGGTGTGCGTGGTGCCACTCCTGCGGATGGCCCTCCACCGCGAGATACTGGCACATCGGCGAGACAACGATGCGGTTGCGCAAGGTCACGTCGCGCAGCGTGAAAGGGCGGAATAGCGCAGGTAGACTATTGTCGGTCATGGGCATTCAGGCGGCCGTCTTCAGCTTCAGCGCGGGCTTTGCACCGTCCACCTTGTCCATGATTGCGTCGAGCTTGGCCATGATTTTCGTCAGCTTCGCCACGCGGTCCCGGCCTTCCTTGCCGAGCGACCGGAAGGTGGTGATTGGTGGCCGCACGTCCCCTACAGGATACCCCGCCGCAGCCGAAAGCGCCTTTGAGTAGCACTGGTGACCGTAGAGCGGATGGCCCTGCTTGATGATGGCCCACATCTCGTCGATAAGGTGCTGGATCTTGATCGCAGTTGCCGTATCGCCCTTCTCCAGCAGCGGCCACATGCCGGTGGAGGCACGCGGGCAGAAGTTGCCGTTGGGATCGACATAGCCAACCGCGCCGAGCTTGAAGCTTTCCACCACACGCTCGCCGGCGAAGACATTCATGACGCCTTGAGTCAGTTCGCAAATGTCGAAGACCCGCGCCACATCCATGCTCGCCTCCTTGATGTAGCGCACGTTGGCGAAGTCCTTCGTCATCCGGGCCACCAGCTTTGCCGACATGTCGACGTTGGTGGTGAAGGGGTTGTTATAGAGCATGATCGGGATGGAGACGGCCTCGGAGATGGCGCGGTAGTAGGCGTGGATCTCGTCTTCGGTGGGCGTATAGTAGTAGGGCGGCGCAATCATAAGGCCGTCCGCACCCGCCTTTTCCGCCTCGCGGGCGTAGCGGACGGCGGTCGGCGTGTGGGCGTGCGTGGCTCCCACCATCACCGTCATCCGGCCCTTGCAATGCTTGACGGTCGCCTCGACGTACTCCGCACGCTCGTCTTCACTGACCGTCAGGAACTCGCCGGTAGTGCCCAGAATGATGACGCCCGGCACACTGCTCTGATACTGCCAGTCGAGAAAGCGTTTCAGGGCCTTCCCATCAACCTTTTTGCCATCCTCCGTAAAAGGTGTGACTGTTACCGTGTGGCATCCGCGAAACTGTTTCATGATGGTCTCCTGTGGCTTGCTCTTTGCGTCACGACTTCGTCAGGGATTCCCAGCCGCTTGCAGCGAGGACTTTGTGCGAGGCTTTGATATCCTTGTCCGGCGTGTTGCCGGGGGTCATGGCGTCGGCAATGATCTCGAGTACGGTCATCCCATTGTAACCGATGGCCTTCAACGCCTTGGCTGCGTTTGCAGCGTTGACGATGCCGTCCTTCATGCCCAGTTTGTCGTGCTTGAATACGGCGAACGTCGAGTCGGAAATATGGACGTTCTTGATCCGCTTGCCGAGCAGCTTGATGGCCGCGCCCACATCCTCCTTGATAAAGGCAGAGTTGCAGATGTCGAAGTTGATGCCGACGCTCGGGCCGATGTCGTTCGCGATGTCCAGCACGTCCTTAGCCGTTGGCAGGAAGGTAAAGGGTACGTTTTCGAGAATGATCTCGACGCCCGAGCCCTTGGAGAACGCAACGAGTTCGATCATGGCCTCGACGAACCAGTCGCGCATCCACTTCACCGGCGGATCGATCAAGCTGTTCACGGGACCGGGAATGGCGCAGACATAGGGGCATCCCCAGTCAACGGAAAGCTGTACCGCTTCCTTGTAGCGGTCGAGCGTGTATTGCCGCATGATGCGGCAGACGGAGTTCGGATTGTTGTCGAGCAGAGGATAGCAGAACGAGGTGATGCTGCTGCCTGTGCCATTAAGCCAGCTGGCGATCTCCTTGCGGTCAGCGGGCGTCATGTCCGCCGGCCAGCAATGGGGCGGGAAGATCATCATCTCGAAGGTCTTGTAGCCCATCTTGCCGAGGTGCTTGAGCGCACCGATGCCGCTATGGGAATAAAGGTAGGGGAATGTGGAGACGGCGACTTTAAGATCAGGCATGACGGTTCCTTCCGGTGATGGCCTGGCGGGTAAAGGTGTGGAGCATGGCAGTTGGCGCGCGCCGCGCAAGGCGGACGTGCTGATCGTTGGCGGCGGGCTTTCCGGCGCTGTGGTCGCGCTTCAGTTGGCGAAGGCTGGCGTGGCCCCGCTGGTGATCGAGCGGTTTGATCTCAACACGCAAGCCTCCGGTGCCAATTCCGGCTCCATCCATGCGCAGATTCCGAATGAGCCCTTCACCACATATGGCGAAGGCTGGACGTTGAATTTCGCGCCGACCGTGAAGCTGATGCTCGCTTCCGTTGTGCTCTGGAAGCGGATGAGCGACGAGGTCGGTATTGATCTCGAGGTCGATACCCCGGGCGGACTCGTAGTTGCCTTCAACGAATCCGATATGCGTGGCCTGAGGCGCAAAGCGCAGATCGAGCAGTCGCAGGGACTTGCGAGTGAAGAGTTGTCTCGCGCCGACCTCGGCCACACCGCACCCTACGTCACGCATCGCGCCATCGGCGGTATTCGTTATCCCGATGAGGGAAAGGCCAACCCGCTGATTGCAGCGCCCGCGATCATGTGCGCGGCCCAGCGGCTTGGTGCTGAGGTGCTGACGCATACTGCGTTGACTGGCCTGTCGCGGCGGGCCGAAGGTGGCTTCGACGTCATGACGACCCGCGGACCTGTTCACGCGACCCTCGTCGTCAATTGCGCCGGCGCAGAGGCGGGGACCATCGCCCGGATGGTGGGGCTTGATCTGCCGATCGAGGCCTTCCCGATCCAGACCAGCGTCACTGAGCCGACAGAGCCGCTGGTGCGCCATCTCCTCTACGCGGCAGGCGAGAAGCTCTCGGTAAAACAGAACCGCAAGGGCAGCATCCTCATCGGTGGCGGCTGGGACGCCCGGCTGGATATTGCCGGTCGCCCGGTGGCGGAC
The DNA here is from genome assembly GCA_031431475.1 of Hyphomicrobiales bacterium. Classification (GTDB taxonomy): domain Bacteria; phylum Pseudomonadota; class Alphaproteobacteria; order Rhizobiales; family Beijerinckiaceae; genus JADCCX01. The sequence goes on from JANPDL010000024.1 coordinate 122,392, forward strand.
ATGCGCTCGCTCGTCGGCAACATGAAGGTAGCGGTCGATGTCGTACCCGGTCTCGCGAATGTGAAGTTGCTGCGCACCTGGGCCGCCATCGTCAACGGTACCGCGGATTGGAAACCACTGCTGGGAGAAGCTCCGCGCGCACCGGGATTCTTCCTGTGCTTTTTCCCCTGGATGGGGTTCTCGGCCGGACCGGTCGTCGGCCGCGCCATCGCGGACCTCGTACTTGGCCGTGAGCCGGAGGTCGATCTCGGCCCGTTCCTGATCGGGAACCGTTAAAGCCGGCATCACAGGCTCGCCTCCAGCCGCGTGTTCATGACGAGCTCGGAGATCGTTGCCGTATTCGGCAACAGCAGCAACAGCGCCACCATCTCTGCCACGGTCTCGGGCTTCAGCCGTCCAGCTGACGGCGTTGCGGCCGGCAGACCTGCGATGAGGTCGGTTTCGATAGCGCCCGGACACAGTGCCGTCACGCGCACGCCGTCCTGCCAGCTCTCAAACTTCGCGGCATGGCTCAGCGCCAGCAGCGCGTGCTTGGACATTGCGTAGCCAAGCGGTGCGCCCTCCCGGTAGCGCTTGGCATCGGTCGAGGCAATGTTGACGATGCGGCCGTGGCCGGCTTTCCTGAGATGGGGCAGCGCGGCGCGGATGAGCCGGAACGGTGCCTTCACATTGACCGTCAGCATGGCGTCAAGGGCGGCCTCGTCCGCATCCGAGAATCCGAAAGGCTTGAGCACGCCAGCGTTGTTGATGAGGACATCGAGCCGTCCATGCAGCTCGAGCGCGGCGTCGACAAGCATGTCGCCAGCGCGAGGATCGGTGGCATCGAAGCGATGCACAGAGCAATGCTTGGTATCGAGCTTCAGCGTCGCGATTGTTCTGGCCGGATCTCGCACGCCCAGCGCCAGCGTGAAGCCTTCAGACAAAAGTCGCCTGGCGATGGCTGCGCCCAGCCCACGCGACGCTCCGGTCAACAGAACGACCCGACCCTTCGCGGGCAAGAGGGTCGTTTTCACCGTGATCACGCCATCCACCATCAGAACAGTCCCTGATGGACGCCACCATCATTGACGATGTTCTGGCCCGTCATGAAGCCTGCCTGCGCGCTGCAGAGGAAGGCGACAAGATCGCCACATTCCTTGGGATCTGCGAGGCGGCCGGCGGGGCAGCCCTTCAGCCGGTCCTCCTTGATCGCCTCATAGGTCGTTTCCAGCCGCTTGGCGTGACCATGCCAGTTGGTGTGCAACGCATCGGTATCGAACAGACCGGGGCAGATGCTGTTCACGGTAACATTGTGCGGTATCAACTCGCGGGCGATGGACGCGATCGCGCCGGACAGCGCCAACCGTGCCGAGTGGGATTGCGAAAATCCAACTTGCGGAAACTTGATGAAGCTCACCGACATGGAGACGACGCGCCCAAACTTGCGCTCGCACATTCCTGGCGTCAGCCGGCGGATGAGGTCCATGGAGGCGAAGAAGTGATCATCCCACCACTTCAGCCAGACATCCCGATCGGATGTCCGGAAGTCGATTGGAATCTGCCTCACGCCAGGGTTGCAGACAAGAATGTCAGGTGTCGGGCAGGCCGCGATGATGGCCTCACGTCCCTCGGGCAGCGTAACATCGGCGGCGACGGTTTGAACCGTCACGCCGGTCGCCTTGCGAATATCCGCAGCGGCATCCTTCAGCGTTTCTGCTGTTCGTGCCGCCAGCGTCACGTTCACACCGGCTTCCGCCAGGGAAAGGGCGCAGGCCCGGCCTAGCCCGCGGCTTGCCGCCGTGACCAATGCGCTCCGCCCACGAATGCCAAGATCCATTCCCATTCTCCTCAAGCGGCCATGACGCCGAGATCGGCCATGCCGCGCCGAAGTCCAACAAGCGCTTCACCGGCAAGCGCCTGCAGCGGAGGCCGCGGTCGGCCACCGCCGGGGAAACCCTGCATGTCCATCGCAGCCTTGGTGGCCGGGTAAAGCGTGCGCCCGCCGCTGATGAAGAGATCGGTCATGCGCCGCCCCGTCTCCTGCAGGGCTTCCGCCTCGCGCATCCGCCCTTTGGCGGTTGCGTGGTAAATATCGAGGCAGCCGCTCCAGACGTTGGGGAAACAATCGACGGTTCCGTCGGCACCCAGCGCCACCGCCGGAACGCCAAAGACAGAAGATGGACCGCAGAATACACGCAGCCGGTCTTTCACCGCAATCATCGTGGCGTAGAAGTTGTTCCAGTCGCCGGAACTCTCCTTGATGGCAACCACCATGTTAAGATCGGCCAGTCTATCTGCCAACGTGGGCGAGACAGCGTTTACCGCATTTCCGGGTATATTGTAGACCATCATCGGGAGATCGATGGCGGCATTGACCGTTTCATAATGCGCGGCGATCTCCTCATCCGACAGCTTCACGAAGTAGGGCGGCAGGACGAGGATGCCGTCCGCTCCCGCGGCCTTGGCGGCCTTCGCCAGTTCTATTGTGTCCGCAGCGCCCACGCAGCCTGTGCCGACGATGACTGTGCCGCGACCGGCCATGCCTTTTACTGCACTGGCATAGAGTGCCTTGCGCTCATCGAAACTCAGGCTCCAGAATTCCCCGGTGCAGCCACAGGCGACGACGCCCGTGGCACCGGCATCCATGAGGCGGCCGATATTGGCACGGAAACCCGCCGCATCAACCTTTCCGGATGCGTCGAACGGGGTTGTAACCGCCGGCATTGGGCCTGACCAATTGATGCTGTTCTTGTCCATGGCAGTCTCCTCGGTCTCAGTTCATGCTCGCGGATGGAAAAGTGGCGTCGAGGCGCTTTCCGGTTCCAGCATCGAAGCAATGAAGCCTGTCGTGGCGCACGTCGAATGAAATCGTTTCGCCAGGCGCCACATCTGTGTCCGGACGGGCGCGTGCGATCAGTGGGTCGGTGCCGGCGTCCATGATGATCAGCGTTTCGTGGCCGGCCGGCTCCAGCACCCTTACAGTCGCCCGATGCGGGCCCTTGCCAAGCGTGAGATCCTCGGGACGCACGCCCACCATGACGTCGCCATTCGCACCGCTGACCGGTAGCTCCAGCGCGGGATGTCGGAAACGACCGCCGTCCACCCTACCGCAGAACAGGTTCATTGCCGGAGCGCCGATGAAGCCCGCGACGAACAGATTGGCCGGGCGGTCGTAGACATCCTTGGGACTGCCGATCTGCTGCAGCACACCCTCATGCATGACCGCAATACGGTTGGACATCGTCATGGCTTCCAACTGGTCATGTGTGACGTAGATGAACGTCCGGCCCAGCCTTCTGTGCAACTCTATGAGTTCCGCCCGCATGTGGGCGCGGAGCTTTGCGTCAAGATTAGACAGCGGCTCGTCAAGCAGGAAGACCTTGGGATCGCGGACAAGAGCGCGCCCCAGCGCTACACGCTGCTGCTGTCCTCCGGATAGCTGCCGCGGTTTACGGGCAAGAAGTTCCGTCAGGTGCAGGGTCTCCGCCGCTTGCCTGACGCGCTGCTCGCGTTCCGGCCTCGCCATGCCGCGCTTCTTGAGCGGATAGGCGATGTTCTCGCCTACTGTCATGTGCGGATAGAGCGCATAACTCTGAAACACCATGGCGATATCACGCGCACCGGGTGCCACATCGTTCACCACGCGTCCGCCGATACTGATTTCACCCGATGTGAGCGACTCAAGTCCTGCCAGCATTCTCAGTGTCGTTGTTTTGCCACAGCCGGACGGACCAAGCAGGCTTAGGAACTCTCCTTCCGCAATGTCGAGGTCCAGCGATTGCACCGCGACCGATGTCGCGAATGCTTTCCTGACCTGCCTGAAGGTGACGCCTGCCATGAAACTCAACCCTTCACGCCACCCGCGCCGAAACCGCGGGTGAGATACTTCTGGAGGAAGGCGAAAATGACGATCAGCGGCAGCGACATCATCACGGCAGCCGCCATCAGCAGCGACCATTCGATGTTGAAGGCGGAGACGAGCATGTTCATGACGCCTGTTGTCAGCGGGCGAGACGCATCAGTGTTCACCAGTACGAGGGCGAAGAGATACTCGTTCCACGAGAGGATGAACGTGAATAGCGCGGTCGAGATGATGCCAGGCAACGCCTGCGGCAGGATCACGTCCACAAAGGCCTCCATACGGCTCGCACCGTCAATCAAAGCGGCGGCTTCAAGGTCGTCGGGTATCCCCTGCATGAAGGAACGCAGCAGCCAGAGAGCATAGGGCAAGGCGAAGGTCGTATAGGCGATGACGAGGGAAAGCAGCGAGTTAGCGACACCGATCTTCACCATCATGAGGTAGAGCGGCAGCACCAGCACGACGGAGGGCAGCAGGTAGGTGAAAAGCACCAACTGGGCGAGGCGTTCGCGTCCGGGATACTTGAACCGTACCAGCGAATGGGCCCCCAGTGTCGCCACCACAATCACAAGCGCAGTCGTCGAGAAACCAAGAATCAGGGACTTGCGCATGTAGGTGAGGAATGGAGTCTCGACGAGCAGGCGGTGATAATGCTCGAAGGTGATGGACTCCGGCAGGAAGGTGGGTGGATTGCGGAAGAGCTCGAACTGAGGTTTCACCGAGGTGAGCACCATCCAGATCAGCGGAAATGCAACGACCAGGACGACACACCAGGCGAAAAGGTTGAAGGCGATGCGGCGAAGAGCGCTGTTCATGCGCGCTCCTCCATGCTGCTGGACCGCCAGAGATAGACCGTCATGAAGACGAGCATGACCAGCATCATTGTGACAGCGATGGCTGAGGCCATGCCCATGCTGTTCTGGCCGAACGCCTCGGCATAGACCATCAACGGCAACGTTTGCGTCGATGTCACGGGGCCACCGCCTGTCAGCAGGTAGATCAGGTCGAACTCCTTGAAGTCCCAGATGGCGCGCAGCAGGACCACCACGATCAGCACATCGCGCAACTGGGGCAGCGTGACGTCGAAGAAGCGGGCGACAGGACCCGCCCCGTCGATCTTGGCTGCTTCGTAAAGCGCGTCCGGAATGCTCTGAAGCCGCGCCAACACGGCAATGACCACGAAGGGAAAGTACTTCCACGCGCCAACCAGGACAATGCTGACCATGGCGTTCGGCATGGAGCCCAGCCAATCCATTGGCCTGCTGATTAGGCCAGACATGATCATAGCATGGTTGAGGATGCCGTAGAGATCATTGAACAGCCAGCGCCAGACAAGGACGGCCACAACTGTGGAAACGAAGTAGGGGAAAAGTATCAGACTGCGGGCAAGCGAGCGGAAAACCATGTTCTGGTGCAGCATCAGCGCTGCCAGCACGCCAAAGATGATCTGGAGGGCAAGCGTCAGGACCGTCCATGTCAGAGTGACGCGCAACGCCTTCCAGAATTCGCCGGAAGCGAGGAGCTGTGTGTAGTTCGAAAGGCCGACGAAACCGCCCTGCAGCGTCGGGGTAAAGATCTTGAACAGGCTGAGGTAGATTGCCGTGATGAGCGGGTAGACGATCACGGCCAGGAAAACGAGCACGGTCGGCGCGACGAGCGCTACGCCAAGAAGAGCGTAACGTTGATCCAGGCGGGATTTGGCATGAGGCATGGGAATTTTTGTTTCGGGGCGGCGGCGGGTCTTTGGGTAGGCCGGGGCCAACCCCGGTCCTTCCGTTGTCAACTCACCCCTGGGATAGCGTGTCAGCTCTTCATGATCTGGTCGAGGCGCTTGGCAGTGTCTGAGATTATGGCGGCCATCGGCTCGTTGTTCTGCACATAGCGCTGCACGGCTTCGGCGAAGACATGGCTTGCGATGATCTGCCCAGCCTTGGTGTTCGGCTTGTGCTTCGGCGATTCCCAGCCGAGGTTGTGCCCGGCGGAGGATTGCTGCGCCATCACCTGCACCTCGGCGCGGTATTTGTTGATGATTGCGTTCTCCTGGTACTGCGGCATTTCGTAGACCGACTTCAGTACCGGCAGCACGTGGCCCGGAGCTGCGTGCAGCTGGCGGATGTAGCCGTCGGCGCGGAAGAGGTGGGCAGCGAACTTCTTGCTCGCGTCCATGTCCTTGGCGGCTTTGGGGATCATCACGGAGGGGAAGTCGTTGAAGGTCCAGTGCGGGATGTTCGCCGCCGCCGTTGGATAGGGCGCGCAGGTGATTGCGTCGGCGATCTTCGGGTTCTGCTGCTGCACATTGGCGAGCACGCGGCCGGTGTAGATGCCCGTTGCCGTCGCGCCCGAGACGAACGCGGTGAGGCTGTCGCCCCAGGAGTAGTTCGTCGCGCCCGGCGGGCAGACCTCGCGCATGGCCTTGTAGAACTCCAGCGCGTTTTTGAACTGGTCGCTCTCCACCGCCACCTGCAGGTCGGGCGTGAAGATCTGTCCGCCTGCACCGTGCACGAAGCAGATGAAGATCAACGAGGTCATGGAGTTGCGTGCATAGGGCAGGGGGGCGCCGAAGATCGTTCCCTTCTGCATTTTCTGCGCGGCGGCGCGCAGCTCGTCCCACGTGCGCGGCGCGGCGGCGATGCCAGCCTCCTGCATCAGGTCCTTCCTGAGCCACATCATGTTGGCGGCGGAACCACCCATGCCCGTGCCGGCGAACTGTCCTGGCGTGATCTCGTAGATGCGGTTGGCACCGTCAAAATAGTTCTGCGGCCCGATCATGTTGATCACGTCGTTGAAAGGCTCGAGAAGGCCGTTCTGCCAGTAGCTGGAGACGGCGAAAGAGGGCAGGTGGGTGACCACATTCGGTACTTGGCCGGAGGCAAAGGCGGCGGCCATCTGCGCTGGGTAACCCTCGTCGGAACTTGCCTCGAACGCAATCTTGATGCTGGGATTCGCCTCCTCGAAGGTCTTAATCTGGAACATGTAGGCTTCACGCTGTGCAGGTGCGGCCTGCGGCGACCACCAGCGCAAGGTGGTTTGCCCCTGCGCGTTGGCATGCACGAATGGCGCGGCCACCAGCGCTGCTCCGCCGCCAGCCACGAAGGCGCGGCGTGTTGCCCCTGAACCGAACATGGTACGATGAATGATCTTGGTCATGAGCTTTATCCTCCCGTCGTGGACGGCAAAGAATGCGAGCCAGACCTGCCGTCAGCTCGCATATGTCCTATCCACAATAGATAGTGTCGAACAGGAGTTCGGTTTCCGCAAGCCCTATTGAAAGCCTTTTTCCCAATCGACGCATCAGCAGAAATTTCTTTGAAATTGAGAATTGCCAAATAATTTAGATACTTAACATCATCACTGGGTGGAATTCTATGCCGTCAGTGTGTTCGCGCTTGAAAATATTTTGTTCGCATATCGATATTTGTTCGCATTTCGGAGTCCTGCAGTATGATCCTATGCAAACGGAGATGACGATCCGCATGGACATCGGCAGGGAGGCTCGCCTATGCCTGCGGCATTGATTTAAGGTGTCGCCGCAATGAATCAGCAGATGATCCCAAGCCCTGTTCCGGATAAAACGATCACACGGTCGAACATCGACGTCGCAGAACGTGTGAATGATCGCGAGATCGTGGGGTCCGTGCTGAAGGCATTCGACGTTCTCAAGGCCTTCAGCCGTTACCGCCCGCGCATGACGCTGTCTGAGGTCGCTGACTATGCGGGAATGAGCCGGGCCAGCGCCCGACGCTTCCTGTTGACCTTCACGCAAGCCGGTTACATGGAGACGGATGGTAAGCGCTTCCATCTAACGCCGAAGATGCTGGAACTGGGGCAGGGCGTGCTTGCGGAAGTGAGCCTCTGGGAGACCGCGCGGCCAGTGATGAGTGCGCTGGCGGAAAAGCTTGGCGAATCCTGTTTTGGCGCGGTGCTTGATGGTTCCGACGTACTCTACATGGTGCATCTGGGCAACGCGCAGCGTTTCGTCAACGTCGGTATCCGTGTGGGGTCGCGCCTGCCAGCTTACTGCACATCAATTGGCAGGGTCCTCCTATCAGGGCTTAGTGATGAAGCGCTGGAGCATGTGCTGGCCGAGATGAAGCCGGTACAGCACACGCACAAAACAATCACCGCGAAGGGGAAGCTGCGCGATGCTATCCGCGAGGCGCGCCGCGTCGGTTGGTCTATGGTGGACGAGGAACTCGAAATCGGCCTGCGGTCTGTCTCGGCACCGCTCCGATCGCGCGCGGGCCAGATCATCGCTGCGGTGAATGTTTGCGGCCCCAGCAGCCGCGTGTCGCTCGACGACATGCGCAACCGCTTTGTGCCGGAAATTCTGGATGCCGCCGAGCGAATGAACAGGCTTGTCAGGGAGTGAAGCGGGCAGGCGAGAAGCGGCTGATGTCAAACTCTGGCGCTCGCTCCAGCGCCAGTGCCGCTGCGGCACGACCCACCAAAGGTCCCAGCGTGTAGCCTGCGTCACCGGGTACGGCGGCGATCACTTGCGGATGACCCGGCAAAGCTCCGAGAATGCATTGCCCATCGGCGGTCGTGTTGACGCCTGCCCATGTCCGGATGACTCTCAGCGCGCCAAGCTCCGGCACGATGTGCTGCGCCAGAGCAAGGTTGCCGATCATGCTCGACGGATCGACGGTGGGAAACCGGGTTTCGCCAGTGAAGTGCGCCGGCCAGCCTCCGCCGATCACCACCTGCCCGGCACCGAGTTGTTTCAGGGTGATCATGCGGTCCGCGTGTTGCACGAGGTGGTGGATCAAGGGGGGTGCAGCCTCGGTGATGTTCATGTGCAGAGGCTCGGCGATGGTGGGGATCGAAACGCCAAGCAAGCCAGCAAGCGCGCCGGTGCCGGAGCCGGTGGCAAGGATCAGTCGGCTGGTCCTGACCGAAGAGGAGCGACCGCTGGCGATAACACCGAGGCGCAGCCCGGTTTCGTCGGATTCAATCCCGTCCACTCTAGCAGAGCTGAGACGCTGTACGCCCAGTGCCGACAGCGCCCGCTTGATAGCTTCATTGGCCTTAAGCGGGCTCAGCTTGCCTTCGTCGCCACAAAACTCTGCGCCGTAGACTGCTTCGCCCAGATAGGGCGCGATCTTGCGAAGCGCCGCGCGATCGAGCATCTCCACATCAAGCCCAAGTGTTTTCTCTCGTGCACATTTTGCAGCAAGGAAGGCGAATTGCTGTTCGTCTTCGGCCACCATCAAGCCACCGGATGCCTTGAGCTCGAAATCAGCTTCGAGTTCGTCGGCTAGTTCCCGCCAGCGCCGGGCACCGGCCGAATAGAGTGGCAGCGAACGCTCCACACCGGCCACCTGATCGGGATACATGCGAATGAAGCGGCTCTGCATTTGCACATGCAGGCTCCCGGCATTGTTGTTGGTTCCGGAATGGCTGCCGTCATCGACGATAAGTACGCTGCGCCCTTCGCGGGCTAGATCAAGCGCAGCGCACATGCCGATGATGCCGCCGCCGGCGATGACGACATCAATCTCGCCCGGCGAATCGCTCATGCGCGCCCATGTCCGCCCACGATGTCCGCAATGCGTACCGGTTTGACCGGGAATCGCGGAGCGAAAAAGCTATCTTCAGTAAGTACCTCGCCACGTGTTTCCGCCATATGCAGCGCGAGCGCAGGCCCGCAATAGCGTCCCTGGCAGCGCCCCATGCCGCAGCGGCTGCGGCGTTTGATGTCGCCAATGCCACCTCCTTCGGCAATCGCTGCACCAAGTGTTGCTCGGGAGACATTCTCACAGCGGCAAATCAGTGTCTCGGGGTCGGCTAGGCTGAAGCCCGGCCACGGCGCCGCGTAGAGCTGCCAGAGAGCCTTCTGAAACCTGCGATGCCGGGCAAGGCTGCGGTGTGCGGCTTCTGTCTCCGTCGGTCGTGGCGTTTTGCCCAAGGCAGCGGCAATGGCTGCAGCAGCGATCACAGCTTCGGCGCGGGCGGCAGGTGCGCCACCAGGTCCCGCGCAGTCGCCCACTGCGTAGAGTCCGGCCACGCTGGTTTCGCAAGTTGCGGACCGGGTGGAGCGAATGAGGCCATTGCGTGTATCGACCTCCTGTGCCGCGCCGAACGATCGCAGCAGTTCCGCTGACGGTTGGAACCCGTATCCCATGGCGACAATATCCACGGAGTGTGTTTCCGTTCTGGAGCCGTCGAGCATGCCAACCTCGGCGATCAGGCCATCCGCAGTCTGTCGAACTGATCGCAGGACCCTCCCGAACTGCATGGGCATGGCCCCCAGTCGTGCACGCACCATCAGGCCCACGCCGGCGAGCGTCAGGGAAGGATCAGCTGCCAACATGCCGACAAGCGCGCCGATGCGGCTTGGAGAAACCGCCGCAGCCGCTTCGACGACGGCAACCACGTCTGCCCCCGCCAGGCGCACCTCTTGTGCCACCTGAAGGTTGAGGGGACCGTTTCCGGCAACAAGAATCCGCTTTCCAGGGAGCGTTCGATAGCTGCGCCACAGTGTTTGCAGCGCACCGGTGGTCATCACCCCCGGCAGGGTCCAGCCCGGAACCATCAAGGGCCGCTCGTGGGCGCCAGCGGCGATGATGATCCGCCGCCCGTGAAAGGCCCGTGTGTTTCCCTGTCCGGATGCAAGCACGCCCAGACAGCCCTGCGCAGGCTCAGCCGGCCCCCAGGCGTCGACGCCAGCGCGGATATCGACGCCGGCCGTTATCGCTTCCGCCAACAGTCGCGCACCATCTTGCTGTTGCGCGTCCAGCGATTGCACAGAGAGTTTGGGTGCTGCCTGCTTGTAGTATTGGCCGCCCGGCGTGGTCCGCTCGTCAAGAAGGATGACCGAAAGGCCGGACCGTGCAGCCTGCGCCGCGGCGGTCAATCCCCCGGCACCGCCGCCGATGACGAGAACGTCGACCGTCTCGACCGGCAGGTCCGCGTAGGCGAGGGGAGGAGCGCCAACCGTCCGGGGAGGCAACCGTCCGGGAAACGCCTGACGCTGGACCTTCATGCCGGTGATGGCGGATGCCATGCAGGCGCGATGACCTGGAATACCATCGATTACCACCAGGCATTCCTGGCAGACACCCATGCCGCAGAAGACACCGCGCGAGGAGCCATCCGCACTCTCGCGCAGCTCAAGAACTCCGACCGCCGCCAGCGCCGCCGCCACGCTTTGACCATCACGGAACGGAACAGGCTTGTCCTCGAAATAAAATGTGGATTCCATCATGGTGCCACGGGCTCGAACGGGGCCAACGCCTGTTGCGCTGCGGCCATTCTGAGCAGCGCAGCGTCGCGCCAGGCAATGCGCTCCTCCCACTGCTCCAGCGGAAGGGCCGCACGACGCTCGGCTTCGACCTGCGCCACCAGCTCTTCAGTCCACGGATCATCCTGTCCGCGCTCCGCGCCCATGCGCGCATAGCTCGGACCCATTCGCTCGGCATGCGCCGCAATGCCGCCGCGCGTGTTAAGGTCCGAAGTCTCGAACGGGCCGACCACGCTCCAGCGAAGGCCGAGGCCAAGACGCACGACGTCATCGAGTTCAGCTGCACTGATGACCTCGTCACGAACAAGACAATAGGCCTCACGCAACACGGCACCCTGCAGACGATTGAAGACGAAGCCTTCCACTTCTTTGCGGACGTGCACGGGCCGCATCCCACATGCGGTCATCAGTGCCTCCACACGGACCGTCACGCCGGGGTCTGTCTCGGGCGCGGGTACGATCTCGACAACTGGGATCAGGAAAGGTGGATTGCCCGGATGCGCGACAAGGCAGCGCGCCCTTGCGGCCTCAGGCGCGAAGCGGGATGACGGAATGAAAGATGAGGAGGAAGCGAGCGTCGCGTGCCTCGGGGCCAGCCGCACAAAGTCTGCAAAGAGAGCCTGCTTGGTCTCCAGCTTCTCCGGCGCATTCTCTTGCACATGGTCCGCATCCGCAAGCGCCTTGGCCAAAGCCTCCGTGATCTGGATCCGCTCCGCCAGCGCCTGAGGCCCTTCGTTGAGCAGATCACCATTTGCCAGCATCGTCAGTTTTGCCGCGATCTCGCCATGTGCTGCAACCCGCCGCGAGGGGTCCGGATCGTACAGCCGCACCGCGCAACCGCCACGGGCGAACACAATCGCCCATGCGATGCCGATAGAGCCCGCGCCAATCACGGCAATTGTAGAATAGCTTGTCATGCAGTTTGCCCCGGCACCATATCGTCGGTCGCATTCGCCAGCGCATAATCCGCGACCTGCTCATGGGTGGCGAACCACGCGTCACCGGCAGCCTTGGCCTCACGGATCAGCTCCTCCAGGATCCAGATACGCGAACGATAGCCGATCACGAAAGGATGCATGACCAGCTGGAAGACGCTGCCGTCCGCGCGCGCGGCCTGGAACTCGCGACGGAAGATCTGCAGCACATCGTCAGGAGTCGCATAGGGTCTTGTGGCGGGGTCGCGGTTAAAAAGGAAGTACACGGCATCATCCCTTAGCCATTCGACAGGCACTTCGACGATCCCGCTGGCGGCGCCGTCAATCAGAAGCTCATAAGGCTCTTCATCGGCCATCAAGGACGAATCATACCGGAAGCCTAGCTCGCGGACGAGCGGGATCGTGGCTTGGCTGAGATCCCAGTTCGCCGAGCGGAAACCAACGGGTCGGCGGCTGGACAGGCGTTCGAGCGTATCCAGTGACCGCAACATCAGATCGCGTTCCGTGCTTTCGTCGAGCAACGAGTTGTTTTCGTGAATCCAGCCATGGACTCCGATCTCGTGGCCTTCGCCCGCAATGCGCCGGACCTCTGTTGGATCAAGGAGAGCTGATACCGCAGGCATGAAGAACGTGGAGGGCACGTCATGGCGCACCAGCAGTTCGAGGATGCGCGGCACGCCGACACGCCGTCCGAACTCACCCCACGCGAGACGGCCGGGCGCTGTCCCGCCACGCCCCATCTCAAAAGTCTCGTGGTCAGCGTCAAAAGAAAGCGCCACGGCGACCCGCTTGCCGCCAGGCCAGACCTTCGGGCGGAGCCGGCGGCCTGCGCGCACATGCCCAACCAGCTGCCGCCAGCGCTCTTCGGACCAGTGATGCGGAGCATCGGACAGCTGCGTCATCCGGCATCCCTCAGCGCCAGCATGCGCTGGAAGGCTGGCCTTGCAGTCGCGGCAAAGTACCACGCCTTTACCGCCGGCGTCGCATCAAGTGCCGTCGGGACCGCTCGCAGATACCAGATCACACAGGCGACATTGATGTCCGCGACTGTGAAGCGTCCACCGACGAGATGTCCGCCGCTGCGTTGCAGAGCTTCGTTGATTCCCTCGAGTGGTCGTTTCAGGCTCACCAACGCGTCGGCGAGTTTTGCGGCGTCGCGCTGCGGCTCCGGCAGGTTGATGGTCTGGACCACAACGTCATGAGCTGCAGGCTCCAGGCTTGCGCCGGCAAAGAGCGTCCATTGCAGCATGGCCGCATCCTCGGCGGTATTGCGCGGTCCGAACTCCAGCCCGCCATAGGTCTTCGCCAGATGAAGCGTGATCGCCAGCGACTCGCAGACAATCACTCCGCCGTCATCGAGGACTGGCACCTGGCCCATCGGGTTCAGCGCGAGAAAAGCATCCGTTCGCGTTCCACCGCCAGCAGGCGCGATCTTCTCGTGCCGGTAGGGAACTCCGAGTTCCTCCAGCATCCAGAGTGCGCGAGAGGTGCGCGTTCTGGCGATTCCGTAGATGGAGATCGTCACGGCGGTCAACTTGCGGCGGCGCGCGGCTTGGCCTGCGAAGCCTTGCCGCGCTTGCGCTTGTAGGCGCGCCAGGTCGTGGCCCAGTAGGCCGGGTCGTCCAGCCGGTCGCCTTTTATGGGGCGAATAGCGGCGTTTTGCGGCGCAGTACGTACGATTTCGGGATTTGTCCGCGCCTCGTCGACTGCCTTGGCCATCGCGGCGATCCAGTAGTCGATATCCTCCTTTGACCAAAGCTCACCTGGCTCCGGCGTGAAAGGCTCAGGCACGACCCAGGGCTCGTGGCTGAGCCAGGGGCTGTCGACGCCATAGTCGGTCATACGTGCGCCAATCTCGACGATGCCGATTCCGGTCTCCTCCTTGAGCGGACCGAGTCCGTAGCGCGTCATCTCCATGCGGTACTTGCCAAGATGCGGATGGGACTTCACCACGCCGGGGATCGCGAGCAGCTTTTTCTCCATGTAGTTGTTGGCGAGAACCGCGATGTCCGATGCCTCAGTGAGGCCGTCGCCTCCCATCGCTCTCGCCCAAGCGTAGGCGTAGAAAACGATTTGCAGGTTGCCCATGAACTCTCGCACCTTGCCGATACTAAGTTTGCGGTCATAATCCAGTCGGAAAATGCCCGACCTGTCTTTGGTGACGACCGGTTTCGGCAGGAAAGGTGCGAGCTCCGCCGTGCAGCCATAGGCGCCGACGGCGGGGCCGCCGCCGCCCTTTGGTCCGCCGAAGGTCTTATGCAGCATGAACATGCAGGCATCGAAGCCAAGGTCCCGCGCGCGGATCTTGCTCATTACCCCGTTGAAGTTGGCGTGATCGTAGAAAGCAAGGGCGCCCGCCCTCTTGACCAGCTTCACCCAGTCCTTGATCTGCGGATTGTAGATGCCCATGTCATCGGGGTTGTTGACCATGAGCGCAGCCGTCCGGTTCGAGAGCGCAGCCTTCAGAGCCTCGATCGACGGGTATCCGTTCTCTTCAATCGGCAGCGTGATCACCTTGAAGCCCGCCGTTGCAGCCGTCGCCTGGTTGCAAGGGTGCGTCTGGATGGTGGAGATGATCTCGGTGCGCTGATCGAGCTGGCCCTTCGACTGGAAGTAACTGCGCGTGATAGCAGTCTGTGTGTAAGCCGCGTGAGCGCCACCCGCACCCTGGAATACGAACTGGTCCATGCCGGAGAGTTCGCGCAAGATCATATCGAACCCGTGTACCACGGCAAGCAGTCCCTGCATGGTCTCCTCGGGCTGGTAGGGGTGGATCTCCGCCACCTCCGGCCGCAACGTCAGGTGCGTCGAGATGCGCGGGTTGTACTTCATTGTGCAGGTGCCGAAGAGGTTCACACCCATCATGCCGTGTACCATCTGCGAAAGATGCAGGTAGTGGCGCAGTACGTCCGGCTCGGTCATTTCAGGGAGCGCAGGCTTGGCCTTGCGGCGCATAGCGGCAGGCACCAGATCCGCCGCCATGCCGACAACCTTCGTCACGCCTGCTTCAGGCTCGGCGAAGACCGTGCCGCGTCGGCCTGGGTAACCCATTTCCATCACGACGGGCTCATTCCAGCGCGCCTGATGCACCTCCTTGACTTCGACCTTCGACATCAGATGATCTCCTTCAGTGCGGCGACCAGCCGATCGATATCTGCCTGCGTGTGGACTTCCGTGATCGCGTAAAGAGCGCAGCCCTTGAGCGCTGGCATGTCGGAGGAAAGATCCTTTCCACCGAAGATGCCGCGCCTCGCGAGCGCCTTGTTGATCGCCTTGACGCTCTTTCCGGTTTTGGTGAAGTCGACAACAAACTCCTTGAAGAAACCGGACTTGTACCGGACTGACACGCCCTTGATCCTGCCGATTGCCTGAGCGGCGTAGTGCGCGCGGGCAATGATCAGTTCGCCCACCTCACGGAAGCCTTCGGGGCCGAGCAGGCTCATGTAGACCGCGTTCTGGATAGCCGTCAGATAGACGGAATTGCCTGTCCAGTCCTTGCCCTCGTCACGCAAGCCATAGGAAGACTGGTGGAAGAGCGTGAGGCCAAAGCCAAGCTCCCCCTCCTTCATCGTCTCCGTGACAGTGATGTTCAATGTCGGATACTCGCGGGCATAGCGCTCCTCGTCCCGGGACGCGATAAAGCCGCCAGCACCGCCGCCGGCACTCATGTGTGCACCCAGCGTCTGCGTCGTACCGACCACGATATCTGCGCCGTAGTCAGATGGCGGAGCAAGCACGCCGAGTGAAATTGGATCGACGCCGACTATGGTCTGCGCTCCCACGGCACGCGCGAGCCTGGCTATCTCTGTCCCCTCGCTCTCAATAACACCCAAATAGGCCGGGTTCTCGAAATAGACTGCGGCGGTTTTCGCAGAAATCTTGCGTGTCAAATCCTTGAGATCCATTCGTCCAGTCTTCGCATCATGTCCGACTAAGACAACCCTTATGTGGCTCGCCATCTCCGGCGGCTGGCAGTATTGCCGGACAACGGCGAGCCGCTCGGGGCACATCTGGGCGGGAACGAGAACCTCATGACGGCCTGTGATGCGGGCAGCCATCCGCAGCGCATTGCCTGCCGCGCAGCCCCAGGAATACACGGGCAGACCGACGAACTCCATGCCGACCAGTTCGCCCAGCTGCGAACAGAATTCGAACCACGCCTGGTTCCGGCCGTGGTCGGACATCGCCGTACCCCAGACCGACGTCAGAAATTCCGAGCGCGTACCGATCTCATTGCAGACCGCGGGTACATGGTGCTGCCAGATTCCCGCTCCCAGGAAGGAAAGGTTCTGCTCGCAGGTCGTGTTCTGTCTCAGGAGATCTGTCAGATGCCGCTTCAACTCCGCCTCGGATCGAATCCCCGCGGGCAGGTTGAGGCCACCCTTGAGCCGATGATCCTTCGGAATCTGTTCGAACAACGCCTCGATCGACGGCGCGCCGATGTCCTTCAGCATCGCTGCCTTTATGGATGGCAGCGCATTCGCCATATAGGGATGCGCTCCACGTCCAGCTCCGCCAATAGCCGCCAAGATATCCTCCTCTAAATCTGCCTGCGTCAGGCTGAAACCTTCATGATCACAGTCTGACGCGGCGCGGTGCGTACGCGGATGTAGCCGCTGAGCTTGCGGTCCAGCGACGCATCGCCGGTGTCGACGCGCAGGACGGGCGGATCAAGATCCGCCAGCTTCCGGGCCCCACACATGACGGTGAGGTCATCCTTGCCGACTCGCTTCAGAAGCACCGGGCTGATCTGCTGATTGCCGCGGCCAAAGAGAAAGCCCTGGCCGCCAGTGACGCCGACAAGGATGCTTGTGGGGGTCTGCTCCGTGATTCTGGACAGACGTGCGGCGTCGACATCCGTCGCGATCAGGCGCCCGTTCATCGCAACATCGACGCCGAGCAGGGTGCCATCGGCACCAAGGCGGCGCTTCACCTTCCGGATGGTTGCACCGCAGCCCAGCACGTAGAGGCGACCGTCCTCCATCTCACCGACAAACTCGTCCGCCAGAGCTTCAAGCGCAGCATCATCGGCAGGCTTTGCCGGCGCCTTGCCACGCTGCATCGCATTATGTTCGACAGGCGCGCGGGCAATACCAAACAGTCGCGCTGCGACGACGCCTTGCTGCAGCAGCGTTTCGTCAAGGTCCATCACATCGGCATCTTGCCAGATCATGGCATCGGGATCCCTGAGAAAGCGTGACGCGATCGCGCCAGCCGCTTCGGGTGACACGCCGAAGACAGCGGAATGCATCTTGACCCCGCTGGGTATGCCAAGAAGCGCCACGTCCGACGCGCCGGCCATCACGTCCCGTGCTGTGCCGTCACCGCCGGCGAAGAGGATGAGGCCCGCGCCCGCTGCAGCCAGTTCGCCTGCGATCCGCTTTGTGTCTGCGCCGGTCGTGATGTGGCCAATACACCCAACGATCTGCGCTGATAGTCCTGCGGCGACGGTTGCATCGTGTCCCATGGCACCGGGAGCCGTGAGCAACGTTTCCCCGCAGCCATTCATCCGGAGGGCCTTGAGCATCCGCGCTGTCCTCTGGGCCGCGGCGGGAATCGCGCCAAGGGCGATTGCTTCGGCAAGCCTGTCGGGGCCATCGGTACCCTTGAGGCCAACTGCACCACCCATCCCGGCGACTGGGTTGATGATCAAGCCCACTCGCCGACCGACCGAAACAGGGGTCATAAATTTGTTCGCATGACGAACGGTTTTTCGCATACCGGATTATTGCGTTTTGACGTCGTCTTCGCAACACCAAATATGCGGCATTGTCGATGGCGGCACGGCTTAAGCTGGTGACGTCCGTCCGGTAGGGACTCGGTTGCCGTATGTCGGCAGTGTCGGAGATTCCGATGACAATGCTCTCGCCGAGACCATCAACGGGCTTTACAAGGCCAAGGTCATCCACCGGCGCGGGCCTTGGAAGCACAAGAATTTTCATCTGATCGTCAATTATTTCTGTCGTTTGGCACAATAGAAACACGCAAGAACAGCCACTCTCTAACCCGAGCATTTCAAAGCCTATGGAATGCGGGCTCGGAAGTACATCTTGTGCTGGCTGGATACATTAGCGAAAGAGCAGATGAAGTTTTTGCTTTCATCAATCGTTGGAAATTAGACCCGCGCTTAACCTTTTTGTCGCAGCTTACAGACGAAGTTATCAGACATCATTTGCGACGGGCGCGGGCGGTTATTATGCCAAGTGAGACGGAGGGATTTGGCTTGCCCCCGTATGAGTCGGTTTATGCGGGTATACCGGCAATCATGTCCAATGCGCTGCCAAGCGCAGACTTAATTCCAGCTGGCGCGATCAAACTTGAGAATATGGACCCAGAATCGATAGCCAACGCAGTACAATTCATGATGGATGATCGAAATGCAGCGCAACTGTGGCGCGAAGCAGCGGGCGTTCAGTTGCCGACATGGCGCTCTGTCAGCGCCGAGATAGCAGCTTGGGTTGAACAGGATGAGCCGAGGCCGGATCAGTCGATAGGGCTGAGCACCTTGGGAGAGTCGGAGGCACCGCGCCCTTGACGGTTGCTTCGGTGGATGCCTAAGCGCATGTTCATGCCGACTGTTCGAGGATGATGTAGTGTTCAAGTTGTTGCAGCTGATTGCACTCCTCCTCCTCGCCGTGGTCGTCTATCGGCTCACGGTAATGCCCGATGCGGCCACAGCGCTGGGCGTCTGGACGACGGCCTGGGTGAAACCGCTGGTCGTCCCCGTTGTCGATCTCATCAACGCCCCGCCTTTCGTCTATCTGGCCTCGGCGGCCATCTTCCTTTCGGCTGTAGCGGTGACGGCCTGGCATGCGCAGCGCGTGCTGCGACCGACGCTTCGGAGCTTCAGCGCCTGTGAGGCCGAGCTGGCGCGCGAGCTGCCGCAGACAACCGAGAGCTGGAGCTCCTGGACGGCGGTTGACGCCGAGGTGGCGCGCTGCTTGGCCAGGCACAACTTGCTGGTCACACCCTGGGCGGCGCTCTCCGCCGACATCGACAGCAGCGGCAAGTATCCAAGCCGCCCCTTCGCTGCCTATGTCGCGGAATCGCCGCTGACCGGGCAGCACGAACGCAGCTCCCTGATGCAGGCGCTGCCGGGCTACTACATATCGGTCGGGCTGCTGCTCACCTTCCTTGGTCTCGTGGTGGCGCTCTATTTCGCCGCCCGCGGCTTCCGGACCGGCGACGTCAACGAGGCGCGACAGGCGATCGTCCAGCTCCTGAACGCCTCCTCGTTCAAGTTCCTGACTTCGGTTGCGGCCCTCGCTGCCTCCCTTCTGGTGAGTATCTATTTTCGCTTCGCCCAGGGCCGGGTCGTGCGCGCCGGGGTACGGCTGACCCAGCGGCTCGAAAAGGCAGTCAGCCTCGCCAAGCTGAGCGACAGGAAGGGTCCCGGCGAGACGGCCACGCTGCTCGACATTGTCAAGCGGCTCGACCTGCTCCTCAGTCGCTTCGAGAGCGGACGATCGTGAGGCCTCGCATGGATACCGAAGAGGAGCCGTTCGACTTCAAGCCGTTCTTCGACATGGTTGTCGGCGTTCTGTTTATCCTCATCATTCTCGTGGCGGCGCAGATATTCTTCGCGCGCCAGGACGCCGCCGACGACGCTGCTCGCGCTGCGCGGCAAACGGCGGAACAGAGACTGAGACTTGCAGAAACGGAGATTGCCGAGTTCCTCCGGCGTCAGGCTGCGGCCCTCGCCAGCCGCGGATTCGAAACGACGGTGCAGCGCAACAGTCAGATGCTTGTCCTGCGCCTAGATCCGGTCCGGCTTGCCGCCGCGCCAGAAGGCGTGGCGGAAGCGCTCCTCGCCGAGGCCGGATGCGTAGCCGAGTCGCATCACCAGCGGGAGGGCTGCGCCCGCTATGACCACATCCGACTCCAACACGTCGAGATGATTCTCGAAACCGCCACCGCGCTCGGCGTGGAGCCGGAAGCCGAGGCCGTTCGAAGCGCGGTGAATTTCGCAGCGGGCCTCGCCCGCGCCGGCGCCGATCTGCTCGCGCTGAAAGCGGTCGATGGCCGAATGATCCTCTCGCCCCACCTTGTCTCCGGCCGGGCGAGGCCGATCGCCACGCCGCCGGAGGGCCAAACTTTTCTGCAATTGAGGTTTGTATTGCACAGCGTGCATTGACCAGCAGGCCGTTAAAAATCCATCGCCGTTCTGTGGCTGTCGTAATTCACTTACGGGCCTGCGCGCGGTGAGCCGCACATGATTTCATCACTGGACACGCTCCTGGCCTTCATCGACGAATGGGCTGCTTGCAGGGGCACCATCGGCGCAGAGTCAGGTCGGCGGTGGTCGTCGGAAGATGCGGGTGACGCGCGATGACGCTGCCAGAACCCTGCGCTCGACGCGCCGCGTCCAGCGGACAGCCTCCAGTGCCCTGTTCTGTTCGATCTCAGCGAGCTGCGTCGAAACCGCCGCCGCGTCCCTGGAGAGGCGGGTGAGTTCACCAGCGATAGTACGGTCGGACACTCCTCGCGCAGACGCCTCGCGCTCGGCGGTGGCCTCCTGTTCCGCGAGCCGTTCGGCCTGGGCTGCGAGCGCGTCGCCGAGCTTCCGGTTCGCCGTCTTGATCGCCGTCAGATCGGCGGCCTGGGCCTTCGCCTCAACGGCCGCCACCTCGACCGCGTAGGCCTGGCTCGCAAGACGTCCCGAGAGCGCTTCGAATGCTGCCGCGCGTGCGGCAGCCTCGCGTTCAGCCGACGCCTCCTGTTCCACCAGCCGTTCGGCCTGGGCTGCGAGCGCGTCGCCAAGCTGCCGGTTCGCCGCCTTGATCGCCGTCAGATCGGCGGCCTGGGCCTTCGCCTCAACGGCCGCCACCTCGACCACGTAGGCCTGGCTTGCAAGACGTCCTGAGAGTGCTTCGAATGCCGCCGCGCGCGCGGCGAGTTCGGCCTCGACTCCGGCGAGCCGGGAGGAGGCCGCCGCAGTCTCTCCGGCAAGCGCATCGATCTTGCCTGCAAGATGCATGATCCAATCACCCAAGACATTGAGATGTCGCTCCGCTGAGGCAGTCCAACGCTGCATGGGATCCGGAGCGTCATGTACCTCTTGGGATTCTTTGTTAGATGGCCCGAGCAACTCGAGAAGAGCGACGGGAGTAAATTTTGTTGTGTGCGCCATAACGCGATCAAAAGCGCTGCGATATTGATCGGGAAGGCTTGCCGTGCTGATGTATGGTCGTCGGATCGGATTAACGCGGGCTGGTTCGCGCGTCACGACGGCGTGCACGAAACCAACAAGAGCATGCGTCAAGTCTTCCGGCCAAGTGCAATTCAACATGGAATGCGAGATAGCTCCAAAGTCAATGAGCCGTGCGTTGCCATCTGGGGTGAGGATAACATTCCAGACAGTTACATCGTTATGAAATAAACCTAGTTCCTGCAGCGAAGCTAATTGTTGAAGAATGTCGCGGATGACACGATCAGCGTCGAAGTCCCGTGCTTCCGCGATCACATCAATGAGCAGTTCCCCCGGCGTGAGCTCCCTTACGAGCCAAGCCTCGTCGATGGACGTGCCACTTTCTATGAGAGCGGGATAGGTAAGAGCCTGCCCATGCGCGGCGAGAACAGAGCTTTCGCGTTGCAGCTCCGTTTGGTTGGGCTCACTCAACGGTCCTATCAGACGAAACCGCTTGGCGAGGTACCCTTCTCCAAAGAAATAGCGGCGCGTGCCAGCATGATTAACGCCGACCAGCGGGTGCGACTTGGCCGTCCAGCGGTCGAAGCTTCGGCATTCCCCGCCGAACCACCAGTGTTTGGCGCTGGCGAAGCAGAGCGGCCTGTCGAGTTCCGAGAGATGTGTGGGGAAACGCGCCAACTCATGTACGAACGGGTAGCTGGCGAGGAAGGCCTCGTGGTCCTCCGGCAGCGAGACTGCCCAGTGCACGGGTTCGCTGGCCAGCGCCAGTTCGTAGATGCCCGCCTCCGTCGTTTGCGCCGCCTTGGCGATCAGCCCCACCGCCGCTTCCAGGCCGCGCTGATGCGCGATGTGGTGGAACACGCTGAGGCCCAGCACGAGATCGAAGGCCCCGGGCTCCAGAGCGGCGATCGCGTCCTCGATGGTTCCCTCCTCGAACGCGGCCGCGAGCCCTGGATTCTCGGCCGCCAAGGCGCGGGCTACTGCCACGTTCTGCGGTAAGGAGTCGATGCCGGTTACTTTCGCCCCGTCGGTGGCGAGGCTCAGGCTGACATAGCCCTGTGCGCAACCAAGATCGAGAACCCGAAGCGGCCGCCCCAGCCGCTCGGCCAAGGCCTTGGCCGCTTGCCTTATGAGCGCTACCCGATCTTCGGTCATGCGCGAGGCACCCTGGAATTCGGGGTGCCCGAAAATGGGCTGATACAGTTCGGGAAGGGCGGCGACTAGCTCGGCCACCGTCTGTGCGCTCCGCGTCATGCTTGCTATCCGCTACCGATCACGCTTCCGGTCAGTGCCGTCAGGCTGAATGCGGCGCCAAGATCAATATGACCCGGCAACGGCGTTTCATTCTCGACCGGCACGAGGATTGAATCATAGCGACGGTCGAGCGGCACCAGTTCGCCGCTGCCGTCCTGCTCTGACACGCCGACGGACAGAAGATAGGAGCCCGTGTTGAGAAGCATCGGCAGATCGAAGGCTGCGAGCCGCAGGTCGCCGGTCGACGCGGGGCTCATCGATGCGCCGTCCCTGACGAGAATCGAATTCGTGCCATAGACGAACATGCCGTCAAGCGTCTTCACCAGCAGCCCGTAGACGGGCCTCTCTACAGGACGCTGGAACAGCACCTTGAAGGCCACACGAACCATCTGCCGCGTCCGCAGCGTGGTAGGGAAGAGGTCGCCGTCGGCCAGCAGGGCGTAATCGCAGATTGATACACCGCCGTCGCCCCAGCGATATTCGTCCTTCCGGTAGTGCATCCTCGTCGCGTAGACGTCTGCGGCGTCGGCGGAGAACGCCGGCCCCTTGACGGACTCTGGCTCGACGCCGGTCGCTTCTGGTCCGCCCGGACGCCCCTTGCCGAAGAGGTCGTCCAGGTAAATGTTTGAGACCTCGCGGGCGTTTCCGGAGATCTCCATTCGGCCCTTTTTGAGAAAAATGGCCCGCTCGCAACGCATCGCGACCTCGCTGGCGGAGTGCGACACATAGATGAAGGCTGTCCCGTTCTCGCGGAACTTCTGGATGCGTTCATGGCACTTCGCCTGGAAATAGGCGTCGCCGACCGCGAGCGCCTCGTCGACGATGAGCAGATCGGGCCGTACGGCGGTTGCAGCGGCAAAAGCGACGCGCACGCTCATTCCGCTGGAATAGGTGCGGAGTGGACGGTCGAAATACTCGCCGATGTCCGCGAAAGCCTCAATCTCCGGCACGATCGCCTCCGCCTCTGCGGCTGACAGACCGAACAGGATCAGCGAATGCATGGCGTTTTCACGGCCGGTGAACTCCGCATTGAAGCCGACGCCGAGCTCGAGGATCGCGCTCACCGTCCCATTCATCGCGATCGAGCCTTCCGTGGGTGAGACGGTGCCCGCCAGCAGCTTCAAGAGTGTGCTTTTTCCGGCCCCGTTTCGGCCAAGGATGCCAATACTCTCGCCTTTTTCGAGAGTGAAGGAGACGTCCCGCAGGACCCAGTTATCCGTGAAGCCCGAGGGACGGCCCGTGATCCAACCCCATGTCCGCCATAATTCGTGGGCGTAGGTGCGGTAGGATTTGCCTAGGTTTTGGGCGACGACGACGGCGCTCATAGCGCGTCCACGATCTCGGGACCGGCGCGGCGGAACAGCATGAAGGCGCTGGCGAAGAGGAGGGTACCAATCAGCGTCGGCCAGGCCAGCGCCGAGAGATCGGGCCAGGTACCGTAGAGCAGCGCTTTCTGGTAAACTTCGACTAACGGAACCAGCGGATTAAAAGAGAATATCCAGCGGAAGCTTTCGGGAGGCATGGCGCGCGTGTAGACGATCGGCGTGAGCCAGAACCAGATCTGGAGCACAACGGCGAGAACCTGCGCGACGTCGCGAGAAAAGACGTTGACTACCCCGAGCGTAACGCCGAGTCCGAAAGCGAACATCGAAATCAGGATCATGCCCAAGGGAACTGCAAGCCAGGTCGCGGTCGGGTAATGGCCAAACGCGACAAAGACGACCAACATCACCGCCAGCAGGATGAGATGATTGAACCAGGCGTTGCCCAGCACGATCATCGGCAAGCAGAGCCGGGGGAAAGCCAGCTTCTTCAGGAAACCTGCGTTATCCGGAAACATGGTCAGGCTTCGGTTGACGATTTCAGTGAACAGTCCCCAAGCCGCCATGCCTGACATGACGAAGATGGCATAGGCCGCCTTGTTGCCGGTATCCGGCAGCCGCGCCGCCAGCACCTCGGACAGTATCAACGCGAACACCAGCGACTGTGCCAACGGATGTAGAACGAACCAGGCGTTGCCGAGCCACGAGCGCGCGAAGCGGCCCTTCTGTTCGGCTCGAATTGACGACATTACGAAGTGGCGATATCGCCAGATAATTTTGAGAAAAGACAATGACCTTCACCAGTAAACGTTATCCTTGCCTTGGGGTAGAGGATTTCACCCGCGCAATCCAGCCCGAAGTGCGGGTCGACGGGATGAGGGATCGGCGCGGCGTGTGCAAGCGTTGATTGACGAAACGCCCTAATCAGGATTGCCTGGGATCACCCATACGGTCGAGTTCCGACAGGGCGATACGGTCGGGCAGACCGATTGACCTGCTCTAACCGAACAATTTGCCAGCCAAGGCCGCGGTCGGCGGAGTATGCCTCTGCAGGCCGAGGTTAGCTGCCCCAGCAGTGGCCGCAGCCTGATCCTGTCCGCCTCAAGAGGCGTAGTCCAAACGGACACAATCCTGCTCCGACGTTGACATCTATACAGACCGATGCCACTCCTTCGCTTCAAGATCACCGGATCGACTGTGAAAACGTTTGAATTTGCTTTACCCGTTTCAAACAAGCATGCCAAAGCCGCGAACTCTGGTTCTGTACTGGGGAACAAGCGGAGCGGGGATCCGGCTCGCCCATCGCATTTGTCAGGAGATTTCTGAAAGTCATGGAGCTGAGTCGCTGGCCTTGTCGCTGCATGCAGACAACGCCTGGCTTGATTTGGCGCAGTCTGTTGTGACCGACGTCGCTACGGTCAGCGGGCCCGTTGGGAGGAAGGCAGCCATTCAACTCGCGTCCAGCTTGCCAGGGCGGATATCCGCTCTGCAGCGCCAGATCACGCGATTTCGTCCGGATGTCGTGGTCGTTCCGATGAATTTTGCGCAGGCTTTGCCGCTCACTGGCTGGCTGTATCTGAAGGACCTGCCTTTCATCTATGTAATTCATGATCCTGCGCCTCACCCTGGCGACTACGCGCCTGCGATGCAGAGGTTGACGCAATCGCTGTTGATTCGCTCCGCGAGCAGTGTCGTCTCGGTTTCCTTTTTTGTTGGCGAGAACGTCCGTCACTTGTTGGGCCCTGCGCGCAGTGAAAGCCTTATGGTGGCGCCGCTTGGGCTCCATGTTACGCGCCACCGCACGCAGTCGCGGCAGCTCGGTCCCGGGCCATTGCGTCTGCTCTTTCTGGGGCGGCTTCTGGCCTACAAAGGTCTGGATATCCTGGCTACAGCGCTTCACGAGTTTCGTGGCCGCAACGACTGGCGGCTAACGATTGCAGGCAGCGGCAAGGAGCGGGAATTTGTTCTACAGGCTTTCGCCGCCTTTCCCCAGGTCGATCTGTCCAGGCTGGAGTTGATACTCGAAGACGAAATCGATGTGATCCTCGATCATCATGATATCCTGATCTGTCCTTACCGCGAAGCCAGCCAGTCCGGTGTCCTTGCCGAGGCGATGTCTTTCGGGCTACCGGCTCTCGTGACGCCTGTAGGAGCCTTGCCTGAGCAGATCGGCTATGGCCGGGCAGGATGGATAGCGCTCCATGCGACAGCATCCGGGCTCGCCGCAGCATTGCGAACCGTACTCGATGACCGCTCGGACTATGCATCGCGCTCCGCTGGAGCGCTCGCCATGGTTTCAGAACGCCCTGGTGCGACACCTTGGGGCGCTCTTGTCCAGACATTCGCTCGCGTACGTTGACGTCGCGTCACGAGCCGCCGTATCTGGTCCTGATCAATGACCGTGTCGCAGTTGGCGTGGCCAGTGCAGGTGACATGGCTCTGGTCTTGGGCTGGTTAAACGAAAATTCAGACAACATCGCTTATATCGCGGACATACCAATGAAGCTTATGCGGGCCAACTGAGAGTCCGGGGACAATTCGACCGATGGGATACGGAACAGCCAGCACTGCGTCGGCATCGGGAGTTGTCAATATTGACGCCCTGATCTCGGGCTACAAATGGGCGTCGACTTCGCTGACCTACGCGCTGCCCACGCTCGCCAGCCAGTATTCATCCTCGATCTACTCCAACCCCGCCGTCGATGAGAATGGCAGCTTCCAGCCCGTGACGGGCGGTTTAGCCACGGCTGTTGCCTTCGCGATGGCGCAGATATCCGCCGTTTCGGGTCTCGTCATCACCCAGACGGCAAACACGGCTGCGGCGACGATGCTGGTAGGCAGGACAGGCTACACTGACACGGCGCACGCCTACCTCCCTGATACCGGCCCTTCCAAGGGCGGCGACATCTGGTTTGGGCTGGATGCTTCCTACGACTCTCCCGTGAGGGGAAGCTATGGCTGGGCGACCGCGCTGCACGAGATTGGACATGCGCTCGGTCTCAAGCATTCCCACACCTACATCGGTGGCACGGGCGTCTACGAGGATGATGTTGGCGTCATCAGCCAACCCGTTGCAGCCAACCGTGATTCCGTCGAATTCACCGTGATGAGCTACCGCTCCTACGTGAACCAGGATCTGGAGGTGTTCAAAACCTACACGAACGAGGAGTACGGCTACCCGCAGACCCTGATGATGCTGGACATTGCGGCCCTGCAGCACCTGTACGGCGCGGATTTCACTACCAACAGCGGCAACACGACATACACCTTCAGCGCCACCACGGGCGAGATGTTCGTCAACGGCCAGGGGCAGGGAGCACCCGGCGCCAACCGCATCCTCCTGACAATCTGGGACGGCGGCGGCACAGACACCTACGATTTCTCCAACTACAGCAGCAATCTTAACGTCGACCTCGTTCCTGGAAGCTGGTCACTGCTGTCGAGCCTGCAGCGCGCCAACCTCGGCAACAACAACTTTGCCTCGGGCAACGTCTATAATGCTTTGCAATATCAGAACAATGCGGCGTCCCTGATCGAGAGCGCGACCGGCGGCTCGGGCAACGACAGCATCTCGGGCAACAGCGCGGCGAATATGCTCATCGGAAACGGCGGTGCGGATACGCTCATTGGCGGCCTCGGGGCGGACAGCCTGGATGGCGGGGCCAGCGCCGACCTGCTGATTGGCGACGGCGTGGTGGCCTGGACCAGCAACGCCATGTCGGTGCAGCGGTTGTATCTCGCCTGCTTCCGTCGCGCGGCGGACGACGGCGGTCAGGCGAACTGGACCAATGAGCTTGACGGTGGAACCTCTCTCCTCTCCGTCGCCACCGGCTTCGTCGCGAGCCAGGAGTTCTTCAACCTTTACGGCAGTCCGACGAACGCCCAGTACGTCACGCTCCTCTACCAGAACGTGCTGAA
>JANPDL010000025.1:0-366943 GCA_031431475.1 Hyphomicrobiales bacterium
CATTACCGGGCGCAATGTCATGGATCTGGCGCGTGATCGCGGGCTGGATTATCTGGGCCGGTCCTTCGACGGCAAGGTGGATACTCTCGCCAAGATCGTGGACAGCCTGCCCGACCAGCAGTCGAAGCTGCTGCAGGACTACAAGGATGTGCGGGGCCGTGCCCGCAAGCGCGCCGCCGACACACTGGCCGAAGCTGATGAAATCCGGGCCAACCAGCGTGGCCTCACCCCCATGGCCGTGGGCTTTGCCGCGCAGGCCGCCCGCGCCATTGTCGATCCGGTCAATCTGGCGCTCGCCCCTCTGGGCGGGCCTGCCAAGGGTCCGGCACTCAAATGGCTGGGGCGGGAATTCCTGATCGGCGCTGGAACGCAGGCCGTGCAGGAACCGGGCATCCGCTTCCGCCGCGAGGAGCTGGGGCTGGAAAGCTCCAGCATCGAGAATGTCTTGACCGCCGGTTTGGCACAAGCCGGATTTGCCGGTCTGTTCAAGGCGGCGGGCGCCGCCGTTCCCCGCGTGGTCGATGCCGTGCGCGGCGGTTCGGAATGGCGTGTCGGAGCCGAGATGCAGCAGTTGATCGACAGCGGCAGTTTTGATCCTGCCGCCATCGAGCGCGCGGCCTTGCGCCCGCAAGGTGACTTCCCGATGGAGGGCCAGCGCCTGCCGCTGCAAGACCGCCCGACGGCGGATCAGCAGGCGCAGGCGCGTCTTGACGCAGCAGCCCCCGTTTCCGGCCCGCGTGAGCGGCTTCCCGGATTGTCGCCAGAGGAGACCGCGCAGCTCGATGCGCTGTCACCGCAGGATTTCGCGGCGCTCGCCCGCCATGCCGAAGCCGATGCCCTGACGGATCAACTGGCGGGATCGACGCCCGCGCAACAGATGCGCTTTCAGGACGCCACCCGGTTCATGAACGAAGGCGGCGCGATGCCAGCGGCAACGCCCGGCCTGAGTTTCGACGGCATCCAGCAGGTGATCCGCCCGGACGGCAACCGTCTGGGCGTGCGCTATGCCCTGGTCGAGCGCGGCAGCATCCAGACCAGCCACAGCGCCGATGGCGTGCTGAACCCGGACTATCCGCAGGCCTTGCAGCCGCGTGACCGGGCGCGCGGTGTGTCGTCTGACCAGATCAACCAGATTGCCGCCAATCTGCAGCCGGAATTGCTGATGCATTCGCCCGTTCTGGATCACGGCGCGCCGCTCGTCGGCCCGGACGGATTGGTGGAAAGCGGCAACGGGCGCGTGCTCGCCATCGAGACGGCCTATCGCCGCAACCCCGAGACGGCACAGGCCTATCGCCAGAAGCTCGACGACATGGGCTTTGACACGGCGGGCATGAACGAGCCTGTCCTCGTGCGCATCCGCATGGACGAACTGACACCGGCAGACCGGGTGAAGCTCACGGTGGAAGGCAACAAACCCGCCGTGGCCGGATTGAGCGCCACGGAACGCGCCTTCACCGATGCCCGGATGCTCGATGACAGCGCCATGCAATTGTGGATGGGCGGCAATGTCAGCGATGCCCGCAACGCGCCGTTCGTGCGCGGTTTCGTGGACCGCGCCCTTGGCCAGACCGAACGCAATGGAGCCATCGACAGCAATGGCCGCCTGTCGCAGGAAGGCGCGCGGCGGATCGAGGCGGCCCTTGTGGCCAAGGCCTGGGAAAGCAAGGCCGTGGTGCAGGCCCTGACCGAGGCGACAGACGAGGAAGCCCGCGCCATCCTTGGAGCCATGGCCGATGTGAGCCCCAGTGTGGCGCAACTGAAAGCGGCCATTGCCGACGGGCGCGTGCCGCTGGAGGTGGACCCGACGCGGCCCCTGCTGTCGGCCTATGAGCTAGTCGCGAAGGCCCGCAAGGAAGGCCGACCCGTGCGGGAATTGCTGGATCAGGCCGATATCGAAAAGGGCATGGTGAAGCCGGATGTGGAAGCCGCCGTGCGGCTGTTCTATGCCGATGACGACCTGACACAGGCGGCCAGCCGCAAGCGCGTGGCCGAGCGGATGGACCATGCCGTGAGCCGCGCCCTGATGCACCAGGGCGGTGGCCTGTTCGGTGATGCCGCCGATGCCGGGCAGTTTCTGCGGGCGGCGCGGTTTGCCGGGGAAAACCTGTCGAATGTCGAGTTGGGCCGGGTGATGACGGCGGCGGCGGAGAAGCCGAACGCGGAGGGGCAACCGGCAACGGGCAACCGGCAGTTGGCAGATGATGCTGTTGCCGCACTGCCCCCCGAACCTGTGGCTGCTCCAAAACCCGAACCCAAGCCCCAAGACAAGATTGATCCCAAACCCGCCGCACCCGATCCCATAGCCGTCCGCATGGACGCCGTGCTGGTCGAAGCGGGTGGCGAGATGACATTGCACGTGCCGCGTCCGGACGGCACCCTAGAAGCTGTGCCAGCGCGCACCATGATGCAGCGGCTGGCGGACGAGCGCACGGCCATCACCGAACTGACGGACTGCATTGCCCGCGCGGGCGGAGGAATCGCCGCATGACACCCCTGAACTGCCTGCGCACCAAGATCAAATCGGGCATCGTCGAGCGCACCATCGGCATGGACCTCGCCAGCATGATCGAGACGTTCGAAGAGACGTATGCCAAGCGATTGGGCGCGCGTGACGCCGCCGTGAAAGCTGCCGAGCAGGCGCTGGACGACAGCACGAAGATTGCGGCACGGAAAGCCGAGATTGCGCTGGGCACCGCCGAGGCGCAACTCATGGTGCTGAAGCGCCAGCATGCCTATGAGGTGAGCTACGGCACGCTGCTGGAGCAGGGCAAGCAGCCTTTGTGGCAGCGGGGCGTGGTCAATCTCGTCACGGGCAAGCAGGACGTCAACCGCTCGCCCCTGCCGATGGCAATGCGGTCCTTTTTCGACAAGGACCCGGCAGAGATCGTGCCGGGCATCAATGTCACCTACGAGAGCAAGAACATCATCGACCAGTCGCACGTGCTGTTCCGGGAAGCGCTGGGCGAATTGCAGCCGAAAATGCTGGGCCTGAAAGCCGAGCGCGCGCTGGAAATCGACGTGCTGGATGCGCTGTTCGACAAGGCGGCGCAGGTGTCGCCGCAGGCGCGCACCGTGATGGAAAGCTGGGGCCGGACGCACCAGTTTCTGTGGAAAGCCGCCAACGACGTGGGCATCCGCATTGCCGAACGGGAAGACTGGCGCATCCCCAATCCCCGGCAGGATCCGCTTAAGGTGCGCAGCATTGCCTTCGACGACTACCGTGATCTGGTGCTCCGGACGACAAAGCGCGAGGCCATGGTGGATTTCGAAACCGGGGCGGTGCTGAGCAACGAGAAGCTGGACCGGCTGATTGCCGAGATGCACCAGAGCGTCATCAACAACGGGGCGGACGGCCCGCCATCGGCGGCGCGGCAGGGCCGCTCGATGCTGGCCTCACGCCATTCCGACATGCGGTTCCTGATCTTCAAGGATGCCGCCAGCTGGCGGGAGTTTGCCGAAACCGTCGGCGAAACTTCGTCTGTCTATGAGGTGATGACCAATCACATCAGCCGTATGGCCGATGACATTGCGCTGGTGAAGGTGCTGGGTCCCAATCCGGAAGGCACCATCCAGTTCATGCGGTCGCTGTTCGACCGGGAGGCGGCGCGGTTTTCGCAGCAGGCAAGATTGGCCAATCCGAAAGATGCCGATGCCGCCCTGAAAGCCAACACGCGGATCGAGGCACAGCTGCGCTCCGGACGCCGCAGCTTCGACAACCTCGTGGCCGAAGTCACCAATGCCAACAATGTGCCGGTCAACATCGAATGGGCGCACCGCGCCTCCGAAGCCCGCTCCGGTTTCGTGGCCGTGCAGATGGGCTCCGCTGTCATCAGCTCGATCACCGATCCATGGGTGATGATGAGCGTGGCGCGCATGAACGACCTGCCCGCTCTCGCCATGATCAGCCGCGCGATCAAGGGCATGACGGAAAAGGACTTCGACCTGAACGCGGCGCAGCTGGGCGTTGCCGCAACATCCATCGCCCATGTCATGCGGTCCAATGACCGGTTCATCGGGGACACCGTGCGCACCGGTAAGGCGGCGCAGCTCGCCAACGTCGTGATCCGCGCTTCCGGCCTGCGTCGCACTACGGCTGTGCTGCGGGCCAGTTTCGCCATGGAAACCATGGGAGCCATGGCCAACCGTATGAAGACCGGTTTCCGCGATCTGCCAGCGGGCAATCAGGCCATGCTGGAACGCTATGGTCTTGGTATCGCTGACTGGGATGTGATCCGCACGGCCATTCCGCAGGAGCCGACGCCAAACGCCCGCTTCCTGACCGCCAACAGCATCCGCGAGATCGGCACAACCGACGCCTTGCGCGCTGCTGACCGCTGGCAGCAGATGATCAACTCCGAGATGGATCATGCCGTGATCGAGGGCAGCGCGACCAGCAACGCCTTTTTCAAGGGCCAGTCGCAGCCCGGCACGATCAGTGGTGAAGTTCGGCGCTTTTTCCGGCAATACAAAGGCTTCGGCCTGACGTTCGCCAATTCGCATATGGCGCGGGCGACGGCGCGGGGCTGGGATGGTGAGCGGCTGAGCCATGCAGGCATCACCTTCATCGGCATGTGGATGATGGGGATGGTGGCGTTTCAGGCCAAGCAGGTTGCCAACGGCAAGGACCCGGTCAGCATGGACCCGAATGATCCGAAAGGCCTGCGTGCATGGGGTGCTGCCGCCATCCAGGGCGGCGGCTTCGGCATCTTCGGCGATTTCCTGTTTCAGGACCAGACCCGCAACGGTGCAACCATGGTCGCGACTGCTGCCGGTCCGGCAGCGGCCGTGGCGGAAAAGGTGCTGGGTGATTTCATTCTGGCCAATCTCGGCCGCGCTGTGAAAGGCGAGAAGACGCATTTCGCCGGAGACGCACTTTATGCCGCAGCCGGTCTTGTTCCGGGATCATCCCTCTGGTATGCCCGGCTTGCACTCCAGCGCAGTGTCATCGATCAACTTGCCCTGATGATCGATGACCGCGCACCCGAGCGTTTCGCGCGTATCGAACGGGACGCTCAAAAGCAGTGGGGACAGAGCTTCCACTGGGGACCTGGCCGCTTCGAACCCGGCCGTGCCCCCGATGTGAGCGCCGCCTTCGGACGATGAGAACCGTCTGAAGGATTGTCAGGGCTTCTGCCGTGCCGGTCACTTCCGAACTGTGCTTCGCTGTCCGCAACTGGACGGGAGCCGAGACGCAATTCACGACCGGCTTCAAGGCCGCCGCCGCCATTGATGTTGCGGTGAAGACGGGCGCAGGCGTGACGCTGGTGCGCGGCGTGCATTTCACGTCGTCTCTCGACATCAACAGCAATATGGTGGTGACGCCGCTGGGCGGCATGCCCGCCGCTCCCCAGACGCTGCTGATCGAACGGGTGACGCCAGCGGTGCAGCCCGACACAATCGCCGTCAACGACACCTACAGCCCCGTCAATCTGGAGCGGCGTCTGAACGAAGCCGCGATGCGCTCCGCCGAGAACCGGCGGCGCATCCGGATTATCGAGGCCGCCACCGCCGTCTCCATTGCGCTGACCGGCATCACGTCTGTGCTGGCCGCGCAGATGACGCCGCCCGTGACGCCCGCCAACGGCGACACCTATGCGGTCAATGCCGGAGCAACCGGCGCGTGGCTGGGGCAGAGCGGGAATACTGCCGTCTGGTCGGCGGATGCCGCCAGCTGGACCTTCGTCCCTGTCACAGTCGGAACCGCGCGATGGTCCATCGCCAGCCGCAGCCTGATCTACAACGCCACGGCCACATGGCTGGACACCAAGGTCGGCCAGTGGAAACATCTGTATGATTTTCTGGCGCCCGGCGTCGATCCCACCGGAGTGACCGACTGGTTCGCGCCGCTGTCGGCGGCGGCGCAATCGGGAATGGTTGTCAAGCTGCCGGGCCATGTCCTGCCCTACAGCGCCAAGTTCACCTTCACGCAGCGCGTCGGCGCGGGCTTTGAGGGTGAAGGTTATGACACGGTGCTGCAGCCGACCTTCACCAACGATGACTTCATCCGGATTGGCGATGACGTGAATGGTTTCGTCGGCTACCGGTTTTCCAATTTCCGCATCTGGCCCACCGGCGTGCAGCAGGCCGGAAAGCAGGTATTCCGGGCGCAGCGCCTGACGCAGTCCGAATTCGACAACGTCTGGCTGGGTTCGCTTGAAGACTACGGCGCGGCAGGCGGCCACCGCATTGCCCATGGCTATTTCTTCGAGCGCTTCGCCGATATCGTCGTGAAAGGCCAGAGCCAGATCGTGGTTGCGCAGGATGGCGTGCGCATGCATGGCGGCGACGGCACGTTCGGCGCGGAAATTTCGCTGGACGAGCGGCTGCGCTTTCTGAACTGCGACACCGCCGTGCGTGTCGGCGGCGGCTGCGGCGGGGTCTACGCAGCTGACATTGATGTCTCGATCTGCGGCAACGGCGTCGTCATTGACAAGACACTGAGCAATGTGCGTAACCGCGAAGTGTTCCTGTCGGACAGATGCGTGCTGGATCTCTGTTCGAGTTACAACCTGAACATCGAAGGCTCCGCCGTTGACCGCGTGATGATCGACGGGGCGTGGCTGGCCAGCAACTCCAATGCGGCGGGCAACCTTCTGCGCTGCGCGCCGGTGGATGGCTCCGCTGTCCGGCCGCTGATCCATATGACCGGCGGGCGGCTGTTCAATGCGCAGGGGACTGCCGCCAACCTGAACGGCTGCATTGTCGTCCTCGACGGTGTGGAGATCACCGACAACGGTCTGGCGGCTGGCGGTGGCCACGGCATCGACGCGCCCAATGCCAACGTCGATCTGATCGTGCGCAACTGCATCATCTGCCGCAACGGCAACGCCACGAAGGGCGACGGCATCCAGACCGTGGCCGGTGTCACCGGCCTGATCGCCAACAACATGATCAGCGGCAACGGCCAGCTGGGCGTGGACAGCCCCAGCACGGCGCTGGAAGTGCGCCACAACCCCGGGTTTGCCACCGAAAGCCGGGGCGACAGCCAGATCAACGGCAGCGCCTCCAGCGTGGTGATCAACCACGGGCTGGCGCGGACGCCCGTCAATATCCAGGTGACGCCCAAGACGATCCTGGGCGCGTCGGCAGTCGCCTATTACCGCGTCACCAGCATCACCAGCACGCAGTTCACAGTGGAGGCCAACGGCGCACTGAACGCCACGCCCTGGCTGTTTCACTGGCTGGCGGCAGCGTAGGGAGAAACGGACATGCACGGAGCTGATGTTCCCGGACTGACCAATGCAGAGCAAGGGCTGGCCGCGCGCCGTGGCGGCGGCAATTGGTTTGACAACAAGGCGTTCTTCGACCGCATCCGCGCCAGCGTGTTTGCGGGCTCAATGACACAGGAGCAGGTGCAGGGCTGCGAGCGCATCATCGCCGCATGGAACGCCACACGCCCGGCTGATCATTTCACGTTCCTCGCCTACATCCTTGCGACATCGTATCACGAGACGGCACACACCATGCAGCCCGTGCGCGAGATCGGCCAAGGCAAAGGCCGCGCCTATGGCCGCAAAGACCCGGACACCGGCCTTGTCTATTATGGCCGTGGTGACGTGCAATTGACGTGGAAGCGCAACTACGCGCTGGTGAGCCGATATTTCAACGAGGACTTCGTCAACAATCCCGATCTGGCGCTGGACCCTTATTGGTCGGCGCGGATCCTGATTGAAGGCTCGATGCTGGGCTGGTTCACGGGCAAGAGCCTTAAAGACTACCGCATCAAATTCGGCCTTGATTACGTGAAGTGCCGCGTCGTGGTCAATGGCCGCGACCGCGCCACACTCATTGCAGGCTATGCAAGGCATTTCGAGGATGCGCTGCGCATCGGTTTTTTCAATGGCAAGGGCGACATCACGATGACGCCGGGGCAGAAGCCGGACAGCCAGAGCACGCCGCTGCCGCCTGCCAAGCCGGTGGAAACCGAAGACCGGCCCAAAATCGAGAAGCCGTTCGTGAAGAGCAAGACGCTCTGGGCCACGATCCTCGACAAGCTCCAGCTCGTCGGTGTGCCGTTTGCTGGTGCGCTGGCGGGTATCGACTGGAAGACGGTGCTGGCGCTCTCGGTTCTGGTGAGCGTGGGCTTCGGCCTGTTCGTGATCCGCGAACGCTGGCTGAAGCATGTGAGGTTCGGGTTATGATCAAGCTCTGGCTGGAAAAGAACAAGGCTATCGCCATGGCTCTCTCGGCACTGGCGATGGTCGCGCTGCTGGCGGTGGCCAGCTGGCAGCTGGTGAAGCTGATCAGCGACGGCGGGCGTGCGCAGGGGCGTGAACAGGCCAAACAGGAAATCGTGGAGGATGGAAATGCTGAAAATGCTGCACGTCGTCGTGTGCGCGACTGTCGCGCTGCTGGCCGCTTGCCAGACGCGCGGACTGGCGAGTGCCCAGTGCCAGCGGCTGGCCGGTGAACTGGCTGGCGCGCGTAATCCGTGGGAAGTGGCCGAGGCGCGGGAAGCAGGCATTGCTGTGGGATGCTGGAAGAGGAATTGACTAATGGCTTCTGCCAAGACGCTGGCGATCACACCGGAAGAACTGAAGTCGCTCATCCGCGAGGCTGTGCGGGCTGAGTTCGATCATGTTGGCCTCAGCGTCTCCGAGCATGACCACGTGGAAAGCGCGCGTGAAGACTTCCGATTCATGCGCCGCTTCCGCATCGCGACGGACAAGGCCAGCGGCATCATCGGCAAGGCGGTGATCGGAGCGTTGGCCGCTATGTTCATCGCGGCCATGATCAAAGGGTTCTCGATTGGCAAATAGAGCTTCGCGCTGCCATCCATCAGCCCGGAGGGGTGACGGACCTTCCGTCGTTTCCTCCCAGACTGGCCCTGCTTCGGCAGGGTCTTTTTTTGTGCGGAAGCGTGCGACTTGTTGCGGTTTTCTGCATGAAAATGCGGTGAGTGCGATTGCCAAGCCCTTGATATGGCAGACGATAGCAGAGAGCGGCGACCCCGTTGCACCGCAAGTGCACCGCATCCCTGGTTCAAGTCCAGGGCTGGGCCTCCACTTTCTCTTCAGTGAATATGGCTACCGCCGTTCACATCGATCTCCGAACCCGTGACATAAGCCGAGAGGTCTGACGCGAGGAAGAGATAGCATCCCGCCACATCCATCTGCGTACCCACCCGCCCCATGGGAATGGTCGCCAGCACGCCCTGGCGCTGCTCATCTGTCATCTTGCCCGCCGTAATGTCGGTATCGATCAGCGAAGGGCAGATCGCGTTGACCCGGATGTTGTCCGGCCCAAGCTCGCGGGCGCAGGCCTTGGTGTAGCCCAGCATCGCGCCCTTGGCTGCCGCATAGGGTGTGCCACCGAATACGCCGCCGCCGCGCTGGGCCGAGACCGAGGACATGTTGATGATCGAGCCCTGTTTTGTCGCGCGCATGAATGGCACCACGGCCTGCGTCATGTGGAAACAGCCCCGCATGTTGATGTCCATGATGCGGTTGTAGATGTCATCCGTCACGGCCAGCAGGCGCTCTGGCGCGGTGATACCCGCATTGTTCAGTAACGCATCGATCCGCCCGTGCCGCGCGATGATGCGGGCGATGGCCTTGTCGCAATCCTTGCGCTTCGTCACATCGCATTTGAGCGCCATGTGGCCACGGCCATTGAGCTGAGCGGCAGTCTCGCGGGCCATATCAAGGTCGATATCGAGCACAGCGATTTTCGCCCCATGCTCTGCGAAAAGCTTTGCCGTCGCCCGTCCCAGCCCGCGCGGGCTACCTGCACCTGTGATCACGCAGATACGGTCTTTCAGCAGCATGTTTGCCTCCATTGTGTGGTTTCGACAGGGATAGCTGTGAGAACCGGTATGGATCAATGCTTTTGATATGTCATTTCCTTGCAAATCGGGCGTCTTGGCGACAATCTGTTAAAAACCGCCTGAACCCGAATCTTTGGGTCGCAGCCGATTGTGGGAGTCCTGCCTTTGCCGTCCGCCTTGAAGTCGATCTCTGTGCTGATCCAGACCCCCACGATGCCATTGATCATGGAGGGCATCGACAAGGCTTTCACGCTGCACAAATTGTGGGAGCAGAAGGACGAAGCGGCTTTCATCAAGGCCCATAGCGGCTCGATTCGCGCCATCGCAGGCGGGTTCAAGAAGAAGCTGGATGGATCCTATCTGAAACAATTCCCCAAGGTGGAGTTCGTCTCCAACTTTGGCGTGGGGTACGACGGTGTCGATGCAGCCTGGTGCGGCCAGAACGGCATTCTCGTTTCCAACACGCCAAATGTACTGACGGATGAGGTGGCGGATCTGGCCGTTGGGCTGCTGCTATCCACCATCCGCCAGTTGCCGCAATCCGATGCCTTCCTGCGTCGCGGCGAGTGGCTGAAAGGCAATTACCCGCTGACGACGACGCTGCGTGATCGCAAGATCGGTATTCTGGCGCTCGGCCGCATCGGCAAGGCGGTCGCGAAGCGGCTGGAAGGTTTTGGCGTCGAGATCAGCTATCACGGCCGCGCGCCGCAGGCCGATGTCCCATATACCTACCACAAGACATTGGTCGGCATGGCGAAGGCGGTGGACGTGCTGCTCTCGATTGCGCCGGGAGGTCCAGACACGCATCACATTATCAACGCAGAAGTGCTCAAAGCGTTGGGTCCAGATGGCATCCTCATCAACGTGGGGCGCGGCACGGTGGTGGATGAGCAGGCGCTGATCAAGGCACTGGCTGACAAGATGATCCTCACGGCTGGTCTTGATGTGTTCGAGGATGAGCCGCGCGTGCCGCAGGCGCTGATCGACATGCCGCATGTCGTGCTGCTCCCGCATGTCGGCTCGGCGTCGCATCACACGCGCAAGCTCATGGGCCAGCTCGTGGTGGACAATCTGACCTCGTGGTTCTCCGGCAAGGGACCGATCACCCCGGTGCCAGAAACACCGTGGGATAAGAAATAGGGGCAAATTGACGATGGCCTTGCAGATCATGAAAACCATTCTCATTCCCGCCGCGCTGGTCCTGTCGCTTGGCACTGCGCTGGCCCAGGTCGTGGCACCGGCCAAACCGGCAGATGATCTGCTGGCGCTGACCTCCGATGCCTCGAAGACCGTGGCCGGCCAGTGGGACATGGCCGTGCCGAAGAATAACCTGAAATGCCGTATCCAGCTCAACATCACGGGCAAGGTTCCCAAGGCTTCGGTGGGCATGCCGGCGCCCTGCCGCAAGTCGATGGGGGCCATGGGCAATGCGCAGAGCTGGGGCCTGACGCCGAATGGGTCCTTGCGCATGGTGGGTGGCAAGGGCGAGACCATAGCCGAGTTTGCCCGCGCTGACGCCGGTGTGCTGAACGCCTCGATCGGGACAAATGATTTCACGATGGAAGCTGTGAGCGGGCGCTATCCCTCGCCGGAACGCATCGCCAGCGTCGATGCTGCGGTGTCTCGGCTTACGACACCGCAAGCCGATAATCCCACGACGCCAGCAGCTGTAGCCGGGCGTTATCAGTTGATGCGGGGCGGAGGCGCAGAAACAGGCTGCGTGCTTGTGCTGGACCGGACACAACCTGGACCCGCTTCGCAAAGCGGCAAGGCCAGCCTTGAAAAGGGCTGTGTCGACAAGGGTTTGCAGGTCTTTGATCCGGCTGGCTGGATTGTCGAGCGTGATCGCCTGTTTCTCTATGCTCGCAAGGGTCACCGCAACGGCTTCAACATCGAGCGCAGTGGCATGCTGGTGAAAGATCCTCCCGCCGGATCGCCGCTCTCAGCCCGCAAGCTTTAATGATCGACCGATTGCGACCACAGCGACGCCGATAACAGCTGAAAGCAAATCGCTTTTCGTGATCTTCATGGCCAGTGCAGTTCCTGCAAGGGCCACAATCTCGACAAGGCCTCCGCGAACGGCAGCGGGAACCACCAACCCTACCATGACCGCGAGAGGAGTGGCCTTCAGCGCGGCCTCGACTCGCGGCGTGATATCCACAAAGCGCATGACCCAGAATCCGCTGAGGCGACAGACCAGTGACGCGCAGCCCAGCGCGAATACGAACAGGAAAAACTCAAGCCGGACGCTCATGGCAGGTCCTGCTTGATGTCAGGTTGCTGCTCGCGGAACGTGAACCATGCGACCATTGCCCCCGTTAATCCCGCGCAGAGAATGGCGGAGCCGGATGTTAGAAAGCGGTCGGCCAAAACAGCGGCGAGCGCAGCAGCAAGGATCACCTTGAGATCACTCCGCCCCTTGAACATGCCGACGCCCATGGCGGCGGAAAAAGCCACCAGCAGAAAATCCAGTGCCAGCGCTGAGGGATTTTGGATCAGGGACCGTGCGGCGGAGCCAATCCATGTGCCAGCCAGCCAGGGAACGAACATGGCCAAGCCCGAGCCGAAGATGAAACCTGCATCCTGCTCGCCCTCGGATTGCACTTTCATTGACAGCATCCAGTTGCCATCGCCCAGCACGGCAAGTGTCGGATAGGCTTTCCACGCTGGAACATTGCCAAGCCATGGCCGCAAAGCTGCGCCATACAGCACGTACCGTGCATTCAGCAGCATGATCGTACCGATGACAGTGAGAGCTGCCGCGCCCTGCGGAACCAGACCGCCACCCATCGCATTGACAGCAACCAGCTGTGCGCTGCCCGAATAGACAAGCCCGCTCATCAGCAGGGCTTCGCTTAGAGAGATTTGCGCCTCGCGCGCCAGCAGGCCAAAGGCCATGCCATAGACCAGCACGCCCACTGCCAGCGGCTGCGACGCGAGGATGCCCCGGCGTATGCCCGCGAAGGAGAAGAGAGATGGCGAAGAGTGGGGAGCAAGGTGAGGTGAAGACACGGGCGGAGAATTAGCGGCGCGGAATGCCAAGAGTCCAGCCCACAAAACCGTGAATATAGAACAATCTTTACTTGATGGGATTGTTCACCGCAGGCTCATGCACCTTCTTCCATCCTCCCGCCAATGACCGTAGTGATGCGCCCATGAACCCCTTTCCTCCGCGCCGCTATCATCTGGCGTCCGCCCTCCTCATCGTATCGCTGGTCTGGCTGGTGCTGGCCTGGCCGTGGCTTTCCGACAGCGTGACCGTGCCATGGGACGCCAAGGCGCATTTCCAGCCGCAGCTGGCCTTCCTGGCGCAGAGTCTGCAAAGCGGCCAATCGCCGTTCTGGACACCGAATGTCTTTGCCGGGCATCCGCAAATCGCTGATCCGCAATCGTTGATCTTCTCGCCGCCCTTCCTGCTTCTGGCGTATTTGGTGCCATCGCCTGATCTGCGCGACATGGATGCGGTACTTTTGGGCAGTCTTCTGGTCGGAAGCTGGTTCATCCTGCTCTATTTCCGCGATCGGCAGTGGCACGAGGCGGCTGCCATCATTGCAGCACTCTCCTTCGCTTTTGGCGGTGCTGCGGCCTGGCGCATCCAGCATGTGGGACAGGTGCTGAGTGTGGCGTACTTCCCCATCGCGCTCTGGCTGCTGGACCGGGCGCTCCGGCGTGGCAGTGGCCTCTATGGCTTTGCCTCTGGCGTGGTCGCAGGGTTCATGCTGCTGGGGCGCGATCAGGTGGCTTTTCTCGGGCTTATCACGCTTGCATTCTATACAATCCATTGCCTGTGGGAAAGCGGGTGGGCCTTCCGCCGGAGCTTGCTGCCGTTATCACTTGGCGCGCTCGGTGGTGTCATTACGGTAACAGTGCCGATGGTGATGACGCTGTTGCTGGCGGCGGATTCCAACCGCCCGCTGATCACTCTATCAGAGGCGGGCAAAGGTTCGCTGCATCCCTGGTCGCTGCTGACTGGCATAATCCCGCATCTCTATGGTATCGCCCGTCCGCTGGGTGAATACTGGGGTCCGCCAAGTCCTGATTGGGGATATGTAGACCTCTACCTCGCCCGCAACATGGCGACGTTCTATTTCGGTATCCTGCCGCTGCTGGGCCTCCTGCTCCTGCCGTTTCTGATCCGCTTTAGGCCCAAGTTTGCGACGTCACCCGAAAGCCTTGCTGCTGGACAGGATGCGCATCGGCGTGATGCGATCTTCCTGTTCATCGGCTTCGTTCTGCTGATGCTCTACAGCCTTGGACGCTACACGCCGTTCTTTGCGGGCGTCTTTATGCTGATCCCCGGCATCGACAAGTTCCGTCGCCCTGCGGATGCGCTGTTCATGGCCTGTGCTCTGGGAAGCATGGCGGGCGGATACGCCCTGCACCGCTGGATCGTCGCGCCACGCTTTGTGCTGCCCCGCTGGGCGCTGATGGCCTTTGGTGCATTCATCCTGTTCTGTGGTGTGTCCGGAGGTATTCTGGCGTTCAG
This sequence comes from Hyphomicrobiales bacterium, assembly GCA_031431475.1. Taxonomy (GTDB): domain Bacteria; phylum Pseudomonadota; class Alphaproteobacteria; order Rhizobiales; family Beijerinckiaceae; genus JADCCX01. The sequence continues at coordinate 14,253 of JANPDL010000025.1, forward strand.
CGTCGGCAGGCTGGAACAGACAGTGGCACCTCTTGCGGCTTCGGCCTGTTTTCTGGTCGCCGCTATCATGACGCTGGTGATGCTGCACCGTCTCGAAGGCAAAACAGTGCCGCTGATGCTTGTTGCAGGGTTTTTCATGCTGGCGGATCTTGGCTGGAACAACGCACCCAATGAATCAACCGGGCTCTCACCGGAATCCTATGAGGTCCTGCGACCGGACAGCAAGAACGAGACAATCGCTATCCTCAAGCAGAAAGTGCAGGAAACCCGAGCACCAGACCGGATTGACAGGGTGGAACTGGTCGGGATCGACTTCCACTGGCCTAATGTCAGCCTTGTTCATGGGTTACACCACACGCTGGGATACAATCCCGTCCGCTCCGCGATCTACAGCAACAGCGTCGGCGCGCGCGATCATATTGCCGGGCCTGACCAGCGGTTGTTCACGCCCTTGCTGCCGTCTTACAAGTCGCTGATGGCCGATCTTGTGGGTCTTCGCTATATTGCAGTCAGTATCCCGATGGAAGATCTATACCGGGTTGCGCCGCGCCAGCCCGGGCTTCCGCCAGCCGTGTTTGATGCGGAAGATTTTCCGCTGATCGCGCGCACCCAACAAGCCTATATCTACGAGAACCCACGTGCCTTGCCCCGCGTGCTCTTCGCAGGCAATGCTCTCCAAGTGGATTTCGACAGTCTCATCAAGACAGGTGCCTGGCCCGCTTTTGATCCGAAGCAGACCGTTCTGCTGGATCGCCTGATCAACCCGAAAGAGGCGGAGCTCAAGGAAGACACGCGTACGGTCAGGATCACGAGCTATCGCAACACCGAAGTGATCATCGAGGCGGAATCGCAAAAGGGTGGCTTCGTTGTGCTCAACGATTCCTGGGATGACTGGTGGTATGCCGAGGTGGATGGCCAGCCCGCACAGATCGAGCGCGCCAATATCGTGTTTCGGACTGTTGCGGTACCGCCGGGCAAGCACATCGTGCGATTTGTCTTCCAGCCCTTCCGCGGGGCCTTGGCGGAAGTGCTGCGGCGGAGGTAGTCTGTCTTCTCACCCCGGGGAACATCATGCCAAACGCTTCCGTCCTGTCGCCGAACCTGTCGCGGCGCATCAGCATCCGCAAACCCTCAATGGTCTCCAAAGGCGGCATTGTCGTCACGCAGAACCGCGTAGCCTCAGAGGTTGGCGCGCGCATCCTGAAGGCGGGCGGACATGCTGTCGATGCGGCCATCGCCGCGGCTTTCGCCATCGGTGTCGTCGAGCCCTGGATGAGCGGCATCGGCGGTGTCGGCGGCATGCTGGTGCATGATGCGAAGACGGGCAAGGTAACGGGGTTCGATTTCGGCGGGCGCTCGCCCAAGGGCCTGAAGGTCACGGATTTCGCACTGGTGCCGGGCGCGGATGCTGATCTCTTCGGTTGGCCTGCGGTGAAGGGCAACATCAACACAGTCGGCCCAAGGGCGGTGGTGACACCAAGCCAACCGCTGGGTCTGTGGACGGCTCACAAGGCTTTCGGGCGAAAGCCATGGGCCGAGTTGATGGCACCCGCCATCGCACTAGCGGAAGAGGGTCCGGTTGTCGACTGGCATACAACGCTGCTGGTCGCGACAGCACAGGCTGATCTCACCAAAGACAAGGGCTGCGCGGAGCGTTTCCTGCGGGGAGAGCAAGCCCCGGTTCCGCCCGCTGCGAACACAGGCAAGCAACTGCATTTGCCGATGAAATCATTGGCAAAATCGCTGGCCGTGCTGGCGGAGGAGGGCGCACCCGCTCTTTACCGGGGTAGGCTCGCTGACAGCATCGCCGCCGATGTGCAGGCGATGGGCGGCTATCTCTCGGCAGACGACCTGGCGAGCTATCAGGTCCGCACCGTCGAGCCGCTGGTGATCAGATACGGCAAGCACCGCGTGCATGTGCTGCCCGAGCTGAACGGAGGCCCGACGCTGCATGTCGCCTTCGATGCGCTCTCGAAGATCAGGCGCAAGCCCGGCAAGCGTCCCAAAGCCGATGATTATGTGGCCTATGCCTCGGCGCTGAAAACGGCGTGGGAGGATCGCTTCAAGCGCCTTGGCGATGCTGGCGAGCGCTCGGCTCCCACCTGCACCACGCATCTCACCGTGATCGACCGCGACGGCAACATGGTGACGCTGACGCAGACGCTGCTCTCGCTCTTTGGTTCGCGTGTGGTGCTGCCAACCTCCGGCATCCTGATGAACAATGGCATCAACTGGTTCGATCCGCGCCCCGGCGGACCGAATGCGATTGCGCCTGACAGACGTGTGCTTGCCAACTACGTGCCGTCCATCCTGCATGGTCCGAACGGCACCATGGCGGTCGGCGGCTGTGGTGGTCGCAAAATCATCCCCGCTGTGTTCCAGTTGCTCGCCATGCGGGCGGATTTCGGCATGGACCTCGACACGCTGTTCCATACGCCGCGCCTCGATGTCTCTGGCGGGCTGGAAGTGGTGACAGACCGCCGCATGGGCAAGGGCACGCTGAAGGCGCTGGATAAAGCCTTCGATATGGTGCTGGCCGAGCCGGTGGTCTATTCCAACCCCTACACCATTGCGAACGGCGTGTTGCGGGTGAAGCGTATGAACGAGGGGGCTTGCGAGCCGCTGCAGCCGTGGAGCGAGGCGGTGGGCGAGGAGGAGGTGTGAGGGATCAGCCAACATCCCTGATGGCCGCAGAAACGCGTGAGGCTCCCGCCGTCGTCGCCCGCATGCTTACCTGCAACGCGGCCGTCATCACAACCATCGGCAACCGCCTCCGCAGCCTCAACCCGCCCGTCATCCTCACCTGCGGACGCGGCTCATCCGACCACGCGGCGGCCTATTTCAAATACCTCACCGAGATCATGCTGGGCGTGCCTGTCGCGTCTGTCGGCCCTTCGATCGCCTCGGTCTATGAGGCTCCACTGAAGCTCCATGGCGCTGCTTTGCTAACGATCTCGCAATCCGGGCAAAGCCCGGACATCGTCGCCCTGCAACGTGCGGCGAAAGCGGCTGGTGTGCTGACGATTGCCATACTCAATGTCACGGATTCGCCAATCGGTCTGGAAGCGGATTTCGTCGTGCCGCTGCATGCGGACGAGGAAAAGAGCGTGGCCGCCACCAAGAGCTTCATCGCGTCCTGTGCCGCTGCCGCCGCAATCGTCGCGGCATGGAGCGGCGACAAAGCTCTCACCGCGGCAGTGAACCACCTGCCTGACACTTTGCAAACTGCGCTCGCGCAGGACTGGTCCCTCGCGGAAGCATTGGCTTCCGAGCGCTCGCTCTACGTGCTGGGGCGTGGCCCGGCTCTGGCGATGGCCGAGGAAGCCGCGCTCAAGCTGAAGGAAACAGCATCGCTCCACGCCGAAGCCTTCTCGCCCGCCGAGGTGATGCATGGCCCGCTGCAACTGGTTGAGCGTGGTTTCCCCGTGCTGTGCCTCGCGCCGGATGACGCGGCGGCGGTCACGACGCGCGTGGCGCTCGACAGGCTGGTCTCGTCAGGAGCAAAGGTCTTCACTGCGAGCGCGCGGACTTTGCCGGGCGTTCATCTGCCTGTTGCAGCAACAGGTCATGGATTGACTGATCCGATCGCGATCATCCAGTCGTTTTATGTGCTGGCCGAGAGGATTGCGCGGCTGAGGGGGCATGATCCGGACAGGCCGGAGCGGCTGCGGAAGGTGACGGAGACGGTGTGAGCTCAGGTGATGGCGAGGAAGATGGCAATCGCCCTGTTGACATGAAGCATCAGCTCTTCGTCCGCTTGGCCTATGACCTCGCCAAGCCTGTCGCACGGAAGCACCGTCATTTTGTCGATTGCGATCTGCGACGGCTTCCGCAAGCCATTCTCTGACGCTGGGTAAACTGTAATCCTGAATTCGTCCGTATCGTCGCGCAACGTGGTCGTCAGCGGGCAAAGGATGATCGATGGATGAGACATGAAGGCATTGCTCTGCACAACCAACGCTGGCCGTGGCTTGCCGTAATCCCCGGAAAATGCAGCCGTTACGAAATCACCGCGTTTCACAGTTCCGTGAGCCAGTCCTGGCCTGCAATGATTTCGCTCATGATCTCATCACCAGCGGGGTCATGCCGAGCCGCAGCAAGCGATTGTCTACGGCATTTTTCGATAAACTCTGGCGACCTTGTATCGGGCAGCCACATCTGAACTGGACGAAGTCCTTGAGCGCGCATACGGGCACGATACGCTGCCATCCGTTTTGCGGCGGGTGATTGCGTCTTTCCAACTGGCTTTCGATCAGTCTTCATAGCGTCACATGTTACGCCTGTTCCAGTCAGCCGTCCAGTCCGCCTAGCGATATCACTTCCCCTGCAAGACCTTCCACATCTCCACATCCCGCTTGTCCGTCCAGATCCGCGGATGGGCGATGCCGGACGCTTCGTCATAGGCGCGCGACACGTTGAACGGCAGGCAATGTTCATAAATTGCATACTTGCCGAACGGCTTGTCCATGGTCTTGCGTACGGCGGCGAAGGCGGCTTTGAGGTCGTCACCCTTCTTCACGCTGCGCTTCGTCGTGCCGTAAAGAGCCTGCAGGAAATCCGTCGTGCCTTCCATGGCCACCGCAACCTTTTTGCGACCCACCAGCGCATCACCGCGCCCCGGTACCAACGCCTTGGGCTGATAGGCCGCCAGCCGCGTTATCGTCTTCGGCCAGTCCGCGAGATGCGCATCACCGCAATAGCAGGCCGACCTGTATTCCACGAGATCGCCAGAGAACATCACCTCGGCATCCGGCACCCAGGCGATGGTGTCGCCCGCCGTATGGCCACGCCCGGGATGGCTGATGCGCACCTCGCGCTTGCCCAGCCAGATGGAAATATCGCCGCCAAACGTCAGCGTCGGCCATGTCAGGCCGGGGATGGTTTCCTTGCCGCGAAAAAGGCGCGGAAATCGCCCGATCTCGCTCGCCATGTCCTGAGCGCCGCGCTCCACGATCAGGTCGCGTGTACCCCGCGAAGCGATGATCATCTTCGCGTCCTTGTAGGCCGAGGCGCCCAGCACCCGCACCGCGTGATAATGCGACAACAGCACATGCGTGATCGGCTTGTCGGTGACGCTTTTGACGCGGTCGATCACAGCCTGCGCCATAGCGGGCGTCGCCTGTGCATCGACGATCAGCACGCCGTCGTCACCCACCACGATCCCGGTGTTGGGGTCGCCCTCCGCTGTGAACGCATAGATGCCCTTGCCAATCTCCGCGAAGGTGATTGTCTTGTCCTGGAGGTCGTTGCTGGAGGCGAAGCCGGTCATGGGGTTCTCGTGGAAATTGGTTGCATCTGCAACTAAATGAGATTGGGCGGGAAGGGAAGGGCGGTTTGACCCGACGTGTCGTCAGGCATCATATGGCGACAAGGATGGTCTGATCATGCAGTTTCATTTAGGTCAGCATTGCTGCTATATCGCTTGAGGATACAGGGAGATCACCATGCTTGCCAACGCCGCGCGACCGTTCAACTTCGATCTGGGCGAAACTGCCGATGCCATCCGCGACACTGTGGCCAGCTATGCCCAGGACAAGATCGCGCCCTTGGCCCAGAAGATCGACAAGGAGGACTGGTTCCCCCGCCATCTCTGGCCGGAGATGGGTGCGCTTGGGCTGCACGGCATCACGGTTGAAGAGGAATGGGGTGGCGCGGGCCTTGGCTATCTTGAACACGCCGTGGCGATGGAAGAGATATCGCGTGCCTCCGCTTCCGTAGGCCTCAGCTACGGCGCGCATTCGAACCTGTGCGTCAACCAGCTCCGCCGCTGGGGCAATGATGCCCAGAAGAAGCACTATCTCGAAAAGCTGGTGACGGGCGAGCATCTGGGTGCACTGGCCATGTCCGAACCTGGCGCGGGTTCGGATGTTGTCTCCATGAAATTGCGCGCCGAGAAGAAGGGCGACCGCTACATCCTCAATGGTTCGAAAATGTGGATCACAAACGGTCCCTCGGCCGAGACGCTCATCATCTATGCCAAGACCGACATGGAGGCTGGTCCGCGCGGCATCACGGCGTTTCTGGTCGAGAAGGGCTTCAAGGGCTTTTCCATCGCGCAGAAGCTGGACAAGCTCGGCATGCGCGGCTCCGAGACCGGCGAACTGGTGTTCCAGGATTGCGAGGTGCCGGAAGAAAACATCATGGGCGGCCTCGGCAAGGGCGTGAACGTGCTGATGTCCGGCCTCGACTACGAGCGCGCGGTGCTGGCGGCAGGGTCGCTCGGCATCATGCAGGCCTGCATGGATGTGGTGATGCCCTACATCCACGAGCGCAAGCAGTTCGGCAAGGCCATCGGCGAATTCCAGCTGGTGCAGGGCAAGATCGCCGACATGTATGTGACGATGAACAGCTGCAAGGCCTACGTTTACGCGGTGTGCAAGGCCTGCGACCGGGGCGAGACCACGCGCGAGGATGCGGCTGGTGCGATTTTGATTGCGGCGGAAAAAGCCACGATGATGGCGCTGGATGCGATCCAGCTGCTCGGCGGCAACGGCTATATCAACGATTATCCGACCGGGCGGTTGCTGCGGGACGCGAAGCTGTATGAGATTGGCGCTGGCACAAGCGAGATCAGGCGCATGCTGATCGGGCGGGAGTTGTTTGCGAAGACGGGGTGACGCGATAAATCTTGCCCGATTTCATCCGTTGCCGGTTTTGCCGTGCGGTGGCAAACTGGTTGGTGTTTGAGGGTCGAACTTGGAGGATTGGGACATGGCCAAGGCATACTGGATTGCGACGTATCGATCAGTGAAGAACCCGGAAGCTCTCGCCGCCTACGCCAAGGTCTCGGGTCCTGCAATTCAGGCCGGAGGCGGGCGTATCATGGTGCGGGGCACGCCAGCAAAGACGTACGAAGCGGGGATGGATCAGCGCACGGTCGTCATCGAGTTCGACAGCGTCGCAGCGGCGATTGCAACCCATGACAGCCCAGCCTATCAGGCAGCGATGGCTGTCCTTGGCGATGCCGCTGTTCGGGACATCCGTATCGTCGAAGGCGTTGCCTAGCTGCGCTTGGTACTGAATGGGACGCGGACCAGCGAAATCAGGCGGATGCTGATCGGGTGGGAATTGTTCGCGAAGGCGGCGTGAGGTTTCCTCAAAAGCATTGACAGCAATGCTGTCAATGCTAGCATAACTCATGGCCACGCTCACAATCCGCAATCTCCCTGACGAGGTCCGCGACGCCTTGCGCATCCGGGCTGCCCGCAATCGTCGCAGCATGGAAGCCGAGGCGCGCGCCAGCCTTATCGAGGCAGCGGCGCGTCCGATACCGACGGAAAGCGATTGGCGCACAATCGTGGCCGAGGTGCAGGCCGAGATGGCGCCCTATCGGGAGCAGATGTCTGGCATCGTTGAAAGCCTGATTGCAGACCGGCGGCGGGAAGCTGCCGCCGAGAATGCCGAAGCCGAAGCGTGGGCAAGGGAACAAGAGATCATGAAGTCGTCGCAATGAGCGTGGTCGTGGATGCGTCCGCAGTTCTTGCCCTGCTGAAGGGCGAGGTAATCCCCGAAGAGCATCTTTCGCGGATTCCCGGCGCGACCATCAGCAGCCTCAACCTATGCGAGGTCGTCTCCAAGCAGACGATCGCAGGTGTGGACGAAGGCGTTATCCGCCGCGCGCTGACGCGATTGAGTCTCAAGGTTGTAGCTTTCGACGGCGAGCGGGCCATCCGCGCAGGCGTGCTGATCAGCGCAACCATTCCCTTTGGTCTCTCGATGGGTGATCGGGCCTGCGTTGCCCTCGGCGCTGAACTGGGTTGGCCGGTCCTGACAGCCGACCGGGCCTGGGATCGACTTCCCCGGTCTGACTTCGATATCGTCATGATCCGCTAGGAGACCCCGCCCATGCTCACGATCCACGGTCGCATCAATTCCATCAACGTGCAAAAGGTGGTTCTCGCCTGCGAGGAGCTTAAACTGCCCTATGTACGCCACGATGCGGGCGGAGCTTTCGGCATTGTGCAGAGCGCTGAATACAAGGCCATGAATCCCAACAGCCTCGTCCCGGTGCTGGTCGATGGTGATCTCGTCCTGTGGGAATCGAACGCCATTGTCCGGTACATCGCTGCGAAATATGGCGAGGGTACGCTCTGGCCGACCGATCCAGCCGCCCGCGCGCTGTCCGACCGCTGGATGGACTGGAACTCGATCAGCTTCTACCCGAAGCTGCACATGGCCTTCTGGGGCCTCGTGCGCACGCAGCCGGAAAAGCGCGATCATGCCGCCATCGAAGCCTCCATCGCCGCCACGGAACCGGCACTGGATATTCTCGAGGCGGAGCTTGCGGGCAAGATATTCCTGGCGGGCGGTCAGCCGACGATTGGCGATATTGCCCTTTTGCCGTGCGTTTACCGCTGGCTTCACATGCCGGTGAACCGCAAACCGCGTCCGATAGCCGAGGCTTGGGCTGAACGCCTCGCGGCAAGGCCGGGTTACGGCAATGCACTGAAACTGCCGATCACGTAAGGATCACAGCAGCCCCAGACCTGCCAGTTCCCGCTTGAGCTCTTCCGGCATATCCGCCTTCGCGCCAAGATCCGCCATGTCCGGCGGCGCATCCTTTTCATCGAGGTAGCGCCAGCCCTGAAACGGCTTCATCGGGCGCGGGCGCACGGCATGCACCACCGGTTCCAGCACCAGATGGCAGCGGCTGATGCCTTCGGGGTCGGTGAAGGGGCGGATTTCCATGAGCGTCTGGCGGCACTGGATCTGGCTCTTGATCACCCAGTAAAGCGAGCCGCCGCGCGGGTCCTCGCCGATGCGCCGGGGAAACATCCGCGTGGTGTGATGCTGCTCGTAGGGACGGCCCAGCCGCTTGAACAGCAGCCGCGTTTCCTCGATCCAGTCCTCGAGATCAGCAACGGAGCTGCAACCGACGGCGAGCTTGAGAAGGTTCAGGGGCATGGGATGGTTCTAGTGTGCTGGTGCGGGATGGCGAGGGAATTGGTGGTGATGTGCACAGGTTTGGGGAATGGCAGGGGCAATGTGCGTGCTTCGAGACGGCGCAGCGCAGCCAAGTTTACGCTGGCTGCGTAAACTGGTCAGCGCTGCCCCTCCTCAGCATGAGGAACTTCTTGGCCTTGCACAAATCTCCTCATGCTGAGGAGAAGCGAAGCGCCGTCTCGAAGCACGCACGAACGCCTCTTTATCCCTCCGCCAGCACCACAACCCTGGCCCCTTCGCCCACCTGCGCCCCGACATCGCCGATCACCTCGGCCACCACGCCATCGCGCGGGGCGACCAGCGCATGCTCCATCTTCATGGCCTCCACGATGGCGACCTTCTGGCCTTTGGTCACGGCATCACCCGCTTGCACCATCAGGGCGACAAGCTTTCCGTGCATGGGGGATTTGATCGCAGCACCCCCGGAATCATCCATGGCGTCGAGATCGACATCGAAGGGATCGAAAAGGCTGACGCGGGTCTGGCGGTTGTTGCGGATGACGAGGATGGAGTCGTCGGTTTCGATAATCAATGAGTTCGGATCGCCGCGAAGGCTGCGGTATCGTGCGGCCCAACTGATGCGAGGGCTACCTGAATAGACGAGCGAATCAATGTCGATTTTCCCATTCAAAACATCCCCAACGATGACGACATCAAGCTGCTTGCCATCTGCAACAGCTTTCATGTCTGATGTTCGGGTGCCGCCCAGTATCAAGTTTTGCGTGTCGGTCCATGGATCAAAGTACCAATCGGAGGGCCGAGCGAAATCTCTGGGACTGCCCAGCGGATTAACACTCCAATGGTTTTCCGACACGATCAAGCTGACACCCGCCGCCACCGCCTCCGCATCCACCGGCTGCTCCACCGCGCCCAGCGCCACCTTCTCCCGCTCGATCAGCCCCGTATCCAGCTTTCCCGCCCGGAAATCCGGATGGTTGGCCAGCGCCTTCAGAAACGCCACATTGCTCTTCGGCCCGGCAACAATCGTCTGTGTCAGCGCCGCCGAGAGCCGGTCCAGCGCCTCGTCGCGGGTCGCCCCGTGGGCAATGATCTTGGCGATCATGGGATCGTAGTGAGGCGTGACAGCACCGCCCTCGGCAACGCCTGAATCGACACGGATGCCGTGGCCTTCCTCCGGCAATCGCAACGCCCACAGCTTCCCCGTCGATGGCAAGAAGTCATGCTCAGGGTCTTCCGCATAAACCCGCGCTTCCACGGCGTGGCCGTTGATCTTCAGATCCCCCTGCGCAAACCCCAGCGCCTCACCCGCCGCCACGCGAAACTGCAACTCCACCAGATCAAGCCCCGTGATCATCTCGGTCACCGGATGCTCCACCTGCAGCCGCGTGTTCATCTCCATGAAGTAGAACCCGTCCGCGCGCAGCCCGCGCGAGCCATCCGCAATGAACTCCACCGTTCCGGCCCCCACATAACCCACAGCCTTGGCGGCATCGACCGCCGCCTTGCCCATGGCGGCGCGGACTTCCTCGGTCATGCCCGGCGCGGGTGCTTCCTCGATCACCTTCTGGTGGCGGCGCTGGGCTGAGCAGTCGCGCTCGAACAGATGCACCACATTGCCGTGGCTGTCGCCGAAGACCTGGATTTCCACGTGCCGGGGCGCGGTCACGTATTTCTCGATCAGCACGCGGTCGTCGCCGAAGGAATTCTTGCCCTCCCGCTTGGCGGAAGCGAGCGCCTCCTCAAATTCGGCGTGCTTGTCCACGCGCTTCATGCCCTTGCCGCCGCCGCCCGCCACCGCCTTGATCAGCACGGGGTAGCCGATGGAATAGGCCTTCTCTTTCAGGAAAACCGGGTCCTGATTGCTGCCGTGATAGCCCGGCACCACAGGCACGCCCGCCTTTTCCACCAGCGTTTTCGCCGCATCCTTCAGGCCCATGGCCTCGATGGCGGATGATGGCGGGCCTACGAAGACAATGCCCGCCTCGGCGCAGGCCGCTGCAAACTGCGTGTTCTCCGAGAGAAATCCGTAACCCGGATGCACGCAGGCCGCCTTGGCCTTTTTCGCGACCTCCAGAATGACATCGCCGCGTAGATAGCTTTCTCGGGCGGGTGCCGGGCCGATCAGATAGGCCTCATCCGCCTGCGTCACATGCGGTGCCAGCGCATCGGCCTCGGAATAGACCGCGATGGTGCGCATGCCGAGCCGCTTCGCCGTGCGGATGACGCGGCAGGCGATTTCGCCCCGGTTGGCGATGAGAACAGAATCGAGAGGTGGGCTTGCGGTCATGGGTGGTTTCCGGTGATCGCCACCAGCTATACGTGCCGGGCCGATAGGGCGCAAACCCCCACAAGGATGAGGAGGGCCGGAAGCTGGATACTTGCGCATCGCGGCAAGCGCGCTATCGTTGGGCTGGTTGCACAAAGTGAGGTTCACATGCTTGGGACATGGATGAAAACCGCAGCATTTGCTGCATTGCCGCTGCTTGCGGCTGGGCAGGCGCAGGCATTTTGCAGCACACGCAGCGATGCGCCTTTCTTCTGGGACATCAAGGACAATCCGGTCTTCAACATGACGATTACCGTTTTGGACGGCGGCAACTGCCAGATCGCGGCCTGGGAGTCGCTCGGCAAGATCAAGGAAATCTCGATTGTCAAACGACCTGAAACAGGTAAATTCCAGTTTATCTACGAGGCAAATTCGATCCTCTACACGCCAAGCCCCAAGAAGCCACCGAACGACAGGGCGATAATCAAGTTCTGCGCCGAGCGCTTTGGCAACACTGGGTGTGTCACAATCAACTACAACTACGCCTACGGCTATTGAGCCTGCGCGCGCTTAAACCAAAAGCATATTTGCATGAACGCAAGCATTCCGCCTCTTGCGCCATTGCGGCTATGCGCCGATATCCGCCCTGCAATTCCTGCAGGAGCAACGCATGCCGAAGTCCATTCTGGCGATCACATCTTCCGGTCGCGCCGATTCCATTTCCACCAAGCTGGTGAAGGACATTCTTACCCGTCTCAAGAAGAAGCACGACGGCGCGAAGGTGAAACACCACGACCTCGCCAAGAAGCCCGCCTCCTTCGTTGATGATAGCTGGATCACCGCGAACTTCACGCCGGATGAAACGAAGACCGCAGCGCAGAAGAAAATGCTCGCGGCCTCCAACAAATACGTCGATGAGGTGCTCGCCGCCGATATCATCGTGATCGGCATGCCGATCTACAATTTCTCGATTCCCGCTTCGCTCAAGGCCTGGATCGACCAGATCATCCGCGCCAAGCGTACCTTCGCCTACAAGGTGGGTGGCGGGTATGATGCGCTGGTGCCAAAAGGCAAAAAGGTGATCATCGTCGCCACCTCTGGCGGCGTTCCCGTGGGTTCAGGCTACGATCTGGCGACACCCTATCTCAAGCATGTGCTGGGCTTCATCGGCCTAACCGATGTGGAAGTGATCGCAGCGGATCAGCAGAATACTTTGGGTGCAGCGCAGACCGACAAGGCCAAGGCGGAGATTGCCAAGAAGTTTGGTTGAGCGGTTCTGACTTAGGGAATGGAGGGAGGGCGGCCACATGCCGCCCTTTTTGCTAGGCTCTTCCCAAAGATTGCATTCTGTGTCACCCTTTGGTCATGACACGCTCGGCATTCTTCGGAAGTGCACTGACTGTTATTCTGGCGCTCGGCGCTTCCAGCAGCGGCGCACATCATCGCGCTGTCGTGGTCAACAACCAGCGCGTCGTGGCAGATTCCACACAGGATTGCGAATGCCGCGCCCGGGGCAAGGCCTTCACCATCGGCGAGCAGATATGCCTCAACGGCACTGTCGCGATTTGCGATATGAACCAGAACGTCACAACCTGGCGCTCGACGCGGAGTGTGTGTCCGAATGCGGGGATATTCACACCCGTTCGTGAGGGGCGGAGCCTGACAGCCAGAGCGGGTTGAAACGGCTCACTATTTAACCTCTCTCCATATGCGCCAGCTACCCGTCTCATCATGTCGAGGTGCCGAGCGGAGCTCAGCGACCGAGCCTCGAGACACGCACCATGTCTGTGCAGGGAATGGGGTGCACGGCTCGGGCATCGTGCGTGTCTCGAGGCTCGCCAGGGGCGAGCACCTCGACATTAGGAAATAGGTGGACTGCGCTGATGTGATTGAGAAGGTGATGCTGTTAATCCGCAAGGTCTCCGCCACGATCCGGCTGGACGAGGACGTGGTTAGGCATTTCCGGGCGGAAAGGCTGGGCTTGGCAGACGCGGGTGAATGCGGCGTTGCGGAAGGTGATAGGGGGGGGTAGGTGGGATTGGGGAATTTGGATCGAGCCACTATAATGTCCGAAAGAATTCGATCATGAGAAAATGGTACTACCAGTCTTTATAATAACAGTAATTTTTCTGTGTTATAGAATAATTGTAATTGAAAATCAAAGGCACGCTCTATTAAACGGAATGTGTAAAACAAAATTTGGAGAAATGATTCTAATTATGCCCGATTTGAAATGCTTGAACAGTGTTGAAACTCGTCTCCATTGGATATTTAATTTATATTTTGGTTTAACGAGCTAAAATTCGAATGTTTAACGACGCAGATTGTCGGCGGATGATGACCGGTTGAGGGTAGACCCCCGAGGGCAGGGGGGCACCCTCATCAGCCCGCCGCTACACCAACCTCACCTCAACCCGCTTCCCCACAATCGCTGCCGCCCTGTGCAGTGTCTCCAGCGTCACGTTGCCGAGAGGGTTCAGCAGCTTGTCCACCTGCGTGCGGCTGGTCTGCATCAGTTCCGCCATGCGCTTCTTTGTGATCTTCTGCGCCTTCATTGCTTCTTGTAACTGCCAGATGATGGCTTCCTTCTCGGCCTGCGCCTTGAAGGTTTCATAGACGCCTTCCTCCTTCAGGAAATCATCGAGGGAGGAACCCCAATGTTGGTTCTTTTTCATGCGAGCATCTCCTTCATGCGCTTGCGCGCCAGCGCCAGATCGTCGTCAGGCGTGGCCTGCGTCTTCTTGATGAAGCCATGCACCACGCCGATATGCCCTTCGAGAATGAAGAACAGGACACGTGCCGCACGACCACCCGGCAGATTCGAACGCACTTCCCAAAGGCCCTGACCGAGAGAGCGGCACACCGGCATGCCGACGGGCCATTGCGTCTGTACCCGCATCAGGTCGAGCCCGATAATCTTCCGGTCTTCGACGTTGAGATCGCGCAGCCAATTCCTGACAGGTTCCGCGCCTGCTGATGTCCGATAGAAAGTGACCGGAAAAAGCGGACGTGACATCATCGTCATTCATATCCTCAGATGTACTTTTAAAAGTGCAATTGTGCAAGCGCCATCTTTACATCCTGAACACCCCAAACTTCGTCTCCTCCACCGGCGCGTTCAAACACGCCGAAAACGCCAGCGCCAGCACGCGCCGCGTCTCGCTGGGCAGGATGATCCCGTCATCCCACAGCCGCGCGGTGGCGTGATAGGGTGATCCCTCCTCCTCGTATTTCGCCTTGATTGGCGCCTTGAAGGCGGCTTCTTCCTCGGCGCTCCAGGTCTTGCCATCGGCTTCGATGTTGTCACGCCGCACTGTGGCCAGCACGCTGGCCGCCTGTTCGCCGCCCATCACCGAGATGCGGCTGTTGGGCCAGGTGAAGAGGAAGCGCGGGCCGTAGGCGCGTCCGCACATGCCGTAATTGCCCGCGCCGAAGCTGCCCCCGGTCAGGAGCGTGATCTTCGGCACCTTGGCGCAGGCCACGGCGGTCACCAGCTTCGCCCCGTCCTTGGCGATGCCGCCGCTCTCGTATTGCCGCCCCACCATGAAGCCCGAGATGTTCTGCATGAACAGCAGCGGGATGCGGCGCTGGCAGCACAGTTCCACGAAATGCGCGCCCTTCTGGGCGGATTCCGAGAAGAGAATGCCGTTGTTGGCGATGATGCCGACGGGGATGCCGTGCAAACGGGCGAAGCCCGTGATCAGCGTCTTGCCATACAGCGCCTTGAACTCGTCAAACTCGGAGCCATCCACGAGACGCGCGATGGCCTCGCGGATATCGTATTGTTTCTTCAGGTCGGTCGGCACCACGCCGTCGAGTTCCGCCGCATCGTAGAGCGGCTCCTTCGTCTCGGACAGCGCGATGTCGATCACCTTGCGCGTATTGAGATTGCCCACGATGTTGCGGGCAATCGCCAGCGCATGCACATCATCCGCCGCCAGATGATCGGCGACGCCGGATACCCGCGTGTGGACATCGCCGCCGCCGAGGTCTTCCGCGGTCACAACCTCGCCCGTGGCAGCCTTGACCAGCGGAGGCCCGCCCAGAAAGATGGTGCCCTGCCGACGCACGATCACGGTCTCGTCCGACATGGCGGGCACATAAGCGCCGCCCGCCGTGCAACTGCCCATCACGACCGCGATCTGCGGGATGCGCTCGGCGGAGAGCGTCGCCTGGTTGTAGAAGATGCGGCCGAAATGATCGCGATCCGGGAACACCTCGGTCTGGTGGGGCAGGTTCGCGCCGCCCGAGTCCACGAGATAGACGCAAGGGAGCCGGTTTTCGCGGGCGATCTCCTGCGCGCGCAGATGCTTTTTCACCGTCATCGGATAATATGTGCCGCCCTTGATGGTGGCGTCGTTGCAGACGATCATCACCTCGCGTCCCTCGACGCGGCCAATGCCCGCGATCATGCCGGCACCGTGGATATCGTCGTCATACATACCAAATGCCGCGAGCGAGCCTACTTCGAGAAAGGGCGAGCCGGGATCGAGCAGGCGCATCACGCGCTCACGCGGCAGCAGTTTTCCGCGCGCTGTGTGCCTCGCGCGGGCTTTTTCATTACCGCCAGCGGCAGCAGTGGCGCGGCGCTCCTGCAATTCCGCCGTCAGCGCAGTCCACGCTTCCTTGTTGGCGCGAAACTCGGCTGATGTGACATCGATCTTCGACTTGATGGCGGGCAAGGGGCGTCTCCGGACCACGAAATATTATTGCGCACCTTTATGGCGCGGCCAGCGAGCGAAGGGAAGCCGGGTGATCGATAGCCTCCCGATCACACCGGATTCACACGCCTGTGTCACAAAGCGTCCGCATCGTGAATTGCTGCATAGATCGCGGAGTGAGATGATTAGAAAATGGAATCGGTCCACAAACATTGAAAGAGCGGACATGACCACACGGAAAATGGAAACCATCATCGCGATTGCCGGACTGGCCATCGGTATCGGTCTTGCGGGCGTGGCGATTGCACAGGCGTTGCCCGAATCCATTGCTGCGCCGGGCGAGAAGGCTTTCCTCACGCTCAATGCCGAGGGTGCTCAGGTCTATGATTGCAAGGCGGATGCGGCGGGCAAGCTGGCCTGGACCTTCCGCGAGCCTGTCGCCACGCTCATCCAGGATGGCAAGACGGTCGGTCGCCACTACGCTGGACCGCATTGGGAACTGTTGGATGGCAGTGTCGTGCAGGGCAAGGTGACAGGTCGCGCGCCGGGTGCAGCGGTCACTGATATCCCTCTGCTGAAACTGGAGGTTGCTGCGAGGAAGGGGCAGGGCGCGCTGACCGAAGCGACCACGATCCAGCGCATCAACACAAAAGGTGGTGTGCTGGAAGGAACCTGCGTGAAGGCGGGAGCCTATCGCAGCGTGGCTTATTCAACGGATTATGTGTTCTTGAAGAAGTGAGATGGTCGAGCCAGATTACGGAATTTCGCTCGATTCAATCACCCAGCTTTCAGCGCGCGACGCCTTTTCCCATTCCTGCCACGCAGGCAGCGCCATCATCGCATCCATATAGGCCTGCGCCGACTTCGAGCGCGGCAGATCATAGACGTGGAACCGGTTGATCACGGGTGCGTACATTGCATCTGCATTGGTGAAATGGCCGAAGAGGAACGGGCCACCCTTGCCGTAACGCATCCGCGCGTCGGTCCACAGCGCATCGATGCGCTCGGCGTGTTTCTGGGCCTCCGGACTGACGATATGCTTCTTCACCGGCCTGCGGATATTCATGGGACAATCGCGCCGCAACGCCGCGAAGCCCCCATGCATCTCTGCCGCAATGGAGCGGGCATGGGCGCGTGTCGCGATATCTTTTGGCCAGAGTTTAGCGTCCGGGAATTTGTCGTTGAGATATTCCAGTATGGCGATGGTCTCGAACACGGCTGTTTCGCCATCGATCAGCACCGGCACAAGGCCTGTCGGCGCATATTTCTGCATCTCGGTCTTGGTGCCGGGCATCGCCATGGGAATGACGATCTCCTCGAACGTGAGCCCGATCTGCTTCATGGCGATCCATGGCCTGAGCGACCATGACGAATAGTTCTTGTTGCCGATGACGAGCTTCATGTCGATCTCTCAGATGTTCTTGCGATAGACGATGAAAGACGAGCGCGGTGTGATCGTGTCGTAGAGCGAGCGGGCGGGAGCGTTGTATTCCTGTGTCTGCCAGTAAAGGCGAAACGCACCCTTGGCTTTTGCCTCCTCCTCGCAGGCCAGGATCAGCTTCTTGGCCGCGCCGCCGCCACGCATGGCGGGATCAACGAACAGATCCTGCAGGTAGCAGATTGGCTGCGTGCTCCAGGTCGAAGCATGGAAGACATAGTTGCAAAATCCGATGATGACGCCGTCTTTCTCGGCCACCAGTGCATGAATGCTGCTGGCCGGATCAAGGATCTGGCGCCAGCTGTTGGTTGTCACCTCCTCGGGGACAGAGGCACGATAGAACGCGACATATCCTGCCCACAGGGTCCGCCAGCGAGCCTCGTCAGACGCCTCTGCCTTGCGGATGATCACTTCGGTCATGCTACCTCTCCTGACCACTCTCGTAACAAGTGAATCCCGACGCCCGCCAACGCGAATTGCACATCACCGGCATCAGCATCCGTGATGGAAGAGGTTATTTCTGGCCGCTGCGCAGCTTGAGCAGAGAGCAAAGCAATTCGGCGAGGCGGAGAGCATCGTCCTTCGCCTTATGTGTTTCGGTCAGGCCGCCAAACCACTCCTGCGGCAACAGCTGCTCGGGCGTTTCGCGGTAATGACGGCCGGTCGCGCCCATGATGAGCGTAGGAAGATCGATCCCTGGGCCGAAAAAGATCGGATCGATCATGTATGGGCCGCGATAAACGCCATGAGGCGTGAAGCGACGCAGGTAATAGTCAAGCCAGATTGCGGTCTGGGTCAGCGGCCAGCCGACCAGTACTGGTTGGCCGGGCAAGGCTTTGACCCAGTTGGCAAATGCCAATGTGCCTACAGAGGCGCGTTGTGGATCGGCGGAATTGACCCTCCAGGCGTCCGGGTGATTGCGATAGAGATCAAGCGTACGCTTGTCGGCCGAAGACCCTTCCAGTGGCAGCAGGTTGACCTGAAAGGAGGCAACCCGTTGTGACTGATCATTCACTGCGACAGCGGCAAGTGCACGCATGGAATTCTTGCGGGTATCGCCGCCATCGGATTTGACCTCGACCACGACATAAATCAGCGAACGTGGATCCTCATACCATCGCCGCTTCAGGTGCGCTTCGTTGCCATTTGTCGGTGCGCTCATTCCTTGGGCTTCCAGTTCTCAACTGCACCGCCTTGCTTCTTCCACTCACCAAAACCGCCGCGCATGTGCGCCACGGGCGTTAGACCCATCTCCTGCGCGGTTTGGGCCGCCAGTGCCGAACGCCATCCACCGGCACAGAAGAAGACAAATGTCTTGTCTTCCTGGAACTGCGGCTTGGCATACGGGCTTTCCGGATCGATCCAGAATTCCAGCATGCCCCTGGGACAGTGAAATGCACCGGGTATCTTTCCCTCCCGCTCCAGCTCGCGCGGATCGCGAAGGTCAACGAGCACCACGTCATCTCGGCCAAGGAGCTTTTTGACGGCCTCGACCTCCAGTGTCTCTATCTGGTTCTCGGCTTCCGCCAGCAGCGCCTTGTATCCCCGGGTGATAGTCTGCGGCATTGAATCTTTCTCAATCCACGATGAAAAGCTTTGCGCCTTTTGGTGCAAATGAACGGTGCGCTGCATCGCCAAAATCCGAGACCTGATAGCTCATGCCCGCAGACAGCGTGAAACTGCGACCGTCCTTCAGCTCACTGACAATCTCGCCTTCCAGAACGTAGAGGATATGGCCACGGTCGCACCAGTGGTCGGCCAGATATCCCGGTGTATATTCGACATGGCGAATGCGGATATCGCCGATGGTCATGGTACGCCAAAGTGCCTCGCCCTGCTCACCACTGTGAATGGTTGCGGCGACACTGGACCAGTCAGTCACGGTGAAGGGCAAGGAAGGAATCTTCATGTGCTCTCTTTGCGTAAGGACTTGGGATTTTGCAAGGTCTTGACTTGCTTTCCCGGCTCTTGACCTGTGCCGCGAACACGACGACATCCGCCATCATGAACACTGATCTGCAAAAGCTCGAAGATACGATTCTCGCTCTCACCGCCGCGCGTGGGCTCGACAAGACGATCTGCCCTTCGGACGCAGCCCGCGCCATCGGCGGCGATCATCCAGATGGCTGGGGTCCGCTGATGCAGCCAATCCGGCGGATCGCCGTGAGGCTGGCGAAAGAGGGGCGTATCATCATCACGCGGAAAGGCCGTGCAGTCGACCCCGATGATTTCCGCGGGGTGTACCGGCTGGGGTTGCCGCGGTTGGATTGACAGCTCTTCCTCTCCTTCTCCCTCTGCGGGAGAAGGAAGGCTCTCAACCGCTA
The DNA here is from genome assembly GCA_031431475.1 of Hyphomicrobiales bacterium. Classification (GTDB taxonomy): domain Bacteria; phylum Pseudomonadota; class Alphaproteobacteria; order Rhizobiales; family Beijerinckiaceae; genus JADCCX01. Next base: position 33,846 of record JANPDL010000025.1, read on the forward strand.
TTCCTCAGCCCTGCCGCGATTCCGTTGATCGTGAGATGTATCCCCGTCACCACCCGCGTATCCGCATCACCCGCGCGGTGGCGTTTCAGCAGTTCCACCTGCACGTGGTTCAGCGGATCGAGATAGGGGAAGCGGTTGCGGATGGAGCGGGCGAGCGCCGGGTTCCGGGCCAGCAGTTCGCTCTCGCCCGTCACTTCCAGCACGCCCGCGATGGACGCCTCCAGCTCTGCCTTGATGCGCGGGAAGATGGCATCGCGGATCGCCGAATCCGGCACCAGTGCGGCGTAGCGTGAGGCAATGGCAATGTTGGTTTTGGCCAGCACCATGTCCATATTGGAAAGCAGCGTGCGGAAGAACGGCCAGTCCCGCGCCATTTCCTTCAGCAGTGCGATGCCCTTGTCACCATGCTCATGGCGGTAGGCCGCCAGCGCCGAGCCGAAGCCGTACCAGCCCGGCAGCATCAAGCGGCATTGCGCCCAGCTGAACACCCAGGGAATGGCACGCAGGTCTTCGATTTTCTGCGATTTCGTGCGTGAAGCAGGGCGGCTGCCAATGTTGAGGTTGGCAATCTCGCCGATCACGGTGGAGTCGCGGAAATAGCGTTCGAAGCCATCGGTTTCATAGACCAGCCCGCGATAGGCCGCAAAGGCATGGTCCGAAAGCTGCTGCATTGCTGCCAGATACTCGGGCTTGGGCGCAGCTTCCTTGACCGAAAGCAATGTCGCCTCCAGCGTGGCCGCCGCGAGTACCTCCAGATTGCGACGGCCCAGTTCCGGGTTGCCGTATTTGGCGGTAATGACCTCGCCCTGTTCGGTGATGCGGATAGCGCCCTGCACCGCGCCTCCGGGTTGCGCCAGAATGGCGTCATAGCTCGGCCCGCCGCCGCGCCCGACAGAGCCGCCACGGCCATGGAAGAGTTTCAGCCGCACACCATGGCGCGCGAACACCTCCACCAGAGCAATCTCGGCGCGGTAAAGCTCCCAGCCCGATGTCAGGAAGCCGCCATCCTTGTTGCTGTCGGAATAGCCAAGCATCACCTCTTGCGTCATGGCGCGATCGGCCAGCAAGCGGCGATACAGCGGCAGCTTGAACAAGCGTTCCATGATGGTGTCGGCGGATTGCAAGTCGCCTATGGTTTCGAACAGCGGCACAATGTTGAGGTCCAGCCCGCCTGTTTTGGGCCGGTGCAGGCCCACCTCTTTCAGCAGCAGCGCTACCTCCAGAATGTCCGACACGGCGGCAGCTTTCGAGATCACGTAATTGGGGATGACATCCGGCCCGAAGCGGCGGTGCTGGTCGGCAGCTTCGCGCAGGATTGCGAGTTCGGACGCGGTCTCGTCGCCGTAGGTCCAGGCGGGAAGCGCCAGCAGGCGGGGCGATGCCAGTTCCTTCAACAGCAGCTTGACGCGCTCGGGTTCCGTAAGACGATTGTAGCTGACGCCAGGGGAGGCCGCCTCCAGCAGTTCTGCCACCACGCGCTCGTGCACGTCGGAATTCTGGCGCATGTCGAGGCTGGCGAGATGGAAGCCGAAGATATCGACCGCGCGGGCGAGGTGCCGGATGCGCCCGTGCGCCAGTGTGATGCCGCCATGCGCAGTGAGGGATTCTTCAAGGATAGCCAGATCAGCCCGCAGACCGGCAGCGCGGGCATAGCCGCCAATTGCATCAGCCGGGCCTTCCAGCCGCTGCGCTGTTTCCGCAAGGCGCGCCAGCATCGTGGCGATAGCGCGGCGATAGGGTTCGTTATCGCGGTGAAGGATATTGGATGTCCCCGCAGCCGCAAGCGCTTCCAGTTCGGGCGAAACCTTCACGAGACGGGTGTCGAGAGACAGCTCTGTGCTCAGTTGCTCCAGTTCGCGCCGGTAGAAATCAAGCGCATGAGTACTTTGCATCCGCAGAGTCTGGCGCATGACAGGTGCTGTAACGAAGGGGTTGCCGTCGCGGTCGCCGCCGATCCAGCTGCCCATTTGCAGAAATGGCGGCAGATGGCCCGCGGGGATATCCCGCTTGCCCAGATCATCTTCCAGGTCGGCATGCAGCCTTGGCAAAGCGGACAGGAAGGTCAGGTCGAAGTACGACAATCCGTTCGAAACCTCGTCGATGACTCTGAGGCGGGACTGCCGAAGCAACCCGGTCTGCCACAGCGTCAGGATGGCGCGAAACAATGCCTCGTCGGTCTCCCTGTGCTCCTCAGGTGTCATGCGGATGCGATCACGCGCCAGCAACAGGTCTGCGATCTCGCGTTCGCGGTCGAGCGTGCTCTTGCGTCCGACTTCGGTGGGGTGCGCGGTGAGCACGGGGAAGATGCTGGCTGTATCAAAAAAGCTTCTGAGGGCCTGCTTCGAGACACCGGCGGATAGCACGGCATCGATGGCGCAGCGCAAGGTGCCGGGCCGTGCCCCGCCTTCGCCTGCATGTGCCCGGGCGCGGGTGATGTGGTGCTGGTCTTCCGCGATGTTTGCAAGACGCGAGAAATAGCTGAAAGCGCGGACAATCTGGATGGTCTCGCCCCGTGTCAGGCCGTCGAGGGTGGCTTCCAGTGCACGCCTTGCCTCGTGATCATCCGCCCTGTGGAAGCGGATGGAATTCTGGCGGATGCGCTCAACGAGGTCGAACGTGTCCCAACCCTCCTGATCGCGCACGGCATCGCCCAGCAGGCGACCCAGCAGGCGGATGTTCTCGCGCAGCGGAGCATCCTTGTCGCTATCCGGCATGGTTGTTCTCCGCAGGGCATGCATTCAACGAGAGTGGATGATTCAGGGTGTTAAAGATGGCTTCGAGTCAATGCACGCTGCGGCTATCCAGCCATGCGTTGCCGACAAGGCAAAAGCTTCAGGGCTTATAGGTTAAGGCGCGGGAAACAGCGCATCGCTTTTGCCTGTCAGGCGATAGACCAGCAGGCCCAGCCATTCACGCAGGGCGACCTCTGTCCGCCTCAGGCCATCCGATACCGAAGAAAACCCGCGCGTCTTGTCCTGCCAGCCGGCGGTGCGGAAATCGACGGGATAGGCCGTAACGGTCCACCCGGCCTTGCGGAATATGCCGACCGACCGTGGCATGTGCCAGGCCGAGGTGACAAGCAGCCATGTCTCGCCCGGCTTAGGCTGCATCAACGGCTTCGACAGCACGGCGTTCTCCCAGGTGTTGACGGAGCGGCTTTCGATAATCACGCGATCCGCCGCCAGCCCCAGTGCGCCAAGCTGTTCTTTCAGCACCACTCCCTCGGGTTTTGGTGCATTGGAATAAATGCCCGCACCGCCGGTGAAGATCACCCGGGCGTCGGGAAAGCGCCGCGCCAGATCGGCCATCGCCACCACGCGCTCGCCCGCATCATTCAGCGCGATGGGCCCATGCGCCAGCGTCTGCCTTTCCTGCACCGCGCCACCCAGCACGATGATTCCATCCACCTTGCGCTCAGCGAGATCAGGCACGGGGAAGCGCATTTCCAGCGGCAGGATCAGCCAGTTGGCGACGGGCGTGAGGCCCAGCACCAGCAGCAGCCCGGCGCCAGTCAGAGCCAGCCGCCGCCCGGCTCGAACGAACCTCGTCCAGCACAGGCCGATTCCGATCAGCGCCAGCACCAGAAAAAGATTGGACGGCTCCACCAGAAACCAGCCAATTTTTGAAACATGGTAAAACAGGAGAGGGCTCCAATCGTTAATTTCGGGCCGCTGACGCAGCGTCAGCAGCGATTCCGCCTGTGTCAGCCATCACTGGTACACTTCGTTCATCTCGAGCGAGAGGGCAAAATGGGGGCGAAGCTGTTGTTCCCTCACGCTTTTCGCGAAATACACTGCATTTGAACAATGCCCCATGGTGAATCAACCCTTCCTGCGATGCCCCGATAAACCAGCCAAAGCGCTGAAAAATCGACTTAAATTGATGCCTGCACGTTTGGGGAAGCGCAAGATATCGCAGGCAATATACCCGTGTTTCGCAAGTCCAGTTAACGGATGGATCGCAGGAGGCGTCTCCCCCGTTAACCTTCGAAACGAAGGACACGTCGGCTACCCCATGGGCTCCAAGCGCACCCGGAGCCCAGAGTCCCGGTCGCTGACGTTGGACCCGCCAGGCACGGCCCCCGCCTGGCGGGTCTTTTTTGTCCTACACCGCCATATTGTCGATCAGCCGCGTCTTGCCCAGCATCGCCGCGACAAGAATGCGCAATGGTCCATCCTTGAGGCTGGTCACCCGCTGCAACGTGACGGCGTGGCGCACCGCGACGTAATCGACGGCATATCCCGCAGCCAAAAGCCTTGCCGCCGCTCTTTCCGCAGCAGTATCGGGATTCGCACCGGCTCGTATCTCTGTAATCGCAGCCTTCAGGCTGTCCGGCACCAGCACTGCCAGCGCACGCTCGTCTGCCGAGAGATAGCGGTTGCGCGACGACATCGCGAGCCCGTCCATCTCCCTCACAGTCGGCGCGCCGATCACCTCGACACCAAGATCGAGATCACGCGCCATGCGGCTCACCACCATGAGCTGTTGGTAATCCTTCTCGCCGAAAATCGCGATATCGGGGCGGCATTGCGTGAACAGCTTGGCCACCACAGTCGCCACACCGTCGAAGTGCGTGGGGCGGAAAGCATCCTCCAGTCCCGCTTTTGCCGGACCATTGAGCGTCACGGTTGTGGCGAAACCATCGGGATACATTTCGGCGGGCGTGGGCGCGAACACAAGATCGCATCGGGCGGCTGCCAGCATGGCGCAATCCGCCTCGAACGTGCGGGGATATTTAGAGAAATCCTCGGTGGGCGCAAATTGCGTGGGGTTGACGAAGATCGACGTGACCACGCGGCAGCGCCGTTTGCGGGCGGCCTTGACGAGGCTGACATGCCCGGCATGCAGCGCGCCCATGGTGGGAACAAGCGCCACGCGCTCACCCGCACGCTTCCATGCCTCGACCTGTCGGCGGAGTGCGGAGATGGTGCTGACAGTCGTGATGCCTTGGATTGTGGGCATGCGGTGTTTTCCTGATGATTGGGCGGGCCTATGCCGGAAAAGCTGCGGTGGGGGAAGGGAGTAAACCTGTCCTTGCATCAATTTCGAAATCATTGGCACAACGAATATTGCTTGCTCCATATCCCCCTGGGGGGATACAGAGCGGCATGAGCACCGGCCACGTCCACACCTCCCATCCCGCTATCATCAAGCGCCTGAAGCGCGCTGACGGGCATTTGCGCAGTATCATCGGCATGATCGAGGCGGGCCGTCCTTGCCTTGATATCGCGCAGCAGCTCCAGGCGGTCGAAAAAGCCATCACCGAGGCCAAGAAGACGCTGATCCGTGATCATCTGGATCATTGCCTGGAGGCGACGGTTGGTGATCTCGGTGCGGACCAGCGCCAGTCCATCGACGCTTTCAAGTCCATCACGAAATACCTCTGAGAGTATCATGCCGTCATTCGCCGAACTTCTGCAGCAGGGCGCGGGCAACGCCTGGGTCTTTATCCCCAGTGCCATCCTGCTGGGGGCGCTGCACGGGCTGGAGCCCGGTCATTCCAAGACTCTGATGGCGGCCTTCATCGTGGCCATCCGCGGCACGGTCGCGCAGGCCGTGATGCTGGGTGTTGCAGCGACAATCTCGCATACCGCAGTGGTATGGGCGATTGCACTGGGCGGCATGTATTTATGGCGGGAAGTGGCGCCTGAAGCGCTCGAACCGTGGTTCCAGCTGCTTTCTGGCCTTATCATCATCGCCATGGCGCTCTGGATGCTGTGGCGAATACGGGTGGACCAGAAGCGGGCGAAACAGGCGGCAGGCCATGGTCAGCACCAGCACCATCACGACCACAATGAAGCCCATAGCCACTATCACCATGACGACGTAGGCGGGACTGATGATGGCGAACATCAGGACGCTCACGAACGCGCCCATGCCGAAGATATCCGCAGAAAGTTTTCGGATGGCAAAGCAACCAATGCACAGATCATTGTCTTCGGGCTCACCGGTGGCCTAATCCCCTGTCCCGCTGCGATCACCGTGCTGCTGCTGTGCCTGCAATTGAAAGAGATCACGCTGGGCGCAGTGCTGGTGCTGTGCTTCTCCCTCGGCCTGGCGGTGACGCTGGTGACGGTGGGCGCAGCGGCGGCCCTCGCCACGCGCCATGCCGCCAGTCGCATGCCATGGCTGTCGGCAGCGGCGCGGCGTGCGCCTTACATCTCCGGCGTTCTGATCATCGCGGTCGGTCTCTACGTGGCGCTGCACGGATTGCGTGGCTTGTCCGGCGTCTGAGCGTTTCAGTGGAAGTTGCAAACATTGCAATGCAACGAAGACCGCAACACACCAGACACAAGTCTGGACGCAGCTAGGCCGCCTTCCGGTCAATATCTGCGAGTGCGCGCTGAAGAGCATCGAGACAGACCGGGTCAATGGCCGTGCCTGCGCTTTCAGCCATGATGCCCAGCGCTTTGCTGGCCGACATCGCAGCCCGGTAGGGTCGATCCGCTGTCAGCGCATCAAAAATGTCAGCTGTCGTGATGATCCTCGTTTCGAGAGAGATATCGTTGCCCTTCAGACCTCTCGGGTAGCCCGTTCCATCCAGCTTCTCGTGGTGCGCTCCAGCGATTGTCGCGATATCCGCAAACACAGCTGTGCGCGCCAGTATGGCCGCTGATAAGGCCGCATGTTGCTGCATGGCGCGCCATTCATCGGCGTCAAGCTTGTCTGGCTTGTCGAGGATGGAATTGCTCACACCAAGCTTGCCGATATCATGCAACAGTGCGGCCCTTTTCAGCCAGCGGCGACGGTCTGCAGAAAAGCCAAGCTGCGCTGCAATCATGTCGGTGAAGAGCGTCACCCGCTCGCTATGCCCGCTGGTGAACGGGCTCTTGGAATCGATCACCTCCGCGAAGGCCGCTGCAATATCGTCAAGATAATTCTCATCGACATAGGCCACGGATTGCACAGGCTCGAGCTGATCAATTGTTTCCGAGAGATCAGGCGCAGTGAGCCCGGTCCAGAACGCATCACGGGTAGCCAAGCGCACGAACGCGGCGGCAAGTGTTGGGTCGAACCATGTTCCCGCGCGTTTCGATATCTCGCGGATTGCGGCTTGGGGACCGCTTTCGATCTGAAACACGTCAATGATCTGCGCCATGAGCGCAATGCGGGACGCCAGTGGAATCGCCTCTCCCTTGAGGCCAAGAGGGCGTCCGCCGCCGTTCCAGTGCTCATCAAGGCTTTGGATACCCACTGCCACGGATTCCGAGAATCGCATTTTCCGGGCAATCGAAGCGCCACGTTGACAACGCGTTTCGATCATTTCGTGGGCAATCGCATTGCTGTGCTGGACGGCGTTGAGGATGGTGCGGAAGCGCTCGGCGAGACCCGCTTTCAGGCCTGTATGTGAAAGAACGAAGCGCAATGCCTGCGGGAGGCTCCCGTCATAGAGCTTGAAATCGCGTTTGAAGGTGATGTCATCGTGGAGATAAAGTTCGCAGATGCGCGCCGCATTGCTGCTGCAGCCCAGATCCTTCAGAAGCAATGTGTAATAGAGATCACTGATCTGCGCATCAGCAAGCCCGATCTCGCGACCTATGTGGACCCCGATCCAGCAGCAACGCACGCAGTGACCGGCGGGCTGACCTTCCGTCATGTCGAGCGCATGACTGAGCCCACTGATCAGTTCAGCCAAGCGGACTCTGCGATCCGGGGGACTTTTGTCGGCTTCGATGCGCGTGTCAGACATGGAACCTGTCGATTGATTTGGTACGTTCTATCAAAGCACTTGCGGCTTAATATCAGGTTCATCCTCCCATTGACCGGAACAAATAATGAACATACTTTGGTGTTGTTGCCCGAACAATCGAATGTGGACAAGCCAAGGCACTGTTCGCTTCGATGCGCGCGGGGGGGTATAGTGCCTCGAAAGAACGTATGGATCAGGAGGCCATTATGGCTGGAAGCGTCAACAAGGTTATTCTCGTGGGCAATCTGGGGCAGGACCCGGAAGTCAAGCGCATGCCGAGTGGCGAGGCCATCGTGAACCTCAGTATCGCCACATCCGAGAACTGGCGCGACAAGCAGAGCGGCGAGCGAAAGGAAAAGACGGAATGGCACCGCGTGGTCATCTTCAACGAGGGCCTCGCCAAAATCGCCGAGCAGTATCTCAAGAAAGGCTCCAAGGTGTATCTGGAAGGCCAGTTGCAGACCCGCAAGTGGCAGGACAAGACCGGGGCTGACCGCTATTCCACCGAGGTCGTGCTGCAGCGCTATCGCGGCGAGATGACCCTGCTGGATGGTCGCAACGAGGGCGGTGCAGCTGGTGGCGGCGGTGGTGGTCGCGATCAGATGGAAGATCGCTCGGGTGGCGGTGGTGACTTCGGTCGCTCTGCCCCAATGGAGCAGCGGCGTCCGGCCATGGCAGGCGGCGGCGGTCGCGCGCCAGACCTTGATGATGACATTCCGTTCTGATCCGGTGAATATGGTTCCTTAACGACTCGGGAACCGACAGAATGCCCCATAACCGCTTTGATACCGAAGCCATGACCGCCGTGCTGCAGGGCTGGGTTGCACGCGAAAGCCCCACGCTGGATGCCGCCGCCGTCAACAAGATGCAGGATCTGGTACAGGCCTTCTTTTCGGTCGATGCCTGCCATGTCGAGCGCATCGAGGGCAGCAATGGTCTTGGTGACACGCTGAAGATCACGGCGGGGCCTGCTAACGGCAAGACGCCCATTCTCGTGATGTCGCATGTTGATACCGTGCATCCGCTCAAGACGATCGAGCGCGATCTGCCGCTAAGACGCGACGGCGATAGGCTCTATGGTCCCGGCATCTACGACATGAAGGGCGGGGCGTTTCTGGCCTCGGAAGCGTTTCGTGATGTCGCGATCAAGGGTACGGCCCAGCGTCCGCTGGTGTTTCTGTTCACGCCGGATGAGGAGATTGGCAGCCCCACCACAAGGCGGATCATCGAGGACGAGGGCCGCCGCGCTGCCTTTGCGCTGGTGACCGAACCTGCCCGCGACGGCGGCAAGATCGTCACGGCACGCAAGGGCGTTGGGCGTTTCGAAGTGCATGTGGAGGGCCGCCCGGCACATTCCGGTGCACGCCATCAAGACGGGCGCAGCGCCATTCGTGAGGCCGCGCGACAGATTCTCGTCATCGAGGGCCTCACGGATTATGGCCGCGGAATCACCACGACGGTGGGCCGGATGCAGGGCGGAACGGCAGCCAATGTCATCCCGCAGCACGCGCATTTCGATGTCGACCTGCGCGTGATGACTGTGGAGGACGGCCAGCACTTCGAGCGGCATATCCTGGGGCTGCAACCGCATGACCCTGATGTGAAGCTGAGGATCACAGGCTCGATGAACCGCCCGCCCATGGCGAAATCCCCGGCCATCCAGGCACTCTATGATCATGCTGTCGAGCAGGCGAAAACCCTGGGTTTCGAGTTGCCTGAAGCCCCGATGACCGGCGGTGGCTCGGACGGCAATTTCACAGCCGCTGTCGGCACGCCAACACTGGATGGATTGGGCTGTGACGGCGACGGCGCGCATACGCTGCACGAGCATTGTTTCGTCTCGTCGCTCGCGCCCCGTGCGGCACTGATGGCGCGGCTGCTGGAAACCTTGTGATCTTCGGCATGTGACCCATGTCTTGGACTGTACCGTAGTCAGGTCATGTATTCTCAGCGCGAGTTCATAGGGCCATGCATTTAGAGCCCCTGTTTCAGGCTTCCCCGGCTATCCAGGTTCATGTCCTGGCTGCAGTCTTGGCCATTCTGCTTGGTGTGTTTCAGTTCGTCGCTCCGAAGGGAACCGTACCTCATCGCATTGCGGGATGGTTCTGGGTGGTGCTGCTATCTGGCATCTGCATCTCGTCGTTCTTCATTCCGGGTACATGGTTCATTGGTCCGGTGAGCGTTTTTCATGTGCTTTCGGTCTATACTCTCTACGCGCTGGCGATGGGGGTTCTGGCGGCCCGAAAACACAAGGTGGCAGACCACAAGAGTTACATGATATGGCTATATGGGCTGTCGATCATTGTGTCCGCTGTCATCGCGGTGTTCAGCGGTGGCGTGCTCCAGCAGGTCTTCTTCCCTGAATAACATTCTTCTTGAGCGGATCGGGGATGTTCACCCTGAAGCGAGCCAATGACCCCAGAAATCATCGATAGCCTTTCGATAGCCGGCGACCGCGCCAAGGTGAACGACGACGCCTTTGGCATAGCAGGCAACCGCGTCTGGGTGCTGGACGGGGCAACAGGGCTTGGCGGCACATTCCTGCCGGGCCGCAGTGATGCGGCATGGGTGGCGCGGACCGCAAACAGACTGCTGCACACGCATCACGCCATCCGCGATACCGACCAGCTCGTGAAAGTGGTGATCGAAGGGCTTGTGTCGGCTTTCGGAGCAGAGCGATTGCGTAACCCGCAGGAGCGATGGGAACTGCCCGTCGCATCCTTCCTGATGTTCACAACGGGCGAGAGAGAAGTCGAAGCTGTATGGCTGGGCGATTGCCGCGCTGTTCTCGACGTAGGCGGCAAGGTCGTGTCTTGCGGCGAGACACCGGACGGTGAGGCCGAGGAGCGGGCCTTCGCGGCCAGTCTGGGCGGTAAGCTCGGTGCCACAGCGATGCTGCGCTCCCAGGCAGTGATCGACGAACTCAGGATATCACGCAACACCTGCAACACGGGCAAGGCCGGGCGCTGGCTGGTCGGGCTGGAACCCAAAGCGGCGGAGCATCTGGAGCGGGTCGTGTTTCCGCTGGATGGGCCGGTGACAGGGCTTGCCATGAGCGACGGCTTTTCGGCGCTGGAGCTGAAGTACAAACGCTATACGACGGAGGCGCTGATTGCTTCAGCGCGGTCCAGAGGCCTTGCGACACTCGCCAGCGAGTTGCGGCATATCGAAGAGATCGAGGACCCGATTGGTGCCGCATTCCCTCGTTTCAAGCGCTCGGATGATGCGACAGCGGTGCTATTCTGCGCGGGCTTATCGGGTTAGAGAGGCCGCTCATCTCAGGGAAGGACGGTGCTATGGGAATGAAACTGTTCGCGGCTGCCTTCGCCTTGGCTGCGCTTGCATCGAATAGCGAGGCAAAGGCCCAAACTGCGCCGTCACCCAGTGAAATCGCAGCCTATTCCGGCCTTTTCGGTGTGACGCAGAGCGGAGCGCACAACGAGATCCGGCAGCTGCTTGTCAACGGACTTGATCCCAACGGACGCGACAGCAATCGGCGCACGCCCTATCTGGTAGCGGCTTATCGCGGCGATATCATCGCCATGGAAGTTCTCGTCAAGGGCGGGGCCAATCCTCTCGCCAAAGACAAGCAGAACTACGATGCTATCACTATCCTGGCTGTCGCCGACCGGCTTGAGGCCATGAAGGCCGCCATCACGCTTGGTGGTGATCCCAAAGCGATCACCAGCCCCTACCTTGGTACAGCGCTCATCGCTGCCGCCCATCTCGGCCATGCCGACGTGGTCAAGGCTCTGATCGATGCGGGTTCGCCGCTCGACCACGTTAACAACCTGGGCTGGACTGCGCTGATCGAGTCAATTGTTCTGGGAGATGGCGGAGTCAATCATCAGCGTTGTCTGCGCGATCTGCTGGCGGCGGGTGCGAGCCCCAATCTGGCGGACAGGAACGGCGTCAGCCCGCTAAAGCTGGCCGAGGGGCGCGGCTATGCTGCGATGGTTGAGATGATCCGGGCCAAGGGCGGGCGGTGACTACTTCACCCCGAACGCTGCCTTTGCCCCATCGAGTACGAACTGCACAGCCAGCGCGACCAACACTATGCCGAGCAGGCGCGTCAGCACGATGTTGCCGGTGACACCCAGCAGTTGCGATATCCGCTCCGCAAACAGGAAGACCAGCCAGCACAGCGCGCAGATGAAGGCGATGATCCCGATCAGCGCCACCATCAATTGTGGCTCACCGCGTGTCTGGCCCGCCAAAAGCATGGTCGCCGTGATGGCGCCCGGTCCTGCCATCAGCGGAATGGCCAGTGGGAAAGCCGCCACATTGCGGATGTGATCGAGATCAATGGCTTTCTGGGCCACGTTATTTTTCCGCTCGCTGCGCCGCTCGAAGACCATCTCGAAGGCAATCCAGAACAATAGCAAGCCGCCCGCGATGCGGAACGCCGGTAGCGTGATACCCAGCAGCGTCAGCAACTTCTGGCCAACCAGTGCGAAGAAAGTGAGCGCCAGCGTCGCGATGATCGTGGCGCGGATCGCCACCTGCCGCCGCTCAGCACCCGTCATGCCCACGGTAAGCGCCAAAAACATGGGCGCGATTGCCGGCGGATCGATGGTGACGAGAAGGGTTGCAAAGGCATTGGAGAGGAAGTCCATGGCGCAAGGATGGCGATGTGGGCGAGGCTTGGCAAGCAAACTTCAAGGGTTTGATTTTCCTCCTCCTAACTCGCTGATTTATAAATAGAATTATTCCCGAAAAAATCCCTGATTCATTTGTCCCGCTGGCATGAATCAGATAGAGAGTTGCGATTGCCGCAATTGCGGCGCGACTGATGGTTCAAGCGTGGCTGACAACGATAAAAATCTACCCGCAGCAGGTCCCGTGGACCCGAGCGACATCAAGCCCATTTCTCTGACCGACGAGATGAAGCGCAGCTACCTCGATTATGCCATGAGCGTGATCGTGAGCCGTGCCCTTCCCGACGCACGCGACGGCCTGAAACCCGTGCATCGCCGCATTCTTTATTCGATGCACGAGAACGGCTACACGCCGGACAAGCCCTATCGCAAATCGGCCCGCGTCGTCGGCGATGTGATCGGCAAATACCATCCGCACGGTGACCAGTCGATCTATGATGCGCTGGCCCGCATGGCGCAGAGCTTCTCGCTGCGCCTCATGCTGATCGATGGTCAGGGCAACTTCGGTTCTGTTGATGGCGATCCTCCGGCGGCCATGCGCTACACCGAAGTGCGCCTCGCCAAATCCGCCATGGCCCTGCTGGAGGATATTGACGAGGACACCGTCGATTTCCAGGAGAACTACGACAACACCGAGGAAGAGCCGACGGTGCTGCCCGCGCGCTTCCCCAACCTGCTCGCCAATGGTGCAGGCGGCATCGCGGTCGGCATGGCGACCAACATTCCGCCGCACAATCTTGGCGAGTTGATCGACGGCTGTCTGGCGCTGATGAATGACCCTACCATCGGCTTCGAGGAACTGATCCAGCTGATCCCCGGCCCCGATTTTCCGACCGGCGGTCTGATCCTGGGACGGGGCGGTATCCGCTCTGCCTATTCCACGGGCCGTGGTTCGGTGATCATGCGGGCGCGGGCGCATTTCGAGAACCTGCGCAAGGACCGCGAAGCTGTTATCATCACCGAGATTCCGTATCAGGTGAACAAGAACAATCTGCTGGAGCGCATCGGCGAACTGGTCCGCGAAAAGAAGCTCGAGGGCATCTCTGACATGCGGGATGAGTCCGACCGCGACGGCATGCGCATCGTGATCGAGCTGAAGCGCGACGCCGTGGGCGATGTAGTACTGAACCAGCTCTATCGCTACACGTCGCTGCAATCCTCGTTCGGCTGCAACTTCGTGGCGCTGAATGGTGGCCGCCCCGAAATCATGAACCTCAAGGACCTGTTGCAGGCCTTCCTTGATTTCCGTGAGGTCGTGGTATCGCGCCGCACCAAGTTCCGGCTCGCCAAGGCCCGCGCCCGCGCCCACGAACTGGTTGGCCTTGCCATTGCTGTCACCAACATCGACGAGGTGATCCGCCTGATCCGGGCCTCAGCCGATGCGGCTTCCGCCCGCGAGGCGTTGATGACCCGCGACTGGCCCGCGCAGGATGTGGCACCGCTTCTGGCGCTGATCGATGATCCGATCTGGCGCATCAAGGAGGACGGCACCTACCGCATGTCCGAATTGCAGGCCCGCGCCATTCTCGATCTGCGCCTGCAGCGCCTTACGGCGCTGGGTCGTGACGAAATCGGCGAGGAGCTGCAGAAGATCGCGGACCAGATCAAGGACTTCCTCGATATCCTGGGTTCGCGACTGCGTGTTCAGAACATCATCCGCGACGAACTGTCATCGGCGCGCGATTCCTTCTCCACCCCGCGCAAGACCGAGATCACCGATTCCGACGCGGACATGGAGGACGAAGACCTTATCCAGCGCGAGGACATGGTCGTCACAGTGAGCCACGCCGGTTATGTCAAGCGCGTGCCGCTGTCGATGTACCGGGCGCAGCGCCGTGGCGGCAAGGGCCGCTCCGGCATGAGCACCAAGGACGAGGATTTCGTCACGCGGCTGTTTGTTGCCAACACACATACGATGATGCTGTTCTTCTCCTCCGTCGGGCAGGTCTACAAGATGAAGGTCTGGCGCCTACCGGAGGCTGCTCCCAATGCGCGCGGCAAGGCGCTGGTCAATATGCTGCCGCTCGATCCCGGCGAGCGTATCACCACGATCCTGCCGCTTCCGGATGACGAGGCGTTGTGGGAAACACAGGACGTCATGTTCGCGACCTCGACCGGCGGCATCCGCCGCAACAAGCTGTCGGATTGTGTGCCGCGGACATCGCTGGGCAAGCGCGTCATGGAATTCGACGACGGGACGCAGACGATCATTGATGTGGCGCTGGCCAGCGAGCAGGAAGACGTGCTGCTGACGACGGCGCAGGGCCAGTGCATCCGTTTCCCGGTGGAAGATATCCGCGTCTTCGGCGGGGGAGGTTCCACCGGCACTTCGACTGGCGTGCGCGGCATCCTTCTGGCTGCGCGCGACAAGGTCATCTCGATGGCGATCCTCAACCACTTCGAGGCGGTCTCCGATGAGCGCATCGCCTATCTCAAGATGCGCCGTGCGATTGCCGGTGAGGCTGATACAGGTTCTGTGGTGGAAGACGGCGAGGAAGAGGCGGAAAACGCCACCATCTCGCAGGAACGCTATGCCGCCATGTCAGCCATCGAGCAGGTTGTGCTCACGCTATCCGTCAACGGCTACGGCAAGCGCACGTCTAGCTTCGAGTACCGCATCACCAACCGCGGCGGCAAGGGCATCACTGCCATGACCGTGAATGATCGCAACGGTGAGCTGATTGCTTCCTTCCCGGTGGATGAGGCTGACCAGATCATGCTGGTGACAGATGCCGGCCAGCTCATCCGCTGTCCGGTCCACCAGATCCGCCAGGCAGGCCGTTCGACGCAGGGCGTGATCGTGTTCGACACGCACGAGACGGAGAAGGTGGTATCCGTGGAGCGCATCAGCGAGCCGGAGGAGGTTGAGGGTGGCCAGGAAGAAGGCGGGCAGGAGCCATCTGCGGAAGCGTGATGAAAAGGGCGAATTGTCCCGCTGACATTTCCCGCCATCTCCGCTAAAGCCACACTCAACACCGCAGAGGGCCTAGAAGCCCTGCCTGCGGCGATGGCTATTTTGCCCGCTCCCGAGGTAAACCATGTCCGGACTGCAGCGTTCCACCGTGGATCTCGATCCGCGCCGCAAGAAGATCCTGTTCCGCGCCTGGCACAGGGGCATGCGGGAGATGGATCTGATCATGGGGCGGTTCGCGGAAGAACGGCTGGATGCGATGACCGACCATGATCTCGATACCTTTGAATTGTTGATCGAGGCCCCGGATCGCGATCTGCTGGCATGGATCACGGAGCGCGAAGCTACCCCGGTGAATTACAACACCGATGTGTTCAAGGCGCTGAAGGCGTTTCACAGCCATGACAAGCCGGTGCATGTGTAGCGGTGCCTAATTCCTTCCCCCGTGGGGGAAAATGTCATCCGGAACGCATGACGGATGAGGGCAAATCCCTGACCGTCGTGATTCACCCTCATCCGCCCGCCCAGTGGCGGGCACCTTCTCCCAAGGGAGAAGGGGAAGCTTAGACAATGCTCATCTCGCCACTTCTCCTCCAGTCCAAAGTCCCCTTCACCATCGCGGAAGTCGCGGACGGCACCGAAGCGCTGGCCGCTGCTGAAGTTGCGCGCGCCCTGTTCAAGGCGGGTGCCGATGTGCCAGCACTCGCGCTGATCGTCGTGCGTGATGCCGTCCGCGCGCAGGCACTGGAACAGGCCTTCAGCTTCTTCGCGCCCGAGATGGAGCTGTTCTCCTTTCCGGCCTGGGATTGCCAGCCCTATGACCGGGCGTCGCCCAACGCCTCCGTTCTGGCGCGGCGCATGGGTACGCTGTCGCGTCTGGTGCGGTCGCGCGGTGGCGAGCGGCCCCGGGTTGTGATCACCACGGCGAATGCGCTGGTGCAGCGCGTGCCGCCGGTCGGCTGGGTTTCGGCGCAGGCGCTGGCCGCCGCTCCCGGCAATGCGCTCGACATGAACGACCTGACGCGCTGGCTGGAGCACAACGGCTTCATGCGCGCCGCCACCGTGCGCGATGCCGGTGAATACGCCATCCGCGGCGGCATCATCGATCTCTACGCGCCCGGCCTGCTTGGCCCGATCCGGCTCGATTTCTTCGGTGATACGCTCGAAACCATCCGGCAGTTCGACCCCGAGACACAGCGCAGCACCGGCACGCTGGCGATGCTGGAATTGATCCCGACCTCCGAATTCCAGATGACGAGCGAGGCCATCCGCCGTTTCCGGCAGGGTTATGTCTCCAGCTTCGGCGCAGCCACCAAGGGCGACATGCTCTACGAGGCGGTCAGCGAAGGGCGGCGCTATCCTGGGGTGGAGCACTGGACGCCACTGTTCCACGACCGCATGAGCCGCCTGACGGACTATCTGCCCGGTGCCGCCATCATCCTCGATCACATGGCGCTGGACGCCGCGAAGGAGCGGCTGGGACAGGCGAATGACTATTACCAGAACCGCAAGAGCGGGCTGGAAGCCATCGCGCCCGGTGCCGCGCCCTACAAGCCGCTTGCGCCCGAGACATTGTACTGGACGGCGGATGAGCTTGGCGCGCTGTCCGGCGCTCCGGGTGTGGTCACCCTCTCACCTTTCGCCGTTCCCGATGGCGGCTCAACGAAAGTCCTCAGCCTCGGCGCGCGCAAGGGTCGCGTCTTCGCGATGGAGCGCGCGGACGAGAACGCCAATGTCTTCGATGCCGCCGTCGGCCATGTCCGCGCACTGCAGAAGGCGGGCAAGCGCGTCGTGCTGGCGGCGTGGACCGATGGCTCGCGCGACCGTCTCGGCGGGGTCATGGCAGACCATGGGCTGACCCAGGCGCAGACCATCGCCTCGCTCGCCTCCGCCCGCAACCTCGCGCCAAACGAGGTAGGCCTCACGGTGCTGCCGCTGGAATCCGGCTTCGAGCTGGATAACCTCGCCGTTCTCTCCGAGCAGGATATCCTGGGCGAGCGCATGGTGCGGGGCAGGGCACCCTCCAAACGCGCCAAGGACTTTATCGCGGAGGCCTCAAGCCTGTCCGTCAACGATGTGGTGGTCCACGTTGATCATGGCATCGGCCGCTTCATCGGCCTGCGCACGGTCACCGCGCTGGGATCACCGCATGATTGCGTTGAGCTGCATTACGCCAATGGCGACAAGCTGTTCCTGCCGGTCGAGAACATCGAATTGCTGTCGCGCTACGGTGGCGAGGACACCGAGGTGCAGCTGGATCGCCTGGGCGGCGGCGGCTGGCAGGCGCGGAAAGCGCGGCTGAAGAAGCGCATCCTCGAGATGGCGAAACAGCTCATCAAGATCGCGGCGGCCCGCATCATGCGCGAGGCCCCCAAGTTCGTGGCCAACGACAACGCCTATCAGGATTTCGTGGCGCGCTTTCCCTATGACGCGACGGACGACCAGCAGAACGCCATCGATGCCGTTCTCGATGATCTGGCCGCCGGCCGCCCGATGGACCGGCTGATCTGCGGCGATGTCGGCTTCGGCAAGACCGAGGTGGCGCTGCGGGCGGCCTATGCCGTGGCGATGTCAGGCAAGCAGGTGGCGGTTGTCGTGCCGACAACGCTGCTGTCGCGCCAGCATTTCCGGACGTTTGCCGACCGCTTTCAGGGACTGCCGATCAGGGTGGCGCAGGCCTCGCGCATGGTGGGCAGCGCGGATCTCGCGGCGGCGAAAAAGGGCATATCGGACGGCACGGTGGATATCGTGGTCGGCACCCATGCGCTGCTGGGCAAATCCATCGCCTTCCGCGATCTCGGCCTGCTGATCGTGGACGAGGAGCAACATTTCGGCGTCGTCCACAAGGAGCGGCTGAAGGAACTGCGCGCCGAGGTGCATGTGCTGACGCTCTCCGCCACGCCGATCCCGCGCACCTTGCAGCTGGCGCTCACCGGCGTGCGCGAACTCTCGATCATCGCCACGCCGCCGGTGGATCGCCTCGCCGTGCGCACCTTCATCGCGCCGTTCGATCCGATGATCGTGCGCGAGGCCCTGCTGCGCGAGCGTTATCGCGGTGGCAAGAGCTTCTATGTCGTGCCGCGCATCGAGGATCTGGCGGAGGTGCGCGCGTTCCTTGATAGCGCCGTGCCGGAGATCAAATACGGTGTTGGCCATGGCCAGATGGCACCGACGGAACTGGAAGACGTCATGGGCCAGTTCTACGACGGCAAGTTCGATGTGCTGCTGTCGACGACCATCGTCGAATCCGGTCTCGATATCCCCTCCGCCAACACGCTGGTCATCCACCGTGCCGACATGTTCGGCCTGGGGCAATTGTATCAGCTCCGGGGCCGTGTCGGGCGCGGCAAGACGCGGGCCTATGCCCTGTTCACGCTGCCCGCCAGCAAGCCGCCCACGCTGCAGGCCGAAAAGCGCCTGAAGGTGCTGCAATCGCTCGACAGCCTCGGCGCGGGCTTCCAGCTGGCCAGCCACGATCTGGATATTCGCGGCGCGGGCAACCTGCTGGGCGACGAGCAGTCCGGCCACATCAAGGAGGTGGGCTACGAGCTGTATCAGCAGATGCTGGAAGAGGCCGTCGCCAACCTCAAGGCGGGCATTGAGGACCCCGTGGAGGAGCAATGGTCCCCCGCCATCGTCACGGGCACGCCGGTGCTGATCCCCGAGACCTACGTCACCGAGCTGGACCTGCGCATGGGCCTCTACCGCCGCCTGTCGTCGCTGGAGGATGATGCCGCCATCGAAGGATTCGCCGCCGAAATGATCGACCGTTTCGGCCCGCTGCCGCCGGAAGTGGAGCAGCTGCTGGGCATCGTCGCCATCAAGAACCTCTGCCGCCGCGCCAATGTGGAAAAGGTGGAGGCGGGGCCAAAAGGCATCGTCGTGGCCTTCCGCGGCAACGCCTTCGCCAACCCGGACGGGCTGGTGCGCTATGTCTCGGAGCGCGGCAGTTTCGCCAAGGTGCGCCCGGACATGCGCGTGGTGTTCATCGGCGATTACGAGGCCCCGGCGAAGCGGTTGCGCGAGACGCGGCGGCTGATGGGGGATATGGCGAAGATTGCGGAGAAGGGGAAGATCTGATGCCTGCCAATC
Organism: Hyphomicrobiales bacterium; assembly: GCA_031431475.1. GTDB lineage: Bacteria > Pseudomonadota > Alphaproteobacteria > Rhizobiales > Beijerinckiaceae > JADCCX01. The sequence goes on from JANPDL010000025.1 coordinate 53,197, forward strand.
CTAGTTCAGATTCAACAACACGTCGGGATTGTTCCTTGCGATCCAGACTGAAACGTAACTTGCCAATCCGAGCCAGAGACAGCGCAGACCGACCATTGCTGCCGAGAGGCGATCAATGCGTAAAGCCATGGAACAACTGAAGATCGCTACTGCCAGTCCGACAACGGTATCCAGCGCGCCAAGAACCGGGCTTTTGAGCAGGAAAAAGACGGTCGGGAACACGGCGAACAGGACCCAGCCGACCAGTTCGCTGACGATGAAACAAGATCTGTCCAGGCTGTGTGCTGCATTGGCGATGCGGTAGAGCGCAATGGCGGACGTGACGTTGAGGAACAGCCAGACGGGCGGAAAGCTCCAAGCCGGTGGGGCGATTACGGGCTGCCGGAATGTGTTGTAGAAGATGGCATCCCCGGCCAGACCGGCCGGGACAGCGCTGACCACGTTCGCTGCCAGCATGACCAGTGCAGCGTGCCACCAGCGAAATCTGAATGAGAACATCAACTGAGCCTCCGTTTGTATATCGTATATCACATTATATAAAATATTTCAAATCTTACTCGAGGAGGGAGTCCGGACCCATGCCGCGCCCGAGAGGTAGCCTCAACGCAGACTTTTCCGCCAGTCGAAGCACATTGCTAAACAGGCTGCGCAAGGTGGTGGTCGGAATCGATCCACCATCAAGCTTGCGCGGTCTGGCGCTGGCGTCGGACGTTTCGGTGCCAACCCTGAGGCACTATTTCGGCGACAAGGACGCCGTGTTCACGGCGGTGTTTGAAGATTGCCGAAGCGGCGCTGTTGTCGAACTGCAGACCGCCGCAACCCCGTCAGGGCCGTTCGAGACATCCGTTCGTGATCTGGTGGAGCATGTTGCGGAAGGGTTCCGGTGGGGGGGGCTGGCCCGATTGCATGCCGTTGGCCTGATCGAAGGCCTGGCGGCGCCGACTGTTGGCGGCGCGTATCTTTCCAATGTTCTGGAGCCGACCATCGCGGCGGCGCAGATGCGTCTGCAAGCCCATATTGATCGCGGAGAGATGCAGGCCGTTTGTGCGCGTCATGCAGCCATTAGCCTGGTTGCGCCCATCGTTCTTCTGTTCCTACACCAGATGGGACTGAACGGTGCCCGGACATATCCAACCGATGTGGGCGCGTTTCTGACCGCGCACGCCGATGGATTTATACTCGGCTACGGTACGTGATCGGGTTCTCGCGAACTGAAAGGCGCTGATTTTGTTGAGGCTGCGTGGCGTTGGGCAATTCTTGAGTTGTGCTCATCGCACGATTGGCCTTGCGGCAACCTCCGCAACAAGTTATATTTTCATATAACAGGAGGCTTCCATGTTGACATCGACTCTGCGAACCGTTGGCGGTTCGGTGATGATGACCATACCCAAGGCGGTTCTCGACGTGCTCGGTCTTGGCGTGAATGACAAGGTTGCCCTGCATGTCGAGGCTGGGCGGCTTATGGTTGAGGCGCGGCCACGTCCAAAATACGCGCTGGCCGAACTGCTCGCACAATGCGACGCAAACGCTGAACCATCGGACGAGTTGCGCGCATGGAATGCAGCTGAACCTGTCGGACGGGAGGCCATCTAGTGGAGCGCGGGGACATCTGGCACGTGGACCTGAACCCGACGAAAGGCCGTGAACAGGCGAACCCTCGCTATGTCCTCGTTCTCACGCCACGCGAATTTAACGTGCTCGGCACGCCGGTCGTTGCGCCTATTACCATTGGCGGCAATTTTGCCCGTGAACGGGGGTTTGCGGTCTCGCTGTCTGGCGCGGGTACCAATGCGACAGGGGTTATTCTCTGCAACCAGTTGCGCGCGCTCGATTTGAAAGCGCGGGGCGCAAAATTCTCCGAGAAAGTGCCAGATTTCATCATGGACGATGTGCTTGCACGCGTGCAGCCGCTTTTTGAATAAACCTCACGCTTGCCGGGGATGACAGCGCGGTCTTTGCGGCTGATTGGCCTGAAGTGATTGCCCAACGCGCTCCCCTCCTTCTCCCCTTGCGGGAGAAGGTGTCATCGCGTCAGCGATGACGGATGAGGGGTCACATGGAACTATCCAAACTGCAAAGAAGATCGTTCTGATAGGTCAGTGCGACCCCTCATCCGACCTTCGCCAAGGCGCAGGCCACCTTCTCCCACAAGGGGAGAAGGAGAGGGCCGCTCCCACATTTCCCCACCCCCACCATCTTTCCGTCATGACGCCGCCACCAACGATGCTACTCTAACAGCATCGAATCGCGTGAGGGCCGTCGCCATGCCTCGCCTGTTTGCCGGACTGGAAATTCCAGCCCCTGTCGCCAGCGTCCTCTCCGGCCTGCGTGGCGGATTGTCCGGCGCGCGCTGGGCTGACCCCCAGGATTATCACATCACCCTCCGCTTCATCGGCGATGTCGGCCACCGCATCGCCCAGGATATCGACAGCCTCCTCATGGATATCCGGCGCGCGCCGCTGGATATCCGCATATCAGGTCTGGATGTCTTCGGCGGTGACAGGCCCCATGCGCTGCTCGCCACGGTCGAGCCCAACCGCCAGCTCATGGAGCTGCAATCGGAGATCGAACGCCTGATCCGCGCCTGCGGGCTGGAGATCGACCGGCGGCGGTTCCAGCCGCATGTCACGCTGGCGCGGCTGCGCGGTGTGTCGTCGCTCGATGTGGCGGATTATCTGTCCATCCGGGGCTATTTCCCGCCGCAGAGTTTCCGGGCGGATCGCTTCGTGCTCTATTCCGCCCGTGACTCCGTCGGCGGCGGGCCCTACCTTGTGGAGACGGCGTATCCCCTGCGCCAGTCCGCCTGGACCGGGAGACTCGAGCATGCCAGCCGATAAACTGACCGTTGCCGCAGCGCTGGCCGCCTTGCCCGGCTGGCAGGCCGTGGACGGGCACGATGCCATCCACAAGCGCTTCGTCTTCCGGGATTTCAGCGAGGCCTTCGGCTGGATGACGCGCGTGGCGCTCGTGGCCGAAAAAATGGACCACCACCCCGAATGGTTCAACGTCTACAAGACGGTGGATGTGACGCTCGCCACCCATGATGCGGGCGGCGTGACAGCGCTGGATGTGGCGCTGGCGACCGCGATGGACCAGATGGCGGGCGGTTAGGTGCGTTCTTCCAGCCGGTAAAACACCAGAACCGCCACCGCGCCATAGATCACATGGCCGACAAAGCTCATGAACGAGAGATCACCGCCTTCGCCCAGCAGATAGAACGACAATCCGCCGATGGGGGCCATGATGCCCAGCGCGTTGAGCCAGGTGAAGGTTCCCCAGCTGATCGCATTCACCAGCCCCTCGTTGCGGTTGATGAAGCGGCTGGCGATCAGCAGCGTCACCGCGACCCAGAAGCCGACGAGGCCGAGCGAGACGCCGTTGCGGCTGAAAACAATGCCACACCTGCCGTGAAGGTGACAAACACGATGGCATCCAGCACCGCACTCCAGCGCGGCACAAGGCGTGACACGATGTAGAAAAAGATCGGATAACCGAGGATGCCGATGGCGTAATGCAGCGCCTCGCGCAGCCAGTAATTCACCTCGACACCGAACTGGTGGTTGAAGATCGCATCGATCAGTCCAGCGGGCTCAAGCGGATAGCCCAGCACCGCTTTGGTGACGACGCGCGCGAAGACTTCCCATATCAGCAACCCGGCCAGACCACCCGCCGCGAGATTGAGGATCGTGCGCGGTGCCGGAATGGTGAGCCCGCCCGACATCGGTATGGTTTGCGCTTGCATGGTCTTGATCTCCGGTGAATGCCGCTTCTGCCGATGTCATCGCACAAGACAGAATGTCGCGCATTTCACAGCGCGACACGGTGGATCACTGGCGCGTGAGACTGTCGTGAGCGGACTATGAGACGTCTTGGCGCTTGCCAAGCGGCGCGGAACCCGCTTTTTGATGATCATCGCTTGCCAAAGCCGCAGCATCAATTATTTTAAACCTAAAGCAATTCACCGCCGGAGGAACCCGTCATGTCCGCAGTTGTCAGCGCCAAGCCGAAAGCCCAGAAGGCCGTATTCAGCTGGGAAGACCCGTTCCTGATGGAGGAGCAGCTTTCCGAGGACGAGCGTATGATCCGCGATGCCGCGCGCGCCTTTGCGCAGGATGTGCTCGCGCCGCGCATTGCCGAAGCCTACATGGAAGAAAAGGCTGATCCCGGCCTGTTCAAACTGATGGGCGCTCAGGGCTTGCTGGGTGTCACGGTTCCCGAGGAATACGGCGGTTCGGGCGCGTCCTACGTCGCCTACGGTCTCGTGGCCCGCGAGATCGAGCGGGTCGATTCCGGCTACCGCTCCATGATGAGCGTGCAATCCTCGCTCGTGATGTATCCGATCTACGCTTACGGCGACGATATCCAGCGCAGGAAGTACCTGCCCAAACTGGCCAGCGGCGAGTTCATCGGCTGCTTCGGCCTCACCGAGCCGGATGCGGGCTCCGATCCCGCCGGCATGAAGACACGCGCGAAGAAGGCTGACGGCGGCTATGTGCTGAACGGCTCCAAGATGTGGATCAGCAATTCACCTTTCGCCGATGTCTTCGTGGTCTGGGCCAAATCCGAAGCGCACAACAACGAAATCCGTGGTTTCATTCTCGAAAAGGGCATGAAGGGCCTGTCCGCGCCCAAGATCGGCGGCAAGCTGTCGCTGCGGGCGTCCACCACGGGCGAAATCGTCATGGACAATGTTTTCGTGGCGGAAAGCCAGCTGCTCCCGAATGTCTCGGGTCTCAAGGGTCCCTTCGGCTGCCTCAACCGGGCGCGCTACGGCATCAGCTGGGGCGTCATGGGCGCAGCGGAGGCCTGCATGCATCAGGCGCGTCAATACACGCTGGACCGCAAGCAGTTCGGCAAGCCTTTGGCCGCCACCCAGCTTGTGCAGAAGAAGCTCGCCGACATGCAAACCGAGATCGCGCTGGGCCTGCAGGCATCGCTCCGCGCGGGCCGGATGTTCGACGAGGGCAAGCTAGCGCCCGAGACGATTTCCATCATCAAGCGCAACAATTGCGGCAAGGCGCTCGATATCGCCCGCGTTGCCCGCGACATGCACGGCGGCAACGGCATCCAGATCGAGTACCACGTCATGCGCCACGCCGCGAACCTCGAGACAGTGAACACGTATGAGGGTACGCATGATGTGCATGCGCTCATTCTTGGTCGGGCGATCACGGGAATACAGGCGTTTTTCTAGGCTGCGGGAGCGTAGTGCGTGCTGCGAGACGCGCCCTCCGGGCGCTCCTCAGCATGAGGAGATTTGTGCATGGCCCCAATCTCCTCATGCTGAGGAGGCGCTCTCGCGCCGTCTCGAAGCACGCACAGAGCCAGTGCAGAAAAAAGCAGGAGTAAGCCATGACCATCCGCATCACCCTCGCAGGAGCCACCGGCTGGGTTGGCCGGGCGCTCGTCGCAGCGATCTCCCAATCACCCGATCTCAGGCTGGTCGCCGCAACATCCCGCAGCCAGAAAGGCCGCGACGCCGGTGAAGTTGCAGGCATAGCCGCCATCGGGCTGCCTTTGAGCGGCACGCTGGCGGAAGCGCTGAACACTCCGTCCGATGTGGTGATCGATTACACCAAGCCCGATTCCGTCAAGCATCACGTCCTGGCGGCGCTGGCGCATGGCCGCCATGTGGTGATTGGAACATCAGGCCTCACGGCGGATGATTACGCCAAGATCGATGTCGCCGCGCATTCCGCAGGCAAAGGCGTGCTCGCCGCAGGCAATTTCTCCATCACAGCCACGCTGCTGCGCCGCTTCGCGCTGGAAGCAGCAAAGTATGTGCCGGATGTGGAGGTCATCGACTACGCCTCCGCTGCCAAGCCTGATACGCCGTCAGGCACGGGCCGCGAACTGGGCGAGTTGCTCTCCGAAATGCGCATGAAAGGCACCTCGAAGCCGGTGGCGGAACTCGGCGGCTTGCGTGAAACACGCGGCGCGGCTGTTGGCGCTGGCGTGCCGGTGCAGGTGCATTCCGTCCGCATGCCGTCCTTCGTTCTGTCCTGCGAGGCAATCTTCGGCGCGCCGGACGAACGCTTGGTGATCCGCCACGACGCGGGTTCATCCGCAGCACCCTATGTCGGCGGCACTTTGCTGGCGGCGCGGCGGGTTAACAGCTTTGTTGGTTTGAAGCGCGGGCTCGATCACGTATTGGGGTGAACAGTCGTCTCCGCTGAAAGTCCGCCCATTGTCTCCCAAACCCCTCGCCGGACTCCGCGTCCTGGAACTCGCCCGCATCCTCGCAGGTCCGTGGGTCGGACAAACGCTGGCTGATCTCGGTGCGGATGTCGTGAAGGTCGAGAGCCCCTCAGGCGATGATACCCGCCAATGGGGACCTCCCTTTGTTGAAGGCGCGGACGGTGAAAACCTTTCCGCCGCTTACTTCCATGCCTGCAACCGGGGCAAGCGCTCGATCGTTGCTGATTTCGGCAATCCGGATGATCTTGCCATGGTGAAGCGGCTGGCGGCGCATGCCGATGTTCTGGTCGAGAATTTCAAGGTCGGCGGCCTCGCGAAATACGGCCTTGATGCCGAAAGCCTGCGCTCCGCCCATCCGCGCCTCGTCTATGCCTCGATCACCGGATTTGGCCAGACCGGACCTTATGCCGAAAGGGCAGGATACGATTTCATGATCCAGGGTATGGCGGGCGCCATGTCGATCACGGGTGAGGCTGACGGTCTGCCGCAGAAGGCAGGCTACGCCACCGCCGATATTTTCACCGGCATGTACACGTCGGTCGCCATCCTGGCCGCTTTGCGCCAGCGCGATTCCACAGGCGTGGGAGCAACCATCGATTGCGCCCTGTTCGAGGCGCAGGCGGCCGTGCTGGGCAATCAGGCGCTGAACTACCTGACGTCAGGCAAGGTACCAACGCGCATGGGTAACGCCCATCCCAATATCGTGCCCTATGCGGTCTATCCCGCAAGCGACGGCCACATCATCCTCGCTACGGGTAACGACCGGCAATTCCGCGATGCCATGGCGGCCATTGGCGCGCTGGAGATTGCGGCTGATCCGGCCTATGCGACGAACAGGGACCGCATCGCGCGTCGTGAGGAGATCTCCGCGAAGATTGCGGCGATCACTGCGAAATTGCCGCGAGACACAATGCTTGCCCGTTTCGAGGCGGCCAAGGTTCCCGCAGGGCCGATCAACACGATTGCGGATGTGTTCGACGATCCGCAGGCGATATCGCGGGGCATCAAGGTGGAGTTGCCTGCGCCGCATGCAAAGGGCGGCGTGATTCCGACCGTGCGCGGACCGATTGTCATGGACGGCAAGCCGCTGGTTGCGGATCGTCCGAGTCCGTTGCTGGATGGTGATCGCGAGAGCGTGCTGGGTGACAAGGGCTGGGGCGGATAACTTTCGCTTCTCCCTTGGGAGAAGCTGCCCGCCTCTTGGCGGGCTGATGAGGGTGAACCCCTTGTTTCAGGGATTTGCCCTCATCCGGTCGCCAAGTGGCGACCACCTTCTCCCGAAGGGAGAAGGAAGAGACCCTACCCCCGCAACCCTTCCTTCCTTACCCAGTCCTCCGTCTTGTCGAACGCCCGCGTGATCCTGTCGAACATCTCGTCCACTTCTGCCGCAGTGATGATCAATGGCGGGCAGATCGAGATTGTATCGCCTATAGCGCGGGCGATGACACCTTCCTGCTGACCGAAGAAGACGACCTTGGGCGCGACGCCCTGCTTGGGCGAGAAAGACCGTTTCGTCGCTTTATCCGCCACCAGTTCCAGTCCGCCGACGAGGCCAACACCGCGCGCTTCACCGACCAGAGGGTGATCGATCAACGCCCGCAGCCGCCTCTGGAACAGCGGCGTGAGCGTCTGCACATGGCCCACGATATTGTCGCGCGCATAGATTTCCAGCGTTTTGTTGGCGACGGCGGCGGCGACGGGATGCCCGGCGTAGGTGTTGCCGTGGCCGAAGGTGCCGATCTTGCGGCTTTCGTCGAGCATGGCCTGGTACATATGCTCGGGCACCAGCACTGCCGACAGTGGCTGATAGGCCGAGGTGATCGCCTTGGCGAGACTCATCGTGTCTGGTTTCATGCCCATCACGGGCGAGCCGAACATCTGGCCGAGACGCCCGAAACCGGTGATCACCTCGTCGGCGATCAGCAGCACGTCGTACTTTGCCAGCACTGCTCCGATCTTCTCGTAATAGGTCGCGGGCGGCACGATCACGCCGCCAGCGCCCATAACCGGTTCCGCGATGAAAGCCGCAACGGTTTCCGGCCCCTGCTCCAGGATCATTTCCTCAAGCTCAGCCGCCATACGCGTGGCGAACTCTTCCTCGCTCTCGCCCTCCTGTCCGAATCGGTAATGGTGCGGGCAGGATGTGTGGAGAATGCCGGGCAGCGGCAGATCGAAATCGATGTGGTTGTTCGGCAGACCGGTCAGAGAAGCTGAAGCCACGGTGACACCGTGGTAGCCCTTGAGGCGGCTGATGATCTTCTTCTTTTTCGGGCGCCCAAGCGCGTTGTTGTAATACCACATCAGCTTGACCTGGGTGTCGTTGGCGTCTGAACCCGAGCAGCCGAAGAACACCTTGGACACCGGCATCGGTGCAATTTCCTTCAGCCGTTCCGCCAGCTCGATCGCCGGATCATGGCTGCGGCCCGAGAAGATATGCGTGAAGGAGAGCTTGCGCATCTGGCTGGTGGCAGCCTCCACCAGTTCCTCGTTGCCGTAACCAAGTGACGCACACCACAGGCCCGCCATACCTTCAATATAGGGTTTGCCATCGACATCGTAGACATAGATGCCCTTGGCCTGCTCCAGCACAAGCGGACCCACCGTGCGGTGGGCATCGAGGTTCGTGTAGGGGTGGATCAGCGTCTCGACGTCACGCGTCTGGAGATTGGTAAGCATGGCGGTTGTCCTTCAGCTTCAAATCAATAGAACAGAAGCTAGCGCGTCATCGCGATATCTGGAAGAGAGATATAGCAATCCCATCCATCGAAAAGGTTGATGCCTTCCATGTCCCTCTATGCCGCGTCTGTCCCCGTTTTCGCGCAATACCTTGATGCGCTTGCCGCCTGTCTCAGGAAGGCCGAGGCCCATGCGGAGGCCAAGAAGATCGCTCCGGAGGTCATCCTTGGTTTGCGTCTCTCGCCCGATATGTTTGCACTGGCACGTCAGGTGCAGATCGCCTGCGATTTCGCCAAGAACACCTGTGGACGTCTTGCCGAGGCGGAATTGCCGAAGTTTCCAGATGAGGAGAAAACCTTCGGCGAGCTATATGTCCGCATCGAGAAGACGAAAGCCTATATCAACGGTCTGCCAAAGGTCGCTTTTGCTGGCGCAGCGGCCCGCGCGATCACGTTCCCGATTGGCGGCAAGCCCCACGCCATGCAGGGCGACGACTACCTTTCCTTTTTCGCCCTTCCGAATTTTTACTTCCACACGACAGCAGCTTACGCGATCTTGCGTGCCAACGGTGTCGAACTGGGCAAGGGCGATTTCATCGGTTCCCGTGACCGGATGCGTCCGGTCTGAGGTCTATTTCGCGCCTACAGTCAGCGTTCCGGCCTGACGTTGGTCGGAAGCGCCCTCAAACCCCTGCTTCGTCATCATGATGGAATGCGTCGAGCCCATGGCCTGACGCACCTCCACCTTGTGGCCACGCGCCTGCAGCAGTCGGATTGTGTCGATCGACAGCCCGCGCTCCACGCGCAATTCGTCCGGTAGCCACTGGTGATGCACGCGCGCCGCCTCCGTCGCCTCGGCCACATTCATGCCGTGGTCGATGACGTTGGACACGACCTGCAGCACCGTGGTGATGATGCGGCTGCCACCAGGTGATCCCGTCACGAGGAAAGGTTTGCCGTCCTTGAAGACAATGGTGGGTGACATGGAGGACAGCGGACGCTTTCCCGCGCCCGGCGCATTTGCATCACCACCCACCAGACCATAGGCATTGGGCACACCCGGCTTGGCCGCAAAATCATCAAGCTCATTGTTCATCATGATTCCGGTGCCTTCCGCCACCATGCCGACGCCATAGCTGAAGTTCAGCGTATAGGTGCAGGAGACCGCATTCCCTTCCTTGTCCACGACAGAATAATGCGTGGTCTGGTCGCTCTCGAACGGCTGCGGCTTGCCGGGTTTGATGGTGGAGCCCGCCCGCGCCTTGGCCGGATCGATCTGTGCGCGCAGTGTTTCGGCATATTTCTTTGACGTCAGTCCTTTCACCGGCACTTTCACAAAATCCGGATCGCCCAAATATTCGCTGCGGTCGGCATAGGCCAGCTTGGAAGCCTCGGCGAAGAGATGCAGCGCATCCGCCGAGTTATGGCCCGCTGCCTTGAGATCAAAACCTTCCAGCATGTTCAGGATCTGCACGAGATGCACGCCGCCGGACGAGGGTGGTGGCATGGAGACGATCTCGTGGCCCCGGTAGCTTCCCTTCACCACATCACGCTCGACGGCACGGTAATTCTTGAGATCGGTAGGTGTCCAGTTTCCGCCCGCGGCATTGACGGCTGCCACCATCCGCTCCGCAATGGCTCCTTCGTAGAAACCCTTTGGCCCTTGTGCCGCAATGGCTTGTAGCGACCTTGCAAGGTCATACTGAAATAGCTCTGCCCCGCGAGGTAGCGCGACGCCATCCACAGTCATGAAAATCTTGGCCGTGGCTTCGAAACGCTTCAGTCGTGCTTCCGCCTGCTTCAGCGAAAAGGCGAGATCATCGCCCACTAAAATGCCATCGATGGCCATCTGGATCGCGGGTGATATGAGTTTGGCCAGAGTAAACCTGCCCGAGCCGAACCGTTCAAGCGCCAGTGCCATGCCTGCGACCGTGCCGGGGATACCGACTCCAAGACCTGAATCCTGGCTGCGCTTCAGGTCGGCATCGCCCTTTTCGTTGAGATAGACGTCTTTCTTCATCGAGGCGGGTGCGGTCTCGCGGAAGTCTATCGCCTTGGTTTCGTTACGGTCGGCACGGTGCACGATCATGAAACCGCCTCCGCCGATATTGCCTGCGCGCGGCAAAGTGACCGCCAGTGCGAAACCGACGGCTACGGCGGCGTCGATGGCATTCCCGCCCTGTTCCAGCACTTCGACCCCGATGCGGGTTGCCAGTGCCTCCTGCGACGCGACCATGCCGCCCGTGGCGAAAACCGGCTGGCGACGTGGCCAGTCCGAGATGATGGGCTGCTGCGGCTCGGCCTGAGCCATGGCCAGCGAGGGCAGGGCAGTAGTGGCCAGAAGCGACAGAACAAAGCTTCGGCGCGAAAGATGATGGATCATGGCTCTGGATTCCCCGGTTGTCATCATGGTCGGCTCATGGGCTGTAGGCGTCAATTCAAAACACGACGATTGTGTTGATCTTTCGTTTGCCATGCCCAGCATTGGCGATAGCAGTTTAACCTGCCGCCAACCGGTTTTCCCCATTATGCAAAGCCGGAGGTTCGCCCATGTCAGGCCTGACCAATCTTGTCTTTTTTGTATTGATCGGCAGTGTCGCTTCTGTCGGCGTCATTACACATCTGCAGAAGGACAGTGCCAGTCAGCCACCGAAGTCACTAAATGTGATGGTTCAGCCCGTAGCGGCAACGGTTGCACCCTCAGGCGGCAACACGGCAATGCTCTATGCCGACACGCGCGGCCACTTCCATGCTGATGTCTACATCAGGGGAATTCCGGTCCGCACTCTCGTGGATACCGGAGCCAGTCTTGTATCGTTTTCTAGCGAGGATGCTGCGAAATTTGGCCTGCGTGATGAGCCCAATCAGAAGAAAGCCCAGTTCAACACGGCAAATGGTCTCGTTTCGGCATCCATTGTCCGTATTCCTGAAATCCGCCTTCAAGGCATCACGGTCTATGACGTGGAGGCCGCCATCATGCCGAAAGGCGCCATGAACGGCACGCTGCTTGGCATGTCGTTCATGAAAAAGCTGCAGAGCTATGAATCGCGTGGCACCAGCATGGTGTTGCGGAAGTAGAGATTCGTTCGCAGAAAGACGCGCTACGCAACATATCTGCAAGCCGCGCAACCCCTTTATCTGGCGTTCACCCACCGGCGGCTATACCGTCGACTTCCGTCCCCGTGAGGCCTTTTCCATGCCCTATCCCAAGCCGCTCAATTCAATCGCCCCCAATTCTGCGCCGTTCGAGAACATTCCGCTGGTGAAATCGACCGGTTTTCGCGAATACGACGCGCGATGGTGGTTCGGACATCCCGCTTCCAAGAAGGAGCCGGAGCTGAACCTGATGGGCGTGCAGGCGCTCGGCATGGGCCTTGGCACGCTGCTGAAGGAGCAGGGCGTCCCGAAGGAAGTCGTGGTCGGCCATGACTTCAGGGGCTATTCCTCGGCCATCAAATACGCGCTGATCGCGGGTCTTCTCGCCGCGGGGTGCAAGGTGCATGACATCGGCCTTGCCATGTCGCCCATGGCCTATTTCGCCCAGTTCGCGCTCGATGTGCCTGCTGTCGCCATGGTCACGGCCTCGCACAACGACAATGGCTGGACCGGCGTGAAGATGGGCTCGCAAAGGCCCGTGACATTCGGGCCTTCAGAAATGACGCGCCTCAAGGAAATCGTGCTCGCCGGCGCGTTCGATCTCGCGGGCGGCGGTTCCTACATTTTCCATGAGAATTTCGCCGATATCTACATCAAGGACCTGACGAACCGACCGAAGCTCAAGCGCAAGCTGCGCGTCATTGCGGCCTGCGGCAACGGCACGGCGGGTGCCTTCGCGCCGCAGATTCTGGAAGCGCTCGGCTGCGATGTCGTGCCGATGGACACCGACCTCGACTACACCTTCCCGCGCTACAACCCGAACCCCGAGGACATGGAGATGCTCCATGCCATGGCCCATGCGGTGAAGGAGCACGGGGCTGATGTGGCGCTCGGTTTCGACGGCGACGGCGACCGCTGCGGCGTCGTCGACAACAACGGCGACGAGATCTTCGCGGACAAGATCGGCGTCATGCTGGCCCGTGATCTCTGCAAGGTGCACGGCCCGTCGCAATTCGTGGTCGACGTGAAATCCACCGGGCTCTACGCGACGGACCCTGTGCTGAAGCAGCTTGGCGCGAAGACGGATTACTGGAAGACCGGCCACAGCTACATCAAGCGCCGCGTGGCGGACCTGAACGCGCTCGCCGGGTTCGAGAAGTCCGGCCATTTCTTCTTCAACACCCCTGTCGGGCGCGGCTACGACGACGGCGTCGTCACGGCCATCGCCGTCCTCGACATGCTGGACCGCAGCCCCGGCAGATCGATGGCCGAGCTCTATGCCGATGTGCCCAAAACGTGGGGCTCGCCCACCATGTCGCCTCACTGTGCGGATGAAACCAAATACGGCATCGTCGATCAGGTCGTGGCGACGTTCCAGGACATGCACGCCAAAGGCGTCAAGATCGACGGCAAGGCCATCGTCGATCTGATCACGGTCAACGGCGTGCGCGTGGTGACGGAGGACGGCACTTGGGGCCTTGTGCGGGCCTCATCCAACAAGCCGGAGCTTGTGGTGGTCGTCGAAAGCCCGGTGTCGGAGGCGCGCATGCGCGAGATGTTCAAATCGGTGGATGCGGTGTTGCGGACGCACCCCGAGGTGGGGGCGTATAACCAGACGATTTGAGGGGGCAGGCCACAATACTCCTCATCCTGAGGAGCGCTCTTGGGGCGCGTCTCGAAGGACGCACGACCGTGGTGCCGAGTCTCGAGGGACAGTTTCTGCAATTGATATCCTGTCCCCGTAATTCCTGTCCCCGTAATTCTGTCCCCGTAATTCCTGAAGGCCTTGGGACTGCGGCTGGCGGTGCAGACAGTGGACGAGGCGGCTTAGAGGCCGCCGCCGCCCATCCCTGCGCTGCGCTCCGGGCCACCCTCCCCGCAAGGGGGAGTGAGGGAGAGTTTCTGCAATTGATATCCTGTCCCCGTAACTCCGTAACTCCTCATCAAGTCAGTCGGCATGAGAGCAATACTGCTATGCGTATCATGTCACCGTAATTCTCGTGATCAAGGTGCTGAAAGAGCGAGGCACTCAAGGTGCACATCGATCACTTCAATCCGGCCCGCTGTCTGGTGCCGAGATAGTCTCACGAGAACGACTGAGCCCGGCCGCACTTATGCTGGCCTGATTCCGGAGCCAAGCATCATTGAGCAGATCGCGCCATTGGACGACCTCTATAGAACCACGATAGGCGTTCAGTAGCGGCCTAATTCTTCCTTCACCGTTGGCGGTGGTCTGCCATCCGGACAGTTGATGGACAAGATCGCCGACAATGTCGGCTACCACGTAGCAGTAAAAGATGCAGTCATCCGCGACGCGTATGCGTTCTCGCGAAAAACTCTCGATCTCGCCGCTCTTCAATTGTGAAAGGTACTTGATGATCTGCGCTTCGATCTGGTCTTCGACCCCCTTGTATTCCTTCCGCCCCGGCCGTTTGAACTCGACAACCATCATTTTCCGTAAAGGTTCTGAGATATCTACGTGGTTGGGATTTGCATCTGGGTCGGTAACTCCTAGTCCGTAGGCTAGATTCCAGATTATCAGGTCCGACCTAACGTCCGTGCCCCCCTCTTTCAGGAGCGCGTCTAGCCGCTTGTCTGACGAGAATGCCCGAGTAAATGCCAGTCGCTCATCCACGATCCAAAGGTCGTGTGCCCGGCTCTTCCTCTCGCTGTGGTCGTCACCACGAATACCCATGGGTACAATCAACGAGTGGAGGGACTTCTCAAGATGATAGTCGTCCTCTTTGTCCTCACGTTCACGCACGCGCCGGATCATCTTATCCACTAGCTCCAACACCAGCTTTCGACGAACGACGTGCTGCGCCAACGCCAGCTTTTCTGACGCATGGATGTCGGCAGCAGCTTTCGAGACGATATCGCTGAAATTGGGCGACACCGACGCCGAGCTTTCAAGCTGTTCGATCACACCCTGCATTGCCGCAGTGCGGCTTTCGTCTCGACGTATCTGGTATTTCACTAGCCCGGCCGCGAAATCTTCCGGCTCGGTAGCATGGAACGGCACTCGATCTAACTGAACGTCAGTCTCGTCGAAGCCGTAAATCGGATGCCGGCTGACAAAAACCTCGTAGCTCTCCCGGCGCGCTTTCAGATATCCCGCAAGCTGGTCAGGGAAGAACGTCTTTTTTACTTCATCGACACAAACACGGATGAGGTCTTTTAGCGTTTTCTCCGGGATATTGAACGCAGTGCGTCCCTCGTTTACACGTTTGTCCAGATAGTCGCCTTTTACGCATCCATGGAAGAAGAAACCGTCCTCGCCTTGTGCCGAGAGAGAGCGCAGCCCGAGGAGATTGTCGATCTTCCTCGACTCGACAGTCCGGCCATCCGCAAGCAGATGCAGTTGATGGTTCCCATCAAGCCCGGTGCTCGCTTCCGGTTTGCACACGAAGCCCTCAATTGACAGCGTGCCGAAACCATCGGTGACGAAGTCACCTGTTTCGAGCGGTTTGCCAATGACGAGATCGGAAACCACCTTTGGGTACTGAATAATCTGTTCTCCGATATCGACAAAGATCTCCGGGCCATTCCCCATCAGGAAGTCTGCGATGAAGTGCGCTGCAAAGTATCGAAGGAAAGTATCAGCCCGTTTCGGGAAATGATCTATGTACTCTGCGCCGCGAAGGCCAACGAACTGAATCAAAGTGCCGTACTGATCCGCTACCGCTGCCTTGGGACTGTCAGGGACAATCTGCTCGTCATTGTTCAGTTTGAAGTGGAACGCTCGCCGCTGGTCGACTCCCTCCTCATCGTAGGAACTGTCGACTCGAATACTGTTGAACGCGTCCAGCCAAAACAGCCGTCCGACGCCCTTGCCGCCCTTTGACTTCTTAAAGTCGGTGTCAACCACACAGAACGCGTCGTATCGCGATTTATCTAGGCCGATACCGTTGTCCTCAACTTCGATCCTGACGTTGACTGGATCGCTGATTTTCGCAATGCGGACATCGACTCGGCCTTTGTGGCCCGGATTCAATTTCTGCCGATCTTCGATGGCAAACATTGCATTACTGACTGCTTCGAATAGCGGTTGGAGGCCTTGCGAATTGTTAGAGGGCTTTGGCAGCTTCCGGACACGGTTCTCGATATTTTCGGTAAGACTCGGCACGTTTAGATTTCCTCCGCCATCTAACTATTACGGACAAAGTCAATCTTGTCACTTGGTCCTCTTTGAGTTTGCGTTCCGAGATCACGGTGATGATGCGGCGATGTCGACTATTGGGCGACGATAAAAGCGCCTTGAATATCAGACTTACGGGCGCAATGCCGACACAATCGGTTAGAGGATCCACTCCCGTCGATAAACAGGTTCTTTATAATAGGATAATAATCCTTGACAATGGTCACCCTTCACCCCAACCTTCCCCGCCATGAACTGGCCCCTCGCCATCACCCGCAACCGCACCGCGCTGCTCGCCGTGGTCGCCACGATCATCGCATTCCTCGGCAGGCGCGAGGCTGGCGAGGCCGCAATCGCCCGCCGCCTCCGCAACGCCGCGCTCGCCCTGCTGCGCCCCGCAGAATCAGCCGCGCGGCGTTTGATCGTGATCGCCGCCCGGGGCCTTGAGGTTGCGCCCCGGCCTGCGCCAGTCTTCGCGGGCGCGCCCGGTCGCGGCGCTTCAGGCGTCTTCCGGTCGTCGTCCTTCCGGCTCTTTGACCGGCGCAAGCGCTTCGTCCTGAAGCTCAAGGCCCCGCCACCGAAAGGCGTCCCGCGCATCCGCACGTTCTGGTCCGCCGCGCCCTTTCAGGCCGCCGCGGCGGCTTTGCCGACGGCACCCACGCAGACCGATCCCGATGCGCCGGTGGACAGCCATCGGCTGCGCCGCCGCCTCGGCGCGCTTGAACGGGCGCTCGCCGATCTGCCGCATCAGGCCAGGCGTCTGGCGCGCTGGCGGGCAAGGGAACGAACGAAGCGCGAGGTCAAGCCCGGCGTCAGCGTGCATCAGCCGCTGCACCCGGTTCTCCGCCCGGGCCGCCCGCCGGGCTGGCGCGCGCGTCCCGGTCGCGAGGTCGATCTCGTCCTGCGCGAATGCCATGCGCTGGCGCTCCAGGCATTGACCGTCCCGGCGCTGGCGCTGGACACGTCTTGATGGGCGGGTCCATGATCCGCATCACCAATATTCCTCATGGCTCGAGGAGGCGTGGAACATGCCGTCTCGAAGCACGCACTGGCATTGTGCGTCCTTCGAGACGGACCTCCGGGCCTCCTCAGGATGAGGAGCGTGGTAGAATCAGACCGCGAAGCCCAGTACACGCAAATCCTTCGCTAAAGCCTCCGGTGTCGTGAAATGCAGCGCGTGAAAGCCGAGCTTGCTCGCCGCCTCCATATTCACACGGCTGTCGTCGATGAAGACGCAATCCATGGCGTCAAGCTTCTGGCGCTTCAGCAGCACCTCAAAGATCGCAGCATCGGGCTTGAGCACCTTCTCATCGCCCGAAACAACGATATCGATGAAGGAGCTTGCCAGAAACGGATAGATCGTCTTGGCTTCTTTCAGCGTATCGCTGGCGAAATTGGTAATGCCATACAGCGGAACCTGCGCTGCCCTGAGCTTATCAAGGATGTGGACCGTACCGCCGATGGGGTAGGGGATACTTTCGCGCCAGCGCGCACGAAAGGCGCGAATTTCTTTGGCATAGGCGGGAAAAAGCTTGATCTGGATATCTTCCGCTTCCTTCCAGCTCCTGCCCCTGTCCTGTTCCAGGTTCCAGGTCGACGGCAGTACGCGGGTCAGGAAGTCATCGATCTCCGCCTCAGTCTTGAAGATGGTCCGGTAGATGATCCTGGGGTCCCAGTGCAAAAGAACATTGCCAAAATCGAAAACGACGCGGGTCGGGTTTCTGGATGACATTATCGCTCCACGGGCAACGGATGAAGCCGGGATTGCACGATTCTGACCTGCGGTAAATCTCGCCAAGCTCCATCAGTGCTTCAGTAGACGCAGGCTGCGCCTGTCACACCGTTGCGGGTCACGAAATCAGCGATGCGCGGTCGCATGTAGAGCTGATCCCTCAGGCTGATCTCGCCTGTGATGTTGTAGCCCATGATGGGGGTGTATTTCACAAGAGCCTCGGCGAGAACAACCGAGGTGTTTGGTACCTTCAAACCTGCGGGCACGACCAGGGGGATTAAGGAGGGTTGGGTCGGGCGTGCTTCAGTTGGCGTGCAGCGGGCGTGGGCCGAGCCGATGCCGGTTCCGTTGACTTCGCTCCAATCGACAAACCCTTTCCCGGTGGCATCGAAGCGGATGCTTGTCAGGCGATAGGATCCGGTATTCGCAGGGAAAGGCGAGAGGATAGGTGCGGCGGATACAAAGATGTCGTTCTTGTCCGCATCTGAAAGATTGGACGGGCGCGTGGCCAAATCGGCCATGATGCGGACGACCATTGTGGTCTTGCGCGCGGCGCGTATTCCGCTGGCCGTTTCGTTGAGCATGAAATACAAACCAAGCATAATAGGCACAATCAGCGCAAACTCGAGAGCTGCCACGCCCGACTGGTTGCCAAAGAATGTTTTCAGGCGACCAAACATATTGCGTGTTGCGCTATGTATATTCGCTCTCATGACGCTGTCCTTCATGATTACTCTACCCGGAATGCCGTGCTGGCGGAGAGACCGATATCCCTGCCAATCAGCGTGCTGCCAGAGATGAATCGAAAGCCCGTGAAGGGATAATCATAAGTGGCCTTCATGATCATCGTCTGCCCGGTTCCGCCGAAGGAGCAACCGCCACTGTTGAGATCGAGGGCAGTTCCCGAGCCGCCAAAAGAGCTCAGAGGCGTGACGGACAGCGTAAGCTTCGCGGGCGTGAACCAGACGGCCAGCTCGTTATTGACCTCCGTCTTGAACGCGCTGCAGATGGTTGCGGGATCAAGGCGTTGTGTCAAAACCTTGCGACTGGCATTGAAAAGACCATCTTCAAGAAAACGACTTGCAAAGAAAAAGATGGCAAGCTCTAGCACCGCGAAGATCAGGCCGAAAAACGGCAATGCGACAAGCGCAAATTCGACTGCAGCTGCTCCTTCTTCCTTTTTGCGGAAGCCAGAGAGCAGACTATAGCCTGAGCCGCGCCATGTTCGCAGGGATTCCAGCATCACCAAAACTCCTCGTCAAGAACAAGGATAGCTGCCAGAAGTTACATTTCAGCTGTTCGACAGCCAAAAATTTTGGTGGAATCTGGCAATTCTTTGTTGATGATTAACAGGGGGTAAGGCGAGATAAGCCAGCTGTTCTGGCCGTCCCCTTACCTCTGCTGCGGGTTCGGGTTGGCGAGCCCGTTGCGGGTGGAGGACTGGCCGCCCGAGCGACCAAAATGCTTGTCGGAATCGCCCAGTGCCAGCGCGGGCTTGCAATTTGGCGTGCAGGAATAGCTTTCGGTTTCGGCCCCGCGATAGACCACGAGATTGCGCGTGTTGTCCTGCACTCGCAACCAGCTTTCCGAAATGAGTTTACCCTCATCATCAAGCGCCAGCATGTTGGTCTCGCCATAAGTCTTGCCAGTCAACACGAGCACGCCATTACGCTGCACCGAAACATCGGCAATGGCCGGATTACCGATAACAACCATGGCGGTCTTGGCCGGAGCCTTGATGACAGTGGCGCGGTCTAGGATGAGCGAAATCGATTCGTTCGCAACAGCAGAGCTAAGCGACGCTGCGATGATGCAGGCGGAAATCAGAAACCGACGGACCATGAGACCCTCACGCAAATCTTGAACTCACCTAGGAGTAAACAAGATTGGTGAATGAACCGCTAAGACTGGTGACGCTCAGGCTTTGGCGGTTTTTCTCGTAGCCGACTTGGTCAGGGGTGATTTATTGGAAACCGCAGGTTTGGATTTTGGTGCCGTATCCTTCGCTTCTGTCCCTGCCATAAATTGCGCGCGGGCAAGCTCCGCGAAGCGACCGCCTTCCTTCACGAGGCTGTCGAACGAGCCATATTCCATGATCCGGCCCTGATCGAACACGAGAATGCGATCCGCATTGCGAATTGTTGCGAGGCGGTGCGCTATGATGAAAGTCGTGCGACCCTGCCTCACCTCGTCCAGTGCCTTCTGCAGTTTCTGCTCGGTCGTGGCATCCAGCGCCGATGTCGCCTCGTCCAGGATCATGATCGGCGGGTCCTTGAGAAGGGCGCGCGCTATCGACAGGCGCTGGCGTTCACCACCCGAGAGTGACCGGCCTCGCTCGCCCACAACCGTCATCAAGCCATCGGATTGACGCGAGATGAAATCCGTTGCCTGCGCCCGCTCGATGGCGCTGGCGATATCGTCCGCCGTGGCATCAGGCTTGCCGATTTTCAGATTGTCATCAATCGAGCGGGCAAACAGCATCGGTTCCTGGAACACCACGCCGATATTATGGCGCAGCGACTGCACGGTGTAGTCCCGGATATCGACTCCATCGATCCGTATCACGCCGGATTGCGGATCGAACGCCCGGTGCAGCAGGCCCAGCGTCGTGGATTTGCCAGAGCCCGTCGAACCCACCAGAGCCACAGTCTCGCCCGGCTCGACTGTGATGAAAACATCCTGCACGGCGGTTTTCTTGCCATCGTAGGAGAAAGACACGTTTTCGAATTGGATTTTGCCCTTGAAACGCGGGGCCTCGATGGCATTGGGCCTGTCGCGAACGGCGGGCAGCGTGTCGTGGATTTCGAAGAATTCGCGCATCTTCGGAGCCTGCATCAGCAGTGAGTTCACGAAACCGACGGCTTCTTCGAGCTTGCCGATCAGCATGGTGGCAAAACCCATGAAGGTCACGATCTCGCCGATGGTGGCCAGTCCCTGAATATGCAGATAAGTGCCGTAGAGCAGGATCAGGGTCACGGTCAGCGTGGCGGCTGTGCGTGTGGCGACAGAGGCCAGCGCCCACCAGGACAGAACAGGAATCTGCGCGGACAGAAGCTGGTGGATGATGCCCCTCAGCGCCTCGGTCTCGGCCTTGATGCGAGTAAAGGACTGGATGACCGGTATGTTGCCCAGCGCATCCGACGTGTGCTCCGCAAGATTGGAGTGAAATGCCTCGACCGAGCCCTGCATCGTCTCAGTCTTGTTCATGATGTACCAGAGCAGCACCGCAAAAATCACGACCAGCCCGATCAGGAGCATGGCGAGGCGCCAGTTCAGGAAAACCGTGAACGGCAATAGGATCAGCAGTGCCACCAGCGCCGCGCAATGCGTGCGGAAGAAGCCAAGCCACAGCCAGGCCATACCATTGGTGCCTTCCAGCATCACTTTGAGCACGCGGCCCGAATGCGTCTGTGTGTGGAAGGCCACGGGCAGGTTCAGGACATGCTCGAAGTAATTGGCCATCACCGCCAGCCGCCGACGGTGGGAAAGACGGTCTGCATGCAAAGCGACAAAGACGCCTGCCGCAATGGAGAAAACGCCAAAGCCGATCCACAGGAAAATCAGATGCGTGACCTCTTCGAACGACACGCTTTGCCCTGCCGGGCGCTGGGTCGAAAGCACGTTGATGATCTTGCCGAAGAGTGTTGGCTCAGCGAAAGCCGCTATGGCCAGCAGCACGTTGGCAACGGCGAGCAAGATGCCGAGGCGCAATTCGGAGCCGAGCTGCGTGAGAACCCTGCCATACAGTGCCGCGAGAGACATTCCTGATCCAGACCTATGCGCGATTCCGACTGACCAAAGCCGGGAAGTCCCGCTTCTTATGCGAGATTCTGGTGGTATGCCAGAGTGGTGCTCAGCGCATCACGCGGATCAGCCGCGTCACATCCACAAGTGACAGCAGTGCCGCCGCCACATAGGTGAGGGCCGCCGCCTTCAGCACCTGGCGCGCCGCAGGCATATCGGCTGCGGGGATGAACTGTCCGGCTTCGAGAATGGGCAGCGCGCGTCCGAAGGAGGCATCGTACTCCAGCGGAAGTGTCACGAGATGCATGACCAGCCGCGATGCCATCAGCGCCACCACAAGGATGATCTGGCCGACGATCAGCACAGGGGACCGCATCAGGGCACCGAAGATCGGCAGGGTGAAAAACATCGCCTGCGCGGCGCGCTCGAACCAGACCATGTTGGGCGCAATCCGGCTTCTCAAGGCGAAAATCCGGTCACCATGGGCATGCTGCAACGCATGGCCGACCTCATGGGCCGCCACCGACAGAGCCGCGATCGATTTGCCGTCGTGGTGGGGGAGCGAGAGGCGGAGGACCTCGTCCGTGGGGTCATAGTGATCCCCGCCTTCGGTCAGTTCCACCTTCACGTGCCGGAGATCAGCCTTGTCGAGCAGCAACCGCGCCAGTTCAGCTCCGGTTCCGCCCAGATCGTCGCGCTCATGCTGGTTGGCTTTGAGCACATGCTTCACCCACCATTGCGGGATGAAGATGAGGGCTACGAGGATCGCAATCCCAAGGATGATGATAACGGGCATGAAAGAGCAAATAAGCCGATGGGCGTTGCTTTTGAAGGGCCCGAACCGCTCTCAGTGCAAAACAGGCCGTGTGTTCGCCAGATCATCCACAATCGACTGAAGGCCGTCAATATGCGGATTTAACTGCATGGCGATCTCGAACGCGGCTTTGGCTTCCTGAATACGGCTGTTGCGCAGGCAAATCTGGGCGAAACCGAGGATTGCGCCGAAATGGCGGGGCTCAAGCTCCAGTGTGCGGGCAATATCCGCGATGCTGTCGTTATCGCGCTTCTCGATGAAGGCCAGCGTCGCCCGCTTGTTCCAGGCCTCGGCCCATTCCGGATGCTCATCGACCAGCGAATCGAGGATGGGCTTGGCCAGATCACGCGCGCCTGCTGCAATCGCCTCCACAGCAGCAATCATGCGATGCGAAGCCCGCTGATCCCGATGATCGATCCAGATCGCCCAGATCAGTTCCATGGTTTCTTCCGGATCGCGCAGGGGATCGGAGCGGCGAAGATCATCGAACAAGGCGTTGAGACGGGCCGTTCTGCCGACGCTCGTGGCACGAGGATTGCACGCCACCAAAAGAGTGAACGTGCGATCAAATGAATCTGCATTGATATGACGCATGGCAGGAATTCCCCCAACAGCGCGTACTGTCAACAACTGATACGCAAGGACGATCACATAGGATTGCGTTTCGAGGATTTTTTTTCACACCAGTGATTGCGGGACCATTTTGCCAACGGACGGTCTTACGTCTATGCCACGCATCAGGATGGGAGACGGACGGCTGATGCAGAAGAGCAGGACACGGGATGCCGCTATGGCCGGAGCCGCAGCGGTGGCCATTGCCACATGGCTTGGCGCGCCATTGGCCATCTTTCCCGCCATTCTTTGCGCATTGCTGACCCTGCTGTGCATGCCGCTTTTCAGAGCCTATGCGATGGCGCGGCCCAATGCACGCTCAAGTCACGCGCTGCCCATTCCGCAAGGCGGTGGCCTAACGGTCGTCCTGGCCACGCTCAGCGCGGTTCTTCTCGATGTCGTTTCGGGCTCATCATCGGCAAATGGCAGTCTCGTCATTGTGTGTGTTGCCGCGCTATTGATCGCCGTTACAGGTGCTCTGGACGATATTCGCGATTTGCCCGTTGTGCCGCGGCTATGCGGACAGATCGTCGCTGTTGGGTTGGTCGTCTGGACCGGTCTCGAGTCCGGGCAGCTCTTTCGCCTCCCATATGCCCTTGAATTCGGCCTTCTCGTGCTTGCGGGTACGTGGTTTGTGAATCTCACGAACTTCATGGACGGCATCGATGGCATCACGTTGGCGGCATTCCTGCCGCTGGCCGCCGGGGCGACGCTTCTGGGTGACATGAACTATCTCTCGCGGGAAGGCACATTGCTCGCTGTGTTTTTCCTCGGCGCGCTCTCTGGCTTTGTTTTCTTCAACTTTCCCCGCGCCATGCTGTTCCTGGGAGATGTCGGCAGTCTGCCTATCGGGATGATTGGTGGTGTGCTGCTTCTGGATATGGCGCAGCAAGGCGCGCTGGCCGCCGCGATCATCCTGCCGCTCTATCATTTCACCGATGCGACTTTGACACTGCTTAAGCGCATTTTCCGGCGCGAGAAGGTCTGGGTCGCCCATCGCCAGCATGCCTACCAGAACGCGGTTGATGGTGGCTGGTCGCACCGCAAGGTGAGTGGAATCGTTCTGGGACTGAACATCGCGCTTGTCGCGCTGGCCATGATGACGCTTGGTAAGAGCATTTTGGCGCAGTCCGGTCTTGTGGTTGTGGCGCTTGCAGGTGTGATGGCAGTGATCCTGCTATTTCGCAGCAGGAGACCTGTGCCGTGAGGATTGTTGTCACCGGCGGGTCTGGTTTCGTCGGCAAAGCGCTCGCGGCACACCTCGCACATCAGGATCATGATGTGGTTCTGCCGTTGCGGCGCAAGCCTGTAACGGATGAGACGCTCGACCGGATCAGCCAGATCTTCGTCCCGCCGCTCGAAGACATGCGTGTTGCCGACTGGCAGCCCGTTCTGGCGGGCGCGGATGCCGTCATACACACTGCAGCCATCGCCCATATCGGTCCTTCGGTTCCCGAGAGTGCCTATAATGCGATCAACCGAGATGCCTCGGCCCGGCTGTGTGAGGCTGCGGCGGCGGAAGGCATCAAGCGATTCGTGTTCATCTCATCAATCCGCGCTCAGACCGGAGCCAACAGCGATGTGGTGCAGACCGAACTGACACCGCCCGTACCGACCGAGGCCTATGGCCGGTCGAAGCTGGAGGCGGAGAAACTGATAGGGCAAAGGTTGCCTCAGGCAACCATTCTGCGTCCGGCGGTGATCGTGGGGCCGGAGCCCAAGGGCAATCTCGCGACATTGCTGAAACTGGCGGCGCTGCCGGTTCCGCTGCCGTTCGGTGCCTTGCACGCGCCACAGGCCATGGTGTCGCTGGACGGTGTGATCGATGCCGTGCTGATGGCGCTTGGCCATCCCGCGATGACTGGCGAGACCTATTGTCTGGCCGAGAACCCGCATCTGTCCCTGACAGATGTGCTGACGGCATTGCGCCAAGGTCTCGACCGCCCGCGCTGGCTGCTGCCAGTTCCCGCGCCGCTGTTGAGCCTGCCGCTCAGGACAATCGGCAAGACGGCGATGGCGGAGAAACTCAGCGGTGGCTTGAGTGTTGATCCGTCGAAGCTGAAGGCTTTGGGCTGGCAGCCGAAAGAGCCGATGACAGCTGTCCTTCAGCGGATTGGTGCGGCTTATGCCGCTTTCAAGCCTGATTGAACCAGGCTCCGGAACAACCCCAGCCCGTCTGTACCACCAGCAGCCGCATCGATCAGGTTCTCGGGATGTGGCATCATCCCCAGCACATTCTTTCGCGCTGAATAGATGCCGGCGATATCGCTCATCGCGCCATTGGGGTTGGCCTTGCCACCGACATTACCCTCGGCATCGCAATAGCTGAAGGCGATCAGGCCATCGCCCTCGATCCTGCGCATTGTCTCATCATCGCAGACATAATTGCCTTCGCCGTGCGCGATGCAAACCTCGATCACCTGCTTCGTACGGTAGGCGCTGGTGTAGGCCGTATCGTTGCGCTCCACCCGCAGGTGCTGCATGCGGCAGACAAACCGAAGCGCCGCGTTGCGCATCAGCACGCCGGGCAACAATCCTGCCTCGCAGGCAATCTGGAAGCCGTTGCACACACCCAGCACCAGTCCGCCCTTGGCCGCATGGGCGCGCACGGCATCCATGACTGGTGCACGCGAGGCAATGGCACCGCAGCGCAGATAATCGCCATAGCTGAACCCGCCGGGCAGAACGGCGAGATCTGTGCCGCTCGGCAGCGCATGATCCTGATGCCAGGCCATGGTGACCTTCGCGCCAGCCTGCTTCAGGGCGCGGGCGATGTCGGTGTCGCGGTTGGAGCCAGGGAAGGTGATGACAGCTGCGTGCATGGTTTTAACGTGGCCTCAGCGAGGCACGCCTCCCTCGATCTCCACGCGGTAATTCTCCACCACCGTATTGGCCAGCAGTTTGTCGCAGGCCTGCTTCAGCGCCGCTTCGGCCTTGGGTCCATCAACGCCGGGATCCAGATCGATATCGAAGACTTTACCCTGCCGCACGCTGGCAACACCTTGGACGCCGAGTGATTTCAGCGCGCCCTCGATGGCTTTGCCCTGAGGATCGAGAACGCCATTCTTAAGGGTGACGGTGACGCGCGCCTTCATGGCCTGTCCTTGTTTCGCAATGAGCTGGTGCTGGAGTAGCTGCGGGACTGTTCAGGTGCAATCCGCAATCACGCGGGGCGAACAGGTAAAACGGGATAAAGCAGGCGGATCGCTGCTATAAAATCCAAAACGGTAGATCACTCAGCTCGCTTGAATCCCTGTCCCAAAGGACGGATCGCGCTGCCAGTAAAGCCACCGCCATCTGATTTCGGCGCGGCAGGCGCGGATTCGAAGCGTCCGGTTACGGTTTTCACTTCGGCCACGGCGGCCACGGTCTGTGGCGCAACGCGGTTGCCGCGTGCCGGGTTTGACGCCATAGCAACCTCGGCGAAAAGGCTGTTCATGCCCTGACGGTCGATGCTGATTGAAGCCGAAGGTGCAGCCGGAATGATTCGCGGAGCGGGCTGTGCCGGGGCGAAAGCCATGGCGGTCGTGGGCTGCACTGGTGAACCGGTTCTCAGGCCCGCCGTGATCGGCGAAGGCAGGCCGGATGGCCGTTGCTGGGGAAGTGGTATGCTCACAGGTTTGCCAGGAGTGGCGATCTGGCCCAGCGCGGCGGTCTGGATCGGTTTCTGGGCCTCGGTCCTCGTAACCTCAGCGGTCCTGTCTTCATCCGCCACTGTTGCTGGCGCTGCTGCCAGAAGCGTCGTCGGACGGCGCTGGGGCAGCGGTATATTCACGAGAACCGGACCAGTCGGTGCAAAATTCTGCGGGCGACGCTGGGGCAGCGGAATATTCACCCAGCGGCCGTTGCCTGCCTCGTCCTCGTCTGCTTTGGTCGAGGTCGGTACCTTCGATGCAAGAGCCGCTACTTCCACTGGCTTCGGCGCAACTTCTACGGGTTTTGGTGCTTCCTCACGCTTCACTTCGACCGGAGCCGCTACCGGCTCCGGCAGCGGTGTCGGGCGTGTGGGTGTTCGTGGACGGATCGCAGCTGACTGTACCGGTGCTGTGGAAGTCGAGCTTGAATTCTGGTTGAAGAAGGCAACAGCGGAGCCTTCGTTGATCGCTTCGGGCTGCACAGCCGCGACCTGTTGATTTCTGCTGCGCGCCGCGACTGCCGTCCGGCTCTTCTTGCCGCGCCCGCCAGCAACGACATCGCCTTCGTCATCACCCTCGCCACCGCCAAACAGAATCTGGAACAGCGTTTTGCCCGTGGCACGCCCCTCGGCAATGTCGATATAGCCGGATGAAACCGATCCGCCGCGCGCTTCAATGATTGAGCGCGCCGCCTCAAAGCCTGCCAGTGGTTTACCGTCGCTCGGAATATGAACTGTTTTCTCATCCGGGAAGAGACGCACCAGATGATCGCGGGAAATCTTTGGCCAGTGACGCACGCCGCCGGTGTCGAGATGCACCCAGGGGTTGTTCGCGCGCGGATAATAGCCCACGCCGCCGTTCTGCATGCGCAGGCCGATATCACGGACGGTCGCCATGGAGACATCGGGCAGGTTAAAATCCATCGCCCTGCCGCTCATGTGCTGGCTGTTCTTGGCCACGCCACGCGAACGGCGCGCCAGCATGGCGTTGGTGCCGGGCGAACGATAGGCCGACACCACATGGATCGGCGAACTGGAGCCCGAGGCGCGGTAGACTTCCCAGAGAATATCGAACAGCTGCGGATCCATCCGCGTCGGCTCGTCCGCCCGCCAGTCGCGCAGCAGCCAGTTCAGCTTCTGCAAACCGGCGCTGTCATAGGAGCCGCCGCTCTTGAAGGTGACGGTCTCCCGCTCCTTCGTGTGCGCGTGATAAATCGTGAGCGAGCGGGTGCCGCCCTGCGCTATGGCATCCTGTGTCGGGCGCACAGCCACCACCGCCATCATCAGGCCAGCGCATGCGACTGCGAAAGCCTTGCCCAGCCTAAACCCTGGTAAACACAGCAAGGAGGGGGGGCGAAGATGCAATATCCGGCTCTGCTTGTTGTTGACCGGAGCATTGTGACGCCAGTCTTGTTGCCGCGCAATATGGTGAAGGACCCTTAACTCTGGCTTAACCGTAAAAGCCTTTGTTGTGAAATGCCTTTGGCACTCCAAATCGGGCAATTTCACGACAACGGATATCCTACGAAAGGCCAAGCAATTGCCGGAGCTTCGCGCTGTGCCCGTAGACATCGGGATAGCGCATGAGCTTGCCTTCGGAATCAACAGCAAGTGTAAAATAAGCCAAATGTACCGGAATCTTCTTCGCCAGCTTCATCTGTCGTTCGCCACCGCCGATAAGTTTCCTGAAGCGTTCTTCGGTCCAGCCCTCGGATGCAAACAGCAGGGCGGCCAGCTGGAACGGGTTCTCCAGGCGCACGCAGCCGTTGGAAAGCGCCCGGTTTTGGGCATTGAAGACGCTGCGGTTGGGCGTGTCATGCAGATAGACCGAATGCTGGTTCGGAAAAATGAATTTCACATAGCCCAGGGCGTTCGAGGAGCCCGGCGGCACCCGGACGGTAGTGATGTTGCCGCGCGTCCGTAATTCATAGCCCCTGGCAGCAGCCCAGGCCGGGTCCAGATACTTTGGCTCCCGTTTTAGGATGCCTGGCGGCACATACCACGACGGATTGACCACGATATGGTCCATCATATCCGAGAAAAACGGTGTCTGCGTCGCATCCTTGCCAATGACAATACGCGCTTCATGCACCACGTTGCCGTGCTTGCGCACAACCATGCCAAGCGACGGCGCGTTGACGAGAATATGCTCTGTGCCAAGCTGGCGCGGCATCCAGCGCCAGAATTCCATGTTGGCCATGATCTCGGCTTCTTCAGCACTTGGCCCTTCGCCTACCAGAACACGCCGCGTCATGGGCGTGAAAGCACCTGTCACGGGTAGCCCGTTGTCCCGCTGCAAGCTGGCCACCTTGATCGAGACACTGCGATCATAGACCGCCGCAGCGTCATAACCCATACCAAGCCGCTCCCGGATCAGCGGCACCCTGGGATCGCGCATGCCGATGCGCAGGAGCGGACCCTCGGGGATCGGTTCGCCGCTGGCGACTGCCGGGCGGTTGCTCCGGGCGTTTTCGAGAGCGTTGCGCAGGGCTGCATATTCGGCATGTGGGGGATTGAAGGATTGTAGTGCCAGACCTGCATCAACAGCTTCAGATATCGAGATCAGAACGGATTTCGCAGACGCATGCTGCAGCCGTGGCGTCAGCAAAGGGTGAATCTGCCCGGGTTTTGTCCGGCCCGTTGCTGCCTCGCGTGCATAGAGGATAGTGGCTTCTGTCAGCTGCGCTTCAGCAGCAGCAAGTGCGGGCCAGTGCGGTTCGCTGCCCCCGTGAAAGGCAGCAACGGTACGATAGCGTGCGCGATCAAGCCCATCGTCAGCGGCAATGGCAAGCCTTGCGCGAACGGCATGCGCCTTGTCGTTCCACTGGCCGTTCTCAACCCAGAGCGGTGCAAATTGTCGGGCCTCGTAGAAGGCGAGAGTGTCTCCAGCCTCAGCATCAGTAATTCGCGAACCGGCCTTCAGACGAAGAATTGCAGCTTTCACAGCATCGGCAGGTATTGGAGCAATGGCTAGAACTTCGGCTTGTTTAGGCTCAGACACCGATTCGGTTTTTGGTGAGGCCAGACCCGCAATGTCGGCGGGAGCGATCACGAGTTCCGCAGGCGCAATCTCGGGCACAGTGATTGCCGCTGTCGTCTTGCTCACGGCGGGAACGGGAGCAATGGCAGGCTCAAGATCACGCGCGGAAAGCGTCACCTCTGAAGGTGCCATCTCCGGCAAGGCAATCTCGATTTTGGCATCTGGTTCTTGCGCGCTGGTGGTTACCGCAGGTTTGGCGGGTTCACCAGTTATAGCCGGAGACAATCCGGCCAGTTCAGCCGGGGCAATCACGACTTCGGCAGAAGGTGCCTCCGGCAAGGCGATGATCGTGGCCAATCCCCTGCCATCGTCAGTCGTTACAGGAGCGGATATCTCGGGAAGCGGGATGACAACGATGTCTTGAGGTTTCGCGGGTTTATCTTCCGCCAGAGCAGGAATGGCCAATACGGATAAGGCCATCGCAACAAGACCAAAAAGACGGTTGGCCAACGGCATTCGATTCAGTCCCCGCTCCGAAGCCCAGTTGCGATTGCTTGCATAAGCATATTCGCCCTTCTTGGAAAGGGGAGTTTCACGCGGAAGTTGTAACGCCTTTAGGCAACACCCAGCCGCAACAAGTCCTGGATATGCACCAGCCCAACCGGGCGACTGCCACTATCCACCACCACCAAAGTGGTGATCCTGCGGCTGTTGAGCACCTCGAGCGCCTCCGCGGCCAGCGCATTTTCACCGATCGTGCGCGGATTGCGCGTCATCACACTTTCGACCATCCGCGACGGCAAATCCGCGCTCATGTGGCGGCGCAGATCACCGTCGGTGACAATCCCGGCCAGCGTGCCATCGACTTCCTCGACGATCAGCGTGCCAAAGCCGCAGGCACTCATGACGGGAATGGTTTCAGCCAATGTCTGGCCGAGCGCGACCACGGGCAGTTCGGCGCGGGTATGCATGATCATGCGCACGTAGGTCAGTTGCGCGCCAAGTTTGCCACCGGGGTGGTAGACCCGGAAGTCCTCCGCCGAGAAGCCGCGTCCTTCCAGCAGTGCAACGGCCAGGGCATCGCCCACGACGATCTGCATAGTTGTGGATGTGGTCGGCGCCAGACCATTGGGGCAGGCCTCCTGTGCCTTGGGCAATACAAGCGGGATATCGGCCTGACGCCCCAATGCGCTGTCTGCACCGGATGTGATCGCGATCAGTGTCACCTTGAAGCGGCGGGAATAGGCAATGATATCAACTAGTTCCTTCGCTTCTCCGGACCACGACATAGCGATGATCACATCATCCTGCCCCACCATGCCAAGATCGCCGTGGCTCGCTTCGGCGGGGTGTACGAAATAGGCAGGCGTGCCGGTGGAGGCAAAGGTGGAGGCGATCTTGCGCGCGACATGGCCCGACTTGCCCATGCCGGTCACGATCACGCGGCCCTTCGCAGCAGCGATAACCCGGACGGCTTCGGCAAACCGCTGGCCAAGCTCGGCCGGAGCGCCACCAGCCAGCATAGCAGCGCCCAAAGCGTCGAGGCCTCGGCGCTCGGTATCGATGGTGTGTATCGCTGACGTGATGGCGCTGGTATCGGTCATGGCGCGGGCGCTATCACGATGCGCCACGGGCTGCCAAGGCCTTCAGGTCGAAACCGGTGTCCGCCGCCTGTTCCGGCCCAGGGCTGATACCATCGCTTATCAATCGACGCGCCACCATGTGATCCGCCGGCTTGTTGACGGATTCGACCACGGCGAGACGCTCGCCCTCGAAGCCATAGACCGAGAAAGCACCGCTTTCGGGATCACCCCGCAGCACGTGGCGCGTGATGCCGTGCGAGACACCCGCGATCTGGAGCTTCAGATCGGCCTGATCGCTCCAGAACCACGGGATGGCGCGGTAAGGGTCCGCTTTGCCCGTGAGATTGCGCGCCGCGCATTTCGCCTGATCCATCGCATTTTGAACCGATTCGAGCCTCATGCGACCGCCTGAGAACGGATTGGGATGGCTATTGTTGTCGCCAACCGCGAGAATAGCGGGATCACTCGTGGCGAGATGTGCATCGACGAGAATACCGTTGTCGAGCGCAAGGCCTGCCGCATTTGCGAGCCTGTCTTCGGCCAGCACGCCGATGCCCGTCACAACCATGTCTGCCGGGAGAATCTGCCCGGTCGAGGTTTCGACGCTGGTCACGCGCCCGGCTTTGCCAAACAGTGCGGCCACGCCTGTTCCCAGTAACAAAGTGACACCGAGCGCTTTGTGCTTTGCCTGAAACGCTTCCGACATCGCTATCGAAATAGCCCGCATCATGACGCGCGGCTGTGTTTCAAGCACAGTGACTGCGACACCCAGCTTTGCAGCCACAGCTGCAAACTCGAGGCCGATAAACCCTGCGCCGATGACGACAGCATGCCTAGCTTTTTCGACTTCGGCCTTTATCCGTTCAGCATCTGCCAGATCACGCAGGGAATGCACGCCTGCGAGATCCGCTCCCTTGACCGGCAACACCCGCGCCCTGGCACCCGTTGCCAGTACAAGATCGTCATAGGTCAGAGTTGAGCCGGATTGCAGCGCGATGCGTTTCGCGGGTCGATCAATGGCCATAACGCTCTCGCCCAGCGCGAGATCGATCATCTTTTCGCGGTAGAATGCCTCGCCACGCAGCACGATGCTGTCCCTCGTAGTCTCGCCCTTGAGGAAGGCCTTGGACAGCGGCGGGCGCTGGTAGGGCAGGGCATTGTCCGCGTCGATCAATCGGATCGCCCCGTCAAAACCTTCGTCGCGCAAGGATGCTGCGGTCTGCACTCCGGCATGTCCGGCACCGATAATGACGATCTCTCGTTTCATGGGGGCGAGTTGAGCACGCCGGAACGGCGTGTCAACAGTAGGTCATCACCCATTTTGTCGCTTTAGAACCTCTGTAGTCACCGCTTCCGGAGTGATACCGAAATGCTTGTAAAGTTCCTTGTAGGGCGCCGACGCCCCGAAGCTCGACATGCCGATGAAGCCACCATCGCTGCCTACCACGGCATCCCAGCCGAAGCGGACACCGGCTTCCACCGCCACCTTGATGTGCGCCTTGCCAATGATCGATGCCTTCACTGTGTCGGGCTGTTGCAGGAACAGCTCAAGTGACGGTACGGACACCACGCGGGCCGAGACGCCCTTTTCAGCCAGTTGTGCACGCGCTGCCATGGCAATCTCGATCTCCGAACCAGAGGCAAAGAGTGTTGCAACCGCAGGTCCGCCAATGCCGCCCGCCAGTTCATATGCACCGGTCTCGAGCTTGTTCGTGTTGCTGTTGGTCAGGCGCTGCTGTGCCAGGTTTTGCCGCGTCAGCACCAGAATGGTCGGGCCATCCGTGCGCGACAGCGCCAGTTCCCAGGCCTCGGATGTTTCGATCGCGTCGCACGGGCGGAAGATGCGCATGTTGGGCATCGCGCGAAGGCTGGCCAGATGTTCGACCGGCTGGTGGGTCGGACCATCCTCGCCCAGACCGATGGAATCATGCGTCATCACGTAAATCACGCCGGTACCCATCAGCGCCGAGAGGCGAATTGCCGGGCGGCAGTAATCCGTGAAGACGAAGAACGTGCCGCCGGCAGGCACCAGCCCGCCATGCAGCGCAATGCCGTTCATTGCGGCAGCCATGCCGTGCTCGCGGATGCCGTAATGCACGTAGCGACCCTTGAACGATTTCGGTGTGATCGATTCGAAGCCCTTGGCCTTGGTGTTGTTGGACGGTGTCAGGTCAGCCGAGCCGGACAGCAGCTCCGGCACTGCGGCGAAGGCAACATCCAGCGCCAGCTCGGAGGCCTTGCGTGTCGCGACGGTCTGCGGCGCTGCGATCAGCTCCTTTCGCTGTTTCACGAAAGCCTTCGCCATATTGGCGGGGCGCTCGCCATTCATGCGACGGGTAAATTCTGCTTGTTTGCGGTCTGAGAGTGTTGCGAAGCTTTTCTTCCAGTCGGCATGGGCTGTATCAGAACGCTTGCCCGCCGCGCGCCAGAGTTTCAGCGCCTCGGGATTCACATCGAATGGCGTGCCGGATAGTTTAAGTGCCACCTTTGTTGCGGCAGCCTCTTCGGCACCAAGCGGTTCTCCATGTGTCTTGTGCGAACCCGCCTTCTTGGGGGCGCCCCAGCCGATCACGGTCTTGCAGGCGATGAGCGTGGGCTTAGAAGACTTTTTGGCCCTGGTGAGCGCAGCATCGATTTCAGCCTCGTTGTGGCCATCGACACGGATGGTCTGCCAGCCGCAGGCCTGGAAGCGCTTCACCTGATCAACAGAGTCAGAAATCGACAGCGCGCCATCGATGGAGATGCCGTTGTCGTCCCACATCACGATGAGCCTGGCGAGTTTCAGATGTCCTGCCAGCGCAATCGATTCCTGACTGATGCCCTCCATCAGATCACCGTCGGAGGCGATGACATAGGTGAAATGATCAACCGCCTTGCGGCCGAATTCGACGCCGAGTTTCCGTTCCGCTATCGCGAAACCGACGGCCGTGGCGAGACCCTGTCCCAGCGGTCCTGTAGTGGTTTCTACACCCGGCGTGTGCCCCACTTCCGGATGACCGGCGGTGTTGGAGCCAAGCTGGCGGAAGCGCTTGAGTTGCTCCAGCGTCACGCCATCCACACCGTAGAGATGCAGCAAACCGTAGATCAGCATCGAGGCATGACCGGCGGAGAGGATAAACCGGTCGCGGTCCATCCATTTCGGCGAGGATGCATCGTACTTCAGGTGCTTAGACCATAGCACGGTCGCGACATCAGCGAGGCCCATCGGAGCGCCGGGATGGCCGGATTTTGCCTGCTCGACGCCATCAATGGCAAGGCCGCGCAAGGCATTGGCCATGAGCTGATGCGTGGGAGAATTCGACATGGATGCTGCTCGCGCTGAACTGAAGGGACTGGTCGGGAGAGCTCCCGAAAATGTCCTCAGCCCATACGCTCCCCGACCATCTTTCGCAATTGCGCAAGATCGGTTGCAAACAGGCGAATGCCGTCCGCCAGTTTCTCGGTCGCCATGGCATCTTCGTTGTGGGCGTAGCGGAAGGTTGCTTGTGTCAGCGGGGCAGGCGGCTTCTGTTTCTTGAATGCCTTGGGATCGAGCACACGCTCCATCCTGGTGTCTTCCTTGGCCAGTTGTTCCAGCAATGCGGTGCCAATCGTCAGCTTGTCGCAGCCCGCCAGCGCCGCGATCTCGCCCGTGTTGCGGAAGGACGCTCCCATCACCACCGTCTTGTATCCGTGCGTCTTGTAATAGGCGTAGATGCGCTTGACCGAAACGACGCCGGGGTCTGTTTCCGCCGTGTAGGTCTGCCCGGTCGCTTTGACGTGCCAGTCGAGAATGCGGCCGACGAAAGGCGAGATCAGGAAAACACCCGCTTCGGCACAGGCTACGGCCTGCGCCATCGAGAACAGCAGCGTCAGATTGCAGGTAATGCCCTGCATCTCCAGCTTCTCTGCCGCGCGAATGCCCTCCCACGTCGCAGCAAGCTTGATCAGCACGCGCTTGCGATCAATACCGCGCCGCTCGTATTCCTTGATGATGGCGCGCGCTTTGGCGAGCGATGCTTTCGTGTCGAATGACAGATCGGCATCCACCTCGGTCGAAACCCGCCCCGGCACGACTTTCAGCAATTGCTCGCCGAAATTGATGGCGATGCGATCGCAGGCAGCGCTTATCCGTAAGTCTCGGTTACCCGCCTTCTTGCTGGCCCACGTAATGGCCTCATCCACGAGATAGCCATATTCAGGCTTCTGCGCCGCCTTGAGGATCAGCGACGGGTTGGTGGTGCAATCCTCGGGCTTGAACTGGCGGATCAGGTCGATGTCACCGGTATCAGCGACGACGGCGGACATTTTGCGGAGCTGATCAAGGCGATTCAAGGTGGCTCTTCCTATTGGGGGTGTTTGAACAAACTGGAGTTTCTATTTGTCGGAAACTTTCAGTCTTATTAGGCCAAATTCTACGCACTGACGGGCTTTATGAAAAAACTATCACATCAGATGCCTTTAAATCACAAGCTCACTGGCTG
This sequence comes from Hyphomicrobiales bacterium, assembly GCA_031431475.1. Classification (GTDB taxonomy): domain Bacteria; phylum Pseudomonadota; class Alphaproteobacteria; order Rhizobiales; family Beijerinckiaceae; genus JADCCX01. The sequence goes on from JANPDL010000025.1 coordinate 88,866, forward strand.
GCCCAGACGATCCGCGCCATCCAGGCGATCTTCTCAGTCGGATAGGACAGATCAGGATGTGCCGGGTTAAGCGAGCGCAATTCCACCGTCTTGGCGGTCTGGCGCTTCAATTCCTTGGCAAGAACCTCACCGTCCAGTGTTTTCACCACGACCCGGTCACCGACGCGCACACTTTCATTGGGAGCAACGATCAGCCGATCACCGTCGCGATAGAGTGGCATCATGGAATCGCCGGTGACTTCAAGGGCATAGGCCTGAACATCCTTGATGCCAGGAAAGTTGACCTCGTCCCAGCCGCTTCCGGCAGGATAGCCACCGTCATCGAAGAAACCGCCTGTACCGGCCTGCGCATAGCCGATTAGTGGCAATGCCTGCTGCGGGAGCGGCGAATCAGCCGACAGAAGCGCTATAAACTCATCCACCGACGCACCGGTTGCGTCCAGAACTTTGGCCACGGATTCGGTTGATGGCCAACGCAGATGTCCGTCCGGTGCCACGCGCTTCGATTTGTTGAACGAGGTGGCGTCCAAGCCTGACTTCTTGGCAAGCCCGGAGGCAGAAAAACCATAGCGAGACGCCAATGCGTCAATCGCAGTCCAGACCTGTTCATGCGTCAGTCGCGGCATGGGTGCCTCCACTCAAGCGCAATTTTTAGGACATTTGTCCTCTAGCTGCAAGTGAGGATAGGAGATTAAACTTCATATCCGGATGGATTTATTGCTGTCAGGTTTCAGGTACTGCATTCCCCACAGGCCTTGAGGTAGGAACCGGTCTCCACCCTTGGGATTATGCAATCCTGGCCTTATAGCGATGCCTCATGAACATAATCTACAAAATCAGTCCACGTCAGGCTTGGGACAATGCCGCAAAGACTGGCATCTTCACGGGCGCGCCGGTGGATATCGCCGATGGCTATATCCATTTTTCTGCGGCCAATCAGGTGCGCGAAACCGCAGAGAAATATTTTTGTAACCAGCCCGATCTCATCCTTGCTGCCATCAATGCAGGCGCGCTGGGTAAGGCGCTGAAATGGGAGCCGTCGCGCGGCGGTGATCTTTTCCCGCATCTTTATGGCCCACTGCCCATGAGCACCGTCGTATCCGTGATGGCGCTGCCGCTGGACAGCGACGGAACACCCATTGTTCCAGAGCTTGCGCCATGATTGGCACGCTCTTCGATCTGGCGCGCCCGCTGATCCACCGGCTCGATGCGGAGACGGCCCATCATGTAACGGTGCAGGCCCTGAAGGTGATGGCGTTGTCGCCACGCCCGACGGATGATCCCAGCCTGCAAGTTGAAGCTTTCGGGTTAAGCTTTCCCAACCCGGTCGGCCTCGCGGCGGGTTTCGACAAGCACGCCGAAGTGCCCGATGCCACCCTGCGGCTTGGATTCGGCTTCGTGGAAGTGGGCGGCGTGACTCCCTTGCCCCAGTCCGGCAATGCCAGGCCGCGCGTCTTCCGGTTGCCGCAGGATCAGGCGGTCATCAACCGCTATGGCCTCAACAGCGATGGTGGTGCCGCAGTGCGCCAGCGACTGGCCACACGGAGACGCGATGGCGGTATCGTCGGCGTCAACATCGGAGCGAACAAGGATTCGAAAGATCGCACGGCGGATTATGCGGCACTGGTCACACAGCTTGGCCCAGTCGTCGACTATCTTTCGCTCAATGTCTCGTCGCCCAACACGCCGGGCCTGCGCAATCTGCAGAACCGGGCGGCGCTGGACGAATTGCTGGCGCGCGTGATCGAAGCGCGGGATAGGCTGCCCGGCAAGCCCGTGCCGCTGCTCCTCAAGATAGCACCGGATGTGTCGGAGTTGGAACTGGATGACATCGTGGATGTGGCCCGCTCCCGACGGATCGAGGGCATGATTGTCTCCAACACGACGATTGCCCGCCCTGAGACGCTGAAAGATCAGGCGCTGGCCAAAGAGACTGGCGGCCTTTCGGGCAAGCCGCTGTTCGCAGCATCAACGCGCGTGCTGGCGCAGACGTTTTTGCGGGTCGATGGACAATTCCCGCTCGTTGGCGTGGGCGGTATCGACAGCGTGGACACAGCCCTCGCCAAGATCGAGGCGGGGGCAACACTCATTCAGTTCTACTCGGCCATGGTCTTCAAAGGACCAGGGCTGGCGCGGGAGATCGTGCAGGGATTGGCGACGGTGTGCGGGCGAGAGGGCCTGCCCGGATTGGCAACATTCACCGGCCGCAAGGCTACAGACTGGGCGAAATCCTAGCCCTTTTTCGCCGCCATTGCCCGCGCAATCAGCCAGATTGGCACCACCACCATCGCGCCGTAGAGCGCGAATTCGGCGATGTTGCGAACGGCATCCCAGCCCGTGCCGATGAGGCTGCGGATCATGGCCTCCACGCCGCGCAGCAACGATACAGGCGAAAGCCCTGCCAGATGCAGCAGGGCTCCCACGATGATGGAGATGATGGCGAGCTTCAGCACGACCGCGCCGGGCTTGCCGCCCAGGAACCGGGTTAGTGCATTATCGCCCGCAGTGTTATCGTTCATGAATCGCCCATTCACATGCTGATTGAACAATCAGCCTACGGCATGCGCGTCACGCAGGAAAGCGGGAAGGTCGCTTGTGTGCTTGGCCAAGGGAGCCGTCATCTTGGCGGCCTGTGCGGCGGAAAGCACGGCGGGGATGCCGATGGCGCGATAGAAATGCGTCAGTTCCTGACGGTTCGCGATGCGGCTACGGCTAGTGCGAGTCTGGCGAGGCTCGGTCGGCATGGGGGTCGCTAGGTCCTTGTCTGGTCGGTCACTCCCGCGTGATTGCGGGTAGACCATGACATGAACCCTGATCGCGCCCGGTCCGCGACGGATGCATGGCCAAATCGCGGCAAAGCGGCAGACAGTTCATATCATTAAGAAATTTAAACGATCGAGGTGAATGGAGGCTTAATTTTTGCGATGTTTGAAAAAACGGCAACCAGCGGACTTTCTCTCGTATCGTTTACAGCCTGTTTACGCCTCATCCCCAGACTGATCCAAATCGAGACACTGATTTGGAATCTGCATGCCCATTACAATTCTGATCGCGGACGATGATCCGATCCAGCGCCGTTTGCTCACCGAGATGGTGAAGCGTGCGGGTTATGATCCGATCACGGTCGAAAGTGGCGAACTCGCACTCAAGCAGATCGAGAAGGCCGAACCCCGGATCGATCTGCTCGTGCTCGATCTGGTCATGCCCGACCTTGATGGAATGGGCGTGCTGGGGCGTCTGCGGGATATGGATCTGGCGCTGCCCGTCATCGTCCAGACTGCGCATGGTTCCATCGAGACCGTGATTTCCGCCATGCGCGCCGGAGCCACCGATTTTGTGGTCAAGCCTGTTGGGGCCGAGCGCCTGCAGATATCGATCAAGAATGCCTTGCGCGTTGATGCGCTGGAAGGCGAATTGCGCCGGGTCAACCGCCGTTCCGCCAACATGTTGACTTTCCGCGATCTCGTGACACGATCCCCGGAGATGGAGCGCGTCATCCGTCTGGGCGAACGCACGGCCAAATCCGCAATTCCCGTTCTGCTTGAAGGCGAATCGGGTGTCGGCAAGGAAGTCATCGCCCGCGCCATTCAGGGCTGTTCCGACCGGCGTGGCAAGGCCTTCGTTACGGTCAATTGCGGCGCAATCCCGTCCAGTCTCGTGGAAAGTATCCTCTTCGGCCACGAGAAAGGCTCCTTCACCGGCGCTATGGAGCGCCATATCGGCAAGTTCGTCGAGGCCAACCACGGTACGCTGTTCCTCGATGAAATTGGCGAATTGCCGCTCGACGCGCAGGTGAAGCTGCTGCGCGCCATCCAGGAAGGTGAGGTCGATCCCGTCGGCGGTAAAAAATCCGTCAAGGTCGATATCCGTATCATTTCGGCCACCAACCAGAACCTGATCGAACTGGTGAAACAGGGCCGTTTCCGCGAAGACCTGTATTACCGTCTCAATGTCTTCCCGATCTCCATCCCGCCCTTGCGCCAGCGCCGCGATGACATCCCCGACCTCGCCCGGCGTTTTCTCGCTCGCTTTGCGGCAGAAGAAGGCCGCACCATTCGTGGCATCGGTGCCGAAGCCATGGCGCTGATCACGCGCTACGACTGGCCGGGCAATGTCCGCCAGCTCGAAAACGCCATGTTCCGCGCTGTTGTGCTTAGCGAGGGTGACGAGTTGACGATTGCCGAATTCCCGCAAATCGCCACGCATGTCGACGGCTTCGAACTGCGCATTCCATCAGCCCCCGTGCTGGTGCCGGGCCAGCCGCAGCAGGTCCGCACAGTCCGCGAGATCGTGCAGGTCCCGGTCGAAGATCCTAATGCGCTCAAGCTCGTCGATGCCATGGGCGACATGCGCAAGCTCGATGACATCGAGCGCGAGGCCATCAAGTTCGCGATCAGCCATTATCGCGGGCAGATGTCCAAGGTGGCGCGCAAGCTGTCGATCGGGCGGTCAACGCTGTATCGCAAGCTGAAGGATCTGGGGCTTGAGGATGCACTGGTGGCAGAGGGTGCGGATCAGGAGAACTGGGGCAACGAGGCGGCTTAGACCGGCCCGTTGCCTACCTTCAACACCTGCGGCTTGTGCCCCGTCGCCTCCAGAAACCGCAGCAGATCAGCCCATGAAACCCCCGTCGTCATGGTGTTGACCAGCGGATGGCCGTTGATGCGGTCGTAGGCTTTCAGCCGCTCGTCCAGAATCATCGTGACACGGCCTGCCGTGTCATTGATCACCGCGAAAGCCGTGACGGATCCCGGCGTGACACCCAGATGCTCCAGCATCTGCTCCGCATTGCCGAACGACAGCCGCCCCGATCCGCCGATCACCTCATGCAGGCGCTTGAGATCGATCTGCGTGCTTTCGACTGCCGTGACCAGAAAGAGTTTCCCCTTCTTGTCCTTCAGGAACAGGTTCTTGGTATGCGCTCCCACGATCTCGCCGCGCAGTTCCTTCGATTGCTCGACCGTGAACAGGGCAGGGTGGTGGATCGTCTCATGGACGATGCCCATGGAGTCGAAGGTGGCGAGGAGGGATTCGGGCGTGTGGGGCATGGCTGGTCTGGCAGGGCAGAGGGGGAAGACTCAGCCTTTCCGCTTCCGCATCAACGCCGTTAACTCCGGATCGGGCATTGCAGGCAGCGCAATCTCGATCACCGCGTAAAGATCGCCTGGCTGCTCCTTGCCCGGCAAGCCCTTGCCCTTGAGACGGAAGGTACGTCCGCTCGATGTCATGGGCTGGATGCCGATCTCGGCATTGCCGTCCAGCGTCGGCACCATCACGGGGCCGCCCAGCACCGCATCGGCCAGCGGCACGGGAATGCGCACGCGCAGATCGCGCCCTTCCACGGTGAAACGCTCATGCGGCGCAATGCGGATGGTCAGCATCGCGTCGCCAGCTTCGCCACCGGTGGGCGAGGAATAGCCCTGTCCGCGCAGCCGCACGGTCATGCCGTCGGTCAGCGCCTTGGGGATAGCCACCTCAAGATCGCGACCTGTGGGCAGCGCCACGCGCTTTGGCTGCCCGGCGGCAATCTCTTCCAGCGTCACACTCATCGTGACATTGGCGTCGGCACCAGGCTGCGCCCGGGCGCGTTGCGCGCCGGGATTGCGCGAACGCTCCGCTGTCTCGCCAAACATGCGCCCGAAAATATCTGAGCCGTCGAAGCCACCGGGTCCCGCCTGCGGCCCGCCCGCCTTGCCGCCGCCCATGTTGCGGAAATGCCGGAAAAGATCGTCCGGAGAAGGACCGCCGGAATTGCCGAAGCCCTCGAAACCTTTGGGTTTGCCATCCGGCCCGATTTCGCCGCGGTCGAACTGCGCGCGCTTGGCTGTATCGCCCAGGATTTCATAGGCCGAGTTCAGCTCCGAAAAGCGCTCCTGTGCGCGCGGATCATCGCGGTTCCGGTCAGGATGATGCTGCTTGGCGGCGCGGCGGAAGGCCTTCTTGACCTCGGCCTCGCTGGCACCTTTCGGCACGCCGAGCACGTCATAGGGGTTGCGCATTGCGGGAGAAGCTCCGGGAAGGGATCACTTGTAACGGTGTATGTGGGGAATTCAGGCGTTTTCCGCAACTGCCGACGTGATTTCAATGTTTGAAGAGGCAAAGGATTATGATGGCTTCTTCGCTGCCGTCATATCCTTGATCGTCCAGTCGCTAGCGCTCACGCGGCAGGCGTTGCCCTGAAACCATTGGTCCGGCTCCTTCAGCGACACCATGGCTACGAAACTCCGGCAGATATCATCCTTGATCAGGAAGGGATTGCCGACCGGCGCGAACGAGCCTTTGTTGCCGCTGTCGGTATTGTCCCAGAGCACATGGCCGCCGTTACCCTGCGGATCGAGCGCCGTGGCCATCGCAGCGCGGGCACGACGCCAGTCTTCCTCGTCCAGCTTGGGGGAGAAGGGTGACACCTGGCCCGGCGGCAGGGGCACCTCTCTGGGTGGGCGAGGAGTGATCGAGCCCGTGGCGATATTCGCATCCGCTGCAATTACGCTTGCCGGAGCCCTTTCAAAGGGCATGGTGATGCTGCATCCCGCAGCCATAAGCGACGCCGCGACAAGACAGGCCCCTTTCAGGGACCTGATTGTTGCGCCATATACGCCGTGAGCCAAAACGCGACACGCCACGGAAAAACCCCAACTCAAACTGCATGTAACTATGCCAGAGGACCGTTAATGTTCAGTGACTTTACCCAGAGCACGGATCCGTTTTCCCTGTTCGAGGAATGGTTTGCGGAAGCGAAGGCCTCCGAAATCAGTGATCCGCATGCCCTGGCCTTTGCGACTGTTGGCACGGGAGACCTGCCGGATGTCCGCATATTGCTGATGAACGGCTACGACCGGCGCGGCTTTGTCGTTTACACCCATATGACGGGCAACAAGGGTCGTCAGCTTTCCGCAAATATGCAGGCCGGGCTGGTATTCCACTGGAAAAGCCTGAAGCGTCAGGTGAGAGCGCGCGGCCCCGTAGAGATTGTAACGGATGCAGAAGCGGACGCCTATTTCGCCTCGCGCCCCCGTGACAGCCGTATCGGGGCCTGGGCGAGCAAGCAATCACAACCTCTGGACAGCCGTGCCACGTTCGAGGCACGGATCGAGGCGGTGAAAGCGCAATACGAGGGGCAGGACGTGCCGCGCCCGCCGCACTGGACGGGTTATCGTGTGAAGCCGCTGGAGATCGAATTCTGGCACGACAGGCCGTTCCGCCTGCATGATCGCATTGTGTTTCGGCGCGAGACACCGGATGGTGATTTCTCCAAAACACGGCTTTATCCCTGATTAAGCCGAGAAAGAGTACCTGACATGGGCATGCCGCCGATGAACATACCGCAGACTGAGGCCGGGAAGCGTCCGGTGATGCTGCTGACCGGCGCGTCACGCGGCATCGGCCATGCGACGGTGAAGGTCTTTGCAATGGCCGGCTGGCGCATTCTCTCCTGCTCGCGGCAGGCTTTCTCGGACAAATGTCCATGGCCGTCAGGTGCGGATGATCATGTCCAGATCAATCTGGAGGACCCCGTCGATACCATGCGTGGCATTACCGAGATCAAGAAACGCCTGCAGGTGGAAGGCGGCAAGCTGAATGCGCTGGTGAACAACGCCGGTATCTCACCCAAATCGCCCGATGGCCGACGCATGGGCGCCGCCAACACCGATTTCAATGACTGGCACCGGGTGTTTCAGGTCAATTTCTTTGCGCCGATCATGCTGGCCCGGGGGCTTCTGGGTGAGCTTGAGGCAGCGAAGGGCTCGATCGTCAACGTGACATCCATCGCAGGCGGACGCGTGCATCCCTTTGCAGGTGCGGCCTATGCCACGTCAAAGGCGGCGTTGGCGGCGCTTACACGCGAGATGGCGTCGGATTTCGGCTCACGCGGCATCCGCGTCAACTCGATTTCACCCGGCGAGATCGATACATCGATCCTGTCGCCCGGTACGGACAAGATCGTCGAAAGCCAGATTCCAATGCGGCGTCTGGGCACGACGGAGGAGGTGGCAAAGGCCATCATGTTCCTGTGCACGGAGCAATCGTCCTACGTGAACGGGGCAGAGTTGCACATCAACGGCGGGCAGCACGTTTGATCAAACCGCTCCCACCGCCCCGTCCCATGCTCGCGGCATCAGTCGGTGTTTTCCGCGAAGGGCGCGTGCTGATCGGCGAGCGTCTGGTGGAGCCTGCGAAGGGGCTTTTCACTTTTCCGGGTGGGCGGGTGGAACTGGGGGAAACACTGGCGGAAGCCGCATTGCGCGAGTTGCTTGAGGAGGTCGGCGTTACGGCGGAGATCATCGGCTTCGTCGATCATGTCGAAACAGTTGTGCGCGGCACGGATGGCAAGCCCACGTTTCACGCTGTCGTCTGCGCTTTTGCGGCACGCTGGGTTTCAGGCGAGCCGCAATCCTCTGATGAAATCGGACAGACAATCTGGGCGCGTCCAGAGGATGTTGCGCGCTGGCCGACGACCCGAGGCCTTTCCAGCATAGTCGCGAAGGCCCACAAGCTGGTTGAGGCAGCGGAATGAGGCGGCTGTCGATCCTGTTACTGCTGGTAGCTGTCGCCGTACCTGCTCTGGCCCAGCAGCGCCGACCGGCACCTCCGCCAACGCCTCCGCCAAAAGAGGAGGCCGCTCCGGAACCGCCACCCGCGGCCTATGAACCGGACCTCCTGCGCCTTGCTGAGGTTATCGGCACGCTGAGCTACATGACGGCGCTCTGTACCCAGCCCGGCAGCGACACATGGCCCCAGCGTATCACTCAGCTGATTGAAGCCGAAGGCACGACACCGCAGCGTAAGGAGCGCCTCGCCGGGGCTTATAACCGGGGTTATCTCGGCCACCAGTCCACGCACCGCGCCTGCACCGACCGCTCCCGGCAGGTCATTGACCGCATGCTTCAGCAGGGCCAGCGGCTGACTCGCGAGATTTCAACGCGGTATTCCGGGTAAGTGCTGGCTTGACGCTTAACCGTGAAATTGGCCTTCCGCATTAACCTTTTCCTAAGGCTTTGGTCGCGCAGCAAAAGCTTGCTCGCTAGGGTAATTTTAAAGATCGGGCCGAATGACGGCGCGAAAGACGTCGAGTGCCTGATGAGCTCATTGCATTACCAGGGCGAAGCCATGGAAACCGCTGCTGATATCGGTGACCAGAAGAAAATCGCTCTCCGCCTGCTGATCGGTGCCTTTAACGAGGCCGATGATGACGGCGTTGATCCTGATTGCATGACGCAGGCTACGCTGTTCTTCGCGCTCAAGGAATTTGTGATGGCCTATGGTGAGGAGCCGGTGGCGATCTTCATTGAGGGCCTTCCGCACCGTGTGCGCAATGGCGAATTCACGGCGATAGGCCACGGATGACGCCTTGACGCCGCCGTCATTGACGGCTCGAAAGGGGCATGCTTCGTTTTCTTTTTATGTCAGCTTTTCTCGCGCTAGGCGTCTGCATTGCGCATGCGCAGCAGCGCGCTTCGCCACCACCCAAACCGCCGGAAATCTCCCGTGATCTTGAAAGTCTGCCACAGAACGTGCGGCGCATGCGCGCGCTGATCTTGGAAGCGGCCAGATCAGGTGACAGTACGACGCTCAGAAAACCCATCGAATGGAATGAAGTGCCGCCAAGCTTTGGCAAGGGCGCGCCGAAGGGTGCAAAAGGCCCTTCCATGGCGGATGAGCTGCTGAGGTTTTTCCGTGAACGTTCAGGTGACGGTCAGGGCCGGGAGACGATGGGACAACTCGTCAATGTGCTCGCAGTCGGCCATGCACGGATCAATGCCGGACAGCCGCAGGAGATGTTCGTCTGGCCCTATTTCGCCGTGCTCGATCCGCGCCTGCTGACACCGGAGCAGGAGGTGGATGTCTACCGCGTCATGGGCGCGGCCCAATTGGCAGAATGGCGCGAGAAAGGGCGTTTTCCCTACTGGCGCATCGGCATTGGTCCGGACGGAACCTGGCATTATTTCCTGGGCGGTGAGTAAGCCAGTTACAACGCCTGTCCAACCAGGCCCTTCGACAGCACCGGTCCCGTGGGACGTCCCGTGGGAGAGCCCCCCGGTGGTTCCACCGTGATTTCAAACAGATGACCGGCGTCTGGGCGTCTGAGTTGCTTGAGATCAAGCTTCAGCGTCCGCGCCTGATCCATGCGACCGATGGAGACCGGGCCCTGCTCACGACTTTGCAGGGTCCAGACCTCGAGGATGCGGCCCTGCGGAACGCCAATTGTTTCGATCGGCACCAGCGTAACCGTGCCATCGGCATAGGCATTGACGACGGCCTGTGCACGGCCTTCGCCGGTCTGCAGCACCGCGACATAAACCGGCTGCGTCGGTGGTCTGGCCTGTTCGCGGATCAGCCCGCCGCCCAGAACAACAGCGGCAAGACCAGCTGCGATGGCGGCCGGACGCCAGAAGCCGAGATTCTGCCAGAGGCTGTCAAAAATGCTGTTTTCATTGGCCGCAGGTCTCGGAGCACCAGCCGCGCGTTTCGGCGCCATGTCCAGCGCCTGCTCCAGATCATCCCAGACCATGGCTACAGGCGCTTTTTCCGGCGCAGTCCAGTCCATTTCGCCCAGCTTTTCGCGCCATGTCATCACCAGCGCCTTGAACAGGGCATCCGTTTCGATCAGGCGCAGCGCCCGCTCGTGATCCGCACCCTCTGCCATGCCCAGCACATAATCGATCGCGAGTTCGTCGCGTGTCAGCTTCTCGCTCATGCCATGCACTCCTTCAGAGTGACCATGGACCTGCGGATCCAGGACTTGATCGTGCCCAGCGGAATCCCGAGCTTGCCCGCCAGTTCGCCGTGGCTTAGCCCTTTGGCGTAGGCCAGCACGATGGCATGCCGACGTTCCGGCTCCAGCTTCTGCAGGCACGCGCGCAGGCGGCTGGCTTCTCCCAACTTCATGACGACGGTTTCGGGATCATCCTCATCGCTCATGGCGTCGAAAGGCTCGCGTTCGCCGGTCAATTCCGTGCGGCTTTCATCACGCAGGATGTTCAGCGAACGGTTGCGCAGAATCGTATAGAGCCAGGTGCGGCCGGACCCCAGCGTCGCATCGAAGCTCGATGCACGCCGCCAGACCTGCACGAATGCATCCTGTGTGGCTTCTTCCGCCAGCGCGCGCCGACGCAGGATGCGCTCCGCCACACCAATCATGCGGGGTGATTCCGTGTCGAACAGACGCTTCAGCGCCATCCGGTCGCCCGTCGCGCAGCGTCCGATGATCGCGGTCACCTCTTCATCGGAGAGGACGTTTCCACTCATTGAATCAATCCATCAGCAGGTTGCACAAAGGTCTGCATGACAGGATTACACATCAAGTCATGTCCCGGATGCAGATCACAATCATATTTTTATACAAGTGCATCTGAACTCTGTTGTGGCGGGTTTCCAGAAAGCAAGGGCGGCAGGCCCTGCTTCACCAGGAACCAACAGGAGATTCCATCATGTCCCGTACACGCACCATTCTTCTTTCAACCCTTCTCGCCACCGTAGCCCTTGCTGGCACGGCCCGCGCGGAGATGATCGTGGCTCTCACTGGCGACAATATGCTGACGCCGTTCGATACCAAGACCCTGCAGGCCGGCAAGACAATGCCAATCACCGGCGTCAATGGCCGTGTCGCAGGTATCGATATGCGACCCGCAGACGGCATGCTCTATGCATTGTCGGCCGATGGCACGGTCTACACGGTTGATACCAAGTCGGGTCAGGCCACTATGAAGGTGAAGCTCGAGACGATGCTGGGCGCAAACGTGAAGGCCACGGTCGATTTCAATCCGGTGGCTGATCGCCTGCGCATCATCGGCAGCGATGGAACAAGCCTTCGTGCCAATGTCGATGATGGCAAGGTCACGAAGGACGGCAGCCTGAAATACGCCGACGGCGACAAGGCGGCAGGCAAAACCCCGATGGTAACGGCAGGTGCCTACTCCAACAGCGTCAAGGGCACCAAGGAAACGGCGCTGTACGATATCGACAGCGCCATGGGTACTTTCCTGAAGCAGGCCCCGCCAAATGACGGCATCCTGACCACAATGGGCGGACTTGGCATCAAGGCTGACAGCATTGCCTTCGACATTGGCACCGATGCGAATGGCAAGAATACCGGCTTTGCCGTGGTGGGAGACACGCTGCACATGGTTGATATCGCTACGGGTGCAGCGACCGTAGCAGGCAAGGTCAAGGGCCTTCCTGCAGGTGTAAGGGACGTTGCTGTCATCGCACCCTGAGGCCTGCCGCCACGATCTGCTGCAGGGCTGATGCGTCTAGCAGGGGCTGCGGCGGATCGATGCTTGAGGTGGAAGCTCTGACCGGAAGACAGTTTTGAGTTCTGCCGGTCGAGATTTCGGCGATGCCCGCAACGGGGCCGCATCCTTCGGGATGCGGCCCTTTTCGTGTTTCCAAGGTTCAAATTGTTTCAGGAAAACTCCTGTAGAGGGATGAAGTGTCCCTGGCTTTCGAAATCCGCATGCAGGGCGGCGTGAGCAGAAAATTATTATTGGGTACCTTACGCTCTCCCAAAGCCTCATTGTGAGCGTTTAACTCCTTATTAAGGTTAAAGCATTCTATTTGCCACACATGATCGGCGTGAGCTGTGCCGAGACCATAAATTCTCTCTTAACGGTTGACGGCCCAAAAATTCCCATGTTATCCCATTATATCCCAATTGTTCGGGCGCAGAGAGATCCAGCCAGCACCGCAAAAGCGGCGCAGGCAAAGGACGTTGCTGTCCGCATGGTGAGGGATGAATCGGGTCTGGGGGCTAATCGTGGGATCGCTGTGTTTCGGCCCAGCGTTGCGGTGTGTGGCGTAGATGGACCGCTTTGTTTCGCAATTCACCAACAGGCTGGACGCCAAGGGTCGGGTCTCCATACCCGCGCCTTTTCGCGGTCTTTTGGCGAAAGATGGATACGAGGGTCTTTACGTGCATCCCGCTCTCGATTTTCCGGCTCTGGATTGTGGCGGTCACGCACTGCTGCGGGAGATCGACTCCCTGATGGAGCGGCTACCGGCCTATTCCGAAGAGCGCGATTATTTTGCGACGGCGCTGATGGGGGCGAGCGAAATTCTCAAGGTGGATACGGAAGGGCGTATCATCCTGACCGATCGCATGCGCGAGATCACCAGCATATCCGATCAGGTCGCTTTCGTGGGTCATGGCCACAAATTCCAGATCTGGGAACCGTCGTGCTTCGCGGCGCATTACACCGAAAGCCGCGAGAAGCTGCGCGTGATGCGCAAGAGCCTCAGCCTGCTGCCACCCGCAATAATGCCACCTGCCGGAGCCACATCGTGATGCGCCCTGCCGCATTTCGTGATCCCGCTGCGGTGTTTGATCGGCACATCCCTGTTTTACGCTCGGAATCACTCGGTGCGCTGACGCTGATACCTGGTGGCATCTACGTCGACGGCACCTTCGGCGCCGGCGGTTACACCAATGAAATTCTCGCAGCCTTTCCCGATATCACGGTTTTTGCATTTGACCGCGATCCTGATGCTATCCGTTATGGTCAAGCCATGGTCAAAGACAGCAAGGGTCGCCTGACTCTGATCGAGGCACCTTTCTCCGAGATGGCTCACCATGACTTGCCCATGGTCGATGGTGTCGTCCTCGATATTGGTGTTTCATCGATGCAGTTCGACGAGGCGTTGCGCGGCTTCTCCTTCCGCCATGATGGTCCGCTCGACATGCGCATGGCGAAAGATGGCCTCAGTGCAGCCGATCTTGTGAACAAGGAGAGCGAAGAGCATCTTGCCAACATCATCTATCACTACGGCGAAGAGCGCCTTTCGCGGCCACTCGCCAAAGGTATCGTAGCGGCGCGCGAGATTGCTCCGATCCAGACGACCCGGCAGTTGTCCGATATTATCACGAAGATCGTCTGGCCAAGGCCCGGCGAAATCCATCCTGCAACGCGAACATTCCAGGCGCTGCGCATTGCGGTTAACGACGAGCTTGGCGAGTTGGCACGCGCGCTACATGCCGCCGAGCGTATCCTGAAGCCCGGTGGCGTGCTGGCCGTCGTCACCTTCCATTCGCTGGAAGACCGCATCGTCAAGCAGTTCCTCGCGGCACGTGCTGGAAAAGGCGGCGGTTCACGCCATCAACCGGTGACCACCGGCGCGCAAAGCTTCCGGATCGCGGGTAAATGGCCCTGCACGCCAAAAGACGATGAGATCGCCTTCAATCCACGTGCCCGTTCTGCGAAATTGCGTGCTGCCATCCGCACGGCGGACGAGCCGGACGGCGTGGACATGCAGGTGATGGCGCTGGCAGGCTTGCCCGAGCGTCTCAAGGCCTATGCCGGACGCAAGAGTTATCCAGGAAACAAGAGTTCCGCCCGCCCTAAATCCGCGTCAAGGAAATCGTGATGCTACGATTGCTGAATCTCCTTGCCATCCTGGGGCTGCTGAGCACGGCGGCCTGGGCCTACACGATCAAGTACGACACGATCTATTATGCCGAGCAGGTGAAAAAACTGGAGAAGCGGCTGGACCGCGAGCGCGATGCGATCACCACATTGCGGGCGGAATGGCAGCACATCAACAAGCCGACCCGGCTGCAACTGCTGGCAGACCGCCACCTTCAACTACAGGCATTGCAAGCCACGCAAATCGTCCGGGCAACAGACCTGCCTGCCAAGCCGCAGGAGCAGGATGTGCTGGGCTCGAAGCTCGATCAGTTGCTGACTGGTACGGTTCCCGCAAAAACCGTGCCTCCGAAACCCAATCCCAAACCTGCCCAGAAGCCGGGCGGGTGAGTAGCGAGCGTTCAATGCCCCTATTGCAGGACAAGGGTCAGCAGACCATGCTGCTGGAGGTGCCGCCGCACAATGAGCCATCGCGTCAGGTGATTAACGCGGACCACAAGACCGTTACAGGATCGCGTCAGGTCCGCGTGCGCGCCGTTATCCGTGACATGTTCCGCACTCGGCTCGACAAAAGCAGTGCACGTCTTGGCCTCATGGCTGTCGCCTTCGTCGGCGTCTATGGCCTGATCGGCGGTCGTCTACTGCATCTCGGCCTGAAGCCAGAGGAGCAGGAAACCGTCCGCAGTACCACCCGAAGTGCCATCTCGATCGCCCGGCCCACCATTCTCGACCGCAACGGCGAGATGATGGCTTCCGATATCCGCACCGTGTCCATATTCGCCGAGCCGCACAAGATCGTGGATCGCGACGAGGCAGCGGAACTCATCAACGCCGTGTTCCCCGACATGACGGGCCGTGAGCTGCGTGAAAAGCTGGCCCTGCGGCGGGGCAACAACCGCCCGAAATTCGCCTGGATCAAACGCGAGGTCACGCCCGCGCAATGGGCGCAGGTCCACCGGCTCGGCATTCCCGGCATCGGTGCCATCCCAGAGAACAAGCGCGTCTATCCCAATGGCAATGTCGCGGCTCACGTGCTGGGCTATGCCGATATCGACAATGTCGGTATTGCTGGCATCGAAAAATGGATCGACGGGCAGGGCCTGAACGATCTCAAAGGGGCGGGCTTTGCCGCCGAGGCGCAGGACCTGAAACCTGTGCAACTGGCGATTGACCTGCGCGTCACGCACGCCATGCGCGATGAGATGCTAAAGGCCGTCAACCGCTACAAGGCCAAGGCCGGTGCTGCCGCGCTGATGGACGTCAATACGGGTGAAATCATCGCCCATGTCTCACTGCCGGATTATGATCCAAATCAACCCGTGCTGGCGCAAAACGAAAAGAATATCAATCGCTTGCAGGTTGGCGTCTTCGAGATGGGTTCGACTTTCAAGGCGCTGACGACGGCGATGGCGCTCGACTCTGGCAAATACACCGTCAATTCCAGCTTCGATGCCCGTCAGCCCCTGCGCTACGGCCGCTTCAAGATTGGCGACTTTCATGGCAAAGGCCGGGTGCTCACCGTGCCCGAGGTGTTCGTCTATTCCTCGAATATCGGCACGGCGCGGATGGCTCTCGGTGTCGGCGTTGAGGGGCACAAGGCCTTCCTGCGCAAGATGGGCCAACTCGACCGCATGATGACGGAGCTGCCCGAAAGCTCGATGCCAATCGTCCCCAAGAACTGGGGTGAACTGAATACCATGACCATCTCTTTCGGGCATGGTCTGGCGGTCGCTCCGTTGCAGGCGCTTGCGGCCACAGCGGCCCTCGTCAATGGCGGGTTACTGATCCAGCCGACCTATATCAAACGCAGCGTGGAAGAGGCCAAGCTTGTCGCAAAGCGCGTGATAAAGCCGGAAACATCGGAGGCCATGCGCTATGTCATGCGTCTGAATGCCGAAAAAGGCAGCGCCGCCCGCGCCAACATTCCGGGCTACTACGTTGGCGGTAAGACCGGCACATCCGAGAAAGTTGTAAAGGGCCGCTATTCCAAGGAAAGAGTGCTGAATTCCTTCATGGCGGTGATGCCATCTGACAAGCCGCGTTATCTGCTGCTGACAATGCTGGATGAGCCAGAAGGTGTCCCCGAGACCATGGGCCAGCGAACATCAGGCTGGAACACTGCCCCGACATCCGGCTACATCATCGAACGGATCGCGCCGATGCTCGACATGACACCGCGTTTCGAAAACCCGGAAAAGCCTTTCCCGCTGATGACGCGTCTCAATCCTTGGGGCATGCGGTGAAACTGCGCGATGTGCTTGATGCCTCGGGTCTGGGCGGCAAGATCGACAATGCCCTTGGTGACCGTGACGTTTCAGCCCTGACGGCGGATAGCCGCAAGGTTGGTCCCGGAACGGTCTTTTTCGCCATGCCGGGCGCAAAGGCTGACGGGCTGTCTTTCGCCGCTCAGGCCGCAAAGGCTGGTGCAGTGGCCATTATCGCTGACCGCAAACCGGATACTGATCCCGGTGTGCCGGTGCTGGTCGCCAAGGCTGCGGCAGGCGGCACGCGGGCGGCACTTTCTGCTGCTGCATCCCGGCTCTATCCGCGACAGCCCGGCATAATTGTTGCCATCACCGGCACCAGCGGCAAGACATCGGTCAGCGTCTTCACCCGCCAGCTCTGGCATGCGCTGGATGTCGCCGGAGCGAGCCTCGGCACCATCGGCTATGTCACACATAAGACCGCGAAATACGGGTCGTTGACTACTCCTGATCCAGTGGAGTTGCACCAGACCCTGCAGCATCTGGCCGATGATGGCGTCACGCATCTCGCCATGGAGGCGTCGTCTCATGGCCTTGATCAGCGTCGCCTTGATGGGGCGCGCTTGAAGGCCACGGCATTCCTCAACCTGTCGCGCGACCATCTCGACTACCACCCCACGATGCAGGCCTATTTTGCGGCCAAGATGGAATTGTTCACGCGCCTTGCTCCACGTGGTTCGACAGCCGTCATCGCGGGTGGTGCGCCGTGGAAGGCGCAGGCCATAGCCGTGGCGCACAAAGCTGGTCTGAAGCCGCTCACTGTGGGGCGAAGCGGCTCCGATATCGCGATCACGCGCTCCATCCGTGCTGCCCATGGTCAAGATCTGACGATCCGGGTCCATGGCCGCCGCTACGACGTGCACCTGCCGCTGATCGGTGACTTCCAGGCCTCGAATGCGCTAGTCGCCGCTGCGCTCTGCATAGCGACGGCGTCGGACGAGCAGCGCATAATGGTGGCACTCTCGTCGCTTCAGGGCGTACCGGGTCGGCTGGAGAAGGTCGGTGAGCTCAGGGGCGCGCCTGTCCTTGTGGATTATGCTCACAAGCCTGCGGCACTTGCCACGGTGCTCGATATTCTGAAGCCATACGCCACCGGTCGGCTGGTCAATGTCTTCGGCTGTGGCGGTGATCGCGATCCCGGCAAGCGGCCCATGATGGGCAAAATTTCGGTGGACCGCGCTGATATCACGATCATCACCGATGACAATCCGCGCACCGAGGAGCCTGCTCTGATACGCAGGGCAATCCTTGCGGCAGCCCCCGGAGCACGTGAGATCGGCGATCGCGCAGAAGCGATTGAAACTGCGGTTGCCATGCTGAAAACCGGCGATGTTCTGGTGATCGCGGGCAAAGGCCATGAAGAAGGCCAGATCGTCGGCAAGACGGTGCTGCCGTTCTCGGATCATGCCGTGGCGCGGGCGGCGATCACAAAGGCGGGCGGACAGGTGACGTGATGACGATGCTCTGGAGCCATGCGGATGTGATGGCAAGCCTTGGTGCGACGCTCGTGGGCGCTGCACCAGCTGGCGTGTCCGGCATGTCTATCGACACCCGCACGCTTGGATCAGGCGAGTTGTTCTTCGCGCTAAACGGCGAAAGCCGTGACGGCCACACATTTGTCGAAGCAGCGCTGGCCAAGGGTGCTGCTGCCGCAGTTGTCGCTGCCCCCAATGTCGAGGCTCTGAAGGGCTTCGGCGCTCTCTATGTCGTGGATGATGTACTGGCCTCCATGGAACGGCTGGGCCGCGCCTCACGCGCCCGCATGCACGGCGGTATTGTCGCAGTCACGGGATCCGTCGGCAAGACCAGCACCAAGGAAGCACTGCTCCATGTGCTGTCACGCCAGGGCGAGACCCATGCCTCGGTGGCGTCCTATAACAACCACTGGGGTGTGCCACTCACGCTCGCCCGGATGCCGCGCAACACAGAATTTGGCGTGTTTGAGATCGGCATGAACCATCCATTCGAAATTCTGCCGTTGACATCAATGGTGCGCCCGCATGTGGCGCTCATCACGACGGTGGAGCCGGTACATCTCGAGCATTTCCGCAGCATTTCCGCCATCGCCGATGCCAAGGGCGAAATCTTCTCCGGTCTGCTGCCCGGCGGCACGGCCATTCTGAACCGCGACAGCCTGCAATTTGAGCGCATGAAGGCCCATGCTGCATCCTCGCCCGCCGGACGGATCATCACCTTCGGCGAGCATGAGGCGGCAGATGTGCGCCTGCTTAAGCTGGCACTCACAGCGGACCTTTCAGCGGTTGAAGCCAGCATTCATGGCCGGATCGTGAGTTTTCAGGTCGGTGCACCGGGCAAGCATATGGCGCTGAACGCGCTGTCCGTTCTCGCTGTTGCGGAAGCGTTGGGAGCCGATCTGGCGCTCTCCGCTCTCGCGCTTGCCGATCTCTCGGCAGGATCTGGCCGTGGCCAGCGGACGGAACTGAGTGCGCCGGGTGGCAGCTTCACGCTATTGGATGAGAGCTACAACGCCAATCCGGCTTCCATGCGCGCCTCAATGGCGCTGTTGGCACAACTGAACGTAGGCCTGCGCGGGCGGCGTATCGCCATTCTTGGCGACATGCTGGAGCTTGGCCCTAACGGTCCGGAAATGCACCGTGCACTGGTGGATGCGGTCATCGCCAGCAACATCGATCTCGTGTTCTGTTCCGGCGCTTTGATGAAAAATCTCTGGCGGGCCTTGCCATCTGAACAGCGGGGTGGATATGCCGCCACAGCGGCGGAATTGCAGCCCGCAGTGCTGGAATCGATCCAGTCCGGGGACGCTGTGATGATCAAGGGATCACTCGGCAGCAAAATGGGTCCGATCGTGTCTGCCTTGAAATCCCGTTACCCCGTTAATCAAACAGAAACGATTCGGGCGTGATTAACGCTGAGTAAATGTTCCGCCCGATTGCGGCCGAAGATGCATCCGCGTCCCCGGTCCTGTCGCATGCAAGGACCGCCCGATGTTTTTCTGGCTCGCCGATTTTTCATCCACCATCGGTGTATTGAACGTCTTCCGCTACCTGACGTTCCGAACGGCGGGCGCGACCGCGACGGGGCTGGCCTTCGTGTTTTTCTTCGGGCCATTGATCATCGGATTTCTCAAAATCAAGCAGGGCAAGGGCCAGCCGATCCGCGAGGATGGTCCGGCCACCCACCTGCTGACCAAGAAAGGCACGCCCACCATGGGCGGCCTGATGATCCTGTCGGGCTTCCTGTTCTCGACGCTGCTCTGGGCTAACTGGGGCAACCCGTTCGTCTGGATCGTTCTGATGGTGACTTTATGTTTCGGAGCGATCGGCTTTTATGACGACTATCTCAAGGTCACGAAGCAGAGTCATGCAGGCTTCTCC
Source organism: Hyphomicrobiales bacterium (assembly GCA_031431475.1). GTDB lineage: Bacteria > Pseudomonadota > Alphaproteobacteria > Rhizobiales > Beijerinckiaceae > JADCCX01. The sequence continues at coordinate 108,843 of JANPDL010000025.1, forward strand.
GGCAAGGCGCGCCTGGCCTTCGAGTTCGTTGTCGCCGGCCTCGCAGCGTATCTGATCACGCGCTACACCATCAACACGCCTGCTGTACCGACGCTTTCGACCTCGCTGGTCTTCCCGCTGTTCAAGGATGCCATCATCAATCTGGGTGTGTTCTTCGCTGTTTTCGGAGCTCTGGTGATCGTAGGCGCGGGGAACGCAGTAAACCTCACGGATGGCCTCGACGGGCTTGCTATCGTTCCCGTCATGGTGGCCTCGGCCACCTTCGCCCTGATCGCCTATCTCTCCGGTAACTTCGTCTTTGCGAGCTATCTGCAAATCCAGTTTGTGCCCGGCACAGGCGAGCTTGCTGTGCTGTGCGGAGCACTTATCGGAGCTGGCCTCGGTTTCCTCTGGTACAATGCACCACCTGCGCAGATCTTTATGGGTGATACTGGCTCACTGGCGCTTGGCGGTATGCTGGGCACCATTGCGGTCGTTACAAAGCACGAGATCGTTTTCGCTATCGTCGGCGGTATCTTCGTGATGGAGGCGATGTCCGTGATCATTCAGGTCGCATCCTTCAAGCTCACGGGTAAGCGCGTCTTCCGCATGGCTCCGATCCACCATCATTTTGAAAAGCTGGGCTGGACCGAGCCGCAGGTCGTGATCCGCTTCTGGGTCATTGCTGTTGTGCTCGCACTGGTCGGTCTTTCCACGTTAAAACTGAGGTGACGGCATGACGCCAGCCACCGCATTTTCCGGCAAGACCGTCGCGCTCTTCGGGCTCGGCGGTTCTGGCATGGCGACGGCCCGTGCGCTGGTCGCTGGTGGCGCGAAAGTGCATTGCTGGGATGATGGGCCCACCGGTCGTGACAAAGCTGTGGCAGACGGTTTTATGGTCACGGATCTGAACACAGCCGATTGGCCGCAATTTTCCTCACTGATCCTATCCCCCGGCGTGCCGCTGACCTACCCTGAGCCGCACTGGACGGTGAAGATGGCGCAGGCCGCCGGTGTCGAGATCATCGGTGATATCGAAGTTTTCTTCCGCGAGCGTGACAAGGTTGCGCCTGCCTCTCCCGTCATCGCCATCACTGGTACCAACGGCAAATCGACAACAACGGCGCTCATCGCCCATATCATGAGTGTCGCCGGTTTCGACGTGCAGATGGGCGGCAACATCGGCACCAACATTCTGGATCTCGCACCGCCCGCCGCAAACCGGCTACACGTTATCGAGATCAGTACCTTCCAGATCGACCTGACCCCCTCGCTCGCCCCTAGCCTCGGCGTGATGATCAACCTGACACCGGATCATCTGGATCGCCATGGTACGATGGAGGACTACGCCGCCATCAAAGAGCGCGTCGTATCCTCGTCCGAAACCGCAATCTGTGGCGTGGATGATGTCTGGTCCAAGGCCATGGCTGATCGGCGAGCAATGGCTGGCAAACCGCTCGTGCGTTTCTCGGTTGGCCGCCTTCCAAGTGGGATAATCGCCCGTGGCAACACGATCAGCCGCATGGAAGGCGGCGAGGAATTCGATATCGCCAGCCTCGCGAATATCGCCTCGCTGCGTGGCACACACAATGCCCAGAATGCAGCGGCGGCGGTTGCGGTCGCGCTGGTGTTCAAGCTCGCGCCTGATCTGATCCAGAAGGCGCTCCGCTCCTATGCCTCGTTGCCTCACCGGATGGAGCAGCTCGGTAACGTCGGAAAGACCGTCTTCATTAACGACAGCAAGGCGACCAACGCGGACTCGACTCGCGGCGCATTGGCTGGCGGGGAGGGAATCTTCTGGATTCTTGGCGGCAAGGAGAAGGACGGGGGCATCGATGATTTGCGCCCGCTGTTTGGTGCGGTAGCGAAGGCCTATCTCATCGGCCACGCCACGGAGGGTTTCGCGGCAACGCTAGAGGGAACGGTTCCCTATGACCGCTGCAGGACGCTGGATGTGGCGGTCAGCCACGCGGCGGCGGATGCAGCGGCCAGCGACTTTGAGCATCCCATCGTGCTGCTGTCACCGGCTTGCGCGTCCTACGACCAGTACAAGAGCTTCGAGCATCGCGGTGCGCATTTCCGCGAACTTGTGACAGCACTTCCACAATTCACACCGATCAAGGGAGAGCCATGATGGCATCTCGTGCCGAATCCGGACTGATGAGCAACTGGCTCTGGACTGTGGATCGCCCACTCATTGGCGCAATCGGTTTGCTGATGTTATGCGGCGTTGTCTTTGGTCTCGCGGCAAGCCCTGCCGTGGCCGAGCGGCTGCAACTCGCGACCTTCCATTTCGTGCACCGCCAGGCGATTTATCTCGTGCCTGCCATTGCCGTGATGTTCGCAGTCAGCTTTCTCAGTCCGCGCTATATCCGGCGGCTGGCGCTGTTTGTCTTCGTCGTCGCCATGGCAATGGTAGTGGCGACGGTGCTCTTTGGTGCGGAGATCAAGGGTGCAAAACGCTGGATCAACCTGCCGTCGCCGCTGGGTGCCATCCAGCCCTCGGAATTCGTGAAACCGGCGTTCGTCATCGTCGCGGCCTGGGCCTTCTCGGAAGGTGCCAAGCGCACCGAGATGCCAGGCACGCTGATGGCCATCCTGTTGCTGCCCGCCACCATAGTTCCGCTGATCCTGCAACCTGATATCGGCCAGACCATGCTGATCTCCATCGTCTGGTGTGGCCTGTTCTTTCTGGCCGGCCTGCATATCCTCTGGGTCGTCGGCCTTTTCGGTATGGGTGCCGGTGGCATCATGCTCGCCTACAAGTTCGTGCCGCATGTCACCAAACGGGTGAACAAGTTCTTCGACGAAAAGGGTAATCAGGACAGCTTCCAGGTCGATTCCGCACTGGAAAGCTTCATCAGCGGCAGCTTCCTCGGAAAGGGTCCGGGCGAGGGTACCGTGAAGCGCCATCTGCCAGATGCGCATACTGATTTTATTTTTGCTGTCATCGGTGAGGAGTTCGGGCTGATTGTCTGTATCGCGCTGACCTGTCTCTTCGCCTTCATCGTGCTGCGCACGTTCTGGCTTGCGGGACGAATAGCGGATCCGTTCTGTCGCTTTGCGGCTGCCGGCCTGGCGCTGCTCTTCGGCGTACAGAGTTGCATCAATATGGCGGTTAACCTGCACCTTATGCCACCCAAGGGCATGACGCTGCCGTTCATTTCCTACGGTGGGTCATCATTGCTGAGTTTGGCCTTGTGCATGGGCTTTCTCATCGCGGTGACGCGCAAACGGCCAAGGGCTGAAGCACAGCTGCCGTCAGCGCCGATTGTTGCGCAACCCGCCGGTGCCATTGCATGAAAGGTCCGCTGATTGTTCTGGCGGCGGGCGGCACGGGTGGACATCTCTTTCCGGCTGAATCGCTCGCGCGCGAGTTGCAACTGCGCGGCTGCGCGGTGGAACTGATCTCTGATGATCGCGTCGCGGATTTCGCCAGCAGCTTTCCAGCGGATGCCATCCACGAGGTAACCTCCGGCACAGTCACGGGCAAGGGGATGCTGGGCAAGCTTACTGGAGCCATCGCGCTCGCACGCGGCGTGTGGGAATGCCGTGGCCTGTTGAAGCGCCTCCAGCCACGCGCGGTCGTTGGCTTTGGCGGATACCCTACGGTTCCGCCGCTACTGGCTGCAACATTGCTGCGAATCCCGACCGTCCTGCACGAGCAGAACGCTGTCATGGGCCGCGCCAATCGGTTTCTGTCCGGGCGTGTCAACCGTATTGCCACGGGCTTCAATATAGATCAGCGTTTTGTTCATGTCGGCAACCCCGTGCGGGCCAATGTGCTGGAGGCGGCGAAGATCGCGATGCCGCTGCTGCACGACGGCGACCCTTTACGCCTCCTCGTGTTCGGCGGCAGCCAGGGTGCACGCATCATGGGCGAGATCGTGCCACCTGCAGTTGAGAAGCTGTCGCCCGAAAGCCGCGCCCGCCTGCATGTAACGCAGCAGGTCCGCGAGGAAGACATGGCGCGCGTGCAGGCGGATTATGCGCGGTTGGGTGTCGCCAATGAATGCGCCCCATTTTTCAATGACCTGCCTCAACGCATGGCTGCGAGCCATCTGATCATCGGACGCTCCGGCGCATCGACCGTGGCGGAACTTGCGGTGATAGGTCGTCCGTCGATCCTCGTGCCCCTGCCGGGTGCGCTGGATCAGGATCAGGCTGCCAATGCACGCGTGCTGGCCGATGGTGGCGCAGCAGAGATCATGCTGCAGAACACCTTCACACCTGACGCCCTCGCGCAGCGCCTGACTGATATCATCGCCGATCCGCAAACGCTGCAGGATATCGCGGCAAAAGCGAAGCAGATGGGTATCAGCTATGCCGCATCCCACCTTGCTGATGTTGTACTGAAGGTTGCGGGACTCGAAAATCTGGTTAAACCGACCGCATAGCTCCGGAGTCACACCCATGAAACTTCCGCGCGAACTTGGCGCTATTCATTTCGTCGGTATCGGCGGCATCGGTATGTCCGGCATTGCCGAGGTACTGCACAATCTTGGTCACAAGGTGCAGGGCTCCGATGCCACAGATAACGCCAACGTCAAGCGCTTGCGCGATATGGGTATCCCTTGCTTCATCGGCCACAAGGCAGAGAACCTTGGCGAGACCGAAGTGCTGGTTGTCTCGACCGCGATCACTAAGGACAATCCGGAGCTGGTGGCGGCGCGCGAGAAGCGCATCCCTGTCGTGCGCCGTGCCGAGATGCTGGCCGAACTGATGCGTCTCAAGAGCTGCGTTGCAGTCGCTGGCACCCATGGAAAGACCACGACGACATCGCTGGTCGCCACATTGCTCGATGCCGGCAAGTTCGATCCCACCGTGATCAACGGCGGCATTATCAATGCTTATGGCACGAATGCGCGGCTGGGTGCAGGTGACTGGATGGTGGTGGAGGCTGACGAAAGCGACGGCACCTTCCTGAAACTGCCCGCCGATGTCGCCATCGTGACCAACATCGATCCCGAGCACCTCGATCACTTCAAAACCTTTGACGCCATCAAGGATGCCTTCCGCACCTTTGCCGAAAACCTGCCGTTTTACGGTTTTTCCGTGATGTGTCTGGATCATCCCACGGTTCAGGAGCTCGTCGGCAAGATTCAGGATCGCCGGGTCATCACCTATGGCGAGAACCCGCAGGCCGATTACCGGGTGCTGGATATCGTGGCCAAAGGCACCGAGATGCGGTTCACGCTGGTTGTGCGTGACCGCAAGACCGGCTCGGAGCGCGTGGTCCGCGACCTGATGATGCCGATGCCGGGCAAGCACAACGCGCTCAACGCCACTGCTGCCATCGCCGTGGCCGAGAACCTTGGCATGCCTATGGACGCCATCCGCAAGGCGCTCGCTGGCTTCGGCGGCGTCAAGCGGCGTTTCACCAAGACGGGCGAGTGGAATGGAGCCACGATATTCGATGACTACGGCCATCATCCGGTGGAAATCACCGCCGTGTTGAAAGCGGCCCGCGCGGCGACGCAGGGGCAGGTGATCGCCGTGATGCAGCCGCATCGCTACACGCGCCTGTCATCGCTGTTCTCGGATTTTGCAGCATGTTTCAACGACGCTGACCACGTCATCATCGCGCCGGTCTATGCGGCGGGTGAACAGCCGATTGCCGGCGCGGGCGCGGATGATCTCGTGGCTGGCATCAAGGCGCGCGGACACCGTTCTGTCGCCCTGATGGAATCGCCTGAGGCGCTGGCAGGGATGGTGAAAGCCAGGGCCAAGCCGGGTGATTTCGTGATTTGTCTGGGTGCAGGCACGATCACGCAATGGGCTTATGCCTTGCCGGGAGAACTGGGGAATTGACGCCTTGAGCGGAACCAAACAGGCGCAATGTCTGTTGTAACCTGTGAGGGCAGCGATCTGTCGCCCAGCAACAGGAGAACTATAATGCGCATAGCCACACTCGCTCTATCCGCCCTGATCCTCGGCGGCGCTCCGTTCACCGCCACTTACGCCCAGGCGCAGGTCACACGAGCCGAGGAGTTGCCCGGCAACAGGCCGATCGCCGCTTACTCTGCGCCACAGCGGACGTATCTTCGCACCTATCTCCGCGATCGGAACGTGCCATCGGTGCAGTATGGCGAACCGCTCGCTGTCGGGACGCAGGTTCCCTCCTCATACACGGTTTACCCGATTGAAGGCGATCCGACACTTATGGGCTATCGATACGCACGGCTGAACAACCGCTACATCGTGCTTGATACCAGCGGTCGAGTCATTGATGTGATCGAGTCGGATCAATAATCCACCAACGTGGCGGGAGCTTCGCGCTTCCGCCGCTGTGACACTCAAAGCATGTCATAGATAACAGTCATCAAGTCCAGGGCGTGCTGGGACTGATGATCGAGGATTTGACAGAGAGGCGTCAAACGCCTGCCGCATCCGCCATGAACGGCAAGTCCGTCGCGTCCGGCTTCGCGCCAGCAGCCGTTAGCATCGCGTGGACCTGACCCCGGTGATGCGTCTGATGGTTGAAGAAATGGGTGACGAGCAACCATCTTGTTTTCGTCACCTCGCGGCCCAAAGCGCCTGAAAACCAGGTGATATCACCCATCAGCCAGTCTTGGTTCAAGGTTTCAGCCCAGCTGAGAATGGTCTCATCCATGATGGTGCGCCCTGCCGCAAGCTCATCCCAGTCAGCGAAGTGGCCAGCCGAATCCTTGGTCCCGCCCGCAGGCTTCGGCATGCTTGCAAAGCGATGCAGCCAGATCATGTCGCCCCAGAGCAGATGGCTCAAGGTGCCTTGAATCGATCCGAAGAAAGCGCCGCGCAATTGCCGCCTTGCCTCATCAGACAGGCACCCCGCCTCTCGGAAAACACTCTGGTTCTGCCAGCGGTTGTAGCGCGCCATGAGGCGCACATGATCGGGAGAGATCACTCTCCAACGCCCCGCATCCGCGTCGCCATCAAGCCGATCGTCTTCACATAGACGCCAGCCCTGTTCCAGTCGCGCAACACACCGGCATTGGCAGTGCCTTCCTCCCAGCCCGAGCCCGAACGCCAGCCCTTCTGCTTCAGAAAGTTCGCCGTGGACGCCAGCACGTCCGGCACCGAAGAAACCAGGTTTGGGCGACCGTCGCCGTCGAAATCAATGGCGTAGTTGACATAGGACGAGGCCATGAACTGCGTCTGGCCGATCTCGCCGGCCCACGCCCCGCGCATCTGCGTGATCGGCAGATCGCCCCGCTCAACGATCTTGAGGGCGGACATCAGTTCATTCTCGAAGAAGGCCTGGCGGCGACAATCGGAGGCGAGCGTGGCAACAGAGCGGATGATCGGCAGATTGCCGCGCTGCGCGCCGAAATTGGTCTCAAGCGCCCAGATCGATACGAGGATCTCTGCCGGAACACCAAAACGCTGCTCCAGCCGTGTCGCCAGCGCCCGGTTGTTGGCGATCCAGCTTCGGCCCTTGGCGATCATCGCGTTTGAGACGCGACGGGCATAAAACTGTTCAAACGAGATATTGAAGGATTTCTGGTTGCGGTCGAGGCTGATCACAGTCGGATCATAGGAGACACCGGCAAGACCGCGATCAATCGCGCCTTGCGAAATTCCTGCTGACCGCGCCCGCTGCTTGAAGGCCTCCAGCCATGGACCGAAAGCAGCAGAGGTGCTGCCGCAGGCCTGGGCGTGGGCGGAAGACATGCTGCCAAAGGAGCCAAGTATGACCCCAAAAAGAGCGGCGCGGATGGAGAGAGACCGTGTCATGCGGAATAATCCCTGAGCAAGAGCGTGCGGACTGAATCACGCGTTGCAGAGGCTAGCACAATTGTGGCGGAAGGGAGAACACACCACTGATGATTGTTCTCAGCTCGAAAGCCGCAGCTTCGTCATCTTGCCAGCAATCTCGCGGAAGGCATTGAACAATCCTGCCGAACTATCCACCCGATAGTAATCTCCGGGGTTAGAGGCGCAATCCTGCAAAATCGGCTCATTGCCTTCGATCACGCGGATCGTGAAGATGCGGATATTGCCACCCTTGGAGTTACGGCACAGCTCCCGCATATCGGCATCCATCTGCACAGGAGTCTGCGCGAATCGGTCTTCCGTGTTCAGCCCATCGGTCAGAAACACCATCATCCTGATGGCACGGCCGGCCACGGTTGAAGAGCCATCGCCCATCGGGCTTCCGGGTGTGAGCACATTGTTGCCCCAGGCGAGACCAATGGTGGTATTGGTGTTGCCGTCCGGTATCAATGCGGAGATGCGGGCCTTGACTGCCGCGATATTCGTATCAAGCCCGCTGATTGGCTGAAGGTTCGGCCATTTGCATGTCTGCACAGCTGGATAAGCTTCTTCCGGCTTTCCATTCGTCGGTTTGTTCTTCTTTGTGTTGTGCGGCTTGTCGCGATCCATGACGCAGCCGTTCCAGGTTGCCTTGTCGGCATTCTCGGCCGGGTTGGCTTGACCAGACCTGAAATCCATCCAGCTGGCATTGGCGTTGCTGAGGGGCAGGCGGACCTGACTTGTGAAAGGCACCACGGCAAACGCCACCTCGCTGCCGGCTGTCTTGGCTGCGGTTACCGTGTCCACAAGCTCGTTCGCTGCCGCTTTCAGGGCATCCATTTTGCCGAGTGCGGCCATGGAACCAGTGCTGTCGAGCACCAAAGCGATTTCAAGGCGCGTCGATCCGATCGGGATGCTGGCCTGGGCCATCACCGGAATTTTCTCGCGCCCGGTGAAGCTGCCGAACAAGCTTTTGACCGAGCTGCCTGCCTTTGCCTCCAGCTTGGTACTCGTTTGCACGACCTCAACGGTTTTGATCATCGCTGCGTCATCCGCAGACAGGTATGTGCGCAGCGATCTGCGAATCTCGCCGACCGTCACCCGGTGTCCAGTGGCCAGAACGCTCTTGCCCGCCTGCAGCACAGCCGAATCGAGTGCGGATTGAAGTGACGTTTTGGCATTGCTGGCGCGAGAATAATCCATCGCCACGCCGGAGCATGCCAGAATGACAGTCAACGACAGGCCGAATGCGATGGCGACGCCACCTGCTTCGTCCCGGTGGAAACGTTTAAGGATGCTCATGACGCTCGGATTCCCCAACCCAGAATACAACTTCAGTTTCCCGCGATAGTTGTATGCAACAGGTTAAAACGCGCGCATTGACCGTCAAATTGTATCGGGAAGGTTATTCCGCTGTTAAAATTCGGCAGTCACTTTGGATGGGTGCAAAGTCGGCTCGCTTATCTCTCGATTCCGTCGGCAAGTTCGCGTAGAGGCTGGCCGCATGACGACATCCGCTTCCATTCTTCATCCTGACCTGACACCACGCTTGCAGGAGACCATGCCCAGGCTGCGGGGGCGGATGCTGGCCAATCAACCGATGGCACCGCTGACCTGGTTCCGCGTGGGCGGTCTCGCCCAGCTGCTGTTTACCCCGGCGGACGAGGAGGATCTGGCCTATTTCCTGTCTAAGCTACCTGAGGACATCGCGGTCACTGCGGTTGGTGTCGGTTCCAATCTGATCGTGCGCGATGGTGGCCTGGAAGGTGTTGTCATTCGTCTGTCCCCCAAAGGCTTTGGCCAGATTGACTACGTCGGCAAGGCCCAGATCAACGTAGGTACCGCAGTGCTTGACAAGAAGCTGGCAGAAGCCGCGCTACAGCACAGGATTGGCGGCCTTGAGTTTTTCCATGGTATCCCCGGTTCCGTCGGTGGTGCCTTGCGCATGAATGCCGGGGCCAACGGCGGCGAGACGAAGGACGTGCTGGTTTATGCCACCGGCGTCAACCGTGACGGTGATTTCGTGACATTCTCCAACGAGGAGATGCAGTTCGCATATCGCAGCTGCGGTGTGCCCGCGGATGTGATTTTCACCTCGGCGCTCTTCGCCGGGAAGCGCGAGGAGGATACCCTGATCCGCCAGCGCATGGATGCCGTGCAGCAGCATCGCGAGACGGCGCAACCCATCCGCGAGAAGACGGGCGGCTCAACCTTCAAAAACCCGCCGGGTCATTCCGCTTGGAAGCTGGTTGATGAAGCTGGCTGCCGTGGTCTGAAGGTGGGCGGGGCTCAGGTGTCGGAGATGCACTGCAATTTCCTGATCAACACGGGCAATGCCACAGCGGCAGATATCGAAGGTCTCGGCGATGAGGTCCGCCGCCGGGTAATGCATCACAGCGGTGTTGAGTTGCACTGGGAGATCAAGCGGGTGGGGAGGGTTGCCTGAGCGGCCTTGTCTCGGTCTCGTGGAAACAGGATCAAGGTGTTTCACGAAGCCGGGCTTGGCCAGCTTAGTCCCGAGCCCATAACAACTCCTCTCTCGTCTTAACCTCTCCTTAACCACTCTTATCTGAGTGTCATTTATCCCTTTCCGTGCGCGTCAGCGCCTGTCACGGAGCCTTGACACATGACCAGACACGTTGCCGTCCTGATGGGCGGCTGGGCTGCTGAGCGCCCTGTAAGCTTGAAAACGGGAGCCGGTTGTGCGGCTGCTCTGGAAAGTGTGGGTTACCGCGTTTCCCGGCTAGATGTTACGCCCAATGTCGTTGCCGACTTGCAGGCACTGAAACCCGATGTGGCCTTCAACGCCATGCACGGTCCATTCGGCGAAGATGGCTGCATGCAGGGCATCCTCGAGATGCTGCGCATTCCCTACACCCATTCCGGCGTTCTGGCCTCAGCGCTGGCGATGCGCAAGGACCGCGCGAAAGCCGTTGCTGCCGCTGCGGGCGTTCTGGTGGCCGAAGGGATCACGGTCTCGCGCTTCGAGGTGGCCACGCGTCACGTGATGACGCCCCCCTATGTGGCCAAGCCTGTCGCTAACGGTTCATCGTTCGGTGTCTTCATCGTCAAGGAAGGGCGCTCGCATCCGCCGCAGGAACTGAATGATCCGTCCTGGCCGCTGGGTGACGAGATGCTGGTCGAAAGATTTGTGCCGGGCCGCGAACTGACCTGCGCTGTCATGGGCGAAAAGACCGGGTCCCGCCCGCTTGATGTCATCGAGATTATCTCCAATGTCGGTGACTTCTACGATTACGATGCGAAATATGCGCCGGGGGGATCAACCCACGTTCTTCCGGCAAAAATTAAACCAAATCTTTACCAAATAGTTCAACAACAGGCGGTGATGGCGCACGATGCGCTTGGCTGCCGTGGCGTCAGCCGGTCGGACTTCCGCTACGACGATGAGACCGACACGCTCATCTGGATGGAAGTCAATACCCAGCCCGGCATGACCGAGACATCGCTCGTTCCTGAGTTAGCCGCCCATGCGGGCATGTCCTTTGGTGAGTTGGTACGATGGATGGTGGAAGACGCCTCCCTGGATCGTTAAGAGAGTGGCTTGCGCCGCGTCTCAACGATGCGGCACAGCCAACCTTCGATGATGGCCTGTCAAGCAGGAAGCCTGCGTTCGCATTCGGACGCGGTGGCTTTCGCGTCGGCTCGCTCCAGTTGCCGGTCCGCCGCGGTGCGGGAACGCTGGCCACCTTTGCTTTTCTGGCTGCCATGGGTACGGTCGGCTGGTTTGCCGGCGGCCATCAGGATGCGCTATGGCGCGTGCATGGCGGCGTGATGGATATCGCGGCACGGTCTTTTGGCTTTCCGATCCGCAGCGTCGATGTCACCGGCGTCAAGGAACTGACGAAGGAAGAAATCCTTGCAATATCAGGCATGGCTCCGTCCAGTTCGCTGCTCTTTCTGGATCTGGCTGCGGTTCGTGCCAATGTGAAAGCGTTGCCGCTCGTCGCCGAAGCGACTGTCCGCAAACTTTACCCCGATCGCGTCGATATCAGGATTGTCGAGCGCGAGCCATTCGCGCTCTGGCAGCAGGATGGCACGATCAATGTGGTCTCCGCCGATGGAATCGTGATCGATAGTCTGCGCGACAAACGCTACCTCCGCTTGCCGCACGTCGTAGGGCCCGGTGCCCGGCTTCGCGTCAAGGAATATGCCGAAATTCTCGACGGCGTGCCCGAACTGCGTAGTCAGATCCGAGCGGGCACGCTGGTGTCAGAGCGCCGCTGGACAATCAAGCTGACCAATGGCGTCGATGTGAAGCTGCCGGAAGACAAGCCTGTCGAAGCGCTTCGGGAGCTCGCCCGGCTGAACCGCGAGGCTCAGGTACTGTCGAAGGATATCATTGCAATCGACATGCGTGTCCCTGGTCGCGTCGCTTTCCGTCTCACTGAAGAATCCGCTGCTGCCCGCCGAGAGTATTTTGACAAGACACTGCCGAAAATAAAGGGCCGGGCATGAGCAGCTTTTCCCATGGAATGACTCCCAAGATGCGCCCGCTTTCTGCCCGCAAAAGCGCCATTCTGGCGGTTCTTGACGTCGGCACCACGAAGGTCAGCTGCGTCATCGCCAAGCTGGAGCCTTGCGATGCTGCGGAAGCTGTGCGTGGACGCACGCATCGGTGCCGTGTTCTGGGGATCGGCCATCAACGTTCACGTGGCGTGAAGGGCGGCGTCATCATCGATATGGACCAAGCCGAACGTTCTGTCCGCGCTTCCATCGATGCAGCCGAGCGGATGGCAGGCCTGACGGTCGAAAGTGTTGTTGTCGCCATGACTGGTGGGCGTATCGGATCGCAACACTTCATGGCCGAAGTGTCCACTTCAGGTCGTGCCATTCAGGAGCGTGATGTCGAGCGCGCCATGGATTCAGCCACTGCCCAGTCTATTGGTCAGGGCAGGGCCGTCCTACACGCCATTCCCACGGCTTATCGACTGGACGGTCGGGCGGCAGTCAAGGAGCCGCGCGGCTTGATCGCCGAGCGTTTATCCGTTGATATGCATGTCGCCAGCAGCGATACCGCCTCAGCCCGCAACCTCATGCTTGCTATCGAACGTGGCCATCTCGAAGTGGAAGCCGTGGTTGCAACGCCTTATGCTGCCGGCCTCTCGGTCCTTGACGAAGATGAGGCTGAGATGGGCGTCACTGTCGTGGATTGCGGCGGTGGTACCACAAGTTTTGCCGTCTTTTCCGGCGGACATCTCCAGCATGTCGATGCTATCGCCGTTGGTGGCCATCACGTCACGATGGATATCGCACGCGGTATGTCCATGCGTCTTGAGGACGCCGAGCGCCTGAAAGGGCTGGCAGCCTCCTGCTTCGATGATTCTGCTGCAGACCGCGAGATGATCACTATCCCGCAGGTCGGTGATGATGAGAGGGCAACGGCGGCCTATGTACCGCGCTCGCATGTGACGCGCATTGTTCGTCCTCGCGTTGAAGAAATCCTTGAGCTGGTGCGCGACCGGCTGCGTAACGCCGGTTTCGGGGCTGTGCTGAACCGCAGCGTTGTGCTGACCGGCGGTGCATCGCAGCTTACCGGCCTCTTGCCGCTGGCGCAGGGCATACTCTCCCGGCAAGTCCGTCTTGGCCGCCCTATGGCGATCAAAGGCATGCCTGAATCTGCCAGAAGCCCGGCTTTTGCAGCGACTGCTGGCCTTCTGATTTATCCCCAGGTGGCAGGTCTTGAGCATCTCGGTGTTGGCCGGGGTGGCGCAATGCAGGCCACCGGAACCGATGGCTACTTATCCCGCATGGGCCGGTGGCTCAAAGACAGTTTCTAACCTGTTTCCGAAGAGAGGCGAAAGTCATGACAATCAACCTCAAGGCTCCTGAAGTTCGGGAACTCAAGCCCCGCATCACCGTGTTCGGCGTTGGTGGTGCCGGCGGCAACGCGGTCAACAACATGATCGAATGCGGCTTGCAAGGCGTCGAATTCGTGGTGTCCAACACCGACGCTCAGGCGCTTGGTCATGCCAAGGCTGATCGCGTGATCCAGATGGGTCTGGCCGTAACCGAAGGTCTCGGTGCCGGTGCCCAGCCTGAAGTGGGCCGCGCCGCAGCCGAAGAAGTCATCGACGAGATTCGCGACCAGCTCATGGGCGCACACATGGTGTTCATCACGGCAGGCATGGGCGGCGGCACCGGCACGGGCGCAGCCCCCGTTATTGCCCGCGTTGCCCGCGAGATGGGTATTCTCACAGTGGGTGTGGTCACCAAGCCATTCCAGTTCGAGGGCCTGCGACGCATGCGTATCTGCGATTCTGGCATCATCGAATTGCAGAAGCATGTCGATACGCTGATCGTGATCCCAAACCAGAACCTCTTCCGCGTTGCCAACGAGAAGACCACATTCGCCGAGGCCTTCGCCATGGCTGACCAGGTGCTTTACTCAGGTGTCGCCTCGATCACCGACCTGATGGTGAAACCCGGACTGATCAATCTCGATTTTGCCGACGTTCGCGCCGTGATGCGCGAAATGGGCAAGGCAATGATGGGTACCGGCGAGGCCTCGGGTGAAAAGCGCGCTCTGGCCGCCGCCGAAGCCGCCATTGCCAATCCCCTGCTCGACGAAGTCTCGATGAAGGGTGCCAAGGGCCTGCTGATCTCGATTACAGGCGGCAAGGACATGATGCTCTATGAGCTTGATGAAGCTGCTACCCGTATCCGCGAGGAAGTGGACCCCGAGGCCAATATCATCCTTGGCGCGACACAGGACGACAGCCTCGACGGTATTATCCGTGTCTCGGTCGTTGCCACCGGCATCGACCGTGCTTCGATCGATGCGATCGAGCCCGTCAAGATCCTTGACCAGCGCCTGGCCGAGATGGCGCAGCGGCTGCGCACACAGGTCGCGGCCAAGACGGTGGCTGAGACGGTTCTTCCACTGGTTCGAGCCAGTGTGCCGACTCCCGTCGCTGTGGTTGAACAGGCTTCGGTTATCGATGAGCCCGCTGCGGTTATTGCCCCCGTGATCGAAACTGCTGCGGCAGTTCAGTCTGAGGTCCCCCCCGCGCCTCCGGTTGACGCTTCGGTCGCGACGCCTGCTTCCGCCCCGTTGGAAACGCCCGCGATCTATGATGAAGATGCAACCGTTCGCCAGACACGTATGCCCCGTATCGAGGACTTCCCGGTTGTTGCACAGGCCCAGTTGCGCAACGCTCAAACTCCGGCGCAGCCTGTGGTTTCCCAAGAGGCAAAGCGGATGACGTTGCTACAGCGCCTGGCCGCTGTCGGACTTGGTCGCCGCGAGGAGCAGGACCTACCCCATGTGACCGCTCCCGTCGCTCCACAGGAGCCTGTTGCCGCCTTGCCGACCGAGGCTCCCCGTCGCCCTGTTGTGCATGCTCCGCCGCGCGCGGCTCAGGGACAGCTTGATTCTCACGGACGTCTGCAAGCGCGCACCATCGAGGACGATCAACTGGAAATTCCAGCCTTCCTCCGCCGTCAGGGTTAACCGATTTCCACAGGGAGATTTGTCTAAAATAGGGTCCTCACTATCAAAAGTGTGGGCCCTATTGCTTTGAAATCAATTGATAATCAAGATTTTACGAAATTCTTAAAATGCGACATTTTCGTGTAACACGGCGTAAAAAAGCGTGATTTGTTCATGGGAGTCAGCGAGCGTATTTTCCGTTCCATCGCCTTCGGGTGACATGTGCTTCGCAAGTAGTGGCGCACGTAAATCCTGAGCAATGCGAATTGCCTTGACCAATGATCAACATTGGCAGGCTTCCGCCAAAGAGGATAACGTCTTGAACCAGACGACGCTTGGTGACCAGATTTCGCTGCAGGGCATTGGTGTCCACAGTGGTGCCCCGGTCAGTATTACACTCCATCCCGCAGATGCCGGCACTGGTATTGTCTTCCGCCGCACCGGATTGCCCGGTGGTGTCGAGCGGCAGATTCCTGCACGCCGCGAGGCTGTTGGCGCAACGGAACTCTGCACTGTGATCGGCGAGCCTAGCGGGGCGTCCGTTTCAACCGTCGAGCATCTCATGGCCGCTTTGTCCGGCATGGGCGTCGATAACGTGCTTGTCGAGATCGATGGTCCCGAAGTGCCGATCATGGATGGCAGTTCGGCTTTTTTCGTCGATGCGATCGATCAGGTCGGTATCGAGTGCCAGATGCCATTGCGCAAGATTATCAAGGTCCTGAAAACAGTGCGTCTTGAGCAGGGCCGTTCCTGGGCCGAACTCTCGCCGCGTGATCGTGGTTTCAGTGTCGATGTTGAAATTGACTTTCCAACCCCGCTGATCGGTCGCCAGCGCCGCGTTGTCGATGTGACTCCCGCCACATTCCGCAAAGATATTTCCCGTGCACGCACCTTTGGTTTCATGAAAGACGTGGAATATCTCTGGAAAAAGAATCTTGCGCTTGGCGCTTCTCTCGAAAATACCGTGGCGCTGGGCGATGATCGGATCATCAATCCTGAAGGCTTGCGCTACCCCGACGAATTCGTCCGCCACAAGATTCTGGACGCTATCGGCGATCTGGCGCTGGCCGGCGCGCCCCTACAGGCGACATACAAGGCGCATGCACCGGGCCACAAGGTTAATGCGATGATCCTCGAGCGTCTGTTTGCGGATCGCTCGGCCTGGACGCTGGTTGATGGTCCCGCATCACGCCGTGAATATGGCCGTGGCGAGATTGGCATGCCGGTCGCCGCCTTCTCAGCCGACAAGAACTGAGATTTCCGGGACGTTGCCACTTCAGAGTGGTGAAAGACGCCTTGTGATCGCCATATTCAGTCCCGTTAGAGTTAACGATCTCTGATGAAAGGTGGCACGCTGCGTTTCATCCGCTTGCTTTGACAGCGCTGGCGTGGCACTTTCCGCGCGATTTTGATGGGGCCATTCGAGGAATGTCGGTTTTGCTGCGTGAACTCTCCGTGAAGGGCCTG
This sequence comes from Hyphomicrobiales bacterium, assembly GCA_031431475.1. GTDB lineage: Bacteria > Pseudomonadota > Alphaproteobacteria > Rhizobiales > Beijerinckiaceae > JADCCX01. Next base: position 125,473 of record JANPDL010000025.1, read on the forward strand.
ATGCGGGCGCTGGCCATTATGGTTGTTGCCATGCCTCTTGCGGCCTGCGAGACAATTTCGTCGATTAATCCCTTTGGGAGCGCCAAGGCTACCAGCGATTTATCCAAGGACGAGCCTGCCGAAGTGCTGTTTAACGACGGCCTCGCCCGTCTGCAGAGCAACAACTACGACGGAGCGGCACGTAAATTCGCCGAACTGGACAAGCAGTATCCGTACACCAACTGGTCCAAGCGCAGCCTGTTGCTGCAGACCTTTGCCAATTACGAGAACCGCAGCTACGAGGAGGCGATCTCGAACGGCAAGCGCTTCGTACAGCTCTATCCCGCCGACAAGGATGCGGCTTATGCGCAATATCTCGTCGGCATGTCCTATTTCAACCAAATCCCGGATGTCAGCCGTGATCAGGAACGTTCGCAGCGCGCCCTGCTGGCTATGGACGAACTGATCAACAAGTGGCCGCAGTCCGAATATACGCCCGATGCCCGCCAGCGCGTGGCCGTTGCACGTGACCAGCTTGCCGCCAAGGAAATGGATGTCGGTCGCTATTATCTGGAGCAGCGCAACTACACCGGAGCCGTGAACCGCTTCCGCGAGGTGCTGACCCGCTATCAGACGACACGCCATACCGAGGAAGCCCTGATGCGGGTAACGGAAGCCTACATGTCTCTCGGCATTGTTCCAGAGGCTCAAACTGCGGCGGCCGTTCTTGGCCACAACTTCCCAGACAGCCAGTGGTACAAGGATGCCTACAAGCTCCTTCAAGCCGGTGGTGTCGAGCCACGCGAGAGCGAAAGTTCCTGGATCAGCCGTGCGTTCCGTGGCTTCCGTCGCGGCATCGGCATCTGAACTGCTGATAGCGCTGCCGGGCGCTTTGCAGGCTCTTCCCCGCATTCATCAGGCATGCCACAAGCGCCCTTATGCTCGCGCGGCTTTCCATTCGTGATATTGTCTTGATTGACCGGCTTGACCTGACGGTCGAGCCAGGATTGCTTGTGCTGACCGGCGAGACCGGTGCTGGCAAATCCATCCTGCTCGATGCTTTCGCGCTGGCCCTGGGCGGACGTGGTGATGGCGGTCTCGTCCGGCAGGGCTTGCCACAGGGGCAGGTGACGGCGGTGTTCGATCTTGGCTTGGCCCATCCCGCCCGCTCTATCGCGGAAGGAGCCGGTCTTGATACTGAGGGCGATCTGATCCTTCGGCGCGTACAACTGGCAGATGGTCGCACACGAGCTTTCGTCAATGATCAGCCCGTCAGCGTCCAGATCCTCAAATCCATAGGTCAGCATCTCGTTGAAATCCATGGCCAGCACGATGACCGCGCGCTCACCGACACGAGTGAGCACCGCGATCTGCTGGATGCCTTTGGCAGCCTGCGGCAAGCTGCGGCGGAGGTCGGCACGCTCCATGCGGGATGGCGCAAGGCTGAATCAGAGCTTGCTGCGCAAAGGGCCCGGATTGAGAAAGCCCGGGCTGATGCGGATTATCTGCGCCATGCCGCCGATGAACTGGACAAGCTGTCCCCTGCGGAGGGCGAGGAAAACCAGCTTGCCGAGCGACGCCAGCGCATGATGCAGGCCGAAAAGGTAGTGGGCGAGTTGCAGGAGGTGTTTGATCTTCTGTCTGGCCACGGATCTCCGGTCCCTGCGCTCTCATCTGCCCAGCGTCGGCTGGATCGTCGCGCCGAGCAGGCACCTGATCTGGCGGGTCCTGCTGCAAAGGCGCTGGATCAGGCGCTTCTGGCGATCGAAGAGGCCCGTGACGCGCTGGTAAAGGCCCTGCGCGCCGCCGAGTTCGATCCGCGAGAGCAGGAACAGATCGAGGAGCGCCTATTCGCCCTGCGTGCCGCCAGCCGCAAGCACAACGTACCGGTGGAGGCTCTGGCCGCGCTGGCCCAACGCTATGCTGCTGACCTTGCCGCACTCGATGCAGGTGAGGGCCACCTGAAGGCGCTGGAGATTGCGGCGCGGGAAACAAAGGACGCCTATCAAACGAAGGCAAAGGCTCTTTCGAAGGCACGCCGTGCTGCTGCAAGCGAACTGGACAAGGCGGTGAATGCCGAATTGCCGCCGCTGAAGCTGGAACGCGCCCGTTTCATCAGTGAGATCACCACGGATGAAGCCCGCGCCATGGCCGAGGGCATCGATACAATCGAGTTTCACGTGCAGACCAACCCCGGCACAAAGCCCGGACCCATGATGAAAGTGGCATCCGGTGGCGAGCTTTCGCGCTTCATGCTGGCGCTCAAGGTGGTGCTGGCGGATCGCGGCTCTGCACCCACTCTTGTGTTTGACGAGATCGATACCGGCGTTGGCGGTGCAGTGGCGGATGCCATAGGGCAGCGACTCGCAAGGCTTGCCGAGAAGGTGCAGGTTCTCTCGGTGACCCACGCGCCGCAGGTTGCGGCTCGTGCATCCCGCCATTTTCTCATCGCCAAGGAAGATGTGGGGCAGGGCGAGCGCGTGGCGACGCGGGTGGTGGCGCTGGAGACCAAGGCGCGACGCGAAGAGATTGCCCGCATGCTGTCGGGAGCCGAGATCAGCGACGAGGCGCGTGCCGCGGCGGACAAGCTGCTGACCCGTGGTGCGTGATGTCGAAAGCGCTGACCCCTGTTGATCATTTGACCCCTCTGGAAGCCCGCATCGAGCATGATTCGCTGAGTAGCGCGCTTGCTAGGCATGACAGGAATTATCACCAGGATGATGCGCCAACGATCACGGATGCCGAATATGATGCGCGCCGCAAGCGCTACAATGCGCTTGAAACCGCCTTTCCGGAACTGAAGAGCGCCTTATCGCAATCCATGAAAGTCGGTGCTGCACCGTCCTCCCGCTTCGCCAAGGTGCAGCACCGGGTGCCGATGCTGTCGCTCGACAATTGCTTCACGGATGATGACGTGGCCGATTTCGTGGGACGCGTCATGCGCTTCCTGAACCTGCCATCAGCGCCCGCCTTCACGGCTGAACCCAAGATCGATGGGCTTTCCTGTTCGCTGCGCTATGAACACGGCAGGCTAGTCACCGCAGCGACCCGTGGTGATGGCGCGGAGGGAGAGGATGTCACAGCCAATGTTCGCACCATCCGCGAGATTCCACATCATCTTGCGGGCAGCGACTGGCCGGAGATCTGCGAGGTGCGCGGCGAGATCTATCTCGGACACGCCGATTTCGCTGCGATCAATGCCGAACAGGCGCGGCTGGGCGAGAAAATCTTTGCCAACCCCCGCAACGCCGCCGCTGGCAGCCTGCGCCAGCTCGATTCCTCCATCACGGCCAAGCGTCCCTTGCGCTTCTTCGCCTACACCTGGGGCGAGATGAGTAGCATGGTCGCCAGCACCCAGTGGGAGATGGTGCAGGCATTCAGCCGCTTCGGCTTTCAGACCAACCCGCGCATGGCCTTGTGCCAGTCCACGGAGGAGATGCTGGCGCTCTATCGCGGCATCGAGGCGGATCGCGCCAATCTCGGGTATGATATCGACGGCGTCGTCTACAAGGTGAATGACCTCGCGTTGCAAAGCCGTCTTGGCTTCGTTTCCCGTGCGCCGCGCTGGGCCACCGCGCATAAATTCCCTGCGGAGCAGGCGACAACGCTGCTCGAAGGCATCGATATCCAGGTCGGCCGCACTGGCGCACACACGCCTGTGGCGAAGCTTAAGCCTGTTACGGTGGGTGGTGTTGTCGTCTCCAATGCGACGCTCCACAATGCTGAGGAAATAGCCCGGCTCGACGTGCGCGTGGGCGATACCGTCTTGGTCCAACGTGCGGGTGATGTCATCCCGCAGGTGCTGAGCTTTGTGGCGAACAAGCGTCCGGCGGACGCAGAACCCTATGTCTTTCCGCATTTGTGCCAGTGCGATCTCAAGACACCGCTGGTGAAGGAGGAGACGGCAGCTGGCGAGGAGGGCAAGGTGCGCCGCTGCTCTGGTGAGTTCGCCTGCCCCTTCCAGCAGATGGAGCATCTAAAACATTTCGTCTCCCGCCGTGCCTTCGATATCGAGGGCCTCGGCGAGAAGCAGATCGAGTTTTTCTTCAGCGACCCTGACCTGCCAGTGAAGACACCGGCGGATATCTTCACATTGGCAGCGCGCGACGAAGCGGAGCCCATCAAGAAGCTGAGGAACAAGGAAGGCTTCGGCGAAACCTCCGTGCGCAATCTCCTTGCGGCCATCGAACAGCGCAGAACCATCGGTCTTGATCGTTTCATCTTTGCGCTGGGTATCCGCCATGTCGGTGATACCACGGCCAAGGTGATGGCACGGGCCTATGGCGCATGGCCCACATTCGAGGCCGCTGCTCTCAAGGTGGCTTCGGGTGACGCGGAGGCCCGGACCGAAATGGACGCTATCGATCAGGTTGGCGAAACAGTGATCGACGCTGTGGCGCGCTATTTCGCGGAACCGCATAACCTCGCCGTGGTCGAGCGTCTGGTGTCTGCGCTGACCATTCAGAAGGCCGAAAAGCCCAAGGCTGACACGGCGGTGGCGGGAAAAACCATCGTCTTCACCGGTAGCCTCGAAAAGATGACCCGCGACGAGGCGAAAGCCATGGCGGAGCGGCTCGGTGCCAAGGTTTCCGGTTCGGTTTCGAAGAAGACCGATCTGGTGGTGGCGGGACCGGGGGCGGGATCAAAGCTCGTGACGGCGAATGAGCTGGGTGTGCGAGTGATCAGCGAGGATGACTGGCTGGAGCTGGTGGGGTGAGGCTACTTTCGAATTGGATGCTGACGTCCGTCCCATATCCGCAGAATGCGCAGGTGATCCGTCTTGATGCGATAAACGATGGAGAATGGTGTTTTGGGAATGGTGATTTCCCGACGCCCTGTTTCGTCCGAGACATGACCACTTTGCGGATGCGACTTCAACAGGGAAACGGTTCTCAGGAAATGCAGATCTGCATTCTTCGCGCCATCCGGGAAGACGTCGCGATAGTACTCCTCAAACCATTCAAGATCATGGATGGTTCTGGGTGCAAAGCTGATGCGCATTGCTGATCAAGATTTGAAAGGATGTGATTGCACGGTTGGAGGCGGCAAGGGATCGTCAGTGCCCCATGATTTAACCCAGGCCTCAACAGCGTCACCATCGATCAAAAGGCCAGCCTCCGCCTCTGCTTCGGCCTCCTCAATCGCCTGACGCTTCCATTCCCTGCGCTCTAGTAATTCCGAGATCGCGGTCTGGGCGAGCCACGCAGCCGATCGGTCTTCGGCCTGCGCCTCGGCTTCGAGCCGGGCTTTCAGGTCCGTGTCCATGCGCAGGGTGAATGAGGTCGTGGCCATGGGCAACTCCAGAATACTTGCAGTGTAAGACAATGTCTTTTGATGTCAAGCAGAACGATCAATATCTTTCGTTTTCGACCATACAGTCGCACTCTATGAGAGGCTGAACGAACAGGTTATTTTGAAAACTGCCCGCTTTTGGAACGGTAGTATCGTATATCTTCTTCAAGAGGAGGCTCATAACAGTGTCACACTTGCGCAAAACAAGAGACCGGGTCCTATCTGCGGAAGGCGATGTCTCCTTCCGTGACTTTGATGCCGTAGCGCGCCAGCTTGGCTTCGTTCTTGATCGCATTTCAGGCAATCACCACATCTTTCTTCATCCCAAAGTTCCACGTCCGCTGAATATCCAGCCAATCGGCAAGGAGGTGAAGCGCTATCAGTTGCGGCAATTCCGTCCTATTATCATTGAGTTCGATTTGCTTGACGGAGCCCTATGAACCCTCGTTATCCTATTGTGGTTTTCTGGTCGGAGGAGGATCAGGTCTGGGTCGCAGATGCGCCTGATCTGAAGTCGTGCTCGGCATTCGGGGAAACACGGGAAATGGCCGTGGCGGAACTGGACGTTGCCATGGATGCCTGGCTGGCTGCGGCAAGGCGCGCAGGGCAGTTGATACCATCTCCCTCTCTACCACTTGTCCTTGTCGCAGCAGAGTAATTGACCCGCAATCCATCACCATCAAGGCAGATGTCGCAGCAGTTAAATCACTTCGATCTCCCGACAAGCCACAACGGCATCTTTTGCGGCACCTTCCCTGAACAGGCCGCTTCAACACAGCCCTCCAGTGAATGATAGCGAAAAGACCCGGCGCTGAGATTGGGCCCATAATGTGCATACTTCGCCGAGTTCGTGATCACTCCACCACGGCGCGGCGGAGTGACCGGCTCGCCCAGCATGCACCAGCAGGTGTCAGTGATGAATCGAACGCCGAATGCTGAGAGACGACTCCGGTCCCCCGAGGCTTCAACCTTGCCCAGAACCGAACGTGATGTCGTCACGATGACCTCGACATCCGGTGATTTTTGCCGCCCCTTCACAAGGATCGCGAGGCGCTCCAGCTCTGTCGCAGAAAAGTGCGGATTTCCCAGCGCCACAAGGCCAATGGTGTTGTCTTCACCGAGATTCAGCGTTTGCCATGCTTTTTTCAGGTCCTGTCGGATAACGAGCAGCGGCTCGCCCAATTCGTGACCTGCGAGCGCATCCTTCAATGTTGGGGCCTCGGGTGTCACGCCGACAATATGGAACATAGGGGCAGCCGAGGTCGTGGCGAAAGCGGCGGAGAAGCCCTTGAGGTCATCAGCGGAGGGTTTGGACTTTTCCAGCCCGGTGATAGCCGGAATATCGTTCGGCGACAGCAGGCCGGCGAGGTAACCAAAGAGCGGATAGAAAGAATCATCCACCGCGCCGATGCCGGATAGTGCGATGATCTTTGTTGCTTTGCGGCCGCGCTCCTGATGACAACCAGCCAGCGGTGCCCGCCCTGTCAGTGCGATGCAGAGGTCCAGATAATCCGGATACTTCTGCGTACGTGCTCCCAGAACGCTGTTGGCAAAAGCAACCGCATTCGACTCTGCCCAGGCGATCTGCTGGCCAAGAACTGGCGGGCTATCCAGCAGATAAGGCGCGCAGGTGAAGCTCAGCGCTGCGCCCATGTCCATGTAGGCCTTTGCCTGCCGGGTGGATTGGCCCGCAACCTCCGGGTCCAGCCCGAACGATTGCCAGTTTCGAAGATCGGTTGAAATGGCGTTCAGCGATGTCGGCACCGCGAAGCTTCCGCCAAGATCGCGAAAGCGTTCAGCAATCTCGACACTCGCTGGACCCGTGAGGATGCAGCAGTCAAGATGCGCGCGCTCCACATCGATCAGGCATGGCGCACCGAAAGCTTCCGCCATCCGGACAATGATCCTGAGCGCCGCCTGCCGCGCTGGGCCATTTGCCCCGTCCAGCATGGCATGATCGGCATCCGTGTGCACGAGCGGCGGATGTTCGGACCTGTCGCTTAATTTGGTGGCGGGGGCGCTTGAGGGAAACGTGGCGTCTGCACTTACGGTGTCGCCTCTGATGGTCGCACGCTTCAGCGAGCCAATGCTGGCAAAATCATCGCGATCAAGCTGCACCACCGGAATCGATTGTCCAAATACCTCGTCTGCCGCGATCACGGCCAGCGTGAGGATCTGTTCTTCCTCGCAAAAGATCAGCCCTGCTGGTGCCGTTCCCGCCCGCAGCAATTCGAGCATGACGCCGCTGGCGGAGCATGAACCCCGGCCGCTCGGGATCGCGACAATAGCTCCCGTCAGACACGCCCCATGCAACGGATGTCGACGATCAATGACGATGCCCGTCTGAGGATCAACGCCTCCCCAGAAGCTCAGGCCGGTATTGGCATGCAGCACTTTTCCACTGGCTTCGCCATCGACAAGGCAGCGTCCGCTGATCTGGATGGCGCCCGGCTTCATTGCCACTTGCCCCAGACCAACGCTCCCCACGCTGCCACTGTCAGACCGAACATGATGATGGCCATGGGCAGCGGCGATGTCGTCGTAACCTGTCCCGCGATAAAGCTCATGATGGCACCCAGCCCCATCTGCAGGAAGCCGACCGCGCCTGAGGCTGCGCCAGCAGCCTTGGGATCGACACTGACGGCACCCGCGATGGCATTGGGCAGCAGAAAGCCGTTACCCATCGCCATGAAAAAACAGGGAACGAAGATCGCGGCGGGGTGCATGACGGGTATCAGCGCCAGCGCCAGCAAAACCGTCATGCCCAGCACGCCGAGGATGTTGCCGATCAGGATCATGCGCTCACTGCCAAGCTTCTCTGAAAAGCGTCCCGAGCAGAAATTACCCGTCATGTAGCCGCCGGAAAGGCACACAAACCAGATACCATAAGCCAGCTTGGGCATCTGCATGGCATCGACCACGAGGTAGGGAGCCGCACCAAGAAACGCGAGAAAAGCAGCTGTTGTGAAGGCCGCGCCCAGCGCATAGCCCAGAAAGCGGCGATTCTGCACGACATGCCAGGACCGTCTCAGCATGTCACCCGTGGTCTGGGTGCTGATTGAATCTGGCCGCGTTTCCGGCAGCTTCAGAAGGGTCAGCACAGCTCCGATGGCTCCAACCACCAGCGAGAAGACGAAAATCATCCGCCAGCCATAGGTGTCGTCGATAAAACCGCCAATCGCCGGTGCCATGAGCGGAGCGATCACCATGCCCATCGTGACATAGCCGATCACGCTGGCAGCGGAATCACGCGGCGCAAGATCGCGCACGATGGTACGGGAAAGGGCCTGTCCCGCCGTTCCGCCCGCAGCCTGCACGATGCGCGCGGCAACCAGCAGCATGATGCTTGTGGCGAAGGTGGCGGCGAGGCACGCCATCACATACAGCGCCAGCGATCCCAGCAGCACCGGGCGGCGACCAAACCTGTCCGCCAGTCCGCCGATGAAAAGCTGCGAAATTGCCTGCGATGCCAGGAACAATGAGAGCGTCAGTTGTACCTCGCTGCGCGAGGCGCCCAGTGCCGCCGCAAGCCCAGGCATGGAAGGCATCAGGATGTTGAGCGCCAGTGGTCCGATCATCGAGACGATGATCAGAACAGGCAGCAGGCTACGCAGGAGCGTCTGATTGCTGGTTTCGTTCACAGCGCGGCGCAGGCCGCTTTGAGCCAGAACCGTGTTGGCGCATCGACAAGTGGGCCGATCACCTTCAGCACGCGGGAATGGTAGGCGTTCAGCCAGCGCCGCTCTGTCTCTGTCAACAAGCTCACCTTGATCAGCCGCCGGTCGATAGGACACAGCGTCAGCGTCTCGAAACCTAGCATCTTGCGCTCGGCTTCGGGAATCGTCCTTTCCTCCACCAGAACGAGGTTCTCGATGCGGATGCCATAGTGTCCGGTCTTGTAATAGCCTGGCTCGTTCGAAAGCATCATGCCCGCTTCCAGTGGCGTGGTTCCCAGTTTCGCAATGCGCTGCGGCCCCTCGTGCACGCCGAGGTAGCTGCCGACGCCATGGCCCGTGCCATGATCGAATTCCAGCCCGACCTGCCAGAGGAATTGCCTGGCAAAACTGTCAAGCTGCGCACCGCTCACACCCTTGGGAAATACAGCAAGCGAGATTGCGATCATGCCTTTCAGCACGCGTGTGTTGCGATCCATCATCTCAGCCGTGGGTTTGCCGATGGCGATGGTGCGGGTGATGTCGGTCGTGCCATCGACATATTGCCCGCCTGAGTCAACGAGATAGATGCCTTTAGTGATGCGGCGGTTCGAGCCCTCATTCACGCGGTAATGCGGCAGCGCGGCATTCGGGCCAGCCGCCGAGATCGTGTCGAAGGAGATTTCTTTCAGCTTGCCAGTCTCGCGACGGAACCCCTCCAGCGCAATGGCGGCGGTGATCTCTGTGAGCTTGCCCTTGGGCGCTTCGGCATCAAGCCAGCAGAGGAAGCGTACCATAGCCGCGCCATCGCGGATTTGCGCGCCACGAGCACCATCGCATTCCGCCCGGTTCTTGACTGCCTTGAGCAGCGCTATCGGATTGGTGCCGATATCTGCCATGCCGCCAGCGCTTTTCAGATGATCCACCAGTGCAGCACTGGCACTCTCGCGGTCGAAGCGCACTTTGGCTTTCGCAGTACCCAGCTTCTCTAGAGCCCGCTCGAGGGCCAGCGGCTCACGCACATCTGCCATATCTTCAAGTGACGCCCGCACTCTGTTGGAAAGCTTGCGGCCATCCAGAAACAGCTGCGGTCGACCTTCCTTTGGCAAAACGGCATATCCGATGGGCAGGGGCATGTGGGACACGTCCCCGCCCCGGATATTGAACAGCCATGCGATGCCAGTCGGATCTGTGATCGCCAGTGCATCCAGTTGCTCTTTCACGAGCCACCGCCGGAGTTCATCAATCTTTGCCTTGCTCGCGACCCCGGCGAGCTTTGCGGGATGCGGCGTGACCTGAGCTAAAGGTGCCTCCGGACGCTCCGTCCAAAGCACATCCACCGCATTTGGCTCGGACGGTATGAGTTGAAAACCAATCCTGTCGGCCACGGTTTGAAACCGCTGCAGTCCGTCTGGCGTCTGGCGTCGCGGATCATAGCCGATTCGCGCGCCAGGTTTGGTATGTGCACCCAGCCATTCCTGCGGTGGATGATCGATGATCGAGACTGGCGTGAAAGCGCTCTGGTCGATCTGGGCCGCCAACTGTTGAGTGTACCGTCCGTCCGAAAATACGGCCGCTTTCTGCATCAGAACAATACCGAATCCTGCGGAACCTGTGAAACCGGAGAGCCAGGCCAACCGCTCTTCGCTTGCCGGAAGATACTCGTTCTGATGCTCATCAGCCCGTGCCACCAGATAGCCATCAAGCTTGCGCTCTTTCAGAAGAGTTCTGAGCGCCTTGAGTCGCGCGGCTCCGGATTTGCCATCGGATTTTTCGTGAAAAGACTGAAACTGTGCGGTCAACATCTCTCAAAATTAGGACTGCTTGCGCCGGGTGTCGAGAGTTTCATCACCGTATTGCCGTGACAAAGTGCAACTGACTGTTTGAGATGCATAAATCGCATATAATGACCAAATTATTTAAATAGATATGCGTTAAATGCATGTCTGCGAGTCGAACTCTGGCCTACCGCACTGCAACATAAGCACCCATCTTGAACACATAAGAAAAAAGGAAACGCAGGGCTCCTTTTGCATCCAACCCTAGGAGAACATTCCATGGCCACTCTTGCTTTCAACACCAGCAGCTTTGCTGAACCCGCTGGCGAAACCGCCGCCACAAAGCCGTCGTTCTTCGGTCGGCTCCTGCAGGCGATGATGGAATCACGCCAGCGCCAGGCCGATATCGAGGTGCGCCGCGCAATGGCGCTCTATGGCGAGCCGAAAGATCGGCTGGACTACGCCATGCTGCCTTTTGCAGGCGAATAGACAGTTCTCGCCATTCACTTTCTCAAGGAGAAAACCCATGATCTACTTTTTGATCGCTTTTGTGGCAAACACTCTCGAAATCATCAATGATGCCCGAAAGTTGCGCTCAGACATGAACCGCAAGCATGGCTGGATGGCTGAATAAGCACCAGGTTACTTCCCATATTCAGTCCAGCAAATTCAGGAGTGGCCTTGCGGCCGCTCCTTTGCGTCTGAGGATCAATGCGGCCCATCCTTCGATGTCTATACGCTCCATGAGAGCGAAGCCTTGGCCACGGTAGGCCGTAAGCACACCAGCCACATCCTTCGCCAGCAGACCGGACAGAATCAGGCGCGCGTCAGAAGTCGCAACCCTAGCCAGTGACGGTGCCAGCAGTCGAAGTGGTTTTGCCAGGATATTCGCGAAAATCAGGTCATAAGGTGCCCCGTCCATCAGATTTCGGTGCACCACACCGACAGCGGTTACCGGCCTGACATAGGCTCCGGCCCGGTTGGCAACCGCGTTCTGGCGCGACGTCGCGGTCGAAACCGGATCGATGTCTCCGGCGGCCACGCGTCGCTTTAATGCCCGCGCCGCCGCGATGGCGAGAACGCCTGTACCAGTCCCCACATCCAGCACATTGCGTGGCGGCTTGCGCTTCAGCTCCCGGTCGAGAAATTCCAGACAGCCCCGCGTGGTGCCGTGATGGCCTGTGCCAAAGGCCAGCGCTGCCTCGATTTCGATCGCGATGTCGTTGGCGCGGATGGCTGGGCGATCATGGCTGCCGTGCACGAGAAATCGTCCGGCGCGCACGGGCCTCAAACCGTCGAGTGAGGCCGCGATCCAGTCCTTGGCTGCAATGCGGTCAAAGCTGGCACTGGCGGCCGCGATTTTACCTGGGCCATCGCCCAAAGCCACAACGATCAGATCACGCATCAATGCCTGATCGGGTGCTGTTGTGAAGAATACTTCGACCAGCCAATGCGTTTCATCTGCCGATTCAAATGCGGCAACCGCATTTTCATCGGCATCCAGCATCTCGCCGAGCTGACTCGCAAGCTTCATCGCTGTCGCCATATCGGTCGGCAACCGCATCACATGGGTGGTATTGGAGGGAACAAGACCTTCGCGCATGCCGAGCGCTGTAGCAGCAAGCTTTGAGCGCGGCTACGGCTTGCACCTGTCGATTTTGATCACGGCGTCGCGGCGGCAACCTGCTTGCCCGGCGCGGTGACTTCCGCTTCGCCCGAGATGACGACCTCGCTGAAGCCGAAGAAGCGTCCCACTACGAGTTGCACGGTGGCATCATAGGTCACAAGCGCCGTGTTGCCGCGACCGCTCTGCGTCACGCTGACATCGATATCATCCATTGAAACTTCGCTGTCTGTCCACACTGTCTTGGCAAAACGCTTCTGGCAGATGTGCTGGCGCTCAGAAGGGCGCACCGCAGCGGCAGCTTCGAAAGCAGCCAAATGAGCCACGCGGTCAAGTGAATCGCGCACGGAGTTGATGCGATCCATGTCGAGCAGAACGCCGCCGACAAGAAGCAGCGCAACGGTGGCGGCGAGCAAACCCTTTACACCTCGTGCCCCGGATGCCGGGACAGAGCCTTCCAATTCCCTGTCAGCCACGTCAAACCCCTTCGAACCCGGCATCGGTCATTGCCAACGCTTCTATTGGTTCATGGGTGAATTGACGCTGAATGAAGCCGTCAGGTCAATGGCAGGAATGCACGATGCGTGAATTCTCAACGGGCTCAGTTAAATTCGAGCGATTTTGCAGGCATTGCAACGCCTGCACCCAGCATTTCGGGCTGCGGCAAGGCGGAATGAGCCGCTTTCATCATCGCCAGATTGGCCAGAACATCAGTCGGGAAAGGCGCGGCGCGGCGAGTCGCCATATCGACATTGATCGAGAGATTCTCACACGCGGCAGCCAGCCAGCCCTCAACAGCATGGCGGATTTCCATCACGTAATGCAATCGCTTGTCATCGAAATCGATCAGCTGGAGCGTTACCCGGATCTGGTTGTCCAGCGTAAGCTCGCGACGATAGCGAATTCGGCTTTCGACCAGAAAGAACGAATGATTATGGTCCCTGATGTAATCCGGCCCCAGTCCGCAGATCCCGAAGGCCTCGTCGACGGCGCGGTCAAACAGCATATTGTAGTAAGCCATATTCAGATGGCCGTTATAATCGATCCAATCCTTCTCGATCTCCATCCGGGACGAAACGAAGGGTGCGAAGAACAAAGCTGGTGTTTCATGCCCTGGAACAAGCGGGTCTGACGCGGAATTCATCAACATGGCTGCTCCCTGACGGCGGTTCGGTCATGTGCTGTTGTGTAGAGGAGCTGCTTGTTGGCAGCTTTATTCTCAAGCGTTGATTGCAGGCTATGGAATTCTTGTGACAGTATCCTGAATGGGTCATACAAAAGATCAGTTTCATACAGGCTTGTTCAAATGACGGTCTGGTTCTGTTGATGGATCAGCATCCAGCAGGAATGTTGAGGGAAAACCGCCATGAATGCGCATTTAAAGCCCGAGGCGAACCGCCCGCATCCGGACACCATCGCGGCAGTCATCGCAGAGCTGATAAAAGGTTACGGCAACCGCTGCGTCACCTCGCAGTCCGTGCGCGAGCAGCACGCCAACACGTTGACCTGGACCGAGAACCAGCCGCCGGATGCTGTGGTCTATCCCATGACGACGGACGAGGTGGTCGGAATCGTCAAGCTTTGTGCCGCCCATAAGGTGCCGATCATTGCGTTCGGAACGGGATCGTCCTTCGAGGGCCACGTGAATGCGCCACTCGGCGGAATTTCCGTCGATACCTCGATGATGAAGGCCATCAAGGAGGTTCATGCGGAGGATCTGGATTGCGTCATCGAGCCAGGCGTCACCCGCAAGCAGCTCAACGAATATCTGCGCGATCAGGGCTTGTTCTTCCCCATAGACCCAGGCGCGGATGCCTCGATCGGCGGCATGACTGCAACGCGGGCGTCCGGCACCAATGCGGTGCGCTACGGCACGATGAAGGATAATGTCATCGCGCTCAAAGCTGTGCTTGCCAACGGTGATGTCATCACAACAGCAACGCGCGCCAAGAAAACATCAGCAGGTTATGACCTGACGCGACTCTTCGTAGGTTCGGAAGGCACACTGGGCATTATCACCGAGATTACCCTGAAATTGCAGGGTATTCCCGAGGCAATCTCGGCGGCGATCTGCTCGTTCACGACAATCAAGGATGCCTGCGACACCGCGATCCTGACAATTCAAAGCGGCATCCCGATTGCGCGTGTTGAACTGCTGGATGCCGCCGCTGTGCGCGCCACCAACATGTACTCCAAACTCACCCTGCCTGAGAGCCCGATGCTGCTGGTCGAGTTCCACGGCAGTGAATCCTCCGTGAAAGAGCAGGCCGAGCGCTTCGGAGAGATCGCGGAAGGCTTCGGCAGTTCCAACTTCCAGTGGACCACCAAGCCAGAGGAGCGCACCAGGCTTTGGCAGGCGCGGCATGATTCCTACTGGGCATCGATGGCGCTGCGCCCCGGGGCGAAGGGCATCTCCACAGATGTCTGCGTTCCGATTTCGCGCCTGGCGGAATGTGTGGAGGAATCGATCAAGGACCTGGAAACGACAGGCTTGATCGGCCCCATCGTCGGCCACGTAGGCGATGGCAATTTCCATGTCCTGCCGCTGATCGACATGGACAGCCCCGAAGAGATCGAGAAGGGTAAGGCCTACGTTGGTCGGCTCGTCGAGCGTGCGCTGGCCATGGGCGGCACATGCACGGGCGAGCATGGCGTGGGGCAGGGCAAGATGAAGTATCTGGAGAAAGAGCTCGGCGCCGAAACTCTGAATACGATGCGCCTGATCAAGCGCGCGTTGGACCCCGACAATATCATGAACCCCGGCAAGATCGTCGCAGTCTGAAGGCGGCAGGAGGTCGTGTTTCCAACGCATTGCTGCGATATGGGCTGGATAACGAATCGCAACGGGAATCGCGCGATGCAGAACGAGTTTTCGAGCGGAGGACGGCGCGTTGCGTGATCTGCTCACAGGCCTCGCGATCCTGCTGCTACTGTGTCTGACCGGGGCGCTGATCGCCCCGCATGTCATCGACTGGGACAGCCGCCGGGCCATAATTTCGGCGGAACTTTCCAAAGTCTTGAGCCAGCCAGTAACGATCAATGGTCCGATTGGAGTGGAACTGCTTCCGATTCCCACCCTGAAACTCTCCCACATTAGCCTTGGTGAAGGCGGTAATATTCAGGGTAGTATCGGTCGTTTTCGTCTGCGCGTTGCTGTTCCGCCGCTATTGCGCGGCGAAATTCGCATCACGCAGGCATTGTTGCAAGGTGCCGATCTGACAATCATTCCTGTCATCACCGCTTCGAAAAGCCTGTCGCCCGTCTCTGGTAACTGGACCTCGGTCGGTTTCGACAAATTGCTGATTCAGGATTCGCGCCTCAGCCTTGCACGCCCTGATGGAGCCGAACCGCTGCGGGCCGAGCGAATGGACGGACAGATCGAGGCAACATCGCTTCTCGGTCCTTTCCGCGGTTCGATCGGGTTTGATTTGCAAGGTGGGCGGCGGTCGTTGCGGTTTTCCACAGGTCGCGTCGAGGGCAATGCTCTCCGGTTGAAGGCGCTGCTGGAACATGAGCTTGTTGCCGCGCGCACCGAGTATGACGGGCTGCTGCGCTACGAGAATGGCGCTTTGGGAGGCGAGGGATCTCTTGCTGCTAGCGGCAATGCCGCAATTCCGGCGGGAGATGGCATGCGTCATGTGATTTGGCGTCTGGCCGCGAAGGTGAGGGGCTCTGGCCCGGCGGCGTCGCTCGACAATATCGAACTGGTGCTGGGCAATACCGAGCGTCAGACCATTTTCACGGGCAATGGCGATATCGATCTTTCGCGCCCCAGTCCTGCTAAGATTATTCTGTCGACGCGCCAGATCGATCTAGATCGCTTGCTGGGCGGCGAGGACAGCAAGCTGACCCAGAGCCCGGAAAAGCTCTTGCGCGCCATGGCTTCATCCGCAAGTTCGTCAGAACAGCGGCTGGCCGTCTTGGGCGATCTCGATGTCACGGTTGGTTCCGTGCTTGTCGGGGGGGATGTTATTATTGGTCAGCGGCTGGTTCTGCATGCAGAAGCCGGGCGTATTGGCCTGCGCCATATCTCGGGCGAGTTGCCCGGACGGACCCAGATCCGGCTCGAAAGCAGTACAGAGGCATCCAGCGACACACTCGCTGGAAAGCTTTCACTGGAGAGCCGTGACCTTGCCAAACTGTCGGCATGGTATCACAGCGTGCCGCCCCGCCCCGTTGCCCTGCGAAGTCTGAACCTGCAGGGAGACCTCAGGCAAGGCCCGCAGGAGATCAGCATCACAAATGCTGCGCTCGTTGCCGACGACATGCGTCTCGCTGGCTCTATCCAGCTGACCACAGCGGGCGAACGGCAAAAACTGACGTTGCGCTTGACAGCTGATCAGCTTGATATCGTCAAGCTTCCGGAATTGCCAGGTGGCGAGAACGCAGCCAACTGGGATCTGGATCTGGGCGTCGAGGCCCGTCGGGTGCGCTATGCCGGTGTTGGAGCAGGCGATATCAAACTTCGTTTTCGCCGCGAGGGAGACGCGTCTTTCCTCGATGAGTTGCGCATCACCAATCTGGGCGGTGCTAATCTGACGGCCAGCGGCATGCTGAGCGGGTCCGCACCAAAGCTTCAAGCGCGCCTGCAGGCGGCGCGTCTTGAGGCCTTGTTGCAACTCGCGGACCGGCTATCCTCGCATCCCGCCATGCCGCTGCTGGCGTCTCGCGCCGACAGTCTCGCCCCCGCTGATCTGACGATTGGGTTGGCGGCGGACGACGCACTTGCCGGACATCGTATTCTGACTATCCGTGGCAATGCCAACGCAACCGACATCGATGTTTCTGCACGCATCCGCACAAATGGCGCACTCGCGGACGGCAGCGCCCTGACCGTCGAGATAAAATCAAAGAGTCCGGCTACTCTCATCCGCCAGATTGGCCTGGAAGCCATTCCGATCACAGGTGCGGGAACGGTCGATTTGCGTCTAATGGGCAGCGGTCTCTCCAGTGGCATTACAGCGGCAAACTGGTCGATGAAAGGCACGTTTGCAGGATTGGCAATCGACGTTGCGGCAAAACAGACAGTCAACCCTGCCGAACCCCTGAACGGCAGCATCCGGCTTTCTGCGACTGATCTTGCTCCTCTCGCGCAAACGCTTCTGATCGCGGTTCCCGCAGTCTCTCCGGGCCAGAACTTCGCACTCACCGCAGGGTTTGACCTACGCGGGTACCGCATCACCCTGCGGGAGTTTGATCTGACATCCGGCGGCTCCAGAACGCGGGGCGAGATCACCTTCAATCTGGCCGAGTTCGGGCGCGTCTCAGGACAGCTGCGCATGGGACGCCTTGATGCGTCGGCTTTCGCACCACTGATCTTCGGCGAACCGCAGGGGGAGGGGTTGCCCCAGATCTGGGGTGCGGCGCGGTTCAGTGCACCGGCAGCCATCACGTTGCCGGGTGATCTGTGGATCGAGGCCGAAGGGGTCGATCTTGGCGATGGTCTGGTGATCAATAATCCTAAGTTTGTGCTGCGGTTCGAGAGTGGGCTGATCTACATCGATCACGGCGAAGGAGAGTGGATGAATGGCCGCCTGAAGGCACAAGCCACACTCCGCCGCAATCACCACACCGTCAGCATCACCGGGCGCTTCGGCCTGGAGGGCTGGCATCTGGACCGCATTCCCGTTCTGACTGCCAATGGCGGATTGCGCGGGCGGGCTTCGGCACAACTGGATCTCAGCGCTACTGGCGAGAGCCCGCTGGCGCTGATGACGGCGCTGGCGGGCAACGGCCGTCTCGATATTCAGACCGCCGAAGTGTCGGGTCTGGCGACGGGAGCGCTGGATAGTATTCTCAAAACGCCTCAGGGTGAATTCGCTGCGGTCTCCCGCGAGACACTCGCTGCGACTCTGCGACAGAAGCTGAACGGATCGCTCGCCCTTCCTGCGGGCCAGACGCCTCTCACCATCGGTGGCGGTGTGTTGCGGGCCGGTCCACTCAGGGTTGCCAGTGCCGATGAAGTGGCGACGACCAGTATTGCGCTGGATCTCAAGGACATGTCTGTTCTGGCCCGCACCGGGCTCGTGGCGCGCGAAGCACCCAAGGGCTGGAGTGGTCCGCTACCGAGCGCTGATCTCGTTTTGCGAGGCCCGCTGCGGAACCCTGTCCGAGAGATCGATGTTGCCAGTCTGGCCAACGGGCTTACCACTATCGCCATCGCCCGCGAGACCGAGCGGATCGATGCGATCGAGCAGGACCAGCGGGAACGCAGCTTTTTCAACCGACAGCTGCGGGCTTCGGAAGAGCAGCGCCGGGCCGAAGAAGATTCGCGGCGTAAACTCGAAGCTGCGAGGCGTTTGGCGGAAGATCAGCGCCGCAAGGAAGAGGCGGCGCGGCGCGAAGCCCCGATACCGGTTGCACCGCCCATCACGCTGGAACCGCCGCTTCTGATCACTCCTCCCGCCGTGCGCTGACCTTTGCTTCTTCGAGCGCCTGTTCCAGCACGAACACGCGTATCGCGGAGGACAGGTTCTGGCGTTTGCGCCCCTGATCAATCTCGGCAATCAGCGCTGCCGTGCTTGAGCCGCGCTCGTCAGCAATGCGCCGCAACTGATCCCAGAACGGGTGCTCGATAGAAACGCTGGTGCGATGCCCCGCGATCATGATGGAGCGCTTGATCACGCCATCGGGGTTATCAGGCATCGGGCGTTTCTTTGGGCGGGGGAGCGATGCGATGTGCTTCGATCCTGCGGTCTGCCAATGATTTTTCGACTGCGTCCTTGAGTTTTTCGGCTTTGGAGCGTCCGAAGAGGACGCGGTTTTGCTGGGCCTGCTGCTCTTTGTCGGTGCGAGCTTTGGTTTTGCGGGCTTTGGCGAGGGAGAGGATGGTGGCGGGCATGGGTCAGAAACCGAAAAGCAGAAGATCAATTCCGTTTTTGATATCATCTTGCATGGCGCTCAACGACCCTCTGATCGCACCTATCTGTTTGACGTCAATAGCTGCCATTCGGTCGAGTTGCAGGGTATAGGGTTTTCCGTCGAACTGAACCTGATGCCTGGCGCGACTGACAATGCGTTTCCCTAAGTGGGTAGACAATGGCGCAACGATGCGGGTGTCGAGGTCACTTGTGGCGTCGTGCTGGAGGATGACGGCCAGGCCGCGCGGTTTGATCTCGCAGATATCGAATCGTCTCACTAGAAAAGCCTCAGTCCATCGGACCATAGTCCGTTACTGGCGAGTTCTTCGTTGGATTCCCGGATCGCCATGGCGTTCTCGCGCTTCCAGCGCTCCGCGCGGATGCTGGCGATCTCCGCCCGCACAGCGCGCTCAGCCACGGCGGAGAGCTTCACGTTCTCGGCTCGCGCATCTGCGAGGACTGCGGAGTCGAAACTGAGGTTCACGGCTTTTTTGGCTGGCATATGCTATGCTCCATGCGCATATATTATGCGCAGAATACCTCGAATCTGAGGATCGATCAACACTTCGCAAGAGTGTCAGTTTCTAGCTTTCAGCCGCATGGTTTCAGGGTCAACCGCGTCAGACGGCAGCAGTCTGGCGAGAAAATCGTCAAAAGAATCCGAAATCACTGAATCTTCAAATTTCGGGCTAGCGTCATTGTCGAGCCATGTGACCACCGGCTCTGGGCCGTGCCGGTAGTCGAGTGTGATCCATGTATGTCCGTCGCCGCAAAGCATGATCTGACGCTCAGGCAAGCCCCATTCGCGGATCATGTAGGGGCTCATGTAGATGTTGTGGAGGCCTTCCCAGTCATAGAAATCTGGCGGCTGTGGCTGGACGAGACCGATTCCGTTGAGGTGGTCGACATCGAGATGATCACCAACCCATTCGTGCTTGTATTCAATCGGTATGACAAAGCCTTTGGTGTAGCCTCCGTTCTTGAGTGTCAGCAGTTTAACATAGCTGCTTGGCAGTGTGACGCCCAGATAGGCTTCGGCGCGTGTAACCAGCTCCGGCGTCAGATCGGGGAGCATTTCTTTCGTATCTGCGAGGGGCGTCCCCTCGCCCCAGAATTGCGCCGGGTTGAATTGACCTGTCATCACTCAACCCGGCCCCACCATGTTCTCCGGTCGCACAATCGCATCATAATCCGCCGCCGGCACGCCCGCGAGCAGAGCCTCTTCCCGCAAGGTGGTCCCATTCTTGTGAGCCGTCTTGGCGATCTTGGCCGCAAGATCATACCCGAACTTCGGGGCCAATGCAGTCACCAGCATCAGCGAATTGTCGAGGCCCTTCTTGATGTTGTCGCGGCGCGGCTCGATGCCCACCACGCAATTGTCGGTGAAACTCACCGCCGCATCGGCCAGCAGCCGAACCGACTGCAGGAAATTGTAGGCCATCACCGGATTGAAGACGTTGAGCTCAAAGTGCCCTGATGCGCCCGCAAAAGTCAGCGCCGCGTTGTTGCCGAAGACGTGCACGCAGACCATCGTCAGTGCCTCGCATTGCGTCGGGTTCACCTTGCCCGGCATGATGGACGAACCTGGCTCGTTTTCGGGCAGTGACAATTCGCCAAGGCCGGAGCGCGGCCCCGAGCCGAGAAAGCGGATGTCGTTGGCGATCTTGAACAGCGAAGCCGCCACCGTGTTGATCGCGCCGTGGCTCATCACCATGGCGTCATGGGCGGCAAGCGCCTCGAACTTGTTAGGCGCGGTTGTGAAGGGCAATTTCGTGATCTTCGCAATGCGCTTCGCCACCTCTTCTGCGAAACCCACTGGTGCGTTCAGCCCAGTGCCGACGGCGGTACCGCCCTGAGCCAGTTGCATTAGCATCGGTAGTGTTTGTTCGATGCGCGTGATGCCGTTGGCAACCTGCATCGTGTAACCCGAAAATTCCTGGCCCAGCGTAACAGGTGTTGCATCCTGCGTATGCGTGCGGCCGATCTTGATGATTCGGCTCCATGCCTTCGCTTTCTTGTCCAGCGCCTTGTGCAGGTGCTTCAGCGCCGGCAGCAGATCATGCACGATCTGCTCGGCGCAGGCGATATGCATGGCTGTCGGATAGGTGTCGTTCGACGATTGGCTCATGTTGACGTGGTCGTTGGGGTGCACCGGCTTCTTCGAGCCCATGACGCCGCCCAGCATCTCGATGGCGCGATTCGAGATCACCTCGTTGGCGTTCATGTTGGACTGGGTGCCTGATCCGGTCTGCCAGACCACGAGGGGGAAGTGTTCATTGAGCTTGCCGTCAATCACTTCCTGTGACGCCGCGACGATGGTTTCGGCCAGTTTGGCGTCGAGCCGCTTGAGCTTCACATTGGTTTCCGCCGCCGCGCGCTTGACGATGCCCAGCGCCCGCACGACGGATGCTGGTTGCTTTTCCCAGCCGATCTTGAAATTCTGGATGGAGCGCTGCGACTGCGCCCCCCAATAGACGTTTGACGCCACCTCGACGGGTCCGAACGTGTCGGTTTCGGTGCGCGTTGTTACCTTGGCCATTGAATTGCCCCTGTCTTGATCGATCTGCAGGGGTGAATATCATTCACCGCGCAGGGAACAAGCGGGATTTGTCAGTGGAGCGCTTGCGTTCCGCACTGTCTGCGACACCATGGGGAAGAGCAATGATCGAGAAACGGGCGCATTCCATGAACCACAAGAGGATCTGACCATGACGACATCGGACAGCACGGATCATTTACTCAGCAAGCGCGACGCATTGGCACTTGGGCTTGCAGCCGCATTGTTTCCCGCATTCCCACACCAGACGCTCGCGGCCACAGCCCTCGACCTTGGTGATGCCGAGCTGATCCGCCAACAGGCCGTGCAGTTTCTGGCCACGCTCGATGATGCGCAGCGCAAGCGGGCGCGCTTTCCTGTTGGCGGTGATGTCTGGCGACGCTGGAATTACTTTGGCGTTGGAGGCTACATCAAGCCAGGCCTGCGTCTTGAGGAAATGAGCGCTACCCAGAAAGATGCAGCATGGTCGCTGGCCAGTGCGGTCCTCTCTCCAGCCGGTATCGAGAAGGCGCGCAACGTGATGCTCAATCAGGAAATCCTGCGTGAACAGGGCAATGGTGTGAACGAGCGTAGTGGTGAGCGCTTTTCCTTCGCGGTGTTCGGAGAACCTGCGGCGACCGGCGACTGGGCGCTGCGCATCGAGGGGCATCACCTGTCGCTGAGCTACACTATCCGCAACAACCGCCTCGTAGGCGTCACACCTTCGTCTTTTTCATCCAGCCCGAACCGCGTCCCGACCGGGCGTCATGCCGGCCTTGTCACGCTGAAGCAAGAGGATGCGCTGGCGCGGAAATTCGCGAGCGATCTGACCGGTGCAAATCGAAGCCGCGCCTTTGTCGAAGGAGGGCCTTACGGCAATATCGTGGCCTATGCAGGCCGCGAGACGAGTATCGGCAAGCGGCAGGGCATCGCGGTTGGTGATCTGCCCAAGGCGCAAAACGAGATGGCGCAGGAGGTACTGTCGGCCTTCATGGTCGAGCATTTGAATGCACCTTATGGAGCGGCCATGGCGAAAGTTTTGGGCGCGAGCCGTGACGCCGCCTCCTATTGGTTCATGGGATCTCCGAAGCCGGGAGAAGCGATTTATTACCGCTTCCATGGGGACCGCTTTGTGGTGGAGTTCGCGAGCGTAGACAGCGAGGCCCTGCATCTCCACACCATCGTGCATGTGATATGACGACAACTGTTCTTTCCAATCCCGCTCTGCCGCAGGCGCGCCGCGCTTACCGTCCGCCAGCACCCATACCTCACACCGAGCGGCTCGGTGCCATTGCTCTGTTGCGCCAACTCCGCAGCAATCCCGCCGCTGCGTGGGGCGTCTGGCATTTCGAGGAGCCCTTCGTTCAGGCGCGGACGGTGCTGGGCGACACCGTCGTGATCAGCGATCCCGCCGTCATCCGCCATGTACTGGTCGACAATTGGACGAACTACCCCAAGGACGATCTCCAGCGCCGCGTGCTGAAGCCAGGTCTTGGCGAAGGCCTTTTGACGGCGGAGGGTGAAAACTGGAAGCGCGTGCGGCGCACACTCGCGCCGCTCTTCACGCCGCGCATGGTCGATGGCTTTGCTGAAACGATGCTTGAACGAGCCGAAAAAGCTGCATCCCGCATGGCGGCGGTCCCTCCCGGTGAAACCGTTGATGTCTCTGCGGAAATGACCCGTGTGACCTTCGATATCCTGGCCGGAACGTTGTTTTCTGACGGCATTGTCAGTGATGCCGACCGCTTTGCACAGGCCGTCACGGGTTATTTCGAAACCGTTGGACGGCTGGACCCGCTGGATGCGTTGGGAGCCCCCGACTGGATCCCTCGCCTCTCCTGGTTCACGGGCCGCAAATCCATCTCGTTCTTCGAAGAGGAGGTGAAGCGCATCATCGAGCGCCGCAAAGAAGAGATCGGCGCAGGCAATGCGCCCGCCGATCTGCTGACCGCGCTTATCAATGCGGCAGATCCTGAGACCGGCATCGGCCTCACGGATGAGGAGGTGGCCGCCAATATCATCACCTTTATCACGGCGGGACACGAAACCACGGCCAACGCTCTGGGCTGGGCTTTGTTTCTGCTGGCGAAACATCCGGAGGCGCGCGCACGGGCCGAGCATGAGGCGCAGACTGCGTGTACGCACCCGCTGGCGGAATGGCCGGACCGGTTGCCCTTTATCCGCGCTGTGGTGGAAGAGGCCATGCGCCTCTATCCGCCCGCGGCGACGCTGACGCGCACGACTCTGGTCGCCGACAGGGCAGGGGAGTTGATCATCCCGAAAGGCGCCCTGGTCGTGATCTCGCCCTATGTTGTGCACCGTCACAAGCGGCTGTGGGACGAGCCTGATCATTTCCGTCCCGAACGCTTCATGCCAGGCGAGCGGGAGAAGATTGATCGCTTCCAGTATCTGCCGTTCGGTGCCGGGCCGCGCATCTGCATCGGCATGCGTTTTGCCATGCTGGAGGCGGTGATCATCTTGACGTCGGTTCTGCGCTCCGTACGGCTGGACTGGCCGCAGCGTCAGGTTGTGAATCCGGTGCAGCGGGTGACGCTCAGGCCTGAGCCGGGGTTGAAGATGGTGCGGGCGTTAGGGGGGATGCCTATTTCTTCTTCCTGAACGCATCCAGGCTCACCACCGCTGCGGTCGGCTGAACGACGTCACCCTTGTGTTCCACCAGTTCGACCTTCTTGCCACGGCCTTTGGTGGTGATGGTCGCGCCGTCTTTCTTCGCTTTGCCCTTTTCCTGCGAGGATGAGAGAATCCCTCCATCGGGCTTGGGCGGCAGCATCGGAGCTACAGTTGAGGCGACCACGAGGGCAGGTTTCGCCCCCTTGGTGTCATCGTTTTCGGCCACGGTCTCGGGTTGCTGCACCTCGAACTTGAGGCCGAACTGCACGGAGGGATCGAAGAAACCCACGATGGCGTCGAACGGCACCAGCAGCCGTTCCGGCACACCGCCGAAGGACAGGCCCACTTCGAACGTATGCTCGGTCAGACCCAGATCCCAGAACTGGTGCTGCAGCACAATCGTCATTTCATCCGGATATTGCTCGCGCAGCCGGTTGGAGATGCGTACGCCCGGCGCGCCCGTCTTGAAGGAGACGTAGAAATGGTGTTCGCCCGGCAGCCCGTTCTTGCAGGCATCGGCCAGCACATTGCGGACAACGCTGCGCAAAGCGTCCTGCACCAGAAGATCATAACGGATGTGATCGGTCGACATGCAGCAGAGTCTAGCCGATTCCGTATGGAAGGCGAGGGGGAAAGATGCGGCTATCGACTGAAAAGGAAAGTGCAGGCTTCTGTTGCCAGGTGCCTGCGAACCCCGCCTCTAACGGCTAAGCCAGAGGACTTGATTTCGGTATTTCTAACCGCTTACGCGGCCAGAGCAACCGGAGCATAGTTGTCATTTGCAACTATAAAGTGACCCGATAACGGCGGTATCATGCCGAGCAAAAGAAGACCCTTTACACCCTCGTCGATCCTGTTTCGCCCCCGCCGGAATGGACCATGGTCTTTTTCAAGCATGATCCATTCGGGTGGAGGCGCCGGGTACTGCCCCCGGGTCCGAAAGGCTTATTACGATGACCATTTATCGCCATATCCGTCCGAGAACGGCGAAACAGACATAATACGTCCGGAAGGATTTTGGAAGGGCGGAGTTGATCAGGCCGCGGCACTCGGTTGCGCCGGTACCTCGGCATTGCTGCCGCGCAGGCCAGCCGCGATGTTGCGGTTGATATCGACAAGGATGTTCAGTTGCTGGGGCTGCGCATCCACCGACATCTGAATTGTCCGGTTGAACACGAACATACCCAGATTGATGATGTTGGAGCGGACCTGGCTTGGCAGCTGGCAGTCGTCAGCAGACATGGCGCTGACGAAAATCGTCCATATCTTGCGGTTGGCCAGCAGCGCCTGGTCGAGTTCTCCGCGGCGGGTTTCCCAATTGTCGCGAATGCCCTGAAGCCGAGCCGCAGATTTCAGAAGTACATTGGCTTCGAGATCACGCCCCTGAAGGGTCTGCTGTGCCGTCTTTGCGTAGGCTTGTGCCGGATAGTTCATGTGCCGTCCCGTCGCCCATCATTGCTCCGATGAGCTTTTGCTCATAGGCGATCAGCTCTTTTGCTGACTTAAGAGCTTTATAGAAGTCACCGCTTAAAATGCGGTTATTGATCTCGGCGATGATGGGTGTCGAACTGGGAGCGGCGTTAACAAAGTCTCTCACAAACTGGAAATACAGGTCGTGGTGTTTCTCGATTGACCCCTCGACATACATCAGCTGCACCGCAAAATAGATGCATTTTGCAGGGCTATTGGCGGTTTCGGTGTTGAGAATATCCTTTTCGCGCAGGATCGGTGCCTGCCCTTCAATGAAAAAGCGCGCGCGCTGCTCGCCGTTGCGGATCGCGACCTTGCCGATGATGATTTTCTCGCCTGGCTTGAGTTCAACCTTGAGCGCCATGGTTCAAACGCTCCTTAGTTAAACAGGCGCAACACAGCCTGATCCGCCTGGTTGGCGAGGCTGAGGGCCTGGGTCGAGAGCTGCTGGCGCGTCTGGAGTGCTAGAAGCTTGGCACCCTCCTCGTTCTGGTCAGCGAGCACCAGACCATCCGCGCCGACATTGAGGGTCAGGACGGAATCCTTGGTGAATTGCTGGCGGTTCTGGAGAACGGTGAGGTTGATGCCGAAGTTCGATGCGGCCCCGCGGATCGACGAGACATAGCTTTGCAGATAGGCCAGATCGCGTTGGATCGTTGCGTCGCCGAGCGCACCGGAATCATAATCCGTAGCGACTGCACGCGGCGGAAAGCCGGTTGGTGCCAGTGCATCGGGTGCGACGGGAGTGACAACCTGTGCCGCCGTGGAACCTGCCGCAATTGGCGGATTGCCAGCAAGCGTTGCCCTCAGGTTGATCGCCTTAACGTCGAGCTGTGTTGTCAGTGTTTCGTTGAAGGATACCCGCAGATCGTAACGGCTGTCATAGGCACCCGCGACACCGCCGTTGAGCATGTTGCGGCCATTGAAACCGGCATCTGCAACCAGCTGGTTCATCTGGTTCTTGATTTCCTCAAATGACGTGCGCGCCTGATTGCGGATCGTGTTGTCCGTGGTCGAAGCCGCATTCTTGAGGATGCCGCTGGCAGATTCCGCCAGCTTTTGCAGGCCTTCGATGGCTTTGCCCGTAATTTTTAGCGTTTCGACCGCGATTCCCATCTGATCCAGCAGGTTGGAAAGATCCTTGCCGCGCTGGCGCAGGCCATCCGCCTGAAAGTAGTTGAGCGGGTTATCGAGGGCGGAATTGACACGCTTGCCTGTTGCCAGTCGCTCCTGGCTGATCTCGAGGTTTCTCGAATGATCTTGCAGCGACAACAGGTTGGTCCTGATCCCGCGCGAAAGGACGATATCTCCAGGCATATGGAAGCCCTCGTTTCTTGACCCGATTCTGGGTTCCGTACGGTTTTCTCCCGCCGGATCAGTTAACATCCATGAAGAAAGTTGGTTAACAGTTCCTTACGCAATGCTATCCAATCAATATGGATCACGAGATCAGTTTCCGCACCGCGCGCCAGAATGATGTTGCCGTTTTGCTCGAGCTGATGATGATTTCGAGTTGGGGCGGTATCCGCGCGGCCTGGGAGCGGGTCAAGGGACCGCGCGAATCATGGCGGGACCGGGGGCTGGCGGAACTGGCCGATGCGGATTGCGAGATCGGGTATGCGCGGTTCGTTCTGGCCGAGGTCGAAGGGCGTATCGCCGGTATGGCGCTCCTCAACCGCATCGCTGATACCAGCAGCCTAAGGCCGGACCTTGAGCCGCCGGAGCAGGCGGGGGCGGTCGCGCTGATCAAGCAGGCCAGCATGTCGATATTCATCCGTGAGCTAGCGGTAGCTGAATGGATCAGGGGGCGCGGCCTCGGCCGCAGTTTTCTGGAGGTCGCCGGAGAGATCGCGCTGGGCCAGGGGCTCGACCGGGTTACGCTCATTGTCAATGATGCCAATGCCGCCGCCCACAAACTTTACACGACCAGTGGGTTTACGATGGTGGAGTCGAGGCCCAGCATCGGGCATCCCGCTTTCGATGACGGTTCGATGCTGCTGCTGATGGAGAAAACCGTCGCGCCGGGGAAATGAAACAAAGACGAATGAAAAAAGGCGGCTGTTTCCAACCGCCTTGAGTTGCCTGATGTCCGGGTTCCGGTCGCCCTACGACGGGGCCGAAAGTCAGGAGAAAGTCTTGAAAGGGTGCCCGCGCCGTATGCGATACAAGGTTCGGCGCGGGGAGAAGATCGGGCGGCGACGTGTTTGGTCAGGACCGCCGCCCGCGACCCGGCTTTCGCCGGGGCGTATTCGGGATCAGAAGAGTCGCAGGATCGCCTGGTTTGCCTGGTTGGCGAGGCTGAGCGCCTGCACCGAAAGCTGCTGGCGGGTCTGGAGGGCGGCGAGTGTGGCACCTTCTTCGTTGACGTCGGCGATGGTGAGTCCGTCCGACGTCTGTGACAGCGTCCGCTGCTGGAAGTTGGAATAATCGATACGGACCTGCAGAACCGAGAGATTGACTGAGAACTGGGATGCATTGGCTTGCAGGCGATTCAACGCTGTCTGGGATTGGGTGATCAGTGAATCCAGCCGACCGTTGCCTGTGACATCGTTCGTCCATGCACCAGCGGTGTAAACCGTGTTGTCAGGTACAGGCGCTGCGTTGATCGTGGTGACAAAACCCTGTGCGACAGTACCAAAAGCCAACTGCGCACTGTTGTGAGTTAGGGACACGCCTGTCACCGTGAGTCTGGTCAAGTTGACGCCTGTCTCCGCGTTCCAGTCGATCTGAAGCGTATCCGGAGTTTCGGCGAGCAGGTTCTTGCCGTTGAATCCCGCATCACGAGAAAGCTCGGTGATTTGGTTAAAAATCGTGGCAATCTGGCCGCCAAGTGTATCGCGGACACCGCTGGCCGTATCATCGGCGCTCTGGCGTGCTTGCCTGGCGAGCGCCTGGACTGATTCTACGAGCTTTGTGATGCTCTCGATCGTTTTGATCGCTTTCTGAAGTGTGCTCTGCGCGATGTTCTGGCTATCGAGCAGATTCGAAAGATCGGCTTTGTTCTTGTCAAAGCCCCGGGCCAGGAAATAATTCAGAGGCCCGTCGAGGACATCGTTGATTTTCTTGCCGGTGGCGAGGCGTTTGTTGGAGATGGCCTGTTGAGCCGTGATGTCTCCGATGGAATACAGCGCTGTGCGTATACCTGTGGATAGGGCGACTGAAGATGACATTGTGTGAACCTTCTGGCTCTTGGTGCATTCTTGCCCCCTGCCGTTCTGGCCGGGGTATCGCAGGCTTTCTGCCCGTCGATGAAATGACAATGCCCTGTTAAGGTTGACGCAGCGTTAATGTCCTTCAGGATGCGGTAAGGTTAATCCGCAAGTCTCTGTTATGGTTAATTAATCGATAATGCGGCAGTTGGTATCCGCTCTCTGCTCAAACGCGCATGAAAAAGCCCGGCACGCGGCCGGGCAAATGACAGTCATTACATTGATACGTGGCTCAGTCGTCGCGGTATATCTTCTCGCGCCGCTCGTGCCGCTCCTGCGCCTCTACAGTCAGCGTGGCGATAGGGCGTGCATCAAGGCGACGCAGCGAGATAGGTTCGCCGGTTTCTTCGCAATAGCCATAGGACCCGTCAGTGATGCGTGACAGGGCTGAATCGATCTTTGAGATCAGCTTGCGCTGCCGGTCGCGGGCGCGCAGTTCGATGGAGCGGTCTGTTTCCGATGAAGCGCGGTCCGCCAGATCAGGATGGTTATCGTTCTCGCTCTGCAGCGTGTGGATCGTTTCAGACGCCTCCCGCAGGATCTCATCTTTCCACGCAATCAGCTTGCGGCGAAAATAATCACGCTGCCGCTCGTTCATGAAGGGCTCGTCCTCCGTCGGACGATAACCTTCACCCAATATGATTTTACCCCTACTCGCCATCACGCATACCCTCCGATTCCGTACCATCCCAAAAGCGCCTATACTCCCATTGCAACGGTCTCTCAACGGCTCTCGAATTTATTTGAACCGGTTAGCTTAAGGCCGATTTCGAGCCAGAAAGATTGCAAGACCGAGGCCAGAGAATCTTTGCTCTAGCGTACCGATCTGCGAAGAATGTCAGAGATGGCACCCTCAACCCGTGTCGCCATTGCCCTGGTGTAGTGGTTGTGGTCATAAAACATCGTTCTGATGCGATTTTCAGGGTTGTCGACCCACAGATCGAAGACCTCTGTTCTGGGTCGCCCTGCAACTGCGCTGGCAAGCTCCGCCTTGCAGGCAGCAAGGTTTCGCTTGTCGTCATTGGTCGCCTGTGGCGGCGTGGGTGAGAAGAGCGGTGGATGCAGAAGCAGGAGTCTGGTCTCAGCCGGAAGACTTTTGACAATGCGTACCAGACTGTCGGTCGCTGCCCCGCGAAGGCCAACTGGCACTGGAATGGCCGGAAGCTTGATGTCTACCAGCGGGTATTGCCTGTATCCACCTGGCGCTTCGTAGTCCCAGAAGCCGTCTGACCTCGCCAAAGGCCCCTTGCCCAGGAGCAATCGAATGCGCTTGGGGAGGAACTCCAGGCTATCCATGCGGACCAGTGACGACAGGTATGTCAACGGATTATTGTCATACAGCCAGAACGGAAACGGGTGCACTGTCTGCGTGCTGCGAGATGCATCGCACCAAGAGGAATCAAGGCCCAGGACGATGGTTCCGATGGCACTGCCGCGTCTGCGGATCAGATGCTCGATCATCGCAACCTGTTCCATAGGCCCTGTCCCAGGCACCGATAGTTGAACGAAACGCTGGCCTGTAGCAGCGTTCAGACGCTCCGGACTCAGGATCTGGATGGTCGAATTGCCAAAAATGGCGGCGTTGAATTCCGGGTTTCGTATGCGGCTGGCATTCGCTACGCGGGGGCCGGTTTCCGGCATGCCCGCTTTTGGGAATGGCGTCATGCGGGACGTGTCATAGGGATCGAGAAGCACCAGGACACAAGCGAGTGTCAGAGCAAAACCTAGACAGACGGCAACGAAGGTTCCAGCAAACCCTCTCCCGTGCCCCTGATCAGAACTGGAAGTAGATGAAATCATAATTGGCATCATCGCCGATCTTGAGCAGCACGAAGACAAACAGGATTGCGAACAGTGCCGCCATCCAGCGTGTCACCGGAACTTTCTGGACGAGTGTCCAGCTTGTGGGACCGATCATTGCAAAGGTTGAGGCGACCGCCAGTGACCGCCACTTGAACCCGGTTCCGAATGGGGCAAAGCCAAGCATTGCCTTGTAGATTGTCAACGCGGCCGCGAAACTTGTGGCCCGGAACAAGACCCAGCACAGCATCACGAAGAAGAAAGTCAGCACGCCCCCCAGCAGCGGAGGAAATGGCAGATTGCGCTTGCGCCACAGCACACCCACGCAAAGTCCAATGCCATGAGCAACACCCCAGGCGACAAAGGTCCAACCCGCACCATGCCACAAGCCACCCAATGCCATGGTCATGAACAGCGCGAAAAGCTGGACATTGAGCCCGCTGCGGCTGCCACCAAGCCTGATGTATAGGTAGTCTCTAAGGAACCGCGACAAAGTCATATGCCAGCGTCGCCAGAAATCCTGCAGCGAGCGCGCGCGGTACGGCGCATCAAAGTTCTGCGGCAGCATGACACCGAACAAAAGGGCTATGCCCAGTGCCATGTCGGTATAGCCGGAGAAGTCGAAATATATCTGGAAGGTGAAGCCCAGCACAGCCTGCCAGGCCTCGAGCACGGTTACCACGTTGCCAGCGGCGGCAAGCTTGAAGACAGGGTTCACATACTCCGACAGTGGATCGCCAATCAGCACTTTCTTGGCGAGGCCCAGCGTCAGTAGCATAATGCCGCGTGCGGCACGTTCCTCCCATCCCTCGCGGTACGGGCGCTCATCAAACTGGTGCATCAACTCCGACCAGCGCACCAACGGCCCAGCCAGCACTTGCGGAAAAAAGCCGATGTAGAGGGCATAGCGGTTCAGATCATAGGCTGGTGCTTTCCCTTCTCTCAAATCAGTCAGGTACATAACGTGGTGGAAGGTGAAGAAAGAAATCCCGAGCGGCAGGGCAATCTCCGGGCGGATGAGGCCGGCACCCGATACGCTATTGATTCCATCAACGAGAAAACCGGTGTATTTGAACACGCCGAGCACAAAGAGGTTCGCGGCAATCGCGGCAATGATCATCCAGCCCTGTTCCGCCCCGGCCAGACGGCTTTTCACGAAACTCCGGGAGATCAACCAGTTGATCACGATCGACAGGCCAAGCAGCGGAATGAAGCGCCAGTCCCAGTAGCCATAAAATGCGAAGGAAAGGACGGTCAGCAGCAGCAGCCTGTACTGCGGCTGATAGCGCTCCACCGCCACATGGGCAGCCAGCGCCAGTGGCAGAAATACCAGAAGAAAGGCAAAGGAGTTGAAAAGCATCGAGGAGTGGACCGGAACCCGTGAACGAAAGTTCGATTAGCGGATAGCCGCAGCGAGCGCTACCCTTGCCGATAGCTATCCGCGCCCAAGTTTCGCCAGCTCCACGGCAGCTCGCAGCTCGATATGGGCTAATACATCGGCAAGGCCTGGATCATCCATACTGTCGGAATGGCTGTTGAGCTGGGACTTCAGGTTTTCGAGCTGATGCGGCGAGATACGCCCGGACAGGATCGAAATCTTCAGTTGCTCAAGTATGTCGAGCAAGCCTTTGCCGCGTCTGACAGCTTTCTTGCG
Source organism: Hyphomicrobiales bacterium (assembly GCA_031431475.1). Classification (GTDB taxonomy): domain Bacteria; phylum Pseudomonadota; class Alphaproteobacteria; order Rhizobiales; family Beijerinckiaceae; genus JADCCX01. The sequence continues at coordinate 157,959 of JANPDL010000025.1, forward strand.
GCGCTCCAGCGCGTCGCCTGCAGCTTGCAGCGCAATCATGCCGTCAAGAGCACCAGCAGGAGCGGCCGATTGTGCGGACGAGGCGCGCCCGGGTCCGTCACCGCCATTGAGGCTGAAGCGTGAGCCGGCAGCCGCACTGCGCTGGGTGCCGGATGTCCCGCCAAGGGGTGCCAAGGGGTTGCGGTCGTTGACGCGCATGGGTTGTTTCGCGTCCTGTGTTGCTCTCGGCAAAAGTCGCCGTTTAGGGTTAACCATTGGTAAAGAACCCGGCTATTTTTGCCGGGCAGAGCGCGTGGATTCAATGCTGAGCAATTGCCATCTATCAACTTTAACGTTCTTAATCATTAGGTTAGATCAAAATTCAGCCTTGGCACGCCCCTCGCTACACATCAGTGTGTAAAGTGGAGTGTCATCTCGTGCTTGCCCTGTCCCAAGTCTTCCGCTCCGTGGTCATTGCGATTCTCGTGCTTCTGAGCTTGATCTTTGTCCAACCCGCCAAGGCCATGTCGCGGATTAAGGATCTCGCCGCGGTTGAAGGCGTGCGTGAAAATCAGCTCGTGGGATATGGCCTTGTTGTTGGCCTCAACGGCACGGGCGACACGCTGAACAACTCACCTTTCACCCGACAGTCTGCACAAGCCATGCTGGAGCGACTTGGCCTCAACACGAGAGGGGCCAACATGCGGACGGCCAACATGGCCGCCGTGATCGTGACCGCCAATCTCGCACCATTCTCCACACAGGGCACACGTCTAGACGTGACTGTTTCGTCACTGGGTGATGCCAAGTCGTTGCAGGGCGGCACTCTTCTCGTGACACCGCTGCTGGGTGCGGATGGCGAGGTCTATGCCGTGGCTCAGGGTTCGGTCGCCATTGCTGGTTTCTCTGCACAGGGCGATGCCACTTCGATCACACGCGGAGTACCGACGGTCGGACGCATCTCCAACGGTGCCCTGATCGAGCGTGAAATCGAATTTCAGCTCAACCGCCAGCGGGCCTTGCGGCTGGCGCTCCGCAACCCTGATCTGACGACGGCACGCCGCATGGCTGCCGCAATCAATGATTTCATCGGGGATGCTACAGCCGAACCCACGGACCCATCGACCGTCACGGTTCAGATCCCGAAGAACTACAAGGGCAATATGATCCAGCTCCTGACCGAGATCGAGCAGTTGCGTGTCGAGCCGGACCAGCGTGCGCGGATCGTCATCGACGAACGCTCCGGCGTGATTGTCATGGGTCGCGACGTGCGCGTTTCCAATGTCGCCATTGCCCAGGGCAATCTCACTATCACGATCTCCGAGCAGCCGCAGGTTTCGCAGCCCGCACCCTTCTCGGGCGGCCAGACCGCCATTGTTCCCCGGACCGGCGTGAAGGTGGACACCGGCGATGGTGCCCGTTTGGCCATCATCAAGGAGGGCGTGACTTTGCGCGAGGTTGTGGACGGCCTGAACGCGCTCGGCATCGGTCCGCGTGACCTGATCTCCATCCTGCAGGCGATCAAAGCGTCGGGTGCACTGCAAGCCGATATCGAGGTGATGTGATGAGTATTGCCGCCACTCTTCCCGCCAAACAGGCACTCGATGCCTATCAGGCCGCTGCGAAGGCAGCGCCCGGTAGCCGCGAGGCCAAGGCGCGCAGTGCTGCGCAGGGCTTCGAGGCGACATATTTCCAGAACATGCTGGAAAGCATGGTGGCAGGCGTCGGTACAGAAGGCCCGCTCGGCTCTGGCCAGACTGGCGGCGGTGCATGGCGCGGCTTCCTGATGGACGAGATGTCGAAGGGCATGAGCAAGGCCAATTCGCTTGGTATCGCACCTCAGGTCTACCGCGAGATGATGCGCATTCAGGAAGGTGCCCGCAAATGAGTTTCATCCAGACGCCTGATCCACGCCCGCGCGTTGCATCTCTGCCTGAGGCCGAAGCTCTGGTGAACAGTGCCATTTCAGCGCTCGATGCGCTTGAGCCTGTGATTTACGACGAAACAGTCCTGATGCGCGACGGCATGATGAAAGCCGCGCTCGACCTTTCCGATATCAAGGCGCAGGCAGCCCAGCGCTATCAGCGGGCGCTTGAGGACCTGAAGGCCAATGCCGTCGCTCTGGGGCGTTACGCTCCTGCCGAGCTTGCACGGCTGCGCCAGCGTCATGAGGCCTTCTCGGAACTGATGAGCCTGAACATGGCTGTGCTGGGAACGGCCAAGACAGTGTCAGAGAGCATCATCCGCGAGCTTGCAACCGATGTCGGTCAGGCGCGTGTGCCGCAGGGTTACGGCGCCTATGGCCAACCTGCCGGGGGCTACAAGACGCCCGTGGCACCGCTTGCGGTATCCAAGACGTTGTGAGCCCCTGACTCTCAAAAATCCCATTGCATAAAATTTGAATGAATTTCCTCACGGCATCGCAAGAGGTCTCGTGTCAAATGTTATATTGCGGTCAGAAGGATCGCGAATTTGAGGAGACGGACCATGGAAACCGGATTGAATATCCGGCCGGTTCAGACGACCTCCGTCGCTCTTGTGAGGGCAGAACCCTCACCCCAGCGTCAGGTGGCGCGTACCGAATTGCCGGAAGCACAGGTTGTGTCAGCCGCAGCGGAATCGCAGCCAGTCCAGTATGATCAGAACGATCAGCAGCAGAAACTCAGGGCGGACCTGAACAGCGCCATCGATGTGCGCCTGGCAGCTCCGCAAAAAAAAGTCGATCGCGATGAAGCATCACAGGAACTGGTTTACCGCACGGTGAGTGCAGAAACAGGGCGTGTGACGTCGCAATATCCGGATGATGCGATTTTGCGCCAAAGGGCCTATGCCGTGCAGCAGCGCAGGGCTGAACTGGACCAGGCAATGAATGCCTCGCCGGGTGATACGCCGAGTGATCATACCCAGAAGGTGGCGTGAGGGTCTGTTTCCTCACACCTCCACTGTCTGGTTGCCGCGTCCGGCATCGCCGAAAACGCGGATGTAGCGCTCGACCTCGTCGCGTGGTCCGGTGGCCTTGGCGAGATTGTCAGACAGCTTGACCGCTGGCCGACCATTCACACCTGTGATCTTGCAGACGAGGCTGATCGGGTCCAGCAGCGGCTCGACATGCGTGGCGCAACCCCTGAAATCATTCGTAAGATTTGTGCCCCAGCCGTAGCCCAGACGGATGCGGCCAGAGAAGCGAGCATGTGCCTCCTCGATGCTGTCGATATCGAGTCCATCCGAGAAGATAGCGATCTTAGTGCGCGGATCCCGGCCTCTGGCCTGATACCAGGCGATGATTTCCTCACCCGCCTCGATGATGGGCTTTGAATCGGGACGGAAGCCAGTCCAGTCGGCAACCCAGTCCGGAGCCTGCTCAAGGAACGCCGCCGTACCGAATGTGTCGGGCAGGCAGATCAGCAGGTTGCCGTCGTAGAAATCCTTCCACATCTCCAGCACCTTGTAAGGCGACTGCCGTAACTCCGCATCGCTCTTTGAAAGAGCCGCATAGACCATCGGCAGTTCATGCGCATTTGTGCCGATGGATTCGAGATCGTTTTCCATTGCGAGAAAGACATTTGAGGTGCCGGTGAAGGCCGCGCCGATGCCCTCTTTCATCGCTTCGATGCACCATTTCTGCCACAGAAATGAATGCCGGCGTCGCGTGCCGAAATCTGAAATGCGCAGGTTCTCGAGCTTCTTCAACCGCTCGATCTTGGACCAGAGTTTGGCCTTGGCACGGGCATACATGACATCAAGTTCGAAGCGGCCCATGTCTTTCATGAGCGCGCGGGACTTCAGCTCGTTGATAATGGAGAGCGCCGGGATTTCCCAGAGCGTCGTCTCCTGCCATGGGCCATCAAAAGTGAGCTCGTATTCACCGTTGACGGTGCGCAGCTCGTATTCCGGCAGCTGGAAATGCTCGAGCCAGGCTAGAAAATCCGGCTTGAAGATCTGCTTCTTGCCGTAGAATGTGTTGCCTGCGAGCCAGATCAGTTCCTTCTTGGCGATGCGGAGTGTGCGGGCATAATCCAGTTGCTCGCGCAGCTCGTGCTCATCAATGATGCCTTTCAGCGAGATGGATTTCGTCCTGTTGATCACGCTGAATGTCGTGCGCACATCGGCATGGCGTGCATGAATCGCCTGCAGCATCAGAAGCTTGTAGAAATCCGTGTCGAGCAGGGAGCGGACGATCGGGTCCAGTTTCCAGGCGTGATCATAGACACGTTTGGCGATATCAATATGCATGGTGCAACTTGTCGGTTGGAACGGCGTCTGGCCTGAGCCAGCCCAAACCTTACCGCGATTTAATGTTGGTTTGGGTAAAAGGGCAACCGTGTTTGCTGGACAAATTGCATAATCTTTCTGTAGATAGGTTGAATACACAAACATGAGGGTAGCGACGATGCTAAAAGCCTACGCCTTGCGTTTTCATCGCTGGATCACTTTGCTTTTCGCGGTACCCCTGCTTCTGGTCATCGGCACCGGCCTGATCCTCTCTTTCGAGCCGCTGGCGCAGCAGGTCAGGCTGGAGAAGCCGCTGACCAAGGCCGATCTGCTGGGCTATCTGCAGGAACACGATCCGCAAGGCAAGGCCACTGGTCTGTCGCTACGGACCTACGAGAATTCCCTGACCATTGCAGGCGTTGGCGAGGATGGCGAAGTCGAGCTTGATCTGAGTACGGGCGAAGTTATGGAAGAAGGTGGCTTCGCATGGTCGGATGTCATTCGCACCGCGCGCGGGTTGCACCAGACACTGCTGATCGACATGGAATGGCTCGTCATTGCTTCCACTTTCGCCATGCTGCTGCTTGCAACTCTGGGCCTGCTGATGGGATTGCCCAAGTTGCGCAACACGGTTGGGGGCTGGCACAATCTCGCGGCCTGGATCACGTTGCCTTTGGTGATTATTAGCCCGCTGACGGGCATCGCCATCGCCTATGGCTTCACTTTCCTGCCGCCCTCTACGGCAGGACGAGGCGAGCCCATCACAATCCGGCAGGCCGTAGAGATTGTGGGCGACAAGCTGGATCTGGGCCAGTTGACTTCGCTCCGGCCACGGGGCAGTCGAGGGATGCTGGCCCGGATCTACGTCGATGGAGAATTGTCGAACTACACGGTCAGGGCAACTGGGATCGAGAGGCAGCCGCGCAATTGGCCACGCGCCATCCATGAGGGCAACTGGAGCGGGTTTCTTGCGCCCGTCCTGAACATCATCGTTTCGATTGTTTTCGTCGGACTGCTCTTCACCGGCCTGTTCATCTGGGCCAGGCGGACGTTGCGGATGCGGAGACGGAAGACGGAAAAAGATATTGTGCTACAGCCTGCGGAGTAGTCCTTCTCGTGAAACGCAAAACCCCGGCGGGGTGCGCCGGGGCTTGACGGGATGACAGCCGGGGGCGGCTGCTTTCTCTGAAGACTTTGCACGATCAACGGGGGAGCGTCGTGCAAAACCTTCGTGGAGCTTGCGGGATCAGAACGGCAGCAGGATATCCATCACCTGCTGGCCATAACGCGGTTGCTGAACATCCGTAATATGGCCGCGTCCGCCGTAGGCAATGCGGGCCTGCGCGATCTTCTGCGATGAGATCGTGTTGTCCGCCTCGATGTCCTCGGGACGCACGATGCCTGCCACGACCAGTTCGCGCACCTCGAAATTGACGCGCACTTCCTGCTTGCCCTCGATCACAAGATTGCCGTTGGGCAGCACCTGCGTCACCACGCCGGCAACATTGGTGGTCAGCTGTTCCTGACGTTTCACCGAGCCGGTGCCGGTGGAAGTTGAATCCGAACTGACCGTCAGCAACGCATCGGCATTGGTGCCGCCCGTCTGCTTGTTCTCCGGCAAAACACGGCCAAGCAGGGCACCGACTGCACCGGTGATCGAACCTCCGACCTGGCCGCCCGCCGTTCCGCCCTCACCAGCCTTGCGGCTGCGCGTCGTGGTATTGTCGATGTTGGCCCGATCCGTGATCTGCACCTTGACGGTGAGAATATCGCCGATCTGCTGCGCGCGCTGATCCTTGAAGAAGGCGCGTGAGCCGGAGCGCCATAATGAGTTGCCGTGATAGCTCACAGGCTGCGCATTCGGCATCGGCATCTGCACCGGCTTGTAACCGGCCTGTGCCGTTGGGTTCTCGATGGCCGAGAGTGCAGGCTGCTGACCCACATTGCTCAGTCTGTCGAGGTTCGAGCAGGCCCCAAGCCCAGCCAGAAGGGGCAATGTCGCTAGAAGCGGCAATGTTGCGAGGCGGGTGGTGTGTGTCTTTGTCATGGTGCTCACTCGCGTCAACTATTGAATGCTCTGCCCGTTTCGGGCGGTCTTTTGCGGCAGGACAGTTCCATTCACCGCCAGGCGATTCGGGCCGGTGATTGTCGCTTCCACGGTCTTCTTGGAGTTGATGTTCTGCACCTGGATCACGTCACCCATTGCACCACCAGCCAGCGCCTTGCCGCGCATTGCAAGCTGCAAGCCCGGCATCTCGTAGGTCATGGTAACGCTGGCGTTCTTCTCGACGATTTCCGGACGCTGGATATCCACTTCGCGCAGCAGCGATCCGCGCGGCAGCGGGCGGCGGGCGGCGTTGCCCACAATCTTGGATGTATCGAGATAAACGTCGGCCCCCATGTCGGAACGGCGCCGCCGCTCCATGATGACGTCGGAGGCATTGACGACATCGCCCTTGAGGATGGGCCGCGCCAGCACCGGCACACGCATCACATCCGACAGGTTGCCGACAACCTTGCCCGGATTGAGCTCCATGGCCCGGCTGCCGGGAACCACAAAAGTTGCCTCGAAGCGTCCGCTACCGCCATTGTAGGAGAGATGGCGCACAACGACTGGCTCGGTCGCAGTGCTTTCGACCGTTACTTCCATCTGGCCAGAATTCAGCTCGACCTCGGCATCCAGCCCCAGCTGCTGCTGGTCGATGAGCGCCCGTGTGATGGCCCGGCTGATTTCCTCGGCCGAAACCTTGCGACCCAGCCTGCGGACGGCAACGGATGAAAGCCCGTTCGTCTCGATGCCGGTCAGGCCGTTTTCCCGCGCGGCATTGATGATCCGGCTGGTGGAGATCATTCCGGATGCGCCGGGCTGCGGCGCACCGAACAACGGTGTGTCAGCAGCCGCTCCGGCACCTTCGATCAGATCGCCAAGAAGCACAGTATCGCCTTCGATGGTCACGATGGGCTTCAGCCGCGCCACGCCAGAGGTCTGCGCGTGCGCCGATACAAGAGTGAGCACGAGCACGACTGCGCAGGTCAATGCGGTGTAGAGGATCAGATGGCGACCGCTGGATTGGGTCCGTGATTTGAGGGTTTTCATTTTTGTTCTCCCTCAGCCGCGGAAGATTTGAGCGGCGGCGTTGAGCATCTGGTCCGAGGCCGTGATAACCTTGGCATTGAGCTCGTAGGCGCGCTGCGCGGCGATCAGCGAAGAAATCTCGGTCACGGCATTGACGTTGGATTCCTCAAGGTAACCCTGCTGGATATTGCCGAAGCCTTCCGAGCCCGGTGTGCCATCGATGGCAACCCCGGAACCTGCTGTTTCGAGATAGAGGTTGTCCCCCATCGACTCGAGGCCGGTCTTGTTGACGAAGCGACTCAGCGTGATCTGGCCCACCTGCTGCGGCGCTGTGTTGCCCGGCACGAGCGCACTGACCACACCGAGATTGTTGATGGAGACGCTGGTGGCGTTGGTCGGAATCGTGATGCCCGGATCGATCGGATTGCCTTCGGGCGTGACAAGCCGTCCCTGGCTGTCGAGATCCAGCGCGCCATCCCGGCTATAGGCGGTGCGGCCATCGGGAAGGGCCACCTTGAAGAAGCCTTCGCCCCGGATCGCGACATCGTAGGTCTTCTCTGTCGGAGAGATGTTGCCCTGGTTCATCAGGCGCGGCGTGGAAACGGTCTTGACGCCGGAGCCCACAAACACGCCCGCCGGGATCTGGTTGCCCTGATCGGAAGTGGGTGTGCCAGCCCGGCGCGTCTGCTCATACAGCAAGTCCTGAAAGTTCACGCGCTGGCGCTTGAACCCTGTGGTGCGCATGTTGGCAACGTTGTTGGAAATGACCTGGACGTTCATTTCCTGGGCCATCATTCCGGTGGCGGCGGTGTGCAATGCGCGCATGATGCGGTGCTCCTCTTGTCCGGATAAACTTAGTTGTTGCCGACATCGGCGAGACGGCTGATGGCACTGCGCCGGATTTCATCGGTGCGCTGCATCAGGGACGAGACATTCTGGTAGGCCCGCGAGAGTTCCATCAGTCGGCTGATTTCCTGCACGGCTTTCACGTTGGATTTCTCGACCTCGCCTGCGGCAAGCCTGTATTCCTTGGCTTCGGCAGGCTGCAGCGGAACGGCTGTGGAGAACAGATTCTGTCCCTCGTTGCGCAGAATTTGCGGGTTGGGCACCTTGACCATCTTCAGCTTGCCACGTGGGCCGTTGCTGGTACTGATCGAACCATCCTGGGCAATCTTCAGATCGGTCTCGGTCGATGCAATCTGAACCGTGCCCTGGTCCGTCACCATCACATGCCCGTCACTGTTCACGAGTTCACCTTTACCATTGATCCCCAGTGAGCCATTGCGGGTGTAACGCTCTGTACCGGCAGCACCCGAGCGCACCGCGAACATCGCATCGCCCTGAATCGCCACATCAAGCGGATTGCCAGTGCGCTCCATCGTACCCTGGCTGTAGGTGAGAGACGTGCCGCGGTCCCAAACATAGGACAGCTTCCTGTCCTGTCCTCGGAACTGCTCGTGGCGTGCCGTCGGCATCAGATATTCCTGAAAGATCGTGGATCGGCGTTTGAAGCCGTTCGTGTCGATGTTGGCGACGTTGTTCGCCACCACATCCAGTTCGCGGGCGAGCGACACCTGCCGCGACAACCCGATCAGAAATGCGTTCTCCATGGAACGGCTCCTTCGTTGCACCCCAACGATTTCGCTCGTGATCCCGAATGCTCCCCAGCTTCCGCGATCACACCGTGGTCATTGCAGCGGACGTGCCAAGTTCATAAAATAAAGCAAAGTTCTTTTATAACAGTAGCTTGGGGACTTTCATGGTTAACAAGAGACAGGGAGTAACCTGCTGTTAAGGACGTTTCTGCCCGGCAAATTTTGCCGCCCGGCGCGTAAATCTAAAGCCTTCATTAACCATAAGCGCCGAAGCTTTGCCTGACGAATGGTGGAGTCCATGGCCAAGAAGAAAAGCGACGACGATGCGCCCGAAGACGGCGAGGGCGGTAGCAAGCGCAAGCTGAAGCTCAAGCTGCCAGGCAACAAACTGCTGATCATCGGCGCAGCGGTTTCGCTGCTGGCCTTTGGTGGCGGGGGCTTCTGGTTCTACAAGAAAAACAAGGGCGAGCCCGAGCAGATGGCCAGCCAGCAGGCTGATCCGAAAGCATCGGCTGCGGCACCAGCCCAGACTGGCCCCAAGAAACCTTCCGCATTCCTGGATTTGCCCGAGATGACGGTGAACCTTGCGGCTGGCTCGGGTCAGCAGGACAGGCAGCAGTTCCTGCGCATGAAGATTGCACTGGAGGTGGGGGAGCAAAAGGTTGTGACCGAGATCCAGACCATGCTGCCGCGTGTGATGGATACATTTCAGGTCTTCATGCGCGAGTTACGACCGCAAGATCTTGAGGGATCAGCCGGTCTCTATCGACTGAAGGAAGAAATGACCCGGCGCGTCAACGTGGCGGTTTATCCCGCACGGGTAGATGCCATCCTCTTCAAGGAACTGATGGTGCAATAAGAGTTCATGTCGGGGCAAAAGGATCAGGACGCTCTTTCGGCCGCGTGGGAAGAATCTCTTCTTGCGGAGCAATCGGCTGTCGAGGCAATCGCCAACGCCGAGGAAGGCTGGGCTCCCGTTGTTACGGCACCGCTTGACCTAGGCTCTGACCGGCTGCTCAATCAGGAAGAAATCGACAATTTTCTTGGTTTTTCCGTGGACGAGGCGCAGCTGGGTGGTGCTGGCGGCATCCGTGCCATCGTCGATTCCTCCATCGTCAGTTATGAGCGCCTGCCGATGCTCGAAATCGTTTTCGACCGTCTCGTGCGGTTGCTAACGGTTTCACTCCGCAACTTTTTCTCCGACAACGTCGAGGTCTCGCTTGATGGCATTACCTCCGTGCGCTTCGGAGATTATGTCTCGTCCATTCCGCTGCCCGCCATTCTCTCGGTCTTCAAGGCAGAGGAATGGGAGAACAACGGCCTCGTTTTTGTCGATTCCAACCTGATCTATCTCATTATTGATGTTCTTCTTGGCGGCAAGCGTGGCCATAACTCGGTTCGCATGGATGGCAGGCCCTACACCACCATCGAAATCAATCTCGTCCGGCGCATGCTGGATGTCGTGTTGATGGATGCGGCGGAAGCCTTCTCGCCGCTCTCGCCAGTTACTTTCACCATGGATCGTATCGAAACGAACCCGCGTTTTGCCTCGATCACCCGCCCTGCTAACGCTGCTATCCTGATTGAGCTCAGGCTGGACATGGAAGGGCGCGGCGGCATCATCGAAATTCTGCTGCCCTATGCCACAATCGAGCCGATACGCGAGCTTCTGCTCCAGAGCTTCATGGGTGAGAAACTCGGCCGTGATCCGACATGGGAAGGTCATCTTGCGACAGAAGTCTTCGGTGCGACGCTTGATCTGGAAGCGGTGCTGCATCAGGCGCAACTGCCGCTGCGCCAGATCGTCAACATGAAGGCGGGTGACACCATCCTGTTTGACGTCAAGTCGGACCCGATTATTGAGATCCGCTGTGGCGACCAGAAGGTGACCGAGGGTCGAATGGGCCGCATCGGCGATAACATCGCCGTTCAGGTTCTGAGCCCGCTGATCCAGTCCAGGACCACATTGGCGATATTCGACCAGGGCGCATCGGGCAAAAGGGACTGAATATGGGTAGCGTGATTGGTCTGGTAATCGAACTTGCCGTGGTGATCCTGCTGGGGTTTACCGTAACCTACTGCGTCATACTCGACCGGCGTCTTCAGAATCTGCGAGCGGACGAGAAATCAATGCGCCAGACCGTCGTTGACCTCGGCCTCGCAACAGAACGCGCGGAACGGGCCATTGAAAATCTGCGTCAAACCCACTTCGACTGCGACTCCACTCTCGGCGAGCGTCTGCGGGCAGCAGAAAGCACAAGCGCTGACCTGAGTTACAGCATTAAGTCTGGCGACGAAGTCCTTGAGCGCATCAGCCGGATTGTCAGCATGACAAAGCGGGTCGTATCCGAGGTGGAAACTCGCGCCCCGAGCGAAGCGCCCGGTAACCTTTCGGAAACCGTAGCCGCAGCTGAAGCTTTCGCAATGCGTGCCCGTCAGAGGATACTGGGCAACGCCGCATGAAACGTGTCCGCCTGCTCCCTATTGTGATAGTTGCTGCTTCAGGGCTTCTGATCCTGAAATCGACCGAACTTGTCACGAGCAGCGGCAAGTTCTTTGCCGATACTGACGCACCTCGCAAAGCTATGACCGAAGATGATCTGCCCCGCTTTGCCCGTGCGCTGGCGCGGCACCGTTTCATCCCGCCTCCAGAGGCAGACATCACGGGCAGTGTACCTCCCAAGAAAGATGATGCCAAAAAGCCCGAAAGCAAGAAGGAGGACCCAAAGGCAGGAGCAAAGCCTGAGGCCACGCCGCAGCAACTGGCCGAGCAGCGCCCCGCGCAGCCATTGCCACCCGTTGCATCAACGTCGGCGTCGGAGCGCGCGGTACTTGAGCGACTTCAGGAGCGGCGTGGTGTTATTGATGACCGTTCCCGCGAACTTGACATGCGCGAAAGCCTTTTGCAGGCCGCCGAACGCAAGGTCGATGGCCGCATCAACGAGATGAAGGATATCGAAGGGCGCATCGATGCTGGCGCGAAGGCCGAGCAGGCCGAAGCCGATAAGCAGATACGCATGGTTGTCGTGATGTACGAAGCCATGAAGCCGAAGGATGCGGCGCGCGTATTCGACCGTCTCAAGCTGGATGTGCTTGTTCCTATTGCAACGGCAATGAAACCGGCACGGATGTCCGAAATTCTGGCGACAATGACGCCCGAGGCGGCTGAAAAGCTTACGGTTGCGATGGCAACGAAACCGCGCGAAGGAAGCGCTGCGGCGAGTGCTGCAATACCGGTGGGTGGGGCGCCGAATGGAGAGTTGCCAAGGATCGAACCAGCCCAGCAGCAGCGCCCACGCCGGTAACCCGGAACCAAATGTGCGACGTTCGCCGCTTAACCCGCCATTAGGCATATTCATTTAAGACTGCTCGTTGGAGCAATGTTGCTCTCCCCGTGTTGCGTTCAGTCGAGTTCATCAGCCCGTGTTGCGTCAGCGTCTCCGTACGGCCTCCAGCATCCTGGCCCTAGTGGCTGCGCTGTCGTTTGCGACGCCTGCGCGTGCCACAGACGGCAGCGTGGCCGCCGCCGAGATGAACGGTTACGGACGCCTCGTCTTTTCCCTGAACAAGAACATCAAGGCCCAGATTCGCGCTTCCAGTGGCGTGATCGTGCTGAGCTTTGACGAGCCTGTGAATGTCGATCTGGAAAAGCTCGCGGCACAAATGCCGGCTTATGTGTCGGTTGCACGGCGCGACCCTGATGGCCGTACAGTGCGTTTCGCCACGACCCGCCCGCTCCGTACCAATCTGATGGAAGCAGGCGAAAAGCTGTTTCTCGATCTCCTGCCTGAAAACTGGCAGGGACTCCCGCCCTCTTTGCCGCAGGACATCGTCGAGCAATTGGCCAAACGTGCTCGCGATGCCGAGGATCAGCTGCGCAAGACACAGCGCGAACGCGAAAAGCGCGAGTTGCGCGACATGACAGCCCGGGTCGGCAACGGGCCGACTTTCACCCGCCTTATCTTTGATATCGGCCAGACCGTCCCGGTGGATATCACCCGCGATGGTGATCAACTGACCTTGAAGTTCGATGCAGCATTGCGCTTCGACACCGCGACGATCAAGCCGCAACTCCCCGCCAGTGTCGAGACCATCGAGGCCGAGACCAAAGGCGGCATGCTCACCCTTACCATCGCTGTGGCTGCGAAGACCGAAATGCGGGCTTTTCGCGAAGACGATACAGTGATCATTGATTTTCCGAAGCCGCGCGATCCGGCAAAGGAATCCGATGTGGTTCTGCCTGCCCTGACCAAGCCTGTGGACGCCAAGGCCGCTGCTGGACAGCCTGCTGCTACCACCGCCGAAACGACAAAGGCCCAGCGTCCACCCGCTCCGATCCGCGCGATCTCAGAAGGCCCGACGAACCTGCGCCCAGTCTTGTCGCGCGCTGGTGACGGTATCCAGATCCAGGTGCCATTTGCAGTACCGCTGCCTGCCGCCGCTTTCCTGCGGAACGACGTATTCTGGATGGTGTTCGACACCAAGGATCTGGTCGAGGCCATTTCTGTGCCCGAAGAGTACAAAAGCGAAATCGCCCGAATTGATGTGGATAGGGCCGCAGGCGCTTCCATTTTGCGTGTTACCTTCCAGAATCCGCAATCTGTCACATTCAACCCTGGCGAGAACGGTAACGGTTGGATCGCCAGCGTTGGAAAGGCGACGAGCCGTCCAACAGAGCCCTTGCTGCTGCGGCGTGGCGTTTCCGACAACGGGCGCACGATCCTGACATCACGATTTCCTTCGCTGGGCCAGATATTCTGGCTTGATGACCCCGATACCGGCGACAGGCTGGGCGTGGTCACTGCGCTGGGTCCTGCGCATGGTATGTCCAAGACGCAGTCCTTCGTGGAATTGACGGCTCTTCCGACCGCCCATGGTCTTGCCATCGCACCCCGCTCGGAGGATGTTGTGGTCAACGTTGGTCTTGATGAGGTTATGATTTCGCGTGATAGCGGTCTTACCGTTTCTCTCGGTGTTCCCGATGGAGCAATCACCTCAGTCGAGGGATCAAAAGATGTCCTGCTGGATGTGAATGCCTGGCGGATCGCTATCAAGGGTAATGTGCGTGACAGAGGCTATGAGCTTCTTCGCGCTGCGGCGGATGCGCCGAAAAAAGACAAGACCGAAGCCCGGCTGAAACTTGCTCAGTTTCGTCTCGCCACGGGCGATGCCATCGAGGCCGGGGGGATACTTAAGGTTGTCGAGCAGGATGATCCTGCCGCAGTTGCGACCAAACCTGTGCTGTTGATGCGCGCAATAGCTGCGATCGAATCGAACCAGCCGAAGGAAGGCTCACGTTTGCTTTCGGAAGTGGCCATCGCACTGGAAACCGAGGCGCATCTTTGGCGCGGCGTACTTGAGGCGCGCAACCGGCGCTGGACACCGGCGCTGGTCGGCTTTCGCCAGTCGTTGGAAGCTCTTGAACGCTATCCCGATGATCTGCAGGCGAAAATCCGCCGTGAGATCATAGAGGCAGCCATCGAAAGTCAAGACCCGGCATTTGCCTCCCAGCAGCTCGATCTCTACGAGCGCTTGAGGGGGCGTGAGGGCGATCCAGCCGAAATGGCGCTTCTGCGCGGGCGTGTCGCGGAGATGCAGAGTCGTCTGGGCGATGCGGCTGCAAGCTATGAGCTTGCGACACGGGCAACAGTTCGTCCTGTTGAGGCCGAGGCCCGGCTACAGCGGGTGATGCTGCAGCTCAAGGACAAAAAGATCCCGCGTGATCAGGCAATGGCCGAGCTTGAAACCATCAAGATGATGTGGCGGCGAGGCGATGTCGAAATGACTGCTTTGGCAGCTCTTGGCGAAATGTATGCTGTCGACAATCGCTGGCGCGATGCGTTCAGCACGGCCCGGCGCGCCACGGAAATCCTGCCGGATCATCCGCTGGCGCGACAGCTGCATGACGCGATGGCGCGACGCTTCGAGGAGCTGTTTCTGGAAGGCAAGGCCGACCAGTTGAACAAGGTCGAGGCGGTGGGCCTGTTCTATGATTTCCGCAACCTGATGCCGATCTCGCGACGTGGAGACGAGATTGTCCGGCGTCTGGCCGACCGGCTTGCTGATCTCGATCTGCTGGATCAGGCGACCGAATTACTTCAGCACCAGGTCGAGAACCGTCTTGGCGGCCTTGTTCGCGCCCGTGTTGCGGCTCGTCTGGCTGTGCTGCATCTCCTGAACCGCAAGCCTGCCGAAGCTGTGCAGGCGATCAAGAGCACCCGTTCCAATGACCTGCCGGAAGATGTACGCCGCGGTCGCCTTTTGCTGGAGGCAAGGGGACTTTCTGAACTCTCCCGTACCGATCTTGCGCTGGAAATCCTGGCCGTGCAAAAGGGCGACGATGTAGAACGCTTGCGTGCCGATGTTTTCTGGCGTGGCAAGCGCTGGCGCGACGCGGGCGAGGCCTTTGAGAAGGTTCTGGGAGACAAGTGGCAAGGACCTGCTGCGCTGAGCGACGGCGAGCGGGCCGATGTTATGCGCGCAGGGGTGTCGTTTGTGCTGGCCGATGACAGACTGTCACTGGATCGGCTACGGCAGAAATACAGCCCCAAGATGGCCGACAGCATCGACGCTCGACCCTTTGCGCTGGTTAGCGGTGACAGCCGCAACCGGCAGAAGGAATTCCGTGATATTGCGAGAACGGTTGTGGCCGAGGATACGCTGAGCGAGTTCCTGAAGGTCTATCGCCAGCGTTATCCTGATGCGGCTGGTGCGCCCCGCAGTCCAAAGGCTGCGGAAGAGGCGATCCGGCAACGGACGCAGGGGCAGGCACCACCGCTACCGGCTCAGCAGCAGGGTCAGCGACCGGCAGCCGCCGCGCCGGGCTGAGAGCGTTCATGCGCGCCGTTTGAGCCTCATCACATAGCCGATCACTTCGGCCACGGCCTTGAACTGATCCTCGGGGATAGGCTCGTCCAGATCAACCGAGGCATGCAGAGCGCGGGCGAGTGGCGCGTTCTCGACCACGGGAACCTCGTTCTCCAGCGCGACTGCCTTGATCCTCAACGCCACTTCATCGCGACCCTTGGCGACGCAGATCGGTGCTTCCATGCCAGGTTCGTATTGCAGCGCGACGGCATAGTGCGTCGGGTTCATGATCACCACAGAAGCTTTTGGAACGGCACTCATCATGCGGCGGCGGGACATCTCGCGCCGGATCTGGGCGAGCTTCTGCTTGATTTCGGGATTGCCTTCCGATTCCTTGAACTCTTCCTTGATCTCCTGCATCGTCATCATCTGACGCTTTGTCCAGGAATGACGCTGATAGAGATAGTCAGCCATTGCGAGGAAGAAGAAGATCATCAGCACAGCGCTCAGCAATTTGAGCACCATCGCATACATCCGTGGCAGGGCCGCTGCGATATCGGTAGAGGGCATGCTCTCGAAGAAGCCACGATAGGGCCAGAGTACATAGCAGATAACCGTGCCAACCAGTATGATCTTCACGAGGCCCTTGAAGAAATTGACGAAAGCCTCCTTGCCCAGCATGCGCTTGAGGCCCTGCGCCGGAGATAGGCGCGAGAATTTCGGCATCATCGGATCCAGCGACCAGACAAGCCGGTGCTGCACCATGTTGCCACCAATCGAGGCAAGCACACCGGCAACAAACGGCACTGCAACAGCGCTCAGCACCGCGAGCACTGAATACCAGGCAAGGCTCTTCAGCCCCCCGGCATCGATCGGGATCTGGTGCATATTGCCGATCATGCCGCGCAGTCTGGCGGTGAGGTCGGTGCCGATCGAGCCCGAGCTGATCATGAAGGTCAGCGTCGCGGTTCCCAGAATGAAGAAGCTCGTGACCTCCTGGCTTTTGGCAACGTCGCCCTGCTCGATGGCCTTGTCGAGCTTCCTCTGGGTCGGTTGCTCGGTTTTCTGGTCCTGGTCCTCACTACCGGCCATCTTGGATCACCGCACGACGAATTGGTTGAGGACTTCGGCAAAATGGCTGAGGAACACATTCACCATGACGCCCATCGCGGCCAGCAGGATCAGAGTGCCGATGATGATGGTTGCGGGCATCGCAACGAAGAAAATCTGCATCTGCGGCATCAGGCGCGAAAGCACACCAAGTCCAAGGTTGAAAACGATGGCGAAGACGAGAAAGGGTGCCGAGATCTGGATGCCGATCTTGAACGAGGCGACGAAGGTCTTCAGTACGAGTTGCACGGCGTCTTCAACCGGAGGCACTTCGCCCGGCATCAGCAGCGCGTAGCTGTCGTGCATGCCGCGGATCGACAGGTGATGCAGGTCGAGCGCGAAAATCATCGCCGTCGCGACCAGCACGAGGAATGTAGCAACTGTCGGGTTCTGGACGCCAGCTGTAGGATCAACTGTCGCGGAGAACGAAAGGCCCATCTGTTGTGCAATGACCGTTCCAGCCAATTGCATGGCCGAAAGTGTGATGCGCACCGCAGTGCCGATCATCAAGGCGATCAGAATTTCGAGAATCAGAACCTTCACGAAGGGCTCGATACCGCCGGAAAAAGGCGGAAGTGTCTGTCGGATCAGAGGCAGAAGCAGCAGTGAGAGCAGCACTGCAAACGACAGCCGCATGCGGGCAGGCACCGTGCGGTCGCCGATACCGGGCATCAGCATGACCAGCGTGCCGACGCGCGCCAGCACGAGCATGAAAGCGGCAGCGAACTCCGGCAGGATGGAGAGATTCACGGGCTATCCGCCGCTGATGATCTTGGCGGCCAGGCGTGTCATGTAACTCTGCATCGCATCGCTCATAAATGGCATCAGGAACAGCAGGCCCAGAAACGTGGAAACGATCTTGGGTACATAGACCAGTGTCTGCTCCTGGATCTGCGTGAGCGCCTGAAACAGCGAAATGATCAGGCCAATGGCCAGCCCGATCAGCATGATCGGCATTCCCACCTTGAAGAATGTAAAAATGCCGTCGCGTGCTACATCCATAACCTCGGCACCGTTCATCAGATCGGCATCCGCATGATTTCCTCATAGGCCGCAATCACCTTGTCACGCACAGCGACGAGGGTTTCGAGCGCAGCTTCGCTTTCTGCAATGGCGGTTACGACATCCACGAGGTCGCCTTTGCCTGCTGTTGCCTGGATCATAGAGGCTTCCGCTTTGCGCGCTGAATCGGTCGTGTTGCCCACGAACTGCTGGAGCACATTGGCGAATCCACCCTGTGCTGATCCGCCGCCGTCGGGGCGACTGACCTGCGTGGGCGCGATCCCGCCCATGCCGATCTTCTGCATGGCAGCATAGGAACCGGCTGCGGAAAGCGGACTGGCCATGTGTCAGATACCTTTGTTTACGCCCGCAGGATTTCCAGCGTGCGCTGGATCATGCGGCGGGTGGATGTCACCACGTTGAGGTTGGCTTCATAGGAACGCTGCGCCTCGCGCAGATCCATGCTTTCGATTGTGCTGCTGACGTTCGGGATCTTCACATAGCCGTTGCGGTCTGCGGCAGGATGGCCGGGTTCCAGGCGCGTCTGGAATGGCTTTTGGTCACGGGCGATCTTGCCGAGCCGCACGGTTTCTGCATCCAGCTCGCGGTCGAAACGCCGCTGGAACGTCGGTATCTTGCGGCGATAGGGATCGGCATTGGGATTTTGCGGCACGCTGTCGGCGTTGGCGATGTTTTCCGAAATGACCCGCATCCGTCCGGATTGAGCCTTCAGGCCGGAGACGGCGACCTGGATTGACTTCATCAAATCCATGATCAGGCCCTCTTGCCAAGCGCGATGCGCAGGTACGACATGCTCTTACCGTAGAGCGTTGAGGCCAGCTGAAAGTCGCTGTTATTTTGCGATAGACGCATCATTTCGTCCTCAAGGTTGACGGCATTGCCCGATTGGGTGCTCTCGAAGACATTTGCCCGTTTGGAGCCTAGCCCGCCTGAACTCGTTCCGGCCATGTGGCCTGCTTGCGTCTGTGCTGGGGTCGTGCTGCCTGTGAAATCAGCTTTCTGGGCAGCCAGCATCATGTCGAACGGTTTGAGATCGCGTGGCTTGTAGCCGGGCGAATCAGCATTCGCTACGTTCTCTGCCAGCAGCTTCTGGCGTGACTGATGGTACTGCAATCGGCCTTTGATGGCCGCAAGCAAGGGAAGTTCGCCACGCATGAAAGCCTCGCCTGGACCGGGAGGGTCGGAACCCGGACACTGGGCAAATCTTGCCGGGTTTATGGTTAAGACGCCGTTAACGCTCGTTATGCGATAGGATTTTGAACGGGTTAGGGCTTATCTCTCGGGAAACGCATTAACCTTTTTTTAACCCTGTGGCTTTTGCGCGCCCGGTTTGTGCTACAACACAATGCGGAATCGCTGGTCACAAGCGGAAAGGCCGCCGCAGACATGCAAATGCTTGAATCTATCCTTGGCGCTCAAGGTGCCCGATTTGCCCAGTTTGGTCTGGCGGCGCTGGCACTTGTCATCGTCGTCCTGATCCTATGGTGGCTGATCCGCAAAGCTATGGGCGGCAGGCTCAACATGAGCGACAAACCGGATCGCCGGGGCAGGCCGCCGCGTCTTGGCATCACCGAAAGTTTCGCTGTAGACCGTGAAGGTCGTCGCCTCGTCATGGTGCGCCGCGACAATGTCGAGCATCTCGTCATGATCGGTGGTCCCAACGATGTGCTGATCGAGAGCAACGTCATCCGCGGCGAACGCCCAATGGTAGGAAGGCCTGAGGTCAGGCTGTCGGAGGCTGATCTTGTGGCGCAGCCTGTTGTGGCTGAGACGCCAACACCTGCTCCAATTCCTGCACCAATACCAGCGCCCGTCAAGCAGGCTCCCTTGTCAAAACCAGCGGACGTCATTACGCCGATACCTGCACCTGTTCCCGCACCTGTTCCCGCACCAGTGCCTGTTCCAGCCGCCCCGCCATTGCCATCGCCACCTGCACCCAAGCCGGCGCCAATGCCGCCTGCGCCACCAGCGGTGCTATTGGTTGTTGACCTGCCAAAACCTGTTCTTGTGGAGCCACCACCACTTTCTCCTGTGGTCGAGATTTTGCCGGTAGATGTCCCCGCGGTGCCGCGATCCGTTGGCCTTTCGCTCGCTGAGCGCATCAAGGCTGGCCTCCCGCTGGGCGCTACTTCTTCCAAGCCTGCGGAACCTCAACGGATGGCTGAGGCTCTAAAATCGACTGAGCCCGTCAGAGCAGACGTACCCAAGCCCGCGCCCTTACCTGAGGCTCCGAGGCCGCCTGTGATGCCCGAATTGAAGATGCGCACTGAAGAGACCATCAAGGCACCGCTGGAACTTGCCAAGGCTGAGATCGTTGAAGCCATCAAAGTGAGGGCAGAGCCGGTTGTTAGCGCGCCTCCGCCACCTTCCATGATGCCTGTACCACCTAATTCTCCAGCCCCTTCTATGCCCTCCTCTCCACCCCCGGCGGCGGCTCCCGCCTCTCCATCGGCCAGCACAGCGCCGAAACCGACCTCGTCGCGCAATCCCTTCGATTCGCTCGAGGAGGAAATGGCCAAGCTTCTGGGCCGTGCGCCCGACGGGAAGGGTTGACGCGCATCCTGTGTGCGGGAGGCCTTAGGTCCGCAGTCCGGACCATCCTCCCGGTCTTGTTTTACACCTTTTTTTTCTTCTGCCTGTGCGTCTCGCAGGCTTCCGCGCAGGACATCGGGATCACCTTTGGTCAGGGCCAGGGACTGACAGAGCGCGCTCTGCAGCTCGTCGCGCTCGTCACTATTCTCTCACTGGCACCCTCGATTCTGGTGATGGTAACGTCCTTCACCCGCATCGTTGTCGTGCTGTCGCTTCTGAGAACCGCACTCGGGACAGGTACGTCACCACCGAACGCAGTTTTGTCAGGCCTTGCCCTGTTCCTGACTGCCTTCATCATGACGCCGACCTTCGAACAGTCCTATCGGCAGGGCCTGCAACCGCTGCTAGCGGGCCAGATCCGCGAGGCCGAAGCCTTCGAGCGCACCACCGCACCTTTCAAGGATTTCATGCTCAAGCATGTCCGAGCCAAGGACCTTGAGCTGTTCCTCGATCTTTCGAAACAGCCACGACCGGAGACCGCGCAACAGACGCCGCTTCAGGTCGTCATTCCAGCTTTCATGATCTCGGAACTGCGCCGTGCCTTCGAGATCGGCTTTCTGCTCTTCATCCCGTTCCTGATCATCGATCTGGTGGTGTCGTCCGTCCTCATCAGCATGGGCATGATGATGGTACCACCAGTTACAGTATCGCTGCCGTTCAAGCTGATCTTCTTCGTCCTGGTCGATGGCTGGAGCCTTGTCGTCGGCAGTCTGGTCCAGAGTTATGGTGGATAGCGCGAGCCGTTTTGGGGCGGCGTCTGATCAACCGGTGAAAATTCCCGCAGAATGCGCTATTTAAGGGTGGCAGAATCGCCCTGAACCGGATGAAAGGATCAGAGGCAGAGCCGAGACAGGATGACCGATATCTCGTTGAGCAATCCCATCGACAAAAGCCAGAAGCAGGGCAATGCCCTTCTGGTGATCCTGCTTGCCATCCTGCTCGTCGGAGCACTTGCGGCGTCCCTGTATCTCTCCGAAGAGGGCAGGGCGCATTTCATGCTTTGGTTCCTCGCCGGGCTTGCGGGCATTGGCCTGCTCGGGCTCTTTCTGTTTGCGATAGGCACTTTCCAGTTAGCGGGGCGTGGTGCGCGCAACGACCTGACCAAGCTTATCATCGACGGGTCGCATCAGGGCATTCTGGTCACGGATACCGAAAGCCGGGTAGTCTATGCCAACAGTCAGTACATGGCGATGGCGGGCGCGGCGGAAGGCACCGTGGTGCGGCCGGTGGAGCGGCTCTTTACCGGCGCTTCTGATGTCTCCGAGGCGGTCTACCGTCTGGCGCAGGCCGCGCGGGAACGCCGCGGGCATATGGAAGAAATCCGCATGGCCCCGGGCCTTGACGGGTATACGGCGGCGTCGTGGTACAAAATCCGTGTGCGTCCGATCCAGCGCAACGGCAGGCATGAGACCGCATGGTCAGTCACCGATGTGACTCTGGACCGCAAGGGCGAGGAGGGGGCGGTTCAGGAGTTGCAGAGCGCCGTCAACTTCCTCGACCACGCACCTGCCGGTTTCTTCTCTGCGGAACCATCGGGCAAGATCGCCTACATGAACGCCACGCTCTCGGGCTGGCTGGATCAGGATATCGCCCAGAGTATCGGCGACAGCGGCTTGACCCTCAAGGAAATCATGGCGTCAGGCAGCACTGTGCTGCTGGAGACGGTTGCCGGCGTCGCCGGTCAGGTGAAGACCGAGGTGATCGACCTTGATCTGCGCAAGCGCGGTGGACAGGCATTGCCGGTGCGGCTGTTCCACCGGGTGTCCTATGGCCATGACGGCGTGCCAGGCCCATCGCGTACAATCGTCCTCAACCGCAGCCAGGGCGTGGACACATCGGAGGGCCGCGAGGCCGAAGTGCGTTTCGCCCGCTTCTTCCACAATACCCCGATGGCGATTGCCACGGTTGGCAAGGAAGGCCAGATCAACCAGACCAACGCCGCCTTTGCGCGCCTCTTCGGCGATACTCTGAAATCCGGTGCTGATGGCGACAGGAGTGTCTCTTCCGCCATCGCCGAGAAGGATCGCGCCGCTGTCACTGACGCCCTGAAAGCGGTGAGCGAAGGCCAGACCGATGTCGCCCCCATCGATGTGTCGCTGATCGGTGGCCAGCGCTCCGCCCGTGTCTTCGTCACACCGGTCGCTGACCGCCACAGTGGCGACGAGGCCGCCATCGTCTACATGCTCGAAACAACCGAGCAGCGCGCGCTGCAGGAGCAGTTTACACAGGCCCAGAAGATGCAAGCCGTCGGGCAACTCGCGGGTGGTGTGGCACATGACTTCAACAACGTGCTGACCGCGATCATCGGCTATTCCGATCTGCTGCTGGCCTCGCACCGGCCTACCGATCCGTCCTTTCAGGACATCATGCAGATCAAGCAGAACGCCAACCGCGCGGCCTCGCTGGTGCGCCAGTTGCTGGCCTTCTCGCGGCGCCAGACGCTGCGCCCGCAAGTCATCCAGCTCAACGACGCCGTGTCCGACGTGCAGATGCTGCTGAAACGACTGCTGGGCGAGAAAGTGGAACTCGATGTCCGCTACGGCCGCGATCTATGGGCCATCAAGGCGGACGTGAACCAGTTTGAGCAGGTCGTGGTCAATCTTGCCGTCAATGCCCGCGATGCCATGCCCGGCGGCGGCAAGCTGACGATGCGAACCTCCAATGTTACGGACAGCCAGAGTGCGGCCTATAATTACAAGGGTTTGAAACCGGATGATTACGTGCTGCTGGAGGTGGAAGACAGCGGCACCGGCATGAGCGCCGAAGTGCTGGAGAAAATCTTCGAACCCTTCTTCACCACCAAGGATATCGGCAAAGGTACCGGCCTTGGCCTCTCCATGGTGTTTGGTATCATCAAGCAATCCGATGGCTTCATCTTCTGCGATTCAGCCGTGGGCCGCGGCACGACATTCCGCATCTTCCTGCCGCGCCACATTCCCACAGCCGAGGAACTCTCAAGCGCCAGAAACGAAGAGGTCAAGGTTACGCTGACGCAAGACCTCACGGGCAACGGCACCATCCTGCTGGTGGAAGATGAGGAAGCCGTCCGCGCCTTCGGTGCCCGCGCCCTGCGCTCACGGGGCTATACCGTGCTGGAGGCCGGCACCGGCGTCGAGGCGCTGGAACTGGTCGATGATCACGGCGACGAGATCGTCATGGTGGTATCGGATGTCGTCATGCCCGAAATGGATGGCCCCACGCTCTTCACCGAGCTGAAGAAGCGTGGTCGCAACTACCAGTTCGTCTTTGCCTCGGGCTATGCCGAGGAAGCCTTCAAGAAAAACCTGCCCGATGCCGATCAGGAGGCCTTTGCCTTTCTGCCCAAGCCCTATAGCCTGAAGCAGCTGATCGAGGCGGTGAAGCAGGTGAAGGCCTAGTCCTGCCTATTGTCCTCTCTGCGGCCACGGAGTTTTGCTATGACCAGTTCCGGTTTCCTGCGCGCCATGCCGTTTCTTGGCCTTGCGGTGGTGCTTTATCTCGTGGGTGTCGCGGGCCTTGGCGTTACACTTGGCAGCGAAATCCTGTCGCTGCGCCTGCCGTCGGGGGCTGCGCTACGCTTCCAGTTTTCGGATCTCGTACTTGTTCTGGCGCTGATCCTGTTCTTCGTCGAGCTGTTGCTATCCACGCGGCCAAGCGCGGCCTCGCTGGTGAACCACGGTCTTTCGATGGCCTTGTTCGTGCTGTGCGGTGTGCTGTTCCTGCTCGTGGAAAAATGCGGAACGACGACATTCTTTCTGCTCACGCTGCTGACCCTGATCGATGTGATCAGCGGTTATTCCATCAGCATCGTGACTGCGCGTCGGGATTTGACGGTAGAAAGACAGCTCTGACCGACGGCACTCCATAGGGTGACGGCGAAGTCTCTCACAAAATGTACCCCATCAACTCACGGTCACGTCATAGGTGATGGTGACACAGCCCTTGCGACCGTTGTTCTGGCCGCAGATCTTAAGCGTGTAGCTATCTTGCCCCTTGAAACCGCCACGCACGGCCACCGTGAAGCCGAAGCCATTGCTGGTCGGTGTCACCGTGAGATTGCGAGCCCTACGGACGACACTGATCGCCTCGAAGCTGGCACCAAGCCCTCCCCGGAAGCTCGCCGAGCAGCCCTGGCCTGACAGTTGCTGCACAGTGCGATGAGTCTGGTTCAGGGCAAAATCGAAGGTGATTGCAGTGATATTGCACGGCTGGTCGAGGAACTGCGCCTTCGCCTGCGTCGTTCCCATAAGGACGGATGCGAAGACTATTGCAAACAGCATTCTCATATCGCCCCCCGGCGTTGTCTCAAGAGAAGCTACCCAGAAAAGGGGATGGCTGCAAGCCAAGCAGTAGCGATGTCAGGCATGACAGGGAGCAGATGATCGAAGCGCCATTGCGTTGGCTGCTGCGGGCAATTACGCTTTGTCGCACTTTATCAATCCAAGGGAATCCCCATGAAATCGCGCGCGGCCGTCGCCTGGGAGGCGAACAAGCCTCTCACCATCGAAACCATCGAGATCGGCGGGCCGAGGGCGGGCGAGGTTCTGGTCGAGATCATGGCAACTGGCGTCTGCCATACCGATGCCTACACGCTGTCTGGCCTCGATTCTGAGGGCAAGTTCCCGGCGATCCTTGGTCACGAGGGCGCAGGCATCGTGCGCGAGGTCGGCAAGGGCGTCACCAGCCTGAAACCGGGCGATCACGTGATTCCGCTCTACACACCAGAATGCCGGGCCTGCAAGACATGCTTGTCGCAGCGCTCGAACCTGTGCACCTCGATCCGCGCCACGCAAGGCGTGGGCCTGATGCCCGACCGCACCTCGCGCTTCTCCTGTGACAGCATGGGCAAGAGCAACGAGGTTTTCCACTACATGGGCTGCTCAACCTTCTCGAACTTCACCGTGCTGCCTGAGATCGCTCTGGCAAAGGTGCGTGAAGACGCGCCCTTCGACAAGATCTGCTACATCGGCTGCGGCGTCACCACGGGCATCGGTGCCGTGATCTATACTGGCAAGGTCTGGCCCGGTGCCAATGTCGTGGTCTTTGGCCTTGGCGGTATTGGCCTCAATGTCATTCAAGGCGCACGCATGGTGGGTGCGGATAAAATCATCGGTGTTGATCTCAACCCGGCCAAAGCCGAGATGGCGAAGAAATTCGGCATGACCCATTTTATCAATCCGGATGTCGTAGGTCGCGACAAGGTGGTAGAAGCCATCGTGGACATCACTGGCGGCGGCGCTGATTTCTCTTTCGAATGCATCGGCAATACCACGACGATGCGTCAGGCGCTGGAATGCTGCCATCGCGGCTGGGGCGAGAGCATCATCATCGGTGTTGCGCCGTCGGGTACGGAGATTTCCACCCGGCCATTCCAGCTGGTAACTGGCCGTGTCTGGAAAGGCTCGGCCTTCGGCGGTGCGCGGGGGCGGACGGATGTGCCGAAGATCGTCGACTGGTACATGGAGGGCAAGATCAACATCGATGATCTGATCACCCATGTGATGCCGCTCGACGAGATCAATACGGCGTTTGATCTGATGCACGAGGGCAAGAGCATCAGGTCGGTGGTGACGTTCTGAGGCTTGCAGATCACCGTGCCATCAGGAACCGCGCCAGATCGCGCCGGTCAGCCTCGTTACGTAGTCCTGCCAGGCTCATCCACGTCCCGGGGAACATCTCCTCGGGATCGGCGAGGTAGGCAAGGAGGCGCTCCTCGTCCCAAACGACGCGCGTGGAGCGAGCCTTTTCGAACGCTGGTGAATAGTCGAATCCCTCGGCACTGCCTGCGATCCGCCCTTTCAGACCAGCGAGATTTGGACCGGGAAGGCCCTTGGCAGCAGGATCGATGCTGTGACAACTCCGGCAACGCTCGAAAATTGCCTCGCCGCGCTTCAAAGCCTCGTCAGCCGAAGCAGGGAGGGTGAAGCAAAGCCAGAGGACGGCAAGTGCCGGAGCCCTCAAGATGCCTTCACTGCAGCGAGCCGAATGATCCGGTTCTGGCCGCTCTCGCCGCCCCAGGCTTCGCCCGCCCGACCATCCATCTGGCGCACATTGGCTCCGGACTTGTCCGACGGGAAGGCACGGAACGTCTCCGTCTTCGGATCGAAGCGGAGGATGGCGTTGGCACCGAAATCCGTGACCCAGATCATGTCGGCAGGGTCCACATAGACAGAATAGCAGCGGGGTTTTTCTCCGGGTAGCTTCCAAGCCTTCCATTGGCCGCTCGCCGGATTATGCATCGAGAGCTGGCCACTGTTCCATTCGCTGATCCAGAGCTTGCCTGAGGAATCGGACCAGACGCGCCTTGCGCCCTGGCCGGGCGTTGGGGGCTCCACGACCGTCACTCTCGCGGTTGTGGTATCAATCCGTGCCAGATGGTTGCCCGCGAGTGAGACATACCAGATATCACCCTTGGGCGTGCGCGTGATGCCATAGGCACCCCGACCGCCCGGCGCGTCCCATACGTCCATCTTCGCCGTTTTCGGATCAAGGCGACCGATGATGCCATTCTGGCCTGTGAACCAGAGGATACCGCTCAGATCGAAGACGCCGGTATTGAGATTGGCGTTGGCGCGGTTTGCCGGAAGCCTGAAGAGTTCAAGTCTGTGGCTGTCCGAATCGATCCTTGCGATGGCGTTCTGCCCGCCTTCCGTCACCCATGCGGCTTTGTCAGGCCCGATGATGACACCGTGGGGCGCAGCATTTTCGCCGAGATTGATCACCTTCACCGAAGCATCGCGCGGATCCAGCAGACCCAAAGTGCCGTTGCGCTGGCCGCAGACCCAGATGCGCTGGCCGTCAGAATGCGAGGTCACATCACGCGAGCCCTTGATGCCCGGCGTATCAAAATAGGTAACGCGCACATCCGGAGATGACGCCTGTGCTGCGGTCTGGGCATTGGCGCCGCTTATGAGGGCGGGGCCGGCGAGCGATGCGGCTAAGCCAAATGTGACGGAACGGCGGTCCATATTGATCCTCCCGATGGCGATGGCAACGGGCGCCAGCATGCCAGAACAGATGGCCGTTGTCATCGCCTCAGGAGTAAGAGGCGCCTCAGATCGCAGCAGTCACCATGATCTCGACATCATAGCCTGGTGCAGCCAGAGCAGGGCTCTGCACTGTGGCACGCGCGGGAGCATTCCCGGCGCTAACCCAGCCATCCCATACCGCGTTCATCTGGGCGAAAGTGCCCATGTCCGTCAGCCAGATCTGCGCCGTCAGCAGCTTCGACTTGTCGGTGCCGGATTCCGTGAGCAGCCGATCAATGGCAGCGAGAATGTCCTTCGTCTGCTCGGTGACGGACTGGCCCTTGGTGTTGTTGGCGACCTGCCCCGCAAGATAGGCGACACCGCCATGAATGACGGCCTGGCTCATGCGCGGACCGGGGTGAAGACGCTTGATGGACATGGACGTGGCTCCTGTTGAGGCGCGAAAACGCGTGCCAGAAGCCATAGCCAATCACCTTTCTCGCCACAAGACGCGCTTTGGCAATCGAAAAGAGAACAAATTTTGATTTGACGAGAACAAACCGCTTGCAAATGAGAACAAACATGGTACTTTTCTCGCATTGAAGCAACGGCGTGACTCAGCCATAAGGAGATCCAGACCATGTCTCAACCTGTACTGAAACTTGTGGAAGGATCTTCCGTGGACAAGACCAAGGCGCTGGATGCAGCGCTCTCACAGATCGAGCGTGCCTTCGGCAAGGGCTCGATCATGCGGCTCGGCAAGAACGACAAGGCGGTCGAGATCGAGACGGTATCCACTGGTTCCCTCGGCCTTGATATCGCCCTGGGTGTTGGCGGCCTTCCGCGCGGCCGCGTGATCGAGATTTACGGACCGGAAAGCTCGGGCAAGACAACGCTGGCGCTGCACACCATTGCCGAAGCCCAGAAGAAGGGTGGCGTCTGCGCCTTCATCGATGCGGAACATGCACTCGATCCGATTTATGCCCGCAAGCTAGGCGTGCAGCTCGATAATCTGCTGATTTCGCAACCCGATACCGGCGAGCAGGCTCTTGAGATCTGCGACACGCTGGTGCGTTCCGGTGCGGTGGACGTGCTGGTCATCGACTCGGTTGCAGCCCTTGTGCCGCGCGCTGAAATCGAGGGTGAAATGGGCGATGCCTTGCCCGGCTTGCAGGCACGTTTGATGAGCCAGGCTTTGCGCAAGCTCACGGGGTCCATCAGTCGCTCCAACACCATGGTTATTTTCATCAACCAGATTCGCATGAAGATCGGCGTGATGTATGGTTCGCCCGAGACCACGACCGGTGGCAATGCGCTGAAATTCTACGCCTCCGTCCGCCTTGATATCCGCCGCATTGGCGCAATCAAGGAGCGTGAAGAGGTGGTTGGCAACACCACGCGCGTCAAGGTGGTCAAGAACAAGGTCGCGCCGCCGTTCAAGCAGGTCGAGTTCGACATCATGTATGGCGAAGGCGTCTCCAAGATGGGCGAACTCATCGACTTGGGCGTGAAGGCCGGCATCGTCGAGAAATCCGGTGCCTGGTTCTCTTTCGACTCGACCCGCCTCGGCCAGGGCCGCGAGAATTCCAAGACCTTCCTCAAGCAGAACCCCGATATGGCGGCGAAGATCGAGCAGATGATCCGCCAGAATTCAGGCCTCATCGCCGACAAGATTCTCGAAACAGGATCGGCCGAAGACGATGCGGATGGCGTTGAACCGATGGAATGATCGCGGATCAATCTGTGGACAGGGGGCGTCTGGCTCTCTAGGGATTGCGGGCCGGATTTCCGGCCCGTTTTCTTTGGTATCATGTTGTGCCAAACCGACGGACAAGGGCATTTCTCCAGAAGGTTGCAGGCAAGCGTTCCATGAGCGGCGTCAATGAAATCCGGTCCACATTTTTGAACTATTTCGGCAAAAACGATCATGAGATCGTGGCATCATCGTCGCTGGTGCCAAAAAATGATCCCACCCTGATGTTTGCGAACTCGGGTATGGTGCAGTTCAAGAACGTCTTCACGGGCGCGGAGAAGCGCCCCTATTCCCGCGCGACCACGGCCCAGAAGAGCGTGCGGGCAGGCGGCAAGCACAATGACCTCGACAACGTGGGATACACCGCGCGCCACCACACCTTCTTCGAGATGCTCGGCAACTTCTCGTTTGGTAATTATTTCAAGGATCATGCGATTGAGCTCGCGTGGAACCTGATCACGAAGGAATATGGTCTGCCAAAGGACAAGCTTTCGGTCACGATCTACCACGACGACGAGGATGCCTTCGGTTTCTGGAAGAAGATCGCAGGCCTTCCGGACGACCGCATCATTCGCATCGCGACGTCCGATAACTTCTGGCGCATGGGCGATATTGGCCCTTGCGGTCCCTGTTCTGAAATTTTCTACGATCATGGCCCTAAGATCTGGGGCGGCCCGCCGGGTTCACCTGATCAGGATGGCGACCGTTTCATCGAAATCTGGAACCTCGTCTTCATGCAATACGAGGAACAGGCTGGCGGCATTCGCACGCCATTGCCACGCCCGTCCATCGACACCGGTATGGGCCTTGAGCGAATTGCGGCCGTGCTTCAGGGAACGCATGATAATTACGAGATCGATCTGTTTCAGGCGCTGATTGGCGCGGTCCAGAGCCATGTCGGTGGTGACCCCAACGGCCCGCAGAAGGCCAGCTACCGCGTCATCGCCGATCACCTGCGCTGTTCGTCCTTCCTCGTGGCCGATGGTGTGCTGCCGTCAAACGAAGGCCGGGGTTATGTGCTGCGCCGCATCATGCGCCGGGGCATGCGCCACGCTCAGTTGCTGGGTGCGAAAGAGCCGCTGCTCTACAAGCTTGTTCCCACGCTGTTGCGTGAAATGGGCCAAGCTTACCCTGAGTTAATCCGTGCCGAGGCGCTGATCACCGAAACTTTCAAGCTGGAAGAAACCCGCTTCGGCAAGACGCTGGAGCGTGGTCTCGCCCTGCTCGCAGATGAAACCAGCCATCTTTCCGAAGGCGGCGTGCTCAACGGCGAGACAGCCTTCAAGCTCTACGACACCTTCGGCTTTCCGCTTGACCTGACGCAGGATGCGTTGCGTGGGCGCGGCATGACGGTGGACACCGCCAGCTTCGACACGGCCATGGCACGCCAGAAGGCCGAGGCCCGCAAGGCATGGTCCGGCTCTGGTGAGGCTGCGACCGAGACAGTCTGGTTCGGCATCAAGGACAAGACCGGTGCAACGGAGTTTCTGGGTTACGACACCGAGCAGGCGGAAGGAGTGATCGCCGCCATTATAGCAGACGGCAAAGAGGCTGCTTCGCTGGACAAGGGCGCGAAGGGTGCGATCATCCTCAACCAGACGCCATTTTACGGCGAATCTGGTGGTCAGGGCGGAGATACCGGTGTGATGACGGGCGAAGGTGTGCGGTTCCGCGTCACCGAAACACAGAAGAAACTCGGCGATCTCTTCGTGCATAACGGCGTGGTGGAAGAGGGCACGTTGAAGCCAGGCCAGCCGCTGGTATTGACGGTCGACCACGCCCGCCGCACGGCCATCCGCGCCAACCATTCCGCCACGCATCTCCTGCATGAGGCGCTGAGGCAGGTGCTGGGCGATCATGTCGCGCAGAAGGGCTCGCTAGTGAACGACGAGCGCCTGCGCTTCGATATCAGCCACAACAAGCCGGTCACACCAGCCGAGGTTCAGGCGGTCGAAGACATGGCCAATGCCATCGTGCTGCAAAACGCAGCCGTCTCCACCCGGCTCATGGCAGTGGATGACGCCGTGGCATCGGGTGCCCGCGCGCTCTTTGGCGAGAAATACGGCGATGAGGTGCGTGTTGTTTCCATGGGCACGTTTCCGTCTGGAAAGACCTATTCCATCGAACTCTGCGGCGGCACGCATGTCGCCCGCACGGGTGATATCGGACTTGTCGTGGTCGTGGCCGAAGGCGCGGTGTCGTCCGGTGTGCGACGTATCGAGGCGCTGACGGGCGATGCTGCGCGCCATGCGCTGGGCCAGGATTCCCGCCGCCTGCGCGAGATCGCGGGCGCGCTGAAAACCTCCGTCGCTGATGCCGTCGAGCGCGTCAGCATTCTCTCGGAAGAGCGCCGCAAGCTGGAGCGCGAGGTGGCTGATCTGCGCCGCAAGCTCGCTATGGCGGGCGGCGATGGGGCATCGTCGGCCACCGACGACATCAGGGATATCGCTGGCGTGAAGTTTCTCGGCCGTGCGCTAAACGGTGTCGAGATGAAAGACCTCAAGGGCATCGCCGATGATGGCAAGGCCAAGGTTGGGTCTGGTATCGTCGCAATCATCGGCGTGGGCGCGGATGGCAAGGCGGGCATCGTCGTCGGCGTGACGCCGGATCTCACCAGCCGCTTCAGCGCGGTGGATCTCGTGCGCATCGGCTCTGAGGCTCTGGGTGGCAAGGGAGGCGGCGGCAGGCCGGATATGGCGCAGGCCGGAGGACCGAACGGTACGGCGGCGGAGGCCGCGCTTGCAGCTGTCGCCAGCGCGGTCAGCGGGGCCTGAGCCATGAACCTCGCCGCGGCGCTCCGATGGGTTCGGTTGCGGCGGCGGGTTTATTCTGTGCTTGAGGGAGATTCAGGCGCGGATGCGCTCAGCCGCATGGTCCATATCGGCATCATCGGGTTGATTCTCCTCAGTGTCGTCACGGTCATTCTCGAATCCGTGCCATCGCTGGAGCACCGCTTTGGAACGCTCTTTCTCTCCGTAGAAATTATCGCGGGCCTGATTTTCACGGCGGAATATGCGCTGCGCCTCTGGTCTGCGGTGGAACACCCGCCGCTTCGGGGCGAGCGCCCCTGGCGTGCCCGTTGGCTCTTTGCCCGCGAGCCCTCGATGATCATCGATCTTGTGGCGATCATTCCCTTCTTCCTCGCCTTCATTGCGCCGGATGAATTTCGTGTCTTGCTGATTTTCCGTCTCATCCGCTTCTTCAAGCTGGCGCGCTATTCACCCGGCATGCGCTCTCTGATGGAGGCGGTGGTGGTGGAACGGCGCGCGCTGCTGGCCTGCCTCGTCATCCTGCTCGGCCTCGTGATCGTCACCGCCGCCGCCATGCATATGGTGGAACACACGGCCCAGCCCGACAAGTTCGGCTCCATCCCAGAGAGCATGTGGTGGGCCATCATCACGCTCACCACGGTGGGCTATGGCGATGTTTACCCCGTCACGCCGCTGGGCAAGATTGTGGCCAGCATCACCGCGCTGTTCGGCCTCGTCATGCTGGCGCTGCCCGTCGGCATCATCGCGACCTCGTTCTCGGAGGTCATCCGCCGCCGCGAATTCGTCGTGACATGGGCCATGGTGGCGAAGCTTCCCATCTTTACCAACGTCGACGCCGCCTCGGTGGGGGAAATCCTGCGCGTCATGCGCTCGCGCATGGCGGAACCGGGAGAGGTCATCATCCGGCGCGGCCAGCAGGAGGATTGCATGTATGTCGTGGCGTCGGGCGGCGTGGAGGAACTGCTGCCGTCCGGCCATGTCACCCTGATGGAAGGCCAGTGCTTCGCCGAGGACGCCGTGCTGTTCGGCAGCCCCAGCCCCTGCACGGTGCGCGCGGTGGAGCGCACACGGCTGCTGGCGCTGGACCGGCACGATTTTCAGGCCCTGATGGAGCGCGAGCCGCATCTCAGGGCGGAGGTCGAGGCAGCCCTGGCGTCGCGGCGCTCGCCTCTTTCAAACTGAACCGGCCAGCGCGCGAAAATTTCGCTTTCCCCCGGCTCCATTCCGTCGTGGAATACACCCCCAACCGGAGGAGGCAACACCATGCAACACTTGGAAAAAGGCATCACGCAGGCTGGCAGCGGCTTTGGCGGCAAGAGCTGGAACATTCTGGGCCAGCTCTATTTCCCCAAATCCATCTGCGATTCGAGCTTCGCCTTTGAGGCCAACAGCGCGCCGGGCCAGTTCGTGCCGGTGCATGTCCACCCCACGCAAGACGAGTTCATCCTCGTGCAGGAAGGCGTGCTGGACCTGAAGCTCGATGGTATCTGGAGCCAGGCGAAAGCAGGCGATCTCGTCCGCATGCCGCGCGGCATTCCGCACGGCTATTTCAACAAATCAGACAAACCGGCCCGCGCCCTGTTCTGGGTGTCCCCCACGCGCAAGCTGGAGGCGCTGTTCCACGCGCTGCATGATGTGGCGGACCCGATGGAAGCGGTGCGGATATCGGCGCTGCACGAGGTGGAGTTTTTGCCGCCGGAGGCGAATGGGTGAGGGGGCGCAAGCCGCAGCGACGCAGCAAAACGGGGACCGCTTCCGCTTTCCGGGAGCGAAGCGGAGGAAACCGGTAGCTGTCCCCGGTTTGCGGTCAGATCAGGGTTCGATGGGCGGGCAGTTTGATTGTGCAATGGGTGTCATGTCCTCGTAACTCCCCGCAAATAGGAATAAGTTGACAGCTGTCAACTTTTGAGGGCGCCACTCGCTCCTTCTTGCGGGGAGGGACAGATCGGCACGACCTGCGGCGCAACAGCAAACCGGAGAGAGCTTCCGTTTTCTGGAGCGGAGCGTTTGCGCAGCGGAAGAAACCGGTAGCTGTCCTCGCTTTGCGCTCAGGATATGGCGAAATGGCGAAGCGGGTTATTTATGCAATTGATATCATGTCCCCGTAATTCACGACTGGGTTGAGTTCGGAATTACGGGGACGGAATTACGGAATTACGGGGACAGGAATTACGGGGACATGATACTAATTGCAGAAATTGCTCACTCTGCCGTCTGTACTCCATCCTGACCGCAAACCGGGGACAGCTACCGGTTTCCTTCGCTTCGCTCCGGGAAAGCGGAAGCAGTCCCCGTTTTGCTCGCGTTGCAGCTTCCCGACCCTCACGCCATAGCCTTCGTCAAGTTCTCACTGATCTTGTCCAGGAACCCGGTCGTGCTCAGCCATTTCTGGTCTGCCCCCACCAGCAGCGCCAGATCCTTCGTCATGTGGCCCTGCTCCACCGTATCCACACACACCTTGAATTACGGGGACGTGATACCAATTGCAGAAATTGCCCGCCGTGCCGTCTGTACTCCATAATTACGGGGACGTAATTACGGGGACGCGATATCAATTGCAGAAACTCCCCGTCCGGCAATCCGTACGCTACACTAAACGCAAAACGGGGACTGCTTCCGCTTTCCTTCGCTGCGCTCCCGGAAAGCGGAAGCAGTCCCCGTTTTGCTGGCGTTGCGGCCTACTTTCCCCTCACGCCATAGCCTTCGTCAAATTCTCGCTGATCTTGTCCAGAAACCCCGTCGTCGACAGCCACTTCTGGTCCGCGCCCACCAGCAGCGCCAGATCCTTCGTCATGTGGCCCTGCTCCACCGTATCCACGCACACCTTCTCCAGCGTCGCGGCGAATTTCGCCAGTTCGGCATTGCCGTCCAGCTTGGCGCGATGGCTCAGGCCGCGCGTCCAGGCGAAGATCGAGGCGATGGAGTTGGTGGAGGTTTCCTTGCCCTTCTGGTGCTCGCGGTAGTGGCGCGTCACGGTGCCGTGGGCGGCTTCTGATTCGACGATCTTGCCGTCCGGCGTCAGCAGCACCGAGGTCATCAGGCCCAGCGAGCCGAAGCCCTGCGCCACGATGTCGGATTGCACGTCACCGTCGTAGTTCTTGCAGGCCCAGACATAGCCGCCGGACCACTTGAGCGCCGAGGCCACCATGTCGTCAATCAGGCGGTGCTCGTAGGTAAGGCCCAGCTTGTCGAAATCCGCCTTGAACTCGGCGTCGAACACCTCCTGGAAGATGTCCTTGAAGCGCCCGTCATAGGTCTTGAGGATGGTGTTCTTGGTGGAGAGATACACCGGATATTTGCGGGCGAGGCCGTAGTTCAGCGACGCGCGGGCGAAATCGCGGATGGAATCATCCAGATTGTACATCGCCATCGCAACGCCGGCGCTCGGCGCCTTGTAGACCTCGCGCTCGATCACCTTGCCGTCTTCGCCCACGAACTTGATCGTCAGCGTACCCTTGCCGGGAAAGCGGAAATCCGTCGCGCGGTACTGGTCGCCGAAAGCGTGGCGACCCACCACGATGGGCTGGGTCCAGCCCGGCACGAGGCGCGGTACGTTCTTGCAGATGATCGGCTCGCGGAAGATCACGCCGCCCAGGATGTTGCGGATGGTGCCGTTAGGGCTCTTCCACATTTCCTTCAGGTTGAACTCCTTAACGCGCGCCTCATCCGGCGTGATCGTGGCGCATTTCACGGCAACACCGTGGCGCTTGGTGGCCTCGGCGGCATCCACCGTCACCTTGTCGTTCGTGGCGTCGCGGTTCTCGACCGATAGGTCATAATAATCGATGGGGAGATCGAGATAGGGGAAGATCAGCTTGTCCTTGATGGCCTGCCAGATGATGCGGGTCATCTCGTCGCCGTCCATGTCGACGACGGGATTGGCAACCTTGATCTTGTTCATTGAAAGTCCCCCTGGACAGATTTGGATTGAGCAGCACGCCACCGGATGGCGGAGAGGTGAGAGGGCTATAGCAAAGGGTTTCCGGCGCGGAAAGACTGGAGTCGTGCCGCATGACAACCCGTGAAATGTGTCATGCCTTGTGGTGGTTTGCGGCAAGGCACCGTTTGCTATACATGTATAGCAGATCGAAAGGAGCCCCCCTTGCTTGCTCTCCGCCTTCCCGCCGAAATGGAAAAGCGCCTTGATGCACTGGCCAAACGCACGGGCCGCACCAAGAGTTTTTACGCGCGCCGTGCCATCATGGAGTTCATCGAGGATCTGGAGGATGTGCTGCTGGCAGAGGAGATTCTGGCCGAAAGCAACGGCAAGACAATCCCGCTTGAAGAGGTGATGGCGGAATTTGGAATCACCCAGGCGGATCTCGATCGAGCGGATATCGAGGGCGTCAAACGGGTTGAGCGTAGATCAAAGCCAAAAAATAAGCCGATAGCAACTGCCAGGGCGGCCTGATCGACGGAAGCACAAATGACTGTGAAGGCTTGGCGGGTTGAGCTTGATCCTGCATTCAAGGAGGATATCAGGCGGCTCTCTCAAGCTGACAGAATAAGGATTCTCAAGTTCATCCAGAGCCGGTTGGTCGCGCAACCCGACCCGCGTACATTGGCGGGGCGAATGCAAGGCACGCGACGACCCCTTTGGCGTTTTCGGGTTGGCGATTACCGCATTATTGCGGAGATTCGCGAAAAAGAGCTGATAGTCATCGCCATCTCGGTCGCCCACCGCCGCGAGGTCTACCGCTGATGATCCGCCCCGTGATCATCCGCCCCGTCATCATTCTCGTGCGTCCGCAGATGGGCGAAAACATCGGCATGGCTGCGCGTGCCATGGCGAATTTCGCGCTGGCCGATCTGCGTCTTGTGGCACCGCGCGACGGCTGGGGGGAGGGCAGCCCGGTCTTCGCCGCGGCGGTGGATACCGCCGTTGGTGCCAATGCCATCGTACACAACGCCCGGCTATTCGCCGATGTGCCCGCCGCAGCCCATGACCTGCACAAGCTCTTCGCCACCACGGCACGCGAGCGCGATCAGGCCAAGCCGGTGTTCAGCGCAGAAGGCTTTGCGACTGAGGCCAAGGCACGCGGTGCGGCGGGCCAGACGGTCGGCATCCTCTTCGGTCCAGAGCGCACGGGGCTCGAGAACACCGAGATCGCCATGGCCGACGCGCTGGTCTCGTTCCCGGTCAGCCCGGCCTACGCATCGCTCAATCTGGCGCAATCCGTGTCGCTCGTGGCCTATGAATGCTTCAAGACGATGGAGAACGCCGAGCCGCCGTTCCAGCTCCAGCACGTCACGCCGCCCGCCACCCGCGATATGGTACTGTCCTTCTTCGATCATCTGGAGGAGCAGCTGGAAGGCGGCGATTATTTCATCCCCGACAACAAGCGCGCCATCATGAGCCGCAATCTGCGCAACATCTTCCACCGGGTGGAGTTGACGGAGGCCGACGTGCGCACGCTGCGCGGCGTGGTGGTGGCGCTGGCGCGGGGGAGGCTACGGCGGGGGAACCTACCCGAAAGTTGAGATCCAACAACATTTTGTCACTTGCTGTTTTGCCGAAGTGCCACAATATCGTCGCCGTGGTTCAAGATATCGCTATCCCATGACAAGTATTTGCTTCTCCCGCCGCGCCTTCCTCGCAGCCGCCACCTCCGCCGCACTAATCCGTCCGGCCATGGCCGAGGACACGGACGTGATTATCATTGGCGCGGGTGCTGCCGGCATTGGTGCCGCGCGCGAACTGCGCCGATTGGGCAAGAGTGTCCTCGTTATCGAGGCGCGGCAGCGCTCGGGCGGCAGGCTCTTTACAAACACAGCGCTCGGTCAGCCTTTTGACGCCGGCGGGGCCTATATTCATTTTGCCGAGACCAACCCGTGGAGCCAGATCGCGGCGGATCACGGCATTGAGGCGAGGGGCGGCTACCGGTTGTGGAGCGGTTCTATCGCCTATCGCAACGGCGTGGCGCTGGACGGGGAATGGGCGTCGCGGCGCGCGGGCCTCCTGCGCAGCGTCTCGGATGCCTATGACGATGTGGAGGAGCGCGGCGATGTCTCGCTGGCGCAGGCGCTGCGCGATGAAGATCAGGACGTGCGCGATGTTGGGCGCATCCAGTCGCAGATGGCGGCGGGCGAGGACCCGGAATGGGTTTCCACCAGCGACTGGCAACGCCTCGAAGGCGGTCAGAACCGCCTTGTTCCCGGCGGTTACGGCGCGCTGGCCATGAAGGCAGCGGAGCCGTTGGGCGTGCGCCACGGCGTCACGGTCACTGCAATCGACTGGAGTGGTCAGCTCGTGGTGGCGACGACGGACAAAGGCGTGATCCGCGCCCGCAAAGCCATCGTTACCGTACCCATTGGCGTTCTGAAGTCCGGAGATATCAAGTTTACGCCCGCTTTGCCGCTGGAGCAGGCGAGGGCGCTGGATGGCCTGCGGATGGGCGCGTTGTCCAAGGTCGCCATGCGGTTCGATACGGAGAAGTTCGGCTTCTCCCCGCACCAGTTTCTGGCCGAGGTAGGGGACCCGGCTCGCGCCATTACTTTCGAGGCATGGCCATACGAGTCTGATCTCGTGGTCGCGACCTTCGGCGGGGACTACGCCCGTGGGGTCGCGCGGCTGGGAGAGACAGCGGCTGTGGATCACGCGCTGGAGCGGTTCCTGAAGATAGCAGGCAGCGATGCACGGAAAGTGTTCAAGGGCGGCGCACTTGCGGGGTGGTCGGAGGAACGCTTCAGCCTCGGGAGCTACGCTGTGGCATTACCTGGCCGCACGAAAGCGCGTGATACGCTGGCCAAACCGGTGGGTGAGCGCCTCTGGTTCGCGGGTGAGGCGACGGCGGGGGTATATTCCATGACGGCGGGCGGGGCATATATTGCAGGCCGCGATGCTGCGAAACAAGTTGCGATGAGACTGAGCACGGGGAGTTTGCGGTAGGGGAATCGCAAAGCGGGGCCGACTCGCGCTATTGATCGCGTTCAATGCTCCCTCGCCCCACCATCCTAGTATTCGATTCCGGCCTCGGTGGCCTTACGGTCCATGCGGAGATCGAGAAAGCACTGCCGGGTGCACACTATATCTATGTGGCCGACGACGCGGCCTTTCCCTATGGTCGCCTGACGCCCGAGGTCTGTACCGCCCGTGTGGTCGAAGTCATCGGCCACATGATCGCGCATTTCAACCCGGACATTGTCGTCATCGCCTGCAACACGGCATCCACCGTGGCGCTACCCGCGTTGCGCGCTGCCTTCGCCATTCCCTTCGTTGGCACGGTGCCTGCCGTGAAACCGGCCGCAGCACTGTCGCAAAGCCGGATGATATCCATCCTCGGCACGCCCGGCACGGTCAGCCGCGAATATACGCATGATCTCATCATCCAGCACGCAGCGGATTGCCGGGTAACCCTTGTCGGCGCGCCGAACCTTGCGCGTCTGGCGGAGGTGCATCTCAGGGGCGAGGCGGTCAGCGATGCCGATGTGCTGGCCGAGATCGCGCCCTGCTTCAAAAAGAAGGATGGCACCCGCACCGATGCCATCGCGCTGGCGTGCACGCATTATCCGCTGCTGCTGGATATCTATCGCCGCGTCGCACCCTGGGAGGTCACTTGGGTCGATCCGGCACCCGCAATTGCGCGGCGGGTGATGACTCTGCTTGTGAAGGACTTGAATCAGGGTGTGAAGTCATTGAATCGATCTGTGCAAAATTTATCGCAAAACACTGATAATCAATCATTTTTTACCTCTGATATTGCGGTGTCAAACGATCTCTTGGCCCTGATGGTATCCCGTGATCTGCCCGTTTCAAGGGGAGTTTCGCTGCCGTTTTCATGAAGTTTTGTCCATGTTGGCGAAACCGCCTCTTCCTCCGGCAAGGCCATGTCACGGCGCACCGATGGGACTTCCCCCGATCTGGTCCAACGCCGCGAAACAGTCAGAGGAGGTTATCATGTTGAAATTTGCAGCACTCGCTCTCGTCGCGGCCGTCACGGTTGGCGCCGCATCAGATTCAATGGCCAAAGGTGGCAACGGTGGTGGCGGCGGAACCCGCATGCATTCCGGCGGCAATTACGGCGGCGGCGGTGCCGTGCCTTCTTCCAGTGGCGGCACCCGCATGTCCGGCATCAATGGTGCACAGGGTAATTTTGGCGGACCTGGCAAGGGTCAGGTCCTTGGCTTTCCGGGTGGCAAGCCTCCGGTTATCGGTCCGATTGGTCCAAAATTCCCGCATGGCCCTGTCGTGACCTGGCCCGGCGGCGGTATTCCTCCGGTCGTTGGACCTGGTGGCGGTGGCGGCGGTCTGCCCCCCGGTGGTGGTCCCAAGCCTGTGCCTCCCATGCAACCTCCGCACCATGGCCATGGCCATTGGCACGGTGGCAAGACTTTCGTCGGCGGCTATCAACCAGCTGCCCTTTATGTTCCGGGCAATCAGGAATGCTTCCAGGAACAGCGCCGCATCAACGGCATCGTGAAGCTGGTCAAGGTCTGTCACGAACCGAACTGATCTTTGCAGTCAATGAACCGTCAAAGCTGACAGATTGCCGTCCGGAAGGGCGGCAATCTGCTGTCAGGTAATGTGAAGCGGAAGGATTGCGGCAAAGCCCTCGGTGCGCCGTCGCCGCAACCTGAATCCGTTGAACCTGAAAATTCCCAGTTCGATATATTACAAATCATTAATACGCGATTTGGGCATTTTACACGCCGTCGCATCCGAACCCTGACTGACCCCCACAAGACAAAGGTGTGACGGCCAGATGGTGGTCATTCCGCGATGATGGATCGCAAAAAGCAGGAGAGGACTATGTTCAAGCGCACACTTTTGATTGCAGTTGCAGCCGTTGGCCTTTGCGCCGCATCAAACGCCATGGCTGGAGGGTTTCACGGTGGCCATCACGGTGGTCACGGCTGGCACGGCGGCGGACACCACGGCGGTGGCTGGGGTGGCCACCGTGGCTGGGGTCATCGCGGATGGGGTTATGGCGGATATGTTCCCTCATCGTACGTTGGTGGCGGCGACTGCTACTTCGAACGCCGTATCCGGAACGGGTACGTGCAGCGCGTGAAGGTCTGCAGCGACTACTGACCTCTGAAGGAGGGGCCGGTTCCACGGAACTGGCCCCTTCCTTTTGCCCGGATGTTTGTGACAGCCAGGATATTCGGCAAAGCATTGACTTTCCCGCCACCATCCTGTTTACAACCGATCAGAAGCGCGGGGCCGCAATGCCCCGCGTTTTGCATTGTCCGGCATGGGCAATGTTCAACGCACCCGTGGCAGCGGTTCGCATCGTTGCCTGTCGGGGATCGCAAGATCCCAGAGGAGGGCGCGTTCCTCAATCGTCGGCAGATATCTGTCGGCACCTTTTGACCGTTCTTACGAGGAACAGCGATGACAAAGCGCGCCGCATCCAAATACAAACTTGACCGCCGTATGGGCCAGAACATCTGGGGCCGTCCGAAATCCCCGGTGAACAAGCGGGAATATGGCCCCGGCCAGCACGGACAGCGCCGCAAGGGCAAGCTCTCCGACTTCGGCACCCAGCTCAAGGCCAAGCAGAAGCTCAAGGGCTATTACGGCTCCATCTCCGAGAAGCAGTTCCGCAGTTATTATCAGGAAGCCGTGCGCATGCAGGG
Source organism: Hyphomicrobiales bacterium (assembly GCA_031431475.1). Classification (GTDB taxonomy): domain Bacteria; phylum Pseudomonadota; class Alphaproteobacteria; order Rhizobiales; family Beijerinckiaceae; genus JADCCX01. The sequence goes on from JANPDL010000025.1 coordinate 199,403, forward strand.
CGATTCCGGCGAGAACCTCATCGGTCTGCTCGAAGGCCGCCTCGACACGGTCGTCTACCGCGCAAAGTTCGTGGCAACGGTTTTCGCGGCCCGCCAGTTCGTCAACCACGGCCATGTGCAGGTCAATGGCAACAAGGTGAACATCGCATCCTATCAGGTGAAGCCTGGCGATGTTGTGTCCGTCAAGGACGTCTCCCGCCAGCTCGAGTTCGTGCTTGTCGCCAGCCAGCTGGCCGAGCGCGATGTGCCGGACTTCATGGAAGTGGATCACGGCAAGATGGCCGCCAGGCTGACACGCCGTCCGGGCCTCTCCGAGGTTCCCTATCCGACACAGATGGAACCAAACCTTGTGGTCGAGTTTTATTCACGCTGATTGTGGATTTTATGGAATTTGCATCGAAAAGCCGCCTTTAGGCGGCTTTTTTGTTGCTGAAATGATAGATCGTCTCGAGCGTTAGCCGAAGATTTACCAATCGAGCTGATTGTGCTGACAATCAGATATTCACCAGGACGCATATTCCATGAGCTTTAAACTTCTAGCGCATGGCCATCGGTTCCGGATCTATGGTCTGGACGCTGATGAAGTCTCCGCAGCCTTGAAACGGCTGACAACAGGTGGCACGGCATTTGTCGGAGAGGCGATCCGCCATTGTTGCAAGGTTCTGGCGGACGCGCCGGTTGTGGGAGAGCCGTTTCAGAAGCATGGCGGTGCGATTGCCGCCGTACTGATCCATCACTACGACGAATTGCTCAAGGATGGCCTCACCGATGCGATGCCTGACCGCAATCGAGAGACCACGAGGCAGCTGGTTGAGCTCGGCACGGATCTGCGTGTCTATCCAGTCATGGCCGCTCATATCTGCGACGCACTCTCCCGCCTGCATCGGCGCGCAATCCTGCTGAATGGCACTCGGATACTGTCAGATCTATCCACTCTGGGTCGCCTGCTTTCGTGTGATGCCGCTACCGCGCTGACTGTGTCACTCGGTGTTCAAAGCAAGCACGAGACAGAACGACAAGCCGCAGTTGCGACCGAAGTTGAGCAGTTCAAGCAATCCGTGGCAGAGATGTCATCCCGGCTTGAAATTGCATCCAGAGCGGTTGATTCCGCAGCAAATGTTGTTTCATCCGCCGCCGCCGGAGCCTTGCAGGAGAGCCGTTCTGCCGCAGATGCCGCGGAGCAGGGCAACAACAGCCTCACGGCATCCGCCACCAGCACGGAAGAACTGTCACAGGCAACGGCTGAGCTGGAGAGACGTACGGAAAACAGCCGTCAGGCCGTTACCGCAGCCGAAAGTGCAGTCTCCGGTGCCCAGTCGGCAATCGCTGATCTGCATACCGCCGCCGAGAAGATCGGATCTATCGTTGGTCTGATCAGGAATATCGCGGAACAGACGAATTTGCTGGCCCTCAACGCTACAATCGAGGCTGCGCGCGCGGGCGATGCCGGTCGTGGCTTTGCCGTCGTTGCGCAGGAAGTGAAAGCGCTGGCCAGCCAGACCACGAAGGCGACGCAGGACATTGTAGCGCAGATCGCGGCGGTTCAGGACGGCACCTTCCGCTCCGTCAACGAGATCGGAGCCATCGGCGAAGCAATGGAGCGCCTGTCGCACAATGCTGGCGAGGTGGCGGGCGCAGTGATGCAGCAGAACGAACTCACGGGCGAGCTCAGCCGTAATCTGCACGAAACAGTTCGGCAGGTCATCGCGGCCAGCGAGGGCTATATGGCAGCATCCACACTGATCGAGAATACATCGGCTGAAACCGCCGAACTGCAAAAGGCGATGGAAGCGCTTGCCGAAATCGGTGCCAGCCTCAAGCGTGATGTCGATACATTTTCCGAGCGTCTGAAAGCGGCCTAGAGTTTCGACAGAAAACCGGCAAAGCGCATCAAGCCCTCAGGCCACGGACCATGGCCGGAATCCGTGTTGATATGCCCTGATTCTCCCGCGTCGCTGAATGCCGCACCCCATGCATAGGCCCATTCTTCCGCTTCCAGATGGGGACAGAACGGATCATTCCGCGAAGCCACGAGCACAGAAGGAAAGGGCAGGGGATCACGCGGCACATCCGCGAATTTCAGATCGATATCCTCGTGTTCCACCATGTAGGTCTCGCCCGGCGGCGCTACGAGCAAAGCCCCTTTCACCTTCGTCAGCCGTTTCGCGGCGTGCACTACGGTGATCGCGCCAAGGGAATGCGCAACCAGCACAACTGGTCGTGTGGCGGCTTTAACGGCAGCCAGCACATTGTCCTGCCACTCGCTGAAATGCGGCTTCAGCCAATCCCGCTGCTCCACGCGGCGCGCGGTCGCTATCTTCTGTTCCCAGCGCGTCTGCCAATGCTCCGGACCGGAGCCGGTATAGCCCGGGATGATGAGAATGTCGGTTTCACTGATTTTCATCGGGGCCCTCCGTTATCTCAATTCCATCTCACCCGAACACGCGGCTGAAGATCGTGTCCACATGCTTGAAATGATAGGCCTCGTCGAACATTGCATCCAGTGCCTCCGCCTTCAGGTGCTTCATCACATCCATATCCGCCTTGAGTGATGTCAGGAAATCCGCGCCGTGTTCCCAGGTCTTCATGGCATTACGCTGGACCAGACGGTAGGAATCCTCGCGGCTGGCTCCCGCCTGGGTCAGCGCCAGCAGCACGCGCTGCGAATTATGCAGGCCGCCGAGCCTGTCGAGATTCCTGCGCATGTTCTGGGGATAGACCACCAGTTTCTCGATCACGCCGGTGAGGCGGGAAATCGCAAAGTCCAGCGTGATTGTGGCATCCGGGCCGATGTAGCGCTCAACCGACGAATGGCTGATATCGCGCTCGTGCCACAGTGCCACATTTTCCATAGCGGGCAGCGCATACGACCGCACCATCCGCGCCAGACCCGTCAGGTTCTCGGTAAGCACCGGGTTGCGCTTGTGCGGCATGGCTGAGGAGCCCTTTTGGCCCGGCGCGAAAAACTCCTCCACCTCAAGCACTTCGGTTCGCTGCAGGTGGCGGATTTCGATAGCGACGCGCTCGACGGACGAGGCGATCACGCCCAGCGTCGCGAAATACATCGCATGGCGGTCGCGCGGAATAACCTGTGTGGAGACAGGCTCGACGGACAGCCCCATTTTCGCGGCAACATGCTCCTCCACACGCGGATCAATGTTGGCGAAGGTGCCGACAGCGCCTGACACAGCACAGGTCGCGATATCGCGCCGCGCCGCGACAAGCCGCTCGCGGTTGCGCGCGAATTCCGCATAGGCCTGCGCCAGCTTGAGGCCAAAGGTCACTGGCTCGGCGTGGATGCCATGCGAACGGCCGATGCAGGGCGTCAGCTTGTGCTCCATCGCGCGTGTTTTGATGGCTGCCAGCAAGCTGTCGAGGTCCGCCAGCAACAGGTCTGAAGCGCGCGCCAGTTGCACCGCAAACGTCGTGTCCAGCACATCCGATGAGGTCATGCCTTGGTGCATGAAGCGCGCTTCTGGACCCACAGTCTCGGATACATGGGTGAGGAACGCGATCACGTCGTGTTTTACCTCCTGCTCGATAGCGTCGATCCGCTCCACATCGGCATCGTTGAAGGCGATGGTGCTGCCCTTTTCCCAGATCGCCTTGGCTGCCGAATGCGGCACCACGCCGAGATCGGCCAGCGCATCGGTCGCGTGGGCCTCGATCTCGAACCAGATCCGGTATTTCGTGGCCTGCGACCAGATTGCGGTCATTTCCTTGCGGGAATAGCGGGTGATCATGAAGGAAACTCCGGACTATCAAGCGAAAGCCGCGTGGGCCAGAAAAACAGGATGGATGCCGCCATCACGGTCACGGCAATCACAGGCCATGGCGCGAGATAGCGCAGCCCGGTGGGTGTAAACATGCCCATGGCACCGAACATCGACCAGGCGATCTCGCCAAAACGCAGATCAGCTACGGAATTCGCCTCGATCCGCCCGTCGATGACGCGGATCTTGAGGGCGAAGAAAAACAATGTGGCCGGGATGAACAGCCCGCCCACACCTGTGCCGCCAATCAAGGCGCGTAGCCAGCGGTTCCAGCCACCTGCTATCCACAGCGCCAGCACGGCAATAACAAGCATAGCACCAAAACCGCCCGCCGCAGTGATCAGCACGAGCAGTACCGTGCGGTCCGAAGCCGGTTCTTCAAAACCAAGGATGCGCAGGGCGACCGCCAGTCCTGCACCCGCCGCCACAATCAAGGCAGCACCGAAGGCCTGGGGCAGGGTGCTCTGCCCCTTGGCCGGATCAGACACGAATACCGACTGCATCTTCCGCAGCATGGCGGATTGCTGCGATATTGGCTGCATAGGCCTTTGGTCCACCCTTGAACACGGCGGAACCTGCGACGAACACATTGGCCCCCGCCCTGGCGATGGCACCTGCATTCTCCGGCGTGCAGCCACCGTCGATTTCCAGATCAATCGGTCGGTCGCCGATCATCGCGTTGATCCTGCGGATTTTCTCCAGCATCGAAGGCTCGAACGCCTGCCCGCCGAATCCGGGAGAAATCGTCATGACAAGCACGAGATCGACGAAAGGCAGCAGATGCTCGATGGCACTCTCGGATGTCTGCGGGTTCAGCACGATGCCCGCCTTCTTGCCCAGGCTCCTGATCAGTTTGAGCGAGCGATGGGCATGCTGCCCGGCCTCGACATGCAGCGAAATGAGGTCAGCGCCTGCCTTGGCGAAGGCCTCGACATAAAGGTCCACAGGCGAAATCATGAGATGAACGTCGAAGAACTTTTTTGTCCTGGGGCGGATAGATTTCAGAATATCCGGCCCGAACGAGATGTTGGGCACGAAATGCCCGTCCATCACATCACAATGCACCCAGTCGCAACCAGCCCGGTCGATGGCCTCGATGTCTGCACCCAGCGCGGAAAAATCGGCGGACAGGATCGAGGGTGAGATGATGATAGGGCGGGCCATGGGGGGAGTGGTAATCCTCAAGCCATCGGAGGGCAACAGTCAGCCGCTTTTGTCCACGCTAAACCGTCCGGCAATCGGCTTCACGATCATCGGCATCAGATAGATAGGGAACTGCGCGAGCGCGAAGAACAGAAATGTTGTCTTGGGAGCAGCTGCTCCCAGCGCCGCAATCAGCAAGCCCATGTTGCGCTGACAGGTGCAATAGCCAAGGACGAAGCGATCAGCGCCACTGAACGACCTCAACACTATCCATGCCGCCGCGAATCCAAGAGCCGCCATGCCGAAGGCGAAGCCCAGGAATTGCGCCACTTTCCACGGATCAGCCAGCGCCGCATCCATCACGCCGTCCATCGCGGCGATGGCGAAGAGAAAATACATGATCACGCCAATGCCATCGAAGGTTTCCTTGTTGGCGCGTATCCGCTCCATCCCCAGCGCCTTGCGCAGCAAAATAGCCCCGATGATCGCCCCGCCGATCAGCAGCAGCAATCGGTGGATCAGCACGTTGATGTCCAGCGGCACGGCAGCACCCGCGATGATGTCGACCAGTATGGGAGAAACGACGGGTGCCAGCGTCGTTGTCACCAGCACAGCAGTCAAAAGCAGCGTCGGCTCCAGCCCCAGCATCATCGCGACGGCAGGTGCCGACATGATGGGCGGCGCTGCGCCCATCACGGCAAGGCCCAGCACGAGGCCGGGATCAAGGTTTCCCCGCCCGATGCCAGTCAGGATCGCAGTGATGACGGCGGCAGGCGCTATCATCAGCCAAAGCGAGGCGAGGATCAGCGGTTTGGGTGATGCCATCAGCGCCCGGACCTTGGTCTCCTCCGCGCGGGCGAAGGTGAGCATGACAAAAATGAAGATGGTGACAGCGAGCAGGGGGCGCGCAGCTGCCGCGAACTGGGGCAGCGCCAGACCCACGAAGATCGAGAGCGCGAATCCCTGCGTGCCGTAACGTCCGATCCATGCAAATGGTTTCGTAAGGTAATCGAGCACGTGGCCAGCTTCTTTCACTACGTATCTGTCAAAATACCGGTTTTTCAACGCCGGTTTGGAAAAACCAGCATCTTGAAAGACTGGTCTGACTTAACGATTTTGCACACAGGGCAATAGCGTTTTTTTGGAGTACAGATGCGCTGCGATGTGATGGTTCTCGGGGCTGGCGTGGTTGGTGTGGCCGCGGCTTTGCATCTGCAGAAAAAAGGCAGGTCAGTGGTGCTCGTGGACCGGAAAGGTCCAGGCGAGGAAACATCCTACGGCAATGCCGGACTGATCCAGCGCGAGGCCTTCCTGCCCTATTCCTTCCCGACCGGTCTGGGAAAGCTCATTCGCTACGCGCTGAATGGACAGACCGAGGCGCATTACCAGATATCCAGCCTGCTCAGCATCGCGCCTCCGCTGTTCAAGTACTGGCGCAACGCCACGCCTGAACGGATCGAACGCACGATCCGCGTCAACCGCCCGCTGTTCGAGCGATGCCTGGCGGAGCATCAGGAATTGGCAGCTGAAGCTGGTATCACGGACCTGTTGCGCCCCGGTGGCTGGATCCAGATGTATCGCAAGCCCGAAAGCGTCGAGAAGACGAAGAAGGATGCCGAGCGGCTGAACCGGGAGTTTGGCGTCAACTACGCATTGCTCGATGCCAAATCACTGGCGCAACTGGAGCCACATCTTTCGGCCCAGAAGTCTGCGGGTGCTTTCCACTGGAAGGATCCGTCCTCATTGCGCGATCCGCTGGCCCTGACACAGGGCTATGCTGATCTCTTCAAGCGTCGCGGGGGTATCTTTGTGAATGCAGATGCAAAGTCGCTCACCCGGTCGGGTACGGACTGGCAGGTTACGGGTCCACAAGGCCCTGTCCTTGCGAGGGATGTCGTGGTGGCGCTCGGGCCCTGGTCCTCGGATATTTTTGGGCCGCTTGGCTACAATATCCCGCTCTTCGTCAAGCGGGGCTACCACATGCACTACAAGGCTAAGGGGAACGCTACGCTGTCGCGCACCGTGATCGATTCCGACACCGGCTTTGCGCTGGCTGCCATGACCAAAGGCATTCGCATGACGACAGGCGCGGAATTCGCACACCGCGATGCGCCGCCCACCCCGGTGCAGATTGATCGCTGCGAGCCCTGGGCGCGGGAACTCTTCCCTCTGGAAGCGCGTGCTGAAGCCACTCCGTGGATGGGCTGTCGCCCGGCTCTTCCTGACATGACGCCGATTATCGGTCCTGCGCCGCGCCACAAGGGCCTGTGGTTCCTGTTCGGTCATGCCCATCACGGATTGACGAATGCAGCCGTCTGCGGGCGTATCATTGCCGAGATGATCACAGGCGAGACGCCGTTTTGCGATGTGCAGGGCTTCCGGGCTGATCGGGCGTTTGTGTGAAGTCAGTCAGGTTAACCATAACAATGTGTTAACCTGTCATCTCCGATCTATTCTGATTAGATCAATACTGCGGTAAGTATTGGAATGTCAGTGCAATGATCGAGCGGCGCAAATCGACACGCAACCGGAGCCTTCTGGGCGCGCGGGTTGTCTTCAATGCTCGCAGCTCCACAATGAGCTGCATGGTGAAGAACTATTCCGAGGACGGTGCGTTGCTGAAATTCGGCGAGGTACCCTATATTCCGGATCAGATTGAAATCCTGCTCGACAACCGCAACACGTTGATGCCTGCGCAGATAGTCTGGCGCAATGGTGCGACAGTGGGCGTCGCTTTCCCGCGTGGTCGCTTCATGGCGGAACTGCGGGAGGATGCCTCGCGGAACCTGGCAGCCATGGAAAGGCCGCCCTCTGGCGCTGTGATGCATTAAGCTACTTCGGCCCGAAACGATCCTTCCAACTGGTCAGCGCATTGGCATAGGGCAGAGCTTTTGCCTCGTAGACCCCGCGCGCAATGGCACGGGCCAGACAATCGGCGGCCACCATGCCTATCTCGGTCAGATCGCGTATCGCATTCTCGCCCAGAGGCCGCTTGCCCGTGGCGGCCGCGAAGACCGTATCGCCATCAAACGGCGCATGCGGCGGGCGAATGGCATGGGCCAGTCCGTCGTTCGCCATGATGGCCAGACGTTTGGCCTGTGCCTTCGTCAGCACGGCATCACATGCTACGCAGGCGATGGTCGTGGCGGGGCGGTCTCCCTTCAGCCGCATCCGCAAGGCGCCGGATGACGCGGGCGATGTCATGCCCAGTCCACCGAACTCGTTGCCTACTTCGTAGGGCGATGCCCAGAAATGCGGGCTGTCGCCCATGGTTGCCATGCCGATGGCGTTCACTGCTACAATGGCACCGACGGTGAAGCCCGAGGATGTCTTCGCACTGGCCGACCCAAGCCCGCCCTTGAGATTGGCCGTTGTCGCACCGTAACCCGCACCTGCGGTACCGAGCGCGAAGCTTTCCGCTGCCGCCTGCGCAGCATCGAATCCCAGTTGCGGATAGGGCGTGAAGCGGCCCCAGTTCTTGTCGCCGCCATTCAGCAAGTCGAACAGAATTGCGCCAACCACGATGGGTACCCGCACAGGTCCCACTGCGAAACCGCGACCGGCCTCGCGCAAGGCGGCCTGAACTCCGGTTCCCGATGCCAGACCGAAGGCCGAACCGCCCGACAAAAACACGGCGTTTATCTGCTGTACCGTATTCTCCGGTTCCAGCAGGGCGGTATCGAAACTGCCGGGCGCACCACCCGGCACAATGCCTGAAGCTGTCGCGGGATCATCAAACACGATCGCGGTCACGCCGGAGCCAAGCTTTGCATCCTCGGCATTACCGACCTCAACACCAGGCACATCAGTGATCAGATTGAGCATCACAGGCCTCACACATTGCAGTGACTGTCATGACAATAGGCTTGCATGACATGAGCGGTTTGACCAAGGATTTTGACCATAAAGAGGTTCCATGCCTGATATCACACTCACCGGCGTACTGATCGCTGGATTGCTGTCCTTCCTCAGCCCCTGCGTGCTGCCGCTGGTGCCGCCCTATCTGGCGTATATGGCGGGCACGAGCGTCTCGGCCATGACCGGCAGCGAGCCGCGTTTCAACCCGCGTGTGCTGGCGGCATCCTGTCTTTTCGTCCTTGGCTTCGCCACGGTGTTCGTGCTGCTGGGCGCTGGTGCCTCGTCTATAGGGGGTGTTCTCCGGCGCTATTCCGATGTGCTGGCCACAATCGCCGGACTCGCCATCATCGCCATGGGCCTGCACTTCTTGGGCGTCTTCCGCATCGGGCTGTTCTATCGCGAGGCGCGCTTTCAGGTGGCGAAACCGGCCAGCCTCATCGGCTCCTATCTCATGGGCCTCGCCTTCGCCTTTGGCTGGACGCCCTGCATCGGCCCGGTTCTGGGCTCCGTCATGGCTGTTGCGGGCGCGCAGGCCACGGTAGGGCAGGGGATGGGGCTGCTGGCGGTCTATTCGCTGGGCCTCGGCATTCCATTCCTGCTCGCCGCCTTGTTCATGGGGCCGTTCACGCGTCTGATGGGCCGCCTGAAAAGCCGCATGGGCCTGATCGAGAAGGTGATGGGTGGCCTGCTGGTGCTGACAGGCCTGGCATTTCTCACCGGCGGAATTGCGACGGCAAGCTACTGGTTGCTGGAGGTGTTTCCGGCGTTGGGCAGATTGGGATAGATCATAAAAAAACCGCCGGATTGCTCCGGCGGTTTGTTGTGTTTTTTCAGATCCTTGTCGAGAGATCAATTCTCGACGTAGGTGATCTTGTCGCCGACCTTTTTCCACGTGTACATCACGTAGTCTGGACGGGTAATGTCACCCTTCTTGTCAAACTTCAGCTCGCCAATGACGGTCTTGAAGGTGACGCCCGAGCGGATGTACTCGGCCATCTTCTTCGAATCCAGCGTCTTGGCGCCAGTTGCGGCTGCGGCCATCACTTCGACGGCGGCGTAGGTGTAGAGCGTGTAAGCCTCGGGGTTTACACCCTTGGCAGCGAAAGCCTTCACCAGGGCGGCAGCTTCCGGACGCTTGCGGGGATCAGGCGGGAAGGTCATCAGCGTGCCTTCTGCGCCCGGACCAGCGATGGTCGCGAACTCATCGGACGTGATGCCGTCGCCGGACATCAGAGGTGCGCGAACCTGCTGGTCGCGCATCTGGCGCACGATCAGGCCGGCCTCGGTGTGAAGGCCGCCCCAGTACACCACATCAACGCCAGCGGCCTTGATCTTGGTGATGAGGGCCGAGAAGTCCTTTTCGCCGACGTTCACGCCTTCGAACATGACTTCTTTGATGCCGGCTGTGTTCATCGCCTTGCGGGTTTCATCCGCGAGACCCTGGCCATACGGCGTCTTGTCATGCACCACGGCAACCTTCTTGCCCTGGAAGTTCTTGGCGAGATAAGCAGCGGCCACTGCGCCCTGCTGGTCATCCCGTCCGCATGTGCGGAACACGTTCCACAGGCCGCGCTCGGTGATCTTCGGGTTTGTCGCCGAAGGGGTAATCAGCATCGTACCATTCTCGGCATAGACTTCCGAAGCCGGAAGCGTCACGCCGGAGTTGAACGGTCCGATAACATGGCGAACGCCTTCCGACGTCAGCTTGTTGGCAACCGACACGCCCTGTGCGGGCTGGGAGGCATCATCACCCGTAACACCAACGATCTTGCGGCCAAGAATGCCGCCCTTCGCGTTGATGTCAGCAACGGCCTGTGCAAACCCGTCTGTCAGCTGCTTGCCGAAAGCTGCGTTGGGGCCGGTAACCGGGCCGATAACGCCCACTTTCAGATCCTGCGCATAGGCGGCGCTGCTGAGCATGGTGCTCAGGGCAAGGCCCGCCAGGAGGCTTCTGCGATTCATATGGATTCTCCCATTTTTGTTCCCGGGGGTCGCCGCTCCCGGACGCGGTTTTGGAGGGCCAAGCGGCGTCTCTGAAAGGCAATCAAGACCTTTTTCAGCCGCTTGTCATCCGAAAACGTCAAATCCCGTCCTTATCCTTTACGACGCCACGAAAGCGGCCCCGAACCTTCAAAGGCAAAGGAATATTGTGTGCACATCTGCTGAACCCGCTGCATGCGCCAACCGATCATCGTGGCGATGAAAAGTGTGGCGAAATCAACGATGAAATACTGGATGCTGAGCAGAGTGCCCTGAAACATTGCGAAGTGGATGAAGCGCACGCCGCATGTCAGCAACGCCACATACACAGGAAGGATCGTGAAGGGACGCCAGGTTTGTGCCACAGCACGCCCCATCTGCCATGCTGCAGCGCCACCCATCACGATGGTGACGAGTATAAACAGCCAGATCGAATGCTCTTCGTAAAGAATGCCCTGCATAGTCAAGACGCCCTCATTCTAGTGTCCCCCGCCTTCGAGATATGCCGCCTGTACGCGGGGATCGGCCAGCAATTCCTTGCCAGTGCCAGTCATGGTAATCAGGCCATTGACCATCACATAGGCGCGGTGCGCCAGCTTCAATGCGTGGAAAGCGTTCTGCTCGACAAGGAACACGGTCATGCCTTCGCGCTTGTTCACGTCTTTGATCACCTCGAAAATCTGGCGAACGATGATGGGCGCGAGGCCCAGCGAAGGCTCGTCGAGCAACAAAAGTTTGGGCCTGCACATCAGGGCCCGGGCAATCGCCAGCATTTGCTGCTCGCCGCCCGATAGTGTTCCGGCGCGCTGTTGCAGTCGCTCCTTGAGGCGCGGAAAGATGGTGCAGATCTTGTCGAGATCATCCTTGAAATACTGCATGCCTGGTACTGCCGAGCCCATCTGCAGGTTTTCGAACACGGTCATGCGCGGGAAAACGCGTCGTCCCTCGGGCGATTGCGCGATACCAAGCTGCGCGATGTCATGGGTTTCAGTGCGGGTAATGTCCTGGCCCCGATAAATGATCTTGCCCTCCCGCGCCTGTGGGGTGCCGAAGATTGTCATCATCAAAGTGGACTTGCCCGCGCCATTGGCACCGATCAGCGTAACGATCTCGCCTTCGTTCACATCAAGATCGACGCCCTTAAGCGCTATGATCTTGCCGTAGTACGCTTTGACGCCCCTAACCTGCAGCAGGGGGCGCGGAGCGGATATGGCAACAGCGGCGCTCATAATCCGACCTCCGCCTCGATCTTGGCGACTTCTTCTTCGTCTTCCGCGCCCAGATACGCCGCGATGACCTTGGGGTCGTTCTGTACGTCTTTCGGAGTGCCGTCGGAAATCTTGGTTCCGTAGTCCAGCACAACGACATGATCCGAAATTTCCATCACCACGGACATGTCGTGCTCGATTAGCATCAGCGCGGTACCCTGTTCGTCGCGGATGGACCGCAGGAGCGTGTTCAGTTCGGCACTCTCGCGCGGATTAAGGCCCGCTGCTGGCTCGTCAAGACAGAGCATTTGCGGGTCCGTGCACATCGCGCGGGCAATTTCGAGCCGACGCTGGTCGCCGTAGGGCAGATCACCCGCCGGATCATCGGCGCGATCCATCAGCCGGGTTCTCTCGAGCCAGTATTTGGCTTTCTCTATCGCAGCCAGTTCCGCATCACGGTAGCGCTTGAGGCCAAACAGGCCACCCAGCGTCCACTGCGAGGCCTGCATCAGGGCGTTATGTTGGCCGACCATCAGGTTTTCCAGCACGGTGAGGCCGGAGAACAACCGGATGTTCTGGAACGTGCGAGCAACCTTCGCGATGGCCGTGACCTCGAAATCGGGCATGCGCTCCAGCAGAAACAGTCTGTCCGCGCCCGGCCGTTCCATGGGGCGGTCACTGTCGGTCAGCGCCTCAATCCGTGTATCGAAATCACCATTTCCATGGCGGAATGCAATGCGCCCCTCGGTCGGTTTGTAGAAACCGGTGATGCAGTTGAATACAGTGGTTTTGCCGGCCCCGTTAGGACCGATCAACGCCGTGATCTCGCCGCGGCTGGCGGTGAACGACAGGTCGTTGATGGCGATAAGACCACCGAATCGCATCGTCAGATGCTCGACCTTGAGGATGGGAATGGACGAGGGGCGCGTCATCAGCCGTGACCCTCCTTGATCATGTCAGAGCCGATGATCTTGCGCTCCTTGAGGAAGATCGATGGCGCACGCGTGGAGATCAGGCCACGCGGCTTCCACAGCATCATCAGCACCATGCCGCCACCGACCAGAAGCATGCGATACTTGGAAGGATCGTCACCGATGTAGGGTTGCAGGAATTCAAGCTCACGTAGAAGTTCACTGCCGCCGATCAGAACAATGGCTGCGATGACAACACCGATCAGCGAACCCGCGCCACCCAGCACGACGATAGCCAGGATCAGTGCAGATTGCTCGAAGACGAAGCTCTCCGGCGTGATAAAGCCCTGGCGCGCACCAAAGAAAGCGCCGGCGAAGCCACCAAACATCGCGCCTATGGCGAATGCAGTTAGCTTCGTATTCGTTGTGTTCATGCCGACTGCCCGGCAAGCGATTTCATCCTCGCGCAATGCTTCCCAGGCGCGTCCAACAGGCAACCGCTTGAGCCGCAACGTGACCCAGGCAGTGATCAGCGCAAGGACGAGGACTGTGTAATAAAGGAAAATTGTTCGATACGCCGGAGAGGGCTCCAGTCCAAAAAGTGCCGCAAAACCGTTGTCGGAAACGCTGAAGGGAATACCGAAAAAATCGATCTTGGGGGCGGAAAGCCCTGCGCCACCGCCCGTCAGATCACGCCAGTTCAGCGCGACGAGATAGATGATTTCACCGAAGGCCAGTGTCACGATGGCGAGATAATCACCTCTGAGGCGTAGCACGGGGAAGCCGAGCATGATGCCCCACATCGCCGCCATCACGCCTGCGACTGGCAGGGCAATCCAGAACGAGAACGGCCAGCCATTCTGAGCCGAAACGGCGGCAAGAAGCGCATAGGTGTAGGAGCCGATTGCGTAGAATGCGACGTAGCCGAGATCCAGCAGGCCCGCGAGGCCAACCACAATGTTAAGCCCCCAGCCCAACATGATGTAGATCAGGATCAGCACGCCGAAATTATCCACCCATTTCGGTACAGTACCCCATCCCGAAGTCATGATGACAAGGACAGGAAATATCGCAAGAAAGCCGACGAACAGTGGCAGTGCGACCATCTCGATCTTTTGCATGTCGAGCTTCGAACCACCCGCCGCCTGTCGTGCGGCCGCTGCCCGTGCCCCGTTCCATGCGAACCAGCTGCGGAGCATGCTGCCGATGAACACGGCACCAACCATGCTTGCCAACAAGCCAACGCGCGGCTTCAGCACGATCTCATTGTTCAGCGATTGATCGGTCTTGAGTCCGACGATGAGTCCGAACAGGCCGAGCGCCACAAGCGCCGCCCACAGTGCCGCCTTGAGCGCACCCGTCGCATCGAAATGTTCCGAAACCTCTGCCGCTGATGCGGCGTCGGCGCGCACTGGAGCGGACATCTAGACCTTCTCCACTTCAGGTTTGCCGAGAATGCCCTGAGGCAGGAAGATCAGCGTGATTACGAGAATGGTGAAAGCCGCGACATCCTTGTAGTCGATCGAGAAATAGCCCGACCAAAGGCTCTCTATAAGGCCAATCAGCAACCCGCCCAGCACTGCACCGGGCAGTGAGCCGATACCGCCCAGCACTGCTGCGGTGAAGGCTTTCACACCGGGAATGAACCCGTCCTTGTAAGAAACAACGTTGTATTTCACGAGCCACATCGTGGCGGCAACGGCGGCCAGACCCGCGCCGATGATGAAAGTGATTGCAATGGTTTTGTTGACGTTGATGCCGAGCAGCGCCGCCATCTTGCGATCTTGCTCGCAGGCGCGCTGTGCGCGACCAAGCGGCGTCTTCTGCACGAGATACCAGAAGATCAGCAGCAACACAGCGGTCACCACCATGATCAGAAGGTCTTTGTAAGCGAGTACGACATCGAAATTCGGACTGCGCATCAGCGTGATGCCGCCGTCGATGATCGTCGGTACTGGCTTGTTGCGAGCATCCTGGCTGACCTGCACGAAGTTGATGAGGAGGATCGACATGCCGATGGCTGAAATAAGTGGTGCGAGCCGGAACGACCCGCGCAATTTGCGATATGCGACCTTCTCAATACTCCAGTTGTAAAGACCGGTGACCAGCACGCTAATGATCAGACACACAAGGAGCGCAAGGAACACCGCTGCTCCGCTTGTGCCAAGCACAGCTGTTACGATCATAAACATGATCAAAGCCACAAAACAGCCAACCATGAAAACGTCGCCGTGGGCAAAATTCACCATACCGATGATGCCAAAAACCATCGTGTAGCCGATGGCGATGAGGCCGTAGATCGACCCAAGGGTGATACCGTTGATCACCTGTTGCAGGAAAACTTCCATCCACACCCCTCCCGAGGGCGAACCCGCCTGTGCTCCGTTCAACTTTTGCGATGCAATCATCGTACAGGCCGAACGGCAGCTGTTTCAATCCATATCCCGCAATGATCGGATGCATCAATCCGGGTGAGCCGCTTTTTGGCCGCAAAACTAGCAGAAAGGTGTTTTCGCTAGGAAATAAATTAATGAGCGAGATATATCACTGGTAAAACAAATATTTTTAGTGAAATAATTTGCATTCAAACATGCTCTGGTTGAGCCTTGAGGGCTGTCTGCAGTTACAAGATGACGGTTGGATGAGAGCGGTGCTCAATTCCAGCCCTCCATCATTGCCTGACACCGTCGTTGAAACCGACGAATTTCCACGAGTTTGATGCACGCCAGAATGTGCCTTGATCAGTTCCGTTTTCATGCATTGCAGAAAAATTCTAGACGGGCTTGCGCGCATGCATGGATTAATGGCAATCGGAGCAAAGAAACCGGCGTTAATAGAGTTTGTTTGCGCGCGAACAAAATTGATGAAAACTGTTTTGTGAATCCGAAGCATTTCTCAACCGATCATGTGTAAATCAGTTGGCGGTGAAAAGCGGTAGAGCACATCCCGGTATCGCGCGGTGGGCCTGAAAGACAATGTCTGTTCAAGAACAAGCAGTCATGATTGATGACGCGAAGAACGTGCGCCTTGCGGAACTGCGGACACTTTTAGCCGATGATATCGATCTGGCGCGTCTGGCACCAGGTCAATCCGTGACGTTTCAGCAACTTGCCATACGCCTGCGATGCACCACTGGCGATGTCCGCGTTGTGTCGGAAGAATTTGCATCGACCGGCCTGCTTGCGCTTCAGGGCGATGGCTGCATCGTCGCCCCGATCAGGCGGGAGCATCTCCTGCCGCAACTGGACCGGCGATTGATACTGGAGCAGCAGATGGCTGAAGCCGCCGCGCGCAACGGGGCTTTGGCTGATCGCGCTGCCATTATGGACCTTGCCCGCTCGATCAAGCGATCAGCCCTTGTCGGCGACCTCGATGGTTATATGGCAGCTGATCGTCGACTGGAAAAAGCGATTGCTGTTGCGGCTAACCTGCCCGCTGTGGCGGAGCAATTGTTCGCCCTGAAACGCGAGTTTCGCCGCGCCTGGTGTGCCCACAACCGTCTGAGGGATCTCAATATTCCGGCTGGGCTGCGACAGGCGCTAGTCGATTCCATCCTGGCGGAAAAGCCGGAAGAGGCCAGATTGGCTGTTGCGCATTTCATTGAGTATCTCAGAAAGTCATACTGACACGCCGCCCTTGACGGGGAGGTCCGGGATCGCGATGTGAGGGATCTGTCTCTCCAGCCCTCGGCGCAATGTCCCTCAATCCTCAAAATTCCGTTTCCGGCGCGCTCTTTCGAGACGCAATGAGTCATGTCGCCGGAGCCGTTCATGTCATCGCGACCGATGGCCCTGGCGGGCTTGGCGGCGCCACCGCAACGGCTGTCACCTCCGTCAGCGACGCGCCGCCCAGCCTGCTGCTGTGCCTCAACCAGACCAGTGCTACCTTGCGCCGGATACGCGAGAATGGCGTGTTCTCAGTGAACGTGCTGTCAAGCGCGCAACAGGAGGTGGCGACGGTGTTTGCTGGCGCGAGCGGGCTGGATGGTGCTGATCGTTTCCGGGCATCGCACGGCTGGCGCATGGGCAACGGACCGCCCGTGCTGGAAAAGGCGCTGGCTAGTTTCTGCTGCCGCCTTACCGAGATGACGCCGGTTGGCAGCCACATCGTCATCATCGGTATGGTGGAACAAGCTGTCACGGGCGCGGAAGTGTCGCCTTTGCTCTATTTCAGGCGCGGGTATCGCGCGTTGTGACGGCTGGAGCTGACAAGTCTCAGCCCTTCTCCATTTCCTCGAAAACCTTCGCCGCTTCATGGAACGCCGTGTTCGCCGCCGGAACGCCCGCATACACCGCGCATTGCATCAGCACTTCCTTGATCTCGTCCTTGGTCAGGCCGTTATGGATGGCCCCCTTCACGTGGATGCGAAACTCCTCCCATCGACCCAGCGCTGTCGCGACGGCCAGCACGACAACCGAACGTTTCTTCCAGTCGAGCCCAGGGCGCTGCCAGACGTCCCCCCACGCCACGCGCGTGATGAAATCCACCCACTCCGCGTTGAACTCCGTGCGGTTCTTCAGCGAGCGGTCGACATGGGCGTCGCCCAGCACCTTGCGGCGGTTTTTTGTACCGTTGGCGATGCGGTCTGCGTCTGTGGTCATTTCAGGAATTCCTTCATCGCCGCCGTGAACGCCTCTGGCCGCTCCATGTTCGAGATATGCGATGCATCCAGCGACACCCACTGTGCGCCCCTGATGCGCTCTTTCATCAGCTCCATCATGGCGGGCGTCGTCGCAGGATCGTGCGCACCGGAGATGAGCAGCACCGGGTTGATGATGCCGCGGATGCTCTCGCGCTGGTCCATATCACGGATGGCGGCGCAGCAGCCGCAATAACCTTGGGCGGGCGTGCTCGCGATCATTTTCCTGACCGCAGCGATGTCTTTCGGCGCGCGCTCGACAAAGCCCTTCGTGAACCAGCGCTCAATAGTGGCGTCCACGATTGCCACCATGCCGTTGGCCGAGACATTGCGGATGCGTCCGTTCCATAACTCAGCTGGTGCCATCAGCGCGGCGGTGTTGGCCAGCACTGCCTTGCCGATGCGGTCGCGGTGGTGCGTCAGCAGCCATTGTCCCACCATGCCGCCCTTGGAGAGCCCGCAGAAATGCGCTTTCTCCACCTTAAGCGCATCCATGATGGCAAGCGCATCGCACCCGAGCTGCGCGATGGAATAAGGCTCCGCCTTCGCTACGCTCTTTCCGTGGCCGCGAGAGTCGTAGCGGATGATGCGGAACTGGTCTTTCAGGGCTTCCACCTGCGCATCCCACATCGAGAGATTGGAGGAGAGCGAGTTGGAGAACAGCAGCGCCGGAGCATCTACTTTGCCCTCCACGAGTATGTTGAACGGTTCGCCGTTGATGGTTTTGATGGGCATTCCTGTTTCCTTCTCCACTTGTGGAGCCATATCCTGATGGTATCTCGAGGCTCCGCTTCGCTGCGCACCTCGACATGAGGAGCCGAAACATCCTCATGTCGAGGCGCGAGCCCCTTGGCGAGCCTCGAGACACCATCAGGATCAGGCACCAGTCATGTACTGCTTCTCGTCCTCATACAGCGCGAGGATGCGGTCGATAAACACGTCGCTTGCGCCCAGATAGGTCGCGGGGTCGAACAGCGCATCGATATCAAGCGCTACCGCTTCCGGCATATCCCGCAGCACCTCGCGCAGATGCTGCTTCTGAGCCACCGCCTGCTTGCACGCCGCCTCCATGAAGCTCTTCGCTTTCGACTTCCCAAGCGCCGGAGCCAGCGCAAAGGTCACGCGCTCCGCCATGATCAACCCGTTGGTGAGTTCGAGGTTGGCGCGCATGCGCTCGGTGTCGACCTCCAGCCCTTCGAGCATGGTCTGCATGTGCAGGGTCGCGGCACCTGTGAGCAGCAGCAACTCGCGCATCGTGTCCCATTCCGCATGCCAGCCGCCGATGCCGCGCTCATGCTCCTGCAGGCCCGCCGACAGCATTGTGGCGACGAGGCCCGGCGTGCGCGTCGCGATGGCGATGATCGCAACGGACTGCACCGGGTTGCGCTTGTGGGGCAGGGTGGAGGAACCGCCTTTACCGGGCGCGGAAGGCTCGAAGACTTCGGCCACCTCGGTTTGCATCAGGAGGGCGATATCGCGGGCGATCTTGCCGAGAGTGGAGCAGAGGATGCCAAGCTGGGCGGCTATATCTTGAATGCGCGCGCGATTGGTATGCCAGGGCCAAGTCGGCCCGCGATACCTGAACTTTCCCGGCGACCGTCCCTCGCCCATGGGGAGGTATTGGCGAAATAAGATATCCCGAACCTCGTCTGCCTTGTCACCAAGCGCTGCAAGATTGCCGACTGCCCCACCGAACTGAAACCAGATGTCGTAGTGAACCGTTCGCAGATCGCTGCTAGTTACGATCGCCGACAGCCATTGAGCCGACTTGAGACCAAAGCTGGTCGGCAGCGCATGCTGAAGAAGAGTTCGGCCTGCAGTCGGGGTCTTGCGGTGAACCTCAGCAAGCTTGGCAAGAGCATCGCCACATCGTTTCAGCCGACCCAGTATCTTCCTGAATGCATTGTAGGTGAAAATGGCAAATCCCGTATCAATCACATCCTGGCTCGTCGCCCCGTAATGCACGAACTCTGCCGCCGCCGCGTCCTTCGCCCGCACCTTCTCCGTCAGCATGGCGACCAGCGGAATCGCCGGATTCCCCGCCAGCGTCGTGCGCCGCCCGATCTCGGAAATGTCGTAGAGGTCAACCGCGCAGCACGACGCAATCACCTCCGCCGCCGCTTTCGGAATCACGCCGACCTCCGCTTCCGCCCGCGCCAGCGCCGCCTCGAAATCGAGCATGGCTTCCAGCCAGCGCCGGTCGGAGAGAATTTCGGCCATCTCAGGGTCGGCGAAGAGCGAGCCGGTCAGGCCGTTGGCATTGAAGGGGGACATTAGGAACTCTGCAGATAGGCGTTTCACCTGACCTTAGAGGGTAGATAGGCTCCTGTCATTCTGTCGCGGCGCTGGATCTGGTGCAATTTCCTCACGCAACAGTGATGCGCCGGTGAGCGCGTTTTGCCGCAGGATAAAACTTATGTTTACCCGTCGCGCCTTCGCCCTGTCCGCCGCAGCGCTCGCAGCTGCGCCTTCATCTGGTTTGTCGCAATCCGGTCCCATAACTCTGATCGTGCCCTTTGCAGCGGGTGGCCCTACGGATGTTATCGGGCGTATCGCTGCCGACGGGCTTTCACGGCACATCGGGCAGCGCGTTATAATCGAAAATGTTGGCGGTGCTGGCGGGGCGACAGGCGTTCTCCGCGCCGCCCGCGCCACGCCTGACGGTCGCACGCTGGTCGTCGGCAACCTTGGTACCCATGGCGCAGCACCCAGCTCCACTCCGAATCTTCCCTATGACCCGATCGCTGATTTTGAACCCGTTGGCATGATTGCGGCGACCCCGATTCTGCTCGTCGTCCGCGACAAATTTCCGGCAGCTACTCTTGTGGAATTTGCAACCACGCTGCGGGCAAAGCCAGACGCCTACAGCTTCGGTCATGCCGGACTGGGCGTGACCTCGCATACGGCTGCGGTGTTGCTGATGTCGGCGATTGGCACGATGCAGACCGGTGTTACCTACCGAGGCACCGGCCCGGCTCTGAACGATCTGCTGGCTGGCGTCATCGACTTCATTGTCGACCAGTCTGTCATCATGGTGGAGCAGGTGAAGGCTGGCAAAGTACGGGCGCTGGCAGTTGCAAGCACCAGGCGGCTTGCGTCGCTACCAGATGTGCCGACCTCTGCCGAGGTGGGTTTGCCAGGCTTCGCCTTAACGGCCTGGAATGCCATCTTCGCACCGAAGGGAACGGACCAGGCGATCCTCTCCGCTTTGAACCGGGCGCTCGTCACGGCGCTGGATGAGACTGAGACCACCCAGAGACTCACAGCCTTCGACGCGGAAGTTCCAGGCGCTGGGGAGGCACGCTCTGCTGATGCACTGAGACGGCATGTCGTCTCCGAAGTGGACCGCTGGCGGCGGGTGCTCCAGTAGCCCCCGCGACCCGTCGACCGTTAAATTTCACCAAAAAGCCCGAAAAATAAAGCTCCCGCGCACTGTCTTTCCGCTTGACCCCCGGAAAATACCGTCTCACATTCACTTTTGAAGAATTCGAAGGTTCGTGAGAGACTTCGGCAATTCCAAAAAAAAGACGGCAACAACCGCTTGTAAACCGGGCTGTGTCTTCATCGCATGCGGCCCCTGAGGAGGAGGACACTGATGGCCACCGTATCCATGACGGTGAACGGCAAAGCTGTATCCGGCACCATCGAGCCGCGCACGCTTCTCGTTCAATTCCTGCGCGAAAATCTGCGCCTCACCGGCACCCATGTGGGCTGCGACACCTCGCAATGCGGCGCCTGCGTCGTGCATATCGACGGCAAGGCCGTCAAATCCTGCACCACCCTTGCACTCACTTGTGAAGGGGCAACCGTCGTCACGATCGAGGGCCTGGCTAACGGCACCACGCTGCATCCCATGCAGGAGGCTTTCCGCGAGCATCACGGTCTGCAATGCGGCTATTGCACGCCGGGCATGATCATGGCTGCGGTCGATATGGTGAACCGCAAGGGCAACAAGCTCGACGAGCATACCATCCGCGATGAACTCGAAGGCAATATCTGCCGCTGCACTGGCTACCACAACATCGTCAAGGCCGTGGAAGCCGGCGCTGCCGCGATGGCGAAGTGATCTCACTTCTCCCCGCTGCAAATCTTGTGCTGACTGCACAAGTTTGTCAGCAGCCGGGAAAAGGTGGCTGAACGTCAGTGAAGCCGGATGAGGGACCAGGTGAGTGCCCGCTGAGCGAACTCACCAAGTTCCTAGCCCAATTTCCTATTCTGGAAAGAGGGAACAGAGACTGGGAGAGAGACCATGAGCACACCGACCACAGGCATTGGCGCACCGGTACGCCGCAAGGAAGACCACCGCTTCATCACCGGTAAGGGCAATTACACGGACGATATCAATCGTCACGGCCAGACCCATGCCTTCTTCGTGCGTTCGCCCCATGCCCATGCAAACATCAAAAAAATCGACAGCAAAGCCGCGATGAAGATGCCTGGTGTTGTGGGCATCCTCACAGGTGTTGATCTCGCCGCCGACAAGGTGGGCGGGCTGATCTGCGGCTGGATGATCCATTCCAAGGATGGCTCGCCTATGAAAGCGGGTGCGCATCCAGCCCTTGCGGATGGCAAGGTTCGCTATGTGGGCGATCACGTCGCTGTCGTCATCGCCGAGACCATCGAGCAGGCACGCGACGCCGCCGAGAAAGTCGTGGTGGATTACGAAACGCTGCCAGCAGTTGTCGATCTTGCGACCTCGACAGCCAAGGGCGTCTCTACAATCCACGATGTCGCGCCCGACAACGTGGTGTTCGACTGGCACCTCGGTGACAAGGCCGCGACGGAAGTCGCCTTCAAGGCCGCCAAGCATGTGACGAAGATTGATCTCGTCAACAACCGCCTCGTCCCCAACGCCATGGAGCCCCGCGCCGCCATCGGGGATTACGATGCGGGCGAAGAGGCCTTCACGCTCTACACCACCAGCCAGAATCCGCATGTGGCACGGCTTATCCTGTCGGCCTTCATCGGCATCGCGCCGGAGCACAAGCTGCGGGTGATCGCGCCGGATGTGGGCGGCGGTTTCGGTTCCAAGATCTATGTCTATGCAGAAGAGACGGTCTGTGTGTGGGCCGCCAAGAAAGTGGGCCGCCCGGTGAAATGGGTGGCGGACCGCACGGAGGAATTCCTCTGCGTGGCCCATGGCCGGGATCACCTGACGCATGCCGAAATGGCAATGGACGCGGATGGCAAGATACTTGCTGTACGTGTGAAGACGCGCGCCAACCTGGGCGCATATCTCTCCACTTTCGCCTCAGCCGTGCCGACCTATCTCTATGCGCCACTGCTCTCTGGCCAGTACGATATCCCGGCGATCTATGCCGAAGTCGAAACAGTCTACACCAACACTGCGCCGGTCGATGCCTATCGCGGCGCAGGCCGTCCAGAAGCGACCTTCGTGGTGGAACGCCTCGTGGAATGCGCAGCACGTCAATTGGGTCAGGACCCGGCCAAATTCCGCATGAAGAACTTCATACGGAAATGGCCGCATCAGACGCCTGTCATCATGATGTATGATGCGGGCGATTACGCGGGATCGATGAAGCAGGCATTGAAGCTCGCCGATGTCGCGGGTTTCGGCAAGCGCAAGCGTGACAGTGCCAAGAACGGCAAGCTACGTGGCTTGGGCTATTCAGCCTATATCGAGGCCTGCGGCATCGCGCCGTCGGCCGCTGTGGGTTCACTGGGAGCGGGCGTTGGCCTGTGGGAATCGGCGGAGGTTCGCGTCAATCCGGTCGGCACAGTGGAAGTGCTGACGGGTTCGCACAGTCACGGTCAGGGCCACGAAACGACCTTCGCGCAGCTTGTCTCAGGCCGTCTTGGCATCCCGATCGAGCAGGTCGCCATCATCCACGGCGACACCGACAAGGTACAGATGGGCATGGGCACCTACGGCTCGCGCTCCGGCGCGGTCGGCATGTCCGCCATTGTCAAGGCTCTGGACAAGGTGGAGGCCAAGGCGAAAAAAGTGGCGGCACTCTGCATGGAAGCAGCTGAAGCCGACATCGACTTCAAGGACGGGCGCTTCACCGTGAAGGGCACGGATAAGTCCATGGCCTTCGGGGAAGTTGCGCTGCAGGCTTATGTCGCGCACAAGTTCACGGGCGAACAGCTGGAGCCGGGCCTGAAGGAAGGCGCGTTCTACGATCCGACGAACTTCACCTTCCCGGCTGGTGTGCACATCTGCGAGGTCGAGATCGATCCCGATACCGGTGTGACGAAAGTCGAGAAATGGACCGCAGTCGATGATTTCGGCACCATCATCAATCCGATGATTGTGGAAGGTCAGGTCCACGGCGGCATCGCCCAGGGCATTGGACAGGCGCTGCACGAAGGCACGGTCTATGACAAGAACGGCCAGCTGCTGACGGCATCCTTCATGGACTACGGCATGCCGCGCGCCGACGACCTGCCGTCCTACAGCCTGGGCTTTAACTCGACAGCGGCACCGTCCAATCCGCTCGGCATCAAGGGCTGCGGCGAGGCGGGAGCGATTGCGGCACCACCCGCAGTGATCAACGCGATCACGGATGCGCTGGGCCACGAGGACATTGCGATGCCAGCCACACCACAGGCGGTCTGGCGTGCAGCGCAGAAGACGATCAAGAAAATGGCAGCGGAATAAGGCGAGGGAGAACCACCATGTACGATTTCAAATATCACCGCGCAACCTCGGCCCGGCAGGCGGCCAATCTTCTGGCCAAGGCCGATGATGCCAAGCTGCTGGCTGGTGGCCAGACGCTTTTGCCCACCATGAAGAACCGATTGGCAAGCCCGGCCAATATCATCGACCTCAGCAAGGTCGATGATCTCAAGGGCATCGAGGTCAAGGGCAAGAATATCGTCATTGGCGCGATGACGACGCATGCCGAAGTGGCGGGTTCGGCCCATGTGAAGCAGCATCTTCCCGGCCTCGCAGCTTTGGCGGAAGGCATCGGCGATCCGCATGTGCGCCACCGTGGCACCATCGGCGGCTCGGTCGCCAACAACGATCCGGCGGCGGATTATCCCGCTGGCCTGATGGCTTTGGGTGCAACCATCGTCACCAACAAGCGCAAAGTTCCGGCGGATGAGTTCTTCCAGGGCATGTTCGCGACGGCGCTGGCCGATGGCGAAATGATCACCAAGGTGGTCGTGCCGGTGTCCTCGAAATTTGCCTACGCCAAGTTCCCCAACCCGGCCTCGCGTTATGCGCTGGTGGGTGTCGCAGTCGCCAAGAAAGGTTCCGCCGTTCGGGTCGCCGTTACGGGTGCCGGAGAGAATGGCGTGTTCCGCTGGAAAGATGCCGAGACGGCATTGTCTGCCCGGTTCAACACCAAATCCGTCGATGGCCTCAAGGCTGCCGCCAAGGGCCTCAACGGCGATATCCACGCCTCTGCAGAGTATCGCGCCCACCTCATCGGCGTGATGGCGAAGCGGGCTGTGGCTAGCGCGACAGCGAAGTAATGGACAGGGCTCGGTGGCAGGGATTCCCGAGTTCCTGCTGACTTCTTTCCTGATCGAACTCACGCCCGGCCCCAACATGGCCTGGCTTGCGGCCCTAGCGCTTTCAAAGGGCCGCAAGCTAGCGCTGATCGCCGTGGCAGGCGTAGCGAGCGGGCTGGCGCTTCTGGGAGGCCTCGCGGCCATTGGCCTTGGCGCGGTGGTGGCAGCCTCGCCGTGGCTTTACCTGACGATCCGTACCTTTGGCTTTTTTTATCTGCTCTGGCTTGCGTGGCAGACTTGGCAGCCAGCTTCGCCCGACGAGGGCGGCTTCGGCTCGTTCCGTGACGGGCTCGTGACCAATCTGCTCAATCCGAAAGCCGGACTCTTCTACATCGCCGTGCTGCCGACCTTCATCGATCCGGCGTCAGGACCGGTGTTGAACCAGACGCTCACCCTCGTCATCGGCTATGTAGCCGTGGCGACCGCCGTCCACGCAGCTATTGTAATTTTCGCCGCCAGCCTGCGGAAAGCGCTCGTCGCAGACGGTAGCATCCAGATCGTGCGGCGTGGGTTGGCACTCGGGCTCGTTGCGGTGGCTCTATGGTTTTTCTGGAAGACGTGAGCCTCAGTAGAAAAAGCGTTCCTCGGCAATCTTGCCTTCCTTAACCGTATAGAGTCCGACTTCCTGCATCTGCATGCGCTGGCCGGTTTCCTTGGTCGTTATGTCCATAGCGAAGCGTACTGTGAATTGATTTCCGTTCACGTAAGGCCCTTCCGCCGTCACGCTGTGCACCTCATGTGCGCCATACCACCAGTCGCTTTTGGCTTGCACGGCGGCGGCACCCTCAACCCGGGCCATGGGGCCTTCCATGGCTTCGATGCTAACAATGTTGGACGCGTTGAACTTCTTCGCGGCATCCGTGTGGTCACCGATCTTCAGCATGTCGGTGAAGGCTTTTGCGGTTTCGGAATTGGTCATGACGGGTCTCCTTTTGAAAGCCGGTGTTCTATATTTGTTCTATATCGATTGATTGTCAAGCCGACGGATAGCCCTTCAACAAAGCAAAGCCCTCCTTGCTCCAGTTATCTCTTCAAATCAGGCGAAGTCGTGTTAAATCTGCATTCCGCTACGGCTACACCGCATCGGAATAACAGGATGCCGATTTGTCCGAGACGCCGCCCTTCATGCAATCCCCACTTGAGGCCATCCGGGCGCCTTCCGTTCGCAAGCCGACGCCGGACGAGCTGAAGCAGCTGACCTGGCTTCGAAAGGCCTTGCGTCTGCATCTGGTGCCTGACCGCGCTGCAGCGCTGATTGATCTGGGCGAGCGCCATGACGGCGATGACGTTCAAGTACTAGAACTTGAAAAGGGTTTCTGGAAGATCAGCTTTGTAGAGCGTGGCCAGGCGCAGAAGGGTAGTGCATGCTACTTTGAAAGCGCATACAACGCCACGCACCATCTCTTCTGGCAGATGACCTCGGCGCGAGTGCCGATCAGCTTCCAGCTCGATACCTGCGATCCGAAGCCTTATTGAGGTGACTTTGAAATCTCTCCCTATCTCCATCGACGCCACCGCCGATCTCCTCTCATCCGCCAGCTACATCGCCGACCGGTCGCTCGCCACCGTACTCTTCCTGTCGCTGCGCATGGGCCGCCCGCTCTTTCTCGAAGGCGAGGCGGGTGTCGGCAAGACCGAGATCGCCAAGGTTCTCGCCTCGGCGCTTGGGCGCAAGCTGATCCGCCTGCAATGTTACGAAGGCCTCGACGTCGCCTCCGCCGTTTATGAATGGAATTATGCAGGCCAGATGATGGCCATCCGTCTGGCGGAAGCGGCAGGCGACCGGGACCGCACGGCGCTGCAATTCGATGTCTTCTCCGAGCGTTATCTGATCAAGCGGCCCCTGTTGCAGGCGCTGGAGGATGACGGCTCCGGCCCGCCCGTGCTGCTGATCGACGAACTGGACCGCACGGATGAAGCCTTTGAGGCTTTCCTGCTGGAAGTGCTGTCCGACTTCCAGATCACGGTGCCGGAGATGGGCACGATCAAGGCGAAAGCGCCACCCATCGTCATCATCACCTCCAATCGCACGCGCGAAATCCACGACGCCCTCAAGCGCCGTTGTCTCTACCACTGGGTGGATTACCCCGACGCCGCTCGCGAACTTGCCATCGTGAAGGCGAAGGCTCCGCAGGCACCGCTCAAGCTCACGAGGCAGATCGTCAGCTTCGTTCAGCGCATCCGGCAGGAGGACCTGTTCAAATCACCGGGCGTGGCCGAAACGCTGGACTGGGCAACGGCGCTGGTGGAACTCGATGCCGTGGCGCTCGATCCGGCGATGGTCAGCGATACGCTGGGCGTGCTGCTGAAATACCAGGATGATATCGCGAAGATGCAGGGCTCGAAGATGAAGGAGATTCTGGATCAGGTTAAGGCAGAGATGAAGGCGGAGACAAAAGGGTGAGCAATCGCTCCTGCGGCTCCTGCACACTCTGCTGCAAGCTCTTCCCCGTGCCGGAACTAGCAAAGCCGTCCGGCCGCTGGTGCCAGCACATCGCCCAAGGGCGCGGCTGCGGCATCCACGAGACACGACCGCCGGTGTGTCGCGCCTTCTGGTGCCAGTGGATCGAGAACGATGAACTCGGGCCTGAATGGAAGCCGGAGGTTTCGAAATTCGTGCTTTCAATCTATCCCGGTTCCAATTCGCTGGCTGTGACGGTTGATCCCACTTCTCCTGCAAACTGGCGCAAGGAGCCGTATATCTCGGGGCTGCGCCGGTTTGCGGCTGCGGCGCTGGCGCAGGGTGATCAGGTGATCGTTTTCAGGGGAGATATGGGAACCGCCGTGCTGCCCGATGGCGAGATGGAACTGGGGCAGATTGCGCCGGGGGATCGGATCATCACGCGGAAGCGCGGCAATGAGTACGGCGTGGAGGTGCGGCGGTCATGACCACTCAGCCCCTCACCCCCGGCCATATCGCCGACAACATCGCCTTCTTCGCCCGCGCGCTGCGCACCGCCGGTATCCCTGTCGGCCCCCGCACCGTGATCGATGCTGTCGAGGCCGTGCAGGTCGCGGGTATTGGCGGGCGGGAGGACCTTTACTGGACGCTGCACAGCGTTTTCGTCACGAAGCGCGACCAGTCCATTCTGTTCGATCAGGCGTTCCGGCTGTTCTGGCGGCGGCGCAGCCTGATCGAGAAGATGATCCAGATGCTCTCGCCCTATTCGCCGCTGAAGAAGGAGAGCAATGAGCCCAAACCACTGGCGCGCGTTTCGGATGCGATGTTCGGAGGCGTGCAGGACCGGGAGGTGAAGGAAAAGCCGAAGATCGAGCTCGATGCGACGATGACCATGTCCGATGCCGAGGTTTTCCGCTCGCGCGATTTCGAACGCATGACCGCGCTGGAGATCGCCGAGGCCAAGCGCGAGATCGCGAATCTGGTGCTGCCGCTCGATCATGTCACGACGCGGCGCTGGACGCCCTCGGCCCATGGCCGCTGTCTCGATCCGCGCCGCACGCTTCGCGCCTCCATGCGTGGCGGTGGAGCGTTGATCGATCTCAAGTTCCGGTCGCATCAGGTGAAGCGCCCGCCCATTGTCGCAATCTGCGATATTTCAGGGTCGATGGGCGATTACAGCCGCATCTTCCTGCACTTTCTGCACGCGCTGTCTAAGTCGGGCCGCAAGGTGCATTCCTTCCTCTTCGCCACGGAACTGACCAACATCAGCCGCATGCTGCGCACCAGCAAAGACCCGGAGATTGCTCTGCAGGAATGTGGCAAATCAGTGCGAGACTGGGATGGCGGCACGCGCATCTCCACGGCGCTGGAGAGTTTCAACAAGCGCTGGGCGCGCCGCGTTTTGACGGGCGGTGCCGTCGTGCTGTTCATCTCCGACGGGCTGGAGCGCCAGCTGGACGAGGCGCTGCCCCGCGAGATGGCACGCCTGCAACGCTCGTCGCGTAAGCTGATCTGGCTGAACCCTCTGCTGCGCTATGACGGCTTCGAGGCAAAAGCCTCCGGCGTGCGGGCACTGCTGCCGTATGTGGATGAATTCCGCTCGATCCATTCGCTCAACAGCATGAAACAGCTGTGCGATGCCATTTCTGCGGAGGGAAGCGCTGAAGCTGATCCGAAGCGGTGGTTGAACGCAGCGTGAGAAAAGCCCACATTGAGCATCCAACGCCTGAGGTCCCCATGCTCACGACCGATACCGACATTCTCTCCACCGCCGAGGCCTGGCACCGCGCAGGCCGGGGCGTCGCCATCGCCACCGTCGTCGAGACTTGGGGTTCCGCGCCGCGTCCCGTTGGCTCGCATCTGGTGATTGACGGGGAGGGCAATTTTCTCGGTTCCGTCTCCGGCGGCTGCGTCGAGGGCGCGGTCGTGGAGGAGGCGGTGGACGTGATCGGGAGCGGCAAGGCGAAGACGTTGTCCTTTGGCGTCGCCGACGAGACTGCTTGGCGCGTCGGGCTCTCCTGCGGTGGCAGGATCAGTGTTTATGTGGAGCCGGTGGCGTGAATATCGATCTCCTCGCCAGCCTGAACGCGGAGCGCGCGGCGCGGCGTGCGGTGGCGCTTGTCACCGATATGGAGACCGGCGCTGCGGAGCTGGTGAAATCTGCCGATCTCGCGCGGCTGCCGTTGGTCGGGACTGTGAAGGGCGAGGCTGTTGCCAATGCCCTGCGACAGGGCAGGAGCGCAATGGTGGAGGTCGAAGGTCGAAAGCTCTTCATGACGATCCATGTGCCGCCGGTGAAGGTAGTTGTCACGGGTGCAGTCCATATCTCGCAAGCCATGGTTCCAATCGCAAAAACGCTCGGCCTTGACATGATTGTCGTCGACCCGCGCACCGCTTTCGCCACGCCCGAGCGATTTCCCGATGTGCCGCTGATAGCGGACTGGCCGGATGTGGCACTGCCGCCGCTGGGCGTGGACCGTTATACGGCTTTCGTGGCCCTCACCCATGATCCCAAGATCGATGATCCGGCGCTGGAGCATGCGCTGAAAGCGGAGTGCTTCTATATTGGCGCTCTCGGCAGCAGGAAAACACATGCAGGGCGTGTTGCGCGCTTGCAGGCCGCAGGCTGCGCCCCTGAGGCTATCGCGCGCATCCATGCTCCCATTGGTCTCAACATCGGCGCTGTGAGTCCCGCAGAGATCGCGGTGGCGATACTGGGAGAAATCATCGCTGCCCTGCGCAAGGATTCAGCCGCTTGAAATTCGGTCCCGTTCCTATCCGCGATGCCGTTGGTGGCACGCTGGCCCATGCGCTGAAAGAGGGTGATCTCGTGCTTCGAAAAGGCACTGTCATCACCGAAGATCACGTGAAGGCCATGTTCAAGGCGGGCGTCGCGGCTGTCACAGTGGCACGTCTCGACAAGGACGATCTCACAGAAGATGTTGCGGCGCAGCGGCTCGCGGATGCCGTCATCGATGTGGAGGTGATCGCCGAGAAGCCCTTCACCGGCCGGGTCAATCTCTTCGCGGCCAGCCCCGGTGTGCTGCTGATCGATCAGGCGAAGATCGACGCGATCAATGCAATAGATGAAGCCATCACGCTGGCGACACTGCCCAATTTCAAGCGCGTCCTGCCGGGCGAAATGGTGGCGACGGTCAAGATCATCCCCTTTGCCGCATCCGGCAAGCTGGTGGAACAAGCAATGGCTGTGGGCGGTGGAGCCATCCGCATAGCGCCGTTCACGGACAAGAAGGTGGCAGTGTTCTCGACGCTGATGCCCGGCCTCAAATCCTCCGTCGTGGACAAGACCCTGAAGGTACTGGACCAGCGGCTGAATAACCTCGGTTTTTCCGAGCGCCTCTGCGATATCCGCGTGCATCACACCGTGGACGATCTGGCGGAAGTGCTGCCGCGCGCACGGGCTTTGGGCGCGGATATCACCATCATCTTCGGTGCCTCGGCCATCACGGACAGGCGCGATGTCATTCCCGCAGCGCTGGAGGCTGCTGGTGGCACGGTGATCCATCTCGGCATGCCGGTCGATCCGGGTAATCTCCTGATGTTGGGCTCTCTGGAAGGCCGTCCGGTGATCGGAGCGCCGGGCTGTGCGCGTAGTCCCAAGGAGAACGGCTTCGACTGGGTGCTGGAG
Organism: Hyphomicrobiales bacterium; assembly: GCA_031431475.1. GTDB lineage: Bacteria > Pseudomonadota > Alphaproteobacteria > Rhizobiales > Beijerinckiaceae > JADCCX01. The sequence goes on from JANPDL010000025.1 coordinate 230,447, forward strand.
CGCCTGATTGCCGATTTGAAGGTGACACCGGCGGATATTCGCAAGATGGGCGTCGGCGGCTTGCTGATGGAAATCATTTCCCGCCCTCAGCCGCGCGATCCTGAAGGTGTTGCGCATCCACAGGTCGCGGCCATTGTGCTGGCGGCAGGCAAGGGAATGCGAATGGGCGGTGCCAAGATGACCGCCGTGCTCGGCGGAAAACCGCTGGTGCGCTACCCGCACGAGGCTGTGGTGGCATCCGGTGCCATGCCGCTGATCACGGTGATCGGCCATGACGCGGAGAAAGTTGGCGCAGCATTGTCGGGCATCGACACACAGATCATCGATAATCCCGACTATGCCAAAGGTATGGCGACATCGCTAAAGGCCGGAATCTCCGCTGTGCCAGATACGGCGGCAGGCGCAATTATCCTGCTTGGCGACATGCCGCATGTAACGCCACAAATTATCAACCGGCTGATTGCGGCTTTCGCGGAAAAACCGCTGGCTAAAGCCGTGGTGCCGATGGTGGGCGGCCAGCGCGGCAACCCGATCCTGATCGGGAGAGCCCTGTTTGACGCCGTGATGAAGCTCGAAGGCGACATGGGCGCGCGCAAGCTGCTGGATGCCGCTGGAGACGGCGTGGTCGAGGTCGCGATAGACGATGCGGCGGTACTGACCGATGTAGACACGCCTGAGGCGCTGGCGAAACTGGAACGGGTATAGGAAGCTACTTCCCCGCCGTCTGGGTACCACCAAAGCGCATCCAGCCGCTGACCGTCTCACCCAGCCCGATCGCAACACCCTTGCCCAGAGTCATCAGTCCTTGCGGTGACCAGTTGGACGAAATCTTGATTTTCGACTGAATCGCGAAAGGCGGCATATCGTCGAAAACCACCCGGAACAGTTGCTGTCTGTCTTGCGAGCGGAAGCTGACTTGAAACTCGGGCGGCAGGGCATCTGTGACGGTCTCGATGCGCTCGACGCGGCCAGCGAAATTGTGCTGACCGTCGGAGACACGCACGGCATCATTCGGCAAGATGCTGTAGAGGCGCCCAATCGGCATATAGGCCAGTACGAACATGTTGCCGCGGTAGAGTTCCACCAGCGGATCGCCGGATTTCACGATCTGGCCGGGGTTGGGCACCTTGGGGCCGACTACGCCTTCGATCTGGGCGACAACCTTGCCATTGTTGTAGTTCGCCTGCACCTGCCCGATGACGCTGTCCATCTCCTTGCGGGAGGCTTTGATGTTGCGGAATTCAGTATCCAGCGCCTGAAGCTCGGTTGTGAGTGAACTTTCCTCGCGCTGGGCCTCGTAGAACTCGCGCTGGGAGTCTTGCACGCGCGGGCCTGTCGTGAGGCCTCTCGCGCTGAGGGCAGCCATCTGGTTTTGCGTTGCAATTGCCCGCTTGCGGCGTTCGGCTGCGCTGGGCAGCACCTTCTGGACCGTCTCGATCCGTCCCGCGACTTGCGCTTCGCGGCTGAGTATCGTGGCGCGTCGCGTGGTCAGCTCGGCGATGGAATCAATGATTTCACGGGATTGCAGCGTGGCGATATGCGTCCCGGGTTTGACTGTGTCGCCAGATTTGACATGGATGGCAAGTACGCGCGCGGCATAGTCCGGCGCGATAATCGTGCGTTCCTTCGTCACGATGCCTTCCGCGTCGAGAAAGAACCAGTGGCCGGTGAAGGTCCAGCCCAGCATGACGAAGACGCCGACGACGCAGTAGAAATAGAGCTTGCGCGCGAAACTCTGGCCGCCGGCGCGGACCTGGTTCTTCAGATTGTCAGGACGCGCCCTTTTCCGGATCGCTTTTATCATGTGTCAGCCCGCGCACGATCAGCGGGCCCGGATGGGCCAGATGACGCAACGTCAGCTTTGGCTGACAAAGGTAAAATTTTAGGGAAGATTCTGAGAACCTATATCGACAATCAGGCCCGAAGGGTCACTTCCAGCGGATCCAGTCATTGACTTTGGGTGGCGCGAAATTGTCGTGGCGCGATGCCGAATAGATCCACTCTTCGATGAAGGTATAGAGGCGTGCATAGCGCATGAAATAGCCTTTCCACGGACCATAAATCAGCATGAACGGCCAGAACTTCCAGTAGATATGCTTCCGGGTCGACAAGCAGGCGCAGACGAACATGAAAAAATCGACGCTAAGAAATGCGATGTAGATCAAGAGCGTGATGAACAGCGTGAAACTGAGGCCGAATGTTACAAGTAGCCATGTAGTATAAAATGGCGCGATAACGCAGCAGATGATGTCCATGACAAGGAAATCAAGCTGGTGCGTGAGTTCGCGTATTTTGAAATTTGGACTGAACGGATTGAATGTGAAGCCGTATTTCCGCGTCCGGGTCCAGAGTGCATCGCGCTCCCACCGTTTGCGCTGCATGATCAGGTTGTACATGTGAGTGGGAACGTCCGTGTAGGCCACCGAGCGAACCGCGAAGCCGATGTTGTATCCGGCAAGCCTGAGCCGCATCGTTATATCGCCGTCTTCTCCTGGTCCCTGGTCCATCATGCCAACGCGCATGAAAGCTTCGCGACGGAAGGCACCGAAAGCTCCCGAAATGATCGAGAGCTGGCCGAACATGTCGAGACCCGTACGACCGATCTGGATACCGACCATGTACTCGACGGTTTGTAGAGAGGCAGTTATGGAAGCCTCGCCGTTGCGCACAAGCACCGAACCGCCGACTGCGCCAATGCGAGGGTCGGAGAATGGCCTGACAATCTCCTCGATGGCTGTCCGTTCAAAGGAGCAATCGCAGTCGATGACAAGGACGATATCGCCCGTTGCGAGCCTCATTCCGAGGTTGATAGCGGAGGACTTTCCGCCACGGATCGCGCATTCCGCGATCTTGTCCACTTTGCCTTCACGCTGCAGGCGCTTCATGATGGCATAGGTCTCATCCGTGGAGCCGTCAGAGACGCAGACGATCTCGAAGTTCCGGAATGTCTGTTCCGATAGTGACAGCACGCATTTTTCGATGGAGTCGGCCTCGTTATGGCCGGGAATCAGGATCGAAACCCTGCCGACCTGAGGCATTGGGCCAGGATCGCGCGCAAACTCCCTGAAGATAATCACCAGTGCGGGAATGAAGGTTGTGATGTAACGCGGCCATTCGAGCGTCAGCGAAAACGAAAACAGCATGATCATTGCCGGGAGCGGCATGCCAAGCAGGGTGGCGAAGTGGCTGTTGAACCAGTCGGAGAGCACGGGAATTCAGTTGCTTAAGCGGTTGTTGTTGTGATCATTTTAAATAGCGCATGAGCGATGAAGGAACGGTTAGGAAACGCTATCCGGCTGATAACATGCCGGAAAAAAATGCCCGTTCATTCAAATTGTCTGCATCTCCGTGACGCGATTTTTAAACTCCTGTGGTGATAACGTTCCGACATAAACCTGAGGATGCCAGAATGGCCGATATTTCCCTCTCTTCTAACACCCGCGCCGCGCTCAATGCGAGCGAAGGCGTCGGCGTCGGTGCATTGAAGATTGCGGCGCAGTCCGAACAGGCGATTGTAGCCCTGGTCGAGCAGGTGGCCGAAACCGCCAAGGCGACTGCTCCCGCAGGGCAGGGCCAGAACGTCGACAGGCTGGCGTAAGGTCAGCTTTCGCTTTCAAAATTAAAATAATGAAAAAGCCGGAGCGCTGAGGCGCGTCCGGTTTTGTTGGTATTTGCATCAACATTTTGCGTGCTTCGAGACGGCGCAAGAGCGCCTCCTCAGCATGAGGACTATTGAGGATTGCAGCCCAAAATGGACCTCATCCTGAGGAGCCGCGAAGCGCGCGTCTCGAAGGACGCACATTGCATGTGCAGCCAAAACAATCTGCCGATCAGAGAAGCGTCTCGATCTCGTCCGGGCCGAACACGTGATACCGCGCCCGGAGATCCACAGCGAGGTTCTGCTCCAGTTCGCGCCGGATCTCTGGCAGTGAAGTCTCGACACTGGAGGCCTTTTCGTCAGTGATCAGCACGAGGAACGTTGTGGCGGATTCGATGATTTCCACCTCCTGCTCAAAGACCTCGCGCAGCACGGAGGCATAAAGCGCCAGCGCCTGATGGAAGCGCTTGCTGCCAATCGCCTTCTGCGTCTCGCCATCCGGATCGATCTTGATCATCAAAGCGGAGCAGGCCGTTTGCTTCACGGCATTGCTCTTGATGAAGCGCCGCAACCGGTCGCGCACGCCTTCGCCGCTCTCCGGCTCGCCTGAACTACCGTAACCGCTGAGCGGTGGATCGAAAGCCTGGCGACGGCCTTCGTCGGTGAGGGCGAATTCATGGAATGTCCGTGATGTCGCCTTGTCACCTTCGAAGCCGGTGTCGCAATCCAGGCACTTGAAGCCGACTTCCGCTTCGCCCGTGGTGTGATTGCAGGAATTGCAGATTATCAGCATGCCCGGTTTGTCATAATCCACCGAGAAATGCTCGCAATGCTGGCTGCATTTTGGGCAGACAAGATCACGGCCGCTGCGGAAATCACGTTCCGGACCCTGATAGCCGCAGCGTAGGTGATGAATGATCGGCTCTTCCGTGATATCGGCCGAGCGGCATTTCGAGCACTCCTCGCGCACCAGAAGGCGCGCCGATGTGCAGGAGGGGCAGCACTGTACCTTGTCGAAGAACTTGCGATCCAGCAGGCCGAGCCGGGCCAGCGCCTCTGCCTGATGCAGCACGCCACCAATGGCGGTTTCATCACGATAGGCGACGATATCCTTATAGCCCGGATTGCGGCTGGCCTGCATGCCGCGATCCCGCACGGCCAGACGTGCCAGCAACATGTGCTTGGGATCGCGTGTGCGGTGATAGGCCTCCGGCAGCTGGCGCATGCGTGCCGTCAGCGGCTTGGCCATTTCCATGGCTTCGGCAATACCAAGGCCGGACATTGTACCAATCGAGATATCAGCGCGGTCCTTGTTCTTGCCCGTCGCGTCGATGATCGGCACAACTGCAGCTGTTGCGGCGGACATCCAGGCACTGATCGCCGCGTCAGCATCCGGCTCTGTCAGGATGATCGCATCAGGGATTTCGCCGCGCTCGACCTCGACCATGCCGCGCGGCAACAGGTCACGCGAAATGCCTGCGGGTAGGGCAAGAATTTTCGTCTTTGGCTCGGCAAAGACAGCAGGTAGGTTCTGGGCGCGGGGTGCTTCGGTCTCGACGCCGATGCCGGTGGCGTCAGCGATACGCTCCGGATTGAGCGTCGAGGCCAGCATCTCGTCCGCAGTGAAGATCGCCGTGCCGTAGCTGGTTGCGCGCTCGGGATCGATCAGCAGCAGGATCTTCGGTGAACCCAGGGATTCCGCTTTCAGCACCTGCAGGAGAAGTGCAGTCGCGTTCGCATCATCGCGCGCTGCCACCATGATCACATCGTATTGCTGCTGGCGGGCGGCGGCCGTGGCCTGCGCGATCTCGTCCATGGCGGAAACGCTGGCACCGCGCCGCATAAGCTCCAGGCACAGGGGCGCTGATGCCGCGGCGTTTGCCGCGACAACCAGGACGCGCTCTACCGCGCTCGCTGCCTGTGTGTATGCCCTGTTATTCATGGCCTGTTGGCCGTCCCCTTGTTACACGCTACCGATGGGTTCGAGCGGTTTCCGCCTTCTTTCACCGATCTCACACTTTTAGGGGTTCCCGGCTGCCGGCTGGTGAACCTTTGTGCATTAGTATGGCGAGAGCCGCTTTTCCTTGCGGGTCTGGTGAAGAGAGGCCTGCAAAACAGGGTTAATTCAGAGGTTCTTCATCAAGCAGAGTCCGAAAAGGGGACACAGCGAGGGATAATGGAAAATTGACAGCAATCTGTAATGCTCGCGGCACAGCGTTAGAAATTGGCCAACAAGGCTCATGTGGTCACCGTCTTGAGTCCGCCCACCGTGGTGGAAAAACAGATCTGGAGAATTCTCAGATTATTTTAATCCAGCTGAGTACCATCGCCGTAATTTTACTTAGTGGTTGCCCCATGACGGCACCAGTTCCCTTTCCGGCCTGCAGCTTCAGGAAAAGCACGCAGGCCGGAAAGGACCTCTACCCCCCATATACTTTTCAGAAGAATGATGATGACAGGCAAGATTCTGATTTATGGCGCGTCTGGCGGCATTGGTGCCGCTACGGCGCGCAAGCTCGCAGGTCGGGGCTATGCGCTGCATCTCACGGCACGCGATCCTGAAAAGCTTGCCGCCATCGCTTCGGAACTTGGTGCAAGCCATACGGTGGCGGATGTCGAGGATGTCACATCATTTGAGCGTGTTGCAATTGAGGCCGGTTCATCACTCTGTGGATTGGTCTATGCCGTGGGCACCATCAACCTGAAGCCGTTGGCCCGCCTGACCCCGACAGATTTCGAGCGCGACTTTCGCCTCAATGCGCAAGGTGCCGCACTGGCAGTGCAGAAGGCGCTGCCCGCGCTGAAGGCTTGCGAAGGCACAGCATCTGTCGTGCTGTTTTCCACAGTTGCTGTCGCGCAGGGCTTCACGGCCCATGCCTCGGTCGCCATGGCGAAGGGTGCAGTCGAAGGCCTGACACTCGCACTTGCGGCGGAGCTTGCTCCCAAGATCCGCGTCAATACGATTGCCCCGTCACTGACCCGGACACCGCTGGCCAAGGCGCTGACAGGCAATGAGCAGATGGCCACTGCCATCGCACAGATGCATGCGATACCGCGCCTCGGTGAAGCTGAGGACAGTGCTGCGCTTGCAGCATTCCTGATCTCGGATGAAGCGGGCTGGATGACAGGCCAGATCATTGGCGTGGATGGCGGGCGCTCGACCCTTCGTACCAAGGGCTGATCCTTGTCGAAGATGCGCAAGAAGGGTGATCTTCCGACCAAGCCGTGCGAAACCTGCGGGCTGCCATTCACTTGGCGAAAAAAATGGGAGAAGGTCTGGGACGAGGTTAAATACTGCTCGGGCCGGTGCAGGGCCGGGACCAGGAAACAGGCTCCGGGAAAGGCTAATTCATGACCCGCACCCTCCGCTTTATCCTTGGCGATCAGCTCACGCACTCGCTCTCCTCTCTCAACGGCATCGACAAGGTCAGCGACATTGTCCTGATGGTTGAGGTGCAGGCCGAGGCGACTTACGTCCGCCATCACAAGCAGAAAATCGCGTTCCTTTTCAGCGCCATGCGCCATTTTGCGGAATCCCTTCGGCAAGAGGGTGTGACAGTAGATTATGTGCGGCTGGATGATCCGGAAAATACGCATTCCTTCACCACGGAGCTGGAGCGCGCGGTCCAGCGCCATGCTGCCACCGAGGTCTTTGTCACCGAGCCCGGCGAATGGCGGGTATGGGAGATGATGCTGGACTGGCGGGAAAATCTGGGTGTTCCGGTCCATATCCGCGAGGACAGCCGCTTCATCGCGTCTCGCGATGAATTCGCCCAATGGGCCGACGGACGCAAGCAATACCGCATGGAATTCTTCTACCGCGAGATGCGCCGCAAGACCGGCCTTCTCATGGACGGCGACCAACCCGAAGGCGGCCAGTGGAACTATGATCACGACAACCGCAAGCGCCTGCCCGACAGCACGGTACTGCCGAAGCGCCAGCGGTTCGAACCCGACGCCATCACCCGCGAGGTGCTGGATCTCGTGGCCCGGCGCTTTGGCAATCATTTCGGTGATCTCGAACCCTTCGGCTGGGGCGTCACGCGCGAGCATGCGCTGGAAGCCTTGCAGCACTTTATTGACAGCTGCATTGGCGGGTTCGGCGACTATCAGGATGCCATGAAGACAGGCGAGGATTTCCTCTATCACAGCATCATCTCGCCCTATCTCAACGCCGGATTATTGACAGCGCGTGAGGTCTGCGATGCGGCGGAAGTGGCGTATCGCAAGGGCAGGGCACCACTGAACGCCGTGGAAGGCTTCATCCGTCAGGTGCTGGGTTGGCGCGAATTCGTGCGCGGTCTCTACTGGACGCGGATGCCTCAATACGCCGAGACCAACCATCTCGAAGCGAAGCGCACATTGCCGGCGTTTTTCTGGACCGGCGAGACCGAGATGCATTGCCTGGGTGAATGCATCCGCACAACGCGCCAGCACGCCTATGCCCATCACATCCAGCGTCTGATGATCACCGGCAATTTCGCTTTGCTCGCGGGGCTGGCACCGCATGAGGTCGAGGAATGGTATCTGATCGTCTATGCTGATGCCTATGAATGGGTGGAACTGCCCAATGTCCACGGCATGGTGCTGCACGCAGATGGCGGATTGCTGGGCTCCAAGCCCTATGCGGCATCCGGCGCCTACATCGACCGCATGTCGGATTATTGCGGGAATTGCGCCTATGACCCTGCTGTGAAGAGTGGCCCAAAAGCCTGCCCGTTCAATTATCTCTACTGGAATTTCCTGATCGAGAACGAGGCCAGGCTCGCGAAGAACCCGCGCATGGCGATGCCATACCGGACACTGGCGAAGATGGTTGAGGCTCGGAAGCAGGAGATTGTAGCGGATTCCGCAGCTTTTCTCGAAAGCATTGTCTGACCGGCTGCGAATTGCAGTCTCTTCTCCCCAAAACAGGCTCCGTCTGCTTCAATGAAGAGCGTTGGGAGTCATGTCCATGGTCAGAGCCTCTTGTTTCGCCCTTGTACTGGCAATGATGGTCGCCGCGCCTGCCAGTGCGCAAAACCACCCGTCCTTCGATTGCGCCAAGGCGTTGGAGGATGTCGAAACAGCAATCTGCAAGAGCGGCAAGCTCGCCAAACTCGACCGCGACATCGCCTCAGCCTATGCGAAGGCCCGCCGCGTGATTGATCCCTCCGGGCAGGAGGCTTTGCAGGAGGATCAGGAAAGCTTCTTGTCATCGCGCGCTGCGGCATTCGCCGAGAGCAGCAAAAGCCTGACGGAATTCATGAAGGAGCGGCTGAAACTGCTGCGCGGCATTGTCGAGCCTGCGTCGGGCAGTGGCGCGGCCGCCTTCCTCGGCCAGTGGCACAACACCTCTGGATACGTCCATGTCACGCGCGGGGCGGGTGGTAAGCTGAAGGTCTTGATTTCAACGTCCACACCAGTGACGGGCATGCGCGCCTGCGGCGTGGATGAGACAGCAGTGCCAAAGGACAGCAAGCTGACGTTCCAGAGCGGCGGCGTGACCGTTTCAGTGCAACGCAAGTCGGGACTTCTCGAAGTCGAACACGACGGCGATCTCCATCGCGTCTGCGGCCATGGCAGCTGGCTGCGCGGCATATACTTCCGGGTGAACTGGTCCGGAAAGAGAGAGTTGCCGCGATGAAAACGACATCGTTTCTGGCCGCACTGGCTATCCTGGCGGGCATAGGTCCTGCGCTGTCTCAAAACCGCCCGTCCTTCGATTGCGCCAAGGCGCGTGACGATGTGGAGAAGGCGATCTGCCGGAATACAGAACTGTCGAATCTTGATCGCGAAATCGCAATTGTCTTCGGACAGTTGCGCCGCCAGCTTGATCCGGAAGCAGCACGCGCGTTGCGGCAGGAACAGGAAACATTCAACGCCAGCCGCGAGGTGGCGCTTGGAAGCCGTGACACAAGCCTCCGCGAGTTCATGAAGGGGCATTTGACACTGTTGCGGCGAATCCAGGCACCCGCCACCGGAACTGGAGCCGCCGCTTTTCTGGGCGAATGGGGCAGCCCCTCCGGTACGGTCTCGATCAAGCCTGGCATGGTGGGGTTGTTCTCCATCGAGATCAACACCGCCGCCATGATTTCGGCCCGCTGGGTGTGCGAGGTTTCGGGCGAGGCACGGATGCGTGACGGCAGGCTCAGCTTCAAGGAGGATGATGTTGAGATCATCCTGTCGCGCAAGGGGCAGTCTCTCGCCATCGAGGAGATCGTTCCTGCCGCTCATGGTCGCGGATATTGCGGTGCCAACGGCGTGGTCGAAGGCCAGTATTTCAAGCTTCGCCCCGGCGAGTGAGCGCCCGGGCCGATTTGCTCCGCGAAAAGGCCACAGAAAAGCCCAAAGGCAGGGAGTTAACCATTTGTTAATCTGCTGGAGGAATGTCCATGAAGCGTTTTGCCTTGTCCGCCGCCCTCATCGTCGCGGCGATCCCCGCCTTTGCCCAGACCACGCCAGACTGTACCAAGCTTACTGCGTCCGTCGACAAGGCGATCTGCGTGGATCCGGCACTGAGCGATCTCGACAAGGCCATGCGCCTGTCCTTCACCAAGGCCCGCGCTCGCGTCGACAGCGATGCGCTGAAAGCACTGGAGAAAGACCAGAAGGATTTTCTCTCCGAGCGCGCCATGGTGTTCGAAAACCGCTCCATGCCGCTGGACGCCTACATGAAGAACCGGCTGTCGTTTTTGGACGGTCTTGAAAACCCCGCGTGGAGCCGCGACGCCACGGCGTTCGTAGGTACCTGGCGCAACAGCCTCGGCGAGGTGCGCATCAGCAAGGATGATGCGGGCAAGCTCATCGTCGCGATCAGCACGCTCTCGCCCGCCGAAAGCAAATGGATCTGCGATATCGAGGGTTCCGGCGCGCCGAAGAACGGCAAGCTGGAATTCTCCGAGGACGACGTGAAGATCACGGTAAGCCGCCGTGGCTCGGCGCTCGTCGTGGGTGATCAGCTGCCGCAGGGCGATGGCGGCAGGCCGTTCTGTGGTGCGAATGGCTATATCGATGGCGCGTTCTTCAAGATGAAGTAGCCGCCTCCGCCTGCTCTTGCCACTGGACACGCCCCGGCGCGGCTCGCTATCCCGCATGGCATGACGGCTGAGACATCTCCCATCACGGTGGCAGCGTTCTACCGCTTTCACCGGCTGACTGATCTGCCGCGCCTGCGGGCCGAATTGCAGGCGCTGTGCGATGGGCATGGCGTGCACGGCATCCTGCTGATCGCGCCGGAGGGTTTCAACGGCACGATTGCGACCAGGGCCGATGCACTGGACGCGGTGCTGAATGGCATCAAGGCCATCACCGGCACTGCCGACATCGAGACGAAATTCTCCACCACGACAATACCGCCGTTCCGCCGCCTCAAGGTGCGGATCAAGAAGGAGATCGTTACCATCGGCGACCCCTCGGTTGATCCCGTGGCGAGCGTTGGCACATATGTAGACGCGCGGGACTGGAACGCGCTGATCGCCGATCCCGACGTGTTGCTCATCGACACCCGCAACGCTTTCGAGGTGGCGGTCGGGACTTTCGACGGAGCCATCGACCCCGGCACGCGCGCTTTCGGTGAATTCCCGGCCTACGTGCGGCAAAACCTTGATCCCGAAAAGCACAAGAAGGTCGCGATGTTCTGTACCGGTGGCATCCGCTGCGAGAAGGCATCCAGCTTCATGCTGCGTGAGGGCTTCGAGGAGGTCTATCACCTTAAGGGCGGCATCCTCAAATATCTCGAAACCGTGCCGGAGGCCGAGAGCCGCTGGAACGGCGGCTGCTTCGTCTTCGACGAGCGCGTGGCGGTTGGCCACGGCCTGAAGCCGCAGCCCGTGCGCCTGTGCCAGAGCTGCGATACACCGCTGGATGCGGATGCCTTGTCCTCTCCCGGCTACGAGGAAGGTGTCAGCTGCCCGCGCTGCGTGCGACAGTTGACCGACCAGCAGAAAGCCTCGGCGCGTGAGCGGCAGCGGCAGGTCGAGCTGGCGGGCAAACGGGGAGAGCGGCATCTGGGGCCGCGGGGGTAGGGGGTATTTTTGCCATCCACCATCCTCCTCATGTCGAGGTGCTCGCCTCTCGGCGAGCCTCGAGACACGCAACATTCTGGTGCAGCCCTCGCAAAAAGCGGGGAAAAAGCTCAGACACCGTGCGTGTCTCGAGGCTTCGCTTCGCTCCGCGCCTCGACATGAGGAGATAGGTGGATGGAGTTTGTGTGATGAGAATTGCGGCACCTGAGTTCCGCCTTTCGCAACCCCAACACACCGTGCTATCTCTTCCATCATGATTGCAGCTCTCAAATCACTTGTTCCTGCCATCGAGGCATGGCCTGACGAGGATCAGGCCCTTCTTGCCGAGACCGCGCGGATGATCGAGGCGCAGCGGCGGGGCGTGTATCATGCCACCGAAGAGGAATTGACGGGGATAGGCCGGGGGCTGGCAGACGCCGGGGCGGGGCGTTTTGCGAGTGATGAGGCGGTGGCGAAAACGCTGGCAAAGTTTTGGCGATGATCGAGAACCTTATCAATGAGCAAGCGTCCATTTCCAATCCGCCCCTCATTCCTGCAAATTGTTTTGGCGGGTTACCTTCTCACCGTCTCGAATAGCGTCGTTTCCGCACAAACTCAGGTTGAACGTTTGAGGCGATCTGCTGACTCCGGTGATCCTAATGCCCAATATGAATTAGGAAATGCACATAAGTGGGGCTTCATCCGTATGTCGGATGGCAGCGGCGTAGAGAAATCGCGCAAACTCGCGCTCCTCTATCTTCGGAAAGCGGCCGAACAAAATGTGCCAGCGGCTCAATTCACTCTGGCCCAGATGCTTATTGAAAAAATAGATGATAATACAGAAGATCGAGACGAGGTTCAAGCACTCCGCTTGTTTCGCTCATTTGTTAAGCACAATGACATTGAAAATAAGATGATTGGATGGGCTTATTACGAGATAGGTGAATTATTTTATAAGGAATGCGACAAATATGTAATAAGTTTTTTCTGTGGAGAGATGCCGGGTAAAGCTAATATTCAAAAAAATTACAGAGATGCGTTTGATAATTTTAGAAAATCTGGTGAATTTGGATTTGGTGATGGTCAATATCAATTAGCAACTATGTATCATTTTGGTCGAGGTGTGCCGCAAAATTATTCGGAGGCTGCAAGATGGTACGGAATGGCGCACAAGAATGGTAATAAATATGCTGCGGCAGTTGCGGCAATTGTTTCAGAAGCTGTCGGTGATTATGTTGAAGCCTATGTATGGGCTAACATTGCGTCAATCACGGGAGATAAGGGGGCAATTGAGAATCGCGACCGGCTTGAAAAGCGACTCGCACCGGATCAGATACGTGGAGCTCAGCAACGAGCATTGGAAATTGCAAAACTACGAGAAGACTCTCGTTGAAAAAATATTTTGCAAGCCCGAAATCGCAATACACAGAGAGTGCATTAGTCTAATATTGCTGTGGGCCGCCAGTCGTTAAGCGATTTTGTGCGGTGTGTTGTTATGATGCGATTACCCCTTACCCCTTACCCCACACTCGCCCCCGGCCCGGCCACAGCCCCCTTCGGGCACTTCCCAAGGATAATCATCCCCAGCACCTCGTCGGGCGTCACATCGGCCACCTTCGCCGTGCCCACCAGCTTGCCGTTCTTCATCACGCACACCCGGTCACACAGCTCGAACACGTCGTGGATGTCGTGGCTGATGAGGAAGATGCCGATGCCCTGCGCTTTCAACTGCTGGATGAGCTCGCCCACCTGTTTCGTCTCGGCCGGGCCGAGCGCCGCCGTGGGTTCGTCCATGATGAGAATACGCGCGTCGAAATAGATCGCCCTGGCGATGGCGACGGACTGGCGCTGGCCGCCTGACAGCGCCTTCACCGGCTCCTTGAAGCGCACGAAATGCGGGTTCAGCCGCGCCATCACCTTGCGGGTTTCGGCCTCCATGGCTGCATCGTCCAGCATGCCCCAGCTGTTGACGATCTCGCGGCCGAGAAAGATGTTGGCGGCGGCGTCCACGTTATCGGCGAGCGCCAGCGTCTGGTAAATCGTCTCGATGCCCAGCCTTTTGGCATCGCGCGGGGTGCGGATGTCTACCTTTTCGCCACGGACGTATATCTCGCCGGAATCGCAGGGGTAAGCGCCCGACAGGATCTTGATCAGCGTCGATTTTCCTGCGCCATTGTGGCCAAGCAGGCCGACGACCTCGCCCGCGTGAAGGTCCACGCTCACATGATCGACAGCCTTGATGCCGCCGAAGGCGATGGCAATGTCCTTCATCTCGACAAGGGTTTGTGCGTCGCTCATGCGCCCACCCTCCGGTTATACACCGTGTCGAGCCATACTGCCGCGACCAGCACGAGGCCCACGACAATGCTTTGCAGCGGCGTATCCACGCCCAGCAGCACCATGCCGGATTGCAGCGATTGCATGATCAGCGCGCCCAGCATCGCGCCCAGAATGGTGCCGATGCCGCCCGCAAGGCTGGTGCCGCCGATGACGGCTGCCGCGATGACATAAAGCTCGTCCAGCGTGCCGGCGGAGTTGGTGGCGGCGTTGAGACGCGCGGTGGAAATACAGGCCGCAATGCCGACCAGCGCGCCCATCAGGCCGTAAACCAGCATGAGGATGCGCCGCGTGTTGACGCCCGAAAGCTCCGCCGCATCCGGGTTGCCACCGATGGCATAGACATAGCGGCCAAAGCGCATGCGGGTGGAGAGAATGGTGATCACGATGCCGACCGCAATGGCTATGAGAACCGGAATGGCGAGTCCGTGCGCGATAAAGATGCCGCCCGCTGGCCAGACACCACCCGCCGCTTCGGTTATGCGTCGTGCCACAATGGGCGGCAGGGGATAGCTGTTGGCGATGGCGACTGCGCCCAAGATAAAACCACAGATCAGGGCTGCAACCAGCGCCTCGCCCCACAGCGGCCGCTGATGAAAGCCGAACTTCTCCCGGCTGCGGCGCGCCAGCACCACCCCGATCAGGACGATGGCACAGGCCGCAAGACCGATGATCCACGACAGGCTTGCCCCGATCGCCCCCTCGATGCCGCCACCGATGGGCCGGAAGCGGCTGTCCATGGGGGCCACGGTCTGTCCCTGCGTCACCCACCAGGCCGCACCACGCCACACTAGCAGCCCACCCAAAGTCACGATGAAAGAGGGGATGGCGAGATACGCGATCAGAGCGCCCTGCGTCAGGCCCATCAGGAACCCGAGGCCGATTGCGAGCGCCACTGCGATGATCCATGTCGCGGGATGCTCAAGGCCCAGCATTGCAGGGAGATATTGCGCCTGCACGATTCCGATCACCATACCGATGAAACCCAGCATCGAGCCGACGGACAGGTCGATATTGCGCGTCACGATAATCAGCACCATGCCGCAGGTCATCACCGCGATGGAAGCGGTCTGCACCGACAGATTCCACAGGTTGCGCGGCGTCAAGAAAGCCCCGCCCGAGGCGAGATGAAACCCGGTCCAGATCACGGCCAGCGCCACAAGCATGCCGACGAGGCGCGGTGAAATTTCAAGGGTGCGGAAGAGGTTTGTCATGGGCAGCGGTGCCGACTGCCCTTCTCCCCTTGCGGGAGAAGGTGCCCGCCGGATGGCGGGCGGATGAGGGGTCGCGCAGGTCGTATGAGGTAGCGCAACCCCTCATCCGACCTGCTCCGCAGGCCACCTTCTCCCGCAAGGGGAGAAGGAAAATGCATCCTGCTAGTTACACGCCGCAGCCTTGCCCGCTGGAACGCCCTGGCATACCGCTGCTTTCGGTGCCCAGCCCGCCTCGATCACAACACCGAGGTTGGCGCTGGTGACAGCCACTGGCTTCAGGAATATGGCCGTCATCTCAGGCTTGCCGTCGGCCTGCCGCCACTTCATTGCACCTGCCACTTCGCCCAGCTTCTTGCCACCAGCGAGCTGCAAAGCGATCTCGGCAGCGCTCTTGCCGAGCTCCCGGGCGTCTTTCCAGACGGTCATGCTTTGTGTGCCGAGCGCCACACGGTTCAGCGCAGCCCGATCCGCATCCTGCCCGGATACAGGCACGGACCCGGCCATGCCCTGCGCCGTCAGCGCGGCGACCACGCCGCCAGCCGTGCCGTCATTGGCGGCCACCACGGCATCCACCTTGTTGGCGTTGCGCGTCAGGAACTGCTCCATATTCTTCTGCGCATTGGCGGGCAGCCAGCCATCGGTAAAGGCCTCGCCGACGTTCTTGATTTTGCCTGCGTCAATGGCGGGCTTGAGCACCTCCATCGAACCCTGAAAGAGAAAGCCTGCGTTGGGATCAGCACCCGATCCCTTGATGAAGACGTAGTTGCCTTCGGGTTTCGCCTTGACGATCTCGCGTGCCATCATGCGGCCCACCTCGACGTTGTCGAAGGTAAGGTAAAAGGCGGCTGGATTGTCGATCAGGCGGTCATAGCCGACAACCGCGATGCCCTCGTTCAGCGCCTTGTCTACGGCGGGGCGCACGGCCTGCGCATCCTGCGCCAGCACGATGATAGCCTTGGCACCGCGCGCGATCAGGCTTTCGATATCGGTCAGTTGCTTGCCCGGTGACGATTGAGCATCCGCCGAAAGGTAGGTGCCGCCAGCCTTTTCGACCGCAGTCTTGATGGCGGCTTCATCGGTCTTCCAGCGCTCTTCCTGGAAGTTCGACCAGCTAACTCCAACGACGGGGCCCTTGGCTTGTGAAAATGCTGACGTACTGGACATGAGCGCGGCGGCGAAAGCGCCCGCGACAACGAGCTGACGACGGTTCATAATGGTTTCCTTCCCTGACGTGCGATCCCTTGATGTGGATCTTGCGGGAGAATGTCGGCTTTGACTTTGGTGTTCGTCAAGCAACAACCGCCCAGACCCAGAGAATTTTTAAAGCAGGCCAAATTGCGGCGCTCAGCGATTAGCTCTTCCCAACCGGTCCGAAACTTGCTCCGATACATCCAGGATAACCATCGGGAAACGACATGGCTGCCAAAGGGCAAGGGAGCGGGCAACGAACGGTGCAACCGAAATCGGGCGCGAAATCAGTCTTTGACGAGATGAACGGCGCGGATGGCGTGTTGCGTGATGGCTACCACACTCTCTCGCGCTGGCTGGGCGAGGCCCCGCCGGAACTGCTGGCCAACCGCAAGGGCGAGGCAGAATATTTCTTCCGGCGCATTGGCATCACCTTCAACGTTTATGGCGACGCCGAGGGTACGGAGCGCATCATACCGTTCGATATCGTGCCGCGCGTTCTCACGATGAAGGAGTGGGACAAGCTGGCCAAGGGACTTGAGCAGCGCGTCAAGGCACTGAACGCCTTCATCGGCGATGCCTATGGCGAACGGCGCATCGTCAAGGAAGGGATCGTTCCCGAGGAGCTGATCCTGCAGAACCCGGCCTTCGAGCCCGCCATGACACGGATCCAGCCCCCGGGCGGTGTCTATGTCCATATTGCCGGGATCGATATCGTGCGCGACGGGCCGGATGACTTCTACGTGCTGGAGGACAATGCCCGCACGCCGTCTGGCGTCTCCTACATGCTGGAAAACCGCGAGGCGATGATGCGGCTGTTTCCGGAGCTTTTTGGCAAGCTGAAGATCGCGCCGGTCGACAATTACTGCGACAATCTGCTGAGGACCCTGCGCTCCGTCGCGCCTCCCGGTGCATCCTCGGAGCCGGTGGTTGTACTGTTGACGCCCGGTCCCTTCAACTCGGCCTATTACGAGCATTCATTTCTGGCGGACAAGATGGGCATCGAACTGGTCGAGGGCCGTGATTTGTTCGTGCGTGGCAACATCGTCTTCATGCGCACGACAGAAGGCCCCAAGCGCGTCGATGTGATCTACCGCCGGGTCGATGACGAGTTTCTCGATCCGCTGGCCTTCAATCCGACATCGATGCTGGGTGTACCCGGCCTGATGAGTGCCTACGCAGCAGGCAATGTGACTATTTCCAATGCAGTCGGTACAGGCATCTGCGATGACAAGGCGATCTACAGTTACATGCCGGAGATCGTGAAATTTTATCTGGGCGAGGAGCCGATCCTGCTCAATGTGCCGACGTGGCGCTGTCGCGAACCGCAGGCGCTGAAATACGTGCTCGATCACCTGCCGGAGCTGGTGGTGAAGGAGGTCAACGGCTCTGGCGGATATGGCATGCTGGTGGGGCCACATGCCACGAAGGAGCAGATCGAGATATTCCGCGCCAAGCTGGTGGCACATCCCGAAGGCTTCATCGCCCAGCCGACGCTGGCGCTCTCCACTGTACCCTGTTTTGTCGACAGCGGCCTGGCCCCGCGCCATGTTGATCTGAGGCCCTATGTGCTGTGCGGCGCTGACGGTGTGCGTGTCGTCCCTGGTGGTCTCACGCGTGTGGCGCTCAAGGAGGGCTCGCTTGTGGTCAATTCCTCACAGGGCGGTGGCACCAAGGATACCTGGGTGGTCGAAGGCGATCTCACGCCGCTGGGAGATCGCTGACCATGCTTTCACGCACTGCCGACAGCCTTTACTGGCTTTCCCGTTATATCGAGCGGGCCGAGAACCTCGCCCGCATTCTTGGGGTGGCCGAACGCCTGTCCACCCTGCCATCGGCTTATGCCGGGGCTTCCAGCGAATGGGAAAGCGCCATCGCAACAGCGGCTTGCGGCCCGGCCTTCTTCAACACTTACAGTCATGCCTCGCGCGCCAATGTCATCGAGTTCATCGTGGCGTCGGAAGCCAATGACTCGTCGATCCGCAAATGCGTGGAGACTGCCCGTACCAATGCGCGCTCTGTCCGCACGGCGCTGACCACCGAGATGTGGGAGATCATCAACGGCCTCTGGCACGAGGTGCAGAAGTTCAAACTGAAGAACATCGATCCCAGCCAGCTCGCGAAGTTCCTGACCGTGATCCAGGAAGCCTCTCTGCGCTTCGACGGAGCAGCGTATCGCACGATGCTGCGCACTGATCATTTCCATTTCCAGCGCATCGGGATGTTTCTGGAACGCTCCGACAACATCGCCCGGCTGATGGACGTGAAATACCATGTTTTGCTGCCGGAGCAGGAGCCGGTGGGCGGCGGGCTTGATTATTTCCAGTGGTCAGCGATCCTGCGCGCCGTCGGTGCGCTGACATCGTACAACTGGGTTTACCGGGACAATGTAAAGCCGTGGCTTGTCGCGGATTTCATGATCCTCAGGTTGGAACAGCCGCGTTCCCTGATTTCCTCCTATGAGAATCTCAATCGACAACTCGACAGTCTGTCCGAGAAATACGGGCGGCAGGGTCAGGCGCAGCGGCTGGCCCGCGTCACCTTTGCCAATCTGCAGAACCAGAACATCGATGATCTCTTCCAGTCTGGCCTGCACGAGTTCCTCACCGGCTTTATCCAGAGCAACGATGCGCTGGGGGCCGCTGTGACAGAGCAGTATCTGCTGTAATGGTCCGATAACATGCGCCTGAAAATCAGACACGAGACCCATTACAGCTATGGCAGGCCTGCGACCTCCGCCGTGCAGATCCTTCGGCTGACTCCGCGCAGCCACGATGGTCAGTTCGTGCGGCGCTGGCGCGTCGAGATCGATGCGGATTGCCGCCTTGACCGCGATGACGATGCCTTCGGCAACATCACACACACCTTCACTGTTGAAGGGCCGGTGAAGACCATGAAGATTGTGGCCGAAGGCGAGATCGACACGGCGGATCGGCAGGGCATCATCCATGGTGCTGCCGAGCGATTTCCTCTGAACTTCTGGCTGCGTGAAACCGCTTTGACACGCGTGGAACCCGACATCCGTGATTACGCCCGGCAGATTGCGGGCGGAGAGGGTGGCGACAAGCTGGCCACGGTCCATGCGCTGATGGCTGCCATCAACACTGATTTCCGCTTCATGATCGGCGAGACGACGGCATCCACCACCGCGATGCAGGCTTTTCAGCAGAAGTCTGGTGTGTGCCAGGACCTCGCCCATGTCTTCATCGCCTGCGCCCGCTCGCTCGGCATTCCGGCGCGCTATGCCGGGGGCTACTATCTACGCACGGATACCGAGCAGCAGGAGGCGGGCCACGCCTGGGCCGAGGCCTATCTCGACGGTCTGGGATGGACCGGTTTTGACGCGGCGAATGGCGTCTGCATTACCGAGCGTTATGCCCGTGTGGCCATCGGGCAGGATTATCTCGATGCCGCCCCCATCCGGGGCGCGCGCATCGGCGGTGATGACGAGCAGTTGACTGTCAGTGTCGAAGTGAAACAGGGGCGGGCGATGGTCGAGGCGTGACGCCTTCCATCAGACTACAGCCGGTTCTGGTCCGGCAATTGCAAGCTGATAGCGAGATCGCTACAGGCTTGAGCCAGCAACAACAATGGACGATTCCGGCATGACCTACTGCGTTGGTATTCTGGTGGAACAGGGCCTCGTGATGATGGCCGACACCCGCACCAACGCGGGGCTGGACAACGTCGCGACGTTCCGCAAGCTGCATGTCTTCGAGAAACCGGGCCAGAAGCTGTTTTCGCTCTGCACCGCCGGCAACCTCGCGGTAACACAGTCCATCGTTTCGCACCTGCGCGAGGGCATCAAGGATCCAGAGACAAAAAAGGTTGAACGTCTCATCGATATGCCGACGATGTTCGAAGCTGCCCAGTTCGTCGGCAAGGCGATCCGCAAGGTCTTTGATATAGACGGCAACGCGCTCGAGCACCATGCCTCGGCCTTCGATGTGACCATGCTGCTGGGCGGTCAGATCAAGGGCGAGCACATGCGGCTGTTCATGCTCTACAAGGCCGGCAATTTCATCGAGGCGACGCAGGACACCTGCTTTCTGCAGGTGGGCGAGCACAAATACGGCAAGCCGATCCTGGACCGCGCCGTCAACTACCGCACGGATATGTACGACGCGCTGAAGCTCGGCCTGATCTCGATGGATTCAACCATGCGCTCCAATCTTGGCGTGGGCTTGCCGGTGGATCTGATCGTCCAGAGCCGGGATTCACTGGGTTTCGACGTGCGTCGGCGGATCGAGGCGGGGGAGCCCTATTTCCACGACCTGCGCGAGCGCTGGTCCGCTGCGCTCAGGCAGGCGCATCAGGCGATACCGAAGCCGCCTTATGGACCGGCCGGGGGGTGAGTGCAGCTTTGCGCCAGCAAGTCTGTGACGTGGAGTTTCGCGCCGCCCAATTGCAAGCCTGCAAAAAAAATGTGCCTTTTCGGTCGCATATGCGGTTGAATATGGGTGAGAAGGCGGTTTTTCCTTGGCGATTGGCTGGAGCGCAGTTAATAATTTCCTAATCTTTCGATGTACGTGGGCCTGACGAGATAATCCCCCAGAGGCGCAACCGCCCGGGCAGGCAGTCCATCCGGCCGAAAGTGGACAGGGAATACTCCCGGGAGTGCTTTGCTCCCATGCCACTATGAGGGTTATAATGCTGAAAAAATCATTGATTGCCGCCGCCAGTCTTCTGGCACTCTCTTTCGCCACAGGCGCATCCGCCGCCGACCTGCCACGCAAGTCAGTTGCTCCGGTGTTCGCGCAGGTGCCTGCTTTCAGCTGGACCGGCTTCTATGTTGGCTTGAACGCGGGCGCGAGTTTCGCCGATGTCAAATGGGACCACACCGCCACTGGTGCGTGGCTCGGCACCACTACCAAGACCGGCCTTGATACTTTCGGCGATGGCAGCAGCAACCGTACGAATTTCACAGGCGGTATTCAGGCTGGCTACAACTACCAGTTTGGCGCTCTGGTCGCCGGTATCGAAGCGGATATCGGGTATTTTTCGACAAAGCGCCGGACACAGACGTCGGCTGTCATCGCGGCCGGTCGCATTGACTTCACGACGAACACCGGCGCGGGCGATTATCTCGGTACAGTTCGCGGACGTATCGGCGTGGCATTTGATCGATTCCTGATTTACGCCACGGGTGGACTTGCGATTACGGAGACCCGTCTTTCTCAGCAGGTCTTTTTCGCGGCTACCAATTCGACAGCGACAGGATCTTCTTCCAAGACGCAGGTCGGATACACCATTGGGGCCGGAGCGGAATACGCCTTCACGAACAACTGGACAATCAAGGCTGAATATCTGTTCCTCGACTTCGGCAAGAACAACACGACGCTGTTCAACCCAGCGTTCCCAACCTTCACACATACTGTTGAATCTAAGAACCGGGCGCACATCGTTCGCGCCGGCGTGAACTACAAGTTCTGAGCGTAAACGCCCGGAACTGACGGGAAAGCCGCCGCCGGGCGGCTTTTTTGTTGGGATGGCCTGCTTACCGCCCCTCCCAGACCGGTTCCCGCTTCTCCACGAAAGCGTCGATACCCTCCTCGGCATCTCGCGCCAGCATGTTCTCGACCATCACCTTGCTGGCATATCGATAGGCCTCGTCCAGCGTCATCTCGCGCTGGCGGTAGAAGGCCTGCTTGCCGGTTTTCACCGTCAGCGCTGATTTCGATGCGATAATTCTTGCCATCGCATGCGCTTCGGCTAGCGCTCCGCCCGCCGCTGTCACGCGGTTCACGAGCCCGTGGTGATGCGCAGTCTCCGCATCTGCCATTTCGCCCAATAGCAGCATTTCCATCGCGTGCTTGTGCGAGATATTGCGCGACAATGCCACCATCGGCGTGGAGCAGAACAAACCGATATGCACGCCCGGTGTGCAGAACCGTGCGTTTGCACCTGCCACGGCGAGATCGCAGGAGGCCACGATCTGGCATCCCGCAGCGGTCGCCACACCCTCCACCGCCGCGATCACAGGTTGCGGCAGGGCGACGATCTGCTGCATCACCCGCGAGCATTGTCCCAGAATGTCCGCAAAATATGCGCGTCCACGGTCTGCATCCGCCCGCCGCGCGCTCATTTCCTTGAGATCGTGGCCCGCGCAGAACACCGGCCCCTCCGCCGCGAGGATGACAGCGCGGATGGTGCTGTCGGCAGCGATGGCGGTGAGTTCCGACGAGAGCGCCGCAAGCAGCGCTTCCGACAACGGGTTGCGGACTTCAGGCCGGTTGAGAGTGAGCGTCGCGATTGCGTTGGCATCGGAGCGGGTGAGAGGAGGGGGTGGGGCTTGGATGTTCATGCTGGACAGGATAGCGCTGCTTGCAGGATTGACAACGTGTCTGATCCTGATGGTGTCTCGAGGCTCGCCTTTGGCTCGCACCTCGACATGAGGTTTCCCCATCCTCATGTCGAGGTGCGCAGCGCAGCGAAGCCTCGAGACACCATCAGGATCAGCCGCAAGGAAACCTGCCCCGCCAACAACGCAGACAGACTCCATGTCCGATGTAACCAAACCCGCCATGACCATCGCCGAGATGGAAACATTCCTCGACCGCGAGTTCCCGCAGATCCACATCGGCGGGCGCATCTTCAGCATAGAGGCCGTGGGCTATGGGACAGCCCGCATGCGCATGGCGTACCACGAGCGCAATATCCGTCCCGGCGGCACTCTGTCTGGCCCCTCCATGTTCACGCTGGCGGATCTGGCGCTCTATGTGGCGGTGCTGGGCGCATTCGGTCCGGTCGGGCTGGCCGTGACGACGAATCTCAACATCAACTTCCTGCGAAAACCTGCGCAGTGTGATCTCATTGCTGAATGCCGCATGCTCAAGATCGGCAAGCGCTTGGCGGTGGGCGAGGTGACGCTGTTCTCGGACGGCGAGGCCGAGCCCGTGGCGCATGCGACGGGCACTTATAGCATTCCGCCAAGATAATCTGCCCGCGTCCTACTTCTTCTTCAGCCCGTTTTTGAATTTTGCCGCCGTCTTGGTCTTGACCTCGTCGAGCGTCACACCGTCCGCCAGTTCGATGAGCGTCATGCCGCCCTTCTTCCGGTCGATTTTGAAGACGGCAAGATCGGTCACAACCATGTCGACCACTTTCGCGCCGGTCAGCGGCAGGTTGCAGCGCTTCAGCAGCTTCGATTCACCCTTGGCCTCGTGTTCCATGACGACAACGACGCGCTTGACACCCGCCACGAGATCCATGGCCCCGCCCATGCCCTTCACCATCTTGCCCGGGATCATCCAGTTCGCGAGATCGCCGTTTTCCGCCACCTGCATCGCGCCCAGGATGGACAGGTCGATATGCCCGCCGCGGATCATGGCGAAGCTGTCGGACGACGAGAAATAGCTCGTGGTCGGCAGCTCCGTGATCGTCTGCTTGCCTGCATTGATCAGGTCGGCATCTTCCTCGCCCTCATAAGGGAAGGGACCCATGCCAAGCATGCCGTTCTCGCTCTGCAGCTGAACCGACATGCCCTTGGGGATGTAGTTGGAAACAAGCGTCGGAATGCCGATGCCGAGGTTGACGTAGAAGCCGTCTTTCAGCTCTTTCGCAGCGCGTGCCGCCATCTGGTCACGGGTCCAGGCCATGGGTGATCTCCTGTTGGCTCGCGATTAGCTGGAAGCTTTGGGGCGCGTGGTGCGCTGCTCGATGCGCTTTACCGGATTGGTCAGCTCGATCATGCGCTGCACATAGACGCCCGGTGTATGAATATGATCCGGGTTGATCTTGCCCGCCTTCACGATGGTTTCGGCCTGCACCACCGTCACCTTGCCCGCTGTCGCCATCATCGGGTTGAAGTTGCGGGCGGTCTTGCGGAACACGAGATTGCCCTCGGTATCGGCCTTCCAGGCGTGCACAAGGGCGAGATCAGCCACCAGCCCCTTCTCCATCATGTATTTCTCACCATTGAACATCTTCACGGATTTGCCCCTTGCGATGAGTGTGCCGACACCGGTTTTGGTATAGAAACCGGGAATGCCCGCACCGCCTGCGCGGATGCGCTCGGCCAAGGTCCCCTGCGGATTGAACTCGAGCTTGAGCGCGCCGGAGAGATATTGTTCAGCGAAAAGCTTGTTCTCGCCCACGTAGGACGAGATCATCTTCTTGATCTGTTTTGTTTCAAGCAGAATTCCAAGGCCCACGCCATCCACGCCAGCATTGTTGGAAATGACCGTCAGGCCGGTGACGCCAGATGACCGCACTGCTTCGATCAGCACGTCAGGGATGCCGCATAGCCCGAAGCCGCCGGACATGATCACCATGTTGTTCTTCAGAACCCCCGCAAGGGCCGCAACGGCATCGGGATAAATCTTGCTCATGGCGGGCGTCCGTCTCCAACCGGCTGTCTGTGGCTGGACAACGCTTATTGATCATTGAGTGGGGCGGCAAGGGGAGTGGCTGTGATAACGCGCTATTGATCGCTTGGTCTGCCGCTTTGCACGCCGCCTGCAATCCGATAGTATCCTGGTATGCAGCTGGTCGATTTCTCCCGCTTTCGCAGCCCCCTGTTCATCGGGAGCCTTGCTGTTCTCGCCGTGCTGCTCGGGCTTGGCCTGATCCGCTGGCCCGTCGGCAATGAGCTTATCGGCGAGCGGCTGCGCCACGCGCTCGATCGCAACACGGGTTATGTTATCGAAAGCACGGGCGAGATGCATTTCACGGCGCTGCCCTGGCCGACGCTGCAGATCGAGGATCTGGCCTTGCGCAAGCCCTCATCGCCGCATGAGCGGGTGGTGGCGCCCCTTCTCAAGGCGCGGCTGAACCTCGGCTCGTGGATGTTTGGTACGCCGAAGGTGGTGGCGCTGTCGCTGTTTGATCCGGTGATCCACCTCGTCACCACGGTGAACGTCAGCGAGACAGAAGCGCTGTCGACGGCGGTGTTCAATTTTCTGGCACGGGAAGGTCGCCCGGAGTTGCAGAATCTGCGCATCGCGCGCGGTAGAATTGTTCTCGACGGCACGCCGTGGATGCAGGAGCTTCTGCTCAATGTTACCAATACGGCAGGCGCTGATCTGCGGCTGCGCATGGAGGCGCGCTATCGCGACAATCCGGTGGCGATCAGGGCCGATGTGGGGCAGGGGGCATCGCGCAACCAGCGCCCGATCAGCTGGACCGCCGTGACACCAAGCGTCAGCACGCGCTTCGACGGCGTGCTGTTCAGCCCGCGCTCGCTGGACGCCGAGGGCGATTTTTCCCTCACCATCACGGATGGTCCTGGCCTCGCCCGCACGCTCGACGCCGGAACGCGCCATGCCGCGCTACTGACCGATGCGCGGCTTTCTGGGCAGGCGCGCATGGTCTGGCCCATGATTCAAATCCGGCAGGCGGTGATCGAGCAGGGCAAGGACCGGCTCGAAGGTTCGGTCGAGATGAATGTGGATGCCAGCCATCCCGCATTGTCCGCCACGCTCGATGCCCCCCGTCTGAACATCACGCCGCTGCTGGCTCCTGTGCTGGAACAACTGACCACGCAGGCCGGTGCCTGGTCCGACTGGCCTCTTGATGCCGGGATTGCCAGCGGCGCGAAAGTCGATCTGCGGCTTTCCACCCAAAGGCTGCAAATCGGCAGCATCGGAATCGACCGTGCAGCGCTGTCCGCGCACCTGCGCGACGGGCGGATCGAGTTGCTGCTGAACGAAGGGCAAATTCAGGAGGGCAGCCTCAAGGGGCGTGTTTCCCTCAGCCCTGTGAGCAGCGGCGGTCTCGCCATTCGCGCGCAAAGCAGTTTCGACAAGCTTGATCTCGGCGCTGTGCTTGAAGCAGCGGGCGTGCCGCGAATACGGGGCACCGGAACCGGAACATTTTCCCTCGCCGCCACCGGCTCCAGCATGTCGCAACTCGTAGGAACGCTTGAAGGCCGCGCCCGGTTGACGATCCGCGATGGCGAATTGCCCGGCACCGATCTCGACCGGTTGCCCGGACGCATCGAGCGCACGCTGGCCGGAGGCATTGCGCTTGAGGGCAAGACCCGGTTCCAGACACTTGGCCTCCAGCTGAGGCTCGCCAGAGGCGTAGCGACAATCACCGATGGCACGCTGACAACGGCGGTCATCCGTGCGCCGCTGGCGGGAACCATCGACGTATCACGCCAGCGGCTTGATCTGATGGCCCGACTGCAGCCCGGTGGCGATCTGCCGCGCGCGGGTGAGATGCGGGTGAGGCTGGAAGGCCCGTGGTCAGCGCCGGTGCTCACGCCTGATCTGGCAGGGCGCGGCAACCGGAGTTAGCGTGTGAACAGAATGAAATCATGCGGTATAATAATACCGTTAATAGCAAGTCATTGAAATCATTGATGTCGAGGCAGAATATTGACATGAAAACAGCTTGACGCCGCCAGCCCTTTCCCCCATATGCACAGCTAACGGCGGTCCGCGAAGGCCAGCCGTGTTTATTT
Organism: Hyphomicrobiales bacterium; assembly: GCA_031431475.1. GTDB lineage: Bacteria > Pseudomonadota > Alphaproteobacteria > Rhizobiales > Beijerinckiaceae > JADCCX01. Next base: position 257,174 of record JANPDL010000025.1, read on the forward strand.
TGTCACCAATCACGGAAACCTCATTCATGAGAGTAGCCCTCACCAACTCCACCGTTTCGGTGAAGCCGGCCGAGATAGAGAAGAAATGGGTCGTCATTGACGGCACTGGTCTCGTCGTCGGTCGCCTTGCCTCGCTCATCGCCTTGCGCCTGCGCGGTAAGAACAAGCCGTTCTACACGGCCCACGTCGACTGCGGCGACAATGTCATCGTCATCAACGCGGAAAAGGTTGTCTTCACTGGTCGCAAGACCGAACAGAAGATTTACTTTCATCATTCCGGCTACATCGGTGGCCTGAAGGAGCGGACTGCGAAGTTCATTCTCGAAGGCCGTTTCCCCGAGCGTATCGTCGAGAAGGCCGTGGAGCGCATGATGCCGAAGGGCCCGCTTGCCCGCCAGCAGATGAGCAACCTGCGCGTCTACAAGGGTACCAGCCATCCGCATGAAGCCCAGCAGCCGACACCGCTCGATATCGCTGGAATGAACCGCAAAAACGTGAGGGCAGCATAATGGCTGAAGTTCTCAACTCCCTCGCCGATCTCAAGGGCAGCGCCGAATCTGCTGTTCAAGCGGAAGCGCCCAAGCACATCCAGAAGTTGGATAAGCTCGGCCGCGCCTATGCAACGGGCAAGCGCAAAAATGCCATTGCCAAGGTCTGGATCAAGCCGGGCTCCGGCAAGATCGTCGTCAATGGCCGCGCTGTGGAAGTGTTCTTCGCTCGCCCGGTGTTGCGCATGGTGCTGACCCAGCCGCTCCAGCACGTTGACCGCATGACCCAGTATGACGTCATGGTTTCGGTGAACGGTGGTGGTCTTTCGGGACAGGCCGGCGCGGTGCGGCACGGCATCTCCAAGGCGCTGACCTATTACGAGCCGGCCCTGCGGCCTTCGCTCAAGAAGGAAGGTTTCCTCACCCGCGACAGCCGCGTGGTGGAGCGCAAGAAGTTCGGACGCGCGAAAGCACGCAGGAGCTTCCAGTTTTCGAAGCGTTAAATTTCGATCCGCATTGCGGGTTACGGAAGGCGGCCTGCGGGCCGCCTTTTTTTGTTGGGATCTGTTGCACTGGCCGCAAGAAAGGCTCAGACTCTGTGGCGTTGGTAGTGGTTTGAAACGCTTTGACGGAGAAGTGCAATGCTGACGGGGCATTTAGCTTTTGCTCTAGCGGCGGCTTTCGCTGGTGCGGCATTTTACATCAATTTCGCCGAGCATCCCGCGCGCCTCATGCTTGATGACGTGAATCTGCTCAAGCAATGGAAACCGAGTTACGCTTCTGGCTATACGATGCAATCGAGTCTGGCCGCGGCCTCCGGTGTGCTTGGCCTCTTGACGGCATGGTTGGGCATGGACTGGCGCTGGATTGTCGGGGCCGTTCTCATTCTCGCAAATTGGCCATTTACCCTTGTCGGGATCATGCCAACCAACCACAAGCTCAATGCGATTGCGGAAAGTGATGCTGGCCCGGCATCCCGAACCATGCTGGAGACTTGGGCACGACTTCATGCCGTCAGGTCGATGCTCGGTTGTGCGGCGACCCTGGCTTATCTCTGGGCTTTGCACTGACTGACAGAGATGCCGGGGATGGGGTGAACAGATTTTATACTACACCCCAATCCGCACCCGCCCTGCCAGAAACAGCTGCCATGGCTCCAAGGCGCTGGCCCAGCCGACCAGACCCAGCGCCTGAGCCACAGAACCTGTTCGCGTGATGGCAGGCAACCCGAGGCGTCTGTAGAGCGCAGGCAGGTTGGCGACCAGCAGTGCGCCGAGCAAATAATGCGTCGTCACTGCGGCAGACACCAGTGCGACCGACCAGCCCCGCGCCTCGCGCACGGCATGCAGATAGATCGGTGGGCCATAGAACCCCAGGCCCCATCCGAACGTTGCAAGGATAGATGCCCCGGCGACAATGCGCCAGCCGAAGAAGGGCTGTTGGAGGGGGATCGTTTGGTTCATGGCGCGGTCTTTCGGGAGCACGACGCCATCCATAGGTGGTTAGAGCTCTTGATGCTTCGCTGCTGGCCGAAGCAATTTTACCCGCTACGGGACCAATGCGGTTCCATTGCCCCTTTACCCGGTCAGGACTCTGCCTTAAATATTTGGAAACACAGAATAAAGGGGACATCCAATGAAATCGTTTCTGGCCGCCATCGCTGTCGCTCTGGTCCTCGCGATCGGAGCATCCATGATCCTGGAAAGAAGCCAGATGACCGCGAGCGCCAAGTTCTCGACGAACTCGGTCCGCAACTGACGGTTTTTAGCCTAGCAATGCGCTGAATGGCAGCAGGTTGATCGCCATCACTGCCATGAACACCGGGCAGGCGCGGCTCTTGCCTTTAGTCTGTTACCTTTGTCGTTAAAGGAAGCGTGCTCGCGCACCCTCGACTCCCCCGCGATTTCCGTTAAACCGAAAACCTTAGCGCGACCAAAGGGAGGCGTCGATGCCGGATCAGGCCGCCCGTAGGCCTTGCTATTACCCCGAATATCTGCAGCTCGACCGCCTGCTCGCCGCGCAGGCCCCCGAGAGCCTGCGCCTTGGCGCGCCTGCGCATGACGAGATGCTATTCATCATCACGCACCAGGCCTATGAGCTCTGGTTCAAGCAAATCCTGCATGAGATGGACCGCGTCCAGAGCGATTTTTCGGCGCGGCCGCTCGATGATCGCCACCTCCTGCGCATCGCCAGCGGTCTTTCGCGCATCAACGAGATCTGGAAATTGCTGATCCAGCAAGTGGATGTGCTGGAGACCATGACGCCCCTGGATTTCCTTGATTTCCGCGACCTGCTGGTGCCGGCATCCGGCTTCCAGTCGCTGCAGTTCCGCGAGATCGAGTTGCGCTTCGGCCTGCCGCCCGGCGAGCGCCCCAAGGTCAACGGCAAGGCCGTGGGCCTCCGCCTGTCGGACGACGACACGGCGCGGCTCGACCGGGTGGGGGACGGCCTGTCGCTCTCCAGACAGCTCGACGCCTGGCTGTCGCGCATGCCGTTCCTGTCGAGTGAGGGCTTCACCTTCCGCGATGCCTATCGCGGGGCCGTGGAGACGAGCCTTGCCGGCGACCGCGCCATGATCCTCGCCAATGCCGACCTTTCGCAGGAGCAGCGCACCCGCGAACTCTCCGGCCTCGACCGCGCCCTGGAGCGCTTCCATGCGATCTTCGATCCAGAAACCGCTGCCGACCTCTGGCGCCTGTCGCCGAAGGCGGTGGAAGGAGCACTCTTCATCATTGTCTACCGCGATGAGCCGGTACTGCAATTGCCCTACCGGCTGCTGGAGACGCTGATCGCCATCGACGAGTCGCTGACGCTCTGGCGCTACCGCCATGCCTTGATGGTCAAGCGCATGCTGGGCGTGAAGACCGGCACGGGCGGATCCTCCGGCCACGATTACCTCAGGGACACGGCGGAGCGCTACAAGCTCTTCCCCGACTTGATTCAGCTGTCGAGCTACCTGATTCCGCGTTCGAAGCTGCCGCGCCTGCCCTCTGATATCGCGAGTAAAATGGGGTTTGCATATCAGGCGGAGAGGGGCGGTTGATCAGCTTTCGGCGCGCTGTCGCAAGGATTGTGCGCGGCATGTGTGTCGTGTGCCTTGAAGGACGCACAGGGCTAATGCAAAGTGTCTCAAAACGATGATAAGCCATTGCTAGACCTCACGTCCCACTTCACTCATTTCCGCGCAGTCGCTGGCCGCGTGCATCTCGCCGCCCACAGCCATCACTATTGGCCCGATGTGACGCGCGAGGCGCAGCTTCTCGCCTGGGACGATTCCTGCCGTCTCGCGGACGAGAAATGGGGGTATGTCTTCATGGAGATTATCCCCGCCGTGCAGCGCGGCATCGCTGGGATCCTGCGGCTGCCCGATCCCGCCACCATCGCCTTCGCGCCGAACACCCATGATTTCGTACGACGGCTGATCTCGGCCCTGCCCGAAAAGCCGCGCGTGCTGACGAGCGACGGCGAGTTCCACTCCTTCTCGCGGCAGACGGCGCGGCTGGAGGAGGAGGGGATGCTGACGGTCGAACGCGTGCCGCACGAGCCGCTGGAGACGTTTCCGGCACGTCTGCGATCAGCGGCGGCCAGGGGCGGCCATGACATGGTCTTCGTCAGCCAGGTGCTGTTCAATTCAAGCGGAACTTGCGGCGACATCGCCGCGCTCGCCGCCGCCGTTCCGGACAAGAAGACACTCGTCGTCATCGACGGCTACCACGGCTTCATGGCGCTGCCGACCGATCTCTCCGCCGTGGCTGGCCGCGTCTTTTACCTCGGCGGCGGATACAAATACGCCATGGCGGGCGAAAATGTCTGTTTCATCCATTGCCCTCCGGGATATGCGCTCCGCCCGCGCGACACCGGCTGGTTCGCGGCCTTCGGCGCATTGACGGCCAGACAGCAGGGCGTGCCGTTCGGCGAGGATGGCAGCCGCTTTTGGGGCGCGACCTTCGATCCCGTGGGGTTCTACCGCCAGCGGGCAGTGTTCGACTGGATGAAGGGACTTGGCCTCACGATCGAGGCCATCCATGCCCATGCCCTGGCCTTGCAGGAGCAATTCCTTGCTGGTGTGCGCGGCAAGCCCATACAGCCGCTCGAATCGGCTCGGCTGATCACGTCAATGGCGACGCGCGAGCGCGGCCATTTCCTCACCTTCGAGACGCCGGGAGCCAAGACGATGCATGACCGGCTGCTGGTGCAGCGCATCATCACCGATGTTAGGGGAGACCGGATCCGTTTCGGTTTCGGCTGCTATCAGAATGCGGCGGACATCGAGGCGGCGATCGCGGCGGTGGCGGAAGCGCTGAAAGGGTAAGGTTGTGGCCTTCCCGGTTGGGGGAGGGTGGCCGGCGGAGCAGGCCACATGAGAGAGAACCTCAGCACGCCAAATTCGTGAGCAGGGCTTCTCCCTCATCAGTGATGCCCTTTACAGCCTCCTGCACTTGCCCTAATTCTTGGGAATAAAAGCCCTCTGGGGAATCGACTGAAAGCCTTTCTCGCTGCGATGATCGTGGCCCTCTCCATGGGCGTGGGCGCATTGATGATCCTTGAACAGAGCCAGATGGGCGCGGGGTCCAAGCCTCGACGAACTCGGTCCGAAATTGACGGTTTTTAGCCTAGCACTGCGCTGAATGGCAGGAACGTGACCCGGTCGCCTTGTGCCACGCCGGTCATATCAAGTGGCAGGCGCACCAGACCATCCGTTCCCGTGAGCGATGAAATGATGCCTGCGCCCTCAATTGGGTAGCGTGTAGCCACCGGCCCATCTGGCCCGTCCGCCAGAGAGACCCGCAGAAATTCGATCCTTCCGGTTTTCTTGCCGTAGTTGAAACCCGCCCGCACCGGCAGCCAGCGCGGTGCCTCCCATGCCTCGCCGCCTAGTGCGGCGATCACTGCCCGCACGATCTGCGTGAATGTCACGAACACCGCCACCGGATTGCCCGGCAGTCCCGCGAAGGCGCAACTGCCTATAACGCCCATCGCAAGCGGTCGTCCCGGTTTGATGGCGAAGCGCCAGTGGTCGAGCCGTCCTTCCGCTTCCACCGCAGTCTTCACATAATCCGCTTCACCCGTGGAAACGCCGCCTGACGTGAGGATCAGATCGTGGTCGCTCGCCGCAGCCTTCAGCGCCCGGCGCAGGCTGTCCGGTTCATCCCGCAGAACGCCGAGATCAGACACCGCACAGCCCGCGCGCTTCAGCAGCGCCGCCAGCATTATGCGGTTGATGTCATAGACCTGTGCGCCCGACAGCGCCATGCCCGGCTCCACCAGCTCATCCCCGGTCGAAAAGATGGCGACGCGGATCGGCTTGCGCACATCCAGCCTGTTGAAGCCTATACCCGCCGCCAGTGCCAGATGCTGCGGCAAGAGCCGCGTTCCGGCTGATATGGCGAGTGCGCCAGCATGAATCTCTTCACCAGCCGGGCGGCAGTTGGCACCCCGCTTGAGGCCAGGCGGCAGGATCGCATGATCGCCTTCCGTCTGCACATCCTCTTGCATGAAGACGGTATCAGCACCCTCTGGCATCGCTGCGCCGGTGAAGATGCGGATCGTGGCTTGGGCGGGCAGGGGAGGAATTGTTGCAGCACCCGCCTGCAGCCGTCCTGCCACAAGCAGGCGGGTCTCGGCTGTTGCGCCAAGATCAGCATGCCGCACGGCGTAGCCATCGACAGCGGAGTTGAAGAAGGCGGGCAGGGGACCTTTCGCGATCAGGTCCCGTGCCAGCACGCGGCCATCGCAATCGCCCAGCGGCAGCGTTTCAGTTCCCGCCACCGCTGGCAGGCGCTCGCGGATGAAGGACAGCGCGTCATCAATGCTGAGCGGCTTGTCCCCGAAGGCAAAACAGTCATTGGTGAGTTGCGCCAAAGAATCTCCTCCCGACCTAGCCATGCCGCCAGTCGACGGCGGAAGGCGCAACAGCATGTTCCAGCGCGATGGCGGCGATGGCGGACGCGTGGTTCAGGTCAAGAACAGGCCGCGCTGCATCAGGAAACGCTGTGTCACTGGCGATGGCGACGACAGACGCGTTTCCCGGGTGCAGCGGCGGCTTGCCGTTGGCTGCGCGATAGACCTCGATCTTGGGATGCGGCGCCCGCTTGAAGCCCTCGATCAGCACGAGATCGACAGCGGAGAGTTTCGACAGCAGAACCTCCAGTGGCGGCTCGGGCGCTCCTCTGAGTTCGTGCATGATGGCGAAGCGGTTTTCTGAGGCAATCAGCACCTCGGTCGCCCCTGCAGCACGGTGCTCGTAGCTGTCCTTGCCCGGCTTATCCACGTCGAACATGTGATGCGCATGCTTGAGCGTCGAGACCGTCAGGCCCTTTGCTGCCAGGAGGGGGATGAGCCGGAGGATCAGCGTGGTCTTGCCCGCCCCGCTCCAGCCCGTGATGCCGATGATGCGCATGGGGTTCTGTTAAAGCGGATCATTGCATTGTGCAAAGGTTGACATGGAAACATGATGTTGCTTGGAGCACGACTCCAGACAAGCGCAAACAAATAAGGTGCATTATGGAAAATCAGCTGACGCGAGGTGCCAAGAAGCGTTTGATGTACATTGAGAACAAGCAAGGCGAGATCGATGGTGCGAACGCTCGCATTGGTTGGGTGACATTCTCAAAATCTGGGAAATCTGTTTTCTATCGAGGGCGCGAGCTCGGAAAGATCAAGGGAGGCGGTATCAGCGCCAATTTCCATGATGTTGAAACCTACGAACAGTATTGGGTTTCAGGGGTAAAGCGCCAAGGATCCAATACCCATCCAGCAGAGAGCGTTTCTGTCATCATCGATGATGATGCCAAGGAGGAGTATCGCGCCATTCGCTCGAAATGAAAAAGAAGCCGGGTTTTCCAAGCCTCATGCATGATCTCTGCTCTTGGCCGATCAAGTTTGTATAGCCTTACTGCACCACCTTGATGCTGTTCATGATGGCGGTCAGCTCTTCCAGGTTCTCTTTCTGCGCTTCCTCGGTGCCCCAGCCCGTCATCAGCAAGGCTTTCTTGTCCGAAACCAGGACGAGCGTGATGCTGATCTGCGTCGATCCGTCTTCGTCCTTGGCGTTCCAGAACGTCATGAAGGCTTTGAGGCCATTGACCGAGAATTCCGTCTGCTTCTGGGTGGCCATATCAAGTACGACGCCCTCGGCGACAAGCGCTGCAATCGCCCGCGTCATGTCCTTTTCGACCGAGGCAAAATCTGTCACCTCCACTGTGAAATAGACGCCTTCGTCATCCGACGTGGATTCAAGGCCCCGCGTGGTTTCCTCGGTCTCCCAGTCATCCGGAATGGTAATCACGGCAACCGGGTTTGGATTGGGAATGGTGTAGCTCTTTGCGACGGCTAAAGCCGGTGAGATCGCCAGAAGGCCAACCAGCAGGAAGGCACGGAGTGAGAAGGATGACATGACGAGCCTTTCTTCAAATGGTGCGGCAATAGCGCATGATCCGGCATGAGCCCGGACATACAGCCGGTCTAATGCTTGTCAGGAATGTAATTTCGGATAGCACGATTGCCGAGCTCTCGCATCTTCCATCGAAAACAGAAGAAGGCCGGAATTGCTCCCGGCCTTCTCAAGTCTTATTCTTAGCAATCCGCTTACTCAGCAGCCATCGGCTTGCCACCCGTGGGCACGCCCGCGCGCTTTTTCAACTCGTCCTCGACCCAGAGTGAATGATGTTCCTTGGCCCAGTTCAGATCGACCTCGCCAGAGCCCATGGCATCGAACGCGCCTTCCATACCCACCGAGCCGATGTAGATGTGCGCCAGCATCGCCGCGATCATCACCATGCCGACAACACCATGCACGACGTTGGAGGTCTGCAGGCCTTCAAGCCCGGTCCACTGGAATGGGAACAGCAGCATCAGGCCGGAGATCGTCAAAGCCGCACCGCCTAGAATCACTGTCCAGAAAATAACCTTCTGGCCGCCGTTGAAGCGCGCAGCCGGGGGATGCGCATCGCCTATCAGACCACCACCCGCCTTGAACCAGGCCACGTCACGGCCATTGGGGATATTGTCCTTGATCCAGATCAGCAGCATCAGCACGACGCCCAGCATGAACGGGAAAGAGAGATAGTTGTGGCAAAACTTGGCGAATTGGGACCACGGGCCGAACGCCGCATCACCCAGCCATGGCTGGATCACGAACTTGCCGAAGGTCACGTTGAGTCCCGAGGCCGCAAGCACCAGGAAAGTGCTGGCCGTCAGCCAGTGCGTGAAGCGCTCGAAGCCGTTGAAACGGGTGAGCGTCTTGCCCGAGGTGCCCTTGGAAATCTTGATCCGGCCCTTCATCATGTAAAACAGCAGAAGCCCGCCTACCATGCCGATGATGGAGAGCGCGCCGACCCAGTGCATGATGCCCTGATTGACGGCGCGCCAATTCTGATTTCCGGGTGCGATGAGGTTGGACGAGTTGGCATCGGGAATGCTGACGCGCCCCTGTACTGCCTGCCCGGGTTTCAGCGCATTCAGCAGATCCTGTTCCTTAACGGATTGCGCCGTCGGGTTCACGGTGGTCGGCTGCTGCGCTATCGCGGGAGCAGTTACCGAGAGCGTGAAGATAACTGCAATAGCTGCAAGAAGTCTTGTCATTGGGTTCTCCCCTAGTTCTTATTATCAAAGCCTCTCCCGCCTGGCGGGAGAGGGGAGAGTTCATCACACGTTGATGCCCTGCTTGTAGGCTGTCTTCCAGCCCCAGGCACCCGATCCGTAGCCGCGCTTCATCACGCGCTCCTTGTAGATCGTTTCGATCATCGCGCCATCACCGGCGAGCAGCGATTTGGTCGAGCACATCTCGGCGCACAGCGGAAGTTTGCCTTCAGCCAGACGGTTCGAGCCATATTTCTCGTACTCCTCCTTGCTGTTGTCAGCCTCCGGACCACCGGCGCAATACGTGCACTTGTCCATCTTGCCGCGCGAACCGAAGTTGGCGGTTTTTGGATATTGTGGCGCGCCGAAGGGGCAGGCGTAGAAGCAATAGCCACAGCCGATGCACAAGTCCTTGGAGTGCAAGACCACGCCGTCATCCGTGGTGTAGAAGCAGTTCACGGGGCAGACGGCGGCGCAGGGCGCATCCGTGCAATGCATGCAGGCCATGGAGATGGACCGCTCGCCGGGCTTGCCGTCATTAATCGTGACGACACGTCGGCGGTTGATGCCCCATGGCACCTCGTGCTCGTTTTTGCAGGCGGTGACGCATGCGTTGCACTCGATGCACCGGTCTGCGTCGCAGAGAAATTTCATGCGTGCCATTGTTTGATCCTCCCTCAGGCCGCTGCAATCTGGACAAGGGTCGCCTTGCCTTCATGCATGCCGGTCACCGGGTCGTAGCCGTAGGTTGTGACGGTGTTGACGCTCTCGCCGAGCACGATTGGATCCGTGCCCTTCGGGTAGTTCGCACGGTTGTCCTCGCCCTGATAGAAGCCGCCGAAGTGGAACGGCATGAAGGCGACGCCCTTGGCGACACGCTCCGTTACCAGCGCCTTGACGCGGGCTTTGGAGCTATTCTCTGGGCCGGACACCCAGACCATCTGGCCATCCGTTATACCGCGGCTTTGAGCATCTGCCGGATGGATCTCGACAAACATGTCCTGCTGCAACTCGGCCAGCCACGGGTTTGAGCGGGTCTCCTCGCCGCCGCCCTCGTATTCGACCAGACGGCCGGATGTGAGGATGATCGGGAAGCTCTTGGCCAGCCCCTTGTCGACCGCTGCCTTCTGGATGGTCGCACCGATGTTGGGCATGCGGAACTGCTTGCCATCAGGACGCGTGGGATACTTTGCCACGAGGTCCGGACGGGACGAGTAGATCGGCTCGCGATGGGTTGGCACCGGATCGGGCAGGTTCCACGCCACCATGCGGGCCTTGCCGTTGCCGAACGGCGTGCAGCCATGCTCGATGGCAACGCGCTGGATGCCGCCGGAGAGGTCGATGGCCCAGGAGACTGTGCCGGGATTGGCAGGGTTGATGCGCAGGATGGTCTCGCGCTCCTTTTCCGAAAGGTCCTTGTCCCAGCCCAGCCGCTGCAACATGGCATAGGTGAACTCGGGGTAGCCGTCCTTGATTTCGGAATCCTTGGAGAAGGAGTTCTCGGCCAGAAGCGTCACGCCTTCCACTTCGCCCGGCAGGAGTCCATCCTTGCCGCGCTCAATGCCGAAGCGCGGGCGGAATGTGCCGCCGCCCTCCTTCACCGGAAGATTGGTGTTGTAGAGGATGGGCGAGCCGGGGTGCCTGAACTCTGGCGTTCCCCAGCATGGCCATGGCAAGCCGTAGTAGTCACCGGCTACCTCGGCAGGAGCACTCGGCAGCGACTTCAGCGTGACGATGTCGAAATGCTGCTGGTTCTTCATATGCGCCTTGATGCGCTCGGGAGACTGGCCACAGTAGCCGGTGGACCAGCCGCCGCGGTTGATCTCGCGCAGGATAGATTCGGCTTCCGGCTCGTCGCCGAACTTGCCCTTCACCATGGCGATGTTCTTGAACATCTCGTTCTTGAAGCCGAGCTTTTCGGCCAGCTTCATCATCACCCAGTAATCGTTGGCCGATTCAAAGATCGGATCAACGACTTTCTCGCCCCATTGCATGGAACGGTTGGAGGCGGTGCGGGAGCCGGAACATTCCATCTGTGTCGAGATCGGCAGCAGATAGGTGTTGTTCTTGCGACCACCCAGCGAGACATAGTTCGTGGGATGCGGATCGGCGATAACCAGCAGGTCGAGCGCTTCCAGACCCTTCTTCACGTCGGGCTGGCGCGGAACCGTGTTGGCACCATGGCCGAAGACCACCATCGCCTTGATGTTGTCCTGCTGATCAACATCCTTCTTGTCGTAGGTGACGGCGTCGAACCAGCGGGTTGATGGAATGCCGGACATCTCCATCGTCTTCTTGTCGACGAAGCGTGTCTGCAGATAATCGTATGGAACTTCCCAGACACGGCCCCAGTGACGCCAGGCCCCTTCCACGAGGCCGTAATAGAGTGGCAGCGAGGTGATATCGAGGCCCAGATCCGTCGCACCCTGCACATTGGTATGGCCACGGAAGATGTTGGCTCCAGTGCCGGGGGCACCGACGTTGCCCGTAGCCAGCAGCAAGATGCAACTGGCGCGCACGTTGGCCGTGCCGACCGTGTGCTGGGTCTGGCCCATGCACCAGATCAGGGTCGAGGGCTTTTCCTTGGCGAATTTCTCCGCGACTTTCTTCAGCTGTTCGCCGGGAACGCCCGAGATATCCTCGACGGTCTTGGGATCGTATTTCTTAACCTCGGCGCGGATCTGCTCCATGCCGTAGACGCGGCTGGCGATGAAGCTCTTGTCTTCCCAGCCGTTTTCCAGAATGTGCCAGAGCATGCCGAACAGCACTGGAATATCGGTGCCGGGACGGATGCGGACATATTCGTTGGCATGCGCCGCCGTCCGCGTCATGCGCGGATCGATGACAATTAGGTTGGCCTTGTTCAGCTCCTTTCCGGAGAGAACATGCTGCAGTGACACGGGATGTGCCTCAGCTGGGTTGCCACCCATGATGATCATGGTCTTGGAATTACGGATGTCGTTGTAGGAATTGGTCTGCGCGCCGTAGCCCCATGTGTTGGCAACGCCAGCCACGGTTGTGGAATGGCAGATGCGGGCCTGATGATCGACGTTGTTGGTGCCCCAGAAGGCCGCGAACTTGCGGAAGAGATAGGCGCCCTCGTTGGAGAATTTTGCCGAACCGAGCAGATAAACCGAGTCTGGACCAGATTTCTGGCGTATCGCCATCATCTTGTCGCCGACCTCGCTGATCGCCTGCTCCCATGAAATCTTCTTCCACTCGCCATTTTCGAGCTTCATCGGATACTTCAGGCGGCGATCACCCGAAACCGTCTCGCGGATAGCGGCGCCCTTGGCACAATGCGTGCCGCGGTTGATCGGACTATCCCAGGCCGGTTCCTGACCGACCCAGACGCCGTTTTGTACCTCTGCCAGCACCGTGCAGCCGACCGAGCAATGCGTGCACATATTCTTGCGGATTTCGATGGGCTTGGAAAGATCAGCCTTGCCCATAGCGCCGCCTGCAGCTTCTGCCTTGCGCACAGCGCCAAGGCTGAGTGTGCTCAGCGCAGCTGCACCACCGGCCATAAGGCCCGAGCGGCGCAGGAACGAACGGCGGTCGAGCACGCCAGCGGAATTCACACCAAGCGCGGCCGCGAGCGACGAGCGGCGGGTGCTAGCTTCTTTTCTCTTGATCAGCATGGCGCGCTCCTCAGTAACGGTTCGTGCGGTAAAAGGCCTTTACATGGTCCGTTTCCTTGTAACGGGCCTTGGTCCGGTCACTCTTGCTCTCGTTGGCGGCAGCGGGCGAGAGCGCTGCATCAGCTACAACGCCGGTCGCGGCAGCGCCCGCTCCAAGGCCGAGCGCCTTGAGGAAGCCGCGCCTCTCGATCTTTGCTTTCGTCACTATCTCGGAAGCCATGATGCCCTCCTCCCTGGTGTTCTGACGCGTTGCCGGGTTATGCCGGCAGCGCAAATCCTTCGGTTTCGATATCAACAAATGTCGCACCCACGCGGGCAGCGGCCTTGTAGAACGGTGTTTTGGCGCAGGCCTCAAGGTCGGCCATGGCGCGCGACGCCCAGGGCTTGAGATGGCGTGTGAAAAACGCTTTCTGCTCGGCTTCACCACCATCGAACTGGCCGCCGACCAGTCCAGCCATGATCTCAAACAGGATCCCGATATGATCTTCGGGCTCGAACAGTCCTTCCGCCCGCTCGATGCCCAGGCGCGCCATGTCTTCTCTGACACGTGCAAGAGGACGTTCATGCAGGAATCCGGTCTGGTAATAGGAGCCATAGGGCAGCAACTCACCACGTCCGACACCAACGAACAGCCGGAAGAACTCCCGCGATTCCGTATCCGCATCGGTTTCGTCGGCAGCTTCTGCCAGCGACATATGCAGCAGCCCAAGCATCGAGGCATCGCCCTGCATGCGTCCGATATCGGACAATAACGATGCGGTTGGCGCCTTGCGCATCACTGAGCCGATCAGCAGATACTCCCGCATCCGGGCCTGATCGACATCATCAAGCACTGTCGCTTCACCGGTGTAGAGATCAGGACGCAGGATGCTGCGCGAAACGCCCGTCAAGGCCTCAACCGTCACGACACGCTCGGCAGGCACGCGACTCCAGTTCGACACGGACGGCTGGGCAATACCCAACTTCCGCGCGAGTGAGGCGATCCCCCCCGCTGCGTCTATCGCTTGCTGTAAACCTGTATCCCGCATTTCCACCTGGAAAGGTCCGTTTGTTCCGGACTTCGTAATTGCCTTATATCACCCATTTGGATGACATAGCTTAGAGCTATACCAAACTGCACGCGCCTTCAAGTGGGCAAAGCGCCGCCGCCGCGCTTGCGAACAACGTCGTAAACACTTGATTCTTTGGTAGAATTTTGCACTGCACCATTTTGAATCAGATTATGGTCTGAAAGGGTAATGCCGCTCACCAAAGTTTCTGTTTTCATTGCGGATTCAGTGTTTTCGCGGATGGCCTCGGATGCTTCCACGCGCACGGTTTGCTCGTCCGCGCGGGGTTCCGGCGTGGAATGTTCCGGACTTTCGGGAGCCATTGCAGGCATATTTTGAGCAGATACCTCAGGCGCAGGCTTCTCGATCCCCATCACTTTTTCGAGCATGCCCTTCACATCGACACCCTTGATGGAGGAACTCCAGCCTGGGATCGAATCCGGATTGTTGAAATCCCACTGGTAATCCGCCATCTCGATAAAATTTTTGATCTCGGGGTCGGTCACCCAAAGCTTGCGCAGCGCCGCCGTGCGCAATGCCTCCGGCACGTGCTTCTGGAAAAATGCCGTCATATCGCTACCCGGCACGATGCTGTCGAGGGAGGGGAGGGGCAACTCCTCTGCTGGCAGTTCCGGAGTGGCCTCGGGCAAGGTTTCGAGTTCTGGCTGCGGTGCGGCATCCTGCCGCTGAACCTCCTGCTTCCGCTTGGCCCAGCGTCCCAGAAAGCCGCCATCTACCGGTGTTTCGTCTTCAGGACGGCTCATGGTTGCCCTCCTTCTCGCGCAATTCCCGCAGAATGCGGTCGCGCTCTGGACCCTTGGCACCAAAAGCCAGAGCCTCGGGATCGGCCCGATCCCGTTTACGCTTGATATAGGGCTGATCAACGTGATGCTCGTCGATAAAGACCATCAGCGCCGCTAAAACCGGTTCGGGCATCCGCACGACATTGACCGTGTTCCAACCCGTTTCGGTATAGCCCTCGCCTTCGGTCGGATCGCAGGTCACCTTGACGATCTCGGGCAGCCCACCGCCCTCGGGCGGACGCAGCACGACCCAAATCCTGGGCTGTCCCGTCGAGATATTGTCTCGGTAATACGGTGTCCCCACGGTATGCGCCTCAAGCGTGGCCGCACCGCCGTAAAACAATTCGCCATCGCCATCCTGTCCCAGTGGCGCGCCGGGCGCAGTATCGGGCGGTTCGGCAAGCAGACTGCGCGCTTCCCAGATCACGTCCAGCCATGGCGAGCGGGCTTTGCGCTTTTCCAGCACCACACCGACCTGCATGGTCATCGTCGGCATCAGTGCGTTTCCTTCAGGGGCAAGCCCGCGATCAGGTTCTGCGGCTTCACCCGGATGATCCGGTCCGGCCCCATCGCAAGGATAAGATAGACCGGCTTGCCGTTGACAGCAGGCAGGATGCGCTCGCTACTCGCCAAAGTCATTTCGTAAAGCGCCACGACGCGGGCCTTGTCGGCATCAGGCACATCACGCCCCTTCCAGAGCTGATTGCCGATGCGCGTCGCCTCCTGGTCAAGGCCGATGAACCAGCTCCAGTCCTTGTCATGGATATCCGCCACGACGCTCACGCTGGCTTGAAGCCCCATGAGATGCGCCAGCCAGCGCTCAATCACAATGCCAAGGGCCGCCCGGGCCTCTTTGTCGAGGCCGAAATCCATCACCATATCGAAGGCATCGGAGCGCGCCCTGTAGCCCTCGGCATTGTCGCCGATCAGCACATCAAGGTCCTTCGCCGCCTGCTCGCCAAACATCGCGACAAGCGGCGAGGCATGATGATCCACCTTCGCGCCATCCACGGTTTCCTCATCGGCCAGCAGTAAAACGCCGTCGTTGATGGTCAGCCGCTGCGCCCGGAAGAACATCTCGGCCGCGCGCAACACGAAGGCATTCTCCTCTTCGTCAAGGATATTGCGCAAGACAGCATGCACGAGCTGGTTCACGAACATCGGTGGCGTGCGGCCCATGCCGTCTTTTACGAGGCGCAGATACGCCGCCTCAAGCGTCTCGGCACGGACTAGCAGATCGCGGAAGACAATCAGCATCTGCCAGTTTTCGCGAGCATCGGGATCGAGAATTGCGTTTATCTCTTGTGTGGTCACGGGATCAGACGGCGCGATCATGAGCCGTGCATGCAGCGCCCGCTCAGCGTCACAGGCCTCGGGCGGGGGCAGCACCTCGGGCCGCGCATAGAATGCTTTCAGAAATTCGTCGGTGATGGCGAGATGCCCTGAATCATCGCGCTGCAGCAGCAGATGCCCGGATGACACCCAGAATTCATGTCCCGCATGGTGGTGCGCAAGCTGGTCCATCATGCCGTCTTTTTCTCGATCATGCCTGCCAGATCAACCCGTTCTTCCGGCTCATCCTCGCCTTCCACCTCGTGGAAGGTGAAGACGCGGCTGTGGCTGTCCTTGCTGAACGGCAGACCTGCTTTCACCGTGCGGAACTGTTCGCGAATATCGCCGTCGTCGCCCAAGGTGCGGTGAACGACCACCAGCGTCTGTTCCGGGTGTTCCGCGCAACTTTCGGCGAAGGTAAGTTCATCGTCAGCGGCGGCTAGCGCTGTGCCCATATCCGGCGCGCCGTGATGCGCCACAAGATACTCCGCAAGGTGCTGCACCGCATCCTGTCGCTCATCTGGTGTGGCGTGAACGACTACGGCGATTGTGGACCAGCCGAAGCTGCCAAGGCCGAGGAAGCCCGAGCGGAAGGCTATCTTCTGTTTGCCCTTGAGTGCGGCGACATCGGTGCCAAAGAACATGAATGAGCCGGGCACCGCCCATTCGCCAGCTTCGGCAGCGTGATCGAAGGCGAAACTGTCCGAAGGATCAAGGCGGATGGTGCGCAGGAGTTTAATGCTCACAACTTTGGCTCCCGCGTCTCGGCGTCGAACCACTCCACCTTTGCCAACGCTTCCACAAAATCCTGCTTTACCACCGCGCGTGGCTCTCCCAACGGATGCACCAGCAGATCGCCGTTGCCGTCGATACCACGCTTCACGCCCTTGTCCTCTGGCATGCGCACCAGCCATTCGCGGCCCACACGACGAAAACCTTTCTCCGCCCAGCTATCCACATGCACCATCAGGTGACGACAGAAGCTCTCGACCAGCGCGGCGGGATCGATTTCCTCGAAACCCTCCACCTCAAGGGCAGTGCCGACGGCCCATGTTCCGGGCTCCAGTGAAACACCACTGGCATTGTTGCGGATGACCGCCGTGCGCATCATGCCGCCGAACACGAGCCATTCCGGCGGTTGGTCTTCTTCCGCATCCGCAGGCCAAGCCAGCCTGCCGCCGCCGATCAGGCCATGATCAAACAGCATCGCGCCGGGCCAGTGAAACACGATTGGCTTCTCCGGCGGACAATGCACGGCCAGCGAATCCGCCATGGCGCACATCCCGGCGTAGAAAGCCCGCCTTGCTGTGACGAGCGGCTCATCCGGCTCCAGAACAACGGCGAATTCCACCAGATCAAAGCGTTTCACGAAAACAAGCGTGCCTGCGCCCCTGCGGCTGGCGATTTCCTGCGCATAGGCAAACGCATCGCCGCCTTCGCGTAAAGCCACGAGATCGAACCCCGGCGGCAGATCGAGGAGATCATCTCCGTCACCCGCGCCGAAGATTTCCGGTGATGCCAGATTGGCCGTCAAGGAGACTCCCGCTCTTTGTCTTTTAACTGAGCGCCCTTTATAGGGCTTCCAGACTAGGCGCAAACGAGAGCCGCCGGGAAATTCCATGGACATGCCCCAAACCACCATCGTGCTGTGCTCGTGTGAAGACACGATGAGCCCCGATGCGAAAACCGTCGGCAACGCCTGCCAGGGTGCGACGATCAGGACCGCCAATCATCTTTGCCGCAGTGAGACCGGACTGTTTACCGATCTTGCTGCGAAAGATGGCAAGCTGATCATCGGCTGCACGCAGGAAGCACCATTGTTTCAGGACCTTGCGGAAGACAACGGACTCAAGGCTTCACTCACTTTCGTTAACATTCGCGAGACAACGGGCTGGTCGAAGGAGGGCAAGAAGACAGGTCCCAAAACCGCAGCGCTGATTGCAGCGGCCACAATCGAAATGTCGCCAGTCACGCCTGTGACGCTGCAAAGCAACGGCGTCGTGTTGATCCTTGGTCGCGATCAGACGGCGGTGGTTGTGGCGACGAAGCTGGCGGGGCGCATGGACGTCACCGTGATCCTGCAATCGCTGGACGGCATCATGCCGCCGCGCAGCGCCGAGTTTCCGATACGGCAGGGCAGGGCGCGCAATGCTTCTGGGTGGCTGGGCGCATTCGAGGTGGTGATCGACGGTTTCGGCGAACCTGCCGTCTCCTCCCGCGCCGGGCTGAAGGTGAACCGCACGAAGGACGGCCTCACCTCGCATTGCGATGTGCTGATAGACCTGAACGATGGCCAGCCGCTGTTTCTGGCACCCGATCTGCGCTCGGGCTATTTGCGGGCTGACCCTGCCTCGCCAGCCGCTATCGCCGAGTTGCTCTTCGCGGTGGGTGATCTCACCGGCACCTTTGACAAGCCGAAATACATCGATTTCAAACCTGATCTGTGCGCCCATTCCCGCTCGAAGATCACGGGCTGCACGCGCTGCCTTGATCTGTGCCCCACGGGCGCGATCACGCCTGCAGGCGATCATGTGGCGATTTCCGCCGAGATTTGCGCCGGTTGTGGCGCGTGTGCTGCGGCCTGCCCGACAGGGGCCGCAAACTATTCGCTACCCAAACCCGAGGCGCTGCTGGCGAAACTGCGCGCGCTGCTCTCGACCTACCGCGAGGCCGATGGCAAGGACGCCATCGTGCTGTTTCACGATGCGGACCACGGCTACGGCCTGATCGATGCGCTGGCCCGCTTTGGCGATGGTCTGCCCCCGAATGTGCTGCCGGTCGAGGTGAACGAGGTCACGCAAATCGGCATCGAGGCGCTGGCCGCGGTGTTCGCCTATGGCGGCGCGGCGGTGCGATTCCTGACGCGGGGCAGGCTGAAACACGACATCGACGGACTGCGCCAGACAGTTGCCCTGGGCAACCAGTTGATCGGTGGGCAGGGTTTCACGTCAGTCGCCGCCGACACCATCGAGACGGATGATCCCGATCAGCTTCTTGCAGCGCTCGTCGCCGTCAAAACGGGTGCAACTGCCAAAACCCCGTCCGGTTTCCTGCCCATCGGAGGCAAGCGCGAGATCATGGTGATGGCGTTGCGCGAGATGCACAAGGCGGCACCCGCGCCGGTCGACATCATCGCGCTCGACCGGGGCGCACCGTTTGGCCGGGTGAATGTCAACACCGAAGGTTGCACGCTCTGCCTCTCCTGCGTCTCGGCCTGCCCTGTTTCGGCTCTGGGCGACAACCCGGACAAGCCAATGCTCACCTTCGACGAGAGCTTGTGCGTGCAATGCGGCCTCTGCGCCGCAACATGCCCGGAGAATGTCATCACGCTGGAACCGCGCGTCAATTTCAGGGCTTTCGGCGAGAGGCCTGTGGTGCTGAAACAGGAAGAGCCTGCACATTGCACGGAATGCGGCAAAGCCTTCGGCGTCAAGTCCACCATCGACCGCATCGCGGCCAAGCTGGAGGGCAAGCACTGGATGTATTCGGGTGGCAACAGCGAACGGATGAAGGTGCTCAGGATGTGCGAGGATTGCCGCGTGGGCGCGATGACAGCGCAGAGCTTCGATCCCTACGGTGCGCCAGAACGTGCACCCGCGAAGACAAGCGAGGATTATTTCAGGGAACGTGAGGAGATAGAGAAGGCGAGAATGGAGAACAAAGGGAAATTGAACTGAACGCTCAACAGTTCACCGCGTCACCCGCCCCAGCCACTCCACCAGCGCCTGCAAATCCTCTGTATCAGTAACCCGCTGCTCTGGCATCTTCGTGCCGGGAGTCACCTTCGCTGGTCCATCGCGAAACAGCCGTGTAATTGTCTGCGCATTCCATGTGATCCCGTGGCCGGCAAACCCGTCCGAGTACGCATAATCCTTCAGCGCCCCTGCCTTGCGCCCGAACACGCCGTGCAGCGTCGGTCCAGCCCTGTTACCGCCGTCCGGCGTGACGCTGTGGCAGGCCTCGCAGGCCCGGAACACCTGCGCGCCTCGCTCGTTCATCGCGTTGGCCGGAAAATCGGGCTTCGGCGCGTTGGCCGGTGTCAGGGGCTGGCCGGTTATCACGTCCCATTTGCGGATGATGCGATCAGCCCCGCCGGTCAGCAAAATCTTGCCATCGGGATGAAAGGCGAGCGACCAGACAGGCAATCCCGGCCCCACCAGCGTCGCCAGCGTCCGGCCAGTCTCGCGGCTGATGATGGTGACAGCCCCGCGCAATCCCGCCGCCGCGATCATGGTGCCATCGGCGGAGAGCGCCAGCGATGTCACTGGCATCTCCTGCACTTCAACGGTCAATCGCTCGGCCCCGTCGCCGCGGCGGATATAGATCTTGCCGTCCGCCCCGCCCGCGATGATCTCGCCGTCGAACACGGATTGCACTGAGTTTAGCGGCGAGGGCAGTTTCACGATGGTCGGCGCGGCTCCGGTCAGCGGCGTGATGCGCAAGGTGGCGTCGTATCCCGCCGTGATAACAGTGGTCTGCGATGGCCCGAAGGCGATGCCATTGACGTTGCCTTTGTGGCCCTCGAACACCCTGGGCTGGTTGGAGAGGATGCCGCTGCCGATCCACACCCGCACTGTTCCGTCCCAAGAAGCCGAGGCAATGCCGCCGATGCCTTCCGCGATAGCCAGGCCTGAAACCGGCCCGGTATGCCCGTCGAGCACCGCCTTGGGCGCGGTCTCATCCGGCTTCCACAATGCGATCTTGCCGTCCTCGCCACCCGACAGCGCCCAGCCATCCGGCAGAGCCGCGACGCTTGTGATGGCAACTGCATGAAAGCGAAGTACCTGCTCGGCGGTCTCTTTTTCGAGATTCCAGCGGATCACGCTGGTATCGAGCCCGCCGCTGATCAGATGTTCTCCATCGGGCGAGATCGCAAGGGCACGCACAGGTCCGCCATGGCCGCGCATCTCGGGGAGCGCGGGGAGAGGGAGGAGAGTGAGGAAGAAGGCAAAAAGGCGTTTCATCACTCCGCCTTCCGGATCACGAACACCATTACCCCGTCATTCGCGGCCTGGCTGACAAGCTGATCCCCCGTCTCGCGAATGAGATTCGGAATATCGATCGCCGCCATCGGATCGGTGCAGAGCACCTGCAATGTGCCGCCCACTGCCACAGATTTCAGCGCTTTGCGCGTCTTCAGGGCGGGCAAGGGGCATTTCAGGCCTTTGAGATCAAGCGTGGTTTGCGTCATCGTCCTGCTGTATTGGAATGGTGTTCGCTCCGACACAGATAAATGTGATGCCAGAAAAACAAAATTCCTATCTCGTCCAGCCCGATCCGCAGGACCCGCGGCTTACGCAGGAGGTGACGGGCGTCGATCATACCGGCGCGCCTGTCACCACCCGCGTCACTGTTGAGCGCGCACTGACGCTGTATCTCAATTCCCGCGAGATCGTGACGATGATGACCATCGGCGATCACCCGGAGGAACTCGCCATTGGCTATCTGCTGAACCAGAACATGCTGAAGCCTGATGATGTGGTGACGGGTGTGGATTACGACGAGGACCTTGAGGTGGTCGTGGTGCGCACACAGCGCGAAACGAATTTCGAGGATAAATTACGCAAGAAGACGCTGACGTCAGGCTGTGCACAGGGCACCGCCTTCGGTGATCTCATGGAGCAGATCAACGAGGTGAAGCTGCCGAAAACCCCGTTCCGCACCTCGTGGCTGTATCGGCTCACCTCCGAGATCAACCAGACGCCTTCGCTGTATCTCGAGGCGGGTGCGATCCATGGCTGCGTTTTGTGCCAGGAAGACCGCCCGCTGATCTACATGGAGGATGTCGGCCGCCACAACGCCGTGGACAAAGTGGCGGGATGGATGTTCCGGCACAAGATCAGCGGCGGTGACAAGATGTTCTACACCACGGGGCGGCTGACCTCCGAGATGGTGATCAAGACGGCGCGCATGGGCATCCCGGTCATCGTCTCGCGCTCTGGGTTCACGGCCTGGGGCGTGGAGCTGGCGCAGCAGATCGGCATGACGCTGATCGGAAGAGCCAAGGGCAAGCGGTTCGTGGTGCTAGCCGGGCAGGAGCGGATTCTGTTTGATCAGGATTTGCGCTATGTTGCGGAGGAATCAGTGAAAAGCAGGCGGAAAGGGAGTGAAGATGAGTGAGGGGCATTCATGATTCTCGGCGTCATTCTCGCAGGTGGCCGCGCCACACGCATGGGCGGCGGTGACAAGGGCCTGAAGCGCATCGGCGGACAGCTGATGCTCGCCCGCGTCATCAACCGCATCGAACAGCAGGTGGAACGCCTCATTATCAGCGCCAATGGTGATCCCGAGCGCTTCATCGATTTCGACCTGCCTGTGATCCCGGATGACCTGCCTGACCTGCCGGGGCCATTGGCGGGCATCCTCGCCGCCATGGATTTTGCGGCGGAGATGACCTCGGCCAACTTTGTTCTGTCCGTCGCGGCGGATTGCCCGTTCCTGCCGCATGACCTGTGCCCGCGCCTGCTGGCCCTGCAGAAGCTTTATGACACGCGCATTTCAATCGCCCGGTCCGGTGGCTTTGCGCAGCCCACCATTGCGCTTTGGGATACTTCCTTGCGCCATGATCTGCGCAAGGCGCTTAGCGAGGAGGGCCTGCGCAAGATCGACGCCTTCACGGCAAGATACCCGACAACCAGCGTCGACTGGCCGGTGACGCCCTACGATCCGTTTTTCAACGCCAATACGCCGGATGATCTGGCGCATGCAGAAAGCATCGCGGCGCACTACAGGGAAGCGTGAACGTGCGCCATTATTCCCGCATTTCGGTCGTGAACACCTTCTGTGCCACCATCCATTGTCCGTCCAGCTTCACGAAGCTCAGGATGTCCGTGAAATAACGTGGCGGAATCTGGCATTTCACCTTTACATGCGCCAGCGTCGCGCTGACCAGATCGAGCGTCAGGATGTGGTCTTCGCGCGCCAGTCCGTTCGCCTTTGAGGATGGCCGCTTGCGAACCCAGTCTAGCCATTCGTCGCGCGGCATCACTTTCAACTCGCCATCAATGACATAGGTCAGCGCCGAAGTCGGCAGGAATACGGTCGCCATCTTGTCGGCGTCCCCTTCGTAGAGCCCGTCGAAGTATGTCTGCGTTGCGGCTCTGATGGCGGCGATCTCGGCATTGGCGTCCATGGTCAAACTCCCAGCATCAGCTTCAGGTTCTGCACCGCAGCACCGGATGCGCCTTTGCCCAGATTATCCAGTTTCGCTACCAGCACGACCTGGCGATGCTTTTCGTTGGCGAAAACGCGCAATTCCATTTGGTTGGTGCCGTTCAGGCTTTCCGGCTCCAGTTTGCCAGCTTCCGCTTTCAAGGCATCTGCATCCAGCACTTTCACGAATTCCGCGCCCTTGTAGTGCTTCGCCAGCGCCGCCGAGAGATCGGCCCCAGTTGGCTTGCCGGGCAGCGAATCCAGATGCAGCGGCACGCTCACCAGCATACCCTGCCGGAAATTGCCGACGGAAGGCACAAAGATCGGCCGCGTGGTGAGGCCGCTGTATTTCATCGTCTCCGGTACATGTTTGTGCTCCAGACCCAGCGCGTAAAGCTCGAAAGCGGGCGAAGTTCCGGCCTCGTAGCCTTCAATCATGCTCCTGCCGCCACCAGAATAGCCCGAAACGGCATTTATGCTCATTGGATAGCTGGCCGGGATCAGCCCCGCATCGACCAGTGGCCGCAGCAACGCAATCGCGCAAGTCGAATAACAGCCGGGATTCGAGACCTTGTCCGCCTTGCGAATGGTATCGGCAATGCCCGGTGCCAGTTCCGCGAAGCCGAAAACCCAGCCTTCCGCCACCCTGTGTGCGGTGGAGGCATCGAGGATGCGCGGTGCGTCCTTGCCCAGTTCCGCAGCCATGGCGGTCGCCTCCCGCGCGTGGTCGTCATGCAGGCACAGAATGATGAGGTCGGCTGCAGCCATCATGGCCTTGCGTGCACCGGCATCTTTGCGGAGCGCCGGATCGATGCTGACAACGTTGACAGACGACAGGCCCGACAGCCGCTCGCGGATTTGCAATCCGGTTGTGCCAGCCTCGCCATCGATGAAAATCGCGGGCTTTGTGTCCTTGAGCTTGAACTGCACGGGGGAAGGCATCTGGTTCATGGTATGGTCCTCGGGAGGCTGGATAGGGCAGCGCGGGACAATAAAAAACCGCGCTGATGTGGCGCGGTCATGACATTGTTCAAATGAACAGACGTGACACTACGCGCCGGTAGGCCTCGTGGTCAGTCGTCGGGTACAATTTGGTATCGCTATCATGGACTAGAAATGCCAGAAGCCGACTCCGGTGTCAAGAATCGCGGCTGGACTAGCTGGGCTATGGCAGTGCTTCGCTTTTCACCAGAGTCTCTTGAATCGGAATCTCAACTGCATCTCCCCAGTCCAGACGTTTGAATTTCTTGAACAATTGCTTCTGGCGGCTTGGGGCCACGGCCTGCCGGAGACCATCCGATCCGCATACACCAATTGTAACCCCGATCTTAGTAGCCACCGGTCGTGCGACGATCCGATTGCTCATCCGCGCCTCGGGTTTTTGACGGGTCAGCACGAGATACGCATAGGGTTCATCCTCGAAGGGTCTGTCGCCACCCTTCAGAAGCCGGTGGTCACGGCTGCGCTGCACGCGGACGAAGAACCGGCACCAGGCCTCGCCCGCCATGGCACAGGGCGCTTCATGGGTGCAGGGGGCCGCGACATGAGCACCGTGATCGATCAGGGCGATCCGCGCGGCTTTCAAACGCTTGAACCCATCTGGTGTTCCCGGTTCCACCAGAACAAGAGCATGCTGTGCCGCCGCCCAGAGCGCATCGATCAATAGGGTCTGCGCTGCCCCATCAAGCTCCGCCAGTACATACCCTGCGATCACCAGATCAGCGGTCGGTAGCGGTGCATCCCTGGCTATGTCCTGATCGATGAAGCTGAGCTTCTGATTAGCAAGTACCGCTCCGGCCAGTACCCCGGCGAGATCAAGGAACGGCCCGTTCCGATCAAGCAGCGTGATCTGTTCCAGAGCGGGAAATGTCAGCACTGCCGCAAAACTGGCTGTTCCAGGGCCACAACCCACATCAAGCAGGCTTTTGGGTGCTAAACCCGGTGCTACTTCGGCCAGCTGTTCAAGTGCTTCCAGCGTTGCGGCATAGGTCGCGGGCATGCGTGCCAGAGCATAAGCCAGTGCATCACCCGCAGAATGCAGCGATTGGATGGAATTTCGCCTTGCCTTGTAGGTTGCGGTGATCTGCCGCGACCGTTCAGCTAGATCCGCGCGGGCACGTCCTTCCCCCAGCCTGTCAAGTGCTGACCGGATTGTACCCGGAAGCAGCGTCATGGCAGGCAATCAGCTCGGCGGCAGCGGGGCCAGCAGGTTGGAAGCCCGGAATAATTGTCTCAGGATCGTGATTTCATCACCACCTGATGGCGTGGTGCGGCTGTTAAAATCGAAAAGTTGCCCGTCCTGGATACCGAAATTGGCGACACGGGAAACCTTGTTCTTTGGATCGAGATAGACTGCGACAACGCGTTGGTCCTGCAGGCTTTCCTTCATGAAAGCGAACCTTCGTCCAAGCCTCTGGGAAACGTAGTAATAGGTCTTGCTGCCAACAGTGGAAATGGTTGAGGGCGTACCAAGTACCAGCAGCACCTGCTCCGCCGATGCACCCGCCTTGATCTGGTCGAGGGCCCGGTCATCCTGCTGCCAGCCACGGCTGATGACTTCGCCTTCGCAGGCCGCCAGCCCGAGCGAGGCACTAAGGACAATTGCAAGTGCGCCGCGCTTTGCAAATTTCGTGAGTGACATGGAAAGCAAACCTATGAGAGACGCATTGAAGCGCCTATATGGCGCTTGCCAGAGATGGGTTCGTAGCCCGCGACGGCTAAACGCGCAACTGGCGACACTTCACGATCCGTGGAGCATTCCCGAGCAAGCATCCGGTCTGGTCTGAACATGGTCTTTCGTTTTTTCTCGCGCTCTAACCCGGTTCCGTCGGTGGAACTGGTCTATGGCGATATCGTGGCGGCGGCGCGGTTGCCGCGCATCTACAGCATCATGGGTGCGCCTGATACGGTGATGGGACGCTTTGATACGCTTGCCTTGCACCTGGTTCTGGTATTGCGGCGACTGCGAGCTTTGCCGCCACCGGCGGAATCATTGGCACAAGAGCTTGTGGACCGGTTTTTTGCTGATCTTGATTCCGCCTTGCGCGAAATCGGGATCGGTGATGTGTCCGTGCCCAAGAAGATAAAGAAACTGGGCCAGGCCTTCTATGGCCGCGCCGAAGCCTATGAGAAGGCGCTGGCCGAGGATGCACCGGCAGATGCGCTGGAACAGGCGCTGGCCCGCAATATCCTCGACAGGCCAGACGAACCGTTGCTGGCTACTGTACTTGCACAGCATGTGCGCGGTCTGGTGCAGCGGATGGGGTCGATGGACTTAGAGCGTTTCCTGACCGGAAGCGCCCTGCAATCGGAGGCAGAAGCGCCATGATCGGTGCCATGCCATTCTCCCACACCATTCCCGCAACCTCCGTGCCACGAACCGGACAAACCAATGTCCTGAAGGCTTCACCCGCTCAGCGCGAAGCCATAGCCGTCTTTCTCGACCTGCCCTCGGTCGAATCCCTCGATGCGACGGTGACCATCACACCTGCACGCGGTGGCTCCTTCCATGTCACTGGCGCGGTGAGAGCCAGCGTGCACCAGCTTTGCGGTGTATCGCTGGAGCCATTCCCGACCGCGATCCTTGAACAGATCGATGCCCGCTTCGCGCCCGATGATCGACTGGAATCAATCGTGAAGAAAGAGATCGAGCGCACACTGGAGGATGAGGAGCCTCCCGAACCGCTCAGCAATGGCATGATCGACATTGGCGCGCTCGCGGTCGAGGCGCTGGCGCTGGGGCTTGATCCCTATCCGCGCAAACCGGGCATCGAAACGCCTGTTCTTGGCGATAATGATGTCTCGGAAAGCCCTTTTGCGGCGCTCGCTGCCCTCAAGAAGCCATCAGGGTCCTGAATATCACGCGGTCAGTCCATGGCGACGCCATGTCCGGCATTGTAAGAAAATCGCGGATCGGCTAGCGGAGAGTTCCCCGCACATCGGTTCGGGAACAGGCAACAGACGGTACGATGCCCAAAAACGTCCGCATATCCATCGACGCCATGGGCGGTGACCACGGCCCGTCAGTGATCATTCCGGGCGCGGCAGCGGCCCTTGAGCGCCATCCCGATGCGCATTTCGTGATCTACGGCCAGGAAAAGGTCGTGATGCCCATTCTGGACAAGCATCCCAAACTGAAGGCCGCTTCCACTTTCCACCATTGCGATATCGTGGTGTTGATGGACGACAAACCGAGCGTGGCGCTGCGCAAGGGCCGCTGGAAATCCTCGATGTGGCTCTCCATCGAAGCCGTGAAGAAGGGCGAGGCCGATGTCTGCGTCTCGGCTGGCAACACTGGCGCGCTTATGGCGATGGCGACCTTCTGCCTGCGCACCATGGCCAGCATCGACCGCCCGGCCATCGCTGGCTTGTGGCCGACGATCCGAGGCGAGTCCGTCGTGCTCGATGTGGGTGCTTCGATTGGCGCGGACGCACAGCGGCTGATCGATATCGCGGTAATGGGCTCTGCCATGGCGCGGATCGTGTTTGATATCGAAAGCCCCTCTGTCGGTCTGCTCAACGTAGGCGTCGAGGAGATCAAGGGCGTTGAAGAGGTGAAGGCCGCAGGCAAGATCATGCGCGAGACACCAGTTCCGGGGCTTACCTATGCAGGATTCGTTGAAGGCGACGATATCGGCAAGGGTACGGTTGATGTGGTTGTGACCGAGGGCTTCTCCGGCAATATCGCACTGAAAACCGCCGAGGGTACCGCCAAGCAGATTGGCGAATACCTGAAAGTGGCGATGAGCCGCTCCATCATGTCGAAGATCGGCTATCTCTTTGCGCGGCGCGCTTTTGCGGCTCTGAAGGAAAAGATGGACCCGCGCCGCGCCAACGGCGGTGTGTTCCTCGGCCTCAACGGCATCGTCATCAAGAGCCATGGCGGCACGGATGCGCTGGGCTTCGCTGCGGCGGTCGACATGGGCTATGACATGGTGCGCCATGACCTGATGACCAAGATTTCGGACACATTGACGGCCTATCACCGCACACCCGTTGCTCCTCCGCCTGCACCAGCGGTTGAAACGGCTTCCAGCGAGGACTGAGACCAGAATGCTTCGCTCTGTTGTTCGCGGCACGGGAAGCGCACTTCCCGCCAAAATCGTGACGAACGCCGAACTGGCGGCGACGATTGACACAACCGATGAATGGATCGTGCAGCGCACGGGCATTCGCCAGCGCCACATCTCCAGCGGATTCGATGAAACCACATCCATGCTCGCCACGCGTGCCGCCGAAGCCGCACTCACCCATTCGGGCCTGACTGCAGCGGATATCGATCTCATCATCTTGGCCACCGCAACGCCGGATTACACCTTTCCGTCCACCGCCACACAGGTGCAGTGCAACCTTGGCATCACACGCGGAGCGGCATTTGACCTGCAGGCCGTCTGCTCCGGTTTCGTCTACGCCCTGAGCGTTGCCAACACGATGCTGATCACGGGCATGCACAAGCGTGCGCTGGTGATCGGCGCGGAAACCTTCTCCCGCATTCTCGACTGGGAAGACCGCACGACCTGCGTCCTCTTCGGCGACGGGGCAGGGGCTGTGGTGCTGGAAACGCAGACCGGCACTGGCGATATAAGTGACCGTGGCGTGCTCACCGCGCATCTGCGCTCGGATGGGCGCCATCGCGAGAAGCTGTACGTCGACGGCGGCCCCTCCAGCACGAAGACCACTGGCCATCTGCGCATGCAGGGCAAGGAAGTGTTCAAGCACGCAGTCGGCATGATTACCGATGTGATCGAGGCGGCTTATGCCGCGACGGGGCTGAACTCGAACGATATCGATTGGTTCGTGCCGCACCAGGCCAACAAGCGCATCATCGACGCCTCCGCCCACAAGCTGGGGATTCCACCGGAAAAGGTGGTGATCACGGTCGATATGCACGGCAACACCTCGGCGGCATCCATCCCGCTGGCGCTGGACACGGCGGTGAAGGATGGGCGCATCAGGCAGGGACAACTGGTGCTGCTGGAGGCGATGGGTGGCGGGTTTACTTGGGGGAGCGTGCTGGTCAGGATGTGAGGGGCTTGCGCCGCATGCTTGATCAATCTGTCACATCTTTCCTATGCAAAATAGCCAGCCCTTCTTCCTTTTCCAATCCAGTTCCGGAGATCAATCTTGAGCGGCGGACTTCTCGCACTACTCGATGATGTCGCGGCCATCGCCAAAGTCGCGGCGGCTTCGCTGGACGATGTTGCAGCGCAGGCTGTCAAGGCGGGCGGCAAGGCGGCAGGCATTGTTATTGATGATGCCGCTGTGACGCCACGCTATGTCGTGGGTTTTGCTGCTGACCGTGAACTGCCCATAGTAGGCAAGATCGCCTGGGGCTCACTGAAGAACAAGCTGATCTTCCTTTTGCCTGGTGCTTTGCTGCTCAATTATTTTGCGCCCCGGGCTATCACGCCGCTGCTGATGATCGGTGGTGCTTATCTCTGCTTCGAAGGTTACGAAAAGTTGCATGAGATGGTGTTTCCACACCAGTCAATGCAGCCTACCCCTGTTTCGGCTGTCAATGATAGCCAGGCGCTCGAAAACGAAAAGGTCGCAGGCGCCATACGCACGGATCTGATCCTCTCCGCGGAGATCATGGCGATCACGCTGGCCAGCGTCGCAACCGCACCATTCGCGACACAGGCCGTCGTTCTGGCGGTGGTCGGCCTTGGTATCACGCTGGTGGTCTACGGCGCGGTGGCGTTGATCGTGAAGGCCGATGATTTTGGTGTTGCACTTGCCAGACGGGACGGGGTGCTGAAGACGCTTGGCCTTGGCATCGTCAAGGCCATGCCCGCCTTGCTGGCGACGCTCAGTATCGTAGGTACGCTTGCGATGCTCTGGGTTGGCGGCGGGATTATCATCCACAGTTTCGCGGGCTATGGCTGGACCGGGCTGGAGCACGGAAGCCAGGCCGCCGCAGGTGCAGTTGCTGCATTTGCAGGCCCTTTCAAGGGTTTTGTCGACTGGTTCGTCAACGCGGCTCTCGCGGGCGTATTCGGAATACTTATCGGATTTCTGGTGGAGAAGGGCGTTCACGCATTCAAGGCAGTGTACGGATAGGGCTCCTCGTTCGCTCAAGGACAAGTCAGCTCCGATATTGTCTTCCGCAATACCTGCCAATCTCTGTGCCGATTCCGGGTTGACCGCATCCCTCCAGCCGAATACCGTCATGAATTCAGAGAGATAGTGTTGAGTCTGCGGGTGGGTTGTTATCCACGCCCTGGAATCAACCGGTGATTGCGAGGTCATCCGTGGCGAACCAGACATTGACCCGTGCCGATCTGGCCGAGGCGGTTTACAAACAGGTCGGTCTGTCACGCACCGAATCCGCCGATCTGGTCGAACTGATCCTGGGCGAAATCTCGGAAGCCATCGAGCGTGGTGAGAACGTCAAGCTGTCATCTTTTGGCTCGTTCATCGTGCGCTCCAAGGGTGCGCGCATCGGGCGTAATCCGAAAACCGGTGTCGAAGTCCCCATCACGCCCCGCCGTGTCATGGTGTTCAAGGCCTCCAACGTGCTGAAAGCCCGCATCAATGGCATCGACATGGCGGATGAGGACGAATGATCCTGAAACCGTGTGAGGGAGCTGCCGCATGACATCGGACAAGGCACCTGATGCCTTCCGCACCATCTCCGAAGCTGCGGAGGATCTCGATCTTCCCCAGCATGTGCTGCGCTTCTGGGAAACCCGGTTCACCCAGATCAAACCGCTGAAACGCGGCGGCGGCAGACGCTATTACCGCCCGGATGATGTCGAATTCCTGCGTGGTCTCAAGCATCTGCTCCATGCCGAGCGCTACACCATCAAGGGCGTGCAGAAGATCATCAAGGAGCAGGGCATCAAGGCCGTGCAATCCGCCTGGAAAGATGTGCCGGTTGCGGCAGCTGCAGTGCAGCCCGCTTTTGTGCCAGCCGTAAGGGCCATGAGCGCACCGTCTGCACCGCTTCCCACTTCGGTCCGCGCCAGGCTTGAGGCAGCCCTTGCCGAACTTATGGATTGCCGCAGGGTGATCACGTCGTTCCGGCAAGCCTGATCATGGTCACTGCCTGATATCAGCTTTCATCCGAAAATTAGCGTGTCGCGCGCGTTGCCAGACCCCGATGCATCGCCTATACGCTCGCTCAGTCGGAGCGTAGCGCAGCCTGGTTAGCGCACTAGTCTGGGGGACTAGGGGTCGGAGGTTCAAATCCTCTCGCTCCGACCAATTTTCCAACAATTCCGGGTTGAAAAACGTGCACTGGCGTGCACGGACGGCAATTTTTGCGTATGTCGGGCGGGTGGCGAGCTGGTGGCGGATTTCCGCGCTGAACTCGTCTAAAAGCGTCGAAAATCCTACAACGGTGTGATGCCATGACCCTAAGTGCTGGAACTTGCACAAGGGGCGTTAAATCCAGCCGTTTCCGCTAATTTCGCTATGCCTTCACCGAACGCTTGTATTCGAGGATCACCGGGTAGCCGTTCTCGTCGAGCCCCAGCGTGTCGATCCGCGCGCCATTGCTGGTGGTGAATTCGCTGTGACGTTGCCTTAAAGACGGGCATATGGTTTGACATGCTCTTGTCACCATGGTCTCAACTGCTCTCGGTCAGGATAGGTTCATTCAGGCCAAAACCCACCTATTCACACTGTCCAGATTCCCCCAGACGCTTCTGTAGGCAGTCACATTCGCAGCCTGAACCTCTCCGATAGTCAAGCGCACTCCGGCCAGTACCGTTAACCAAACCTCGCCTTCCGCGATGAAGACGCGCATGCGCGTGCTGCCGTCCGGCAGGCCGGAGAACGCCTGAAGCTGCGAAGTTAGAACAACCACAGCAGACAGATTTGTCAGTCGATGGCCCCAGCCGCCAAGACATGGGCGACGGGGCCATTTTCGGACTCAAGTCTGGAGCGCCGATCCGTTAAAGCCATATGGCCGCAAAATCCCGGCTCACGTTGTGGTCGGAAAAGAACATGTAGTTTCCCGGCGTGCGACCGTCGTCGGTTGAGGTGAAATCGATGAAGATATCCCCGGCGCCGTCCCCGTTCGTGTCGCCGATCATCCGGAAATTGCGCTCGTCGTCCTGCCGGATGAGCAACTGCCCCGCGACACCGGTGAAGCCGTTGACGTAAAAGAAGCTCTGATCGCCCGCCTGATTGACGTTCGCGTCGATCCGCGAAAGGTCGATGACGTCAAACCCGATGTCGAAGTCGGTGATCCGGTCGACGGTGACTTGCCCAAAGCCATCGGTGATGCGCACGTTCGAGTCGCCGTCATCAAAGACAAACATGTCACGCCCCTCACCGCCCGTCATCCGGTCAGCACCGCCGCCGCCGTCGATGATATCGTCGCCGAAGCCGCCCTTGATTGTGTTCATCTGGGCGTTGCCGGTGAGCCTGTCGTTACCGATTGAACCGGTGACCTGCTCGATGGAAGACAGCGTGTCGCGCCCGATCTCTTCAATGGTGCTGATCACCTTTGGACGCCCGTCCGAGAATGTCTGGTAGACGATCTTCTCGAGCGACGAGATGCCCGTCTCCAGGTTGACGGTCACCCGGCCTTCCGTGAAGGCGGAATAGTCAACCGTGTCCGTCCCCGCGGCGCCAGAAATCTCATTGTCGCCTTTGATGTCCCTGAAGGTGTCATTCCCATCTCCGCCAATGAGTTTGTCGTCTCCTTCGCCGCCGTCGAGCGTATCGGCATCAGCACCGCCGTTGAGCATGTCGTTGCCCTTGCCGCCCAAGAGCAGATCGTTGCCCGCATCGCCGAACAGCTGATCGTCACCGCCGCCGCCGTCGATCGTGTCGCGGCCATCGCCGCCACGCAGCACATCGATGAAACCCGCGCCTTTAATGTCGTCGGCCTCCGATGTTCCGTTGTAGAAGTTGCTCATAAACCATAGTCCCTGGAATCGTGCCATGTCCGTTCTCCTGCCGAATGTGTTGCCACCGCCCAATGCATTGGCTGACAAAAGGAGTATCGCAGCGTCAGGCTGGGGCCGCTGTTACCCACGGAACACCGGGCGTTTTGCGTCAATGAGTCTGCCGCAGATGCAACGGGAGGCCGTCAATCACCTCCGCCAACCCTGTCATTGCCAAAGCTGATTATGGTTCCATCAATCGTTCAGGTGTCACAAGAACGCATCATCGCGACAGCACCGGCAACCAGCATCAGAGTGCTGTGAGGTTCAGACAAATCCGCTACCGCAGGGCGGAGGTTTGGGTTTGCAGGACGTCATTTTAACCGTTTCTGCAGCGCCCAAAATATTTTGGTGGAGCTGTCACCCGGGGAACAGGCCAAACGAAAGAGTTCCGGCATTCTTTGGACATGCCCGGCGAAGGACCTGGCGGAAACCAAGGAGACCTCCCATGAATATCCCCCCCATCAATCCCAACATCATTCTCACTCTCAGCCCGGATTTCAGCGAGATGATTAGCGAACGGACGCAGGACCTCGACCGCGTGGGCTTCCAGAACCTTGGCTCGTCCGGCAACGTTCTGATCAGCAACCAGACTGGCGATCTCTTCATCAACGCGCAGGGCGGTGACGATCGCATCTTCGTCGAAGGTGGCGACGACGTGATTTATGCCGGCTCGGGGGCGGATGAAGTGTTCGGTGGCCGTGGCAACGACAAACTGCATGGCGGTTCAGGCGCGGACACGCTGGACGGTGGCATCGGCTTCGATGAGCTTTTCGGCGGATCGGGCGCAGATGAACTCTGGGGCGGAGCGGGTACCGACATCCTCCGCGGCGGATCCGGTGATGACCGGCTGTTCGGCGATCACGACGGAAGTCCGACCTCCCAGCAGGGTAATGACACGCTCGACGGCGGTCTAGGCAACGATATCCTGTCGGGCGGTGGCGGTGCCGACCGGCTGATCGGCGGTTCGGGAGCGGACACCTTTGTATTCGACACCCATCTGGATCTGTCGCTGGGGCATACCGACGTCATCATGGATTTCAGCCGCACCGAGGGCGACCGGATCGACCTGCGATCCATCGACGCCAACCTGAACAGCAACGGAAACCAGGCCTTCGTGTTCTCGAATGCCCCGAGCACACTGGCTGGCCGCATGTGGTTCGGAGATGTCGTGGATGGCCAGCAGTCAGTCTTCATGAACATTGATGGCGGTGCTGCGGACGTTTCGATCATCGTGCGCTTCGACGACCCTGCGTTGACCGGGCTTCAGGCGACTGATTTTTTCCTTTGAATGCCTGTCGACCAACACCTGATCAGATGAGGCGGGGGCGCATCAGTCGCTCCCGCCTCCGCCATCTATACGGATCGCCCGGTCGCGGTCCTGACATCAACGGCATGAATGACCGGACCTGCCAGAAGGCCTTGCGTATCTGTGACGATGTGCCGTTTGCGGCCTTTAAGCTTTTTGCCAGCATCACAGCCGGAAACCCCGCCCCTTTCCGTCGTTTTGACGCACATTGGGTAAATCATTCAAATAGCGCAGAAAGACAACCGCCTCGGTGATAGCCGCGCTATCGGCAACTTCTGCTTCCATCGACATCCTCCTCACAGAAATTAACAGGAAACCGGAAGATTCAGCAGTTCAGCTCTTTGTCATGCATTCAATCACCCGGTTGCCCTGACAGATGCAGCGATTGGCCTATCCTCGAGGATACGGGTGTGGCAGTTTCAGTGATCGAAAGAGGACCTTTCTCGATAACTTCGGCGCCGTTTCTGGAATTTGATTGTGCTTAGTGTGTCAAAAGGTGATCCATGAATCAAAGTTTCGCAGATAACCCCACGGTTTCCCGTCGCGCTCTGCTTTGCTTCGGCGGGCTTGTGGTGCCCTCATTTTGGTCTGCCGATGCATTGGCAATTGATGCAGTCGGGCGGATGACAGAGGTGCGCGGTTCCGTATCCGCGCAAGGCTTCGACGGGTTTCGAACGTTGGATAAGACAAGCCAGATATTCCTGCAGGACCTTGTCAGGACGAGTGCTGCTGCCCGTGCCACGCTGCAAATGGGATCGCGGACCACAGTGAGGCTTGGAGAGAATGTCCGGTTTCGTATCGATCAGTATACAATCGATCGCGGTGGTACTCTGGAACTTGGTGCAGGGGCTGCTTTCATTGATACGAACGGCAGTCAACCCATGGGCTTGGTAATCCGCTCTCCTTCGGCGCTCATTGCAGTTCGCGGGACGGCCTTCTTCGTGGGTACCGAGCATGATGGAAGATTCGGAGTCTTTGTTCGTTCCGGAGCTGTGGAAGTAACCGCAGCTTCGCAATCCATTCGTTTGAACCGCGGCCAAGGAACGAGCATCTCAAGCCCTGGCCTCCCGCCCGAACGTGCGGCAGTCTGGACGACAGAACGTATTAACCGGGCCCTGGCCCTCACTCGCTAGGAGGCGTGGCCAGTGTGTAGACTGGAATATCCGGGGATACAGCGGACGCGCGCAGCGTTCCTATTTGAATCAGTGGCCAAGACTTTCTGGCTGCAGTTACCGTACCGGGACCGATGGCGATAGATGTCGGCCGGGACTTGCTGAACGCTTCAAGGCGAGATGCGAGATTTACCGCCGGGCCATGCGCTGTATAGTCAAGTTTGTTAGGGCCACCTATATCGCCAACAATAACGGAACCTGTTTCTATCCCTATACGTGTCCGCCCTAGACCAAGGCGCTGCGCAAGCGGTTCTTTCCGGAGTATCGTGGTCACCGCCTGAATATCCCGGGCGCAGGCAATTGCCTGGTCAGCATGATCCGGCAAATCGATTGGTGCGTTAAAAAAGGCATGAACCGCATCGCCAACCACTTTGTCGATCATGCCATTGTGTGACCGGATGGAGGAGCAGACCAGCTCTACATATTGATCAAGGAGCGCCACCAGATCCGCGGGATCTGCATGCTCAGTCATGGCTGAGAAGCTTTCGATATCTGTGAAGAGTGCCGTCAGCTCGCGCCGTTCTCCTGACATTTTGAGCGCACTCGGATTGGCCACGATACGCGCCACGACCTCAGGTGCAAGATGCATGGAAAATCGTCTCTCGATCGCGACCCGCAACATCCATTCGTTACTCAGCCGAACAAAGCTTGTACCGACGCATGCGCTGGCAACAGCAGCAATTGGCCAGACAGGGTCGATGAGCCAGGCGGCAAACCATGCTAGAGATATCGCTGAGGCTAACAAGGCGACGGCCGTGAGCGTACAGGCGATGAATGCCAGTGCAGGCGGCACAAGTATGGCAATCACAACGGACATGCATCCCGACAGCAACGCGACCGCAGCCTCCATGCTCAAGGCAAGTCCTGGTCTTATGGGTTGAACGTTGGCAATGATTTGTGTCGCGACATCTGCATGTATCTGGACGGATGGTGTGAATGCATTGCCGGCCGTTGGCCGTAGACCGCCGGCTTCCGGAGCGCTTGAGCCGATAAAAACGATTTTTCCTGCCAGTGCCGTTGGCGGCGTTTGCCGGGCGAGGACCCGAGCAGCAGAAATGGTTCTCTCATTCTGCCTGACGCCCGATGAGAACGACACTCTCATTCTTCCATCAACTGGATATCTCAGCTGATAGCGACCGACGCGCAATTCCTGCCTGCCGGGGTCCACGTGAACCGGCACCTCTCCTTCGGCAATACGGACAGCCTCAAGGCCAAGCGATGTCCATAGCTTCCCCTGTGACAGGGCAAGCAGCGGGGCATCGCGCACCGGTGCACTGTCTTCATTCAGCAATGACAGAATGCCGGTTGATTTTGCCTTGGCCAGGAAGGATGCACCCGGAGCAGCAAGGCCTTCAGATGAGACAAGGGCACCGAACGATCGCGTATTTTCACTTCGGCTGACAGAGACGGGCGGCGCCAGTGGAATCGCTGCGGTCGGCGAGGGATCCAGGGCCATTCCGAGAACAACACTGGTTTGCCCGATCGCATCCGCAAGCCGGATTGATGCAGTACTTTCGGAATCGCTTTCGTTCATCCGATCCTGGAAAACGATATCAATGGCTACCGCACTTGGCTTCTGCGCTCCGATCAGGTCAATGAGTTCAGCAACTTTGGTTCTCGGCCACGGCCATGGTCCAACTCGTCCGAGGCTGTCGCGGTCGATATCGACGACAACAATCTCGTAGCTCCTTGGCAGGCTGTGCGTATGCAAAAGCAGTTGGTCAAACCAGCTTTCACGGATGCTGCTGGGAATGCCACGCGGATCAGCAAACTGTAGCAGCACGCATATCAGCACAGCAGACAAACCGACCCAGCAGGCGGGTCCTCGGAGGCGAGGCTGTCCCTTCTGGCTATGAGCGAAAAGAGGCTTCAAAGTGCTTCAGCTATATCTTCAAGTGCGGGGACGTCTATGCTCCAGCGAGCTTTCTCGCGTTTGAGGAAACCGTCTGTTGTCCATTGCATGAGAACCTGGTTCACCTTCGGGCGTGAAGCGCCTGCCAATGCCGCGATGTCGCGCTGGTTAAGGTCGATAGCGTAGGTCGTGAGTCGCCCTTCTTTTTTCCCGTTCATAAAGGAGAACAGGCTGACAAGAACAGCAGCCGTACGGGCCTCAAGCTGATGCAGAGCAATCGACTCGGCCTGAGCAGTCGTGGCGCGCAGGCGCATACACAGCATAGCAATAATGTTGGTCTGGATCAGAGGATTCTTTGACATAAGATTTTGCAAGGCAGTTCGCGTCAAAACAAGTGTTTCAACAGCGGTCACTGCTGTCGCATCAGTCGTTCGCAGCCCTCCATCAAGTGCGGCAATCTCGCCGAACATGGAACCAGTGGTTGCAAGGCGCACCGAAAGTTCGCGGCCTTCCGGAGACATCATTGACAGGCGGACATATCCTGACGCGATCATGTAACAGGAGCCGGCCTGATCGTGCTTGAGAAAAATCGTCTCGCCTGGTCGGAAAGTCTTGCTGGTGAGCATTTTGCGGATGTCGGCAAGGGTGGTGGCATCAAGATTGGCAAATAGCGACTGCGCTGCCACGACTGCGTTTATGTCCATGCCCGCCCCGCTGACTGATCCAGAATATCTATATCAGTCAGAAAATAGGAGCCGCAGCAATGTTTACTTGGTAGCCTTGGTTTCAACAAACTGTACGAAGCGCCGCCGAAAGATCGACGGCGCTCGTCGTCATCGTTGAAGGTGCCAGCCTCATACTTTTCCCCCAAAGGCAGATCAGATTGTGGGTAAGTTCATACCGGCAGTAGCCGGCGTGGCCGTTGGGAAAGCAAACGTATCGGTAACACGAGCACCGGTTGGGTCACTTGGGCCATCCTTATCCTCGATGCCGATTGCGGCCAGCCGTATGGCCTTCCGCCCGCAGAAGCCATTGCAGCATCCGGCTGCCAGCGAACGGGTAATCGAGGTGCAGCTCGTCGATCCGGCGCATCAAGGCCAGGTCGGCAACGCTTGTGGCGCGGCAGAAAATAGATGCCGCCCCGGCTGATGCCGAGTTGTCAATCAGCACGGGATAGTGACCCGGGATACTGACGCAAAAGGGACCCACCTGTTGCGATGCGTGCGGTGTAAGCAGTCGCCCCGGTGGAGATGGTCGGGGTTTCGCAGCCGGGGCGACTGCGTTTCCAGAAGTCTGTGTTTCGTGTGCTGTTCAGGCCCGGGTCTTGAAGCGCCAGCTGTCATTGCCTGTTTGGACGATCTCGCAATGATGCGTGAGGCGGTCGCGCTGCACAATGTGTAAGCGAAGCTGCTTCAGATGGTGGCCCAGCAACAGCGCTGGCGGTGTGTCGGGTAACGATGGCAGGTCGGGTACCCTGCGGCGCAGTACGACACATGCTCCGATCCGATTCGAGCAGCTACAGGATTGCGCACAAAAGTGGGTGCCGGTTTTGTGAGCACGCAATGCCGTAATTTGTGATGATCATGCGCGCGCTACTCCAACTTGACACCAGCCGCAGCTGCTACCGAGCGCCAACGTGCGATATCCGTTGAGATGAATGCTTTCATGGCCATCGCCGGCAGGCATGCGGCCTCACCACCTAATCCTTCGAGGCGCGTTCGAATATCTGGCAATTGGCAGATCGCAGCGATCTCCCTTTCCATTGCTTCTAGGATTGCAGGGGGCGTTTTGGTTGGCGCAAGCAAGCCGAACCAGGCAATCGTCTCATAACTTGCAAAACCCGCCTCCGCCATGGTGGGTACATCTGGAAGGACAGGTGATCGACGTGCTGATGTCACTGCCAGTGGCGTCACCTTGCCTTCACGGACCAGACCAATGGCCGGTGGCAGATTGACCGACATGAATTCGACTTGACCACCGATGATGTCATTCAATGCCAGGGTGGCACCGCGGTAAGGCACATGTTGTGCCTTTAGACCACCGGCTACCAGCTTGAGATACTCGGCATTCATATGCGCAGAGCTGCCTTGCCCGCCCGAGGCATAGTTCAGCTTGCCAGGCTCGGCCTTCATCTTCTCCACCAGAGCTGCAATCGAGGTGATGCCAGTGCTCGGGCTTGCAACGAAAATATTGGGCGCGCGGAAGATCATCGAAATCGGCGCGAAGTCGCGTTCGACATCGTATGCCAGCTTGGCATAGACGGCCGAGTTGATGCCATGCGATCCGGCATTGCCCATGATGAATGTATAGCCATCAGGCGCAGATGTTGCCGCGAGCGCTGTCCCAATGGCACCGCCAGCGCCAACCTTGTTCTCGACCACAAACGGCTGACCGAGACGCTGGGCAAGCTTCTCTCCAAACAGGCGTGCCACGATATCGGAGCCGTCGCCCGGCGCACTTGGCACAATGATTGTCACTGTCCGGCTGGGCCATTGCTGCGCCGCAACAGGTGGCAGGTTGGCCATCACGGCGGTCAAAACCCATATACACAGTGCGATCAGGTTTGCGCGATGTCTCATGGGCGTTTCCTTTTGTTGTCCGACAGGGTGCATGCTGGTCAAGCCTGGTTGATTGCGGGAGCGGAAGCTGCCCTGTTCCAGATGACAGGCTCGGCATCCCAGCCCTCGGTCATCGTGTCGGTGATCTCCGGCCAATCCAGCATCGGATCAGGCCAGGGGATCGCAGCTACGAGCGCGCGCGTGTACGGATGTTGCGGCTTGGCAATGACCTCGCATGGTGGTCCGTACTCCACAATGCGGCCAGCATGCAGCACGATCACCTCATCGCTGATCTGATACGCCGTTGCCAGATCATGTGTTATGTAGATGATCGAGATGCCATGCTCACGTCGCAGGCCCGATAGTGACGCCAGGATCGACATTCGCAAGGATGCATCGACCATCGAGACAGGCTCATCGGCCACAATCAGAGCTGGCTTGAGTGTCAGAGCACGCGCGACCATCAGCCGTTGGCGTTGGCCACCAGACAGCTCATGTGGAAATCTGCCCAGAACCTCATCGGGATCAAGCCCCACGCCGGCACATGCCTGTCTGGCTGCTTGTCGAGCATCGTCATGGCTGCGGGCTATGCCGAACCGCAGCATCGGCTGTATCAGTGCTCTGTCGACCCGGTAAAATGGATTGAACGATGCATAAGGATCTTGAAAGATGGCCTGCACATCGCGGCGAAAATCCAGATGCTGCGCACTGCCGAGTGCGGCATAGGCTGTACCCCGATACTGAATGCTTCCTGTACTCGGTGTTTCAAGGCCAAGGATCATCCGGGCCAAAGTGGTCTTGCCCGAGCCTGACTGGCCAACGACAGCAATGATGCGAGGTGCGCCTGTGGTGATCGCGAGGGACATCGGGTGCAGCGCCGTCTTGGCCTTTCCGTGCAGCATTCCGCCACCGAAGGCCTTACCGATCTGATCGAGCGCGATCAGAGGCGGCTTGGCAACGACCAGTGCACCAGGTTTGGTCGGGGCCTGGTCAATCCGTCCGCTGAGCGAGGGAACGCTGGAAATTAGCTCGTGCGAGTAGTCGTGAGCAGGAGTTGTGAACAATTGCCCTGTCGGCGCATCCTCGACGATAAGTCCGCGCCGCATGACGATCACCCGATCCGTGACCTGCGCCATCAGTCCCATGTCATGACCAATGAGAATCAAGCCACAGCCGAGCCGTTGCTGAGCGTCATCCAGAGTCTTCATCACCTGGCGCTGGGAAATCACGTCCAGTGCGCTGGTTGGCTCATCGGCAATGATCAATCGCGGATCAAGCATGATCGCGATTGCTATGCATACGCGCTGCTTCATGCCGCCGGACAATTGATGGGCGAACATGTCTGCCACGCGATGCGGCAGGCCGACGCCATCAAGCGCCTGGGCCACGGCATCATCTGCGGCGGACCTGTCGAGCAGAACGCCATGATCAATGAGGCCATCCAGCATCTGCTCGCGGATGCGCAGGACAGGATTGAGCGCATTCATCGCACCTTGCGGAATATATGAAAGCGTCCGCAGACGTGCCTCGCGGATTTCGTTGCCCTTGAGTGCGAGCAGGTCAATTTTGTCCAGATGCGCTGTCCCTGCGGTTATCTGACCCGGCGGCTTGATCATCCGCATCAGTGCGAGTGCTGCTGTTGTCTTGCCGGAGCCGGATTCGCCAACCAGACCAACCCTTTCGTTGGCCTCAACCGCAAAACTGATCCCGCGCACTGCCTGCACAATCTGGCGCGTAGTCGCGAAGGTGACAGACAGGTCCTGCACCCTGAGAAGGCTCATCTCATGCCCTCCGCCGAAGCCGCGGATTGGACAGCTCATCCAGCCCCGCATTGACGAGATAAAGGCCGACAAACAAAATGATCAGAATTGTTACAGGCGGCAGGATCCACCACCACATGCCGCGAAGAAAGGCTGAGAATTCCATCATCCAGAAGATGGTCATGCCGAGCGTTGGCTCGTTCTGCGGCCCAAGACCCATGGCTTCAAGGCCAACGCTGGCCAGTATCGCGGCCGAGACAGCTGTAACAAAGGACGACACCAGAAACGGCATCAGATTGGGCACGATCTCGAGGAAGACGATGCACAGCGGTCCCTCTCCTGACAACTTCGCCATCTCGACATAGCCGGCTGAACGCAGCACAAGCATCTGGCTTCTCACCTGGCGTGCCGGCCTTCGCCAGGCAAGTGCAGCCACAACGAGTGCCATGCCGATTGACGACAGTCCTGTCTGCACAACTGCTGCAATCATGACGAGAAAGAGGATCGCCGGCACTGTCAGCAGCACATCGATCATCCACGTGATAATGGCGTCGGTTCGTCCGCCGATGTACCCGCTGATCAGTCCGAGCGCACTTCCAAACGCGATACCGATTGCGCCGGCGATCAGCCCGGTCCGGATCGTCAGCCATGTTCCCAGGATCATGACAGACATAAGATCGCGACCCTGCGGATCACTCCCGAAGATCAGACCAGGGCCGGGCGCTGCACCGGGCGGAGCGGACAAAGGCACAGCTGTTGAAACATCGTACACCAGCCGCCCGAGGCCAGTGAAAAGTGCGAGCGCCAGCAAAAGGACCATGCCGATGCCGAGCGAGGGATTGCGGCGGACATAGCGCAAGGCAGCACCAAGCCGTGGCAACCTCCCGTCCAGCGCCTTGGTTGAGGCAGATATCACCGGCGCTGCATCAGCCATTTCGGCCTCCCACCCGCACTCGCGGATCAAGCAGCGGATAGATCAGGTCAATCGCCAGCATGGAAAGGGCGACGGTGAGCGTCAGGATGAAAACAATGCCGTAGATTGTGGGGAAGTCGAAAAGCTTGATCGAGTCTAGCAGCAAAGAGCCAAGCCCTGGGTAGGAGAACACGATCTCGACCAGCACGGCCCCGGTCACGACCTGCCCGAAATACAGCGCCAATGCCGTAGCTTGGGGAAGAAGCGCATTGCGCATGCCATAGCGCAGGAACAGGCGCCATGGCTTCAGACCCTTGGCTTCGGCGAATGTCATGTAATCTTCGCCCTGCACGCTCACCATCATGCCGCGCATGCCGATGGCCCAGGTGCCGATCGATGCGATGATGATCGAAAGCGATGGAAGCACGGCATGGTGCAAAACCTCGCGCCCAAATTCCCAGGACCACTCCGGGATCGAGACGATCCCGTGTCCTCCGGAAATGGGAAACCAACCAGCTTTGGCCGCCAGGAAATAGATCAGCACCAGCCCAAGAAGATAAAAGGGAATGGCCGAGAACACCATGATGAGCGGGGACAAGATCTGGAGGATGCGTGAATCGCGGTTCCAGCCAGCCGCTGCGCCAAGCAATGTGCCCAGCACAAAGGCGATAAGCGTTGTCGAGATCATTAACCCGAGCGTCCACGGTAACGCGGCGGCGATAAGGTCAGCGACCCGCACCGGATACTTGGTGATTGAGTAGCCAAAGTCGAACTGCGCCATATCTCCCAGATAGCTGAAGTATTGTTGCCAAAGCGGGCGATCCAACCCGAACTTGGCGTTGAAAGCCTCCGACATTTCCTGAATCTTGGTCGGGTCAACACCTGAGGTGCCGGCCATCTGGGTCAGCTTTTCGGCGATCGGGTTCTTCGGCGCCATACGCGGAATAAAGAAATTGAGGGTGCCCGCCGCCCAGACGACGGCGAGCACCATGAATATCCTTTGCAGGACGAGACGTGCGAGCATCGCGCCGGATCAGTCAGTTGGCTGGCTTGAGGCGCGGCAGCACATAGCCGAAGCTGCCGGATGTGTACCAGAATGTCGGCTGCATGTAGGGGTTCTGTTCGCTAGGCCAGCCGGTCCAGTAGGTCTGGTTCATCGGCACGCGGTGATACCATTCCGAAATCGGAGCCTCGACTGCCTCGCGCATCCAGATATCCATCGCAGCAATGACAAGTTCGCCGATCTTTGGATTGTCTGGCGCAAGTTTGCCGATTTCATCGACAATCTTATCATAGTCCGTATTGGACCAGCGTGCAGGGAACAATGTCGGGCGGCCGACCTCGAAGGCATTGCGGCTGTGGTACATTTCGAGTGTCGCGTAAGGATCGCTGATTGAACCGCGGTGACCAAATAGGGTCAGGTCGTACTTTCCGTCCCGCATGATGGCGCGGCTTTCCGGCGTTGAACGAAAGCTTGCATCAATGCCGGAGTTCTTGAGTTGCTGCGCCACAATCGGGCCGATGGCATTGAGGATCGGTATAGCGTCGATGACAGCTGCAAGAGCTTGACCGTCTTTCTCCCAGATGCCTCCAGCGTTCTTCTTGTAGCCTGCCGTCACCATGAGTTGATCACCCTTCGCGCGGTCAAAAACCCCGATGCCATACTTGTCAGCCAGAGGCTTCACCGCATCGATCGAAGGCTTGAGCGAGCCGAACCCGGGAAAGGGGCTGAAGGTCGCTTCGCTTGCGCCAGCATAGGCGGTGTTGATCAGCTGTTTGCGGTCAAGGTAGTGATTGATGGCGCGGCGGACATTCACATCCGCCCACTTGCCTGACTTGTGGTTGAAGTAAAGCGAGGTCGGCCACCAGTCCCTTGCACCATAGGGCGGGTTGGTGCCCGTGAACGTCGTGATCTTGGGGTTCTGGGTCACGAGTTGGCGCACGACTTCCGCAATCTGGACGTCATTGATGATATCCACCTGATTGCTGGCAATCATCTGCGCCATGCGGTCTCGCGTCCCCCCCGGGATGGTGATGACACGCTGGATTTCCGGCATCGGAGCCAACCCGGCCCTGGCCGCCCACCATTCCGCCCTGCGGTCCATGAAGACCTGATTGTCGGTGAACCGGGTCACGGTCCATGGGCCGGTTGTGACAGGCCAGCCCTTGGCGATATCAAAGTTGCGGAAGGCCGCAGGATCACCCGCGTCTTTCCAGATATGTGCAGGCAGCCATTGCAGGCCGACGTCGAAGTAGTTGATCAGGAACTTGAACACGAAGCGGGGATCAGGCTGGTTGAGGTCTATCCTGACAGTCTGGCCATCGACCTTCGTGACCGCTTTGACAGCAGCCGCGAGGCCTGCACCATTGAGTAGATCCTTCTTGCCCTTGCCATTCTCGATGAGCATGTCCAGCGTGAAGATGACATCATCC
This sequence comes from Hyphomicrobiales bacterium, assembly GCA_031431475.1. GTDB lineage: Bacteria > Pseudomonadota > Alphaproteobacteria > Rhizobiales > Beijerinckiaceae > JADCCX01. The sequence continues at coordinate 302,112 of JANPDL010000025.1, forward strand.
ACCGTGAACGGTCTACCGTCGCTCCAGGTCGCGCCATCGCGCATCTTGACAGTGACGGCGCTGAAGTCCGCAGCATACTCAAATCCGGTTGCCAGCCAGGGTATGACCTCGTCCTTGTTCGAATTGTAATAGAACAGCGGCTCGAACATGTTGATGATTGAGACGCGGTAGTCCTCGTTGTTGATCGAATAGGGATTGGCGAGGCCGACGTTGCGATAGACCGGGGCTTCGACCTGTCCGGCGACGATGAGCGTGCGATTGCGCGGCACGGCGGTCTGCGACCATGCGCTCATGCCCGTGAACGCCGTGACCACTGCGACCGAGGCACAACTCATTGCGGTTCTGCGATTGAACATTGTGTTTCCCTTCTCTTGTCAGGTTGCTGACCCTTTGCCTGGTCTTTTGATTGAAATTCAGTTCAGATTGAAACCGGGGCTGGCTCCATGTGGCTGAGGGAGCTGGATGCCGGGCTTGCAGAATTCGGAGGATCGTTTGCGGCGCGCGGCACATGGGCACCTCCTGTCACATGGATTGTTGCCGCGGTGACAAAGCTCGCTGCGCCCGAAGCAAGGAACAGGGCTGCACCGGCAATGTCGTCAGGTTGACCGGCGCGTTGCATGGGATTGGCCCGCCAGGTCAGGCGCTTCCAGTGGTCCATGTCCTGCCGTCGGAAGGCATTGCGATCCGTCTCGATCAGGCCAGGCGCGATGTTGTTAACGGTGATGCCATAGGCAGCATTTTCAACCGCCAGATTGCGTACGAGGTTCTCCAGCGCCGCTTTGGTCATGGCGTAGATCGGCATTTCAGCAGACGGCGCAAGCTCCTGTACGCTGCCGATGCTGATGATGCGGCCCCAGCCTTGGGCGCGCATGCTGGGCAGCACTTGTTGCAACAACTCGATATTGGCAGTCAGGTTGATCTGGAATTGCAGCGCGACATCCTCTGGCGGCATTGCCAGGAAACTCTTGTGCACCTGGATCGAGGCACTCAGCACCACCGCATCAACGCCGCCAAGAACGGCCTCAGCCTGCGTTGCGAGCAGGCTGGCCGTGCCTGGCTTGGTCAGATCAGCCTCAATCGCTACAACGCGCTGTCCGAGACTGGTAGCTTCAGCGCAGAGTTCAGCGGCTGCATGGTCTTGACGGGCTGCCTGGTCTGCCATGGCGGCGTAGCTGAACACCACATCCGCTCCGTTGCGGGCAAAGGCGCGAACCAGTGCCGCAGCGATACCGCGGCTGCCGCCTGTGATCAGGACGCGCATTCCCGAGAGATCGACGCTAAGGCTCCGGTGCTTCATGTCCACGTGCCTGTCCAGATGTGTCCTCATGGCTCAGCCATCCGGTCCAGCGCCGGCCATCCCTGCAAAACTGGCCACTTTTGCCGGAGCTATTTGTTGTTGCCCTCCTGCAGCGGCTTCAAGGCGCGGCTGGATGCCGCTTCCAGGGACACGCGGCAAGGGTCGCTCGCCATTCAGGATTGCCCGCGGGCCACCTGAGATCTCGTCAAATTTCGGACTTTCGCCTGCTTGCCCCTCCAGAATGAGGAACGCGGGCAAGGCCGCTGCAACCTGAAGACTGATCGCGTCCAGCACGGGGCCTACGGGGTTGTGCAAGCTGACCTCGACCCCGCTCGCTGCCGCAAGGTTCAGCATTGTCATGCCGTTGCGGATCCCCGTAACGCGCAGGTCAGGAAGCACAACATCACTGCCGCCCGCGTCCAGAAAAGCCCGCATCTGGGCCAGCGCCGCGACCTTTTCGCCGCCGGCAGTGCGGATGCCGCGTGTATTGGCGGCCTGCCTCAGGCGTCTCAGATCGACTGGCGAAAAAGCGTTCTCATCAAGAGTATCCTCAAGCCAGAACAGGCGCGCAGCTTCAGTTTCGCGCAAGACATCAAGCGCCATCACTGGCGACAAGCGCCAATGGCAATCAACCATCAAGAGCGCATCCGGCCCAATCGCCTCACGCACAGCCAGAATGCGATTGATGCCTGCCTGCAGAAGATTCCGCCCCTCGCGCGGCGAGACCTTCGCCCAATTGAGACCGTCAAAAGGTGCAATCTTGATCGCGCTGTAGCCGTGCTCTGTTGTGATGGTGCGCGCGCGCTCTGCAAATCCCTGCGGACTGCGGTTAAGGGTTCCCCGATTGATGTTGGCATAACATGGCAGCGAAAGCCTGTAGGGGCCGCCAAGCAGCGCAGCCGCACAGAGCCCCGCACGTTGCGCCATTGCGTCGATGAGAGCCTGCTCGATTGCATGAATGACGGCATTGCGGGCATCGGATGCCTGCGCCATATGCAAAACAGACAGCGCACCGGCGGGAAGTGGCAGATCGCGGTCAACGATCAGCGTGCGGGCGAGGTCAACCTCGGCCATGACGGCCTCTTCTGCACCGAAGCGCGTCGCCTCGCCCCAGCCCTCGATGCTATCCGCCATCCTGAGTCGGATGAATATCCATGTTGTCTTGTCGGAAACGCGTACCATCCAGGCATCGAGCCCTGTGATATTGCTGCTCTCCGCATGGGTTCCCATCTGAATTATCCTTAATGTCTCATATGTTGAGACATTATTTGAGATTGTCAATCAATCTCTCTGTAATATGATACATCCAATATGAAAACATCTTCCGAACCCGTGCTTCAGATCGAGAGCGCCAATCAAGACGACACTCCGGGCGCTCAGGCGCTTCTGAAGGGTCTCGATATTCTGCTAGCGATTGGCTCCGCACCCGGCCCGCTACGCTTCCGTGATATTGAAGAGCGCGTGAGCATGCCGCGCGCCTCGTTGCACAGGCTTCTGGCCGCGTTGGCAAGCCGCTCACTGATCCGGTACGATCAGCGCAAGCGGCAATATGAAGTGGGAATGCGCGTCCTCGAGCTCTCCCGCCGCACGCTCGACCGCAGCGAGATCATTCGCGCCGCCAAACCCGAGATGGCACGTCTCGCCCGCACGTTGCAGCGCACGATCTGCCTGATGGTGCTCGACCGGCATGATGTCTTCGTGCTGGATTTCGAGGATGCTGATCCATCCTATGGTCGGCTGGTCAGGCTGTGGCCGCGGCAGCATCTGCTTGAAAGCGCGGGCGGGCGCGCGCTGCTGGCAGCGATGCCGCGGGACCGGACCCTGGCACTGCTCCGCGAGCTGGCGGAAGGGGCTGAACCGTCACAGAAGCTTCTGGCCGAGATCGATATCGGCAAGTCGCTTGGCTATGCGGTTAGCACCAGGGAAGCAGCGACCGGCAAGGCTGCTGCTGCTGCGTCCATTCTCGATGAAAATGGCTTCCCGATCGCGGTCATGTCCTGCCTCTTCGAGACTGACCGCATCCCCATCGAGGACATTCACGAAGCTGCGCGCATTCTCGTGGATGGAGCACGGCGTGCCTCCCGCCAGATTGGAATTGGACCCGAAACGACAACGGTCACGCCGCGCCCGAAAGAAGGCCTTGATCCGCGTGTCGAGGTCCTACCGACGGGCCGCGACTTTGTCGGTGAAAACCCGATCTGGGATGCAACCCGGAAGCGGCTGACCTGGGTTGATGTCCTTGCCCCGGCTTTGCGCTGGTGGAGCCCGGCTGAGCGCAAGGCCGGTCGCATCGATCTGTCCGTGGTGACGGCTGGCCTTGCCTTCGGCAGCGACGGGAAGCTGGTCGCCTGCGGGCAAGGTGGTTTGCACCTTCTCGATCCGGACACAGGTGCAATGACACGGCTGGTCGATCCTGAAGCTGACAAGCCCGACAACCGTTTCAACACTGCAGGCGTTGATCCTCAGGGGCGCATCTGGGCTGGAACCATGGCGCTCAATCACAGCATTGGTGGCGGCGGGATCTACAGCATTGACGGCAGCTTGCTGGTCCGCAGGCATCCTGTTCCTGTCGGCATGCCAAAAAACCCAGCCTTTTCGATCAAAGGAGACCGGATGTATCTCGCCGATGCCTCTGTGCCGTGCGTGCGATCCTACCAGGTCGATCCTGCCAGCGGCACACTCGGTGAGGGGCGTGTTTTCATACAGGCTGATGGAGCCACCGGGCGGCCGAATGGATTATGCGTCGATGCCGAAGATCATCTTTGGGTGACATGGTTGGGTGGCTGGGCCGTGCGCCGATATGACCCGCAAGGCGAACTTGTGGACCACATCAATCTGCCGGTGCCCATGCCCACGAACTGCGTCTTTGGCGGGCCGGATTTTGCCACCCTGTTCGTGACCACGACATACATTCGGATGCCGCCCGGCATGACCGCCGAAGCTCCGGCTGCCGGGCAGCTGATCGCCATCAATGCCGGCGTCAAGGGCAACCCGCCAACAGCGTGCTTCGGGGGTACACGATGAGCCAGAATATGACGCCACAAGCGGTTGTCGAGGCAGCGGCTGTCCTGCCGGGCGTTCGTTCGTCTGCGTGACCGACAAGCCGCCGCAGTCCAAATTGGCTGTCGGCTCGAACCTCGCGTTTGTCAACTATGCGCCTGATCCAGAGCGCGACTTGGATATCGCGATGGGCCTTGTCGATAATCTTTGCAATGGCGACCGGCCAGGCGGTGCAGAATGCGAACCTGATCTGCAGTCTACAAGAAACCGCGGGGCTGGAAGGCGGGCCTCCGGGCCGTTATCCAGTCCGCTTCGTAAATCTGCAACGGGCGCAAAGAGGACCAAGCAGATGTTTATGGTGCCGTGAGGCTGTGGTTACAGTTGTTTCCTGCAACGTTTTTCCGCAACTTTCGATGTACGTTGATGAATTTGCGCGAACCGGTCTGAAAGTGGTTTCAGTGAATTCTCGTGTAAAATCGTCAAATTTTGTGAATTATTGCAGCAATTTCTTATACTTAGTCATTGCCTTGGGGGACTAGGGGTCGGAGGCTCAAATCTTATCGCTCCGAGCAATTCAAACATGGGTTGCGTTGGTGATGGACGCAGTCTTTGGAAACCGGTCTGGTGAGTTATTTTCCCTGTTTACAGGGAATTAACAGGGAATTTGCCTGGAAAAGCCCTGATTTATGTTGTGCCAAAGGCCATTCCACGCGTAATTTCAATGCGTTAGGGGAACTTTCCCTATGCTCAGGAACAGGGAATTTAATTCCCGATATCAGGGAAAGCGGGCCGGATTACAGGGATTTATCTCGCAAGAACAGTGACTTGCGGCCTTTGCAATATATTTCCGCTGGATCGTCGGAATGGTGCCGAGTTGCACAACTTGTTTGCGAGGCGCCGTCGTCCGTTGGGCACATCTATCCATCGCTTGGATCGGCTTTGTCGTATTCCATTATCGCACCGTCCTTTCGAACTGAAGGCACCGGCGGCATGCCGTCATTTGTGAACAAGCGCGCTATTTGATTCCGAAAAAGGTGTTGTTTGCGAGCCGATTGACAGAGAGGGCATACTGCGTGTCAAGTCACGATCCTGATCTTGGATGCGGAGTAAGACACGATGAATATTAATCGTCGTTCGGCAATGGTTGGCCTCGCTGCCGGTTCTGCCGCCCTATTTCGACCAGACATAGCGCAGGCTAGCGGGACGCTTGACGAGGTTAAGAAGCGTGGAAGTTTCCTCGTCGGCGTAACCCAGGCGCCGCCATGGTTCTCAAAGGACCTGAAATCCGGCGAATGGACATCGGGCCTCGGCATCTCGATGGGCAAAGCCATGGCCCAGACCCTCGGCGTCAAGATGGAAACCGTGGAGGTCACTTGGGGCAACTCCATAGCAGCGCTGCAAGGCAACAAGATTGACGTCATGTTCACCATCGACGCGACACCCGAACGCAAGCTGGCGGTGGGTTTTCCGACCTCGCCCTTGCTCTATTACTCGCTCGCAGTTCTGGCGCGCGAAGACCTTTCTGTGAAGGCCTGGACCGACCTGAATAAAGAGGGCATCCGCATTGCGGTGCCGCAGGCCTCATCAATGGATCGATTTGTCTCCGAGCATACGCCAAAGGCCGATATCCAGCGGTTTCCAGGCAACGCAGAGGCAATTGCCGCTTTTCAGGCGAACCGGGCCGACGCAGTTTGCCTGTTCCACCCGCCGCTGTTGGCTGCCCGTCAACGGCTCGGCAAGGGTCAGATTGTTGTTCCGACACCGGCGCAATCACAGGCATCGAGTGTGGCCTTGCGCAAGGATGACGATGCCTTCATCGCCTGGGTCGACAAACAGATTGGCGAGTATTATCAGTCTGGCCAGACGCAGAAATGGTACGAACAGGCGCTTAGTGAATTTGGCCTTGATCCCAAGCTTGCGCCCCCGATCATGAAGGAAATGATCCGGTAGTTTTGTGTATCGCTGGGATTTTTCGCCGGTATTTGCCAACTGGCCGCTTCTGGCGCAGGGGTTGCTGAATACGCTCAAGGTAACGGCTGTATCCTTGAGCTTTGGCCTCGCACTCGGCCTCGTGATGGCGCTTCTGCGGCTTTCACCACGCCGGTTTTTGTCCTTGCCGGCGGGGTTTGTGATCGAGGTGTTCCGGACAACACCGCCGTTGGTCCAGCTTTTCTGGTTCTACTTTGCCTTGCCGCTACTGATCGGGGTGGAGATGACACCGTTCGGAGCGGCGGTTCTGACATTTTCGATCCAGTCTGCAGCCTTTTTCGCCGAGGTCTTTCGTGGCGGCATCGTCTCGATCGAGCGCGGTCAATGGGAGGCCGCGAAATCGATCGGCATGGGGCGCTGGCGGACGCTTGAACGCATTATCCTGCCGCAGGCGGTTAAACGCATGATTCCCGCCTTTATGGAGCGGACTATTGAACTGATGAAGACCACCACACTGGTCGCGACAATCTCCTATGCGGACCTTCTCTTTGCAGCGAACGAGATATCGCAGAAGACGTTTCGACCCCTTGAAACACTGACGGTCGCAGCGCTCATCTACTTCGCTGTCATCTTCACCTTCAGCCTGCTATCGCGGCGCCTCGAGCACCGGCTTGCGATCAGCGGCGAAACCACGGCACGCTGATGAACCATCGCTGGGATTTTGCCTCCGTTTTCGCAAATACCGATGCATTGCTGGTCGGCGTTGCTGGCACCTTGCGCATTTTTGCGATCTGCCTTGTTGTTGGGCTCAGTCTGGGATTGGTGATTGGTCTAGGGCGCCATTCGCGCAGGCCCTGGCTCTACTTCCCGGCGACCGCCTTCGTTGAGTTCTTCCGCAACACGCCGGTGCTTGTGCAGATCCTCTGGTTCTATTTTGCCTTGCCAATCCTGATGCCGTTCAGCATCAGCCCTCTGGCGGCGGCTACTCTCGGTATCTCGCTCAACTCTGCCGCGTTCTCCGCCGAGATTTACCGGGGCGGCATTCAGTCGATCGAGCGCGGGCAGTGGGATGGTGCGCGCGCTATCGGGATGAGCTGGCGTCAATCAATGGTTCGCATTATCCTGCCGCAAGCCCTCAAGCGCATGACGCCAGCGCTGACGAACCGCGCCATTGAAATCTTCAAGATGTCGACGCTCGCCTCTGCGGTCGCTTATACCGAGCTCCTGCAGCAGGGTAAGCTCATCGCCTCGCTGAATTTCAATCCTATCGAGGCCTACTCTGCCGTCGCGGCGATCTTCTTCATCATTCTCTGGCCAATGGTTCAAATGACCTATGTGCTGGAACGGCGACTTCGGAGAGACGAATGAGTCTCTTGCGCGTTTCCGGCCTGACAAAAAGCTTCGGCGCGAACCATGTTCTGCGCGGTATCGACCTCGACGTCCAGAAGGGTGAACGTATTGCCATTCTCGGCTCGTCCGGCTCCGGTAAGAGCACGCTGCTGCGCTGCCTGAACTTCATGGAAATGCCGAGTGCTGGCGAAATTGAATTCAATGGCCAGTTGCTTGGCCGTCCGGACGGATCGGGCCGCCGCTATCGGGAAAGCGAACTGATTGGCGTGCGTCAGCGTATCGGCATGGTATTCCAGCAGTTCAACCTGTTCCCGCATATGACCGCGATCGGAAACGTCATGGAGGGGCTGCGCACGGTCCAGCGCCGTTCGAAAGCTGATGCGCATGTGCTTGCCTTGTCCCAATTGACGCGGGTTGGTCTTGCCGAAAAAGCAGACCAATACCCCGCGCATCTGTCGGGCGGGCAGAAGCAACGGGTCGCAATTGCGCGCGCGTTGGCCATGGAGCCCGAATGTATGCTCTTTGATGAACCGACCTCCTCGCTTGATCCTGAATTGGTCGGGGAGGTTCTGCGGGTAATCCATGCGCTGGCCGATGAGGAGCGGACCATGCTTCTGGTCACCCATGAACTCGGATTTGCCTATCATGTGGCAACGCGTGTGCTTTTCCTCGCCGATGGCATGATTCACGAAGCCGGAACGCCAGATCAGGTTCTGAAAAACCCGCAGATGGAGCGCACCCAGGCGTTCCTGGCCAGCCACAAGATGTACAGCCTCTAGGAAAAGCATCATGTCGAATACGCAAGGTTCAGCAATACAAGGCTCGGCTCAAGGCTATCTGGCCGATGTTCGCAATGAGGGTGTGCTTGTCTATGTCAACGGGGCCTTCGTGCCGCGGAACGAGGCCGTGGTCTCGGTTTTCGATTCCGGCTTTGCACTCGGCGATGGGGTCTGGGAAGGCTTGCGGCTGGTGAAGGGCACACTGATCAGCTTTGATGCCCACCTTGATCGGTTATTCGAGGGCGCGCGCTCGATTGCTCTCGATATCGGATTGTCTCGCGAAGGCGTGGCCAACGCGGTCCAGGAAACGCTGGATCGCAATGGCATGAAGGATGGTGCGCATGTCCGTCTCATGGTGACGCGTGGCCTGAAATCCACGCCGAACCAGGACCCCCGTTTCGTGATCGGGCCAGCGACCATCGTCATTGTCGCCGAGTACAAGAAGCCGAACCCTGAAGCCAAGGCGCGTGGCATGTCACTGTTCACATCAACCTTCCGGACCAGTACGCCGGATGCTTTTGATCTGCGCCTGAATTCGCATAGCCGCCTCAACCTGATCCAGGCGCTGATCCAGGCGATTAATGCCGGTGCAGACGAAGCCCTGATGCTGGATCCGCGCGGCTTCGTGGCATCTTGCAACTCAACAAATTTTTTCATCATTCGTCGAGGTGAGCTCTGGACGTCAACGGGAGCCTACAGCTTCAAGGGTATCACCCAACAGAACGTGCTTGATGCGTGGCGGGCGACCGGCAAGACTGCGCGTGAATGCGATTTCACTCTTGCGCAGGTCTATTCTGCCGATGAAGCGTTTGTTACTGGCACGTTGGGCGGGGTCACGCCTGTCATACGTATCGATGGTCGCGTCATCGCCGACGGGAAGCCTGGTCCGCTTACCAGCCATGCAAGCGAAATCTATCTGTCATCGGTTGGTGCCGCTTAAAGTGGATTGAAGCCGTTCGAAGGTTATTCTGCCTCAGCCCAATCGCGGAGGTCGGCCTCGTGGTGATCCGTTATCGAGGTTCCATCCGGAAGGGGAGCCATTGGCGGCATGGCATCGCCCTTGCTAAACGCGAGAAACGGAAATGCGTCATGCCGGTCGATGTAGCTGTGAACAAGCGCCGAATTTTAGGCCCTTTCGGCTCCCAATCTTGATCCCGCAACCGGGCGAAAATAATTAAGTTTAGCAAACTCTTGAGGGATTTGCAGCGGGGTCTCACTTCAACGCCTATCCGGGGGCAAATGGCGTACTTATTCACAGGAATAACACCATCCGTGCGTCGGGAGGCTGCCGAGAGCAGCACAAGCTGCGTATCCGTGAGTTTGGTCATGGTAAGATCCTTGGCTGTTGGTAACGGCTCATGCCGTCACCAGCGCAACCCCGCGGACAATCAGTCGGCAGGGTGGATCTCGGGCACATCTCGCGGGGGCCTCGATCGCACACAGCAATGCTTGCCGTGCGCCGACAATCCAGTGCAACATCGGGCGTCGCATTTCAGAATGACGGAAGACGCCAGCCTCTGGGGTAAGGGAACCCCGAGCGGCTGACAGGCGCATTGCGAACCAGTCTCAGGCCGCAATCCAACCGGTCTGCTCGCGGGACATTGGAAATGATGTGGAAAGTCCGCAAAATTGCCTGCAGAAACCGCCGCTCAAAGGGCCGGAACATGGCGCGTGAACAGGGCTGCTTTCGCACGCCACAGAACCACCAGACCGACTAACCGGCGGAACTTTCGGCACAATTTCCCAAGTCTGCGCTCAGACAATAGCGGAGGGAGTGGGTGGTGGGTCCTGTAGGACTCGAACCTACAACCAGACCGTTATGAGCGGTCGGCTCTAACCATTGAGCTAAGGACCCTGTGCTGTGGGGATATCGGCGGCGCTGGACGCAGTCAACGCCTGTTATTTTCAAAGCCAGAGAGGCGATGTGAAAATGCCTATGGTTGTGCCTAGCGCCAGGACCCAGAGCGCTGATCTGAGTAACGGGCGGTCGTAAATATAGGCCGCAGTGTAGGCGATCCTGAACCCGACATAGACCATCGCCAGCATATCCACCGTGACGCGCGGCCCGACTTTCATCTCCGCCAGCAGCACCGCCACGGCGAACAGTGGAAACGCTTCGAAGCTGTTTTGATGCGCAGCGTAGGCGCGCCGTGCCATCCCTTCATAGCTATGGGCCCGTGTTCGAGGATCGTGATTGTCGTAGGATCCACCGAGTTTTTTGGCGATTCCAGTGGTCACCAGTGGCATCAGGGCGGTCAGCAAAACACACCAGAGGGCAATTGTCATAGTTCAGTCCCAAAAATGCCGTTCTATCCATGTTATCGGCTTTTGTTCATCCAAAGAGTGATACGCATCAACGAACGATGTGGATGCAGTGTCTGTGTGCGGCCCTTCACGGCATCAGAATATCAGGATTGGCCCTTGATTGTGTATCTGGCCACCATAAAGTTCAGGCGTACAATGCGGAATCATGGCATGATAATTGGTAAGTATTTTCTCAAGGCTGGTGCGGCCAGTATTCTGGCTCTTGCGCTGACCGCCTGCGACGGCTCCAGCCGCTTTTCGGATTTTGGTGGTTCCAGACAGGCCGTCGCGCCGCCGCCGCGTGCGCAGACCTTCACGCCGGCACCGACGGGCCGGGTTGATTCCACGCCTTTGCCGCCGCTTGGCGGTGCCAATCCTGCGTTGGGAGGCCTCCCACCTGCTGGTCCCGGCGGCGTGACCGCGACGCCCGGTATCCCACCGATTGGCTCCAGCGTTCCCATCGATCCCGAGCCGCCTCGTGCGCCGCCGCGTCAGGCCGCGCCTGTCTTGCCGGAGCCCGCGCCGACACCGCCTCCGCAGGTTGCGGCACGTCCGGAAACGGTCCCGCCTTCGTCCGGCGCACCGACGCGCTCGAGCGTTACCGGGAGCTGGACCGCACGGGAAGCCAGTGGCAGCAATTGCAAGATGACGCTCTCGAGCACGCCGACGCTGGATCTCTACAAAGCATCATCATCGGGTTGCCAGTCCCGCGAGTTGCAGCGCGTTTCAGCGTGGGAACTGCGCGGCGATGAGGTATATCTTTATGAGGCTGGCGGTGGCGTCGCGGCTCGGCTGAAGCAGGCCGGTCGCAATTTCGAAGGCTCAGCCGCCAAAACAGGGGCACCCGTCAGCCTGCAGAAATAAAAGTTCAGGCCGCAGCGACAGCGAAGGTGACGCTTTCACTGTCCATTTCCCGCTCGTCAGGTGTGGCCGAGAAGTGATCCGGACCGTCTCCATGGGCACGCCAGCCAGTCTCGATAGCCACGCCGGTCTGCTCTGACTCTTTGCGCCATGCGCGTGCAACGCCAAAACCGGACAAAGCCAGCAGCCCTCGTGGTGACAATGTCGCCTCGATTTGCGCCACCGTGCGCGGCAGCGCCGTACCGACCGGATGCGTATAGAAACGCGGTATCCGCAGGCGCGCCCGGTGGCTATCGCGCAGCAAGGACCAGAGTGCGGTTTCGCCCAGTGACAGCAGTTCTGTCACACGCCCCGGTGAGATCGGCGGACGGGCGGTTTCGAGATCACGGGTCACGACAATCGTGTCCCGCAACGCGAGCCCCAGCACCTTGCGGATGTCAGACTCCACAGTTGCTGGGAGCACGACAATGGCTTCCGGGCAAGCAGTCATCTGCGTGCGCAACACCGTTGGTTCGAATGGTCCGTGCAAGGTCACCATTGTGCCACTGATGAGCGGTGCCGCGACAGTTGATACGAACCCTGCAGCGGAAACCGGCGCAAATGTAGCTATGATCGCACCCCGCCCCGTTAGCCCCGAGATCGCCGAGAGTGCGAGCGCATCGCTGATGACCTGACCATGCGTCCGCATATGAGCGGTGACGCTATCGGCAGATCTGTCGAGTGTGATGAGGGCAGGGGCCGTGGACATGTTCATCGGCATGGGATCGTCGGAAAGTTCGGAGTCCTTCCAGTCGTCCAGTGAAACGACGCCTTCCGGCGCGTGAGGACCGTAGGCACAAATGAAGCGGACACCATAGAAGCGGCTGGCGGCCTCCCGCGCTGCTTCCGACGGATGGAAATCGGCATAGCGATTGACCGTGATGATCGCTTTCGCTCCGGTCACTTCTGCTGCTGTCTGGATTTCGCGGGCATTGGCCACGACAGAGACAGGGCAAGGCACCAGCCCTGCGGAGATCAGGCCGAGCAGTGATGCAACGCCATCCACGCAATTGGGCATTGCAACGATCACCGCATCGCCCTGATGCAAGCCGAGCGACAGCATTTGCCGCGCGAAATGCGTGACCAGAGCACCGAATTCACCGGCGTTGGTGGCCTTGGGCCTCAGGTCAGACCATGTCTCGATATCCAGCGCATCGATGAAGCTGCGCCGCCCCGGACGTGCCCGCACGGCGGTATCCACCAGTGCATCCAGCGTCAGATGCGCCCATGTTCCATGCAGTCGCCGCTCTTCGGACTTGCTCTTGTCGTTCATCGTCCGCCTGCCCGTGGGAAGTGATTCCACAATGCACTGTAATACAGCATCATTGCCGCCACCATGTCTCAAAATTGATATCGAATCGGGGTGTTCTACTGAATCTTTTCAGGTCAGTCTGCCGCGCCATCCACCGCTCGGGTGCAAAATACAACGGCAGGACGTAGTGTCCGGAGAGAAGTGTGCGATCCAGCGCGCGCACTGCAGCCACAAAATCTTCCCGTGTCGCGGCCTTGCGCAGGGCTTCCAGCATCGCATCGACGGCGGGGGATTTGACACCTGCGTAATTGAGGCTGGCCTCGCGGTCCGCTGATGCCGAAGAAAAGCGGTTGGGCTGCTCGGTGCCGGGCGAGGCAGTAACGCCGTAGCTCCAGATCAGCGTGTCGAAATCAAAAGTGCGCAACCTCCGCCAGTAGGCACTTGAATCAATGAAGCGCACCTGCAGCGTAATGCCGACCGGGCGCAAGGCATCTGCAAACGCCAGGCCGATGCGCTCCTGATCACGTGACAACGCCAGAAACTCGATGGACAGTGGCGCGCCGGTCTTTTCGCTGATGATCTGGCCATTGGTCTGAACATAGCCCGCCGCCTTCAGTCCGGCTATGGCAGCCTGCATGCGCTGGCGGTCACGGCCGGATCCATCGGATTGCGGCGGTGTCCATTGGCCTTTCAGGATATCGTCGCTGATGGCCGAAGCGTAAGGCTGGAGCAGGGCCAGTTCAAGCTCCGACGCAGGCTTGCCGACCGAGGACAACTCGGACTGATCAAAGAAGCTCTTCTGCCGTGTGTAGATGCCCTGGAAAAGATTGCGGTTCAGCCATTCGAAATCGAACAGTTCAGTCAGCGCGGCCCGCACGCGCGGGTCTGAAAGCTGGGATTTGCGCGTATTGAACACGATGCCTGTCATACCCCGCGGTGCTTCAAATTTCAGCTGCTCGCGGATGATCTTACCATCACGCACCGCTGGAAACACATAGCCATCCGCCCAGCGACCGGGATCGGCTTCAAAGCGGACATCATAGAGTCCTACTTTGAAAGCTTCGAACAGCGCATTGCTGTCACGGTAGAAATCGACACGGATCTCATCAAAATTGTGGTGCCCGCGCAGAATTGGCAGGTCTTTGCCCCAGAAGTCAGGGTTGCGCTTCAGCGTGAAGGATTTGCCCGGCTCTAGCCCTGCCAGTTGGTAGGGGCCGGTTCCAAGCGGCGGCTTGAAGGATGGCTGCTCAAACGTCTCCGGTTTGACATCATGACGTGCCAGCACCGGCAACAGGGCCAGCAACATGGGCAATTCGCCATCTGAATCGCTGAAGATAAAGCGGATTGTCCGGTTGTCCGAAAGAACAATGTCCTTGACCCGGCGATAAGCAGTGCGCTGGGCAGGGCGGCCTTTTTCGCGCAGCAGTTCGAACGTGAATTTAACGTCCTCCGACGTTACCGGTTTGCCATCGGAGAACCGCGCCGCCGCATTCAGCCTGAACTCCACCCATGTCCGGTCCGGGCCAGTCTCGATGCTCTCCGCCACAAGGCCGTAAAGCGTAAACGGCTCGTCCAGCGAGCGCATCATCAAAGGCTGCACGATCAGCGTGTTGATGCCGCTGCCGCCGCTCACCTCCGGCACCGCGCCGCGTGCAATGTAGGGGTTCATGCTGTCGAAGGTGCCAAGCTGGCCAACGACCAGACGTCCGCCTTTCGGCGCGTCCGGATTCGCAAAGGGCAGATGCGTGAAATCGCGCGGCAGGGCGGGTTGCCCGTGGCGGGCAATGCCGTGCGAGGGTTGAGCAAAGGCAGCAGTTGTCGCTGCCAGCATCGCAAGTAATGCTGCAAACTGCAGACTCTGTCTGCACTCCCGCGACACCAACCTATTAAAAACACGCCGAATCATTCCTGCAAGATATCACGCCGCAAAGGCCTGTCCGCCATCCCAATGGATAGTTTGTGCGGGTTCAGGGGGGATGCTCCCGAGAATTTCATCAGGGAGTGGCGTGGATGCACTGGTTTCCCACACAAAGACCCGCTAAAGGCCTTCAAAGATTCATGGTTCTGCCGCAAGCGCTATAGATGGCGGATATGAACCGAAGTCCGATGTTTCGAAGGATACCACAATGAAGTCGATGATTTTCGCGCGCGGGTTCTCAGTCGCCGCATGTTTCGCGGCCATGGCGACCATCACCACGCCGCTTTTCGCCCAGCAGGCGCAGCCACCGCGTCCGGCTGGCCAGCAGCCGCGTCCGGCCCAGCCTGCGGCTCCGCAGCCTGCACCCGCCGCCGGTGCGGCCATCGTCAACTTGAAGGCCGATCCCAACCAGACGGAGTGGACCAAGGTCTGCGGCAAGGACCCCGCCACCAACCGCGAGACCTGCTATACCACACGCGATTTTGTGGCCGAGAACGATACGCCTGTGCTTGCCATCGCCGTCTACGAGACCAAGGGTGAAGGCAACAAGGTAGATCGTCAGGTGCGCTATCTTCTGCCGCTGACTTTCCTGCTCCAGCCCGGTGTCCGCAGTTCGATTGACGGCAGCCAGCCGATTGCAGGCCGCTACACGATTTGTGTACAGAACGGCTGCTTCGCCGAATTCACAATCGCCGACCCTGTATTTGCCAGGATGAAGACCGCGCAGACCTTGACTTTGCAGGTCCAAAACCAGGCTGCGCGCGAGGTCAGTTTCGTGATACCGCTCGCTGGCTTTGCCAAGGGCGTGGACGGTCAGCCGATTGATCCAGCCGTGCTGGAAGAGCAGCAGAAAAAAATTCAAGAAGAATTGCAGAAGCGTTCCGACCAGATGCGCCAGCAAATTCAGGGCGGTGCAGCACCTGCTCCGGGCGGCGCACCTGCTCCGGCGGCACCAGCACCTGCACCTGCCGCTCCAGCAGCGCCGAAGCCCTGATCAGTCGACGCCTTCCCAGAATAAAAAACCGCCGGGCGCAAACCCGGCGGTTTTTATTTGTCGGGAATGCGCTCTCAGGGAATGAGAACCGTCGAACCCGTGGTCTGGCGGCTTTCCAGTGCGCGATGCGCATCAGCAGCCTTGGCCAGGGGGAATCTGCTGTTGACCGGAATCTTCACCGCACCATTGCTAACGACGCGGAACAGGTTGCGTGCCATCGCCCGCAAGGTGTCCGTGTCCGCGATATAGGCAAACAATGTTGGGCGCGTGACATAAAGAGAGCCTTTGCCGGAGAGAATACCGATATTGAAGGCTTCCACCGGACCCGAAGCATTGCCAAAGCTTGCGAGAAGGCCGAATTTGCGCAGGCTGTCGAGTGAAGCCATGAACGTCGCCTTGCCGACGCCATCATAGACCACGTCCGCGCCCACGCCTTTGGTGATCTCGCGCACACGCTTCGCGATATCCTCGCTCGACGTGTCGATCACGTGATGACAACCAAGCTTCTTGGCGATCTTCGCTTTCTCCTTGCCACCGACCGTGCCGATGACGGTGGCGCCGATCTCACGCGCCCACTGGCAGAGAATCTGCCCTGTTCCGCCCGCTGCGGCGTGTATGACAGCGACGTGACCCTTCTTGAGCTTGAACGTCCGCTTCAGCAGATATTCTGCGGTGAGCCCCTTCAGCATCATGCCAGCCGCCGTGTCATAGGAGACGGTCTTCGGAATCTTCACGAGAATTTTCGTGTCGATCACGCGCTCCTCGGAATATGCACCGAGCTGCGAGACATAGGCCACGCGGTCGCCGACCTTGAAGTCCGTCACGCCTTTGCCGAGCGCAACGACGTCGCCAGCGCCTTCATTGCCCATCACGAAAGGCATAGACGGTGCTGGATAGAGTCCGGTGCGGAAATAGACGTCGATGAAATTCAGGCCGACAGCCTTGTTGCGCACCGTGACTTGTCCAGCTCCGGGCTTGGGCGTCGGCATGTCCTCGAAGATCATCTTCTCGGGTCCGCCGACCTCGTGGATGCGCATGACTTTAGGCACTGGCTATCTCCATCGTTTCGGTCTGGAGTAAGTTATGCGCTTGTAGCCGCAGATCCGGCAAGGCCCGCTTTACTGCCGCTTTTCAATCGCGTCGCGCAACGCTGCCTGTCGAGCCTGATCAAGCGGAAAATCCCACATAATGGCGATGGCCATGAGCTTCAGGCACACAGGCGCGGCCGCATAGAGCAAAGCTAAGACCTTGAGGCCAGACTCGGATTTCAGGCCCGCTCCCGGATCATAGCCGCTGAAAGCCAGCAGCGGGAAAGCGATACCGACGGCAAGCGCCAGCGCCAGCTTGGTGGCCAGTCCCCAGATCGCGAGATAGATACCCGAGCGCTGCTCGCCTGATGCAGCCGTATCGACATCGATCACATCGGCCTGCAACGACGCTGGCAACACCAGATCAGCACCGACAGCAAAGCCCGTGACCACGCAGATCATCAGGAACAGCGCGTCCGCCTTCACCGGCAGAAACGGCGCGAAGATGAATGCCGCACAGGCCACCAGCATGGCGTAACACCAGCTGCGGTGCTTGCTCCCACGCTTCGCCAGTTGCAGCCAGAACGGCATGCCGATCAATCCGGCAAAGAAATAAACTACCAGAAAAAGCCCTGCTTTTTCTGGTAGTTCCAGCCTGTCGCCAACATATAAAATGAACAGCGTTAAGGGAAATCCGTTTGCGAGTCCGTTGATCAGGAAAGCCAGAACCAGCCGCTTGAACGGTATGTTGTTCTGCATGAAGCCGAGGCCTTCACGGAAACCGATCGTGCGTGTCGAGCGGTCCACCGGTTCGGGGACGGCAAAGAGCGTAACCAGTGCTGCCAGCGGAAGCGCAAAGATCATAATCAGCGCGAAGATATCCAGCGTCTTTTCCAGTCCCACCGCCGTACTCTGTCCGTCGCTCACGATGTACTGGATGATCAGCGCAGCCAGCGTGCCAACAAAGGCAAAGCCCTCGCGAAAGACAGTCACCCTGTTGCGGCCTTCGTAGCTCGGAGAGAGTTCAGCGCCCCAGGCGTTGAATGGTACCAGTGCGATGGTCCAGCCAAGAGAGAGCGCCATGCTCCAGATCAGCAGATGCTGCCAGGTCACCTGATCCGGCGGATTGAAAACCATGTAGGCCGCCAGCGCCGTCAGCGGAATACCCGCTGCAAACCACGTGCGACGCCGCCCGAAGCGCGCCTGCGTCTTGTCCGAGAGATAGCCCGCTATCGGATCGCTGAAGGCATCGAACAGCCGCACCGCAAGCAGGATATTGCCGACGAGAGCGATGGGAATGCCGATGCTGGCGTAGTAGCCCGGCACGATCACGTAAAACGGTAGGGTCAGCAGCGCCAGCGGCAGCGCAGGCAAACCGTAGCACAGGAGTTCAAGCAGACTGGGCTCGCGGGACGCAGACCGGGATGATTCAGATCGTGAGGTTGGCGTCATCGTCTCACTGGCCCGAATCTGTGTTCATGGCAGCAGTGTACCAGCGATCACGCGGTCTTGGCATAAACGATCTGGCGAACGTCGATATTTTCCGATTTGAAACCGGCCTCGCAATACCCGTAGTAATATTCCCAGAGGCGACGGAAACGCTCATCGAAGCCCAGCGGCGTCAGGTTGGGCCAGACCTCGCGGAACGTGACCCGCCAATCCGCCAGCGTCCGGGCATAATCTTGCCCGAAGATCCTGTGCGAGACATTGGATAGCCCGTGCTCCCGCCCCAGATCATCCAGCCGCGTCGGCGTTGGCAGCATGCCGCCTGGAAAAATGTAGCGGCGAATAAAATCCATTTCAGTGCGATACCCCTCCCAGAATTTCTCCTGGATTGTGATGATCTGCAGCGCCGCCGTGCCGCCTGTTTTCAGTCGGTCGCGGAGCTGGCGGAAATACGTCGGCCAATATTCCTCGCCGACGGCCTCGAACATCTCGATGGAGGCTATGCGGTCATAAATGCCATCTTCATCGCGGTAGTCCTGCAGCTTGATTTGCACCCTCTCGGTCAGGCCGGCGTCGAAAATGCGCTTTTGCGCGTAGTCGAACTGCTGCCGCGAAATGGTCAGCCCAGTCACCTTGCAGCCGATATCCTTGGCCGCAAACTCAGCGAATCCGCCCCAGCCACAGCCGATCTCCAGCACATGGTCCCCCGCGCGGAAGCCGCCCGCTTCAGCAAGCGTCCGGTACTTGCGCATCTGTGCCGAGGCGAGATCATTGTCGCCCGGCGCGTATATCGCCGAAGAGTAGGTCATCGTGCGGTCCAGCCACTGCGTGTAGAACGTATTGCCGATGTCGTAATGCGCATGGATGTTACGCTTTGAGCCGCTTTTGCTGTTGCGGTTCAACCAGTGACGAAAGCGCTGGAACAGCCTCACAAGAGGGCGACCCGGCAGAAGTGTCGAAACGGCCTCATGGTTCACGCAGAACAGATACAGGAAAGCCGTGAGATCCGGGGTATCCCATTCCCCGGCGATATAGGCCTCCGCCAGACCGATATCGCCCCCCTCGAACAGACGCTTGGCAAAGCTGAAATCGCGGATAATGAATTCCGCTGATGGTCCCGGTTTCGCCCCGCTGAACAGATAGCGACCACCGTTGGGCAATTGTACGGTCAATTCGCCGTGGTTCAGGCTCATCGCGTAGCCAAAGGCTTTGCGAACGAGGGCTGGCAGGTCGCGTCCGATCTCGTGAAGACTATCTGCTGTGACACGGATGGCATGCAATGCGTCGTGAGATTGGCCGGGAAGGGCGGTGGTCATTGGCGACTCTCCAAAACATTGACATGATCCCGGAAGGCACCGTCCACGCTGATTTTCGGCGGGGCCGACGGGCGGCTGACAAACCGGACCCCCTTGAACCAGAGCTTCATGGCCTCCCAGTGAATTCCTCCCACGACCTTCAGCGTCATGAGCGGAATCCGGAAGAATGCAGCGAGCACGCTGCGGTTTGTCAAATTCGTATGGTTGCCGATGAAGCTCGCGGCGAGGATGGGGCCTGCGGCATCGGTTTCGAGGATTCTGAAGGCGATATCTGCCCCCGGCGGCCTGATGCGGAAGCGGTAATTCATGGCCATGTCCATGAAGGGCGAGACATAGAACAGCTTCTGCCGCTCCTGGCGCAAGCCCGCTTCGGTGAGTTCGCCCGCAACGACTGGTGCCACATAGGTGTGCATCTCGCCGAAGGTGTTGCGCACCTCGTAGATCATGCCAATCAGCTGGCCTGCGGCATCATAGGCGAAATAGACCGCGATGGGATTGAAGGTGAAGCCGAGCACGCGGGGATAGCACAGCAGCAGGATGCGGGCGGGTTCAGCAGCAAGTCCCGCTTCGTGCAGCAACCGGCGCGCATAGGGAGCCAGCGCCGAGCCGTTGCCGGGACCATGATCTTTCTGGTGAAATGACAGCAAATTGTATCCGTTGACCGAGAAAAAGCGTGAGGATCGGTCCGCCTTGTCCAGTGCGCCGATATCGATCACGAGCGAATAGACGCTGTAGGTGAAGCGATGCGCTTTCGGTTTCATCCGTGCGTGCATGACCTGCCCGTCATAGAGCGAGGCTGCTGCCGCAGGAGGCTCGATGCCTCTGGTGGTTTGATCAGCAATCATTCTGCCGGTTGCCGGATGGCTGCCGTATCACGCCGCCACGGCATGAAAGCACCAAGGCCTTCAGCTGCATTCATGCCGGACACGAGGCCATCTTCATGGAAGCCATAACCCGTCCACGCCCCGGCGAACCACGCGCGATTGTGGCCGTTCACCTGCTTGAGGAGTTGCTGGCCCGCGAAAGCTGCCGCCGTGAATTGCGGATGCTCGTAGCGGAAGGTCTGGAACACGAGATCAGACTTGGGTGGACGCGGCGGATTGAGTGTCACGAACAGCGGCTGCTTCGGATCAATGCCCTGCAGATGCTGCATCGAATAGCTCACGCACACATCACCCTCACTGGTATCGGATTCCCGCAGGAAGTTCCACGCGGCCCAGGCGCCCTTGCGTTTCGGCATCAAGGCAGGATCACGGTGAAGATAGACCGTATTGGGGCGGTATTCGATGGATGAAAGGATGCTGCGCTCGTCGTCGCTGGGGTCTTTCAGCAGTGCCAGCGCCTGATCGGAATGGGTCGCGATCACGACCTGATCATAGCGGTTGGAGTGGCCGCTGGCGGTTGTTACGGACACCCCGAACGCATCACGGCTGACAGAAACAACGGGGTCGCCCAGCCTGTAGCGATCACGGAATCCTGCCGTCAGCGTCTCGACATAGCGGCGACTTCCGCCGGTCACCGTGCGCCAGACCGGGCGATCCCAGTGCAGCAGTTTGTGGTTCTCGAAAAACGTAACGAAGTTTTCCGCCGGGAAATCCAGCATGTGTTCGGCTGGCGTCGACCAGATGGCGGCACCCATCGGCACGAGGTAACGGTCGCGGAAATAGCGCGAAAAGTTGCCCTTCGCGATGTACTGACCGAGCGAAAGGCCGTTTAGCTTGCCGGATTCGAGATCAGCCTTTGCCGCCTTCTGGAAGCGCAGGATCTCCAGCAACATGCCGAGATAACGCGGGTTCACCAGGTTGCGGCGCTGCGCAAAAAGGCCGTTGAACACATCGTGCGTGCGCCCGATCCACTCGAATTCGCCGCGCCCGATGGAGACTGAAAAGCTCATGTCTGACGCCTGCGTCTCGACACCAAGGTGATCGAACAGCGCGGTCAGGTTGGGATAATTCAGCACGTTATAGACTATAAAACCGGTGTCGACGCTGATCGGAGTGCCGTCATAGTCGATGTCCACAGTTGCGCTATGGCCGCCGATGCGATTTTCGGCCTCATAGACCGTGATGTCGCTGATGTGATCGGCATTGTGCAGGGCATAGGCCGCCGCATTGCCGGCAATGCCGGTTCCGATGATGGCAACGCGCATCAGCAGACACTTTCCAGGGACAGACATGCAAGGCACACACAAGAATGCAACATCAGGCGGCAGCCTCCGTCGAGAGCGATTTGAAGGCAGCCAGTGCCCGTTCCCTTGCATCGGTATGGTTGATGATCGGAAACGGATAGTTGGTACCAAGCCGTATACCGGCTTGAGCCAGAACTGGATGCGGCGCTTCCCAGGGTTTGTGGATCACGTTTGCGGGAAGACGTGCCAACTCCGGCACATAGTGGCGGACATAATCGCCGTTCGGATCGAATTTTTCGCCCTGCACGACAGGTGCGAAGATGCGGTAGTAGGGCGCTGCATCGGCTCCTGATCCCGCCACCCATTGCCAGCTCGCAGCATTGCTCGCCGGATCGGCATCGACCAGCGTGTCCCAGAACCAGTCTTCGCCCAGCCGCCAGTCCACCATGAGATGCTTGATCAGGAAGGACGCGACGATCATGCGCACGCGGTTGTGCATCCATCCCGTACGCCACAATTCACGCATGCCCGCATCGACGATGGGATATCCCGTCCGGCCCTGCTGCCACGCCTTAAGGCCGTCTGGGTTGTTGATCCACGGGAAGGCATCGAAACGCGGCTGGAAATTGGTGCTTGCCAGCTTCGGGAACTGGTAGAGCAGATGGTAGGAAAACTCCCGCCAGCCCACTTCGGCCAGGAACTTCTCAAAATCATAGGGCTTTCCGGCGCTGTTGCCCGCTTCCGCCGCCATCCGCGTGGTCTGCCAGATCTGGCGCGGGCTGATTTCGCCGAAGCGCAAATGCGGTGAGAGCCGCGAGGTCGAACGGAAATCCGGGCGGTTGCGGTTCTCGCCATAGCCATCGATGGCGGAGTCGAGAAAGCTGGTCAGGTTATCGCGTGCGCCGTCCTCGCCGGGATTCCAGAGGGTCGACATTTCCGTCGCCCAGTCCGGCTTGCTCGGCTTGAGCGCGTGACTGTCGAGGCTGACGGGATGAATGGTGCTATCAGAGGGCAAAACGGCACTGCATATTGTATCTGGAGCGGGCAGGGGAGCAGCAGGTTCACCGCGCTCACGGGCTGCGCGCCAGTAAGGTGTGAACACCTTCATCGGTGTCCCGGCCTTGCTTTGCACTTCCCATGGTTCCCGCAGAAGATGGCTGTTGAAACTGCGCGCTTCGACGCCCGCTGTTTTTAAGTGATCCTTGATCGCGCCATCCAGCGACCGCTCGCCTTCGCCATAACGCCGGTTCCAGTAAACTGCGGATGCACCGCTGGCTTTCGCCAGCGCGGAGATCACGACATCAGATTTGCCCTTGAAGAGGTGCAGGCCACCGCCCTTTGTCTCAAGTGAACGCCCGAGCGCCTGCAAGGATCCATGCAGCCACCACCGGGCGGCACCGCCCGGGGTCCGGATATCCTGCGTTTCATCATCCAGAACGAAAACAGTCAGTACCGGCCTGCCACTGGCCACGGCTGCCGCGAGCGCTGGATTGTCGGCAAGGCGCAGGTCATCCCTGAACCAGACAATCACTGTTCCTTCGGACGGCGGCGTGCCGTCGACCGTGTCTTGCATACCCACACCAATTCCAGTTTCGTCCTGAATACGCTGGCGGAGCGCATACGGATTGTCGAGCCGGGCGGAAGGACCGCACCTGCGACAAAAACACCACGGGATTTCAGAAGGTTGGCTCCCCGGGCAGGATTCGAACCTGCGACCAATCGATTAACAGTCGATTGCTCTACCGCTGAGCTACCGAGGAATGCCGTCGGCCTATAGCAGGCTTAGCGCGTGTTGCAAGCGCTGGACACCCGCAAAATCGCGACTAACGTAGCACAACCACGGTTGCGCGTCTGCCCCGCCTGTGGCTATAGGGGCGCGTGGCGGCAACGTCGCGCCAGATGGTGGCCTCGTGGCGGAATGGTTACGCAGAGGACTGCAAATCCTTGCATCCCGGTTCGATTCCGGGCGAGGCCTCCAATCTCTGGCATAAAGTGTTGCCTTTTTCACAGCCGCGTGGGGAATTGCCTAGCCATGAGTGATTTTGCCGCGATACGCCGGAATATGGTCGATACGCAGCTGCGCACCTATGATGTGAACAGCAAGCGTCTGCTTGATGCGGTCGAGGCCGTCGGACGCGAGCATTATGTCCCGGCGAATATCGCAGGTCTGGCCTATGCCGATCAGCCTCTTACGGTGTCCGCAGGCGAGGGCGAGACACGCTCTCTGTTGCAGCCCATGGTGCTGGCGCGCATGATCCAGTCTGCGGACATCCAGTCAGGCGAGAAGGCGCTCAGCGTTGCCGGTGGAACGGGCTACGGTGCTGCCGTGATGACAGCCATGGGCGCTTCCGTCACCTTGCTCGAATCCAGTGAAGGAATGGCCGCTCTGGCCCGCCGCGCGCTGCTGACGGATGGGGTTGATTCCATTGCCGTTGTGACCGGCGATCTGACCCAGGCACCTGAATCTAGCAAATACGATGTGATTCTCGTAGAGGGAGCGATCGAGGTCGATCCGGCTGGCCTTCTGTCGGCACTTGCTGACGGTGGGCGTCTTGTCGCGGTGATGGGCCATGGACGCGCGGGTCGTGTGGTGGTCTTCCAGCGCACGGGCGAAACCGTGGGCAGCCGGAATATCTTTGATGCTTCAGCCACTTCGCTCGGCAGCTTCCAGCCAGAGGCAGGCTTCAGATTCTAAATTTCCGATGTCGTATTTTTGCGCCACAGCCGGGAAATATGATAGGTGCGTGCGCTCAATGGGTTAGTCTGGCTTAAACATATATTTACCTTGCCGAGAGTCCGGACTATCCGGTTAACGACTTTGCGGCTTTGTCGCGACATAGTCTGGAAAGGATATCGAGCGAGTGCAGGTGTTGAAAGCGAAACTGTTATTGGCAGGGGTGGCCTCCGGTTGCCTGTTTCTAGCCGCACCTGCTACTGCTCAGGAGACTTTGTCGGGCGCTTTGGCACGAGCCTACGGCAGCACACCGGAACTGAATGCGCAACGTGCCAATGTACGCGCTATCGATGAACTGGTACCGCAGGCACTGGCGGGATATCGCCCGCGCGTGACAGGCACAGCGGATGTTGGGCGTATTCACAACGAAACGATCAATCCCGCCTTTTCAAGTGCGACCGGAACGCGTGCCGGCAGGAAAACCCATGCAAACGACACGTTTTCAGCCCGCGGCGTGGGTGTGCAGGTCGACCAGACGCTGTTCAACGGTTTTCGCACCGAAAACTCGACCCGTGCTGCTGAATCGCAGATACTTGGTGCCCGTGAAACGCTCCGCAACACCGAGCAGAATGTCCTTTTAAACGCCGCCACGGCTTACATGAACGTGCTGCGGGATACGGCCCTGTTGAACCTTCAGCGCAATAACGTTGAGGTTCTGGAAGAGCAACTGCGTCAGACGCGTGACCGGTTCCGCGTGGGCGAAGTGACCCGCACCGACGTCGCGCAATCGGAGTCTCGTCTGGCTCTTGCCCGCTCGCAGGCCAGCGCCGCCGAGGGCAACCTGAAAGCCAGCATCGCGACCTATCGCCAGCGCGTCGGTGTCGAACCCAAGAAACTGAGCCCCGCCCAGTCGATTGAAGCCATCATCCCTAAATCGATTGATGTGGCTGTTCAGAATGCGCTCAGCAATCATCCTGCGATAATCGCCTCGCTTCACGGCGTCGATTCACAGCAGCTTCAAGTGAAGGTTGTTGAGTCCGAACTCTATCCAACCGTTTCGCTCCAGGGCAACCTGTCCAAGCGCTGGGAAAGCAACTCGAGTGACAGCGAGGCCTACAGTGCATCTGTGATAGCGCGTCTGTCCGTGCCAATCTATGAGGGCGGACAAGTCTATTCCCGCGTCCGTCAGGCCAAGGAAACGCTGGGCGAGCGCCGCATTCAGGTCGACCAGCAGCGCGATGTCGTGCGGCAGGCAGTTGTTGCGTCGTGGAGTGGTCTTGCATCCGCCAAGGCGCAGATCGTGGCCTCGCAGGCGCAGGTTGCAGCCTCGGAGATAGCCCTTGCCGGTGTGCGCGAAGAGGCCAAAGTGGGCCAACGCACCACGCTTGATGTGCTGAACTCGCAGCAGGAGTTACTGATTGCCCGCTCGAACCTCGTAACGGCGCAGCGCGACCGCGTGGTTGCCTCCTACAACGTGCTGGCTTCGATTGGAAAACTGTCGGCGCAGGCGCTTTCGCTGAAAACCACGACCTACAGCCCGAAGGTCCATTACGATCAGGTCCGGAACAAGTGGATCGGCACCACGACACCTGACGGGCGTTGATTTAGGTCTCAGTTCTTCGTGGGTAACCGGCTGATCCGCCTACGGGCGTGTTGCGACCAACGGCTACCCTGATCTATCCTGATGTGAGATGCGTGGTTGATTCGTTGGCCCGGCGTCGGTCCTTGTGAAAGAGTTGTCATGTCAGCCGCGCAGCCGAAACCCGCTGAACCCTCGATGGAAGAGATTCTGGCGTCCATCCGCCGGATTATCTCGGATGATCAAGCTGCAAAGCCAGCCGCAGCACCGCAGGCCGCACCCCAGCCAGCACCGCAGGCTCTTGCTCCTCAGCCTGTTGCCCCAAAACCCGCGCCTTTGCCCATGGATGACGAAGAGGTCATGGACCTCGCGCCAAGGCCTGTCAGGAAACCCGAGCCGCATTTCATTACGGATGATCCGGTGGACAATGATTTGTCCTTCCATGAACCGGTGGCGGCACCAGCCGTTGAAGCGCCAAAGGGGCAGGACGACATCGATTCGCTGATGGCGGCTGCCGAGTTCGAGCCTTCGCCCCCGCCACCTCCGCCCATGCCGTTGCCTCCCATGGACCGGCTGGTCTCGCCCACGACGGATCGCATGGTCACGACAGCTTTCTCCTCGCTCGCCAACACTGTGCTGTCCAACAACGCCCGCACGCTGGATGATATCGTGCAGGACATGATGCGCCCGATGATCAAGAACTGGCTCGACGACAACCTTCCCAACATCGTGGAACGTCTGGTACGCGCCGAAATCGAACGCGTCGCGCGCGGCGGACGTTGACGTAGCCCCCGCTCTCCGGTTTACCCCTCGTAACCCTTCCAGCCGGGCCTTTCGCCCGGCTTTACCGTTTTTGGTTGCCGGACATGATGGACAAGACATTCGAACCCACCGCTGTGGAGGCCCGCATAGCGGAGGCCTGGGCCAAGGCTGACGCCTTCAAGGCGGGTCGCAAATCGCGCAAGGATGCCGAGGGCTTCTGCATCGTCATCCCGCCGCCCAACGTCACGGGCTCGCTGCACATCGGCCATGCGCTGAACAACACGCTGCAGGACGTGCTGTGCCGCTACTGGCGCATGCGCGGGCGCGACGTGCTGTGGCAGCCCGGCACCGACCATGCCGGCATCGCCACGCAGATGATGGTGGAGAGGAAGCTGGCAGCTGAAGTTCCAAAACCCCGCTACAGGCGTGAGATGGAACGGAAGGCATTTCTGGACGAAGTTTGGAAGTGGAAAGAGGAATCCGGCAGTACGATCATCAATCAACTGAAGCGCCTCGGTGCTTCATGCGACTGGTCGCGCGAGCGTTTCACCATGGGCAATCGTGCGGATGGCGAAGCAGGGCAGATGCCGTCTGCCGTGCTTAAGGTCTTTGTCGATCTCTATAACACTGAAGTCGATGGAAAGCGCATGATCTACAAGGATCGCCGCCTGGTGAACTGGGACCCCAAGCTGCTGACCGCCATTTCCGATCTTGAAGTGGATCAGCGGGAAGTGAAAGGCCACATGTGGTATTTCAACTATCCCCTTGAAGGCACTGAGTATAATCCCGAGGACGACAACACCTTCATCACCATCGCCACGACACGCCCCGAGACCATGCTGGGCGACGGCGCGGTGGCTGTGCATCCGCAGAATGAGAAGATCGGCTGGAAAATCGGCAAGATTGCCGTGCTGCCACTGGTCAACCGCCGCCTGCCGATCATCGCGGATACCTACGCCGACCCGGAGAAGGGCACCGGCGCGGTGAAGATCACGGCGGCGCATGATTTCAACGACTACGAGGTCTATCTCCGCCACAGGGATGTAGTGCCGCTCATCAACCTGATGAATGCGGATGCGACCATGGTGAGCGAAGACCATATGCCCGCGCAATATCGCGGGCTCGACCGCTATGAGTGCCGCAAGCGCGTGGTGGCCGATTTGGAGGCCATGAACCTTGTGGCCAAGATCGAGCCGCACACGCATATGGTGCCGCACGGTGACCGCTCCGGCGTCGTCATCGAGCCGTGGCTGACCGAGCAATGGTACGTGAACGTCAAGCCGCTGGCCGAGAAGGCGATGGAGGCTGTGCGCGCGGGCAAGACGAAGTTTCATCCCAAGGAGCGGGAGAAGATTTTCTTCAACTGGATGGAGAACATTGAGCCTTGGTGCGTGTCGCGGCAGCTCTGGTGGGGGCATCAGATTCCGGCGTGGTATGGTCGAATGCTAAACCCCAATCGCGAAAATGAGCCGGTGTTTAAATTTCAGCCGGGTAAGCAGCAGATTTTCGTTGCTTCGACGGAAGCTGAAGCTGTTCGAATGGCGGAGCTTTATTACGGTGAAGCGGTTGTTGTTACATCTGAATCGGCATTTTTCAGTCGTTTCGATCCTTCCGACTTTGATCCAAACGATCCAAATGTCACACCACAGATTTGGCGCGATCCCGACGTCCTCGACACCTGGTTCTCCTCGGCCCTCTGGCCCTATTCCACGCTGGGCTGGCCCGAGAAAACCCCGGAACTCGCCAAATTCTACCCCAACAACGTGCTCGTCACCGCCGCCGACATCCTCTTCTTCTGGGTCGCGCGCATGATGATGACGGGCATCCATTTCATGGATGATGTGCCGTTCCACGACGTGATCATGCACGGCATCGTGCGCGACGAGAAGGGGAAGAAAATGTCGAAGACGACGGGCAACGTCGTCGATCCGCTCACCGTCATCGATCAGTACGGCGCGGATGCGCTGCGCTTCACGCTCGCCGCCATGACGATGGGTGGCCGCGACCTCAAGCTCGCCATGAGCCGCGTGGAAGGCTACCGCAACTTCGCCACCAAGATCTGGAACGCTGCCCGTTTCGCCGAGATGAACGGCTGCGAGCGCATCGCGGGCTTTGATCCGAAGACCGTGAAATCCCCGCTCAACCGCTGGGTTCTGGCCGAAGCGACTCATGCTTCTGCGACTATCGCTGCCGCTATCGAAGGATACCGCTTCAACGAGGCGGCAGATGCGGCGTATCGCTTTGTCTGGGGCACGTTCTGCGACTGGTTCATTGAATTGTCGAAGCCGGTGATGCAGGGTGAGGACAGTGCCGACAAGCGCGAGACGCAGGGCACGGTTGCCTACTGTATCGACATCATCTGCAAGCTGCTGCATCCCTTCATGCCTTATCTCACGGAAGAACTTTGGGCGGCAAAAGCAGGCGTGGGTACCAAGCGTCCGCCGCAGAAGGATGGCGACACGCTGCTGTGTCTGGCGGACTGGCCGGATTTCGCAGGCTTCACCGCGCCCAATGCGCAGGCCGAACTCGGCTTCGTGGTCGATCTGATCTCCGAAGTGCGCTCGGTGCGCGCCGAGATGAACGTGCCGGGCGGTGCGATGGTGCCGCTGGTCTTCGTGGGCGCCTCGCCTGAGGCTAAAGTCCGCGCCGAGCGCTGGCGGGAGACGCTGAAGCGCATCGCGCGTCTCGACAGCATCAGCTTCGCCGATCAACCGCCGCCGCAATCCGTCCCCGTCGTTGCCGGACGCGATGCCGCCGCGATGCCGCTGGGCAATATCATCGACGTGGCGGCAGAGAAAATCCGCCTCACGAAGGAGATCACCAAGCTCGACGGCGACATTCTGGGGACGCAGAAAAAGCTCGCAAACGCCGAATTCGTGGCCAAGGCACCGGAAGAGGTGATCGAGGAAAATCGCGAGCGGCTGGTGACGGCTGGTGCGAAGAAGAAGCGGCTGGAAGAGGCGCTGAAACGGCTTGGGTAATTTGAAAAATCTACTTTCGCCCACAACCCGGCCAAATATGACCAAAATTTAATGTGCGGTCTTCTATCCTGCATGTTGCCGCGCTATGTCATCGCCGCGACGCCAATGGGAGCCCCTGTGGCCATACAAGAAAACTCTGCCGAGAGAAGCCCCAAGACCCCCATGCTGAAACGCTGCTATGACTGGATCGTATCCTACGCGAACCATCCGAAGGCTGTGCCCGTGCTGTTCTGGGTGACCTTCATGGAAAGTGCCTTCAGCCCCATTCCGCCGATACCGCTGCTGATTCCGATGTGCATCGCGAACCCGAAGCGCTCGTGGTATTACGCACTGGTCTGCACGGCAGGCGCCTGTGCGGGCGGTTTTCTCGGCTATGGCATCGGCCACCTGCTCTACGAATCGGTCGGCAAGTCCATCATCGAGTTCTACGGGCTGGCGGAAGCAGCCAGCCACCTGCGGGCGGAGGGGTCCAAATTCTGGTTCTGGGTGCTCATCACCAAGGGCCTGACACCGATCCCGTTCAAGATCGTCACCATCATGTCGGGCGTGCTGGAATACAACATTCCGCTGTTCTTCATCGGCATGTTCGTCTCGCGGCTGACATTTTTCTTCATGTTCGCCGTCGCGATCCAGTTCTACGGAGAAAACATCCGCACATTCATCGAGAAGCATCTGCCGCTGGCGACGGGCATCCTGCTGTTCTTTGTGATCGGCGGTTTTTTCGTGTTGCCGTTGATATTGTAGGTCAGCCTCACCGCTGGCCCTGCTGTTGTTCTTCTGCAACACCATGAAATGTTCTAGGTTCACACCTCAACCATTGGCCAGTTTGCCGCAATGCCGCCACGATCCGGGCGCTCGGCGTATTCCCTCAACTATCTATAATTATTAAAACTTTAGACTAATATCGAATTGTATCGGGGAACGGGGACTGATCTTGATACGCTTAAGTTGGACTTGTCGGCTTACGACTAACCGTGGCAACGCGGGCACAGTCGGGGTTATGTCGGCAACACGTTGAAATATCTGGGCCGCCAAGGCCTGTCAAGTTTCGGAAAGACATCCATGGACGCGCGCGTTTTCAACAAGTCAAAGCTCCCCTCCCGCCACGTAACCGAGGGACCGGAGCGCGCACCGCACCGCTCCTATTATTACGCTATGGGCCTGACCCGGAAGCAGATGAGCCAGCCCTTCGTTGGCGTGGCCTCATGCTGGAACGAGGCAGCCCCCTGCAACATAGCCCTGATGCGCCAGGCGCAGGCCGTTAAGCGAGGCGTCGCCGCCGCCAATGGCACTGCCCGCGAGTTCTGCACGATCACGGTCACCGACGGCATAGCGATGGGCCATCAGGGCATGAAGTCGAGCCTCGTTTCGCGCGAGGTCATCGCGGATTCAGTCGAGCTCACCATGCGCGGCCACAGCTACGATGCACTGGTTGGCATCGCGGGCTGCGACAAGTCCTTGCCCGGCATGATGATGGCGATGGTGCGTCTCAACGTGCCGTCGATCTTCATCTATGGCGGGTCCATCCTGCCCGGCACCTTCAAGGGCAAGCCTGTGACCGTGCAGGACGTTTTCGAGGCCGTCGGCCGTCATTCCGTCGGCGACATGTCTTCGGATGATCTGGAAGAGCTTGAGCAGAAAGCCTGCCCGTCAGCCGGTGCCTGCGGTGCGCAGTTCACGGCCAACACGATGGCAACAGTGTCGGAAGCCATCGGCCTAGCGCTGCCCTATTCCGCTGGCGCACCGGCACCTTACGAAATCCGCGACCAGTTCTGCATGACGGCGGGTGAGATGATCATGGAGCTGATTGCCCGCAACATCCGCCCGCGCGATATCGTGACCCTGAAGGCGCTGGAGAACGCAGCGACCGTTGTGGCAGCGTCAGGCGGCTCCACCAACGCAGCGCTGCATCTGCCTGCCATCGCGCACGAATGCGGCATCAAGTTCGATCTCTTCGATGTGGCCGAGATTTTCAAGAAGACGCCCTACATCGCCGATCTGAAACCGGGCGGAAAATACGTCGCCAAGGACCTGTTCGAGGTCGGCGGCATTCCCCTGTTGATGAAGTCGCTGCTCGACGGAGGCTTCCTGCACGGCGACTGCATGACGGTCACGGGCCGCACCCTTGCCGAGAACATGGCTTCGGTGAAATGGAACCCGGATCAGGACGTGATCTACACGACCGCAAAGCCGCTCACTGTCACTGGCGGCGTTGTTGGCCTCAGGGGCAATCTCGCGCCGGATGGTGCCATCGTGAAGGTCGCCGGCATGCCGAAGGAAAAGCAGGTCTTTACCGGCCCGGCCCGCTGTTTCGACACCGAGGAACTGTGCTTCGAGGCCGTGAAGAAGAAGCAGTACAAGGAAGGCGACGTACTCGTCATCCGCTACGAGGGCCCCAAGGGTGGCCCCGGCATGCGCGAGATGCTGTCGACGACGGCGGCGCTCTACGGACAGGGTATGGGCGACAAGGTGGCCCTGATCACGGATGGTCGCTTCTCTGGCGCGACCCGCGGGTTCTGTGTCGGCCACGTGGGTCCTGAGGCTGCGGTCGGTGGTCCGATTGCGCTGCTCAAGGATGGCGACATCATCCATCTTGATGCCATCACAGGAAAGCTCGAAGTTCGCCTTACGGATGCCGAATTGGAGTCGCGTCGTAAGTTCTGGAAACCCCGGGAAACCGACTTTGGCTCCGGCGCGATCTGGAAATTCGCGCAGGGCGTCGGTTCCGCCAAAGACGGTGCGGTCACGCATCCCGGCGGGGAAGGCGAAAAACACTGTTATGCGGACATCTGAGTCCACTCTCGCACTTGCCTTGCTGACCGCCATCACTTTTGGCGGAACGGTGGCGCATGCGTTCGAGGTGAAAAGCGCTGATCCAGATGCCGCACCGCCCGAAAGGCGGATGCAGGCACTGCCGTCCATGCCAGCGCTTCCTGATCTGGGCGTCGACAGCAAAATGCGCGAGATGTGGCGCGGCTTCGCTTTGACCTACCGGTCCGGCGACAAGCAGGCCGCGCTGCAACATATCGAAAAGGCCGCAGAGCAGGGCGATATCCTGGCGCAGTGGAAGCTAGGCCGGATGTATGCCGAGGGTGACGGCGTTTCGCAGGATGATTTCAAGGCGTTCCGGATGTTCTCCCGCATCGCCGATGCGCGCGGTGATGAGAGCCGCGATTCCCTGCATGCCGGTGTGGTCGCCAATGCCTTCGTGGCGCTGGGCACCTATTGGCTGGAGGGCATCCCCCAAAGCGCGGTCAAGGCTAATCCCTTGCAGGCGCAGAAGGCCTTTAATTACGCCGCAACCTATTACGGCCATTCCGAAGCGCAGTATCAACTGGCGCGCATGCTGCTGGACGGCGCTGCCTCTGGCAAGCCCGAGCCCAAGGTCGCGATGCGCTGGCTCAGCCTCGCCGCCGAGAAGGGCCATATCTACGCGCAGGCCCGGCTTGGTTGGATCCTTGTCACCGGCGGCGAGGGTGTCCAGCGCCACGTGGCGCGTGGTCTGGCCTGGCTGCAGGTTGCGCGCGAAAACGCTAAGCCGCAGCGTGATAGCTGGATCCTGGAGATGCACCGCAAGGCGTTTGAGCTCGCTTCGGACGAGGACAAGCGCGTTGCAGGTATCCATGCCGAGCGCCTGATGAAGTTGGGCGAGCGGCGCTGAGCGGCTTTCAGAGCCTGAAAACACCCCGGACAGGAACATGATCCGACGGCTTGTCGCGATCGCGTTCATCCTTGTCGATCACGGTCTCGATCAGCCGGTCCGCCGCCTGTGGTGACAGCAATAGGTGATCGATGCGGATTCCGTTGTTACGCTGCCACGCACCTGCCTGATAATCCCAGAACGTGTAGAGTTTCGCAGCATCCGTAGTGGCGCGCACGGCTTCCGTGAGGCCAAGAGCCTTGAGGCGCTGGAAGGCGGCCCGCGTCTCCGGCAGGAACAGGGCGTCACTGGCCCAGGCCTTCGGATCAAAGCAATCCTCGGCAGCCGGGATGACGTTGTAATCCCCGGCCAGCACCAGCGGCTCCTCAAGTTTCAGCAATTCAGCCGCATGAAGCCGCAAGCGCTCCATCCAGCGCAGCTTGTAATCATACTTGTCGCCTGGCGTCGGGTTGCCGTTGGGCAGATAGATCGACGCCACGCGGAACACGCCGCCTTCCACCGATACGGTCGCCTCGATGTAGCGGGCCTGTTCGTCCGACGGATCGCCGGGCAAGCCGCGCCTGACATCCTCCAGCCGGTGCTTCGAGAGCAGGGCGACGCCGTTGAAGGTCTTCTGGCCATGCACCGCGACATGATACCCCAAAGCCTCGATCTCCAGCGTGGGGAAGGTATCGTCTATCGTCTTGATTTCCTGCAGGCAGACGACATCCGGCTGCTTCTCTTGCAACCAGCGCACAAGATGCTCGATCCGCTGGCGGACGGAATTGACGTTCCAGGTGGCGATTGTGAACTCGGTCATGCTGCAACCGGTAGTGCCTGACACGCGACTGTGCAACATTGAGATCAAGGGAATGGACTGGACGCGCGAGGAACGCGCGCCACATACTCCCAGCAGGAGGAATCAATGCGTCATCTGTTTTCAATGATCGCGGTTGCAACCGCGGCGTTCACCACACCTGTGTTTGCGCAGGGTTATCCCGTCAAACCGATCACGATCATCGTACCCTATGCAGCGGGCGGACCATCCGATTCCATCGCCCGGATCGTCTCGCGCTCGATGTCCGAGACGCTTGGGCAGCAAATCATTGTGGAGAACGTAGCGGGTGCTGGCGGCACTGCGGGCGCGGCGCGCGTGGCCAAGGCCAGCGCCGATGGCTACACTTTGCTGATCCACCACGTCGCGCTGTCCGCCGGTGCCGCGCTCTACAAGAATCCGGGCTACGACACAGTCACGGCTTTCGAACCGGTCGGGCTCGTGAACTACGGACCTTTCGTGGTAATCTCGAAGAAAGACTACGCCGCGCAGAATCTGAAAGAGCTGCTGGCCCGATTCAAGGCGGAAGGGCCGAAAACCAATGTTGCCCACGCCGGTGTCGGCTCCGGCTCGCATCTCTGCGGCATCATGTTGGGGCAGGCCCTGGGTACCAGCTTCAACTACGTGCCATATCGTGGCACGGGTCCCGCGCTGAATGATGTCGTTGGCGGGCAGGTGGATATCCTGTGCGACCAGACAACGAACGCCCTGCCACAGATTCAGGCCAGCACAGTGAAAGCGTATGGGGTGACGTCACCACAGCCGATCAGCCAGCTTCCGACTTTGCCGACCGTCGCATCCGAGGTCACAGGTTTTGATCTTTCGGTCTGGCATGGAATCTACGGCCCCAAGGGCATGCCAAAAGACGTGGTCGACAAGCTGAACGCCGCTTTGCAGAAAGCCCTTGCTGATGCCGATATCCAGCGTCGCTTCACGGATCTCGGTACGGTGCTTTTTACGGCGGATCAGCGCTCGCCTGCGGCTCTTCAGGCCAAGCTGGAGCGTGAAGTGAAGCACTGGGCTGGTGTCGTCAAGGCAGCGGGTATCGAACAGCAGTGAATGAATGTGCCGTGCTGTTGAAAGCATAGCTGAAATCTTGTCCTGAACGGAGAAACCATGCGTCTGATCACCACGACAATCGCTCTTGCTGTTTCCGCCGGATGGGCAATGGCCCAGCCTTCATATCCCTCCAAGCCGATCACCTTGCTCGTTCCCTATGCCGCCGGTGGTGCGTCCGATACCATCGCGCGCCTCATCGGGAGGTCAATGAGTGAAACGCTTGGGCAGCAAATGGTGATCGAGAATGTTGCCGGAGCAGGCGGAACGACAGGGGCGGCGCGTCTGGCCAAGTCGGAAGCGGATGGATACACCTTGCTGGTGCATCACCTGGCTATCGCGGCATCGGCATCGCTCTACAAGACTTTGCCCTACAAGCCAGATTCTGCATTTGAGCCTCTGGGCCTGATCAACACGGGTCCTTATGTGATTACGGGCAGGCTTGGTTTCGAGGCCAATACGGCGCAGGAGTTGATTGCTGCGGTGCGCAAGGCCAATGGCAAGGTGACTATGGCCCATTCCGGTGTGGGAGCGGGCTCGCATCTTTGTGCTGTCCTGCTGAGTCAGGGCGTTGGCGCGGAGGTCACGCAAGTCCCGTATCGAGGTGCTGCCCAGTCCACGCAGGACATCATCGCAGGCAATGTTGATCTTCTGTGCGAGCAGACCGTGACGGCTCTTCCGCATCTTGAATCAAAGAAAGTGAAGGCTTTTGCCGTGACATCCATCACGCCCGTGGCACAGCTTCCCGGTGTTCCCACCATGGACAGCGCTGGCGTGAAAGGTTTTGATCTTGGCAACTGGCACGGCCTCTATGCGCCAAAGGGAACGCCGCAAGCAATCGTCACCAAGCTCAATGACGCACTTCAGAAGGCACTGAATGACGCTGAAATCCAGAAGCGCTTTATCGATCTTGGAACGGAACTCTTTCCAGCGGCAGAACGCACACCCGCAGCCCACCTGGCCAAGTTCAATGCGGAGCTGGTTCGCTGGTCCGATGTCACGAAGAAGGCAGGCATACAGCCTCAATAATTTCTTTCGGCGAAATAATTTAAACCTCAGGTTGTATTTACCAAATATTTTTCATTCCATGCAACTCTAGGTGCATGAAACGCAGTTTTATGATTTTCGGATCAATTGGTTGCCTGCTCCTGACGGTAGCGGACTACGCTGTGTCGCAGGTCAGCCACAGGGGCGGCAACAGTCAGGCGCGCCTTTCCGGCAGTTGCTATTCCATCGCGAGCAATCACCACAATGCCTTGAGTGTCGGCGATGTGCGTGTCCGCAAGGGCGGTCAGATCAAGGTGGATGGCGTCCGGCAGGCTATCTTTGTTGATGCCGGCGGTGTCGCTGATGTGTCCGGTTCGGGAGCCACGATCTATGTGGTGAAGGGCGGAAAGGCCACCGTCGGAGGCGAGCGCAATCAGGTCGTCGCGGAACTGGGTGCCAGCGTCTTTTTCCTGGGACGGCCGCTGATGACGGTTGTCGAGACCATTGATCTGCAGGTTCACAAGAACGGATCGGACTGCCAGTAGCGCATTGGCAGGAACGATTCCTGAACAATCGCTTTCAACCCTGCTCAGCCCGCAGACAGCGAATCTGGCATAGAGACACTCCGCACGATCCGCACAGGTTCCACAAGGACATCAACGGCGGAGAGGCGCTGACACGGGCAGGGGGCTGGCCGCAGTTGCGCTCTGGAACGCACGAAATCAACGGCCTGTCTCTCCCCGTGTACCCATCGGGAGTTCTCTCATGACAACACCATCACTCACCCGCCGCTCGGCTTTTGCCGGTGCGGCAGCCCTCACGGTTGTTCCGGCTGTGGCTTCGGCCAGATCGCCAGAAACCGCCATTGGCAAACTCTGGGCAGAAGCTGAAGTGCTGAACGGCCGTCTTGACGCCTACCGCGCCGAGATCACGGCGGTCGCTCAGACCGGCGGTATTTCGGGCTGGATGCGCCTTGGAGGCGAGGCCAACACGCTGGGCGGCCAGCGTTATGCCAAGCTGATGGCCATCCTGCATGTGAAGCCGGAGAACCAGAACGATCTCGCCATTCTTGCCAAGGTGGTCCTCGATGACGAGATCAGCAACGGTGCCAAGGGTTATGCGGCGGACCAGTTCGCCCGCGCAACCATCGCGATGGCTGAAGCGGTCGCCTGATCTCTTTCCATCTCAGATAACAAAAAACCCCGGCGGTGACGCCGGGGTTTTCTCGTTTAGCGCTGCCTAGAAAACTTACTTCGCGGCTGTTGTGTCCGAGAAGATGTCACGCTTGTTGGTCTCAGGCACGAACAGCAGGCCGATGACACAGGTCATCAGGGCGAAGCCGATCGGATACCAGAGGCCGTAATAGATATCACCGGATGAGGCGACCATGGCGAAGGAGGTCGCTGGCAACAGGCCACCGAACCAGCCGTTGCCGATGTGATAGGGCAGCGACATGGCGGTGTAGCGGATGCGGGTCGGGAAGAACTCGACCAGTGCCGCAGCAATAGGACCATAAACCATGGTCACGTAGATCACCATGATTGTCAGGATGCCGATGATCGTCATGGCTTGTGCATTGCCAAAGACGCCAAAGAAGCTGGTCACCTTCACCTTGGCGGCGTCGGTGGCCGTGGGATAGCCCGCAGCGATGGCAGCCTTGCCCAGATTGGCAGCAAAGTCCTTGTCATAGACCACGGCCGTCCCGCCCACAGTCACCTTCATGGTGGTCCCGGTGGCAGAATCCACCTTTGTGTAGCGAAAAGCCTGCTGCGAAAGGACGCGGCGGGCCAGATCGCAGGGCTCCGAGAACTGGCGGATACCAACAGGATCGAACAGCGAACCGCAAGTAGCGGGATCAGCAGCAACCTCGATCTTCACAGTCTCCAGCGCCCTGGAGTAAGTCGGGTTGGCTGTATCAGTAAGCGCTTTGAAGAGCGGGAAGTAGGTGACTGCAGCGATGAAGCAGCCAGCCAGGATGATGGGCTTGCGACCGATCTTGTCCGACAGCGCGCCGAAAACAAGGAAGCCACCAGTACCGATGATCAGCGACCACGCGATTAGGACGTTGGCGGTGAGCAAGTCAACCTTCAGAATCGCCTGCAGGAAGAACAGGGCATAAAACTGGCCAGTGTACCAGACCACAGCCTGTCCGACGACGAGGCCGAAAAGCGCAATCAGGACAATCTTGCCGTTCTTCCACTGGCCAAAGGCTTCCGACAAAGGAGCCTTGGACTGCGTGCCTTCTTCCTTCATCTTCTGGAAAGCAGGGCTTTCCTTCATCTGCAGGCGAATCCAGACTGAGATGGCCAGGAGGAAGATCGAGCCCAGGAACGGCACGCGCCAGCCCCATGCTGCGAACTCCGCTTCGCCGAGATACATGCGGATCGAGAGAATCACCATCAGTGAGAGCAGCAGTCCGAGAGTCGCTGTTGTCTGGATCCATGAGGTATAGAATCCGCGTCGGTTGTTTGGAGCGTGTTCTGCCACATAGACCGCAGCACCGCCATATTCACCGCCGAGTGCGAGACCTTGGGCCATACGCAATGCAATCAGGCAGACCGGCGCAAGCCAGCCGATCGTTGCATAGGACGGCAAGAGACCGACGAGGAAGGTCGAAATACCCATGATCAGGATGGTGATCAGGAACGTGTGCTTGCGACCGATCAGATCGCCAAGGCGACCAAAGAACAAGGCGCCAAAGGGGCGAACCAGAAAGCCCGCAGCAAAAGCAAGAAGCGCGAAGATGTTGCGTGTGTTGACATCAAACGCCGAGAAGAACTGCGCGCCAATGATCGTGGCAAGCGCACCATAAAGATAGAAATCATACCATTCGAAGATGGTTCCGAGCGAAGAGGCAAGAATCACCTTCTTCTCTTCCCCAGTCATTGGTCTCGACCGTTCTTCCACGGTCGGTACGTTTATTGCGATACTCATATGTGGTGTCTCCCTTGTAATTCGCGGGACACTCTGCCTGCCGCAATCATGCGAAAGGCCGCCCGTCAAAATCATCTCATCCGCTGGGAAAATCGATCTTCCCTCAAAGAAACCTTTGGGAGCCTGGAGCCACAAAACACAATTGTCAGATGGTATATGAGACAAAATGCATATGACTTTTGTCTGTTAGACGATGGTCTAAAGTCTATGTTGCTGAATGGTTAAACGACCCTAAAAACGAAGCTGGAGTCATGTTTGTCGCGATCAGAATCGTGGAAGCGTGTTTTCTGGACGAAGGGCAACACGCCGCAGCACTCAAGCGGCCAACGGAGGAGGGACGTTCCATGGCGGAGACAACCGCAGAAGTTCACTGGAAAAAAACCAGTAGTCTGATGATTCTGATGATGGCCCTCTGGCTGTTCTTTGGCTTCATCGTTCACATGTTTGTCGTGCCACTGAATGGCATCAGGATTTTCGGGTTTCCGCTGGGCTTCTACATGGCTGCGCAGGGTTCCCTGGTTGTTTTCGTTGGCATGTTGTTCTGGTTTGCCAAGGCGCAGGACAAGATCGACCGCGACAGCGGCTTTGCTGAAGACGAGTGAGGGAGAGCAATCATGGCAACAGAAGCAAAAGCAGGCGGCGGTGATTTCACCTCTGGCCTTGGCCGGATTTATGCCATCTACACGGGTGGCTTTCTCGCCTTCATCATCCTAGTCGCGATCCTTGAGCGCGCCGGCGTACCGAACAAGATTCTCGGCTACATGTTCATGGGCTTCACCATCCTCGTCTATGCCTTCATCGGCGTTGTGACGCGGACGGCGGAGGTCGGAGAATACTATGTGGCGGGCCGCAAGGTTCCCGCTTTCTATAACGGCATGGCGACGGGCGCTGACTGGATGTCCGCAGCTTCGTTCATCGGCATGGCCGGCTCGCTGTTCCTGCTTGGCTATGATGGTCTCGCCTTCGTGCTGGGATGGACTGGCGGCTATGTGCTTGTGGCGGTGCTTATCGCGCCCTTCCTGCGCAAGTTCGGCGCTTACACGGTTCCCGACTTCCTTTCGGCCCGTTATGGCGGCAACACCGCGCGTCTGTGTGGTGTGATGGTACTGATGGCCTGCTCCTTCACCTATGTGGTGGCGCAGATATTCGGCACAGGCCTGATCGCCCAGCGCTTTCTGGACATGAACTTCGAACTCGCCTGCTTCGTCGGCCTCGCCGGTATTCTGGTCTGTTCGATGCTCGGCGGCATGAAGGCCGTGACCTGGACACAGGTTGCTCAGTACATCGTTCTGATCGTCGCCTACCTGATTCCTGTTGTCTGGATGTCGGCCATCAAGTTCGGTATCCCGATCCCGCAATTGACCTATGGTCAGGCGCTGCAGCAGATATCGGATCTGGAGCAGAGCTTCATCAAGAACGGGCTCGCGCCTGCAACGATGAAGATCCATACCGAGCCCTTCACCAGCTATTCGCCAGCCAACTACTTCTGGCTGATCTTCTGCCTGATGGTCGGTACGGCCTCTCTGCCGCACGTTCTGATGCGCTACTTTACCACCCCGTCGGTGCGTGAAGCCCGCATCTCGGTGGCCTGGTCCCTGCTGTTCATCTTCATCCTCTACTTCACTGCACCGGCTTACGCCGCGTTCTCGAAGCTGGAGGTCTATTCAACGCTGATCGGCAAACCGCTCGCGGACATGCCGATGTGGGTCTACAACTGGGGCAAGCTTGGGCTGGTAACAATCTGCGGCAAGAATGCAGCCTCAATCGCCGACGTTGCTGCCTCCTGCAAGGCAATTGCCGGGCATGCAGGTATTCTGCGCTGGCAGGATCTGGGCATCAACACCGACGTGGTGGTGATCTCAACTCCTGAAATCGCAGGCCTTCCCTATGTCATCACCGGCCTTGTCGCCGCTGGTGGCCTTGCGGCTGCTCTCTCGACCGCTGACGGGCTTCTGCTCGCCATCGCGAACGCGCTGTCGCACGACGTCTACTACAAGATGATCAACCCCAATGCGCCAGCCAAGCAGCGCATGGTCGTCTCGCGCGTCCTGCTGGTCATTGTGGCAATTGCCGCAGCCTATGTTGCTTCGACCCGTCCGACGGACATCGTGGCGATGGTGGCCTGGGCCTTCAGCCTTGCGGCTGCGGGTCTGTTCCCGGCGCTCGTGCTGGGCATCTGGTGGAAGCGGGCAACGGGTACTGGTGCAGTGGCAGGCATTCTTGCCGGCTTCTTCGTCACCCTGTTCTATCTCGTGATCACCCGCTACTGGCCGCACGTGGGCGTCAACTACTTCGGCATGACTTCGTTGCTGAACCCGATCACCGGCGCTCCGCTGGTTTCGGCCGATGCAATGAAGGCCGCGCTGTCCAACCCTGCCATCGCCGATGGTCCGGTCCTCGCGAGTAGCCCACTGGCGTCCCGCGTAGGCTGGTTCAACCTCAACAACATTTCGTCTGCTGCCTTCGGCCTGCCGATCGGCTTCCTCGTTATGTATGTTGTCTCGATGATGACGCCTGCGCCTTCCAAGGAAATGCAGGATTTCGTCGATGCCTGCCGCCGTCCGCGCGGTAAGACGCTGATGGAAGAAAGCACTGCCTGATTGTTCGGCCAATCAACGACAAACAGGGCGGGGCTCATTCCCCGCCCTGTTTTTTCGAGATAGAACGTCTTCGCGACAATTGATCAACGGTTTGTCTCATGTTTGATACCTACTGGCTCTACACCATTCCGAATTTCATCCTTGCTGCCGCCATGTACACCATCATGGGGCGTTATCTGTTGTCGCTGGTTTTCAAGCCGGACAGCGAGATGGTGATCTGGAAGGTTTTTACGCAAATAACGGATCCGATTCTGCATTTCGTACGTGGTTTGACGCCGTTGGTCGTACCGAACGGGCTCGTCATGGTTTTTTCCATTTTCTGGATCATTCTGCTCCGGATTGTTCTTCTGGTCGCAGCCGTGATCTTCGGCTTCGCTCCCCACTTTGGAGGCTGAGATGGAAGACCGCGAGGATATTCTGCGCCGCGATGGCACGCTTGTCGGGCTCGCAACGGCAGGGCTCGTGAATGGCATGCACACGTCACCCTGGTTTGATTTGATGTCTGCTCCGATCGCCGCCATTGTGGCCGGCTTCTACATCACGTCGCCAGTGATTCTGTTCTATTTGGTCTCCCTATCTGTCTCGGTATTCACGGTCATCCTCGCTGGCGTACCTGCCGCGATTTACGAGCAATCGCAGGACCTGAGGACAAGTAACTCCAGATCACTGACGATCTGGCTCGTCGCCGCAATTGTTCTGACCCTGCCAGCTTTCCTGAAGATGATCGGAGCCTGGTAGAGCGGTCTGCCGCGATCATGCATTCGTGATTGCCCGAATCTTGCACGTACGTGATGCCAGATGCATCGTGTAATGCTGACAGGTCGGCGGGGAGACAATCGCCATGTACGAAACGATCGAGCGTTTGACACTGATCTCTATCTCTCGGGGCGTCGGCTTTGCTGCTCTCGGTGTTTTGTGCCTCATGGTCGGCTTCGCGGCTGATCTCGTCAACGTGCTG
Source organism: Hyphomicrobiales bacterium (assembly GCA_031431475.1). GTDB lineage: Bacteria > Pseudomonadota > Alphaproteobacteria > Rhizobiales > Beijerinckiaceae > JADCCX01. The sequence continues at coordinate 344,759 of JANPDL010000025.1, forward strand.
AGAGCAGGCGGCATCGGAACATTGCTGATCACGGTGGTTCTGTACTTCAAGGCGCAGAACACGTCGCCTGCCAGCTACAAGCGCACCGAGGTCTGGATCATGCTGAATCCAGATGAGAGGCCGCCCGAGGATATCGCACCCCGCATGGTGGCTCAGGCACGGCGCAGTATTCTTCTCCGCTGGACCGAGCGTTCAGCATGGATTTCGGCAGCGCTTCTGGCAGGCGCCGCAGCAGCCATGATTTCGCGCTAGATCCGATTACGCTACCAGGCCATAAGCTTTACTCTCTCAATCCATGTGGTAAACAAAGTGTTAGCGAGGAGGCTGCCCCGCGTCTGGAGTTGCAATCATGCAGCATTCCTTCCTCTGTGCCTCCGTTTCCATCTCCATTTTTCTGCTCAGCGTGCCCGCGCAGGCTGGTGAGAGCCAAGCGTCTGGCCAAGGCAAGCACCATCCTGTGCACCGCGCGACCACGCCTCCGGTCCAGCCCGTTAAAGTCGCTGTTTCAGCCAGATTGGCAGCTCAAACCCCAATTCAGGTCATTCGTCCAGCACAGCCGGTTCTCGTTCTGCCATTGACCGCGCCCACCGGCAGTCGACCCGCTGTCGTCGGCATTGGAGAGCAGGACAAGCCGGTTACATTACCGCCTCCGGTTTATGCGGCACAACAAGTCCGCCCGCTGTCGTTCAATCCCATCGATCCCCGCGCGGTAATCACGCGGCTGCCGTCAGGCCGTATTGCGATGAGCCCGCCCGCTGGTTTCTATCCGCTGACACCGTGGCAAGTCGCTGAAAGCAACCGCCGCCTGCATCCCTATGCCCAGCCCAGTTTCCAGATCATCGGTGGAGAAACGCCACAACGCGCAGGAGCAGCGGTGCATCTGACCTACGGCAACCAGCCGGGACGGCGGATGAACCCGGCGCCAACGGTGGTCTGGCTCGATGAGCGGGGGCGCACGCCGGCGACTTCACCCCATATGCATCATATCAAGTAAGCGCGTTACTTGCCCTGCGTTACAGCATAGAGCGATATAGCCGCTGCATTGGAGACATTGAGCGACTGGATCACGCCCGGCATAGGCAGCCGCACGATCACATCGCAGCTCGCCTGCGTGACCGGACGCAGGCCCTTGCCTTCCGCGCCGAGCACCAGACACAGCGGGCGGCGGATTTCAATTTCGCCAATTGTCTTCTCGCCATCGGAATCGAGGCCAACGCGCAGATAGCCCCGCTCGCCCAGCGCATCCAGTGCTTTCGACAGGTTCTTGACCTCGACGAAAGGCACATGCTCCAGAGCGCCTGATGCCGCTTTGGCGAGTACACCGGTCACCTCGGGGCTATGCCGCGCCGTGATGATCATGGCAGACACGCCAAAAGCCGCAGCCGAGCGCAGAACCGCACCCACATTGTGCGGATCAGTCACCTGGTCCAACGCCACCACGAGCCCGTCGCGGGGCAGGGCAGCCAGATCAAGCGGTTCAAGCGGCTCTGCAATCAGCAGCACGCCCTGATGCACAGCGTCCTTGGGCAACTGGCGGCCAATATCATCCGGCTTCACGATATCCGCCTTCAACGGCAGTGGCACGCTCTCCTGTAGCCGCAGGATTCCGTTTTCGGTACCCACGAGTTTGATGAAACGCCGTTCCGGGTTCTTCAGCGCTTCCACCACGGTATGGATGCCGTAGAGGACATGATTGCCATCATCGCGCGTTCCGGGCGCGGCTTTCGGCGGCTTGTTGTGGAAGCGGCGATGCGCGGGCTTGCCCGGACGGTCAGCTGTTGGTCTGAAAGGAGTACTCATTCCCTTTCGGTGAGCGGAGGGCCGAGGAATGTCAATCGGCAAAACGCTCTCTGTCGCGCTCTATGCGGTTGACATACCTCCGGGGCTTACCCCATAAGCCACGCGGTAAACTGAGTTGGCGTTGGGAGAATGTCCCGAGTGGCAAAGGGGGCGGACTGTAAATCCGCTGGCTACGCCTTCGCAGGTTCGAGTCCTGCTTCTCCCACCAACGCTCTCAGTTTTGTCGCATCAAAGCACCCGGTCAAGCCACTGCCAGAGTGCCACGGACCACACGAGGCCTGCCAGCAGCAGACTCATCAGTACCGCCGCCGATCCCATATCTTTCACATAGCCGATGGTATCGTGGCGATCCGGATGCAGGTGGTCGCACAGCTTCTCGATGGCCGTGTTCAGCAACTCCACCGCCAGCACCACGAGCAGCGCGCCGATCAGCATGGCATAGCGCCAGCCATCACCCGTGATGATCCACGCCAGCGGCAGCGCGATCACCAGCAAAAGCAGTTCCTGCCTGACCGCAGGTTCTGTCGTGAAGGCGCGCGACAGCGCACGCCTCGAATTGAAGAAAGCCGCAATGATGCGCTGCATGCTATGTCAGTCGATCGTGATGTTCGCGCCCTTGATCACGGGCTCCCAGATCGTCAGTTCCTTGGCAATGAACGCCGCAAGCTCTTGCGGTGTCGATCCTACCGTCAGGGCCGAGATGTCATTCAGCTTGGCCTTCACGCCCGGGTCCTTGATCGCCTTGTTCGCTTCCTCGTTGATCTTGGCGATCACGGCCGCCGGTGTCCCGGCCGGTGCGAGAAGGCCGTTCCAGGAATAAACATCAAAATCCTTGATGCCTGACTCGATCAAGGTGGGAATGGTTTCGAACCCTGGTACACGTTCTTTTACTGTCACAGCCAACGCTTTCAGCGTACCCGCGCGGATATGCGGTACAGATGGCGGTAGATTGTCGAACATGATCTTCACCTGCCCGCCGATCAGATCGTTCATGGCGGGGCCGCCGCCGCGATATGGCACGTGCTGGATATCCGTGCCAGTCAACCGCTTGAACAACTCGCCTGCCACATGCAGGGGCGTGCCGTTACCGGACGACGCATAGCTGTGCTTGCCCGGTTCGCGTTTCAACAGGGCAATGAATTCCTGCACGTTGTTCACGCCCAGCGACGGATGCACGACGAGCACGCTCGGGATCGTCGCCAGAAGCGAGATCGGCGCAAAATCCTTGACCGGATCGAACAACTTCGTTTTCGCCATCAACGGGTTGAGCGTATGGGTCGATATCGTCCCCATCAGGATTGTATAGCCATCAGGTGCCGCCTTCGCGACCGCCGCTGCGCCGACACCACCGCCCGCGCCAGCACGGTTCTCGATGACGACCTGAGAACCTATGTTTTCGCTCATCTTGGCCGCGATGATACGGGCCACGACATCGGTAGAACCGCCGGCGGCAAACGGAACCACAAGAGTGATCGGCTTGGCCGGAAACGCCTGCGCGAATACAGGTGAGGCAGCGACAGCGGCGGCACCTGTGATCATCGTGCGACGGGTGATATTCATGGTGGCATTCTCCCTGAAAAATATAATTGCAGTATGATGTGGGGCAGGAACATCGCTTCGTCAAACCGCGAGATAGCGCTCGCGAATTGAGGCATCGGACATCAGAGTTTCCATGGCCCCGTCAAAGCGGATGAGGCCCTTTTCCATGACAAGTGCACGCGTGGCGACAAGGCGCGCAAAATGCAGATTCTGTTCCGAGATCAGCACCGTCAGTCCTTCGCTCTTCAACCGCAAGATGGCCTTCGCCATCTCCTCGATGATCACAGGAGCCAGGCCTTCGGAGGGTTCGTCCAGCAGCACCAGCTTGGGATTGCCCATCAATGTGCGGGCGATGGTGAGCATCTGCTGCTCACCCCCCGACATCTGGCCGCCGGGACGATCCTTCATCCGGCCCAGGTTGGGGAAAAGTTCGAACAGCGCATCCGGTGTCCAACGCGGCGCATCCGGGCGGGCAGGGCGCTCGCCGACAGTCAGGTTTTCCATTACCGTCAGGTCCGAAAACACGCGCCGCTCTTCCGGCACGTACCCGAGGCCCAGCCGTGCTGTCTCGAACGGCTCTCTGCCAGCTATGGCGTGGTTATCGAACATCACCTGGCCCCTTGCTGGAGGCACGAGACCCATGATTGCCTTTATCGTCGTAGATTTGCCTGCACCGTTGCGGCCCACAAGCGCCACCACCTCGCCCCGCGCCATTGCGAACGAGACGCCGTGCAGGATATGCGCGCGGCCGTAGTAAGCGTGGATATCAGTGACGGTGAGAAGCGCACTCATCAATGTGCCTCCCCGTAGGTGGCACCAGAGCCCAGATACACCGCCTGCACCTGCGGGTTGGCCCGCACCTCATCTGCCGTGCCCTGTGCGATCAACCTGCCGCGATCCAGCACGATCACGCGAGTCGCATGGGCAAACACCACATCCATGTCATGCTCGGTAAACAGCACAGCGATGGAACGCGATCTGGCGATCTGCGCCGCGAGTTCCATGAGGGCGATGCGCTCGCTCGGTGCCATGCCCGCCGTCGGCTCGTCCATGAGCAGAAGCCTTGGCTCATTCGCCAGTGCCACAGCCAGTTCCACCCGCTTGAGATCGCCGTAGGCCAGTACGCCGCAGGCGCGAGCCGCCTGATCCTTCATGCCGACGAGATCGAGCAGCTGGTCCGCTTTCTCACCATGCTGATCCGTTGCCGAACCAGTCAGCTTCCATTCCCCGCGATGGCTGGCGATCAGCGCGGTCTGCACATTCTCGCGCACCGTCATCGAACCATAGGTCGCTGTGATCTGGAAGGTGCGGCCAACGCCTTTGTGCGCCACCATGCGAGGCGGAAGGCCTGTGATCAGCTCACTACCCAAAAACACTTCGCCGCTGTCGGGCCGCAGCTGGCCGTTCAGCATGTTGAAGCACGTCGTCTTGCCCGCGCCATTGGGGCCAATCAGCGCCAGCAACTCGCCCGCCGAAACCGAGAACGACACGTCATCGACTGCCTTCACGCCGCCGAAAGTCTTGGAAATGCCTTTGACACCCAGAACAGCACTCATTGAGTATCACCACCGGAGCGGCGTTCGCGCCAATCAATCACCGTTCCTGCCAGTCCTTTCGGAAACAGGATCACCAGAAGCACGATCACGAGGCCGAGAATGAACCGCCAATAAGCCGTGAAGCGCATGAGTTGCTCTTCAAGTCCTGCGAAGACAAACGCGCCCACAATGGGGCCACTGATGGTCTGGACACCACCGAGCAGCACCATCAGCAACGCATCCACCGATTTTGGAATGGAGAGATAGGTCGGGAAAACCGACCCCTTGAAGAAGGCAAACAAGCCACCCGCAAGCCCCGCCGCCACCGCCGCGACGATGAACCCCGCCCATTGCAGCCGCTGCACATTCAGGCCGCTGGCTTCGGCACGCAAAGGGCTGTCGCGCCCGGCGCGCAGGGCATAGCCAAAGGGCGAGAAGATGAGGTGCCTCAGAGCGAGGATGCCGCCCGCCACCAGCGCCAGGGCCATATAGAAATACGCCAGTTTCGGCTTGGCCCATTCGCTCGGCCACACGCCCAGAATACCGTTGTCTCCTCCCGTGACATCGACCCACTGGAACGCCGTCGCCCAGGCGATCTGCGCGAAGGCCAGTGTCAGCATTGCGAGATAAACACCGGAGAGCCGCACGCAGAACCAGCCGAACAGCACGCCCGCGAAACCAGCCAACAAGGGCGATGCCAGCAGCCCCACGGCCATCGGTGCGGCGAGCCATTTGACGGCGAGCGCCGCGCCATAGGAACCCAGACCAAAATACGCGGCGTGACCGAAGGAATGCATGCCGCCTGGCCCCATCATGAAATGTAGCGAAGCCGCGAACAGCGCAAAAATCACGAGTTCGGTCAGGAAAGAGACACCATAATCGCCCAGAAATGGCGGCAGGATGATGAGGACCGCGAGCAGCCCCGCACCCAGCATTTTGATAAGCTGATCCGCCGGAGCCAGCAACGGCTCGGGAATGGACTGTCCCCGCGCGGCATGGCCCGAAGGTTTGCGCCCCAGCAATCCGTACGGTTTCACCACCAGCACGATTGCCATCACCAGAAAGGCCAGCACCAGCGTACTCTTGGGGAAATAGACGATGCCGAAGGCGTGCACGAGACCGATCAGCACCGCCGCGAGATATGCCCCGGTGATGCTGCCCAGACCACCAACGACGACCACCACGAAGACTTCGGTGATCATGGCCAGATCCATGTGCAGCGTCACGGCTTCGCGCGGAAGCTGCAGCGCGCCGCCAAGCCCTGCCAGAAACGAGCCGAACATGAAGACCGAGGTGAATAGCAACCGTTGATTCACGCCTAGCGCGCCCACCATCTCGCGGTCCAGCGTCGCGGCGCGCACCAGCGTACCCCAGCGCGTGCGGTTGAACAGCAGCCACAGGGCGAGCAGCACCACGGGACCGACCACGATCAGGAACAATTCATAGCTCGGGAAGCGGTTGTCAAAAATCATCACGAAGCTGCGAAAACCCGGCGCGCGCGGCCCCAGCTTGTCCTCGGGACCCCAGACATACAACGTGATGTCCTGGATCATCAGCACGACGCCGAAGGTGGCGAGCAGCTGGAACAATTCGGGCGCGGCATAAATGCGCCTGAGGATTACCATCTCGACCAGCGCCCCGATCACCGCGACTACACACGCCGCCAGCAGGACGCCACCCCAGAAGCTGAAACCATCCTGCCCGCCAAGCACAGAAATCACACTGACCGCGATATACGCCCCCAGCATGTAAAATGAGCCATGGGCGAAGTTCACGATGCGTGTGACGCCAAAGATGATCGAAAGCCCAGACGCCACCAGAAACAGCGAAGAGGCCGATGCAAGACCGTTCAGGGTCTGGATGAGGAGGAAGTCCATGGGGCAGGCCTATCCTTCTCCCGTGGGAGAAGGAAGCGGGCCAATTCCAAGCCTCACTGCGGACGCAGCGTTTTCACGACAGCATCCGAGGGCAGATACTTCGCTCCATCGGCATAGCGCCAGTTCACCATGACGCCCTTGCCTTCCTTGACCGCCGTGCGGCCGACATATGCGCCCAGTGTGGATTGATGATCAATCGCGCGGAACTCGACCGGGCCAAATGCAGAACCGAATTTCAACCCCTTCATCGCATCGATCAGCTTCTCGTTCTCCGTCGTGCCAGCCTTGGTGATGCCAGCCACGATCGCGCTCACCGTGTCGTAGCCCACCACAGAGCCAAGCCGGGGATAGTCGCTGTACTTCGCGCGATATGCATCGCGGAACTTCGTGTGCTCCGGCGTGGCGATCTCCTGATGCGGATACCCCGTAACGATCCAGCCCACCGGCGTTTCCGCGCCCAGTGGGTCCATGTATTCCGGTTCACCCGTCAGCATGCTGGCGACAAGCCGCCCCTCGAACAGGCCGCGCGTATTGCCCTGCCGCACGAAATTGATCAGGTCTGCCCCGAACGTCACGTTGAAGATCGCATCCGGCTTGGCCGCTTCCAGCGCCTGCACGGTGGCACCGGCATCAATGCGGCCAAGGGCCGGAAACTGTTCGGCCACGAATTCCACATCCGGCTTGGCTGCCTTCAGCAGTTCCTTGAACCATTTCACGGCGGACTGGCCGTATTCATAGTTGGGCGCCACGACAGCCCATTTCTTTGCCGGAAGCTTCGCCGCTTCCTCCACCAGCATGGCGGCCTGCATGTAGGTGGAAGGGCGCAGCCGGAAGGTGTAGCGATTGCCTTTGCCCCAAACGAGGGCATCCGACAATGGTTCAGAAGCCACGTACAAACGCTTGTTCTGGTTGGCGAAATCTGCAATCGCGAGACCGACATTGGAGAGGAACCCGCCTGACAGCAGGTCCACTTTCTCGGCATTGATCAGATCGCCCGCGAGCCGCACGGCGTCCTCCGGCTTGCCGCCGTCATCGCGAAAAACGCTCTCCAGCTTGCGCCCCAGCACGCCACCCGAGGCGTTCACCTGCTCCACCGCCAGTTCCCAGCCGTTGCGATAGGGCCGCAGAAAGGCGGGCTGCGCAGTATAGCTGTTGATCTCGCCAATGCGGATGGCCCCGGCCTGCGCGCGAGCCCCTGAAGGCAGCGCCAGTGCGGCAGCAGTTCCGGCAACGAAGTGACGACGATTGAGACGCATGGATGCCCTCCCGGCAGAGATGAAACTTGGGGTTGAACGTGGCCGGGTCAAGCGGTTGAGTCAACTGGGGGATTTGGGTGTTGCATAGGCATTATGCGTGTCTCGAGGCTCCACTTCGCTCCGCGCCTCGACATGAGGGGATTGGTGTTTTGCACAACATTCTGGAAACCGGCGCTTTTCAATGCTCCTCATGTCGAGGCGCTCGCCCCTTGGCGAGCCTCGAGACACGCACGATGCCTTGCACTGCAGCCCACTGGACACGTATCCCCGCGTGTTGTTGAACCAAATCCCCGCTGCCAAGGAGCCCCCGATGCTGTCCTACGCCCAGAACATGGAAGACGTCGTACTTTCCCGGCTCTTCGCGGACCAGCCCAGCGGCTTCTATATCGATGTCGGCGGCGGGCATGCGATTGCGGACAATGTCTCGTTCTTCTTCTACGAGCGCGGCTGGCACGGCCTTGTGGTGGAGCCGCAGGCGTCGCTCGGCGCGTTGTATCGCCGGGTGCGTCCGCGTGATGTGCTGATCTCTGCTCTGGCGGGACGGGCAGAGGGTACACTGGAACTGTTCGAGGCCACGACTTTTCACGGGCTCTCGACTGCTTCCGCCGATCACGCCGTCGCTGCTGAGAAGGCTGGCGTCGCGGGCAGGCGCGTGATCAAGCCCGTGACCACATTGGCGAAACTCTGCGCCGAGCATCAGGTTCCTGCCATCGATTTCCTGAAAGTGGATGTCGAGGGACACGAGGCGGAGGTTCTGGCGGGGCATGACTGGACGCGCTTCCGCCCCCGTGTGATTCTGGTGGAGGCCATCGAGCCACTCAGCATGGAGGACGCGGCCCACCGCTTCGAGCCGTTCCTGCTGTCCCAAGGCTATCGCTTCGCTTTATTCGACAATCTCAACCGCTGGTATGTGGCGGATGAGGCAGCGGACGTTCTGCTTTCGCGCTTTCCGAAGGAACCACTGGCGTGGGACAGCGTGCAGCATCTGGGCGAATACGGCCCGGCGCAGAGCGACGTTACTCATCCCGATCATGCTCTGGCTAAGAAACTGACAGCGGCGTTTCTCGCATCACTGCCGAAACTCTCGCCGGATATGATGGAATGTGTCGGCGCCAAGGAGGCCGACCCAACGGCGCTGGCGCGGATCGCGAGCTTGTTCGACGGGGGATATGTCGTCGACTAGGAGGCAGCAGTATCCTTGGCCGCATCCTTGAAGAACGGCTCCACCTTGCCCTTCAGCTTGATGGTCATCTGGTTGCCGAAGCGGTCCTTGGCAGCGCCTGCGCTCACTTTGATCCAGCCCTCGCTGATGCAATACTCCTCGACGTTGGTCTTCTCCTTGCCGTTGATCAGGATACCAACTTCGCGTTGCAGCAGTTCCTCGTTGTAATGGGGACTGGCGGGATTGACGGAAAGACGGTCGGGAAGCTCAGAAGACATGGCAAGTTTGGAAGTCATGGGATAATCCGATTGTGATGGCAGCTTGGTAGCGCAAGCCGGGCCGCTGATCCAGCCCGCTTGTCAGCGCTGTTCGATCGCTTGCAGGAAGCCATCCAAATCGTTGCCCTGCAACAGCGGGATCAGCGCCGTGATGCGCTCGCGCGGCAGTTCCCACCATTGGCTGGCCAGCAGCCGCGCTACAATGGCCTCATCGAACCGCGCCCGGATAACCTGCGCCGGGTTGCCGCCAACGATGGCGTAGGGCGCGACATCCTTCGTGACCACAGCACGGGCCGCTACAACGGCACCATGGCCAACGGTAACCCCGGACATGATCATGCAGCCCGAGCCCAGCCAGACATCATGGCCGATCACCACATCGCCGCGCGACACGGCGTAGTCCTTTCGCCCCGCTGCTTCGGGCCAGACCGCTGGCATCGCACCGAAGGGATAGGTCGTGACAAAGTCCATACGGTGGTTGCCGCCCAGCAGGATGTTCACGTCATCCGCGATTGAGCCGTAGCGCCCGATGGTCAGCTTCGCGCCGGACTCGGGAAACCTCACCTTGGGCTTGCCGTAAGTGTGGTCACCGATGCTGAAACCGTACTTGTCCGCGATGCGTTTCAGGTGAAGCCGCGTCAGGTTGTGTGGATTCGACCAGTTCTTCAGGCGGTGAAGCAGGCTCATGGGCGAAGGTCAGGATTTCGCCACGGGGCAATCCGTCCTGCCGCCCCATTCCGCCCATGATGCGTCATACAGCGCTTCGGCCTGTGCACCGGCTGTTTCCATCGCCAGCGACAGGATCGCGGCGGAAACGCCCGAGCCGCAGCTTGTGATCACGGGCTGGTCGATATCAACGCCCGCTGTGAGGAACACGCTGCGCACTGTGCCTGGCGGCAGCATGCGCCCGTCCTGCACCAGAGCATCGAACGGCACATTGACGCTGCCCGGCATATGCCCGGAGGCCAGACCGGGACGCGGCTCCGGCGCTTCTCCCCGGAAGCGGGGGGCGGGGCGTGCATCCACAACAGTGGCTGATTTCGTGGTAAGTGCTGCCTTCACGCCTGCAAGCGAAGCAACAGCAGAAGTATCAAGCGTGGCCTTGAAAACGCGCGCCTCAAGCGTTGGCGTACCCGCCACTACCGAGCGTCCCTCGGCCAACCATTTCGGCAGGCCACCGTCAAGAATGAGCACGTCTTTCGCGCCCATCACCATGAAGGTCCAGCGAACGCGCGGACCGGCAAACAGCCCCGCGCCATCATAGACAACGATAGTCAAATCCTCGGAAATCCCCATCGCACCTACAGCCGCTGCAAATTCCACGGGCGAGGGCAGCATATGGGGTAGGGCGCTCGCGCTGTCTTTCACGGCATCAATGTCGAAATGCACTGCGCCCGGAATATGCCGCTGGGCATACTCCGCCTTGCCGTCGCGGTTCATGGTCGGGAGATACCATGAGGCATCCACGACAGCGAGATCAGCGCGATTGAGGTTGGCAGCGAGCCATTCGGTCGAAACGAAGGGGGAATTTGTCATCACCGGGTTGTAGCGGCGGTGAGGGATTATGGCAATTCTCGCGGTGCATTCGAAAACCGCTCAGCCCGCCACAATGCCGTCACAACGATTAACCCATGAGGTGACGTCATGACTATCGAACGCGAAAACATCCTCCCCACGCTCGTAACGCTGATGCTCAGCATCGCGATGGTCTGGGCATTCCTCCGCGCGATCTGATCACACGAGATCAGCCGTCACTGTTGCCTCCCGTTCTAGCCAAGTCGGCACCGGCAGGTTCTTTGAGCGCAAAAATACCGGATTGAACAGCTTCGACTGGTAGCGCGTGCCGTAATCGCACAGGATGGTCACGATGGTGTGGCCCGGCCCCATTTCCTTCGCCATGCGGATCGCGCCCGCCACGTTGATCCCCGACGAACCGCCGAGGCACAGGCCTTCATGCTCCAGCAGATCGAACACGATGGGTACGGCCTCCTCATCCGGAATCTGGAACGCCATATCCACCGGCGCATCCTTGATATTGGCCGTCACGCGGCCCTGCCCGATGCCCTCCGATATCGACGATCCCGCCATCTTCAGCTCACCCGCTGTGAACCACGAGAACATTGCCGCGCCCATCGGGTCCGCGCAGCCAATCTTTACCCAGGGCTTGAGCGCCTTCAGTGCCATCCCTGTACCCGCCAGCGTGCCGCCCGTGCCGACCGCGCAGATGAAGCCGTCAACCGTTCCATCGGTCTGGCGGAATATCTCTGGTCCCGTCGTGTCGATATGCCCCTGACGGTTCGCGACATTGTCGAACTGGTTGGCCCATATCGCGCCGTGCTTTTCCGTTTTCGCCAGCTTCTCAGCCACGCGGCCCGACACCTTCACGTAGTTGTTGGGGTTGGAATAGGGCACCGCAGGCACCTCGATCAGCTCCGCGCCGGCGAGGCGCAGCATGTCCTTCTTCTCCTGGCTCTGCGTATCCGGGATGATGATGACCGTGCGGTAGCCCAAGGCATTGCCGACGAGCGCCAGACCGATGCCGGTGTTCCCCGCCGTCCCCTCCACGATCACGCCGCCGGGCTGCAATAACTTGCGCTGTTCGGCATCGCGGATGATGGCGAGCGCCGCGCGATCCTTCACGGATTGCCCGGGATTCATGAACTCCGCCTTGCCCAGGATGGTGCAGCCCGTGAGTTCCGAGGCGCGGCGGAGTTTGATCAGCGGCGTGTTTCCGATTGAACCGATGACATCTGTGTAATGAGGCATGAAGGGGTTCCGTTGATGTGGAACTGTCTTGCATCAGGGGAGAGGTAGCGGCAAGGGTGTAATGCGGGAGAGCGCATTGCGTTGTTACCGAGTTGGCCTGTCTCAATCTTGGGGTGCAGTCCAAGACCATGTCCCCGTAATTCCGCAATTCGAGATTATGCCCACAATTCGGTTTTGGCCGAAGCATCACGTACGGGGGCTAGATATACTGACCTTGCAATGTTTTGGAGGTCGCACATGACGATGTCACTCTACTATTCGCCGGGAGCCTGTTCGCTCGCGCCGCACATCCTTCTGGAAGAGGTCAGTGCATCCTATGAGCTTATTCCGATATCGACCGACAAGGGTGAGGCGCGCGCAGACGCTTTTCGAGAGTTAAACGCCAAGGGGCGTGTCCCCGTTCTCGTGCAGAATGATTTCGTGTTGACGGAAGCACCCGCTATTTTGCTACACATCGCTGCATCTGCGCCCGCCCACGGATTTTTCCCCCATTCAAACGTTGATTTGGTCAGATCGATCGAATGGTCCAACTGGCTGTCGGGTACAGTTCATGCGGTCGCAGTGCGGATGATCTGGCGGCCTTCTGATTTTACCAATGATGTTTCAGATCATGATCGCATCGTCAGCGAGGGGCATATGCATCTGGCCTCGGCCTTTGCTCATATCGAGAACCGAATGAGCGAGCGCGACTGGGCAGTCGGCGATGGTTATTCGATCATCGATCCGTATCTTCTCGTGTTCTACAGATGGGGAAACCGGATGAGGTTGAACATGCGGGATACCTACCCACAATGGACAAAACACGCATTGCGCGTACTGGCCCGGCCTGCCGTGCTGCGCGCTTTCGCGCGAGAGGGCATTTCAGCCTGGGAATAGGATGTGCAGGGAATTGGATGTGCAGGGAATTGGACGACGGGGATACGAATGTCGCAATGCACCCACCTCATCCTCCCACCCCAAACCCCGCCCGTTTCAACCGCTCCACCACCAGATCCAGCGCCGACAAAAACGCCGACCGGTCCTTCGGCGCAAACGGCCTGGGTCCGCCGGTGATCTCGCCCGCTGATCGCAACTGATCCATCAGGTTGCGCGTGGCGAGCACCATGCCGATGGATTGTTCCGTGAACGGCTTGCCATTGGGCGCGATTGTCGCCGCACCGGCTTTCACGCACCGCGCCGCCAGCGGAATATCCGCCGTGATCACCACAACGCCGGGCCGCGCCCGCTCCGCGATCCAGTCATCCGCAACATCAAGTCCTGATGGCACAACCACGCGCTCGATCAGAGTGTCGCGCGGAATGTTGATCCAGCTGTTGGCGACGACGACAGTCTTCACGCCGTGCCGTCCAGCCACCTTGTAGGTCTCGTCCTTCACAGGGCATGCGTCGGCGTCGATGAACACGAGGATGGTGTTTGTGGCGGCGTCCGTCATCGCGGTTTGTTTGAGCATGGGTGGTGCCGAGTCAATGGCATTCTGCGTGTCTCGAGGCTCGCCAAGTGGCGAGCACCTCGACATGAGGCGATATGGAATTGCCCAGTTCCCCTCACGTCGAGGCGCGGAGTGAAGCGGAGCCTCGAGACACGCACAGTGGCCTCACAAGCCCGCCACCACTGCCGCAAACGTCACCAATGCAGCCTCGCCCTTCGGCGAAAGCCCATAAATCCCGCGTTCAACCCGCACGAACCAGCCATAGACATCCTGCAGAAGCATCACCGGGGCCTTGGCCACGCCAGCGTCCTTGCGCAGGACAGCAGGCTTCGACGGGCCATTCTTCGCAATGAATGCGGCGCATCTCAAAGCATCCTGCCGGTATGCGGTCATGCGGATGACCCGCCCGCTGCCGCCTGCCGTGGTGTCACCAACGCGATACGCGAATTCCCTCAGCAGCATGGTCTTGCGTTTGGCGGCCTTGCGCGGCTGATACGGTGCTGGATCGGCCAGCGCCTCCACATGATCACCCGTGACCAGCAGGATGCCGAGGCCCAGCCGCTTGCACAGCTTGACGATATCACCGTGCTGGCGGCGCTTCGGCGGCGGGAAGGCGAGATAGACCCCATCGGTGATCGCCTGCCGGTCGATGCCCTGCAAAACGAGTTGCAGCGAGAACGATGTCTTCAGTTCGACGATCACTGGCGGCTCGTCGGCGCGCACCCCAACAACATCGCATTCGCGAATCTCGCCCTTCACGCCGTAGCCCTGCGCTTCCAGGAAGCGCTTCACGGGGAGATAGAGATCAGTCTCGCGCATGGCGTTAAACCAGCCGCACCCTGATGCGCCTGTTCTGCTTGCCTTTTTTCTCCACGTTGGTGACTTCCACACGGCCGATCTCGCCGGTCTGGCGTACGTGCGTGCCACCGCAAGGCTGGAGGTCGATTCCATCAATTTCCACAAGCCGCACCCGGCCAGAACCACGCGGAGGCTGCACCTTCATGGTTTTCACCAGTACCGGATTGGCATCAAGCTCCGCATCAGTGATCCAGCGGTCTGTGACGGGTACGTTCTGCGCCAGCAGTACATCCAGCTTGGCCTGTACGAGCTCCTTCCCGATAGCGTCCGGAATGTCGAAATCAAGCCGACCCTCGCCATCGCCTATAGAGCCGCCTGTGACCGCAAAGGGCAGGGCAACCGAAAGCAGGTGCAAAGCTGTGTGCATACGCATCCGTGCGTAACGGATGGGCCAGTCCAGCTGTAGCGTCACGGTCTCGCCGACGGTGGGCGGGACAGCACCTTCCGCCGGGATATGCGCCACGATAGTCTTTTCAGGATCATCCCATACCGTCGTGACGATGCTGATCTTCGTGCCATCTTGCTTGGTCAGAGAGCCCACATCACCGGGCTGCCCGCCGCCGGTCGCATAGAACACCGTCTGATCCAGAATGATTCCGCCCCGTTCGGTGATAGACACCACTTGGGCAAGCGCGTTCTGCGCATACCAATCGTCGCGAAACAGCAAGGCTGTGTTCATCTTGGGTCCTTATATCGGTGTGCGAACCACTCCAGCAGAACTAGATTCGCCGCAAGTGCGCATTGAATACGCGAAAATACATATGACGAATTGGCCCGATTAATCCGTTGTTAAATCACCGGATTTTTATTGAAGCTCAGGTGATCCGCAGGAAGGGTCATCTCGTAACATTATCATTCTGACCGATAAACACTTGCGGGATAGCGATAAGGTGAATTTCATGTTGAATCCCCAGGGGCAAGCAGGAGCCATGGATGCACTGCTCGCATCATACGCTTCCGGTTCGTTGAGCCGCCCTCTTCACGCCGTCGTCGCTTCGCATCTCGCGCTCAAGGTTGATAATCGTTCTTTCGTATCCACCATGGAGAACATGATTGCCGAGGACATGGTGGCTATCCCGGTTACCGCCGCACCCAGGGACCGTGACATCCGCCTTTCAGCCATTTTCGAAAAAGAAAAGGCAGTTCCCAGCATTTCCGATGATGAATTGGGTGCATCCTTCTTGCCTGCTCCCCTCATGGACTACATCGAACGGCCTTATGACAGCTTGAAATGGCGCACTGTGATGCCGGGCCTCCGGGAGGTCACGTTCGAGAATGCGCCGGGCTGCGAGGCTTCATTACTCTGGATCAAGGCAGGTCGCGCTATGCCTTCCCATACACACCCTGGCATGGAAGCAACCCTTGTACTCAAGGGTTCATTTGCGGATGCAACGGGATATTACGGTCGTGGTGATCTCGCGGTTGTGGACAGTGATATCGATCACAGGCCTGTTGCCGGGGCTGACGAAGATTGCATCTGCTTCGCTGTCAGCGAAGGGCCAGTGAAGCTTACTGGACCGATCGCGCGCCTGTTCCAGAAGCTGATCCGGCACTGACAGCTTGCCGCTGATCTTCCGCACAGTCATATTGCGCGCATGAGCGATCGCCGTGTCACGCCGCAGGACGGTGTTGTCTGGATTACCGGTGCCAGTTCCGGGATCGGTCGCAGCGTTGCACTGGAATTTGCCCGGCGCGGTTGGACGGTCGCCGCAAGTGCTCGACGCGAGAGCGAACTTGAGGCGCTGGCGCTGGAAACCTCGGCCCTCAAAGGCCGCATCATCGCACATGCTGCGGATGTCACGGATGCTGCAGGCATGGAGCGGGTGGCTGAAGCGATTGAAACTGCGCACGGCCCTATCGCGCTGGCCTTTTTCAACGCCGGTATTGCGCCTTACATGACCGCCCCTAACATCGACATCGCCGCCGTGAAACAGGCCTTTGATGTCAATGTGTTTGGTGTGGTGCACGGACTGGCAGCCATCATGCCACGCATGGCCAAAAGGGGCTTCGGCCAGATCGGTGTGAATGCTTCCATTGCGGGCTACGGCGGCCTGCCGCGTGCTGCCGCCTATGGCGCGACCAAAGCGGCGATGATCCACATGTGCGAGGCCCTGCGGTTTGATTGCGAGAACCTTGGCCTTGTCATGCAGGTCATCAATCCGGGCTTCGTTGAAACACCGCTGACCGGCAAGAACGATTTCCCCATGCCGTTTCTGGTCAAGCAGGACGAAGCAGCCCGACGCGTTGTCGATGGCTTTGCCACGGGCGGTTTCGAGATCACCTTCCCGCGCCGCTTCGCCTATATGGTCAAAGCGATCAACCTGCTGCCCTATCCGCTGTATTTCGCCATTGTCGCGCGCATGACAGGCTGGAAGAAGAGCTGAAGCCTCACAGTATCTGATATCGCGCGAAGACATCGGCCAGCCTGTCGCCACGCTCGAGATCAGCCAGCGTGCGCTTCTCACCCGACACTTTCTCGAAAGCCAGCCGAAGCACTTCTGCCTCCATTGATTTCGGCACAGCCACAACACCATCGGCATCACCGAAAATGAGATCGCCAGGCGAAATCGCTACGCCCGCGCACAGAATGGGAATATCGATGGCCGTGATCTTCGCGCGCCCTTTGGTATCAAGCGGGCCAATGCCACCGTGGAATACCGGAAAGCCCATAGTGCGGATTGGCTTCACATCGCGCACGCAGCCATCCATGAGCGCACCAGCCGCACCCCGTACGCGGGCAGCCGTCGTGAGCAATTCACCCCAGGGCGCGACCTGCAAAGAGTTGGCGCAGGCGAAGACGGGAATATCATCCCGCTGAAGGCTGTCGATCAGCGCGATTTCCAGTTCGTAGGGGTTAGAACCTGCTTCCACGTGATGCGTCTCTATGAATGCCGCTGTCCGCGCCCGCCCGCACATGACTTTCGTCTCGTCGAGCGGGCGGATGCGCGGGGGGAGAGCCTGATGGCGCAATCCGACGCTGTCCAGACAATCAGACAGCACCGCTGTGAACAGACACTCGCGGATGGTGGCCAGCGTGTAGGACATCGGCGCTCTCTCCGCTGTTACGCCTCAGATGATTTTCACTGAAAGATCGGGAATGCCATCCATCTTGCAAAGGATCGTGTCACCCTTCACGACAGGCCCCACATTCTCCGGTGTGCCGGAATAGATTATATCGCCTGCTTTGAGCTCGAAGGCCTCGGACAGTTTGGTGATCTGCTCGGCTACGGACCAGATCATGTGCGCCAATGTCGCATTCTGCTTCACCGTGCCGTTGACCGCGAGCGAGATACTCTGGCTCTTGAAATGCCCGACCTGCTCCACGCGGTGGATTGGGCCTATGGGGGCTGACTGATCGAAGCTCTTGCCGATCTCCCAGGGCTTTTTCTCGTCGCCAAGCGCCCGCTGCAGGTCACGCCGCGTCATGTCGAGACCCAGCGCATAGCCGAAGACATGCTCGAGCGCCTTGTCCATCGGGATGTTCTTGCCGCCGGATTTCAGCGCCGCCACCAGTTCCACCTCGTAATGGTAGTTCTTGGTGAGCGAGGGATAGGCATGATCCGCCACAGTTCCGGGTGATACGAACTGGATGGCATCCGTCGGTTTCTGGAAAAAGAACGGTGGTTCGCGCGTGGGGTCTGATCCCATCTCGCGCGCATGGGCCGCATAGTTGCGCCCGATGCAATAGATGCGGCGCACGGGGAACACATCTGTGGTTCCCACGATAGGAATGGTGGTTTGAGCCACAGCAAACGGCGTTTTCGCAGCGGTCTGTGCCGTCGCGGACTGGCTTGCGAGCGTCGCTGCGGCAGCTCCACCTGTTGCGCCCAGCATGGCGCGGCGTGACAATCGGGTCATGGTTTTCTCCCTGTGCGATCACGCTCTGCACTGCATTCGCTGGACGGAGCGCGCCAACGAGGGATATCGTCAGCAAGATGCAGGCGGCGGTCGCTATTTCGACCATGAATTTGGCGGGAGGTCTGGAAATGTCAAGGATGACGATGGTCCTGCGCCTGATCATGCACGCGGTTGCGACGGGTTTGCTGCTTGTGCTGCCCATGACATCCCCGGATGCCGCCGAACTGCGCATGCGTGCAACCGGCGCTGTCCAGCACACACTGATCGAGCTTGCGGAAGCCTTCCAGAAAGCTACCGGACATACAGTGAAAGCGGAATATGGCACGGCTGGCGCGGTTGCCGCCGACATTCTTGCGGGCAAGCCGGTTCAGAATGGCGCGGTTGACCTGGTTTTCTCAAGTGAAAGCAGTCTGCAATCCGATGATATGTCTTCTCGTCTCGTCAAGGACACCACGGTTGTCGTCGGTCGCGTGCGTATCGGCATCGGTGTTCGCAATGGTGATAGCGCGCCGGATATATCGACACCGGAAGCGCTGAAAAGCGCGTTGCTGGCGGCACCGTCCTTCGCCTATGGCGATCCGGCCACTGGTGCCACAACTGGTATCCATTTCGCGAAACTGCTCGAAACGCTGGGCATTGTAGAAGCGGTGAAGGGGAAAGCTGTGCTTCGCCCTGGCGGTTTGCTGGTGATGAAAGAGGTAGCTGATGGCAAGGCGGCTTTCGGCTTCACCCAGACCAGTGAGATCAAGGCCGTGCCGGGTGTCAAAGTCGCAGGCTATCTGCCTGACCAGTTCCAGCTTGTGACGGCCTATGCCGGTGCCGTGACGAAGGATGCGGCGGAAACGACTGTCGCCAAGGCGTTTTTGGCCTTTGTCGCTGGTCCGGCAGGGCAGGCGGCGTTCAGGGACCACGGGTTCGAGGTGAAACCTTGAAAAAGATCCTGATCAGCCGCGCTTCCTCAGGAACGCCACGATCCGGACGCTCTCCCAGATCCCGGCGACATAAAACGGATCGGCGCGGTTGAAGGCTTCCGCCGCAGCACGGTTCGCTGCCTCCACGAGAAAGAACGAGCCTTTCGCCGTCACGCCGTCATCCTCCACCAGCGGACCGGACATGACGATCTTCACTGCTCCAGCATCCGTGCTGTTCAGATACGCCCGGTGGGCATCATAAGCAGCAAGGCGGGTTGCCAGCATGCCGGGTTTGTCGAGGGCGTGAATTGTGAACAGCATGGTTATCCTCTGAATTGAAGCCAGATCAGTTGCTTATGCGCGAATCTTTACGCCATCGACAGGCTTTTGTATGGATCCTTCCAGCCGCCGCGCCAGACGCACAAAACGCAGCTCGATGTAATGGTACGAGAGCCATGACACCACTCCGACCAGCAGCAGGACCAGCGCCATCCAAATGGGCCATAGCGCCCCGAATGACGGCCCAAAGGCTTCCAGCAGCGGAAATCCAAGGGTCGTGTGATAGAGATAGACTGAATACGAAATGACTCCGAGCCAGGCGAGATGACGCTGTCCGATCTGGTGGCGATAGAGCGTCCAGAACAACGCAAGATCGACCGCCAGAAAAGCGGCGGCTTGCCAGCCCCGGTGCGGAGCGGCAAGCGCGAGGCCGATCATCGAGATTGCGGCAAGCGCCAGAACAACTGGCAACCCCAGCTTCTGTCGCTCGACCGCAGCAATCGCCGCACCAATGAAGAAGATCGGCAGATAGATCAGCAATGTGCTGGAGCGTTGAATCGTGAAAAACAGGAAGAGATTGACTGCCACAGCGGCCAGTGGAACCAACCAGAAAAAACGCCTGAGCGGCGTGTAAAAAACAAGCGCGAACAGAAGATAGAATTTCATCTCGACGATCAGCGTCCAGTAAACACCGCTGAGCGGGCTGATGCCAACGCTGCCACCCAGGAACAGCAGGTTCCCCAGAGTGTCTTTCAGGCTGAAAGCCGGGAAAAGCCAGATGAGCAGGCCTGCCGCAGCCACAAAAAGCACGTTCATCCAATACGCCGGAACGATTTTGGCAAAGCGGCGTAGCAGAAACGCAAGAGCCGGATTTTCCTGACCCTTGGTCCAGATCAGGTAGCCAGACAGCATGAAAAACAGGCTGACGCCACCAAGCCCGAAATCTGTGAACCATGATTCCAGCGGCACACCGGCCACGGCATATGGTGCATATTTCGTATAATGCCCGATCAGCACGAACAGGATCGCAAGCCCCCGGAGCGTATCGAGGCTGGCATTGCGCTGCGCGTGGCCAGCAGCTTGGGGCAGGGGCGTTTCCATCGGTGGTTTTTGCAAAGCACAGATGACGACAGGGGCGCAAGAATGGGTATGCGTCGGTTCGATATTTTTTGGTTTCAGGGAATCGAGTTTTGCCGCACGGCGGCGGGGTCATTCAAGGTTAACAAAATGTCACCTTGGCTTTAGCGAGACCGCCGCAACATGTCCCAAATCCACGGTGTCGGGAGCAATCAGGCATTCCGCGACAAAGAGGAGAGACATCATGAGCATCAAATCCAAAACATTTGCGACCGCCTTCGCTGTGATGGCGCTTGGCGCGGTTGTTTCCGGCTCCGCCTTCGCCCAAAACGCCGGTGGCGGTGGCCGCGGCGGAAGCGGCGGCGGTGACAGTGGACCGACCCGCATGGAAAACACGGCCTACGCAACGGTGCCGAGCAACAGGACCCGGCGGTTTAATAATCCTGACGAAGAGACGTTTGGTCGCCGGCGCGCTGACAATAGCAAGGAATGCGTTACGCCGACCGAAGGCCGTCAAGGCCGCAAGGCCTTCACGAGTTCCTGCGGCCCGCTCTGAACTGTATGTGACAAGAAAACAGGGGGTGCTCCGGCATTCCCTTTTTTGTTGCGTGCAAGCCTTGATAGACAATCAGGATCAAATCTCTTCGCAGTCCAGACAGAACACAACTCGATTTGCCGGAATAGCAGCGAGGACAGCTGCCCCCGAAGATATTTCTGATGCTGCCAATGCGACCGGCGGTACCGAAGATCACTTTCCAAAGTATCGAAGGGATACATCAGCGAAAACGCCACTGAGCTTCCCAAGGACTTGTCACGAGGGGCGGTTGACCCACCCCGGTTCAGATCCAGGGAGCCTTCCAATGTCCACCGTATCCATCCTCATCACCGCAGCCATCCTCGCACAGCCCATGATGGTGCTGGCACTTCTGGCAAAGGGCGGCATGAGCAAGGTTGCTGTGCGCACGGTCCGCGCCCGATAAATCTCTTTTCCAGTCTACCTCCCTGACTTGGGGCCGCTTCGGCGGCCCTCTTTTTTGTGAGGTGTGTGGGAGGTCGTATTCTCGTTAACCCTTTTTGGGGAACGCGACAGGTGTCAGCGAACCCTTGAGCTTGAGGTTGGATGTGGCCGGGGCTGCCGCAGGTTTCTTCGCCTTCGGCTTCTTGGCTTCCTTGTTGCTGCGCATCTGACCTTTGGCCATGGTCTCTCTCCCTTTTTGCGCCTGAATTGGCGCGTAATTTGCGGTTCGAAACAAATTGCCCCGCGCCTCAGGTGAGGTGCGGGGCTGCAAGATGCACGAAGCATCTTCCCTGGATATCACACTGCCCAAAAGCCCGTTCGTTGCGCCGCCGGTACATTCATGGTCGGCATCGATGGGCAATAATGGGGTCGGTCTGCACGGTATCCCGCGTGACCGATGCAGTTTAGTCCAGAAGCTTCAAATTCTCGGCCGACATCTTGCCGCTCTTGCGATCAGGCAGCAGCTCGAATTCGAGCTTTTGTCCCTCACGCAGGTCGTTCAGGCCCGAACGCTCCACCGCGCTGATATGCACGAAAGCATC
>JANPDL010000026.1:0-34391 GCA_031431475.1 Hyphomicrobiales bacterium
CAGCCATCTCCGCGATGGCGTCGATTCGCGCACCTGCGAATCCGTCCACTGCGAAAACAGTGAGCGCGGCATCCAGAATGCGTTCGACATTAGCCTCTCCGCCGCGCGTCTTGCCGTAGGAAGGCGTGGTGGCCATTGCGGCAGGTCCGGGCAAGGCCCTCATCATGCTGGTCTTTCCCGCGCTCTTGTTTTTTCTCTGCGTGGCGCAAGATAGGTATTGCACGAATTCTGACCAGATGGTCAACTTCTGATGCAAGAGAACTGACAGGTGAACATGGCCCCGGACAGCGTGATCGACATTCGCGACCTGTCGCTGACATTCCGCACAAATGACGGTCCTGTCTACGCGCTGTCGAAGGCCAGCCTGAAGGTTCGCAAGGGTGAATTCATCTCTTTCATCGGGCCATCGGGTTGCGGCAAGACCACGCTCCTGCGCGTCATTGCCGACCTTGAAAAGCCGACGGAAGGCACGATCAATGTCAATGGCCTGTCGCCGGAAGAGGCGCGGCAGAAGCGCCAATATGGCTATGTGTTTCAGGCTCCTGCGCTCTATCCGTGGCGCACGGTTGATCGCAACGTTACTCTCCCGCTGGAGGTCTTCGGGCTATCGAAGGAGGAATGTGCCGCGCGCGCCGCAAAGTACCTCGCCATGGTCAACCTCACGGGCTTCGAGAAGAAATATCCGTGGCAGCTCTCGGGTGGCATGCAGCAGCGGGTGTCCATTGCACGGGCGCTGTCCTTCGATCCTGACCTGCTGCTGATGGACGAGCCGTTCGGCGCACTGGACGAGATCGTGCGCGACCGGTTGAACGAGCAGTTGCTTCAACTCTGGCGCGACACGAAAAAGACCGTGATCTTCGTGACGCATTCGATTCCCGAGGCGGTGTTTTTGTCGACACGCATCGTGGTGATGTCGCCACGGCCGGGGCGGATCATCGATGTGATCGAATGCGATCTGGGAGAGCAGCGCCCACTGGAGATCAGGGAGACACCGGCCTTTCTGAAGATTGCGCACCGGGTTCGCGAGGGGTTGAGGGCTGGGCATAGTTATGAGGATTGAGGGGGGGAGCGCCATGACCACCGCCACCCTCCCGCGCGTACCAGGCTCAGTCTTCCCTGTCGCGCTCATCACCGCCATCATTCTCGGCGTCTGGTATCTCGCCTGCCTGCCGATGAACGCCGATCTCCCACAGATGGCGAATGTCGCGGGCCTGTCCAACCGCTATGACGTCGCGTGGGGCCTCGAGCGACCAGTGCTGCCGGCGCCGCATCAGGTGATTGTCGAGCTTTACAATTCGACGATTGGCACAAGCCTGACGCGTCAGACAGCCGAGGGGATCGTGCTCAATCCGCGCAACCTGCTGACCCATGCGTGGATCACGCTGTCCGCCACGTTGCTGGGCTTTCTGATGGGCGCGGCGCTTGGCATCGGTCTCGCTGTTGCCATCATTCATAGCCGCGTGCTGCAGAAGAGCCTCATGCCGTGGATCATCGCCTCGCAGACCATTCCGATCCTTGCCATCGCGCCAATCATCATCGTGGCGCTGGGATCGGTGGGTTTGACCGGCCTCATCCCCAAGGCGATCATCTCGATGTACCTGTGCTTTTTCCCCGTCGCCATCGGCATGGTGAAGGGCTTCACCTCGCCCGATGCGATGCAGCTTGATCTGATGCGGACGTACAATGCCTCGCAGCCCCAGACCTTCTGGAAGCTGCGCTGGCCTTCGGCTATGCCGTATCTTTTTGCCGGGCTGAAGGTCGCGATCTCCATCAGCCTTGTTGGAGCGATCGTAGGAGAGCTGCCGACAGGTGCGCAGGCTGGCATCGGCGCGCGGCTGCTGTCGGGGAGCTATTACGGGCAAACCATCCAGATATGGTCTGCGCTGGTGCTTGCGGCGTTGATGGCGGCGGGTTTGATCGCAGCGGTGGCGCTGGCAGAGAATATGACGCTGCGGGCCATGGGCGGCCGGGATGAGTGATTCATCCTTTGCCATCGAACGATACCCCAAGGTTGTGATGGACGTAGTGCTGAGCTCGGCCCTGGCCGTCCTTGCCCTGACGCTTTCTTTCAATGCGTCGTATCTCTCGATGTGGCCCTTGGTATATTTCGGGCTGGCACTGTTTGTGTGGCTGGGATTATGGCGGTTCAACCACAAGGTGGCTGGTCTGCGCTACCGGTCTGCTGCTGCACAGCGCTTTCAGGATATCTTCGTGCCTGCCATCTTTGGCATGACGTTGGTCTGGCTTTGGGAAGTGCTTTGTGTCGGACTGAAAGTGCCCAGCGTTCTCCTCCCGGCCCCATCCCTCATCTTCACAAAACTGATCTCCTCCCTCCCCACGCTTGGCGCGGACTTCGTCCAGACCGTGCTGCGCGCCGCGATCCCGGGCTGGATCATGGGTTGCCTCGCGGGTTTTGGCGTTGCGCTTGCGTGCGACCGCTATGATTTCCTGCGCCGCGGCCTCATGCCCATCGGTAATTTCATCTCGGCGCTGCCGATCATTGGCATCGCACCTATTCTGGTCATGTGGTTCGGCTTTGACTGGCAATCCAAGGCGGCGGTGGTCGTGGTGATGACGTTTTTCCCTATGCTGGTGAATACGGTTACTGGGCTGGCCAGCGCGGGCCAGTTGGAGCGTGACCTGATGCGCAGCTATGGCGCGACATGGGGACAGACCTTGTTGCAGCTGCGCCTGCCCGCCGCCATGCCCTTCATTTTCAATGCGCTGAAGATCAATGCGACGCTAGCGATGATTGGCGCAATTGTTGCAGAGTTTTTCGGCACGCCGGTCGTCGGCATGGGTTTCCGCATCTCGACCGAAGTGGGTCGCATGGCGGTTGATATGGTGTGGGCGACAATTGCAGTTGCAGCCGTCGCCGGTTCGGCCTTCTATGGGCTTCTGGTGCTGGCGGAGAGGGCCGTCACATTCTGGCATCCGTCGAACCGGCAGCGGTAGGCGGGACATTTTTTTGAGGATCGCCGCAGGCGCGGCGAAGCAGAGGAGAGAGACATGAACATCAAATCGGTTCTGATGGGGGCAGCCCTGGCGTTGGCCGCAACACTTCCCGCAGCGGCGCAGGAGAAGGTGACGCTGCAACTGAAATGGGTCACGCAGGCCCAGTTCGCGGGCTATTACGTGGCCAAGGACAAGGGCTTCTATAAGGCGGAAGGCATCGACATTACGATCAAGCCGGGCGGACCGGATATCGCTCCGCCGCAGGTGATCGCGGGTGGTGGGGCGGATGTCATCATCGAATGGATGCCTGCAGCGCTGGCGGCGCGCGAAAAGGGTGTGGCATTGGTCAATATCGCACAACCGTTCAAGCGCTCGGGCATGATGCTGACCTGCCGCAAGGATGCGGGCGTCGCCACACCAGCCGACTTCAAGGACAAGACACTGGGTGTCTGGTTCTTTGGCAACGAGTATCCGTTCATGGCCTGGATGGCGAAGCTCGGCCTCAAGACGGACGGTTCGGTCGGCGGCGTGAAGGTGATCAAGCAGGGCTTCAACGTCGATCCGATCATCCAGAAGCAGGCGGCCTGCGTCTCGACCATGACCTATAACGAGTACTGGCAGGTGATAGACGCCGGACTGAAGCCGGACGATCTGGCGGTGTTCAATTACACGGATCAGGGCGTCTCCACGATGGAGGATGGCCTCTATGCACTGGAAGGCAAGCTGGCCGATCCGGCCTTCACGGCGCGCATGGCAAAGTTCGTCAAGGCCTCGATGAAGGGCTGGGAGTATGCTCGCGCCAACCCGGACGAGGCGGCCAAGATCGTGCTCGATAACGATGCATCCGGCGCACAGAAGGAGCCGCACCAGAAGCGTATGATGGGCGAGATCAACAAGCTGACGGCTGGCTCCACCGGCAAGCTCGATCCAGCGGATTATGAGCGCACCGTGGCGACGCTGATGGGTGCTGGTGGTGAAGCGCCGGTGATTTCGAAGAAGCCGACGGGTGCGTGGACGCATGCGGTGATCGATGCTGCGTTGAAGTGAGGCTGATGGTGTGACTTTTCTTCCCCCCTTGCGGGGGAAGGTGGCCTTCGTCGCAGCAAATTTTTGCAGCTTGCATCAATTTGGCTGCATCTTGCGAAGGTCGGATGAGGGGTCGCGCTAACCTTCCCGAACTGCGCGACCCCTCATCCGGTCGCCATCCGGCGACCACCTTCTCCCGCAAGGGGAGAAGGAAGGGAGCGATCTGGAGAAGATCATCATGACCAAACCCATCCTCATCCGTGGCGGCACCGTCATCAACCATGACCATTCGAAGCGCGCCGACGTTCTCGTCAGCGACGGCAAGATCGCCGCGGTTGGCGAAAACCTCTCCCGCCCGCGTGGATGCGATTTGATCGACGCCGGTGGTTGCGACATCCTGCCCGGCGGCATCGATCCGCACACCCACATGGAACTCATGTTCATGGGTACGGTATCGGCGGATGATTTCGAATGGGGCACCAAGGCGGCGTTGTCGGGCGGCACCACGATGATCGTGGATTTCTGCATTCCCGCGCCCGGCTCCTCCATGCTCGCGGCGTATCAGGACTGGCGGCGCAAATCCGAGAAAGCGGCTTCGGATTACTCCTTTCACATGGCGGTGACGTCCTGGTCGAAGCAGGTATTCGACGAGATGGAAACCGTGGTGAAGACCTACGGCATCAACTCGTTCAAGCATTTCATGGCCTACAAGGGCGCGCTGATGGTGAACGATGACGAACTGTACAACTCGTTCTCGCGCTGTGCGCAACTTGGCGCGATGCCTATGGTGCATGCGGAGAACGGCGATGTCGTCTTCCGCCTGCAGGAGCAACTGATGGCGAAGGGTGCGACCGGGCCGGAGAACCACGCCTATTCGCGCCCGCCAGAGGTGGAGGGCGAGGCCACCAACCGGGCGATCATGATTGCCGACATGGCGGGCTCGCCGCTTTATGTGGTGCATACGTCCTGCCGTGACTCGCAGGAGGCGATTGCGCGGGCGCGGGCTGCGGGCAAGCGCGTCTACGGCGAGCCACTGATCCAGCATCTTGTGCTTGACGAGGATGAATACCGCAACAAGGACTGGGACTACGCCGCGCGCCGCGTGATGTCGCCGCCATTCCGGCCCAAGAAGCATCAGGATGCGCTCTGGGCGGGATTGCAATCGGGCGCGCTGCAGGTGGTGGCGACGGACCATTGCTCGTTCACCACGGAGCAGAAGCGCAGCGGCCTCAAGGATTTCCGCATGATCCCAAACGGCACGGGCGGGCTTGAGGACCGCATGCCGGTGCTGTGGACATCAGGCGTCAACACGGGGCGGTTGACGAAGGAAGAATTCGTGGCGGTGACCTCGGCCAATATCGCGCGCATCTTGAATATCTATCCGCGCAAGGGCTCGATTAGCGTGGGCGCGGATGCGGATATCGTGATCTGGGACCCTGCGGCTACCAAGAAGATCACCGCGAAGAAGCAGGTGAGCCGCACCGACTACAACGTGTTCGAGGGCTTCAAATGCACCGGCGCGCCGTGGATCACGCTGTCGGGCGGGCGCATCGCCTGGAAGGATGGCGACCTGCGCGCCGAGGCCGGGCAGGGGCGCTATGTCGAGCGGCCCGCGTTTCCGGCAGTGCATGTGGCGAATGCAGCGTGGAAGGAATTGTCGTCGCCCAAGCCGGTGCAGAGGGTGATGGATTTCGTGCCTTGATATCGTAAAAGATATATGATACGTATCATGTATTATTGGGATGAGAAATGATCCGGAGCTTTAGGGATCGGAAGACGAAGCGTCTGCTTGATGGTGATGGCTGCGCAGCGGAATGGCGGTCTTTCGAGAATGTGGCGCTGCGTAAACTCGACATGCTGGATCAGGCGGTCAGGCTGGAGGATATGCGAGCGCCACCGGGCAACCGATTGGAAGCCTTGAAGGGCAATCGGTCGGGCCAATGGAGCATCAGGATCAATCAGCAGTGGCGCATATGCTTTCGGTGGTCGGATGAAGGTCCCTTGGATGTCGAAATTGTTGATTATCATTGAAGGAGCAGTTTATGCCGCGCATCCGTGTCCATCCAGGTGAGGTCCTGCGAGAGGAGTTTCTGCTGCCCCTCAGCATGAGCGCCCGTTCTTTGGCGGTTGCCATTGATGTGCCTGCGAACAGAATTAGCGATATCTTGCGCGAACGGCGGGACGTGTCGGCTGATACAGCCATCAGGCTTGGCCGATATTTTGGGACGACACCACAGTTCTGGATTAACCTTCAGGCGGCCCACGACTTGTCCAAGGCGGAAGCCTCGGGTGACTATTCGCAAATCGCGCCGCGTGCAGCATGACCTCCCTCCCCAATCTCGTCATCAACCCCCAGCGCCTGTGGGATAGCCTGATGGAGACCGCGCAGTTCGGTGGCACCGAAAAAGGCGGCATCAAGCGGCTGACCCTTTCCGATGAGGACAGGCAGGTCCGGGACTGGTTCACCCGCGCATGCGAGGCCGTAGGCTGCACGGTCGCAGTCGATGATTGCGGCAACATGTTCGCGCGCCGTCCGGGCAAGCAGAATGATCTCGATCCAATCTGCATGGGCTCGCATCTCGACACGCAGCCGACCGGCGGCAAGTTCGATGGGGTGCTGGGTGTGCTGGGAGCGCTGGAGGTTCTGCGCACCATGCATGACATGGGCTACGAAACCAATGCGCCGATAGAGGTGGTGAACTGGACCAACGAGGAGGGCTCGCGCTATGCGCCCGCCATGCTGGCCTCGGGTGTCTTTGCCGGAGCTTTCACACGGGAGTATTGTTACGAGCGCGAGGACCGCGACGGAAAGCGTTTCGACACCGAACTGGAGCGCATCGGCTACCGGGGGACAGAGCCCGTCGGGCAGCGCAAGATTGGCGCGATGTTCGAGCTTCACATCGAGCAGGGGCCGATCCTGGAGGCCGAGGGCAAGATGATCGGGGTGGTCACTGGCGTGCAGGGCATGCGCTGGTATGAGGTGAATGTGCATGGGCAATCCGCCCACACGGGTGCCACGCCGATGTATCTGCGCAAAAACGCGCTGCTGGGCGCGGCGCGGATGGTGGAGGCGATCCATCAGGTTGCGATGAACCACGCGCCGGATGCTGTCGGCACTGTGGGCCTGATGGAGGTGCAGCCAAACTCGCGCAATGTGGTGCCGGGCGATGTGTTCTTCTGCGTTGATTTCCGCCATCCCGATGAGGCCACGCTCGACCGGATGGAAGCGGAATTTCGTGCTGCCTTGCCTTCGGTAATTGAGCCGCTTGGCCTGACTTTTGATGAAAAGATGATCTGGAAGAATCCTGCTGTGCGCTTTCATCCTGATCTCATCGCCTGCGTGCGCAAGGGCGCGGAGAAATCCGGCTATCAGATGCGCGACATGGTGTCGGGTGCCGGCCACGACGCGGCCTATATCGCGCGCGTTGCGCCGACCACGATGATCTTCGTGCCATGCGCGGGTGGCATCAGTCACAACGAGGCGGAATCGACCTCGTTTGATGAGTGTGGGGCGGGTGCGCAAGTGCTGCTGGAGGCGGTGCTGGCGTATGACCAGCGGTTTGCGTGAGCTGCATCGGGATTGTGCGTGCTTCGAGACGCACCCTCCGGGCGCTCCTCAGCATGAGGAATATTGAGGCTTGCATTAAACCCAAGCTCCTCATGCTGAGGAGGCGCTCTTGCGCCGTCTCGAAGCACGCACGATGCTGATACAGCCCAACAGCACCTCGTTATCACTCCCTTAACCATAATCGCGTGATGTGATTATTACGAAGCACTTGCGTTTCGTGAGGAGGGATGGGCCATGACCAATGTCCTGCCATTTCCCCGCACCAGACAGCGGAGTGGGGGAAACGAAGCGGCCAATGCGCCGTCCGCCGACAGTGCGGATATCCTGCTCTTCACCGGCGTGCGCTATGAGCGCCATGCCGAACTGGACCCGCCGAATGCGGGGCCTGACACTCTGGATCGGGACAACAACCAGAACGGACGCCGCCGGAAGGTCCGGCGCCGGGCGTGATGACGCGTGATTTTCATGCGTAACTTCAAGGTGATGCGTTCCCTTGCCGCGCGGCTCTTCGTGGGGCCGTGCCTTGTCCTGCTTTCCGCATGCTCGTCCTATCACACCGGCGATTTCGGACGTCGCTCCGACAATGTCGTGACCGGCAAAATCCTGCCCAAGGCCGGGCTGTTCTCGGCATGGGTGCGTGGTGATGCGGTTTCGCTTTATCCTTTCACTGATGACGAGATCGAGCTGCGGGATCGCGCCTGGCGGTTTCTCATGCCCGCGCATGACAAGGCCAACATGCAGATGCGGCTGGCGGAACTCAGCTATACCCGTGTGCTGCCGCCGCTGCCGCATTCCGGTCGCAGCCATTATCACCTGCTGCTGATGACAGAGGATTATCGCTCTGTCGCCTCGCGCTACCAGAAGCTCGGACAGGATATCGAGGCGGACCGTCAACTCATGGTGCCGTTCTCGCAGACAGCCGCGCGGGTGTGTGCGGCTGACCGTGTGCGGGTGCAGAGCATGAATACCGTGAAGGAACTGAACCCGACGCAGCGCGAGCAAGCAGCCGCGCGCGTGGCCGAGAACCGTGGGCTTCTCGACTGGGTGCGTCGCGACATGCGCGAGAAGGCGGCGGCTTATCGCTATGCGCTGGAGCACATCACCATCGAAGCACCGATGCGCGAGGCCATCCGCGCCGAGCAGGCGCTGATCGCCATGGAAAGCGCGCAGCAGACACTCGACTATTGGGAAGGGTGCGGCGAGAATCCATTGCCCGTGCCACCGCCGGGCCGTGGCGGCAGGCCCGCCGTGATCAAGGATGCACCGGGTGAGCGCTATGTGCCAATCAGTCCTGCCGATGTGCAGGATAATCGCGGTGTGATCAGCACGAGACCGCCGAAGTAGCTACTTCCGCATCGCCACCACGGCACCGCCCACGATCAGCACGCAGGCCAGCGCCAGCGTCCAGTGGCTTTCCGCAAAGCCGAACACCACGAGCAGGATTGTTGAGAGCACCGGCGCAGCGTAGCTCGCGGTGCCGAGCAGCCGGATATCGCCACGCTTCATGCCGAGATCCCACAGGAAGAACGCGGCACCCACGGGCCCGAGGCCGAGGCCGATAATGCAGAGCCATTGCGTGGTTGTCTGGTTCCAGACGGATGCTTCGAACATGAGGTGGCAGATGCCGGAGAGGATGGCCGTGGCGAGACAGAAGCCGGTGACGGCTTGCGTCGGCACGTCGGCTTGCGTGCGGGAGAGCACGGAATAGCTCGACCAGATGACAGCGCAGCCGAGCGCAGCAGCGTAGCCTTTCCAGTTTGCAGCATCGAAGCCAACACCACCTTTGCCGAGGCCCAGCGCAATGACGCCTGCTAGGCCAAGGAGTGCAGCAATAACGTGGCGTTTGCTGAGGCTTTCGCCCGGCAGCAGTGCTGTCATCAGCACGATAAGCAATGGCCAGAGATAGGCGATCAGGCCAGCTTCTGCTGGTGGGGCCATTTTGAGCGCGGTGTAGTAGAGCGCGTGATAGCAGAAGAGGCCATAGATGCCGATGGCCCATGCCTTCGCGGGCTGGCGTAGCACGGAAAGGCCCGTACCGGTCGCGGCCATCACGCCAAAGCCCACGAGGCTCGCCAGTGCGAAGGTGATGGCGGAGAGCTGGAATGGCGGAATGGCTCCCGTACCCGCCGTGAACAGCGCGAGGACGGCCCACAGGGCGATGGCGGCGAGGCCGGATAGGGTGGGGTTCATTTCAGGCAAACGCGATGGCTGCATCAACATTGTGCGTCCTTCGAGACGCCGCAAGAGCGGCTCCTCAGGATGAGGAACCTTGAGGGCTGCAATACTCGACAATCCTCATGCTGAGGATGCGCGTTTGCGCCGTCTCGAAGCACGCGCTAAGCTGATGCAACCATCACTCTTCACGCCATATACTGCCCACCGTTGGCCGAGAGCGTCGAGCCCGTGATGAAGCCCGCATCATCTGATGCGAGGAACACCACCGCGCGGGCGATCTCGTCCGGGTTGCCCAGACGTCCCGCCGGGATACCAGCCGCGATCTTCGCCAGAGCTTCGGGCGGCATGGCTGCGACCATGTCGGTCATGATGTAGCCGGGGCAGACCGCATTGACCGTGATGCCCTTGTTGGCGCTCTCCTGCGCCAGTGCCTTCACAAAGCCGATGTCGCCCGCCTTGGACGCGGAATAGTTCACCTGGCCCATCTGGCCTTTCTGGCCGTTGATGGACGAGATGACGATAATGCGGCCAAAGCTGCGGGCGCGCATGCCCTCGATCACCGGGCGGGTCATGTTGAAAAGTGAATCAAGGTTGGTGCCGATGACGGCGCGCCATTGGTCCTTGGTCATCTTGTGGAAGAAGCCATCCTTGGTGATGCCCGCGTTGTTGACGAGAACATCGATGGGGCCGATCTCAGCCTCCACCTTCGCCACGCCAGCAGCGCAGGAGTCGAAATCCGAAACATCCCATTTGAAGACCGCGATGCCGGTTTCCGCCTTGAATTTTGCGGCGGCGTCATCATTGCCGGCGTAGCTTGCGGCAACGGTGTAGCCTGCGGCCTTGAGGGCTTTCGAGATCGATGCGCCGATGCCCCGGGTTCCGCCGGTGACGAGTGCTGTGCGTGCCATGATGTGTATTCCTCCCAGAATTTATATTTTTTGTTTATTCCTTCTCCCTTGGGAGAAGGTGGTCGGCGGATGCCGACCGGATGAGGGTGAACCACCTGATACCGGGATTTGCCCTCATCAGTCCGCCAAGGGGCGGACAGCTTCTCCCGAGGGAGAAGCGAAGCAAGGTTCTACCGCTCCACCGTCAGCGCCACACCCATGCCGCCACCGATGCACAATGTCGCGAGGCCCTTCTTGCTCCCGCGCTTCTGCATCTCGTGCAGCAACGTCACCAGCACCCGCGCGCCCGATGCACCGATGGGGTGCCCAATGGCGATGGCGCCGCCGTTGACGTTGACGATGGCCGGGTCCCAGCCCATGTCCTTGTTGACGGCGAGCGCCTGTGCCGCGAAGGCCTCGTTGGCTTCCACCAGATCCAGATCCTTGACCTTCCAGCCCGCCTTTTCCAGCGCCTTGCGCGAGGCCGGGATGGGGCCGGAGCCCATGATCTCTGGAGGCACCCCTGCCGTGGCCCATGAGGCAATGCGGGCCAGCGGCGTCAGGCCACGTTTGGCGGCTTCCGCAGCCGTCATCAACACGAGTGCTGCCGCGCCGTCGTTGAGGCCGGACGCGTTCGCTGCCGTCACCGAAACGCCGCCGGGGAAGGCAGGCTTCAGCTTCTGCATGGCTTCCATGGTCGCGCCGTCGCGGATGTATTCATCGGTGTCGACGATGATATCGCCCTTGCGGGTGGAGATTGTGTAGGGCGTGATCTCATCTTTGAAGCGCCCGGACTTCCTGGCGGCTTCCGCCTTGTTCTGCGAGGCCACGGCGAATTCGTCCTGCTGTTCGCGGGTGATTTGCCACTTAGCCGCGACGTTCTCTGCCGTGTTGCCCATGTGGTAGCCATGGAACGCATCCCACAGACCATCGCGGATCATGGTGTCGATGAACTTCACGTCGCCCATCTTGGTGCCCGCCCGCATGTGGGCGGAATGGGGCGAGAGCGACATGGATTCCTGTCCGCCGGCGACGATGATCGAAGCGTCACCATTGGCAATGGCCTGCATGCCCATGGCAACCGTGCGCAAGCCGGAGCCGCAGACCTGGTTGACGACGAGAGCCGTGGCGCTGTCGGGAATGCCTGCC
This sequence comes from Hyphomicrobiales bacterium, assembly GCA_031431475.1. Classification (GTDB taxonomy): domain Bacteria; phylum Pseudomonadota; class Alphaproteobacteria; order Rhizobiales; family Beijerinckiaceae; genus JADCCX01. The sequence goes on from JANPDL010000026.1 coordinate 11,761, forward strand.
GCCATTGCCGCCTGACGCGCCGTGTTCTGTCCGGCACCTGCCGTCAGCACGTGGCCAAAAATCACCTCGTCGACGTCGCCGCCGGATACGTTGGCGCGGGCCAGGGCTGCCGCAATGGCTGCCGCACCAAGCTTGTGTGCGGATTGATCAGCGAACGCTCCGTTGAAGGAGCCCACTGCCGTACGGGCTGCGCCCACGATGACGATGTCATTGCCTGCCATTGGGTGTCTCTCCTTCATGTGCCTTGATTAGGCTCATTCTTTGGTGACTACTCAAGACGTAGAGGTGCGATACGTCAAGCAGATTGCGATCTATCGAATTGATGCAGCGCAAGGCACTTGTCTTTGCAGCGCAACACGGCTCTTATGAATGACAGCGCACCGCCAGAGTGTGACTTTCAGGAATATGACGATGACGAAGTCTGCCGAACCCACTGTCATCAAGAAATACGCCAATCGGCGTCTCTATCACACTGGCACCAGCACCTATGTGACGCTTGAAGACCTCGCCGTTATGGTCAAGAAGGGCGAAAACTTTACCGTTTCCGACGCCAAGACCGGCGAAGACATTACCCGCTCCGTGCTGACCCAGATCATCTTCGAGCTGGAAGGCAAGGAAGGGCAGCAGACCATGCTGCCGGTGAATTTTCTGCGCCAGCTCATCGGCTTCTATGGCCACCAGATGGAAGGCCTTGTGCCGAGCTACCTCGAGCATTCCATGCAGCATTTCACGGGCGAGCAGCAGAAGTTCCGCGAACAGATGTCGAAGGCCATGACCGGCAATGTTATCGGAGCGATGCAGGATCAGGCCAAGGCGAACATGGATCTGTTCCAGAACGCCTTCCGCCTTTTCAATCCGCTGCTACCCAAGACGCCCGAAGCGGAGCCAAAGCCCGAGGGCAGTGACGTGGATGCGATGAAGCGCGATCTTGAAGCGATGCGGACGCGATTGGACAAGCTGGGGAAGTGAGCATTCCCCTTTCTTCCCCTCGTGGGAAGAGAAAGCATATTATCCCCGCACCATCAGAAACCCGCCCAGTGCAAGCAGCCCTGCGAAGAACAGCTTGCGGAACAGGTCTGCCGAGATGCGGCCGCGCATCCACTGGCCCGCGAACATTGCACCCATGGCGGGTACAAGCGCTGCCGCTGACGATAGCGCAACGCCTGACCCAAGTCCGCCGCGCATCAGCAAAACGAGGCCGAGGCTGGTGCTTGCGACGAGAAACGACAGGCCGAGCGCCTGCACCAGTTCATCTTTTTCCAGTCCGATGGCTTGTAGATACGGACCGGACGGGATGACGAATACGCCGGTGGCGATGGTCATGGCGCCCGTGGCGAGGCCGCAGAGCGTGCCGACCCAGGTTTCATGCGCGGATTTCAGGCTGAAGCGGATGCGGGACAGGCCGAGCAGGGCGTAGATCACAAGGGTGAGGCCAAGCAGCCGCGTGGCCCAGCGCAGATCCTTGCCGCCTGTGGTGTATTCCCAGAACAATGCGCCAACCGCGGTCGTGATCAGGAACAGGCCCAACCGCTTCAGGAGTGGCACGAGCGCCGGACCATTCACGCTTTGCAGCACATTGGTGATAATGTTGGGAACCAGCAACAGTGCTGCCGCCTGCGAAGGGGCCATCACGAGGCCGAGCAGTCCCATCGAAATCGAGGGCAGGCCAAAGCCGATCACACCCTTGATAAAGCCTGCGAGCAGCAGGACCGCAGTGATGAAGACGATTGTGGTGGTATCGAATGGCATGGTTTCCCCCGGGCAAGCAGGCTTTCCTGATAGCGACTCGCACGGCCTCCATGCTTCGGTCTTCACCGAAGCATGGGCGTTTCGTTTCTGCTAGTCTTGGCGCATGAGCCACGGACCTCCCATTGCCACTATCGCCAATCTCATCGGTGATCCTGCGCGCGCCAATATGCTGACCGCGCTGATGTCGGGCAAGGCATTGACAGCATCGGAACTGGCGCGTGAGGCGGGTGTTACCGCGCAGACCGCGAGCGGCCATCTGGCGAAATTGCAGGACGGAGGGTTGGTCCTTTGCACGCAGCAGGGGCGGCATCGCTATTTCCAGCTGTCCGCACCCGAAATCGCCGATCTGCTCGAAAGCCTGATGGGGATTGCCGTGACGCGCGGTCTGGCGAAAACGCGCACCGGTCCGCGGGACGGGGCATTGCGTCGGGCGCGCGTCTGTTACGATCATCTCGCGGGCGAGGAAGGGATCAGGCTGGTGGACGGTCTCGTCGGCTCCGGTTGGCTTTCCGCGAAGGACGGCGGCTTTGCCGTGACCGTGCCGGGGCGGCGCTATCTCTGCGATTTCGGTCTTGATATGGACGCTTTGGAGAAACAGAAGCGGCCTGTGTGCCGGGCCTGTCTGGACTGGAGTGAGCGGCGTCCACATCTGGGCGGCGGATTGGGGGCTGCTTTGCTCCGGCAGTTTCAGGAACAAGGCTGGATGCGCAGGCTCGAGGGCTCTCGCGTCGTGCAGGTGACGCCGAAGGGTCAACTTGGCTTGCGGCGAATGCTGGGAGCGGGCGCGGCGGAAGTCGCCTAAACCGCCACCACCTTCACCGGCTTGTCGATAGCACGCAGAACCTGTGCCAGTTCCTGGCCGCGTTTCATGATGAGGCCGCCGGGCGCATGAACCGAATACATGCCCTGCTTCTGGCGCAGCTCCGGATCCTTGACGATGCGGTAGAGCGGCATTTCGGAGGTGCGGCGGAAGATCGAGAATACCGCCTTGTCCCTCAAGAAATCCATGGCGTAATCCCGCCACTCGCCTGCTGCTACCATGCGCCCGTAAAGCCCCATGATGGTCTGCAGTTCATGACGATCAAAGGCCACAATTGGCGGTGTCTTCTGTGTGGGGAAGGGGGCCACCGTTGCCCATCCCGCTGTGGAACTGTCTTCGGATATTTTCTCGCTCAAGGCGACCCTCCCTGATTTGCACGTATGATGCCGTGGTCTTTCGCGGGGGGCAAGGGGATAGCGAAAACGCCCTCCCCGGTAAGGTTAACTCTTCCTTCGCACAATTGGTCTAAACCTGTTCGTTGGCGCAGCTTGTTTGCCCGCCGCATGTGTTGCGTAACAGTAGGAGTGGGCAGTATGTCCCAGCGAAGCCTTGCAGGTTTCGGCGTTGCGTTGGTGCTTCTGGCGGGTTGGCCGGGAGCGAGCCTTGCGCAGCAGGCGCGGCCAACAGCGCCGCAGCCACAATCTCCCGTGAATCCTGTCGCTGCGCATGCAGCCGATGCGTTCAAGCCGCAGGACATCCGCGATGTGGAGCCCGCTTTCGGACCCGAATCGCTGGCGCGCACGCAGGCTGGGCTGAAGTTCTACGAGGATATCGTGGCGCAAGGCGGCTGGAAGAAGCTGGCCGAAGGCGTGCGCGGCCTGAAGCAGGGCATGGACGGCGTGCATGTGCTGGCGCTGAAAGAGCGTCTCGCGGTTTCGGGCGATCTCGACAATGCCAACGCAGCTCTTGCGCAGTTCGATGCTGCGACCACGGCGGCGCTGAAGCGCTTCCAGTCCCGCCATGGCCTGACGGAGACCGGCAGCGTCGGGCGTCTGACATTCTCCGCCCTGAGCGTGCCTGCCGACATCCGCCTGAAGCAATTGCGGGCGTCAGTCGAGCGGCTGCAGAACAATGTCTTCAGGTTCGAGAAGCGCTATGTCGTGGTCAATATCCCCGGCGCGGTGGTGGAAGCCGTCGCCAATGGCAAGGTCGAGAGACGGCATCTGGCAGTCGTGGGCAAGAAGGAACGGCCATCGCCGGTGATTTCGGCCCGCATCTCGTCTGTGAATCTCAACCCGCACTGGACTGTGCCAAATTCCATCATCAAGAACGATGTGGCCAAGGCTCTGAAGAAGGATCTGGCCTATCTGAACAAGCACAATCTCCGCACGGTGAATTATCAAGGTGAGGAGATTGATCCCAACAGTGTGAACTGGAATTTCAAGACGGCACCGGGTTTCATGTTGCGGCAGGACCCTGGCCCGCAGAATTCACTGGGTCAGCTCAAGATCGACATGCCGAATACCGAGGCGGTCTATATGCATGACACGCCCAAGAAGGAATTGTTCAGGCAGGATGTGCGTTTCCACTCCTCGGGTTGTGCGCGCGTCTCGGATGTGCGTGACCTTGGCGCTTGGTTGCTGTCCGAACAGGGCATCGACCGTGCGCAGATTGACCGCGATATCGAGGCGGGCCTTCGCACCGAGATCAAGCTGAAGAAGCATGTGCCGGTGGCTTGGGTTTACCTGACGGCCTATGGCGACGGGCAGGGCCATGTGCAATTCCGCGAGGATATCTATGGCCTCGACACACCCGAAGGCGTGGCGCTGACGACGCTGGATGGCAAGAAGAAAGTGCGGCCAGCTGCGCCTGAGGCTATCCCGGTGGCTTCTGCCAAGCCGCGCAAGGCGCCTGCTGCTGTGGCGCAACGGTCCGGTGTCGATCCGATCATCACTGGGAGCTCGGCGTCGAGAAATACGCCAGTGCCGACGCGCCGAGCTTTGCCGGTGGCAAGTCCGCAGGACAACCCGCTGCCGCCCAAGCCTATTCCAGTGGCAACGCGCTGAGGAAATAGAACAAAGAAAAAGCCGCTTCAGACTGAAGCGGCTTTTTTTGTTTCAACGGTGCGAACCGTGCAATCAGTTCATCCGACTGCGCACGTCCTTCAGACCCGCAGCAATGAGATCATCGGCGATCTTGCCGGTGGCCTGACCTTTGAGGATCACTTCTGCGGCGCGGATCGCAGCGTCTGCGGCGGCGGCGCGAACTTCTGCTGTCGCAGTTGCTTCGGCCATGGCGATCTTCTGCTCGGCCTGTTTCGTCCTGCGCACGACATAATCCGCGAGCTTAGCTTCCTGATCAACGCGGATACGCTCGGCCTCGGCCTTGGCATCCTTGACGATCTGCTCGGCTTCTTTTTCAGCAGCAGTGCGCTTGGCTTCGTATTGCGCCAGCAGTGTTTCGGCTTCCTTGCGAAGGCTTGATGCAGCATCGAGCTGTTCAGAGACCTTCTGACCGCGTGCATCGAGCATGGAAATCAGCGTCTTGTGAACGCCGAAATAGCCGAGAATGCCGACAAAGATAAAAAAGCCGATTGCGACGAAAAGGGTATCCATGTCCGTCGGCTCCTCAGGACTGGACCGAAGCGACGGCGCGCTTCAGTTCGTCCGACTTGGGCGCGACGCCCGTGATGCGCTTTACGATGTCCGCAGCAGTGTCAGCCGCAATACCGGCCACATTGCCCATGGCTTTGTCACGCGCGGTATTGATGCTGGCTTCGGATGCCGCGAGCTTCGCTGCGGTATCCGCTTCCACGATCTTGCGTTTGGCTTCCGTAGCAGCGGCGGCTGCATCCTTTGCCTTCTGGGCGGTGGACTGGGCACCGGCCTTAGCGTCTGCAAGAAGCTTTTCATAAGCCTCTCCTGCTGCCTTGGCCTTGTCCTGCATGGCGGCGGCAGCCTTGAGGTCGCCGTCGATCTTGCCTTCCCGCGTTTCCAGAATCTCTGCCACGCGCGGCAATGCGATCTTGGACATGAGATAATACAGAACGCCAAACGTGAGCACGAGCCAGAAGATCTGGCCGGGGAATGTCGAGGCGTCGAAGGGCGGGAAAGTCCCGCCGCCTTCCGCTTTTGCGGTTTCGGCGGCATGGGCTGTCCCGATGAGAAGCGAGATCATCGGTCCACCTTAAAAAAGCGAAGAAAACTCCCGCCGCTCAGGCGGCGGGAGATATTGGCCGAAATCAGCTCTTCACGAAGAGCAGGATCAGCGCCACGACGAAGGCGAAGATGCCCAGACCTTCGGCCAGCGCCGCGCCGATGAAGGCGCGACCGAACTGGCTGTCGGCGGCCGACGGGTTGCGCAGTGCGCCCGAAAGGAAGTTACCGAAGATTGTGCCAACGCCGATTGCGGCGGCGCCCATTCCGATGGCTGCAAGTCCAGCGCCGATGAGCGCTGCGGCATCCGTTTCCATATGAAGCTCCTGATTGTTCTGGTGAGGGAGAGAGAGGGAGAGACTGAATTTTCTGAAATCAGTGTCCGGGGTGAAGCGCATCATTGAGATAGATGCAAGTCAGAATTGAAAAGACGAATGCCTGAAGGCACGCGACAAGCAATTCCAAAGCGTAAAGAGCGACAATCATGGCCATCGGCAGCGGCGTCAGCGCGATCACCGCGCCACCAGTGCTCAGCATCAGCACAATGAACCCGGCGAAAACCTTGAGCGCAATATGGCCCGCCAGCATGTTGGCGAACAGACGCATAGACAGGCTGATGGGGCGCGAGATGAACGAGATGACCTCGATCAGCACGATGAAAGGCATCAACAGCGCCGGCACTCCGGACGGCACGAAAAGGCCGAAGAAATGGGTGCCGTGCTTGGCGAAGCCGTAAATGATCACGGTGCTGATCACTAGCATAGCGAACATGAAGGTGACGACGATGTGGCTGGTGACTGTGAATGTCCCGGGGATAAGGCCGACAAGGTTGCAGATCAGCACGAAAATGAAGAGTGAGAACACCAGCGGCATGAATTTCATGCCTTCCTTGCCGGTGGTGGAGCGAACGGTGTCCGCCATGAATTCATACAGCATTTCCGCCGCTGATTGCAGGCGGCCTGGCACAAGTGATTTCGACTTCGTGCCGTAGATCATGAGAAAGTAGATGATGACGACTGCGACAATCATGAACAGTGCCGAATTGGTCAGCGACAGATCATTGCCGAAGACGTTGATCGACGGACCAATCCGGGCAATCTCGAATTGGTGGATAGGGTCGATACCGCCTGCTTCGCTCGCCACTAATTACCTCATTTTGTGCGGATAACCGGCCGGCCGATCATCCGTTCTAACTTTTCGTCTTATCGTTCGCGCCGGGGCCTGTCGGCTTCATCGCGATCTTGTAGACATTCCATAACCCGGCGATCATGCCCAGAAGGAGCAGGATCAACATTGCAAATGGCTTTGTCCCCAGCCAGCGGTCAACCCACCAGCCCAGAAACCCGCCCACAAGCACACCCGCCACCAGCTCAGATGTGACCCGAAAACCGGTTCCCATCGCCTTGCCAAGCCCGACAGCAGGTGTCGTTGCAGCAGCAGACTTGCGCTCGTCTTCGACGTGAACAATCTCCGCCTTGATCGCACCCGACAATTTGTCGAGGCGGGCCTTCAGTTCCGCGTCATGATTATTGGGGCCAGAGCTTTTTGAGCTCATGTCGGGATCGTCCGCTGTCTTGGCACTCATCATCGATCCGCTGGCGAACCGCTGTCAAATGCTGGAACAAGCGACTTTTCAGCCGCCCCTCAATCGCGCCGATACATATTTTCGCCCCCTTGATCTGTCAAGCGCGGTGAATCAAAGGCAAATCGTTGAAATCAGGGTCATTTTTCAAAATTGCTGCACTGCAGTCGCATTGCCGCAGGCGATGTGCCCGGAAAGACACATGAATCAATCTTGCGTCAGTCCGAATTTGCCATCGATTTGAGGCCTTCGCGGTAGGTGGGGTAGCGTAACTGATAGTCCAGCACCTCGCGCAGCCGTCGATTCGAGCATCTCTTGCTCTCGGAATAGAAACTGCGGGCCATTTCGGAGAGTTTTGCGTCGGCAAAAGGTATTTCCGGTGGTGGTGGCACGCCCAGCAGGTCGGCAGCGTAACTCACCACGTCTTGCGGCGGACAGGGCTCGTTGTCGCAAATGTTGAACGCACCCGTAATGGCGGGGTGCAGAAATCCCGCCATCGCTGCGCCCGCGATATCCTCGACATGGATGCGGTTGAAGACCTGTCTCACTTTTATGATGCGCCGCGCCGTGCCTTCGCGCAGATCATCGAGTTGATTGCGACCGGGACCGTAGATACCCGCGAGGCGGTGGATCTGTACTGAAACACCATGCTCCTGCCCGAAGGCTATCCACGCCTCTTCCGCCAACACCCGCCGCTTGCCGCGCTCGCTGGTTGGCTTGAGTGGCGCTGACTCGTCGATCCACGCGCCACCATGGTCGCCATAGACGCCGACGGTGGAGAGATAGACGATGGTGCGCAGGTTTTCGGCGTTCGTCAGTTCCGGCCTGAGTTGCCGCAGCATCGGATCACCCGCGTCATCGGGTGCTGCCGATACCAGCAGGCAATCCGCACTTTCCAGTGCTGCCGCTACCAGCGGACCCGCCGCGCCACCGGCGTAAACGATTGCATTGACGTCGGTCGCGCGCAGACGGTTCGCCTTGTCCAGCGTGCGCACGGTTCCGCTGACACTGGTAAAGCGCTCGCCGTGGAGGCGGACGAGCGTTTCTGCGCTGTAGCCGAGGCCGAAGCAGAAGAGATTCATGTGATGCATTCCCATTCCTCACAGACGCTGGCATCAGCTTCTGTCGCGAAATGCCCGTGTTTCAAGGCGCTTGCGCGCTCTGCGTCAAGCCGGGAGATCGCCCAGATTGCGGCTCCGCGCACGACTGGGTTTGGATCGGCGAGGTGGGGGAGGGTGGCTGCAAGGAGAGGAGGCGCATGCCCCGCATTCCCGGTTGCGATCAGCACGTTGCGGATGAATCTGTCTCGCCCTGTGCGCTTGATCGGTGAACCCGCGAATTTTGTGCGGAATGCCGCATCATCCAGCGCCAGCAGCTCCACAAGCGGTGGTGCTTTCAGATCTTCGCGCGCTTGCAGCTTGGCTTCACGGCCAGCCTCGGCGAACTTGTTCCACGGGCAGACCGCGAGGCAATCGTCACAACCGTAGATGCGGTTGCCCATGAGCGGGCGGAGCTCCCGGTCGATAGGTCCCTTGTGCTCGATCGTGAGGTAGCTGATGCAGCGGCGGCTATCGAGCACATAGGGTGCCGGAAAGGCATCGGTCGGGCAGGCCGTGAGGCAGCGGCGGCAGGAGCCACAATGGTCGGTCTCGGCCTCATCAGGCGGGAGATCGAGCGTGGTGACGATGGCCCCCAGAAACAGCCAGTTGCCGAGATCGCGCGATACAAGCACGCTGTGCTTGCCCTGCCAGCCCAGCCCCGCGGCTTGCGCCAGCGGCTTTTCCATCAACGGGGCTGTATCGACGAAGACTTTCACGGCATGATCCGTACGCGCTGCCAGCTTCTGCGCCAGTTGCTTGAGTCTGCCCTTGATCACATCGTGATAATCCCGGTGGCGCGCATAGACCGAGATCGTGCCGACCTCAGGCAGTGCCAGCGTCGCCAGCGGATCGTCCTCCGGTCCATAATTCATACCGAGCATGATGACGGAGCGCGCTTCAGGCCATAGCCCCTGCGGTGAGGCGCGCCTGTCGCGGTTCTCCGTCATCCAGTCCATCGTGCCGTGATGACCATCCGCTAGCCATGTATCCAGCGGCTGGTCGAAGGTCTGTGCAGCCGAAGTCACCCGGCACACATCAAAGCCGAGTGCGGTTGCTTCCTTGGTTAGCCAGAGCTTAACGTCCATGATTCATACGACACTGATGCACCGCGATTCCCGGCGGCGCGCACGAGGAACGATCCTATGGAAATGCTCAAAGCGCTGATCCTCGGTTTTGTCGAGGGCTTTACCGAGTTCCTGCCGGTATCCTCTACCGGACATCTGCTGCTTGTGGGGCATTTTCTGGGCTTTGAATCCAAGGGCAAGACCTTCGAGATACTCGTGCAGTTCGGGGCGATTCTGGCCATTCTGATCGTTTATTTCTGGCGGCTGATGGATATCGCGAAAGGCATGTTCAGCGATCCCGTGAAGCGCAATTTCGTCATCGCGGTGCTGGTTGCCTTCGTGCCGGCGATGATCGTGGGCTTTTTCGCGCGTGATTTCATCAAGGGCGTCCTGTTCAAGCCGGAGATCGTCTGCATCGCGCTGATCGCGGGCGGGCTGGTGCTGCTGGTCATCGATGACCTGAAATTGCAGGGCGCGAAAGACGACGTGATGCAGTTTTCCATCCCGATGGCGCTGAAGATCGGCTGTTTCCAGTGCCTGGCCATGGTGCCGGGCGTGTCGCGCTCGGGTGCCACCATCGTCGGCGCGATGCTGATGGGGGCGAGCAAGCGTGCGGCGGCGGACTTTTCGTTCTTTCTCGCCATGCCAACCATGGCGGCGGCGTTCGGCTATGATCTGCTGAAGAGCTACAAGCTGTTGTCGTCCAACGATATTCTGCTGATCACCATCGGCTTTGCGGCGGCTTTCGTGTCCGGGCTGCTCGTGGTGCGCGGATTCCTGGGGTTCATTTCCAAGCACGGGTTTGCGCCGTTTGCCTGGTGGCGTATCGTGGTGGGATGTCTGGGACTGGCCGGATTGTGGGTGTGGGGGTAAATCCCCTGTTTACGGAATTGGGGGATTTTGCTATCTGTATGTCATGACAGCCAAATCCGCCTCGCTCCAGATGAAAACCTTTGCCGCGTCCGACCTCAAGACGCGGCTGGGCGACATGTTCATGTCCGCCGCGCGCGAGCCCGTGCAGATCACCAAGCGCGGCAAGGAAGCCTTCGTATTGATGAGCGAGGAGCAGTTCCGCCGCTTCGAGGCGATGGAAGATGCGCTCTGGGCCGCGCGCGCCGCTCAGGCCATGAAGAGCGGCTTTGTTGGCGCGGACAAGGCGGAAGCGCTGCTGCAGGACCTGCTGGTGCAGAAATCGGCATGAGCCGCCTGAAGCTTGATTACACCAAGGATTTTCTGAAAGAACTGGCCGGTCTGCCGCCCAAGCATTTCAAACAGGTGGTCAGCCGCGTTCTGGCGCTCACGGGTGATCCGTTGCCCGCCGACAGCAAGCAATTGCAGGGACATGCCGGATTGCGGCGGGTGGATTCGGGTGAGTACCGGATTGTCTATGATGTGACGGAGGATGCCGTGCGGATCATCATTGTGGGCAAGCGGAATGATGATGAGGTTTATCGGTTGCTGGACCGGAAGAGGTAGTTACCCCCGCTTCTCCGGACTCCGGCACAAATCCCTGACCCCACAACGGTGACATTCCGGCGAGCGTGCCTTGCACGTATATCGCCCGTGGAGGATCAGCCAGTGATGCGCGTGCAGCGCGTAGTCCGCCGGTATCCGCTTGAGCAGCCGCTCCTCCACCTCTTCTGGCGTGCGGCCATGCACGAGGGGGAGGCGGTTCGCGACGCGGAACACATGCGTGTCCACTGCCATGGTGGGAATGCCGAAGGCCATGTTGAGCACGACATTCGCCGTCTTGCGGCCCACGCCAGGCAGGGTGACGAGGTAGTCGCGGTCGGCGGGCATGATACCATTCTGCTCGTCGAGCAACTGCTGTGACAGCAGAATCACATTCTTCGCCTTGTTGCGGTAGAGGCCGATTGTTTTGACGTGCTCGCGCACCGCATCCTCGCCAAGTGCCAGCATCTTTTGCGGCGTGTCGGCGATCCGGAATAATGCCCGCGTGGCCTTGTTGACGCCTGCATCCGTGGCCTGCGCTGACAGCACCACCGCGACGAGCAGGGTGAAGGCGTTGACGTGTTCCAGTTCTCCCTTCGGTTCCGGCTCTATCGCATGGAGGCGGTGGAAGAATTCGGCGAGGTCCGAATCGCTTAATAGGGCAGGGGCCTTGGTTTTCTTGCCCGCAGCCAAGGCGATTTCCGCCGCGCCGCGAAAATCCTTGGCCGAGGGCGTGAGGACGGCGGGCGTCTCATGCGCCGCTGCGTCCTTTGGCCTCTGGCGGCGGGCGGCCATTACGGATTTTGCTGTCTTTCCTGTGCTCATCCATGGGGTATAAGTCAGGCCATGACAGGTGACAGCCCGAAACTTGCGATGTCCCACGGTTTAGATGGCCGTGGCGCGGATGCGGTTGTGTTCAGCGCGCGGCTGAAACCGCATCGCTCGCTGGGGCGGACAGGCCATATCATCCTGTTCTCGTTCATCATCGGCGGCACCGTTCTGATCTCGATCCCGTTTTATCTGCTGGGCGCCTTGCCGGTCGTGGGTTTCTTCGGCCTCGATGTGGTGTTGCTGTGGATTGCGTTCCGCGTTTCGAACCGGCAGGCGCGGGCCTATGAGGAGCTCGTTCTCACACATATCGAACTGATGTTCCGGCGGGTGACCTGGCGCGGCAAGCTCTCGCAATGGTCGTTCAACCCGCTCTGGGTGAAGCTGGCAAGCGAGGAACACGCCGAATTCGGCATGCAGCGCATTGCGCTGGTGGAAGGGCGCAAGAGCGTCGAGATGGGCGCATTTCTGGGCGCGGAGGAAAAGGCGGATTTTGCGCAGGCGCTGAAACAGGCGCTGGCGGCGGCAAGGGCCGGGCCGAGGTGGGGGTGACATCCGATCTGTTTTCGCTGGTGATTTCAGGTCTCGACTGGATCGGCATCGCCGTTTTCGCCATCACGGGCGCGCTGGTGGCCTCGCGCAAACAGATGGATATCGTGGGTTTCGCCTTTCTGGGCACCGTCACCGGCATCGGTGGTGGCACTGTGCGGGATCTGGTGCTGGGGCAGACGCCTGTGTTCTGGGTCAAGGAACCGCTTTATCTCGTGGTGTGCGTCGGCTGCTCGATGCTGGTGTTTTTCGCGGCCCATGTGCCGAGATCGCGGCTGGTGCTGCTGATTTGGCTTGATGCACTTGGAATGGCGCTGTTTTGCGTGCTGGGCGCGGAAAAGGCGCTGGCGCATGGTCCAGTGGTGGCCGCAACCATGGGCGTCGTCACGGCCACGATGGGCGGCATGATCCGCGATATTCTCGGTGGTGAAAGCCCGGTGATCCTGCGACGCGAGATTTACGCAACGGCGGCGCTGGTGGGCGCGGTGACATATCTCGCTGCACTTCTGGTGCTGCCACGAGAGCCTGCCTTGCTCGCGGGTTTCTTGTCGGCGTTTGCCCTGCGCGGTCTGGCGCTGTCGAGGGGATGGTCACTGCCGACGTACAAACCGCGTGAGGCGCGCAAGCCTGAGGATGTGGGGCTTTAGGCCGCAGTTAGGTCCAGTTCCGCATGGACCTTGCTCCATGTCACGGCAACACGGTCGGCGGATTGCCGCGTGATCAGTTCGGCATCAATGAGCAGGGCCACATCCTGATGCACAGATTTGTAATCCCGCTGCATCAGAGCCGCGAGAGCGCGTACAGAGGAGGGGCCTGATGCTTTCAGCGCTTTCAGCACCTCAAGCCGCTTTGGCGAGAGCTTCGAGAGCAGCGACGGGAGGTCAATGAAGGTGATGTGTTCGCGGTCAACGGGCTGGCCCGCTTCGGCCTTTTTCCATGCCGAGACGAAACGACGGCTCATATCCTCGAGTGAGCCGACATGCAGGGTAATGGTATCATTCATTGTGCGCCCCCTCGTGCTGTGGCGACATCCGCCAGAAAATCCGCAACCAGCGCTTCGACCGTTGTGAAGCGGTATGCTTCCTCCCGTTCGCAATAGTGCCGGTGGTCGCCCTTGCCGCGTTCGTTATCACATTCCACGATGCGTTCCCTCAACCTGCTGAAGAAAAGAGAGTATTTCAGGGCGTGTGGTCGTTCCGGTGTCCTGACCGGCAACCGCCAGATCGTCATTTCAACGATCAGGCCATAGTCCAGAAACGCCTTGTCGTGATAAACCAGTTCAGCTTTCGCCATGACTATATGGTATCATATACCATAGATTTGGAAAGAGGCTGCATCTGCTCCGCGATTTTTGAATCAACCATCTTGTGTCTGATGCCGATCACACCCTTGTGAGCCGGAAAACCCCTCACTATATGGCTGTTATTCAAGCATTCCGCGTTGCTTCGGGACGCGGATAAAACGCCAGCTTTAAAGGGGCACACCATGGGTAAAGTTATCGGAATTGATCTGGGCACCACCAACTCCTGCGTCGCCGTCATGGACGGCACGACGCCGAAGGTGATCGAGAACTCGGAAGGTGCGCGCACGACGCCGTCAATCGTCGCTTTCACGGACGACGGCGAGCGCCTTGTTGGCCAGCCCGCCAAGCGGCAGGGCGTCACCAATCCTGAGCGCACGTTCTTCGCGATCAAGCGCCTGATCGGCCGTACCTACAACGATCCGATGACGCAAAAGGACAAGGGCCTTGTCCCCTATAACATCGTCAAGAATGCCGGTGGTGATGCCTGGGTGAGTGCTGATGGCAAGGAATACTCGCCCTCGCAAATTTCCGCATTCACCCTGATCAAGATGAAGGAAACAGCTGAAGCGCATCTGGGTTCGCCCGTGACGCAGGCCGTGATCACGGTTCCTGCTTATTTCAATGATGCCCAGCGTCAGGCTACCAAGGATGCGGGCAAGATCGCAGGCCTCGAAGTTCTGCGCATCATCAACGAGCCGACTGCAGCTGCGCTTGCGTATGGTCTGGACAAGAAGGGCTCTGGCACCATCGCAGTCTATGACCTTGGCGGCGGCACCTTTGATGTGTCGATCCTCGAGATCGGCGACGGCGTGTTCGAGGTAAAATCCACCAATGGCGACACGTTCCTCGGCGGCGAGGATTTTGACATGCGCCTCGTGGAATATCTCGCGGACGAGTTCAAGAAGGAGCAGGGCATTGATCTGAAGAAGGACAAGCTCGCCCTCCAGCGCCTGAAGGAAGCGGCCGAGAAGGCGAAGATCGAATTGTCGTCCACGGCGCAGACCGAGATCAACCTGCCATACATCACGGCGGATGCCTCCGGTCCGAAGCACCTGACCCTCAAGCTCTCGCGTGCCAAGTTCGAGAGCCTCGTGGATGATCTGGTGCAGCGCACCATGGAGCCCTGCAAGAAAGCGCTCAAGGACGCGGGCCTCACGGCTGGCGATATCGACGAGGTGGTTCTCGTGGGCGGCATGACGCGCATGCCCAAGGTGCAGGAGATCGTGAAGAACTTCTTCGGCAAGGAGCCGCACAAGGGCGTCAACCCGGATGAGGTCGTCGCTATCGGCGCCGCGGTGCAGGCCGGTGTGCTTCAGGGCGATGTCAAGGATGTGCTGCTGCTCGACGTGACGCCGCTGTCGCTGGGCATCGAGACGCTGGGCGGCGTGTTCACCCGCCTCATCGACCGCAACACCACGATCCCGACGAAGAAGTCGCAGGTGTTCTCGACGGCGGAGGACAACCAGACCGCTGTCACCATCCGTGTCTTCCAGGGTGAACGCGAGATGGCGCAGGACAACAAGATCCTCGGCCAGTTCGACCTTGTGGGCATTCCGCCTGCACCGCGCGGCATGCCGCAAGTGGAGGTGACCTTCGACATCGACGCCAACGGCATCGTCAACGTGTCCGCCAAGGACAAGGCGACGAACAAGGAACAGCAGATCCGCATCCAGGCCAGCGGTGGTTTGTCCGACGCCGATATCGACAAGATGGTGAAGGAAGCCGAAGCCAACGCCGAGACCGACAAGCAGCGCCGCGAAATGGTGGAAGCCAGGAATCAGGCGGAAAGCCTGATCCATTCCACCGAGAAGTCGCTGAAGGAATATGGCGACAAGATCGGCCAGACCGACAAGGAAGCGGTGGAGAATTCCATCACCGCGCTCCGCGACGCACTGGCCAAGGACGATGTGGAGATGGTCAAAGCCAACACCAATGATCTGATGCAGGCCTCGATGAAGATCGGCGAAGCCATGTACAAGGCGCAGGCCGACGAAGCCGCCAAGGCCGACGCCGAGAAGGACATGGCGAAGGAAGCCGGGTCCTCCAAGGGTGCCAAGGACGACGTGATTGATGCGGATTTCAAGGAAGTGAAGGACGACAAGAAGAAGAGCGCGTAAGGCTTGTCTTCGAGCTGTCATTGAGAAGGGGGCTTCGGCCCCCTTTTTTGTTAACCCAGCAACACCGCCACCTTCGTCGCCCTCGCCTTGTCGGATGCATGTTCGAACGCCTCCTTGGCCTGCGCCATCGGATAGGTTGCTGATATCATTGCTCCCAGCCTGACCTTGCCGCTTGAGATCAGCTCTGCCGCGGTTGCGAATTCCTCGCAGAATCGGAAAGTGCCGACAATCTCCAGCTCTTTCGCGACGATAGCGTTGATCGGCACGGGTGCGTCGCCGCCCAGTCCCACCAGCACCACGCGCCCGCGCGGCTTCAGCGCCGGGATTGCGCCTGCGAGCGCTCTGGGATTGCCCGAGCATTCAAGCAGGGCATCGATCTGGCCCCGGTTTTCGGTGAAGGGCTGAAGGCCGTCCGGCGTTTCCGCCAGATTGACCGGGGTGTCGCAGCCGAGTTGCGCCGCAACGGCAAGCGAATGCGCCGTGATATCGGTGGCGATCACCCGGGCTGCACCTGCCAGTTTCGCCGCCACGATGGCCAGCACGCCGATTGGGCCGCAGCCCGTGACCAACACGGCCTTGCCCTTGAGATTGCCCGCCTGTTTCACCGCATGCAGCGCGACGGCAAGCGGTTCACAGAGCGCAGCTTCCGCCGGGCTCACCGCCGGATCGATGCGGAAGATACGGGCGCGCGGGGCCGTCACGTATTCGCAGAACAGACCCTGCACGTGGGGCATGCGCATGGCGCTGCCGTTGAAGCGCATATTCTCGCAATGGTTGAGTTCGCCGCGCCCGCAGGAAGGGCAGGTGCCGCAGGGCTGGCTGGGATTGACCGCCACGAGATCGCCAATGGCGAGGCCCGTGACGCCTGCACCAACGGCCTCTACATGGCCCGAAGCCTCGTGGCCGAGCGCCATGGCCTCCTTGACCCGCACCACGCCGAAGCCGCCATGGTGATAATAATGCAGGTCCGAACCGCAGATTCCGCCCGCCGCCATGCGGACCAGCACTTCGCCCGCCGCTGGCGATGGTTTGCCTTCTGCGAAGGCCTCGACTCGCAGATCATGCGGAGGGTGGATCATGATGGCGCGCATGGTGGTGTTTCCTGTGATTCAGATGACAGCGGTCATGCCGCCGTCGACATAGATGATCTGGCCATTGATGTAATCCGAGGCCGGTGACGCCAGGAAGATCGCGGCGCCTACCAGTTCCTCCGGCTTTCCCCAGCGCTTGGATGGTGTGCGCGCCTTCACCCAGGTGTCAAAGGCAGGATTGTCGATCAGCGCCTGATTCATTTCCGTGATCATGTAACCAGGACCGATGGCATTGGCCTGAATGCCAAGGGCTGCCCATTCCGCCGTCATCGCCTGGGTCAGCGATTTGATGCCACCCTTTGCCGCCGTGTAGGGAGCAACGGTGGCGCGACCGAGGCCACTCATCAGCGAGCCGATGTTGATGATCTTGCCTGACCCTCGCGGAATCATGCGTTTGGCCGCTTCACGACCCAGAACGAAGGCGCTGGTCAGGTTGGTGTCGATGACGCGCTGCCAGTCAGCCTTTTCAAGCTCGATCATCGGCTTGCGGAACTGGATGCCAGCGTTGTTCACAAGGATATCGATTGCTGTGCCAGCGGTATCAAACTGTTCGAACGCAGCGCGGATTGCGGGTTCATCCGTGACGTTGAAGACAGAGCCGGTGGCTTTCATTCCCTGCGCTGTCATTGCTGCAACGGCTTCCGCCACGCGCCGGGCATCGGTGCCGTTGATGATGACGCTGGCACCCGCTGCCGCCATGCCTTCCGCCATGGCGCGCCCAAGTCCGCGGGATGATCCCGTGATGAGGGCCGTCTTGCCCGAGAGGTTGAAGAGGCTGGTGCTCATGGTGCTGCTTTCGGGAGAGACTGCGAGAGGAAATCCATCACAGATCACGCTCAACATCCGTCAGCCGGATGCGGGCCTGATCGATGTGATAGCGCATGGCGAGGCTGGCGCTTTCGGCCTGTCCTGCGATGATGGCTTCCGCGATGCGATTGTGCTCATCCAGCACGCGGTCACCACGGATGTAACCTGGCGCTGTTCCAGCACCTTCAACAGCACGCGGCGGCAGCAGCGCGGTCACGATCTCGGCCAGCAGGACATTGCCGCTGGCGCGGGCGATGGCGCGGTGAAAGTCGAAATCGGAATCCGTGGTGGCGGTGCCGCCAGCGATTTCTGCCTCAAGCTCGCGGATCGTGGCCGCGATGCGGGCGATATCCTGATCGGAACGGCGAAGGGCCGCCAGGCGCGCCGACTCACCCTCCAGCGCAATCCGCACCTCGAAGGAGGACATGAAACTCGACAGCCCCGATGCGCTGGCAAATTTCAGCAGGCGGCTGGGCGGGCGGTTGCGCACGAACGTGCCCGCTCCCTGCCGTGATGCAATGAAGCCATCGCTTTGCAACCGTGTCAGCGCCTCGCGGACAACGGGGCGCGAAACACCGAAATTCTTTGCAAGCTCGTTCTCGGTGGGCAGCCGGTCTCCCACGGATTTGCCGCCCGAAGCGATGTCTTCCAGCAACCGGCCGTAGATCTGTTCTGCAAGGCGCTCGCGCGGGCGGGAATCGAGAGGCATCATATCCAGTCAGTCATTTGTCAGACAACTTAACCACTCTCTTCACGCAGGTTCAACAGGGCTATTCCTCGCACGGCTTGCAAAATCCATCCGCGCTTCGCAGGATATTTCTATGAGAACGACTCGCGGGAGTGTTGATCCGGCGAATCGCCGCGACCGGCCCTGACAGGCTCACCTCACCCGCAGCACTTCTCCGTCAGCGGCATCCACCAGTAGATACAGGAATCCGTCCGGTCCCTGCCGCACATCGCGGATGCGCTTGTTCATGCCGACGAACAACCGCTCCTCTGATATCACTTTCTCGCCGTCCAGCGTCAGACGAGCCACCAATTGTCCCGCCAGCGCGCCCACGAAGGCGTTGCCTTTCCATTCGGGAAAGCGGTCACCCGTGTAGAACGCCATACCGGAGGGCGCGATGGAGGGGTCCCAGTAGAATACCGGCTGCTCCATGCCCGCTTTTTCAGTACCCTCACCGATCTTCGCGCCGGAATAATCGCGCCCGTAGGTAATTACCGGCCAGCCGTAGTTCTTGCCACCCTCCGGTATATTGATCTCGTCGCCGCCGCGCGCACCATGCTCGGCCGTCCAGAGCTTGCCCGTAACGGGATGGAGCGCCGCCCCCTGCACGTTGCGATGACCGATGGACCAGATGCTGGTCAGCCATCCCTCGCGCTTCAGGCCGGGATTATCCGCCGGAATTGAGCCATCTGTGGCGATGCGGATAATCTTGCCGATCGTGTTGGCGCGGTTTTGCGCCTGATCCTTGAGGTCATAGCGGTCGCCCAGTGCAACAAACATCGCGCCACTGCGATCGAATACCATGCGAGAGCCGAAATGATGGCCGCCGTTATAGGTAGGCTCCTGCCGGAAGATGACCTGGGTCTGGTCAAAGCCGGTTGCCCCAGCATTGAGCCGCAACTTTGCTACGGACGTGCCGTTGCCGCCCGAGCGCGGTTCCGCAAACGTGACATAGACCAAGCGGTTGGCCGTAAAATCAGGATCCAGCGCAATATCCAGCATTCCGCCTTGATTGCGCGCCGAGACATTTGGAACACCGGTGAGGGGCGCAGACAAAGTTCCATCCGATGCCACAACTCTGATCCGGCCCGGACGTTCCGTCACCAGCATGCGCCCGTCGGGCAAAAAGGCGAGGCCCCACGGATTCTCCAGACCTTTTGCAACTGTTTCCACCGTTACGGACCGCTTTTCGGTCTGGAATGACCGCAGGCCTGTCTGGGCGTCCGTCGCACCGGAGAAGCTGGCGACCAGCATCAGAACAAGGGCGAAAGTCAGTGTTAAGCGTTGCTGCATCGCCTATAACTGACGCACAGACGCACGCCATTCAAGAGCCTTCGGATAAACCGGTGCCAGCCTTCAACCACCGCAGGCCTGTGCCATGTGATAGCGATGCGCCCGCTTCACGCCGCGAAAATACTTTGGGCCGTATTTCTGACGCATGCAGCTGCGGAAGCTCTTCGAAGTCGAATACTGGACGTCGGTCATGGTAAATGACGAGACCTTGCCAAGCTCTCCGGACACCGGCATGGCCCGTGCGGATGAAACAGGCTCGGCTAGCAGCAGCAACGCACCCAGCGACAGGCCGAACGACAGACGGGATATTGTCATGATGGCTCCTCTCCTGACGCTCAGTCAGGAAGAAGATTGTGCAGCGTCAACCCTGTCCGGTTGCTGGCGCACGGATTGCAAGTTGGTAATCCGGCCGCTCACTCCGGCTTCAACCCTGCCGCCTTGATGATATCCTCCCACACCTTGATTTCGGCTATCTGGTAAGTCTTGAGCTGGGCTGCATCCCGCAGGTTCAGCGAGAACCCGAGCTTGGTGATCGCATCGCGCACGGCGGGTTTTGCGAGTGAAGCGAGGATCTCTTTCGACAACCGCTCCGCAATCGGTGCCGGCGTCGCGGCGGGTGCGAAAAAGCCCGTCCAGCTCTCGGCATCGGCCCCTGAGACGCCCTGCTCCTGCAAGGTCGCCACGTTGGGCAACTGTGGATTGCGCTTCGGCGAGGCAATCGCGATGGCCCGCATTGCACCG
This sequence comes from Hyphomicrobiales bacterium, assembly GCA_031431475.1. Taxonomy (GTDB): domain Bacteria; phylum Pseudomonadota; class Alphaproteobacteria; order Rhizobiales; family Beijerinckiaceae; genus JADCCX01. Next base: position 32,079 of record JANPDL010000026.1, read on the forward strand.
GCTTCGATCTGCTGGAACACCGAGCCCATGGTGGAATTGGCGACATCGATGCGGTTGCCGACGATCTCCTGGATCAAGGGAGCAGCGCCGCGGAACGGCACATGCTGCATCTTGATGCCCGTGCGCACCATGAACAACTCGGTCGACAGATGCGAGCCCGAGCCAAGGCCGGTGGAGCCATAATTCAGTTCACCCGGCTTTGATTTCGCCAGTGCTATCAGGTCCTGAATGGATTTCACCGGCAATTCGTTCTTCACCACGAACACATGCTCGAACGCGCCGGGGCTGGCGAGCGGGGCGAAATCCTTCACGGCGTCATAGCCCGGCTCCTTGAGGAGGAACATGTTGTTGCCATGCGTCTGGTTGTTGCCGAACGTGATGACATGCCCGTCCGCATCACCCTTCGCCACCTGCCGCGTACCGATGGAGCCCGAAGCCCCGCCGACATTCTCCACCACGATGTTCTGCCCAAGCGCCAGCGCCATATCCTGCGCCACGATGCGCGCAATGCCATCGGTCGGCCCCCCGGCGGGATAGGCCACGACCATGCGGATGGGTTTGGACGGGAAGGCCTGCGCGAAGGCATTCGTGGCAAAAGGAAGGGCGGCGGCCAGTAGGGCCGAACGGCGGGTGAGCATGGGTGTTTCCTCCGGGCCGCAGTTGGGATGCGGCTGATTTTGGTTATGGGAGGAGGTTTAGCGCGATGGGTGCTAGGCGGAAAGGGCATCTATGGCAATTTATGGGCTGTGCTGCGGAAAGCATCACTTTAGGGCCAGTGAAAAGGTTAACAACATCAAGCCTATGTTCGGCAAAAGCGCTACATTTTGCTGGTCAACACAAACGCCATAATTTGACATTATACTTTGAAGCGTCATGAGTATCAACATGAGTGGTCCCTATCGGTTTCGTATTGAGCAAAGCTATACGCCTGCCACCATCCCTATGGAGCGTTTGGCGGAATACATGCGCGCGTTTGCCCAACTGCTGGGCGAGCGCGACTCAGTTCATTTCGATCAGATTGTTGATGCGTCGGTCGGACTTGTTGCGCGCGTTGATGTTCCAGCGCGACCAAAAGTGATTGATCGCCTAATGGCGATGAAGGCTGGAAGCCCGCCAAAAGATATGAAGAAGGCCTTCCAGCAACTTGATGACATGTTGCGCACCGACAATGCAGTTGGTTCGCTGGATGAAGACGACGGCGCGATCATCGTCCCATTCCCGGGCAAGAACAGGATTTTACCAGCTGTTTATGGGCCTTTTGAAAAAGAAGCAGTCATTCAAGGCCAACTAGTCAAGCTAGGTGGTCGCGATGCGACGATCCATGCTGAAATCATCGACGGAGATGACGTCCACGGTCGAATCGAGATGAAGAAGGATTTGGCAGTTGATTTGCGGGAATATCTTTTTGGCCCTTTAATCCGACTGCGTGGCGTTGGCAAATTCAGACGCAGTGCTGAAGGCATATGGGTTATGGACGAATTCAAAGCGCAAAGTTTTGAAGAACTTGACAGCGAACCCCTAACGAATGTTGTCAACCGCCTCAGAAGTGTTATCGGAAGCGATTGGGCTGAAAGTATTGATCCCGTTGGGGAATTGCTAGCAATGCGGCATGATGAAGAGGCTGCCCATTAACTGTTGCAATCGACTCCACCGTTCTTGTTTTCTTGTTCGATGCGTCTGCTTCAGCGCCAAATGATCCTGCCACTTTGCTGCCCGTTCCCAACGGCAGGGCACGGCTCGAGTATCTTCTTGCTGATCTCGAAAAGCGTAGAGAGCGTTTAATAATTCCTTCTCCCGCCCTAGCAGAAGTTCTGGTGAAGGCGGGCTCTGCCGCTCATGAGTGGCTAGCGATCATCAGCAAATCGGCAGTTTTGCGAGTAGCAGATTTTGACCTACTCGCTGCTGTTGAATTCGCAGAAATGAACCGACAATCGCTCGCAAATCGAACATCGTCCGACACAAAGCGAAAGATGAAATTCGATGACCAGATCGTCGCCATCGCCACAGTCGCACGGGCTAGCGTGATCTATTCGGACGATGTTGGCATCAAGAAGCGGGCAACTGTCTAAATGCGTGTGATTGGCATTGCCGAGCTTCCGCTGCCGCCAGAAACGGCGCAAGGCAAACTTCCGCTGGAACAATAGCTCCCCCCTCACCGCATCCCCCGAAACACCCCCTCCACCTTGTCCAGAAACCGTCCGCGCTTTGTCTCCCCCGCGCTGTCCATCTGGTGCAGCGCCAGCCAGATCGTCCTGCACCCCGGTGCGCACAGCACGCTGAGGCCCCTGAGCAGCATGCGGCGTCCCGGCTCGC